>CAZTMT010000010.1:0-127500 GCA_964615335.1 uncultured Clostridia bacterium
CCCGCTGGCGCGGGCTCGGGGATAATTGGGGACCTCGTTTCCTGGGGTTCCGCTGGCGCTTCACCCCAGGCTATTTTCTGCCGCCTGCTGCGGCAGGCTCTTTGAGAAATGAGGTTTGGTCTCAAACGGGATTTCGGCTTGACACACATGCCTTGGGGCGCTACTCTTTGAGCCTTGCAGCTCTTTCACAGCGCGGCGGGTGCCCGAAGGGCCTGCGGGCATGAGGGTCCTTCGGGAGAATAGGGAAGTCCGGTGAGAATCCGGCACGGCCCTCGCCACTGTGATGTCCCGCATGGTCAGCACTCAGGCCACTGGTCGGAGACGACTGGGAAGGCGCTGACCTGCTCTCTCAGGGGCGCGCATCGCCTCGGGTGAGCCAGGGACTCAGTCAGGAGACCTGCCCGCTCGCGTGTGGCAGAAACTGGCGCGAGGTGACGCTGGGATGCCAAAACCGACGCGAGTCCTTCTGGTTTTCCCCCTTTTGCTTTTCTCCCTTGAGGCTTGTTCGCCTCTCCTTCCGCGCGAGAAGGCCTCCCGCTGGGGCGAGCAACAGATCGTCACCGATGAGATCGGTCGGCGCGTGGCGATCCCGCGAAATCCTCAGCGCCTCATTTCGCTGGCTCCCAGTGTCACGGAGATGCTCTTTGCGCTGGGGCTGGGCGACCGTGTGGTCGGCGTGACGAGCTACTGCGATTATCCGGACCAGGCGCGCGCCAAGGAGAAAGTGGGGGATGTGCTGACGCCCAGTTTGGAGCGCGTCCTGGCCTTGCGTCCGGATCTCGTGGTGGTCTCGACGGCGACGCAACTGGAGCGGTTTGCGCGTCGGCTCGATGCTCTGGGCATTCCCCTCTACGTCGTGGATGTCCGCCGGGTCGAGGATGTACTGGGTTCGCTTCGACATTTGGGGGAGATCACGGGGCATCAGGCGGAGGCAGAACGCCTTGTGCGCACGCTGCGCGCGCGGCTTGAGCGCGTGCGGGAGAAAGTTGCCCGACGACCGCGTCCGCGCGTTCTGCTGGTCATTCAGCGCCATCCGCTGATTGTTCCCGGGCGCGGCGCCTTCCTGACCGATCTCATCGAGCAGGCTGGGGGGGAATCCATCACGGCGGATGCGGAGCATCCGTGGGCGCCCTATAGCCTGGAGACGGTTCTCGTTCGGGCTCCGGAGGTGATCATCCTGCCCGGGCGCGCGCGCTTTACCGAGCGGCTCGCCGACATGCGCTGGCCCGAGCTTCAGCAGACGCCGGCCCTTCGTCAGGGGCGTGTCTATGCTATCCACGGGGATGTGCTCTTGCGTCCCGGCCCGCGACTCTTTGAAGGGCTGGAGGAGCTGGCGCGTGTTCTTCACCCGGAGGCCTTTCGATGAGCGGTTCGAATCGGGCGGGTCTTTCGGAGGATCGCGAAGCAGCGGGCCTGTATCCTCACGGGCATGGAGTCCGGAGAGGAACTTTCTCCGTCCTCCTGCGGCGGCTCTTTGAGCGCGGACCGGCCACGCCGAGAAAGGTCGGTCTCATCCTGGCGCCTCTGCTTGTGCTGCTGCTAGGTGTCACGCTGGTTGCGCTGCATCTGGGGAGTGAGCCGATTCCGCATGAGGCTCTCGGTCGCGTCCTCTGGGGGCATCTGTGGGGGCGCGCTGCGGAAGACCCCATCCTCGATGTGCTCGTGTGGCGGATTCGGGCTCCGCGCGTGATGCTCGGATTGGTGACGGGAGCGGCGCTCTCGGTCGCTGGTGTTCTGCTTCAGGCGCTTCTGCGAAATCCCCTGGCCGAGCCGTACGTGCTGGGCCTCTCCGGAGGAGCGGCTCTGGGAGCGATCCTGGCGCTCCTGGGTTTTGCGGCGGAGCCGCTTGTGCGTCCTCTCCTGGCCTTTCTGGGCGCTGCGGTGACAGCCGCGATCGTGTATACGCTGAGTCGCAGCCGGGCGGGGATGTCCATCGAGCGCCTCATTCTGGCCGGAGTGATCCTGGCGACACTCTTGTGGTCGGCCATCGCGCTGGTGCTCGCTCTTGTTCCCGATCCTCAGTTGCGCGGGCTTGTCTTCTGGATGATGGGCGATCTCGGAGGAGGGGGGGATGGCCTTCTCCCCTTCGTGGGAGGGCTTGTCGGGGGAGCGATCGGGTGGGCGTATGCGCACGCGCGCGAGCTGAATCTGCTTTTAGTCGGAGAGGAAGACGCGCGCATCTTCGGCGTGGATGTGGAGCGGGTCAAGAGGACGATCTACCTGCTGGCCTCTGTGCTGACGGCTGCGGTCGTCTCGGTCTCCGGGGCGATCGGTTTTGTCGGGCTCCTCATACCGCATCTGGTGCGCCGACTCTGGGGAAGCGATCATCGTCTGGTGATCCCGGCCGCGGCGCTTCTGGGGGCGATCACTCTGATGCTGGCCGATGCGCTGGCGCGAACGGTGCTGGCTCCGCGCGAGCTGCCCGTGGGAGCGGTGACGGCGCTTCTGGGCGCGCCGCTTTTCCTTCTGCTTCTGCGGAGGGTGTGAGCGATGCTTCAGGCGTGTGATCTTGTGTTCGCCTATGATCGGACCCCTGTGCTTCAGGGCGTCACATTGAGCGTCTCGCCGGGAGAGATCCTCGCGCTTGTCGGACCCAACGGATCGGGGAAGACGACGCTTCTGTGCCTTCTGCGCGGGCTCATGCGCCCGCAGCGGGGTGAGGTGCGATGGCAAGGGCGATCGCTCGCCGAGTTCTCGGCTCGCGAGCTGGCGCAGCAGTTCGGGTATGTCATGCAGGATCCGAAGATCGGTTTCCCCATGACTGTGCTCGAATATGTGCTGCAGGCGCGCTTCCCCTACGGGCGCGGGTTCGGATTTGAGAGCGAGGAGGATCTGCGCATCGCCTTCTGGGCCCTGGATCTGACGCGCACGCGACAGTTCACGGATCGATGGATCGGCGAGCTGTCCGGAGGCGAACGGCAGCGCGTCGTTCTGGCCCGCGCGCTCGCGGCTGAGCCGCGCGTGCTCCTTCTAGATGAGCCGACAGCCAATCTCGATCTTCGCTTTCAGGTCGAGATGCTCGCGCTGCTGCGGCAGCTCACTCGGGAGCGTGCTCTGGTCACGGTCTTCGTCGCGCATGAGCTGAATCTGGTTGCCGAATTCGCCGATCGCGTCCTGGTGCTCCGGGCGGGACGTCCGATCGCCCTGGGTCCGCCCGAAGCCGCGCTGCGGGAGGAGATTCTGCGCGCGGCGTTCGAGGCGGATTTCCTCGTGGATCGCAATCCCATGAGCGGATTGCCGCGCATCACCGTCTCCGGCCAATCCGCCCAAGAGATGATCTCATCGCAGAGGAGGGGATGAGGATGAACCGAAACGTGCTGGTGCGTGTGCTTCTGACCTTCATCGGGACTCTTCTGGGCATCACGGGAGGACTCTCTCTTTTCGCTTCGGACACGGCGGGGAGCTTCTTCGCGCGCGCGGCCTCGCAAGGGGAAGGGGTTTTGGAAGGGCGGATCACCGATCCTCATGGAGCTGTCGTCCCGGGAGCTTCTCTGACGCTCTTTCGAGAAGGGCGGCCCGTCGCGCGCGCCCGTTCCGATGAAGCCGGGCGATACCGATTCGCCGGATTGGCGAGCGGCCTCTACGGCCTTCGCGTGGAGCGAGAAGGGTTCGCCCCGCGGATGGTCTCGAACCTCTTTCTGACGGCCGGAGCCGTGCGCGTCCTGGATGTCGTGCTGGCGATCGGGCCGCTTCGGGAGGAGATCGTCGTGACGGCGACAGCGACCGAGGTCCCGCAGGCGCAACTTGGGGCATCGGTCGCCTCTCTGAGCGAGGAGGATTTTCAGCACCAGGCGAAGGGGCATGTCCTGGAGCTTCTCCGGCTCATTCCCGGCGCGCACATCGCGCAAACGGGGGGGCGCGGAGGGCAGACCAGCCTCTTCCTGCGCGGGGGCAACAGCAGCTTCACCAAAGTCCTGCTGGACGGAGCGCCGATCAATCAGATCGGCGGCTTCTTCGACTTCTCGACCCTCGTGGATGTGGGCGTTGAGCGCGTCGAAGTCATGCGCAATCCCAACAGCATCCTCTACGGATCGGATGCCGCAAGCGGCGTCATTCAGCTCTTCACGCAAAGAGGGCGCGAGCACGCGCGCATCCCCCTGTTCGGCTATCGCGTCGAAGGGGGGAGCTATCGCACCCTGTGGCAGCAGGCTTCTCTGCGCGGAGCCGCGCGCACGTTCGATTACGCCTCGAGTTTCAGCCGCTTCGACACGGACAATCACCTGCCCAATCACACGTATCACGACGGGACGTATGTCGGGAACTTCGGATGGCAGCCGAGCGTCACGTCGGAGATCCGACTGGTCCTGCGCCATACGGTGAGGGCGCTCGGCACTCCGAACGCGCTCGACTTCTATGGCATCCCCGATGATTCGGCCACGCGCGGGCGCGAGACCTATGTGAGCCTGAGCGGACGGCGCGCGACGCCTCGATGGCAGAATCAGATTCGGTTCTCTTCGGTGCATTCGTGGAGTCAGTTCACCAATCCCGCGCCGACGGGCGAGCCCTTCGATCCGTTCGGTTTCGGCCCCGTGTATCTGGGGGCCCCGGTGACCATCATCGGCGGGAACGGATTCCGCGTGAGCGGGCGCGCGATCCTGGATTTCGGCGGAACGTATCCGCAGACGTTCGTGACCGACACGGTGCGGCAGGCGCTGCGCGCGCAATCGGATTGGCGCGCGGGCGAAGCCTTCGTGGGCACATTCGGCTTTCAGTACGAGAACGAGCGGGGCTTCTCGGGCCAGAGGCGCGTCTCCCGAAACAACTTCAGCTATTTCGCGCAGGGGCAGTATAATCTGGCCGCTCGCCTGTTTGTGACAGCCGGTGTGGGCCTGGAGGATAACGCCGTGTTCGGACTCGAAGCCAATCCGCGCGTCTCGCTGGCTCTGCTGCTTCGGCGCGGGGAGACCTCGCGCTGGTGGAACGAGACGAAATGGCGATTCTACTTCGGCACCGGCATCAAGGAGCCGAATATCTTCCAGGAAAACTCCTCGCTCTTCGCCCTGCTTCGGGGACTGGGGCCTTCGGGCCAGGAGCTGATCACGCGGTTTCGGGTAGCACCCATTGGGCCGGAGCGGAATCGGAATTTCGACGTCGGTCTGGATCAGAATTTCGGGCGGAATCGCGCGCGCCTCTCGCTCACCTACTTCCACAATCGGTTTCGCGATGTGATCGAGTTCGTCTCCCGTTCGGCGCTCCTGCAGTTGGGCATTCCGCAGGAGGTCGCGCAGGCGACGCCTTTCGGAGCCAATGTGAACGCGCAAACCTTTCGCGCCCGAGGGGTTGAGGTGGAGTTGCTGGCCGATCTCGGAGGCGGTGTGACGGTGCGCGGAAGCTACACGTATCTGGATGCGCGGGTTGTGCGCTCTTTCTCCAGCGATGCGCTGCGCCCTTCGATCAATCCGGCTTTCCCCGGGATTCCTATCGGCGCGTTCGCTCCGCTGCGCGGCGCGCGCCCGTTTCAGCGAGCGCCGCACACCGGCAGCGTGATCCTCACCTGGGCGCGTTCTCGCTGGAGTGCTGTTCTGGCGGGATCCTTCGTCAGCCGCCGCGATACGAGCACGTTCCTCTCAGACCCCTTCTTCGGCCCTTCGATGCTCCTGCCCAATCGCAATCTGAATCCGGGCTATCAGAAACTGGATGTGAGCGTGCAGTATCGGGTTCATGAACGCCTGACGCTGGTGAGCGTCGTCGAGAACGTGCTCAATCAGCGGTACACGGAAGTTTTCGGCTTCCCGGCGCCCAAACTCAATTTCCGAGCGGGCGCGCGGCTGAGCTGGGGAGGCGTCAACACCTGGCGCGAGATCTTTCGGTGAAAGGAGTCCTATGAAGCCGACCGAACGCATTCGGGAGCTGGCCCAGGAGTCTCTCGCCGTGAAGCGTCGTTTCTTCGAAGAGCAGGCCGAGGCGGTCGCCCGTGCGGCCGAGTTGATGATCGCGGCGCTCGCCGAGGGGCGGAAGATCCTCTTTTTCGGAAATGGGGGCAGCGCTGCCGATGCGCAGCATCTGGCCGCCGAGCTGGTCAATCGCTATGGTCGCGAGCGTCCGGCACTCGCTGCTCTGGCGCTCACGACGGATACTTCGATTCTCACCTCGATCGCCAACGACACGACGTTCGAGGAAGTCTTCAGCCGGCAGATCGAAGCGCTCGGTCACGCGGGCGACGTCGCCGTGGCCATCAGCACCAGCGGGCGTTCGCCGAACGTCGTGCGCGCGGTGGAGACCGCCCGACGTCTTGGCCTGCGCACGATCGGACTGCTCGGACGCGATGGAGGTCCTGTCGGGCAGCTCGTGGACGTGCCCCTCATCGTCCCCAGTGCGGAGACGCCGCGCATTCAGGAGGTGCATATTCTGATCGGCCACATCCTCTGCGACCTCATCGAGCAGGCGTTCGGCGAACGGGCGCCTCGTGAAAGCGCCTTCTGAGAGTCGCGCGCGCGAGGGGTTCTGTCGGCACGGCCACATCCGCCCAGATCGGACGGTGATCGGAAGCTGTGACTTCCCGAACGACTCCGTGGCCGAGCACGCGCAGGTTTTGGACGTAGATCCAATCCAGAGTCATGCGGATGAGGAATCGCTGATACGTCCACGAAGATCCGGGAAGCGCCGGCTCAAATCCCGCTCGTCGTAACACCTCATCCAGGCGTCGGCGATCTCCTCGCGTGAGCGTGTTGAAGTCGCCCGCGATGATGCGATAGCTCGCCGGATGTCGCCGTGCGCTTTGAAGGACCGCCTCCAGCTGTCGGACCTTCAGCTCGCGAGGCACAAGAGCCTGGATGTGTACGGTGTACACGCGGATCGTCACCGGGCCGATCTGCAGGGTCGCTCCGAGCGCAATGCGGGGCAGGTCATCGGCGCGACGCTCGTGCGGGATCACGAGACTCTCGATCTCCGCGAGAGGATATCGGCTGAGCAGGGCCAGACCGACCTCCCGATCTCCCTTTCTCCTGCCGGGAGCATAGACGTAGTTGTACGCCAGTTCCTGGGCCAGAAGGCGCGCCTGACTTTGATGGCGATCCCGCACCACCTCCTGAAGGGCGATCACATCCGCGCGCGCCAGATCAGGATGCGTGCGAAAAGCCTCCCGTACGCGTTCGAGCTTTTTGCCCAAGTACACGTTGTAGCTCACGACGCGAATCGCCGAGGGCACATCGCCGGACCACCGGCTGAACTGCCCGCGCTCTTCCAGAGAGGGGGGCGCTGTCTGCGGTCGCGCCGCGGGCCATCCTCCGAGCACAAAGAGAAGTCCCGCGATCCCTGCGATCCGTCGTCGGAAACTGCTCCCTGAGGCTTTGCGCGACATCATCCGGGCACGAGCCGATTCAGACGAGGCGGCGACGCGCTTTCCGCTTCTCCCTCACGTAGGCGAGGAACTCCTCGCATGGAAGCGTGTTCAGAATGTCCTCGCGTCGCGCCCAGCCGCGCCGCGCCTGGGCGATGCCGTAGCTGAGGACGCGGAAATGGCTCACATGATGCGCATCGGAATCAATGACGAGCTTCACTCCGGCCTCGATCGCCTTGCGAATATGCTCGTCTTTGAGATCGAGCCGTTCCGGGTAGGCGTCAATCTCCAGGATCGTCCCCATCTCCCGAGCGACGCGGAAGATCTCCTCGAGGTCCACGTCGTAGGGCTCGCGCTTGAGAAGGATGCGCCCGGTCGGGTGAAAGAGGATGTCGGCGCAGGGATGACGCATGGCGCGCACGATCCGCTCGGTCATCTCCCGGCGCGACATCGTGAAATGCGAGTGCACGGCGATGCCGACCACATCCAGTTGCGCGAGCACATCGTCGCGGATGTCCAGTGTCCCATCCTTGCGGATGTTGACCTCCGCTCCCGCCAGCAGGCGAATCTTCTTGAACTTTCGATTCAGGCGCCGGATTTCCTGGATTTGTTGAAGCAGCTTCGCCTCGTCCGAGCCGCGCGTCATGGCCAGGCTTCGCGTGTGATCGGTGATGGCGATGTACTGCAGGCCCATCCGCTCGGCTTCGCGCGCCATCTCTTCGATCGAATTGGCGCCGTCGGTCCAGTTGGTTTGCACTTGCAGATCGCCGCGCACGTCCCCGTATTCGATGAGGCGCGGCAGTCGCCCCTGGCGCGCCGCTTCGATCTCGCCGCGATCTTCGCGCAGCTCGGGCGGGATGTAGCTGAGACCGAGCGCATCGTAAATCTCCTCCTCGGTGCGCCCGGCGATCCGCCGCTCTCCGCGAAAGAGCCCGTATTCGTTGAGCTTCAACCCCATCTTCTCGGCGATCCGTCGCAGCGCGATGTTGTGTTCTTTGCTGCCGGTGAAGTATTGAAGGGCCGCTCCGAAGCTCTCCCGAGGGACGACGCGCAGGTCCACATCCAGACCGTTTCGGAACTTCACGCGGCTGCGCGTCTCCCCTCTCTCCTGAACGTGCTCGACCTCCGGCAAAGAGACGAAGAACTGCATGACCGGCTCGGGCCGCCGCGAAATGACCAGCAGATCCGCATCGCCGACCGTTTCCTTCCGACGCCGCACGGAGCCCGCGATCTCCACGCGCTCGACCTCCGGAAGCGCCGCCAGTCGCGCGCAGACGTCCTCCATAAGAGGCAGGATCTCGCCCAGCAGGAACCGGCCCGTGTGTCGTCGTAAGAACTCGATCCCTTTCAGGATTGCGGCTTCCGTCTTCTCCCCAAAGCGCGGGAGTTGCCGAATGCGCCCCTGACGCGCCGCCTCCTCCAGTTGCTCGAGCGTCGTGATGCCCAGCGCCTCGTAGAGCGCCCGAATAGTTTTCGGTCCCACTCCTTCGATCCCCATGAGCGAGGCCAGATCAATGGGATATTTCCGCCGCAGCTCCTCGTAGTAGGACATCCGGCCAGTCCGCAGAAGCTCTTCGATCTTCTGCGCGATGCTCTTGCCGACGCCGGGGATCTCTTCGAGCGCCTTCATCCCGCCACGCGCATACAGCTCCTCGATCGGCTCTTCCAGAGCTTCAACAGCATAAGCCGCCTTCTCGTAGGCGCGCGGTTTGAACTCGACGCCTTCCATTTCCAGAAGGAACGCAATCTGGCGCAGGATCTCTGCGACGTCGCGATTCGTCATACAGCTTTTCGATTATACCACCAGCGCCCCTGAATGTGTCGTTCAAGCAGAAGGCGCGAAGAGCCCCCTTTGCGCAGAAAGCTCACCCGTGTGGACGAAGGAGAATAGCCCGGGGCGCAAGCCCATTTGTGGAACGACACCCTTCTTCAAAGAGTCCTCAAAGGGGGCAAGACATAGGGAATGTCTAGTGCGCGTGAACGATTCTCACCGGGAGCGAGCCGGAGAAGGGCGTCTCGGAGACGAGAAGCCCTTTCAGCGTGTAGCGTCCGGTCGGGAGAATCCCGCGCGCAGAGTCAGGCAGCGAGAAAGTGACCTCGTACGAGAGCGACTCTCCAGACCTCACAACCTCCTGACCGAGCGCCGGCACGAAGACCTTTCCTTCGGACCAGCGGAAGACAACCCGCCCTCTCTCATCCTCCAGCAGGAAATCGAAGCGTTGCGAGCTGGAGAAATCGAGTCGTAACTCTTCAGCCGATTCGTTCGAAAGTCGAATCCAAGCTCGCACCTGGGGGCCTGGGATCACAGGGGGAATCGGTGGCATGAGATTGTACGCATATTCCAATCGGTCTGCGCTCACTTCAAAGGCGATTCGATCCGACGTCTCCGTCTGATTCCGGGACTGGTGCTCGACATGTCCCCGTGAGATCGCAATCGCCCCCATGAGCGACGCAAGCACAAGAAGCAAAGAGCGACCTGTCATCCTCTTTGTCCTCCTCCGAAAGGCGCCTTGGGACTCAGCGTCCACTCCTTCAGGATCACGCGGCATGTGCAGAAGCGCCCGAGTTGGCACACAGCAAGGCGACGCACCGTGAAGGAGAAGGGATCGCAGGGCTCGGGCGCTTCCCCTTTGCCGAGCGTGATGTGTGGGGAGTATCGTGCGAAGCTCGCCTGCGACCGATAGTTCTGGACCCACTGAAGATCTCGCGGGCGCGGAGGTTCATCCCCATCGGCGAACGCTTCTTCATCTCCCTCGCCCTCATCCAGAGGGGCGAGCGCCTCCATGAGACGTTCATGCACGCGTTGCAACTCCGGGTGGGGAGCGATGACGAACTGAACCGTCTCGCCTCGAGTTTCGATCCCCGAGACGGTGAGAACGATCGGAGAGAATTCGCCCGCGACGGATTCCACAATGGCGAACACGTCAGGAAGACGCTCCCTTCGGACGAATTGTTGAACAAGCGTTATATGCGGCAGGTGCGTCTCATCGAAGCGAAATCCCGCGCGGCTTCGCTCCCAAAGACGGGCGTTCACCGCGCAGGCGCGAGCGCGTGCCTCCTCGGGGAGAAGGAACGCAACGTCTATGGCCATGACTGAAGAAACCATAACGCCTTATTGTATTCGATCCTTCCGGCTCCCGAGAAGAGTCCCCCGAGACGCTCGCATTTGCTCCTTCTTCGGATCGTGTGATATAAGAGCTGGGGACAGGAGGAACGATGATTCGGCACGTCGTATTGTTCAAATTCCGGCCCGATGTTCCCGATTCGGAACGTGAAGCGTTCATCTCGGCTTTGAGAGAGCTGCCGCACCGAATCGCCGAAATTCAGACCTTCGAAGTCGGCGAGGACATCACGCGGGCTCCCCGGTCATACCATCTGGCTCTGGTCTCCACGTTCCCCGATGAAGAAGCCCTGCGCCGATATGCCGAGCATCCCGAGCATGTTGTGGTCGCCGAGCGCGGACGTGCTCTGTGCGAGAGCATTGTCGCTGTGGATTACCGCGTGGGGACATGAAGTCTCGGGCGCCGAAGGCCGCCTCAGGGCTTAGGTAACGTAAGGAGTCTTCTCGCGACGTTCCGCTCTCAGGGTCCCGTATGGAAAAAAGCGGGCGCCACGTTCAGCCAAAAAGAAGTGGTGGGGATGAGAGGACTCGAACCTCCACGGACTTGCGTCCACAGCGTCCTGAGCGCTGCGCGTCTGCCAGATTCCGCCACATCCCCACCCGTTTCGGAGGATATATCATAGTGGGCGAGCTTGGCGGGCGTCAAGCGTCGGAGCAAAAACCCCTGGAGGCGGAGACAGTCCGCCCCCAGGGGTCAGAGGAGACACGCGTCACCAGTTGATGCGCGCCCCAAACTGCACGATCCGAGGATCGTAGGCTCCGTTATGCCCGCTGATGCGCCCGAAGGTCGTACTGTTGATATTGGTCGTCGGAGCTCCGAAGCTCACCGCGTTAAAGAGGTTGAAGAATTCGGCTCGGAACTCGAAGTTCACGTCCTCGGTGATGCGCACGCGCTTGAGGAGGTTGAAGTCGAAGCGCCAGTATCCCGGCGTGCTCAGAACGCCGAATCCGAGCGATCCCAGCCGACCCGGCTGCGGATTGGCGAAGAGGCTCGTCGCGGCTCGCCCATCGGGACCGATCAGCGATGGATCGAAGTAGAAGACTCCGGAGCCCTCTTTGCGCACTTTCACAAGCTTCTTCAGGTCCTCGACTGTCATTCCGATCAGATCCACCGTGTTGTTGCCCGAGCGTCCTACGCGGTTGATCGTCCCGCGGCCCGATACGATCGAGAGCGGCTGTCCCGTGTACGCGATGAAGATCCCGCTCATCTGCCAGCCCCCGAGCACCTTTCCTGCCCAACCGTTGGTGTTCAGGAAGCGCTTGCCCGGACCGACAGGGAGCTCGTAGATGAAGTAAGCATTGAACCGATGCCGCGTATCGAAGCTCGCGCGCCCGTATTCGTAGCGCGGATTGCGCAGGGTGATGAACGCTGCGAAGTTGCTCGCCGATCCTCCGAAGTCCGTGAGCGCTTTGCCGAAGGTGTAGTTCGCGTTGAACTGCAGTCCCGAGGAGAAGCGCCGCCGTACTTCCACCTGCAGCGAGTGGTAGTTGGAGGAGGAGCCATTGGTGATGAGATCCGAGAAGAGCGTCTCCGGATTCACGACGAAGAAGTTGATCGGGAGATTCCCGCGCGGACCCGTCAGCGCGTTGAGGAAATTCAGGAAGAGCTGGCTGGCCAGCTCTCCCGCCTCGTTCTGATCCAGCCGCAGGACGAACGTCGTGTTCCCGAAGCCCGAAGAGAGCGGCAGCCCGGCAAACAGCGTCTCAAAGATGGGCAGAGGGACTTGTCCGGGCAGTCCCTGATTGTCGAATCGCGCGCCGCGACCCTGAGCCCGGCTGATCGCAAGGTTCCGCTGAGCGTTCAGGAACTCTTGCAGGAAGCTGTTCTCGAAGATGTTTACCTCATTCAGGTCAATGCCGCGCCAGAGCTTCACCCCTCGATTGCCCACGTAGCTGATCTCCAGAGCGAGATTAGGCGTCAGCTCCCGCGCGATGCCGAACGACCAGGTCTGCACGTAGGGCGTGCGGAGGTTCTCGGCGAAGCCGAAGATCCCGCTCCCTCGGTTCTCGCGGAAGTTATCCAGTTGAGGGATCGGAACCCGGAAAGCCGGGACGGCCGGTTTGGGCCATCCGTTGCGAAGCGATGTGAAGGTGGCTCCGCCTTGGATCCCCTGCGCGGCAGTCGTGAGCGCAATCGTCTTGGTGAATCCGGCGTTACTGCCCAACGCGTTGGTGATCACACTCACGCTCTCGAGCGAGTAGGCGATCGAATACCCCCCTCGGATGACCCCCTTGCCCGGTCCGCCGAAGAAGATGCGCGTGAACCAGTTCCGATTCTCCGGCGACCACGCCAGGCCGAAGCTCGGGGCGAAGTTGTTCAAGTCTTCGTTGAAGAACTTCCGCCCGTTGGAGGAGCCGGCTAGATCGAGCATTACCGGAGAGCCCGTCATCACGCCGGGACGGAAGAGGTTTCCTTTTCCGGAGATGCCGAAGTAGGCCGCTTCGCCGCCCACCGGCTGTAGCGCCAGGCGATTCAACTGATCCGGCACGGTCATGTATTCGTACCGAATCCCATAGTTGAGCGTCAGATTCGGTCGGGCCCGCCAGGAGTCGGAGAAGTAGAAGCCCCAGTAGCGCTGCCGGATCTGATTGCGGAAGAACTCGCCTTCGACGAATCCCGATTGGGGATCCTTCACGTTGAACGTCTGCGAGACCGATGCGATCTGGCCGATGAGGATCGCATAGATGTTCTGCGCCAGAGAGCGCGTCGCCGCCGTGCTGGACGGGAAGGCCGCTGTCGGCAGAGGAGAGGGATTGGCCGTGCTCACGCCGATGGCGAGCGTCGGGACCGTTCCCGTGGTGTTCGCCGTTTGATTCCCCACAATGGAGCGGAAGTCGCCGCCAAAGCGGAGCGTATGCCGGCCCCGAATCCAGGCGAAGTTGTCGAGCCACTGGAAATTGGACGTGTTGCGCCCGCTTGTGATGCCGATCAGATGGGGATCGGTGATCGTGGGGAAGTCGAGCCAGTAGAATTTCCCTGCCAGCTCGAAGGCATCGAATTCCCGACCGAAGATGACTGGCGCTCGCTGGAAGCCAAATCGCGCCTCATTCACCTTGTTCGGGCCGAAGGTCGAACGGACAGCGAACGAGCCCGTCGAGCGCCACGAGTCCTGAAATCCTCCCTTCATACCCGGGAACATCGGTTCGAAGCCATTGAGCGTATCGTTGTCCGTGTCGAAGCGCGCCAGGTGATAGATCGCCTCCGCCGTGTGCGTGTTATTGATCCGCCAGTCCACGCGCCAGCTCGGCCGAATGACGCGGCTGAACGTCGGGACGTTCCAGCGGAATCCCCCCGTGACCAGGCCATCGCCGATCTGGAAGTTGTTCGGCAGAGGATACCGCTCGTTAATCAGCCGCATGATGAAGGGGTCCGGACCAATGCCACCTGCTTGGAAGAGGTCAACTGTCCGGATCTGTCCGGTCGTGTCCCGGTATCGGAAGATCCCCTGTCGCGCTTCCGCCGTGAGCACGGTTCGATTCCGGGTGACTTCGCTCGCCGCTGTCGTGACGTCGAGCGCAGTGAACATGAAGATCTTGTTCTTCACGATGGGAAAGCTCGCCCGTCCGCCAAACTGATTACGAATGAGCTTCTCGCGAGGTGTGCCCGTCAGGTTATTGAAGAACGAGTTGGCATTGAGGACTGTATTCCGGTGGAACTCGAAGATGCTCCCGTGGAACTCGTTGCTCCCGCTGGGAGTCACCAGGCGGATGAAGACGGCCCCGCTTCCTGTCGCTGAGGCATCGGCCGTGCTCGTCGTGATGCTGAACTGCTCGACGTTCTCCACCGTCGGGGAGGAGATGATGAAGAACCCGTCACCCGAACGAAGGAAGTTGTCCTGCACGTTGATCCCATCCTGCGTGATGTTGATGACCGATTGCCGCAGGCCGTTGATGCGCGAAGCGCGCTCCCCTCCCGATGTGGTGACGCCCGCTGCCAGAGTCGCCAGCGTGATCGGATTGCGCGCGACAAGCGGCATGTCGAGGATCGGCCGCCGACTGATGACCGTCGTCAGCTCCTGAGTGCTCTTGCTGATCACTTCCTCTCCGGTCGAGGTCACCGTGACTTCTTCCACGACCCCGCCGACCTCGAGCTTAACATTCACCGAGGCATACACAGCCACATCCACGCGGATGTTCTCGCGCACGAACTTCTTGAAACCCGGGGCTTCAACAGTCAATGTATACGTCCCGACCGGAAGGACCGGGAAGATGAACACTCCCTGAGAATCGGTCTGCGTGGTCCACTTGGCATTGGTGCCTGTGTTGACCACTTCGACCTTCACCCCCGGCAGATAGGCGCCCGTGGGATCTTGAACCGTCCCATCCAGCCGCCCCGTGTTCGCCTGCCCGAAGGTGGTGGGGAAAAGCCCTAGGATCAGAAGCAGAAGTGAAACCCTCGAAATCTGTTTCCACATAGCCAGCCCCCCTCAGTTTGAGTTTTTCACACTGCTCTGTCGGTTTTTAAAACAAGCAAATATCGTGCCGCGCCTTCCTTCGCACCGTTGCGATTCTTAGAAAAACACTTAGAAAAACATCGGCTCGACAGATCTTCCAGATTTTTGGAAAAATCTTCCGAAAATTTGGAAATCGTCGGGGATTCAGGAACCCGTCGGGAGCAAGGACGGAGTCACCCGGCACAAGTGGACGCGCTCGGCGAAGAGGGTGGGATTCTGGGTGCGGAGCCACTGGTGGCGCTGGTGGTGACAGCTTGCGATGATCACCTGATGCTCGCGGGCGAGGTCCTCGATCAGAAGGTGCATGAGTCGGGAGAAGCGCTCGTCATCGGAATGGGCGAAGGGTTCGTCGAGGATCAGGGGCAGCAGGCGATCGCGCGAGAGGTACCGGCTGACGACCACGCGGAGGATGAGGTTCAATTGTTCGCGCACTCCGAAGGAGAGCTGAGAGCGCATTTGATTGGGTTGCAGAACCTTCCCCTCGCCCTTGAGGGAGACGCGGACGCGGAGGGTGGGATCGAAGCGGAGCGCCTCATAGTCGGTGTTGAGTTCGGCCAGTAGCTTTTGCGAAAGGTGCGTGAGGGCTTCGCTCCATTCCCCGTGGATCTGGCTCGCGATGTGCTGGAAGGCGTCGCGCGCGCGTTCGACGGCCTCTTTGAAGTTTTGGACGCGCGTCAGATGGCGACTGAGCTCTCGCTCTTGCTCCAGCCGCTTCGGCCTCTCCGTTTCGAGGCGATGCAGGGCAGCGGCGATGCGCACGCGAAGGTCGCTCAGTTCCTTCTGAGCCTCTCTCTCCTGCGCGCTCCAGCGAGTGGCTTCATCGGCATAGGCTTCGGGAGAACATTCGGGCGAGAGAGAGGCGAGCGCCGGATCTTCGGCTTCCTGCTGACGGAGGCGCTTCTGCAGGTCTCTCCGGCGCTGGTCCAGCTCGGCGAACGAGCGAAGGCTGCTGAGGGCCTGCTCGGTCGCCTGAAGTTCTCGTCGCACCTCCTGCAGGCGCTCCCATTTCTTCCGAAGCTGGCGGAGGATCTCCTCGAGCTGCTCCGGCGAGAGTTCGACTTCAGGAAGGTCTGCCACGCGCGCCTCTCGGAGACGCTGAAGGATCTGCTGGCGTCGCTCTCTCTGCTGATCCTGCAGGTCCTGCAGCTCCGCGCTTCGCCGGGCGATCTCGTTCTCGTACCGCTCTTGGTGCTGTTTCAGTTCGAAGAGGCGATCGAGGTCTTCGATCAGTACGGCGAGCGCCTCCGGTGTCGGCTCGGTGTCGGGTCGTCCGGCCCGATGCAGGAATTCCCGGAGGCGATCTCGTTTCTCCTGCTGTTCGCGTTCAAGCTCCTGCAGGCGAGCGCGCTGCCAGAGGTAGGGGCTCAGCTCATATTCCAGCAGATCGAAGCGGTCGCATGCCTCAAGAAGGGCATCCAGGCTCTCATGTCCTGTGCGGTCGAGCAGAGGGCGAATCTCCTCGTACAGGCCCCTGTGCGCGTCGCGGGCACGCTCCAGTTCCTCGCGAGCGCGCTGACCTGCGGCGCGGGCGCGTTCCCATTCGGAGGCGCGATGAGTGCGCGCGGTATAGCGGAGGATCAGTCCCAGGCTGAGCCCCAGAAGAGCCAGCAGAGCCAGCAGAATCGCCGCCGGGTCGGATTCCAGAAAGCGCGCGACGAGAGCCAGGCCCGCTCCCAGCAGAGCGAGCGTGAAGGCGCCGTCGGCCTGTCGGCGTTTGCGTTCGCGCTCGCGCGCGATGTGGTCGCAGAGGTCCCGATGCTCTTTCGCCTGCTCTTCGGCCAGGCGGCACGCGCGTTCAAGGTCGCGCGCACGCACGTGAGCTTCGCGAATGTACCGGCGCGCTTCCGGCGTGAGCGTCCCGAGGCGCGCGCGCAACTGCTCGAACTCCTCGCGGCGAATGCCCCGCCGCGCGAGCTCTTCTTCTTCCGCCCGCATGTGCTCGCGCGTCCGACTTATCGCGAGCCCGAGTTCTTCGTACCGGCTGACCAGCGCGCAGAGAGCATCCCGATCCTCCTGGGTGAAGGTGGCCAGAGACCGAAGCTCAGCCTGCTGCGCCTGAATGTCTGCAAGCCGACTCCGGTCGCGCTCCCACTCGCGTGCGATGTTCTCCTGATCGCGCGCGAGCTGTTTCCATTCCTCCAGATGGCGCTCCATGTCGTCGAGCCAGTCGGCGGATACCGTCTCATAGAGCGAGAGGCTCTCGCGCTCATCATCTAGAGCGCGCTTTCGCTGCTCAAGCTCCTCTTGGCGTTTCTGCTCGCGCTCGATCTCACCCAGCTCGGCGCGTTCGCGCAAGTATTGAGCCACGCGGTAGCGTCTTCGGGCCTGTTCGATCCTTTGTTCCAATTCCCGGATGCGCAGGAGATCGGGTTCGAGCCGATGACGTTCCTCGTCCAGGCGCTTCAGCTCGTCTCTGATTCTGGTCAGCTCCTGCTCGGTGCGCCGAATTTCGGTTTCGATCTGCAAGGGTCCCTTGCCCATGCGCGCGCCGGGGAATTCCCTGAGGGCGTGCTCTAACGCCTGGATGGCTCGGGCCGCCGTGTGGCGCCCCGCTTCGGTATCGGCGATCTGTTGAAGCCGCTCGGCGAGCTGGCGCAAATCTGAGAACTCCTGAAGCGCGCCCTGCCGCACAAGACATGTGTTCACGAACTGCTCGCGCGAGAGGTTCAAGAGAGCTCCGCCGACGTCCGTTTCCCCTCGCCTCCGAACGAATTCTCCCGTGATGTCTTTGCCCCCTTCGGAGAGATTGAAAACCTGCACCTGACCGCGCTCGAAATCGCGCCAGATGCGCAAAAGCGCCCATTCCTTCTGCGGAGTGGGGACGCGCACCTCCAGGGTCACCCGATAGGGGCCGCCGTCGTCGGGTCGAAAAGCCTCTTTCTCCGAGAGGGCATCATCGGTCGTTCGCTCGCGTGGGGGAAAGCCATAGAGGGCGGCTACGATGGCCGCCAGGATAGTGCTTTTGCCGAATTCGTTCTCCTCGATGAGGAGATTCGCCTTCTCCGGATCGAACGCGATGAAGCAGTTTCTCCATTTCCCGAATCCGATGAGGTGAAGGCGCTCGATCTTCATCTGAGCCTCCCCTGGAGACTTCGGGCGCGCTCCTCCGCGGGCGTGCCCTTCCGAAGCGAGCGCGCGTCAGTCTGCATCGGCTGGCTCCACTTTCCCCTGGAAGAGGGCGTCCAGGCCATAGTACAACGCTCGTTCCAGAAGGGCGCGTTCGGCGGCGTCGCGAGCTTCGGCGATGCGTCGGCGCATCTCCTGGATGAAGCGGCCTTCCGTCGTGCGCGGATCTACGGCGTCCAGCTCGTAGGCGGGATGCGTGAGGTCGGCGATCTCCAGATGAAAGTACTGCCCTTGAAATCGCTCGGCGACATCCCGAATGCGAAGGCCGGGAGGACGCGTCCCTTGGACGCGAAGAAAGACGATGTCCTGGGGGCGAGCGCCGCTTTCGCCGAGCTTCCGTCCGATGCGCTCGCGCAGCGCTTCGGCGCTCGCCAGGCCGCTAATGGAGACCTCCACATCGTGAATCAGGCGTTCGTCCACAGAGACTTTCTCCAGCGTGACGCGTCCCTGTGGCCCGATCTCCCCCAAAAGAGCATAATGCGGTCCGGCTTCGGAGAGATAGCGGCCGGCAAGGCAGCCGGCATAGGCGGCGCGCACACGTCCGTCATCGTCCACGATCTCGGCGTAATGATGGTAATGCCCCAGAGCCGCATACGAAAACCCTTGCACCAGTAGCTCCTCCCGAGAGAAGGGAGCCGTGAACAGTTTGTCTTCCGCGAGGCGATCACGGCCGCCGTATTCGATCCACGAGCCGTGAAACAGAAGAATGCTCACCGCGGCTTCCGGACGGGGAATGCGGTCCCTGAGCAGCCGTTCTTCCAGGGGAACGTTCTGCAGAAAAGCGCGTCCGGTGATCGTGACATCCTGACGCGTGGGGTGGCGCACGGTCGTGAACTCCGGAGATCGAAAGATGATGACATTCTTCAGCCAGGTGCGCCCGCAGCGCATACGCACGATCTCGTCATTGTAGAAGGAGGTGGGAGAGCAGAAGTCGTGGTTGCCCGGCGCGATGAAGACAGGAATGGGAGCGAGCGCCTCGAAAGCGTCTATGAGGCGCGCGACGGTCTCGGCCGAGATCGTCTCATCGTCCCAGAGGTCGCCGGGAATGAGGAGAGCTTCGACGTCATGTTCCCGAGCCATGCGGCACGCCTTGAGAGCGAGTTCGGTGATCTCGCGGATGCGTTGGGCGCGCTTCTCCGGAGGCATCGCCAGTCGCGAGGCGGTCAGACGGGAATCCAGATGAACGTCGGAGAACTGAAGAAATCGAAACGGTACGGGCATCGCGCTTTTCCTCCTCAGAGTCCGTGAGGTCCTCGTGAGAGATCAGGCCGAGCGCTGGCGGCATCGGGGCGTGAACGTCCCGACGCGCCCTGCTCCTGCGGGCGAAGACTTTCTGGCGATGGGGCGCGCGCCTCCCTCAGGCGCCACCTTCCTCGCGAGACGTTCAGCGCGTTCGTCGGCTCCGCAGGTGGACCGGCGGCTTCACGACGTGACATACAGTCCCTCCCTCTGGGCTGAGATTATATCACTCGGGCGCGCGAGCGCCTCAAGGAGTTCGGCGCGCGATCTTGCGTTCGCGTGAAGTCCCCCCCGCGGTTTCGTATTCGCAGAAGCCCAGGGCCATCCAGAAGGGCGCGCGATCGCACGGCAGCGAGTATCTCAAGGAGAGGCTGTGGGATCGATCCTTCTCTCTGCACAAGTTCAGGATGGCTCTGCTTCTGCTGGAGAAGCCCTCGCTACGCCTGATCGCTCACATCGCCTTCGCGCGGAGCCAACTCGAGCAAGCCCAGGAAAGAAGGGCAAGATCCACACGTCGCGATCTATAGAGCAAAGGGTAACGGTTAGGGAGTCTCTGTGGCAGGCTGGGCAACTTCCTTAAGCGATGGCCGCTGAACCATCGTGAGCAGTGGCTTCACAATATGACAGCGGCGGAGATGCAGTGGGTATTGCGGGCACGGTGAAAGGCCAAGTGGCATCGTGTGGCTTTTCGCTCTCCTCATTCACGATTCTCAGCCAGGGAGGGGGGCTCCCTGGCTGGAGGGCGCGGTCACTGGTTTCGGGCGACGATCACACGGGCCGCCTGAGCGATGGGCTCGAAGGTCGCCGGAGTGACGTTGGTCGCCACGTGCACGGCCTTCTTCCGCGTGTAGACGATCACGGTATTGGCCGCTGTGCGATCCACCCGATACTTCTGGAGAGCCGAATCCTCAGCTCCCTTGGGCAAATAGGTCAGCGGGATCGTGATGTTGCGCTGAGCGGCTAACTGCTCCAGCCGATCCTTGATCTCCGGACCGGCGATATAGACCACAAAACCGCGCAATCCCTGTTCCTTATGGGCCTTGACGAGCCGGTCAATTTCCTCGACCAACCTGGCCGAGGCCTCGCTGTCGTCCTTGATGAACGCCATGACGACAGGAGCGAGGGCGTAATTTCAGACGTAGCAGAGTTGCTTGCCCTTATTGGGGCCGGTCACATCCACGACATCGAAGGCAGGCGTGGAGTCGCCGACCTGAAAGCTCGCTCGATCCTGTGCGCGATCAAGCGAAGGCATCAGGCCAAGCGCCATCACGCTCGCCGCGATGATCCATGCTCTTTTGAGCATATGCCTTCCTCCTTGCCTGTTGCGTTGGCCGCGCGAAGGCGGCCTTCTCACCTTCGTCTCTCTCAGTACGCTCTCTCGGATGGGCCGGTTGCATTTCCTGAACCATCGGCCCGCCATTGGGTCATGCTATAATCCTCACCGGTGTCCGGTCAAGGAGGGGACGATCGCGCCGAGGGAAAACGTGTCCGGGAGATGTGGGGACGTTCGCGCTGCGGGCGAGAGGGGCTCGTTCTCCTTCTGGTCCTTCTCCCCTATGGGATTCATGTGGGCACGCCCGCTCTGTGGGATGCCAACGAGGCCTTTTATGTCCAGGGGCCGCGCGAGATGCAGCAAGCCGGGGATTTCCTCACGCCTCGGTTCAACTTCGCCCAGAAGCTGAACAAGCCCATTCTCCCCTACTGGCTTGTCCTTCTTTCGTTTCGCCTCTTTGGCGTGAGCGCATGGGCAGAGCGCCTGGTGATCGTCCTCTGCGTGGTGGGGACGGTCCTTCTGACCTATCGGTTGGGGCGTATGTTCTTCGATCGGCGGGTCGCTCTGTGGGGGGCGCTCATTCTGGCGACCAGTCCCAAGGTCATCATGGTAGCGCGGCGTTCGCTCATTGATGCGCTTCTGATGCTGCTGGTCGTAGCGGCTCTCTGGTGTGTCCTCGCGGGATGGCGCCATCCTGCAAAGGAGCGCACGTTCCTGATACTTGGGGCGGCGGCGATGGGGGCAGGCGTGCTCGCCAAAGGCTTGCTGGGCCTCGTCCTGCCCGCCGGGACGCTTGCGCTCTTTCTCCTGCTGCAGCAGCGGTTGGATCGAGTCAGATGGCGCGATCTGGGGCTGGCCGCCCTGGTCTTTTGTGGAGTTGCGGCTCCCTGGTTCGCCGTGATGGCGTGGCGGTATGGCGGAGAGTATCTCTCCTCCTTCTTCATCGGAGAGCATGTCAGCCGGTATCTGCACGGGACGCATGGAGCGCGACGTCCTTTCTGGTATTACGTGCCGACGCTTCTGGGGGAGTTCGCCCCGTGGTCGTTTTTTCTCCCCCTCGCTCTCTTTGTCGCGTACCGGCGTTTTCGATCAGCGGCGAGTCGGAAGCGAGAGGGGGAGCTTTCGAGCTCCGAGGGGCTTCTTCTGCTGAGTGTGTGGTTTGCGTTCGGGCTGGTGTTTTTCAGTCTCTCGGAGGCCAAGCAGAGCGAATATGTGCTGCCTCTTTATCCGGCCGCTGCGCTTATGGTCGCCTATCTGTTCTCGGTGCTCGAATCGGAGAGAGAGCGCGCGGGCCTTTGGCGGGCTCTTCGAATCGTGCTGGTGGTTCTTTCGATCGCGCTCTTGGCAGCAGCGGGGCTTCTCCTGCATGCGGCGCGCGCGCTGTTCCCGGCTCGGGCGCTGGCTCCTCTGCCGGCGTGTGTGCTGGGAGCAGCCGTGCTCGGACTCATCTGGGGGGGATGGAGCCGGCGCCCGCGGCGCGTTCTCGGCGTACTGGTAGTGGCAGTTGCGCTTGTGCACACCTCTTTCGCAGCGCTGCTTCCGGAGATCGAGCGCTATCGTCCCGTGAAGCCGCTTGCCGAGCGCATTCGGCGGGAGGCCGGGCCGGAAGACCTGGTGGGGTATTATCGGTATACCGCTCCCAGCCTGTGCTATTACACGGGGCGAAAGATCCTGGAAGTCTTCTCCGCAGAAGAGCTGCGCGCTCTGCACGGCTCGGGGAGACGCCTCTTTTTCCTCATGTCCGAGCGGGATGCGCGCGCGTTGAAGGCCCAGTATGGGCTCGCGTTTCGGTCGCTGGAGTGCCGACCCTCGCTCTTCCCGCTGAAGATGAAGGACTTCGTGCGCCTGCGCGGCGCGGATGATCTGGAGCGCGTGTGCCTGGTGACTTCTCCTTGAGATCTTCTTTGCTGTTTGTGCGTGGATTCCTCCTTCTGTGCGAGAAGCCGCATCAGGGGGAGACGAGGGGATTTGCCAAAGGCCTTTGATGGGGTGTACATTACATTGTGAGTCGCCCACAGGGAGTGGTCGGTGGTGAGGAAGGGGCAGACTCTCCAGACCTCGATGGGAGGGACTTGATCGGAGGGAAGACAATGGAATACGAAGGCGACGTGCTCACGCTGCCTGTTCTTCCGTTGAAGAATGTTGTTCTCTTCCCGTATATGACGATGCCGCTGTCGGTGGGGCGTCCGATTTCGATCGCGGCAGTCGAGGCGGCTCTCTCCAGTGAGGAGAAGCTCCTGGTCCTTGTCGCGCAGCGCGATCCGAACATTGAGGAACCCAGGCCGGAAGATCTCTTCACCATTGGGACGAAGGGGGCCATTCGGAGGATGACGCGCGCTCAGGATGGGACGTTGCAAGTGATCGTGCAAGGGCTGGAACGGGTGGTCCTTTTGAAGATCGAGCCGCCGGCTCCCTACATGCGGGCCCGTGTCCATTCTCTGCCCCTTCTTGAGGACAATCCCGTCGAGGTCGAAGCCCTGCATCGGGCCATTCTCGATCAGGTCTCCAAGGCCTTGAGTCTGCTCCCTCAGGTTCCGGAGGAGCTGCATGCGGCATTCGCTTCGACGGAGGATCCTGTGCGGGTGGCCTATCTTTTGGCCACGATCTTGAATCTGGACCTCCAGGCCTTGCAATCTCTTCTGGAAGCGCGAACCAAGAGCGATCTGCTCCGTTCACTCTTCAAGCATCTCACGCATGAGGTCCAGGTCCTCGAACTGCGACATAAGATCGCCAGTCAAGCCCAGCAGGAGATGACGCGCGAGCAGCGCGAGTATTTTCTGCGCCAGCAACTGCGCGCCATTCAGCGCGAGCTGGGGGAGATTGATCCGCATCAGGCGGAGGTGAATCTGCTGCGCGAGCGGCTCGAGCAGGCCGCCTTGCCCGAGTTCGTACGGAAGGAAGCGGAACGGGAGCTGAATCGGCTGGAGAAGCTCCCGAGCATGGCCCCGGATTATCATGTCATTCGCACGTATTTGGAGCTGGTCCTGGAGCTGCCCTGGGATCGGCAGACCGAAGACAACCTGGATCTGGCGAACGTCCGGCGCGTGCTGGACGAAGACCACTACGGGCTGGAGGATGTCAAGCAGCGCATTCTCGAGCATCTGGCCGTCTTGAAGCTGAATCCGCAGGCGAAGGCTCCGATCCTGTGCTTTGTCGGCCCTCCGGGCGTGGGGAAGACGAGCCTGGGACAGTCTATTGCGCGAGCGCTCGGACGGAAATTCGAGCGCTTGAGCCTCGGGGGCTTGCACGATGAGGCCGAGTTGCGCGGCCATCGGCGCACGTACATCGGTGCTATGCCGGGAAGGATCATCCAGGCCATTCGCCGCGCCGGCGTGAAGAATCCCCTGCTCATGCTCGATGAGGTGGACAAGATCGGGCGGGATTTCCGCGGCGATCCGGCGGCGGCGCTTCTGGAGATCCTGGATCCCGAGCAGAACCATTCGTTCCGCGACAACTACCTGGATCTTCCTTTTGATCTCTCCAAGGTCTTTTTCATCACGACGGCCAATACGCTGGATACGATCCCGCGTCCGCTTCTGGATCGCATGGAGGTGTTGCGCCTGCCCGGCTATAGCGAGGAGGAGAAGGTGGAGATCGCCCGGCGCCACCTCATCCCGAAGAAGCTCAAGGAGACGGGTCTCACCCCGGACCAACTGCGCCTCCCCGATGAAACGGTGCGTTACATCATCGCGCGCTACACGCGCGAGGCGGGAGTGCGTCAGCTCGAGCGCGCGATCGCTCAAGTGGCGCGCAAGGTGGCTCTGCGCATCGCCGAGGGCAAAAGTGAAGGCGAGCTGATCGCGGTGAGCGATCTGCCCGAGCTTCTGGGTCCGGAGCGTTTCTTCCCCGAAGAGGCGCGCAAGGAACTCCCTGTTGGCGTCGCGACAGGTGTCGCGTGGACCGAAACGGGAGGGGAAGTCCTTTACATCGAAGCGGCTCTGCTGCCGGGAGGGCGGGGTCTGACGCTCACGGGACATCTGGGCGAGGTCATGCAGGAGTCAGCCAAGGCCGCCGAGAGCTACATCTGGTCGCACGCGGAGGCCTTCGGCATCGCGCGAGAGGTCTTCGAGAAAAACGGCGTGCACATTCATGTCCCGGCCGGAGCGATCCCCAAAGATGGACCTTCGGCGGGCATCGCCATGGTCACCGCTTTGGCTTCGCTCTATACGGGGATCCCCGTGCGAAGCGATGTCGCCATGACCGGCGAGATCACACTCTCGGGGCTGATCCTGCCTGTGGGCGGCATCAAAGAGAAGGTGCTCGCAGCGCGTCGCGCCGGCCTTCGACGTATCATCCTCCCGCGGCCTAATGAGAAGGACCTGAGAGAACTGCCCGAACACGTCCGCCAGGAGATGGAATTCGTCTTCGTCGAACGCATCGAGGAGGCTTTGAGCGCCGCCATCCCAGAGCTGGCCGAGAGACTGGCGCACCTCAAAGAGGCCGCCTGAGACGAGCCCGCATCGTCTGGACGCGCGGACGCATTGAGGGATGATCCTGGTTTCCTCGCTCCCCCGGTCATTTCTTCACGAGGGTGACGGTGTTGGAGTCGTACGTCTTGCCCTCGTCGGTTTGCGCGCGCACAAGGACGCGATAGTTTCGCGGCCCCTGAGGGGGATTGGACAGCGCGACGGTGACGCGATGCGTGATCGTGAAGAAGCGGAAGGGGGAGATCGTCGCTGTCAGGCCCGGCGCCGGGTCCAGAGGGATGAAGTGCAGGGCGACATCGCCGGTGTAGCTCGGATGTCGGCGGACAGTGAGGTAGAAAAGAGCCTGCCCGTTGCGAAGTCGAACGGAAGTCGGAGCAGCGCTCACGGAGACTTTGGGAGGAGCGAGAACCGTGATCTCCACAGTGGCCGTCGCTTCGCCTCCGCGCCCGTCACTTGCGTGCACGCGCACGGTCACGCGGATGGGGTCGGCATCGGGGATCGGATTCGTATTGGTCGTATCGAGCTGCGCCGTAGCGCCCGAACCGGAGAGGGTTCCGGCCGAGGATGTCCACCTGTATGTCAGGGCGTCCCCATCGGGATCGTTCCCTCGCGCTGTGAGGAAGACGATCGCCCCGTCCTGGACACTTGTCGAGCTGGCTTCCAGAGCGACCTCGGGAGGACGATTCGGAGCGCGCACGGTGATGCTGCGGCTGGCCGAAGCCGTATGGCCGCGACCATCATCCACGGTGACGGTGACCAGCACGGAGACCGGAGGGGCTCCGGGAGTGGGATTCACACCTCTTGTGTCCAGCACAGCATCGGTGATCCCGGCTCTCAAAGTGCCCTCCGTCGTCCTCCAGCTATAGGTCAGGGGATCGCCATCGGGGTCGCTTCCATTGGCTGTGAAGGAGACCGTCTGACCGTCATCCACGACAAGATGACTGGCTGTGAGTGAGACTCTCGGAGGGCAGTCCTTCTGGCAGACCTGGGATGGATCATCCGCATGGAGCGCGCGGAGCGTCTCCAGAGCGTCACTGATCCCGCTACTGTTCACCTTCCCCACAAGAGCCGGACTTTGTCGAACGCCCTGGCGGAGCGCTTCTTGAAGGTCGGAGGCGGAAACGTCTCGCACCGAGAGGGCCAGAGCCGCAATGCCGGCGACATGAGGCGTCGCCATCGAGGTCCCGCTGAAACTCGCGTATCTGCCGCCGGGGACTGTGCTCAGGATTGCCTGGCCGGGAGCAGCGACGTCCACCCAGTCGCCGTAGTTGGAGAAAGAGGTGAGGTCGCCGTTTTGATCCACAGCGGCAACCGAGAGCACGTCCTCGTACGCCGCCGGATATTGTTTGACGTTCGTGCTCCCGTTTCCGGCCGCTGCGATGAAGAGGATGCCCTCGTTCCGCAACCTCGCGATAGCTTCTTCCAGAGCGCGCGAATAGGTGTCCGATCCCCAGCTCGCATTCACCACGCGGATATTCACGCCGCGCCGCTTCATGGTGATGATGTAGTCAATCGTCTCCAGCGCATCCGAGAGGTATCCGGAGCCGTCTCGGTCGAGGAACTTAAGCGCCATGATCTTCACATGCCAGTTCACGCCCACGATTCCAATCTGGTTGTCCCCGATCGCGCCGATCGTTCCCGCCACATGTGTCCCGTGTCGGTTATCGTCGCTTGGAGGCTGCCAGGGCGAGATGGCGTTATACCCGTAGTAATCGTCCACGTAGCCGTTGCCGTCATCGTCCTTGCGGTTGTTGGGGATCTCGCCGGTATTCACCCAGATATTCTCCTGAAGATCGGGATGCGAATAGTCCACGCCCGTATCCACGACGGCGACGACGATGTCGGGGCTGCCGCTGGTCACGCTCCAGGCTTCCGGAGCGCTGACCATCTCCAGCCCCCAGAGGTTCGCGAAATTCGGATCGTTGGGGATCATGCGGTCGGCGGAGTAGAGCAGGTCGGGTTCGGCGTACTCGACATCCTCTTCGTACTGCAACAGACTCAAGCGGGAGAGCACGTCTTCTCCCTTTCGCAGGGAGATGACCTGTGGACGCGCCATGCCCCGCCGCTTGAGGATGAGGCGCTGAGGATGGTATCGCGCCGTGAGGAAGCGCCAGGGATCAAAGGCCGGTTTCCTCTGTTGTGCGCTCAGGCGAGCGGACCAGGGTGCCAGAACCGCCAGTATGATGATCCAGCCCATTATGCTCTTGCGCATCTTCTCCCCTCCGAGAGAGTCTTCGGTTCACTGCGGAGCCGCTTCTGTGACGCCCGAGGGGAGGTTTCCGGTTGGCCGAAAGTTGCTGCGGTTTCTCTCCACAAGGGGACGCTCTCTCTGTTCCCGCTGGGGGGCGGCAGAACGGTTGGGCTGTTGCGTGCTGTGGATGGGAGAGTCGGGGACTTATCCCGCGACGGGAGAGCCCGATGACGCTCGGGCGCCGAACAAGAGAGGCGCCAGCGCCTGCCCCGTATATGAGCCGGGCGTGCGCGCGATCTTCTCCGGAGGGCCTTCGGCGACGATCCAACCTCCTTCTTCTCCCCCCTCGGGGCCGAGGTCAATGATCCAATCGGCGCACTTGATGACTTCCAGGTTGTGCTCGATGACGATCACCGTGTTGCCCCGATCCACGAGCCGTCCCAGGACATCGAGAAGTCGCTTCACGTCTTCGAAGTGGAGGCCAGTTGTCGGTTCATCGAGGATGTAGATGGTGCGCCCGGTCGCCCGCTTGCTCAATTCGCGGGCGAGCTTGATGCGCTGGGCTTCGCCGCCGGAGAGCGTCGTCGCCGGTTGACCCAGCTCGATGTATCCGAGGCCCACGTCGAGCAGGGTCCGAAGCTTGTTCCGAATCGGAGGGATGTTTTCCAGAAGCGCATAGGCCTCTTCAACCGTCATGCGAAGGATGTCGGCGATCGAATATCCCTTGTAGCGCACACTCAAGGTCTCCTGGTTATATCGCGCGCCGCGGCAGACATCGCAGGTCACGTAGACGTCGGGAAGAAAGTTCATCTCGATGCGTTTCACGCCATCTCCTTGACAGGCTTCGCATCGGCCCCCCTTGACGTTGAAGCTGAAGCGCCCCGGTTTGTATCCGCGCTGGCGGGATTCAGGAAGCTGCGCGAAGAGCTGCCGGATGAACGTGAAGACGCCCACGTACGTCGCCGGATTGGAACGCGGAGTTCTGCCGATCGGCGACTGATCAATCTCGATCACCTTGTCCACGTACTCCAGTCCGGTGAGGCGATCATAGGGACCCGGCTCAAGGGGGCTTTTGTAGAGGTGGCGGGCGAGCGCCCGATAGAGGATCTCATCTACGAGCGTGGATTTGCCCGATCCGGAGACGCCCGTGACGCAAATGAAGAGGCCCAAGGGGAAGGAGACGGTGATGTTCTTGAGATTGTTCGCTCGGGCTCCGTAGATCGTGAGGGCGCGTTCGCCGGGCGCGCGACGCGTGCTCGGGAGGGGGATGCACCGTCGGCCAGAGAGATATTGTCCGGTGAGGGAATCGGGATGACGGGCGATCTCCTCCGGGGGACCGCTGGCGACCAGATACCCCCCATGGACGCCGGCCCCCGGGCCGAGATCGATGACGTAATCGGCGCGACGGATCGTCTCCTCATCGTGCTCGACGACGATGACCGTGTTCCCCAGATCGCGCAGTTTTTCCAGCGTCGCGAGCAAGCGCGCGTTGTCTCGGGGATGCAGGCCGATGGAAGGCTCATCGAGCACGTAGAGCACACCGCGCAATTGCGAGCCGATCTGCGTCGCCAGGCGAATGCGCTGCGCTTCGCCTCCGGAGAGGGTCGAGGCCGGGCGATCCAGCGTCAAATATCCCACGCCCACGGTGTCCAGAAACTCCAATCGCGCCGAGATCTCTCGCAGGAGCGGTTCGGCGATCTGCCGCTCTCGTGGGGTGAGCTCGTGCGAGAGATCGCGAAAGACGCGGACGGCTTCGCCGATGGGCAGCGCCGCGTAGTCGGCGATCGAGCGCCCGCCGACGCGCACGGCGAGGCTGGCCCGCTGCAGGCGCTTCCCCTGGCAGGCCGGACAGCGCGTCGTTTGAACAAGAGCGCGATAGAAGGCGGCCCGCTCCTCCTCCTCTTCTTCTCCGTCCTGTTCCAGATGCCGCTCAAGAAGCGCGACGACTCCCGGCCAGTGGAGTCGGTACCGAGAGCCGTTGTGCTCGAAGGGGATTTTCTCCTTCAGGCCGTAGAAGAAGGCCTCTTTCACCTTGGGGGGAAGCTCGGCGAAGCGTCGGCTGGGCTCCAGACGATAGTGACGCACCAGCGCCAGCAGCGCATCTTTGACGTACCCTCCGAGCGCGCGATCGAAGGGAAGGATGTCGAGGCGGTCCACCGGTTGCTCGGGATCAGGGATGATACGCTCCGGGGCGATCTCGCTCTTGGTCCCAAGACCGCGACATTCCGGACAGGCCCCGTAAGGACTGTTGAAGGAGAAGGAGCGGGGTTCCAGCATCGGGACCGAGATGCCGCACTCGATGCAGGCCATCTTCTCCGAATAGAACTGCTCCTCCCCATCCACGACGGCGATGAGTACGATCCCTTCGGTCAACTTGAGAGCCGTGCGGATCGAACGCTCCAGGCGCTCCTGAATACCCGGCTTAAGCAAGAGCCGATCCACGACGACTTCGATCGTATGGTTCTTCCGCTTGTCGAGTCGGATCTCCTCATCCAGAGCGCGCAGCTCCCCATCAATGCGGGCGCGCAGGAAACCGGCCTGAGCGAGCTTCTGCAGTTCCTTCCGGAATTCCCCCTTGCGTCCGCGCACGATCGGGGCCAGGATCATCACCCGCTCGCCGGGGGGCAAATCCAGAACAGCCTTCACGATCTGTTCGACCGATTGCCGACTGATGGGGCGACCGCACTCCGGACAATGCGGCTTGCCGATCGAGGAGAAAAGCACGCGCAGATAATCGTAGATCTCGGTGACCGTTCCGACCGTCGAGCGCGGACTGCGGCTGATGGTCCTCTGCTCGATCGAGAGAGCGGGCGAAAGCCCCTCGATGGAGTCCACATCCGGTTTCTCGAACTGGTCCAGGAACTGGCGGGCGTAGACCGAGAGCGATTCCACGTACCGGCGCTGCCCTTCGGCATAGAGGGTATCGAAGGCGAGGCTCGATTTCCCTGATCCGCTGAGCCCCGTGATGACGGTGAGCGAGCGATGCGGGATCTCCAGATCGAGGTTCTTCAGATTGTGCTGCCGTGCGCCGCGTACGGTGATCCGATCAATCGGCATCGCCTCATCCCCGCCCGAGATACTCTCAGCGAAGCCCTTGGGCCGCGATCCAAAAAAGAAATATTACCGAGGGCAGACTCAGGCTGTCAAGAATGCGTTCGGCGGAGCTTCGGCGCTCACCTCACCGTGCGCACCCAGATGGGGATGGAGAGCTGTTCCTCTTCCGTGCTCACCCGGATGAACCCCTCCCAATCGCGCGTTCCCGGGGCGACCGAAGGTTCGATGCGCAGTGTGAGAGTGAACTGCCCCGTCCCTCCCGGACGCACCGAAAGCGTGGTTTTGTTCAGCTCCACGCGAATCGCCGGATCGGTCGCGTTCATCGTGAGCGCGAGCTGATAGGTCCTCAGGCGCGAGGAGTGGTTCTTCAGCGTGAAGGTCTGCGTTCGCGTCACGCCTTGTCGGATGGAGAGGCGGCCGAAGCTGTGCGTGGGCGGATCCACCGTCGTTTGCACGCGCGCCAGAGCGCGCATGTCCACCAGGCCTGCTCCGCGATCCATCGCGCTCAGCGCGGCCAGAGGCTCCGGACGTCGGGCTGTCGTGATGATCGCCGAGCGGATCTCATCGGGCGTCCAGTCCGGATGGAGCTGTTTCAGAAGAGCGGCCACGCCAGCCACGCGCGGCGCCGCGAAGCTCGTTCCGTTGCGGAAGGCGAATCCGCTCGGATCGTAGAGCGGCTCCTGAAGGTCCTCTCGGACATCGGGAGGGATGGGGAAACGCGCGTCCCCACGAGGGTCGTCATCCTGAACAGCCGCATAGCTGCTCAGGCCCGGAGCGACGACATCGGGCTTGATAGTGAAATCTGAGCCGGGACCGCGCGAGCTGAAATCAGCCAGATGACCGGCCGGAATCGAGAGCGTCACGATCGTCTCATCGCTCGCATCCAGCGGGCTCAGGGTGGCGTGCGTCGGACGCTGGCTCTGCTCGTGAGCGTCCACGAGTTGTTTCAAAGCAAGCCCTGATGTCCGTTGAAGGAAAAGAGCGGGCAGGGGCGCTCCCTGCAAATCCGGAGCGATGAAGGTATCGCCGCCGGCTTCGCTGTTGTAGAAGATGACAGCGATGGCGCCGGCGGCCGCAGCATTCTGATTTTTTGTCGCGAAAAGACACTGCCCACGCTGGATCAGGGCGATGGCTCCGGCCAGAGATCCCGGAGGCAGCGGATCGCAGGCCAATCCTCCGCCGTCGGCCAGGCCATTGTCCACAAGATCCACGTCCAGAAGGCGCCCTCGAAGGGGCTCATTCGGAAAGGGCGTGGCGCCGCGTATCCCGCGAAAGCCGAGGATCTCGGTGAGTTCGGGAGGAGGCAGCGGATCCTCAACGCGCACACGGCCGAGCGCCGAAGCGGCTGCCCCCTGGTGGGAGTTTGTCACTGCGCCGACGGCAATCACCCGTCGGGCGCTGGCCGGGCTGCGCACGGTGCCGCCGGCAGCGTTTTGCGTCTCGCCGGGAGGCGGGCCGTCATTGCCCGCGGCCGCGACGACAACAGCTCCAGCAGCCACAGCATTATTGGCGGCGCGATCCAGCAGGGGATTCGAGGGAGCCCCCAGGCTGAAGTTGATCACATCCATTCCGTCGCGAACGGCCTCTTCAAATCCCGCCAGCAGGCTATCCAGGCCGCAGCGCGGCGCACACACGCGATAGCTCCCCAGGAAGGCCTTCGGCGCCACGCCGCTGATGAGAACAGGACGCGTCCCGGGGAAAGCCGCCAGATCTAACTGTGCTCCCACGGCGCAACTGGCCACATGCGTTCCATGCCCGTTCAGGTCCTGAGCCGTTCGCAAGCGCGCATCCAGACGCGCTTGCCGATCAATGAGCGACTGAAAGACCTTTGCGACGATGACCTTGGAATTCGCCAGGCCTTCGTCCGTATTGGCGCGGGGAAATCCCGGAGGGGGCGCGAGCGTCGCGTCCTGAAGCATCGGGTGATCGAAGTCCACGCCCGTGTCCACAATGCCGATTTTGATCCCCAGCCCGGCGCGCTCGCGCCCCCCCAGGGCATTCCATAAAGCGTCAGCCCCCATGACCTCATGGCTTGCGTCCAGCGGGGGGACCCAGGACACCGCTTTCGCCGATTCCAGAGAGAAGGTCTCGATCGGATGAATCTCAACGACCTCCGGGAGCGTGGCAAGTATCTCCACCTTCTCCGGGGGAAGGGTGAGCGCGAGGCCATTGAGCAAGATCTCGTATCGCGCGTGAATCTGCGCTTCGGGGACGCGCGCGCGCAAGTGAGCGACAAAGCGCTCCTGTTGGCTCCTGAGATAGGCCAGATAAGCGCGCGAGCGATCGGATTGCAGATCGAGCTTTCCCTGGCGTTGGTTCGTCGGAGCCACCTGAAGGCTTGTGGCCGCCAGCCCTTTTATGGTCCCGCGGTATGTCGCCACCGGATCATCAGCCAGTATAACGATCACCGCCGGGTGTCCCTGAACGCGAACAGCGCGCGACAGAGCAGCGCGCGCCTGAGCGAGCTTGCGGTTCAGAGAATCATCCTGCGAGCCCCGAGCCTCCGGATTCGCGGCGCCCAGAGAGAACAGAAAGAGTAGTGCGGCCCCAAGCCCTCTTCGCTTCATCCCCTTTTCTCCTGAGATCCTCTGGCCCAGTTGTTGTGACCGCTCATATGGCCTGGGGATTATACCGGATGCTTCGAGCGATGCAAGCGGCCACTCCCATCTGCCAGAGGGCTGTTCGGGAGGATATCATGCCCCGCAGGGCGGAGGATCCTCAATAGGAAGCCAGATCGAGAATGGCCTCGACGAGATCCTCAACCTGCGGCAGGATGGCGTTCTCCAGATCGGGACAATAGGCGACGAAAGTATCCAGCGCTCCGATGCGGCGCACGGGTCCATCCAGGTCCTCGAACAATTCGTCGGCGATGCGCGCGGCGATTTCGGCTCCGAATCCCCAGGAGAGGCTGTCCTCGTGCGCGACGATCACTTTGCTGGTCTTCTTCACCGAGCGGGCAATCGTCTCCCAGTCGTAGGGGTTCAAACTGCGCAGGTCAATGACCTCCACGTCCAGACCGTGCTGCTCCTTGACGCGCTCGGCGGCAAGAAGGCTCCTGTGCACGAGCGCCCCGTAGGTGATAATTGTCAGATCGCGCCCCGAGCGAACGACTTTCGCCTTGCCAAAGGGAATCATGTAATTGGGTCCGGGATACGGGCTGCGATTGTAGGGCTGGCGATAGAGGTGCTTGTGTTCCAGAAAGAGGACCGGATCGTCGCACCGAATGGCTGTGCGCAAAAGACCGTTGGCATCCAGGGCCGTCGAGGGCATGACGACGCGCAGTCCGGGAATGTGCGTGAAGAGGCTCTCTCCGGACTGGCTGTGATAAATGGCGCCGCCTTGCAAATATCCTCCGATGGGGACGCGAATGACCAGGGGGCAGGACCACGCATTATTGGAACGCCAGCGCATCAGGGCCAGCTCGTTGCGGATCTGCATCATCGCGGGCCAGATGTAGTCGAAAAATTGAATCTCGATGACCGGTTTCAATCCGCGCGTGGCCATGCCGATGGCGCGCCCGACGATATTGGCTTCCGCAAGCGGCGTGTTGAAGACCCGATGCGAGCCGAAGCGACGCTGCAGGTTGTGCGTGACTTTGAAGACGCCGCCTTTCCCCTTGACCTTGTCCAGATACTGCTCGCGACTGCAGTCGGCGACATCCTCGCCGAAGATGACGATGCGCGGATCGCGAGCCATCTCATCGTGCAGGCATGCGTTGAGCAGATCCACCATCGTCTTGGGTTCACCCGAATACTGCGGTTCGGTCTCAAAAGCTGACGACGTCGGATCCACCGTGGGGGAATAGACGTAGAGCGTGGCCGTCGCGGGAGCCGGCTTGGGAGCAGCCAGCGCTTCCTCGGCCGCTCGGGCGACCTCCTCATCCACTTCCGCTCGAAGGGCAGCCAGTTGGGCCTCATCAGCCAATCCTTCGCGAAGAAGAAACTCGGCGAACCGCCGGATCGGATCGCGTCGCGCTTCTTCCTCTCGCTCCTCATCCGGCTTATAAAGGGTCTCGTCGTCCGAGAGCGAATGAGAATACGGGCGAATGACGTGTGCGTGCACAAGGGCCGGTCCCCTCCGCTTGCGGACGTAGTCGGCGGCCTCGCGCAGGGTCGCGTAGCTCTCCAGCACGTCGGTTCCATCGCACTCGAGGACATGCAGGTAAGGAAAGCTTCGAACCAGGCGCGAGATGCTTCCGCCCGCCGTCTGGACCTCGATGGGGACCGAAATGGCATAGCCGTTGTCTTCGATCAGATAAAGGACCGGAAGCTTCAAATTGCAGGCCGTGTTGAGCGATTCCCAGAATTCTCCTTCGCTGGTCGCTCCATCGCCGCCGGAGACGTAGACGATCTCATCGGCGTGAAATCGGCTCGCGCGGTCGGCGATCTCCTCTACCAGTTCGTAATACCGTCCGGCTTCAGCGCATCCGACGGCTTGGAGAAACTGCGTCCCGGTCGGGCTGGAACTGGAGACGACGTTCAACCGCCGAAAGCCCCAATGCGAGGGCATTTGGCGCCCTCCCGAGCTGGGATCGGCTGCGGCTCCCACCGCCTGGAGGAACATCTCCCGGGGTGTCGCTCCTAGCATGAGCATGAGCGCACGATCCCTGTAGTAGGGGTAGAACCAGTCGTATCCCGGCTTCAGGACCAACCCGGCTGCCACAAGCACCGCCTCATGGCCCGCTCCGCTGATCTGAAAGAAGATTCGGTTCTGCCGCTTGAGCTGAATCTCCCGGTCATCTATGCGGCGGGAGAGCAGCATCGTCCGATAGAGGTGTAAGAGGACTTCCCGACTCAACCCCTGGTATTTCTCGGCGGCGACCTGAGGTATCGTGTTCACCTCTTTCATCTCGGCCTCCTTTCCCCGAGGGAACGCTCTCAAATTCCGGTATCCTTCATCTGTGCGAAGGGCTTCTGCTGCTGTGCCACGCCCAGTCGCGTGCGATCACTGCGCACAAACGCTCTTGATGCTCTTCCCTTCGAGGTCCCTTGAGAATCCACGGAGTCACTCTCGCCCTTCTCGCTTGAGGGAATAGTGTAGAACCGAAAGCCGGATTTGGTCAACCAGGTCCTCGAAGTTAGTCCGGAGAGCCGTGACTGGAGCGGTGATAGGCCGTTGGCCGTGGCAAAGGCGCAGCGCTATGTGGCTCTCTTTTCGATCGCGCCGCCCTGTTAGGTGAAAAGCCCCACTCCGTAAGGGGCCACTCCTTTGCCAAACTAAACCCCGCGGCAGAGAGATCGTCTCTATGAGAGGTTATGTGGAAACAGGGGAGATCCTGACGCGCGTTCGGGACCTGATGGGCGGGCATTGCGGGCAGGCTTTCTTCGATCGCGCGGCGATCCTGTTGGCCGAGCTGCTGAACGTTCGCTGTGTTCTCATCGGCCGATGGGAAGAGGGCGACGGACTTCAGGTCGTGAGCTGGTATCGCGGGGGGCGCATCGAGCGCCATGGACATATCTCTACACGGGGGACGCCTCTTGAGCATGCGCTACAGCAAGAGCGCCCTTACGTGTGCGCGCAAAACGCATGGCGGCTCTTCCCGCAGGATGAGGAGATACAGTTCTGGAAAGCGGAGTTCTACTGGGGAGGGCGGCTTGAGGATCGCCAACATACTCGGGTTCTTGGAGCGATAGCTCTCTACGATCCCGAGCCGCGGCAGCTTGGCGAGACCGAGCGGCTGATTCTGGAGCTGCTGAGCGGTTGCATCGGTAAGGAACTGGAGTGGTGCGCTCGCGAGGAAGCCCTCGACGAACTTCGCACAAAATTCCGGCATGCGCAGAGGCTGGAGTCGCTTGGCGTCCTTCAAAGCGGTATTGCTCATGATTTCAACAACCTGCTCACGGGGATTTTGGGATTCACGGAGCTGGCTCTGGCTGAGATCGAGTCAGCACCCGGGGATTCTCACGAGGTGGCCGCGCATCTGCGTCAGGTCCTCACACTCTCGCGGCAAGCGCGCGATCTTGTCCGACAGCTCATGCTCTTGGGCCATTCGGAAGAAGGCTCTCAGAGGTCGTGCCCTCTGCACTCCTTGCTCCGAGACTTCGTCACCCTGATTCGGAGAATGCTCCCTGAGAATATCTGCGTCGAACTGGATCTGGCTCCCGGGGAGATCGTCCTGGAAGCCCATCCCGCCCATGTGCAGCAGGTTCTGCTCAATCTTGTCCTCAATGCGCGCGATGCCATGCCTCAGGGCGGACGGCTGCGCATTCGCACCGAACGGCCGCAGCCTGAGTCTTTCTATACGCCCCATTGCACACGTGTTCGAAAAGGACCCTGCGCCCGTCTGTCGATCAGCGATACGGGAACAGGCATCGCTCCTGAGATCTTGCCCCGTATTTTTGAGCCCTTCTTCACCACAAAAGAAACGGGGACGGGCCTGGGTCTTTCGATCGTCCGGGAGATCATTCACTCCTATGGCGGAGCTGTTGAGGTCGAGAGCCGACCCCAGGGCGGAACGAGCTTTCACATCTTCTGGCCTATGGTCGAAGAGCCCACCACAACCCCCGCGATCGCTCGGGAGGAAGCACTCCCCCGGGGCGACGAGATGCTCTTGCTCGTTGAAGACGATCCGCTGATTCTGGCGCTCGGGCGGCGCTTGCTGGAGAAGCTCGGATATCGCGTCCTCACGGCTCAGCATGGGCAGGAGGCGATCGAGCAGTACAAGCGGCACGGCCAGGAGATTCGATTGGTCCTTCTGGATCTGGTGACGCCGGGAATGAGTGGGAAACACGTCCTTGCCGAATTGCGGAGGCTCGATCCGAACGTGCGAGTCCTTGTCGTGACGGGCCATCATTCGAAGGAATATCTCACCGATTTCCCCTGGGAAACGATCCATGGCCTTCTGTTGAAGCCTTACAATGCTTCGTCTCTGGCTCATGCCGTTCGCCAATGCCTTGATGGGCGTCGAAGCGAGATGGCCAGGCCGCAGTAGCTCTCCCTTCGGTGCAGATCCTCTGCTTTGGGAAACGTAGCGTGCCCCCTTGCACGTAGGAGTCTGGCTCTCGTTTCAGTTTCCGGACGTGCGCGGCGCTATGATTTTTTCCTTTGGTGAGCCATAATTCTCGGCCGGGATGGGCTGAGCGGGAGTTTCTCCGGCTGAGGTCATCCTCATGGGGCGAGCGATAGGGCTTCGGGCCGAATTGAGAGCATGGGGATTCCCCCGTAAGGGGGGGATCTTCTGGGAGAGCGCGCAATGATCATTGACTTTCGTTCGGTTCAGCATCTCATTCCGGGCTGGATCTTCAACGAGTACGGCCAGCTCACGGGCCGGTATGTTCATCGGGACCGAATTGTCTGCGTGGCCGAGAACGGACGGATCCAGATCTGGATTGATGAGGAGGCGTATGCGCGGAAGGATCCCGAAGGGCTCATCTGCGATTATGATGCCCGGGATCTGCTGGGTATGGAGCGTCCTGAACGGTCCCGCGATCGGTTCTGAAGGCGACACGGAGCACGCGAGGGAAATTTGAGTCACCTTTGGCCTCTTGCTAAAATATCCGCTGCTAGACTGTCCGATGGGGCGGAAGGAGTCTGTGCGGAAGATTCGCATCTCATCAGGCGAACGAGCGTATGGGAGTCAACGAAGGCAGCCTCTTCGAAGCTTTTTTGAACGGGCACGAGGAGGATGCGTGGCAGAGAGTTCTTGCGGAGCTGGAGCCGCGCATTCACGAGGTGGATCGAACGGCCACGCGCATCTGGTTTCATTTCTTCCCGCTGGCGCTTTGCCGCGCCTTGTGCGAGGCGGAGGACCCGCAGGCTTTGGCCACGCAGCTTTTCCTGGAGGGGCGGTATCGGCTGGCGGATCAGATTGATTCTTCGCACCGCTTTCTCTACGGTCACCGATACTGGCCTGAGGTGAAGCGCGCCCTTGTGGCCTATGCCCGCTCGAAACGCCCTCCGGCGAATCTGGACCTGGCGTATCAGATTCAGGAGGTCGCGGCCTCTGTGGCGGAGCAGGTGGGCGTCCCTGTGGCTCTGCTTTTGGGGATCACGGCCGTCGCCTTCATGACGGTGCAGCAGGTCGGCCTGCAGGCTTTCGAGGCGTCCCCGGGTCAGATCTCGCTCGATCCGAAAATCGCCGCGCGAACGCCCGAGGAAGTGCTCGCGCGGCGCGCCCGGGATGATCGGCAGGGCCTCTTCTTCTGGTGGAAGTATCCGGACAAGGTGTGGACGATCACGTTCGATGAGAATGATCCTCAGGCGACGTTCCGGTTGATCAACGGCCAGCATCTGACGACGGCGGCGGCTCAGGATAAACGCCCGTATCATCTGCGCGATCCGCGCTGTGTGCCCAACGAAGGGCCGATCCCCGTGCAATGCCGATCGGGTTCCTGTGGATCCTGCTGGGTGGGTGTGCTCGGAGGGGCGGAGAAGCTCTCCGAGATGGAGGAGTACGAGCGGCAGCGCCTGCGCGAGTTCGGATACATCGAGACAGACGAGCCCAAGCCCGTGATTCGCCTGGCCTGTCAGGCGCGCGCGTTCGGAGCCGTTTCGATCGTGATCCCTCCCTGGAATGGGGTCTTCGGGCGATTCCTCCGCCGGTGGAGGCAGCAGCGCTCGCCAGAGCTGCAGCAAGCCTCCTGAAGGGGCGCTCCTCCGCGGCCGGAGGAGGAACGGCCCTGCGTTGCTCAGGCACAGCCTGCGGGCGAGGCGAAACACTTGTCCGAAGGGGGGAGCATGATGGGGAAGAAGCCGAGCCGTATTCTGAAACTCGCGGGCATCGGGGGGCTTCTGCTTCTCGCCGCTTCCGGGGGGGCTCAGATCGGGTATCGGTGGGCAAGGGAGCATCCGGGCGGATCGGGAGAGCAAGAGCCTCCCTGGCGGTGGCCCGAGAGTCGGGTCTTGGAGATTGCGCGCCGCGTGCGTGCCGGGCGCGATCTGACGCCTCGGCAGTGGCCGGGCGGAGCGCGCGTCGCCGTGGGTCTCTCCTTTGACTTCGACAACGAGACGCCAGCCCTTCGGGATGGGCAGACGTCTCCTGCGCTCATGGCTCAAGGCGAGTATGGAGCGCGCGCAGGCCTGCCTCGCGTCTTGCGCCTGCTGGATGAGTACGGGATTCCGGCGACCTTCTTCATCCCGGCCATGAGCGCCAAGCTCTATCCGGAATCGGTCAAGGAGATCCTGGCGCGCGGTCGGCATGAGATCGGCCTTCATGGATGGATTCACGAGCGCAATTCTCAGCTCTCGGAGTCGGAGGAACGGGATCTCATGCGCCGGAGTCTGGAAGCGCTGGAGCAGATCACCGGACGTCGGCCCGTGGGCATTCGCACGCCCTCCTGGGATTTCAGTCCCTGGACGATGCGGCTCATTCGCGAATTCGGATTGCTCTATGACAGCAGTCTCATGGCCGATGATCGTCCCTACGAGATCCTGCTCGAGGGAACGCCCACGGGTATTGTCGAGCTTCCCGTCGAATGGATCCTGGATGACTACCCCTATTTCGGCATGGATCGGCAATCGGCCATCCGTCCGCATACGACTCCGGACGAAGTCTTCTCGATCTGGCGCGCGGAATTCGATCGGGCGTACGAGGAGGGGACGCTCTTTATCCTCACGATGCATCCGCACATCATCGGGCACAGGTCGCGCCTGGTCATGCTCGAGCGGCTGATCCGGCACATGCGGCAGCGGCCGGGCGTCTGGTTCGCCACGCACGAGGAGATCGCGCGATACGTCCGGTCACAGGGAGGAGCCACAGCGAAATGAACGGCCAGGAGAGAGGATGATGCGAACGCTGGAGCAAACGATCGAAGAGCTGCTGGATCTGGCGGCGCGCCATTTCCGCATCCCGAGGGAGCAGTTATCTGCTGAGGACGATCTTTTCGAGGCGTTGCGCATTGACAGCCTGCAGGCGCTGGAGCTGCTCACGCGGCTGGAGCAGCATTTTCAGATCGAGCTGCCGGATTACGAGCTGCAGGGCGTGACGAGCTTTCGGGCTCTGGCCGAGCGCATTCACGCGAGGCTCTGATGCTGGATCTGGAGCGCTATGAGTCGCTCGGAGAAGCGCTCCGCGACGCCTTGGAGCGCTACGCGGAGCACGTCTGTCTGATCGAGGCCGATCGCGATCGGGAGAACTGCCGCCTGACCTATCGGGAGTTCGGGGAGCGCGCGCAGAGGCTGGCTAGCGCTCTGCAGGAGGAGGGCTTCGCTCCCGATGAGCGCACGGCCATCATCATGAGCAACCAGTCGAAGTGGCTCATCTCGGCCTATGCGGTCTTCTATGTCGGTGGCGTGCTCGTCCCCTTGGATTACAAACTGAGCCCGCGCGAACAGAGTGAGCTGCTGCGCCATGCCCGGGCGTCGGTGCTCATCACGGAGTTTCCGCTCTGGCGCGCGCTCCGGCAGGAGGTCTCCGATCTCCCACTGCGCCGCGTGCTGGTCACCGAAGCTCCTCCGGAGGCCGATCTCGGAGACGCTGTGCGCTGGGAGGAATTCCGCAGCCCGAGGGAACCTGCGTTCGTCCCTCGTCGGCGTCAGGACGTCGCGTGCATCGTCTATTCGTCGGGAACGGGAGGGCGTCCCAAGGGCTGCCTCCTCACGCACGAGAACTATCTGGAGCAATGCCGCGCGCTGACGGCCCTATATCCCTTCTCGCCGCAGGTGCGCTATCTGAGCATTCTGCCGACGAATCACGCTATTGATTTCATGGTCGGGTTCATCGGCCCGTTCGTCTGCGGAGCGACGGTCGTCCACCTGCGCACGCTTCGACCCGAATATATCCGCGAGGCGTTCGTCCGGTATAAGATCACGCACATGAGTTTGGTGCCCATGATCCTCAAAAACCTCGAGCGGGGATTGCGCGAGCGCTTCGCGGCGCTGCCGCGTTCGAAGCGGATCGCGCTCTCGGCGCTCATGCGGCTCAATCGCTTCCTGACGCGGAAGCGGCCCAACGTGCGGCTCAGCCGTCGCCTCTTCCCCGAGGTGCATCGCGCCTTCGGGGGAGAGTTGCAGATGCTCATTGTCGGGGGAGCGTTCACCGAGCCTTCGACGTTGCAGTTCTTTTACGATCTGGGCATTCCGGTGGCCAACGGCTATGGGCTCACCGAAGCTTGCACGGCCGTCACGGTGAATGATCTCCGGCCCTTCCGAGCCGATACGGTTGGTCGGCCTCTGCCCGGCGTCGAGGTGAAGATCCTCAATCCCGATGCCGAGGGCATCGGGGAGGTCGCCGTTCGAGGCAAGAACGTCATGCTCGGCTATTGGGACGATCCCGAGCTGACGGCTGAGACGCTTCGGGAGGGATGGTTGCTCACGGGAGACTTCGGCTGGATTGATGAGACGGGCCATCTGCACCTTGTCGGGCGGAAGAAGAACATGATCGTGACCGAGGGGGGGAAGAACATCTATCCCGAAGACGTGGAGCGGTTCTTCGAGGGGCTGCCCGTCCGAGAATTCTGCATCTTCGCCGAAAATTACATCTGGCCGGAGCGGCGCCTGGGGAATGAGCGTCTGCTTCTGGTCGTACATCCTCATCCGGGGCAGGAGGTCTCCGAAGACTTGCATCGAGCGATACAGCAGCGGAATCGGCAGCTCCCGGAGTATAAGCGCGTTCACGGGTATCTCGTCTGGGAGCGCGATTTCCCGCGCACGGCGTCCTTGAAGATCAAGCGGACGGTTCTCAGCCAGGAGATTCGAACGCATGCCGATCGTTCTCTGATTCGGCCTCTATAGGGGAGGGGGGATGCCGGAGCGGTTTTTCGTCATCGTCAATCCGGCGGCCGGAGGAGGGCGGTGTGGGAAGCGGGCCGCGCGCGTGCTCTCGCAGTTGCAGGCGAGCGGTCTTCAGATCGAGGTCTTCTGGACGCAGCGTCCGGGCGAGGCCACCGAGTGCGCGCGCGCGGCCTATCGCGTCGGGTATCGGTCTTTCTGTGTCGTCGGCGGCGATGGGACGACTTTCGAGGTTCTCAACGGTTTGTTCCCGGAAGCCGAACGCCGTGGGGAGCGTCCGCGGCTGGCGCTTCTCCCTCTGGGGACGGGAAATTCTTTCCTGCGCGATTTCACCGATGCGGAGGCCTCGCCCTCTGCGGAAGCGCCGGGGTCCATCCTGCGGCAAGTCCTCGACGCTGTGCATTCCGGACGCGCGCGCCCGTGCGATGTCTTGCGCCTGACGCATCGAGAGGGCGTTTTGTACTTCCTCAATCTCCTCAGCGTGGGATTTCCGGCCGATGTCGCTGCCGTGACGAACCGGTGGTTCAAGCCGCTGGGCGAGGCGGGATACGTGCTGGGCGTGCTCGCGTGTCTGATCCGGTTGAGGCGGCGTGCCTTCCCGGTGCGCGCGGAGCCGATGTCTCAGCCGGACGCGCGCCGCTGCCTCTTCCTCACCTTCTCGAACAGTAAGTTCACGGGCGGGAAGATGCTGATCGCCCCTCATGCCGATCCCTGCGATGGATGGATCGAATACGTCCGATGGGGACCTATTGGGCGGCTCGGCCTGTTGCGCAACTTGCCCCGGCTCTTTGATGGCTCCCACGTCCGGCATCCGCTCTGCGAGCGGCGCGCGGTTCGGCAGATCGAGTTCTTTCTGAAGGAGCCTGTCCTCGTTATGGTTGATGGCGAGGTCGCGCGCGTGCACTGCGAACGGCTGGACGTCTTGCCTCAGGCCGTGCACATCATCATTTGAAGGGGGAGGAGGCCGTGAGGATGGAACGCCTGAAGACGCTCGCGCGAGAGCTTCCTCACCCAGCAGAAAGTGGCCGCGCGCGCGGTCACCTTCTGCGGACGCTCTACCTGGTGCTGCGGAGCGCGATCCTCTGGATCGTGAGCATTCTGCATTTCTTCCCCGTCTGCACATTCCTGGTCATCCTGGGGATGTTCATTGACCCGCGTAAGAACGATCGTCCGCAGCGGTGGTTCTTCCGCAATGTTCTGCGGCTGGCCGGCGTGGGCTTTGAGGTCCGGTATGCGCCGGGATTCGATCCGACGCGCACGAGCATCTTCGTGTGCAATCATGTCAATATCTTCGATGCCTTCGTCATCTACTCGGCCATTCCGCAGTTTGTGCGCGGACTGGAGCTGGAGACGCATTTCAAGATCCCGGCCTACGGATGGATGATGAAGCGCTTCGGCAATATCCCTGTGCCCAAGGAGACGAATAATCCGGCGGCGTTTCGTCGTCTCCTCAGGCGAGCCAAGCAGGCGCTGGACGAGGGGATCAGCCTCATCATCTTCGCCGAAGGCACGCGCACGCGCACCGGACGCGTCGGTCCCTTTCAGCGGGGGGCATTCGTCCTGGCTCAGTACACGGGCTATCCCATCGTCCCGATGAGTATTGTGGGCTCTTACGAATTCCACCGGACGGGGAGCTGGATGCTTTATCCTTCGAAGATCACCGTCTACATTCACGACACGATCGAGACCAAAGGGATGCGCAAAGAGGACATTGACGCGCTGATGCAGCGCGTGCATCGGATCGTGTCCGAGCCGGTCGAGCGCGCCCTGGGTCTTCGCGTCCACGAACGGGTGAGCGGGTGAGCACCGTCTCTTGCCCGAGAAGATGAACGGTCGGTAAACTATGCCCTCCTCGCGACGACTCCTTCGGGGTGTCGCGAGGATCTGGCGAAGCATGGGCTGATGAGAGCGAAACGGAATCAAATGGGATTCGCCCTCGGGTGGGCGATCGCTGGCGGGGAGGATCTCCACAGAGGAGGGGAATGCCATGAAGATACCGCTTTCGACTCTCGACGTCATATGTTCTTTGAAAGAGATCGCGGCCGAAGCGATCCGTTCGAACGCATTCTTTTCGACCTTCGTTCCAGGGGGAGGCGCGCCCCTGCTGAGTGCCGCGTTCTTCTCCTGGTTTCGTCGGCGGCGACAGCAGGGAACATCAGCCGCTGAGATGCGCTCTTTTGATGGAGGTCCTGTGATCGAGGAGCCAGAACGCATCGCCTTGCGCGAGAAGCATCAGGTTCGACCCCTCACGGAAGAAGAGGAGGGAACGGGGATTGATCAGCTCCCGGAGGGGGTCTATGGGTTCACCTGCGCTGTCGGACAATGGGATGCCCCGCTCTTTCGGCGACGGATCTTCTTGAGCTATGAGATGCACAAGCTGCCGGACGGATCACCGGTGCTCGTGGGATATGTCTCGCCTCAGGAGGCGGAGCGCCTGAACCGAGCCGAAGAGGGGGTGACGATCCGCCTCTTCCCCGATCGGCAGGGAGAGGCGACGGAGCTGATCAGCATTCCCCTGGAGCGCGTGCGCCGACATCGGCAGCATTCGGAGAGGACAGGGCAAGGCCTGGAGCTGGAACTGGAACCCTGGAGAGGATGACTCCGCGCGGGAGCGAGGTGGGACGGTTCGAGAGCCTGATCCTCAAAGCCCGCGCGATCGAAAGGAGAACGATGGCAGTGTCCTCTGGAAGCGATCTCGGACTTCTTCTGGTTCGCGTTCTGGCCGGAGGCATGCTGGCGATGCTTCACGGGTGGGGGAAGGTGCAGTCGGCTTATGCTCTGCTTGTGCATGAGCAGGAATGGCGGTTCGTGCAGACGGTCGCCAGCTTGGGCTTCCCTTTCCCTTTGTTTTTCGCGCTGGCAGCCGCCGTGGCGGAATTTTTCGGAGGCCTCTTGCGGGCCGCCGGATTTCTGACCCGCATGGCGGCGGGTCTCATCGCGATCACCATGCTCGTGGCCGTTTCTCGGCATCTGACGACGGATTGGCGGTTCGAGCTGGCGATGCTGTATCTGGTCATCGCGCTGCTTTTTTTGCTCGGGGGGCCGGGCCGATGGGCTTTGGACACTCATGTGCGGCTTCGCCGCCGATGAGTGTGATGGCGCGCCGTCCCGAGAGTGGGCGGGGCAGGGAGGATTCGGTCGGCTCCGCCTCCGGAGAGACGGCGGCGCGTTTTTCATCTTCGGAACGGAGGTGAGACGATGCGACGCGAATCCCGCGCGATGCGCCTTCTGATCCTCGCCATTGGAATATTTCTCCTCGGACAGCGACCGCCGATTTCCCCTCCGGGATTTTCAGAGACGCAATCATCGGTTCGAGTTGAAGAGATCGAGCCACTCATCCGAGCCGAGATGGAGCGACAGAAAATCCCGGGCCTTTCGGTCGCTCTCGTTGTGGGGGATCATGTGCGATGGGCTAAAGGGTTCGGTTATGCGGACCTGGAGAATTCCGTTCCGGCGACCGAGCAGACCGTGTATCGGCTGGCCTCCATCTCGAAGACGATCACGGCGGTGGCCGCCATGCAGTTGGCCGAGCGCGGGAAGCTCGATCTGGACGCGCCCATTCAGCGCTATTGCCCGGCCTTTCCGGAGAAGCCCTGGCCGATCACGGCGCGCCATTTGCTGGCGCATCTGAGCGGGATTCGCCATTACAAGCGGCCGGAGGAGATCACCAGCACGCGCCACTACAGGCGTCTTGTGGATACGCTGGAGATCTTCAAGGACGATCCCCTGGAGCATGAACCCGGGGCGCGTTTCACTTACACAACCTACGGCTACAACGTTCTGGGCTGCGTGATCGAGGGCGCTTCGGGGATGAGCTACCTGGATTATGTGCGAGAGAATATCTTCCGCCCGGCGGGCATGGAGCGAATTCGAGATGACAACGTCTTCGCGATCATTCCCCATCGGGCGCAGGGGTATCGGCGGACGCCCGACGGGGAGTTGCAGAATTCGGCGTTGGCCGATACGAGCAATAAGATCCCGGGGGGCGGGCTCTGTTCGACCGTTGTGGATCTGGCGAAGTTCGCCATCGCCTTGCGCCGGGGGGTGCTCGTGCGCAAGGAGACACTCGAGCAGATGTGGACGCGCCAGAAGACGCGCGATGGGCAGGAGATCAGTTACGGCTTGGGATGGAACCTGTCTCAGTATCGCGGTCAGCGGGAGGTCTTTCACACCGGAGGACAGCCGCGCGTGAGCACGCTGCTCTATATGCGACCGGATCAGGGGATCGCCGTCGTCCTCATGTCCAATCTCGAAGGCGCGCGGTTGATCGAGCTGGCGCGGCAGATCGCCGATCGGCTCGTGGAGGGACGGTGATGCGCGTCGCCTTTTATCAATTTGCCCCCGAGCTGGGCGCGCCCGAGCGGAATCGCGCGCGAATTCTCGCTGCTCTGGAGGACGTGTCGGCCGATGTGATCGTGCTGCCGGAGCTGGCGACAACCGGATACCTTTTCGCAAGTCCCGAAGAGATGAAAGCCTGGGCCGAGCCCGTTCCGGGTCCGACCACCGAATGCCTGCGCCAGTACGCGCGACAGCGGAGCTGTCACATCGTGCTCGGAATCGCCGAGCGGGTCGGGGGAGACGTCTCCAACAGCGCGGTTCTCATCGGTCCGGAAGGGATCGTCGGGACCTACCGCAAGATGCACCTCTTTGATGAGGAGAAGCAGTGCTTTAAGCCCGGAGATCTGGGCTTTCCCGTCTTCGAGGTGGCGGGGGTGAGAATCGGCCTGCTTGTCTGCTTCGATCACTTCTTCCCCGAGGCGGCTCGTTCCCTGGCTTTGCAGGGAGCGCAGATCATCTGCCATCCCGCCAATCTCATCCTGCCGGGGCTCGGACAGCTCACGACGCGCGTTCGCGCGCTGGAGAATCGCGTCTTCTGGATCCTGGCCAATCGCATCGGCACGGAGGAGCGGGGCTCCCGAAGCCTGACGTTCACAGGGCGAAGCCAGATCGTCGCTCCCGATGGGGAGGTTCTCCTTGAGGCTTCGCCGCATGAGGAGAGGATCGGAGTTGTGGAGATTGATCCGGCGCGCGCCGACGATAAGCGCGTCACAGCGCTCAATGACCTCTTCGCGGATCGGCGTCCCGCATGGTATCGTCTGTGAGCTGCTCCGAAGTCTCGCGACACCGGGAGGCTTTGCCCGCATGTCCGAAGGTCCTTATAATGCATTCGGGGCGATGAAGCGCGCGCGAGCGAGAGCGGGATGGTGAGGACGGACATCCGGTGGGTCGAGCTTTCGTTTCGGGAGATCCCGAATCTTCCTCCCCTCTTTCTGGACTTCCTCCTGGCGTTCGAGCGTGTCGCGGAGTTCTACGGCGGAGGTTCTCTTCTGCTTCCCCTGACCGAAGAGGCCCTGGAGCCGTTGGCCGCGCGCGCCCGTCAGGTGGCGGCGCGACATCCGGCGCGCGAGGAGCTGTGTGCGATCTTGCAGGAGCAGAACGCGCGCTGGGGAGCGGGCGAAGCGACTCGCGAGGCGATCCGGGAGCTGGCCGACTCGGAAACGGTCGCTGTCGTCACGGGGCAGCAGCCGGGGCTCTTCACGGGACCGCTGTTCACGCTCTACAAGGCCTGGACGGCCGTGAGCGTATGCCGCTCTTTGCGCGCTCACGGTGTGCGTGCTGTTCCGATCTTTTGGATCCACAGCGAGGATCACGATCTGTCCGAAGCGACGAGCTGCAGCCTCCTCGGACGCGACGGAGAATGGGTCGCCGTGCACTACGCCGTCACGTCGGAAGAAGAAGGGAAGCCGGTGGGCGAGATCCCGCTCGATGAGCGGATCGGCCCGGCTCTTGAAAGGCTCCTTCGCGCATTGCCCGATTCCGAATTTCTGCCCGGGATCGAAGCGCTTTTGAAGGCGACCTACGGGGAGGGGGGATCCCTGAGCGAGGGCTTCGCGCGCTTGATGGCGCGTCTGAGCGCCGAGAGTGGGCTCATTCTCCTGGATCCTTCGGAGGAGCGCTTCAAGCGGAAAGTGGTGCCTCTTTGGGAGCGGGTCATTCGGGAATGGCCCGCTTTGGCCCAGGCGCTGCGCGCGCACAGCGAGCGCCTGCAGGCGCGGGGGTATCGCCCACAGATCCATCCGGAGCGCGGAAGCGCGTTCCTTTTCGTTCACGAAGGGGGACGTCGTCAGGCTCTCGTATGGGAGGCGGAGCGCTTCGCCCTTCGCGATCGCACGAAGGCTTTCGACGCGGAGGGCCTTGTGCGTGAGATCGCCGAGCATCCGGCGCGCTTCAGCCCCAATGTCGCGCTGCGCCCTCTGGTGCAAGACGCTCTCCTGCCCACACTGGCTTATGTCGGAGGGCCGAGCGAGATCGCCTACTTCGCGCAGCTCGGACCCCTGTATGCGGCGCTCGATCTGCCGGAGCCGCTGCTCATCCCGCGCTTCTCGCTGACGCTGGTCGAGCCGCGCTGGGCCCGGCTCCTGGAGAAATACGGTCTCGCTCTGGGCGATCTCCTGGCGGGGGCGGAGGCCGCGCATCAGCGCGTCCTCGAAAGAATGTCCGATGCGGATCACAACCTTCTGTTTGAGCAGGCTCATCACGCGGTCCGTGGAGCGATGCAAAACCTGCGTCCTTTGCTGCGCCAGACCGATCCGACGCTCGAACGGTCCCTGGAGCGTGCGGAGCAGAAGATCCACCATCAGATCGAGCGGCTGCGCCAGCAGTACCTGCACGCCCGCGCCCGACAGGACGAGGTCCTCTCCCGGCAGATGCGACGTCTGGCGCTGGCGCTCGCTCCACAGGGGAGCTTGCAGGAACGCGCGATGAACATCTTCTACTTCCTGGCGCGGTATGGAGAGGAACTCCTTTCTCGCCTGTGTGAGCCGAGGGGATTCACAAACGGCGCTCACCTTGTCGTCTATCTGTGAGGCGCCGCAGAGCTGGGGAGGACGTCGGCGGGACCTCAGGGGAGGGGGGCATCGGGGAGACCACGGGGGAGCGGCGACATGGATCGGGTGAAGGCGCGCCTGCGCATGAAGCGGGCTATTGGTGAGGCTCTGGAACAAGAGGCGCGCGCGGCGGCTCCGCGTGAATGTTGCGGTTTTCTGGCCGGGCGCGGCGATCTGATCTCCGCGATCTATCCTCTGCGTAATGTGGCCGCGCGACCCACGGTCGAGTATTTCGCCGACGTGCGCGACGTGCTCGATGCCTTTCGCACCATGCGCGCTCGGGGGGAAGAATTGCTCGGCATTTATCACTCGCATCCGACCGGAGCGGCCTACCCCTCCGCGACAGACATCGAGCGGGCTTACTATCCGGAGGCCGCTTATTTTATAATTTCGTTCCAGCCCGTGCGAGACCTTCGCGCCTACCGGATCATCTCCGGAGAGGTCGAGGCGATCGCCATCGAGATCGTCGAGGAGGGGTAATCGGCACCCCGCGCGATGGGAGAGATCGCAGAGGGGGCGCGTGGAGTTCTCCTCCCTTCCTGGGCTATCCGCCCCTCTGGAAGTGACTTCTCGAGCACGAGGCACAAGGCGTGGGAGCGGAGATGAAAGCCTTTTGGGAGGCCATCGCGCATATCACGGGGCGCGAGCTTCTGGATATTGCGCTGGTGGCGCTGCTTCTTTACGGCATCTTGAAGCTCCTCAGAGACACGCGCGCCATCCAGATGGCGTATGGGCTCCTGGCGCTCGGCCTTCTCTACTTCCTGGCCCAGTGGATCGGACTGCACACGGTGGAGTTTGTGCTCCGAAATGCGGCGCTCTATATCGGCATCGCCGTCATCGTCATCTTCCAGAACGAGATCCGTTCTGCGCTCGTTCAATTCGGGCGGTACTTGCCGCGCCCGTTTGGAGAGCGGAGGCTTCGCCGAAGCGAGTATGAGCAGCTCTTCGAGGAGGTCATTCTGGCCGTCACGACGCTGGCGGCCGAGCGTATGGGGGCGTTGATCGTATTCGAACGAAACGTGGGATTGCAGGGCGTCATCGAGACAGGCGTGCGTCTGGATGCGCGCGTCTCCTATGATCTTCTGGTCTCGATCTTCAATCCGCGGGCTCCCCTGCACGATGGGGCGGTTATCATTCGGGGGGATCGCGTGGTGGCCGCCAGTTGTTTCCTCCCGCTCACGCTGAATCCGCAACTGTCGAAGGAGTTGGGGACGCGCCATCGCGCGGCCATTGGCATCACCGAAGACACGGATGCGGTCGCGATTGTCGTCTCCGAGGAGACGGGGATCATCTCGTTTGTCGCCGAGGGACAGATCTCTCGTCATCTGGATGCGACGCGACTCCGCCATTTTCTCCGCGCGTCCTTCGGAGAGCCCCGGCGTCTCCGCCCTCTGGGGGATCTCGGGGTGAGATCCGGCAGCGGATGAGAGAGCCTTCGAGGGGGATCTGAGAGAGCCGATGCACGAGGAGACTTCAAGGTGGAAGAGCGCGCGCGTCCTGTGGGGAGCGCTTCGAGCCGCCGTCTTCTCCAACATGGGGTTGAAACTCGTCTCCCTGGGCATTGCGCTTGTGCTCTGGTTCGTCGTCTCCTCCGAGCGTGCCCTGCGCGAGGTGACGCTTTTTGACGTTCCCCTGCGCGTTCGGCTTTCTCGGTCGGATCTCCTGGTGACCGGATTGGCCTATCGCGTGGTGGACGTGCGCGTGCGGGGACCGGCCCGTCGGGTCATTCGCCTCAAGCCGAGCGACCTGTCGGTTCTGGTGGACGTGAGCCATCTGGCGCCGGGATCCCATGTTCTCACGCTGGATACGAGCTTCGTGCAGCGCCCGGCGGGGATCGAAGTCTTGCGCATTGATCCGCCACGCCTCCCTGTTGAGCTTCAGCGGATTATTGCGCGAGAGGTCCCCATCGCCCCGCGTTTCGCCGAAGATCCGCGCGCGTGGAACTACGTGGTCGTCGGGTACGAAGTGAGGCCGGAGCGCGCGCGCGTCACGGGGCCGGAAGGGCTGGTCGCGAAGCTGGAGCAGATCCGGACGCACGCGATCTCCCTGCAGGGGGTGAACTCCTCGCTCACGCTCACGGCGCCCCTGGATCTGAAGGGGTTGGAATCGGTGCGGATCTCGCCGCATGAGGTCGCCGTCACCGTTTTTGTCGAGGAGGTGGCCGAGCGCCGATTCTCGCGTCTTCCCATCGCGATCCGCGCTCCGAGACCGCGAGGGCAGGGAATCGAGATCGTGCCTTCCGCCCTGGACGTCATCGTGCGAGGGCCGCGCTCGCTCGTCGCCGCGCTGCGTGAGCGCGACATCCTCGTGGAGATTCCGGAAGAGGTTCTTCGTCCCTCTCCGTTTCAGCCGGGAGGGCTGGAGGTCGCTCCTCAAGTTCGGTTCCGAACCCACGGGCAGGGGCAGACCCATGCGCTCGCGCTGCGCCTGGAGCCCGAGCGCGTGAAGGTTCGATGGCGAGTCCCTCAAGGGAGGGCCAGGGAGCAAAGACGATGACGAAACTCTTCGGGACTGATGGGATTCGGGGTATCGCCGGGGACTATCCGCTCGATGCGCCCACGATCGTGGCCTGCGGAGTGGCGCTTGTGCGGATTTTGGCTGAAGAGCACACAGCACCGGTGCGCGTGCTCCTTGGGCGAGATACGCGAGAATCCGGTCCGTGGATCGAACGCCTTTTCCGACAGGGCGTGCAAGCAGCCGGAGGAGAGGTCGTGAGCGCGGGCATTTTCACGACACCCGGAATCGCGTACCTCGTGCGCGCTCATTCGGATGTCGCTGCCGGAGTCGTCATCTCGGCTTCGCACAATCCGTATTGGGACAACGGGATCAAGATCTTTTCGGCATCCGGGATGAAACTGAGCGATGAACAGGAGGCCGCGCTGGAGCAGGAGGTGGCCCGGCTCCTCCGCGAGGAGGGAGTCGCGCATCTCCTTGAAGATCGGCCGCAGGGCATCCCGCGCCAGATGAGCGGGGAGCCGCGCGAAGAATCTGCGACGCCCGAGTGTTTCGCGCGCAAATATCTGGAGTTTCTCCGCCAAAAGGGGACGCTCGGGTGCAGAGAGGAACGTCCCTTCCGGGGATGGCGAATCGGACTGGACTGCGCGCATGGGGCGGCGTATCGGCTCGCGCCCGAACTCTTCGAGAGCTTAGGCGCGCATGTCGAAGCTCTGGGGGTTGCACCCGACGGGCGCAATATCAACGCCGCCTGTGGGGCGCTTTATCCGGAAGCGCTGCAACGCCTCGTTCAGGAACGTCACTGCGACGTGGGCATCGCTCTGGACGGAGACGCCGATCGCGTCGTGTTCGTCGCCCGAGGGGGGGAGCTTCTGGATGGCGACGATGTGCTCTACATTTTGGCTCTGTATTTTCGAGAGCGCGGGCAGTTGCCGGGAGATGTGGTCATCGGGACGGAGATGACCAACTACGGATTGGAGCACGCGCTCGCGCAGCAGGGGATCGCGCTCGTGCGGGCGAAGGTGGGGGATCGGTATGTGATGGAGAAGCTTCTGGAGCATGGGGCCGCACTGGGGGGAGAACCCTCGGGCCATATCATCGTGCCGCCGCTCAGTCCGACCGGCGACGGATTGCTCACGGCCCTGCTCGTGCTGAGCGTGATGCGAGAGACCGGGCGCGATCTCCTCCAATTGCGCCGGGGATTCGTGCGTTGCCCTCAGCTTCTGCTCAACGTGCGCGTGGCGCGGAAGCCTCCGCTTTCGACTGTTCCGGGATTCCCCGAAGCCCTCGCGGAAGCCGAGCGCCGACTGCGCGGGCGCGGGCGCGTGCTCGTGCGCTATTCGGGGACGGAACCGGTCGCGCGCGTGATGGTCGAGGCCGATCGCGAAGATCTCGCGCGGGAGATCGCTTCGGCTCTGGCCGATGTGCTCCGCCACCATCTGGGATGAGCGCTTCAGCGTGCGCCCTCAGAAAGCGACCGAGGAGGACGTGATGGGCCGCTACGTATTGGCTCTGGATCAGGGGACGTCCAGTTCGCGAGCCATTCTCTTCGATGAGGAGGGACAGATCCGGGGATTCGCTCAGAAGACTTTTCGCCAGATCTATCCTCAGGCCGGATGGGTCGAGCACGATCCGGAGGAGATTTGGACATCGCAGTGGGAGGCGGCGTGTGAGGCCGTGCGGGCAGCAGGAGTCTCTCCCTCGGAGATCGCCGCCATCGGGATCGCGAACCAGCGCGAGACGACGATCCTGTGGGAGCGCCAGACGGGACGACCGATCTACAATGCCATCGTCTGGCAATGTCGGCGCACAGCTCCGCTGTGCGAACAGTTGCGCGCCGAGGGGCTCGACCACCTGATCCGGGAGAGGACGGGGCTTGTGCTCGATGCCTATTTCTCCGGGACGAAAATTCGGTGGATTCTGGATCACGTCCCGCAAGCGCGCGAGCGGGCGCGGCGCGGTCAGCTCTGTTTTGGGACTGTGGATACATGGCTGATCTGGAAGCTCACGGGAGGGCGCGTGCATGTGACCGATTCTTCGAACGCCTCGCGCACGATGCTCTACAACATCCATGCGCGCGCCTGGGACCCGGAGATCTTGCGCCGGCTCGATATACCACCCGAGCTGTTACCCGAAGTGCGCACATCGAGCGAGGTCTACGGAGAGACCGAGCGCGCGCTCCTGGGTGTTCCGATCCCCATTGCCGGAGACGCGGGCGATCAGCAGGCGGCGCTCTTCGGCCAAGCCTGTTTTCACTCGGGCATGGCGAAGAATACCTACGGGACGGGCTGCTTTCTCCTTCTGAACACGGGAGACACTCCCGTGCCGTCTCGCGAAGGGATTTTGACGACGCTCGCCATCAGCCTTCGCTCCGGAGTGCAGTACGCCCTGGAGGGAAGCGTCTTTGTCGCCGGAGCGGCCGTTCAATGGCTGCGCGAAGGATTGGGCATCATTCGCTCGGCGGAAGAAGTCGAGGTGCTCGCCCGCGCGGTGCCCTCCAGCGAAGGCGTGTACGTAGTCCCGGCTTTCGTCGGTCTGGGCGCGCCGTACTGGGACATGTACGCGCGAGGGATGATCATCGGGATCACGCGCCGTACGACGCGCGCTCATCTGGCGCGCGCCACGCTGGAAGCGATCGCCTTTCAGGTGCGCGATGTCCTGGAGGCTATGGAAGCCGCATCGGGAATTGCGCTCGAAGAGCTGCGCGCCGATGGCGGAGCCGCGCGCAACGATCTGCTTCTGCAGATTCAGGCTGATCTTCTCGGCAAGCCTGTCGTGAGGCCGCAGATCATCGAGACGACCGCGCTCGGAGCCGCTTACCTGGCCGGGCTCGCCGTCGGACTGTGGCGCGATCCGGACGAGATCTCCCGGCAGTGGCGCGCCGAGCGGCGGTTTGTGCCGCAGATGGAAGCCTCGCAGCGCGACCAGCTCTACCGGGGATGGAAAAGGGCCGTCGAGCGCGCACGCTACTGGGTGGAAGAGGAGAATCCCGAGGAGTGACCCATGAGGCCGTCGCTTCATCGTGCGAGTCAGAATCTATACGATCTGCTCATCATCGGCGGCGGAATCAACGGAGCGGGGATCGCGCGCGAGGCCGCCCGACGCGGGCTTCGGACCGTGCTTCTGGAGCGCCACGATTTCGGCAGCGGGACGACGAGCCGTTCGACGAAGCTCATTCACGGCGGACTCCGGTATCTGGAACATGCCGAATTCGGCCTCGTCTTCCAATCGCTCCGCGAGCGCGAGATCCTCTTGCGCATCGCCCCGCATCTGGTGCGCCCTCTGGCTTTCCTCATCCTGATCCATCGCGGGGGGGCGTATCACCCTCTGGGTGTTCGACTCGGATTGACTCTGTACGATCTGCTCTCGCTCGCCAAGAGCCTGCCGTCGCATCGGCGGCTCTCGCTTGCGGAAGTGCGCGCGAGAGAACCGGAGCTCGTTCTGGAAGACGTGCGGGCCACCTTCCTTTATTTCGACGCGCAGATCGTCTATCCCGAGCGCTTGGTCCTCGAGAACATCCGGGCGGCCGAGGAAAAGGGGGCCGACGTCTACAACTACGCCGACGTCACCGAGATTCTCTGCGAAGAAGGGACCGTGCGCGGTGTGCGCGTGCGGGATCGCGTGAGCGGGGAGCAGAGTGTGATTCGCGCGCGCTTGGTGATCAATGCTGCCGGCCCGTGGGTGGATGCTGTATGCCGGCTCCTCCCGCGCCCGATGCCCCGATATATCGGGGGAACCCGAGGGAGCCATCTCGTCCTCCCCAACCTGTGGGGTCTGCGCCATGCGCTCTATGCCGCCGCGCGCGCCGATGGGCGTCCCTTCTTCATCGTGCCCTGGAGAGAGTGGTTGCTCATTGGGAGCACAGACATCCGATACGAAGGGGATGCCGCTGAGGTGAGCGCCAGCGATGAGGAGATCCAGTATTTGTTCGAGGAAGCCCGTCGCCTGCTCGGGCCGCGCCTTCGACGCGAGGATCTCCTCTATGCCTACTCGGGCGTGCGCCCGCTTCCCTATCAGCCGGATGTGGCCGAAGGCGCGATCACGCGCCGCCATATCCTTCACGATCACCAGCGCCGAGAGGGGATTCGAGGATTGATCTCCCTCATCGGAGGGAAGATCACGCCGTATCGGCATATCGCCGAGGAGGTTGTCCGCTTGGCTTGTCGCAAACTGCAGAAGCAGGTCGGCGTCTCGCACGCCGATCGCGAGCGTTTCCTTCGCGCCGAGACCTGTGCGCTCAAGCCCGAAGAGCCCTTGCCTGGTGGGACCGCCTTTGCCGCAGAAGAGATTCGAGAAGCCGCGCGCGCGGTGGGCCTGGCTCCCGAATCAGTTGCGCATCTTGTCGAACTCTACGGGAGCCTGAGCGCTGACGTTCTCGCCCTTGTTCGGGAAGAGCCGACGCTCGGCGAGCGCTTCTGCCCGCATCATCCCGACATCGGGGCTCAGATCCTCTATGCGCTGACGCGCGAGCATGCTCTCTGCCTGGCCGACATCTTCTTGCGGCGCACGGCGATCGGATGGAGTCGCTGTCTGGGCCTTCTGTGTGCTCCTGCCGCCGCGCGCCTGATGGCCTCCTGGCTGGGATGGGATGAATCGCGCCTTCAGGAGGAGATCGCCGCCTATCGCCGGGAAATCTCTCGAACGTTCCGGATCCTCGCGCCTGTCCCTGCGGCATGAACGCGAGAGTCTCTCCCTCGGCTTCCTTGACCGGAGAAGGGGGCGGTCTCTAGAATGTGCTCGGCTCGGGGAGGAAATCGTTCGGAGGAGGGGAGGAGAATATGCGAAAGGCAAGGCTTTTGATCATTTCTCTGAGAAGTCTGCTTCGGTGTGCTGCGATCCTGTTGAGTCTCAGCCTGAGCGCATCGGTTGTCTTATGCGTATCCGGGGGGATGTCGCAGCGTCCGACGTCGGATCCAGCGCGGCCGCGCATCGAACCCACACTCTTCGAGAATCTGGAGTGGCGCGACATCGGTCCTGCCATCATGGGCGGACGGGTGACCGATATCGAAGGCGTGCCCGGCAATCCGAACATCGTCTACGTCGCGACGGCCTCCGGCGGATTGTGGAAGACGACGAATGGCGGCATCACATGGACGCCGATCTTCGATCGGCAGAATACGATCTCGATCGGCGACATCGCCCTGGACCCGAAGAATCCCGATGTCATCTGGGTGGGGACGGGCGAATCCAATACGCGCAACAGCGTCTCCTTCGGCGATGGAGTCTACAAATCCACCGATGGCGGAGTGACATGGCAGCATCTCGGATTGCGCGATACACGACACATCTCGCGCATCCTCATTCATCCGCAGAATCCGGACATCGTCTACGTCGGAGCGGTCGGACATGCGTTCGGCCCCAACGAGGAGCGCGGGGTCTTCATGACGACCGATGGGGGGCGGACCTGGCAGAAGGTGCTCTACCTGGACGCGCAGCATGGCGTCTCGGATATGGATCTTGACCCGAGCAATCCGAACATCATCTACGCGGCGATGTGGCATTTCGAGCGCAAGCCCTGGACGCACCGCAGCGGGAGCGAGAAGGGAGGCGTCTTCAAGTCCGTGGATGGAGGGCGAACGTGGAAGAAGCTGGAGAAGGGGCTGCCGAAGCTTCTGGGGCGCATCGGGGTGAAGGTCGCGCCGAGCCGCCCGCAGGTCGTCTACGTCATCGCCGAATCCAAAGAGGGGACGCTCTTCCGCTCCGAGGATCGCGGCGAGACGTTCCGCGAAGTCTCCCGCGATGTGCGCATCGTCTCGCGCGGCTTCTACTACTCCGACCTGCGCGTGGATCCCTGGGATGAGGATCGCGTCTACGCGATCGCCTCTAGCCTCTTCGTCTCCATTGACGGAGGGCGCACGTTCCGGCGCATCTCGGCGCGCACGCATTCCGATTATCACGCGCTCTGGATTGATCCGACCAATCCCTCTCGAATGTGGCAGGGACAGGATGGAGGGATCGCCGTCTCCTACGATCGCGGGGAGACCTGGGAGTACGTCAATAACATTCCCATCGGGCAGTTCTATCAGATTCACGCCGACAATCGCCTGCCCTTCTACTGGGTGAGCGGGGGATTGCAGGATAACGGGACGTGGACCGGCCCGAGCCGCACGCGGGAACCGGCGGGCATTCTCAACGACGACTGGACGATGGTCAGCTTTGGAGACGGGTTCCACGTCGTCTCGCATCCCCAGGATCCGAACCTCTACCTCTCCGAATCCCAGGGGGGGAACCTCTTCCGCACAGACCTGCGCACGCGCGAGCAGCAAAATGTCAGCCCTCAGGCGCGCCGCAACGATGGAGGGCCCGTGGGCGAATTGAAATACCGCTTCAACTGGAATGCGCCCATCGCTCTATCTCCCCATGATCCGAACACGGTCTACTACGGGGGGAACGTCGTCTTCAAATCCACGGATTTCGGGCGGACGTGGGAAGTCATCAGCCCCGATCTCACAACGAATGATCCGGAGAAGCAGCGGGATGCGGGCGGTCCCGTCTGGACCGAGAATACGACGGCTGAATATCACTGCACGATCATCAGCCTGGCGGAATCTCCGGCGCGCGCGGGCGTGATCTGGGCGGGAACCGACGATGGGAATCTCCAGGTCACGCGCGATGGAGGCAAGACGTGGACCAACGTCATTCGGAACGTGCCCGGCGTGCCGCCTTTCTCCCCTGTCTCGCACATCGAGCCCTCGCGTACAAGCCCCGATGTCGCCTACGTCGCCTTCGATCGTCACATGCTGGATGATCTGCGCCCCTACATCTTCAAGACAACCGACGGCGGGCGCACCTGGACGAACATCACGGGGAACCTTCCCGAGAACGCCTACGTCTGGGTCGTGCGCGAGGACCCGAAGAATCCGAATCTGCTTTACGCGGGGACGGAGCTGGGGCTCTACGTCTCCTACACGGGGGGGACGAACTGGATCCCTCTTCGGATGAAGAACCTGCCGACGGTCGCCGTGCACGACATTCTCATTCATCCGCGGGAGAACGATCTCATCCTGGGCACGCATGGACGCAGCATCTGGATCTTCGACGATGCGACGCCGATTCAGCAGATGAGTCCCGACGTCCTCATGAGCGAGGTGCATCTTTTCGACATCCGACCGGCACTGCGCTTCACGATGCGGTTCGCTCGCTATGGCATTGGGAACAAGGTCTTCACGGGGCCGAATCCTCCCTACGGCGCGCTCATCACGTACTATCTCAAGGAGAAGCCCGATGAGAAGACGACCGTGAAGATCCAGATCCTGGACGCGGCCGGAAAAGTCATCCGCGAGCTGACGCAGATTCCGCGCGAGAAGGGGCTGAATCGAACGGCCTGGGACTTGCGGTACGAGGGCCCAAGGGTCCGCCGTCCGCCGAGCCCCGAGGAGGTGGAATTCACCGGAGGACCGCGGGGGCCGCAGGTGCTCCCCGGGACCTATCGCGTGCGGTTGATCGTCGGCGAGAAGACGCTGGAGAAGCCCGTCGAGGTGCGGCTCGATCCGACGATCTCGGTCTCCGAGGCAGATCTCCGCGCCCAACAGGATGCCGGATTGCGGCTTCGCGACCTCATCTCAGCGACCAATGACGCCCTGCGCGCGCTCGATAGCCTTCGAGATCAAATGCGACAGATCGAGCAGACGATCCGCGATCGTCTTCCAGAAGTCCCAGGCGAGCTGCGGCAGGCTCTCTCGGATCGGCTCAAGCAGGTCGAGGCTCTGCAAAACGACCTCGCGCGACCGCAGAACACGCCGACCTATATGACCGGGCCGCGCCTTGTGGAGCGATTGAGCGGCCTCTTTTTCGCTATTGACGGACCCAACGCCGCGCCGACGCCCGCCCAGCGTCAGTATCTGGCGGAGCTTGAAGAAGAGTTCGAGCAGAAGATCGGACGCGTGAATCAGTTCCTCAGCGAAGAAATCCCCAGGCTGAACGAGACGCTGCGCCGATTCCAGGCGCCGACGATCCTGGCTGGTCGGCCCATCGAGCGGCCTCGCCGGTGATGTCTTCGGGGCGCCCGCAGGGCGCCCCGTTCAATCCTTCACGGTCGGACGCAGGTCGAGCTGCTTGACCTCCCGCATCTTCACCTCCAGGATCGGCAGCCCTGCGGCGCGCGTTGTGAGAAACTCCAGCATCTCCTCCGGCCGACGGAACAGGGGGCGCTTCGAAAGAACGAGCAGATAGTACCTTCCGGGCGGGATCCCTCGGATCTCGTAGCTCCCCCGCTGATCCGAAAGGACTCCCCGCGCATCGAGCACGCCCTTCTCAGCAAAGCGCTTAGCGAAGTCCAGCGGAACGAGCTGAACGAACGCGCCCGGCAGAGGCTCATCCTTCTCGCTGGCCAGAACCCGTCCGCGCAGTGTCGCTCCCGCGTCAGAGAGCAGAATAGTGACATCGGTCACGCGCTCTCCCGGCTGGACGGTGATCCCTTCATGGGTGACATCTCGGTCCTCGTGCAGAACCGCGCGCACAAAATAGGGCGAATCGCCCGTGTTCACATCCAGCAGAAGCGTGCCGCTGGGAACCCGCTTGAGAGTGAAATTCCCCTGGGCATCCACCTGAGGCATGCTCGCCGCGGCGCCCAATCTGGCCGTCCCTTTCACGCGCAGAAACGGCATGAAGCGCATGACGTTCTCAGGCACGCGCCCGTCTTCGGTGAGAATGCGCCCGGAGATCTCCGCTCCGCGCTCCAGCTCGAAGTTCACTTCGATCGGTTCGTTCTCGACGCTGACTTCTTGAGTCGGAGGTGCAGCGTAGTCTTGCGTAAGGGGGCCCATCGCGACCTGGACGCGATAGGTTCCTGGAGAGAGTCCCTTCAGTTCATATCGGCCTTGTTCGTCGGTCGTCGCCCGCGCATCCAACGTGGGGCGATCTCCCGAATAAGCGATGACAGTGGTGCCCGGAACCGGTTCTCCGGTCTCGCGTTTCCTCACAGTCCCGAAAATGAGCGCGCGCTCTTTGTCCGAAGCGATCTTGAAGTCAATGCCGGTCGTCTCGACGCCCTCGATGACTTCTACTTCCACCGCCTGCTGGCGAGATGTGACCCCCGGGTAGTAGGTCGGCGCGCCTTCTTGAGGCATGAGAGCAGCCATCCCCTGAGAGAACTGAACGGAACGGACCTCAGTAACCCGCGCGACGACATAGTAACGGCCGGAAGCCAATCCGTAGATGCGGTAGATGCCGCGATCATCGGTCGTGCCCCCTCTGAAGGCGAGAGTCGTCGGAACAGGGCGGCGCTCTTCGTCAGGTTTTCGCTCCGCTTGAACGGAAGCTCCGACCAGTGGCTCCCCATCTTCATCGAGAATACGCCCAGTGATGACTCCTCCTCGAGAGAGACGAAAGTCCACCGTCACGCTCTTGCCCGCTTCAACTGTCACTGGCGTCGCCTCCGCGGAAGACCCGTCCACGCTGTAAAGAGCCGTGACGTATCCTCCCTTCTCCGCCGTGAGATAATACGTCCCGGGCTCGACCTCAAGCGTGTAGCGCCCCCCTCGATCGGTCTTCGCTTGGAAGATCGCCGAACCGTCTCGTCTTCGTGCCGTGATAATGGTCCGCGAAAGCGGCTTGCCTTCGGTCGAAAGGACGCGCCCGGAGATGTACGCTCGGGGTCGCTCGGCTGTCCCCTGAGGGAAGCTCAGAACAAGTCCCCCACTGAACAAGCCAAGGAGTATTCCTATCCACCACCTCATAGCCAAACCTCCGAACAAGCGTTGGTACCCATTGTACTCCGGGGGAAGTCTTCCGACAATATCCTTATCGCGATCCTGTCCCGGGCGGGGAAGAGGAGGGGACCTTCAAGGAATGCTCCCAGGGCCTGGGCTTCTCTTATTCTCGCTTTGATCCACTGTCAAACTTTGTTATACTTTGGGCCGATCAGCGGGGCATGATCAGGTGACGGAGGTTGTGTCGGGGATTAGCGTTTGAGCATGGCGGTGAGTGTATGTCCGAAGGATGGGGTCGGCAGCACATGGATTGGCGAGAGCAAGGGGTCTTCTGGCGCGTTGAGGGGAGCCTTCTGAACCTGAGCGCCGTGCGGCCGATCGCCTTCTTCACCTGGAACGCGCAGAGTTTTGCCGAGCGATGGGCGCGGCGCACGGGCCTGGCTCTCTCGGCCCTGATCCGTCCGTTCCTCTATGCGACGGATCGCGTCGTGGCGACGCGCCTGTTGCATGCTCTCTTGCGGGGGATCAGTCGGGATCGCCTCGATTTGCTCGGGGAAGAATACTTTCACTATGTCCTCAAGCCGCGCTTGAACCCTGAGGCTGTTGCCTCTCTTCAGGCGCTCGTCGCTCGCCAGGAACCGGTCATCTTGGTGAGCCAAGCGCTGGATCATCTTCTGCGTCCGCTGGCGCGATATCTGGGGGTCGAGTATCTGCTGACCAATCGTCTGGAGTTTCGCGAAGGGTTGGCGACGGGACGGTTGCTTGATCCGGTGATCCGACCGCGCGGGTGGGCGGCGCGCCTGAGCCGGCGACGCGCCGATGGAAGGGTCCCGCTTCAGGAACTGGCTCGCGATCTCGGTCTCTCGCCGGATGTGATCGCGCGCGCCATCACGACGGCACATCGAGAGGTGGAACCCCCTCCGTCCCCTTCTCGAATCGTCTTGTTCCGGAAGCCCAAACCGATCTCGCGTCTCTCGGTCCGGGAGACGCTCGCGGGCCGTCATGTTCTCCTGATCGGGGCGACCGGATTCATTGGAAAGGTCTGGCTGGCTAAGGTCTTGAAGGATCTCCCCGAGATCGGGCGCATCTACCTTCTCATCCGACCCCATCGTTCGGCGTCAGCCGAGCGGCGGTTCCAGATGTTGCTCGAAGAATCTCCGGCCTTCGATCCGCTGCGCGAGCGCTACGGGAGCGACTTCACAGCGTATGTGAAGGAACGCGTGGAGGTCATCGCCGGAGACATCACTCAGCCGGGTCTGGGGATCGAGCCGCGCACGCGCGCGCGCCTGCAGAGAGCACTGGATCTGGTGATTAACAGCTCCGGCCTGACCGATTTCAATCCGGATCTTCGCGATGCCCTCGCCATCAATGTGGACGGAACGCTTCATGTCCTGGATTTCGTCAGGCAGTGCGATCGCGCTGCTCTTCTGCACCTGTCCACATGCTATGTCGTCGGGTATCGGGATGGATGTATCCCGGAGATTCCCATCCCGAATTATACGCCCAAAGGCCTGGCGGACTTCGATGCGGAGAAAGAGCGAGAAGCGCTTCACGCGCTGGTTCAGCAGATCGAGGCGCGCGCCGAGAGTCCGGAAGTCACCGAGGAGTTGCGACGGCAGGCGCTTCAGAAAGCTCGCGAGGCTCACGATGTGAGCCTCTCCGGACTGGAGACGCGGCTGCGCCGATATCGCCTGCGGTGGATTCGCAACCATCTGGTGGAAGCCGGAATGCGTCGGGCGCAGGAGCTGGGGTGGCCCAACACATACACCTTCACCAAAAGCCTCGCGGAATCGCTCCTGTTCCGTCTCGGCGCCGATCTGCCGATTGCCGTCGTGCGTCCTTCGATCGTGGAGAGCTCGCTCTGGGATCCCTTCCGGGGATGGAATGAGGGCGTGAATACCTCGGCGCCCATTTCTCATCTTTTGGGGACGTATTTCCGGCAACTTCCCTCAAATCGGTGGAAACGCCTGGACATCATCCCGGTGGATCTCGTCGTGCGCGGGATGATCCTGATCGCCGCGGCGCTCTGTCGGCGATGTCACGAGGCGGTGTATCATCTGGCGACCTCCATGCGCAATCCCTGCAACATGCGCCGCTCGATCGAGCTGACGGGGCTGGCTCATCGGAAGTTCTATCGGGCGCAGAAGGAGCTGGAATATCGCCTGCGCGCGCTCTTTGATCCGATCCCCGTCTCCAAGGAGCGGTACGAGCGCCTCTCGGTCCCCAGCCAGAAAGCGCTCATTCAGGCGTTGCAACGGCTGAGTGCGCCGATCCCCTTCGTGCATCCTCCGCTGGTGCGAAAGGAGCGGGATCTGGATCGCGTGGAGAAGCTCATCGAGCTGTATGAGCCTTTCATCCTTCACAACGAGCACATCTTCGAGGCCACTCACGTCGAGCTGCTCAATGCCGCCCTTCCGCCGGAAGAGCGCGAGGCGTTCGGATACGACGTCACGGGGATTGATTGGTGGGAGTACTGGATTAACGTGCATATCCCGGCTCTTCGCCGATGGGCGTATCCCTTGATCGAGGGGCGCCCCCTGGAGGAGCGCTCGCGGCGCTCCTCTCAGTCCCTGACACCTTCCCATATGGGAGCCACCAGCAGCTAGAAACCCGAGGATTTCGAGGCGATGGCGATCACGCTCACGGGGGCGACCGGATACATTGGGGCTCATGTAGCGGCCCTTCTGCTTGAGCGCTCCCGAGAGCATCTCAATGTGCTTGTGCGCGCCCGAGGACCGGAAGAGGCGGCTCGCCGCCTCTGGCAGGCGCTTCAATTGCACCTGGATTTCCCGGTCTTCTACGAACATCTGCAGACGCGCCTGACGCTCTATCTGGGCGATCTGACCGAACCGCGCTTCGGCCTCTCGGAGGCCGACTACGGGCATCTGGTGCGCACGACCGACTCGATCATCCACTGCGCGGCCTCGCTCAATCGCCGGTCCGAGCGGAGTTGTCTGAACGTCAATCTTCGGGGCACGCTCGAAGTCATCAAGCTCGCTCGAGCGGCATGCGAGCATCATGGGCTGCGCCGCTTCAGCCATGTGAGCACGGTGGCCGTCGCCGGTCATCGAAAAGACGAGATCGTGCGCGAGGAGGAGGCCATTGATTGGAACCGCCCGGATTACGATCCCTATGCGCGGACCAAGAAATTCTGCGAGCACATGATCCGGGAGCTGCTGCCCGATGTCCCCCGCACGATCTTCCGACCGAGCATTGTGCTGGGCGACAGCCGCTATGGCGCGACGACCCAGTTCGATATGGTCCGCGCCTTCGTCTTTTTGGCGAGCCTTCCCGTTCTCCCTTTCCGTCCGGAAGACCGTGTGGATATTGTCCCGGTGGACTTCGTCGCCGAAGCTATCGTCACACTCCATCAAAAGGAGAAGCCGCGGTATGACACCTACCATCTCTCGGCGGGACGGGGATCGCAGACTTTTCGGGAACTGACGGACGCTCTGGCTCGCGCGCGGCGCACGCTCAAGCCTCTCTATATGCCCTGGTTGCAACGCCCCTTCATGGCCCTGGTGAACGGGCTCGCCGAGCGCCGGGGGACGACGATCGGATACATCGCGTCGCTCCTGAAGGTCTTCATGCCGTATCTGGTGTGGAACACGGTCTTCGATAACACGCGCGTCGTGGAGGAGCTGGGGCGCACGCCGCCTCCTTTCTCCAACTACTGTTACCCCCTCTACGTGTTCAGCACGACGCATCGCTTCGCGTATCCGTACCGGGAGTGGCCGGAAGAGGTCCCCTTTCCTCGGGCGCGCGTGGCCGTCGAATCTTCTTACGAATCGGAGAGCGCGCGATGATGGATTCGGTCCTTCAGCTATGGGTGGGTGCGACGATCGAATGGTTCAAGCTGCAGTGGATCCTCGGGCTCGGAGACCGATGGAGGCCCGGGGAGAAGCTCAAGCTGCTCTTCGCCGGATATAATGGCGCCCGCAATACGGGGTCCGATGTCCGCGTCCAGGAGATGATCCGACAGGTTCGGCATATCCTGGGGGATGAGAATATCCGTCTGAGCGTCCTCGTGCAGAATTTCGACTACGCGCGGGGCTATTTCCCGGGGGCGCAGCAGGTCCATCTGCCCGATGTCTTCCCGCCCATGCTCGCGCGCGAGGTCCCCAAGTACGATGGTGTCATCGCCTGCGAGGGCTCGATGTTCAAGAGCAAATTCGCCAATGCCCTCACGACGATGATGGTCGGGGCGCTGGGGATCGCGTCGGCGCGCAATCGCCTCTCGCTCGGCTACGGGGCCGAGGCCGGGGAGATGGATCCTTTTCTCGCGCGTTTGGTCCGGCGCTACTGTCGTCATTCGCTCATCATCACGCGCAATGAAGAGTCGCGCGTCATCTTGAATCGCCTGGGCATTCCCACGGAGCTGGGCACCGATACGGCCTGGACTTTCGAGCCGCTCGGTCCGGAATACGGGCGCGCCGTCTTGCGCCAGGCCGGATGGGACGAGCGACGCCCGGTGCTCATCGTCTGTCCGATCAATCCCTACTGGTGGCCCGTGAAGCCCTCGCTCTGGAAATACATGGCGCGCGCGCTCTGGGGAGCATATCGCGAGTGCCACTATCGCACGATCTACTTCCACCGGTGGGGTCCCGATGTCCTGGCGCGCTACGAGCGCTATCTCCAAGCGCTGGCCGGGGCCATTCGCGCTTTCCGCGCGCGGAGCGACGTCTTCCCCGTCCTCATCGCCATGGAGATGCTCGATCGCGATGCGTGCTTCCGTCTCTCGGAGCGCCTGGGGGGGATTCCGGTCTTCACCTCCGAGCAGTACGATATGTATCAGCTTGTGAGCATCCTTCGCTGCGGCCATCTCATGGTCTCTTCCCGATACCACGGGATTGTGTGCAGCATGCCGGCGCAGGTCGCTTCAGCGGGCGTCACCATGGATGAGCGGATTCGAAATCTCATGCACGAGCGAGGACATGCCCATTTGCTGCTGGACGTGGACGATCCGGATCTGGAGGAGAAACTGCTTGGCGTTCTCCAAACCCTTCAGAAAGAGCAGGAAGCGATCCGCGAGGACATCGGACGCTCTGTCGTTCGCCAGCTCAAGCTCATGGCCCGCATGGGCGTTCATTTCGAGGAGTATCTGCATCGGTGTTATCCGGAATTCCCCGTTCGCCAGGGGATTTTCTCTTGGGAGGATTATCTGCCTCCGCTCAGTCCCACGCTGCGCGCGCTCCTTGAGCAATACGATACGGAGGATCCGATCGCGACGCGCCCGGCTGCGCGCACGCGCCCGGCGCATTCCGGCCAAGGGCACGAGCCGTCCCATCCTTCGGACCTCACATGAGGGGAAAGGGATGAACTTCCTGGAGTCCATTTTCCATCGGCTGCGCGAAGCATCCAATCAGCCGGTCCTTCAGGAAATACGCCAGGGGGAGATCATCTCTGTGACGGGCGCCGACCTGCTGGCCCAGGTCCGAAGAGCGCGCGCCTACGTGCGCCAGCACGGCCTGCGGCCGGGCGATCGGTGTGCCCTGCTGGCGCCCAACAGCATTCACTGGGTCGCTCTGGACCTCGCTCTTATGGCCGAGGGGATCATTGTCGTTCCCCTCTATACGCGGCAAACTCCGGATGAGGTGGTCTACGTGCTCCGGGACTGCTCGCCCGCGCTTCTGTTCTGCGCGGATGCGGCGTTGGGCGAGCGCCTTCGCTCCCTTTGGCCGCAAGCTCCTCCGATGCCTCTTCTGCCGGAGGCCTTCGCCGCTTCCGTTCCCACGGAGGAGATTCCCGATGCGCCCATCCCCCGCTCGGATTCCGAGCCGGTGACAATCATCTATACGTCGGGCACCTCGGGAGAGCCCAAAGGCGTCGTCCTCACGGTAGGAAACGTCACCTTCATCCTCTCGCATACTCATGAGCGGCTGAACCGACTCATGAGCGTGCGACGCGAATCCGAGCGAGAGCTCCGCGCGCTCCAGGGTGCGCGCCAGGAGCCCTCCGAGCGCGTCTTTCACTATCTGCCCTTCTGTTTCGCCGGTTCGTGGATCTTGCTGCTCACCTGTCTGTCGCGTTCCAGCGTGCTCATCCTCTCGACCGATCTCACGCGCCTGGTCGAGGAGTTGCGGCTGGCTGCCCCCCATTACTTCCTGAACGTCCCCCTTTTGCTCGAGCGCCTGCGCGCGGGCATTGAAGAGCAGATGAGAGGAAGAAACCGTCTGATCCGCGCTCTCTTCGAGAAGGGGAAGGGAGCCTGGTCTCGAGCCCGCGAGGGCACAGCCTCCGCTGGTGATCGGTTCTGGTTGGCCGTAGCGCGCTCTCTGATCTTCCGCGCGATTCGACACAGGCTCGGTCCGAATCTGAGAGCGCTCATCTGCGGCTCGGCCCCTCTGGCTCGGGAGACGCAGCTCTTCTTCCTCATGCTCGGCATCCCCGTGCTGCAGGTCTACGGCCTCACGGAGACGACGGCCATCTGTACGATGGATGATCCGTACGACTTCACGCCCGGGCGAGTCGGTCGCGCGATCCCCGGAATCCAGATGCAGCTCGCCGAAAACGGAGAGATCCTCGTGCGCGGTCCCAACATCTTCGCCGGCTATTGGAATCGCCCCGAGGCGACAGCGCGCGCCTTTCGCCAGGGATGGTTCTGCACGGGGGACCAGGGGGAAGTGGATGAGAAGGGGAACTGGAGCATCCTCGGTCGGGTCAAGCACCTCATCGTCCTGGCTTCGGGACATAACGTCACTCCGGAACCTCTGGAGGACATGCTGCTTCGCGCTCTACCGGGAGCCCAGCACGTCGTGCTCGTCGGACATGGACGTCCTTTTCTGACGGCTCTGATCACAGGCGATGTGACCCCGCGGCAGGTCGAGACGGCTCTGGAGATGTTCAATGCGCAGATGCCGCACTACAAGCGTGTGCGCGCCTACAGGATTCTCCCCGAGCCGTTCACTCCGGAGAATGGGTTCCTCACGGCTAATGGGAAACTCCGGCGGGAAGCGATCCTGGCCCGCTTTCACGAGCACATCGAGGCCATGTACCGGATGGCCTCCTGAGGCGTTGCACTCAGCTGTGACCTCAGCGCGAGGGCTTCCGATGGGATGGGGAACTCCGGGCGGCCTTCTCCTCTCTTCATGCCGGAGGGCCTTCTTGCGAGCTGCCCGCTTTCTCCTCCAGCTTCTTCACTTCGGCCGTGCCCTCTTTGAAGGCGCGGATGCTCTGCCCGAGACTGCGCGCCAGCTCCGGCAGACGTTTCGCTCCAAAGAGGAGAACGAGGATGAAGAGAATGATGAGCAGCTCCGGCAAGCCCAGGTTCCCGAAGACCAAAGCCATGTTCATGACGTCCCCTCTCATCGTTCGAGATCTTACCAATCTCCGCCGCGTTCCGTCAATGCGCCGGCACCTTTGGCGCCGGGGGAAGTCGTCGGACTCCCCTTGACAGCGGAAAATGATTCTTATTTAATATCACCTTGCGACATCACGAATTCGATCGAAAGGAGGGAGCTATGGCCAAGTCGTTGCAAGGAACGAAGAGCTTGGAGAACCTCAAGCATGCGTTCGCCGGAGAATCTCAGGCGAACCGGCGCTATCTCTATTTCGCCCGCATCGCGGATATCGAGGGATATCCGGAGATCGGCGGGCTCTTCCGGGATACGGCCGAGGCCGAGACCGGTCATGCCTTCGGGCATCTGGACTTCCTCAAGGAAGTCGGCGACCCGGTGACGGGCGTGCCCTTTGGCAAGACCGAGCAGAACCTGAAATCGGCCATCGAGGGCGAGACCTACGAATACACGGAGATGTATCCCGGTTTCGCCCGCACGGCGCGCGAGGAGGGTTTTGAGGAGCTGGCCGAGTGGTTCGAGACACTTGCGCGCGCCGAGAAGTCGCATGCGGCGCGGTTCACCAAGGGCTTGCAGCAGATCGCCGGTAAGGAACCGGCGGAATCGCTCGCGTGATGCCCTCGGAGGTCTCCGATTCGGTCTGAGAGGGATCGGGGCCTTTGGGACAAAGCCCTTTCGCAGACGCGGAGGCCTCCGGGCCGCCCAGAGATCGCCCGGAGGCCTGGCGCTTCTCCAAAGGGCGCCTGAGTCGGAGGCATATGAGTTTCGACGTGAGATCGCCGCATTTTTGGGATCGGGAGGCGCTCGACGCCGAGCTGCGTCGCGTCTTCGATATTTGTCATGGCTGTCGGCGGTGCTTCAATCTCTGCCCCTCGTTCAACGTCCTCTTCGAGCTGATTGATGCCAAGGGGGAGGATGTCGCTCATCTGACGCGGGAGGATTTTCGAAGGGTCGTGGACCTGTGCTACCAGTGCAAGCTCTGTTTCAACCACTGCCCGTACACGCCTCCTCACCGCTGGGACATTGATTTCCCCCGGCTCATGCTGCGAGCCAAGGCCGTGGAGGCCCGAGCGCGGGGGATCGCGCGAGAGGATCGCATCCTCGGACGCCCGGACGCCATGGGGCGGATGGGAAGTCGCCTGGCGCCGCTTGTAAATGTCCTCAATCGCATGCGTCCTTTCCGCGTGCTTCTGGAGAAGGGGGTGGGCATCCATCGGGATCGGAATCTGCCGAGCTATCATCGGGAGACATTCCGGGACTGGTTCCGTGCGCGCGAATCGCGACGGGCGCGTCCGGGTGCGGAGAACGGACGGGTCGTGCTCTTCTACACTTGCTATGTCAACTACCATGATCCGGCGGTGGGGCGGGCGGCTGTGAGGGTCCTCGAGCATAACGGGCTGGAGGTCATCGCGCCGGAGCAGAAGTGCTGTGGGATGCCCCTGCTGGATGGAGGCGACATCGAAGGGGCGCTCGCCCAGGCCGAGGAGAATACGAAGGCGCTTGTCGAGTTCGTTCGTCGCGGATACGACGTCGTGATCCCCGGGCCGACTTGCAGTTATATGCTCAAGCACGAGTATCCCGTGCTGCTCAGAAGTGAGGAGGCGCGCGAGGTCGCTCAGCGGAGCTTCGACCTCTGCGAATACCTCATGAGGCTCCACGACGAGGGGAGATTGAACACGAACCTGAAACCGATCGGGCAGCGCATCGTGTATCACCTCCCCTGCCATCTGCGCGCTCAAAATATCGGGTACAAATCGCGAGACCTCATGCGCTTGATCCCCGGGACGACCGTCCAGGTGATCGAACGCTGCGCGGGCATTGACGGAACCTGGGGGCTCAAGCGGCAGTACTATCAACTCTCCCTCAAAGTCGCCAGCAAGCTCTTTCAGGACGTACAGCAGGAACCGTCGGCTCTGGTCGTCTCCGATTGTCCGCTGGCGGGCGTGCAGATCCTTCAGGGAACGCAGAGGCGCCCCCTGCATCCCATCCAGATTCTGGCCCGAGCCTACGGGATGGATGAGCCGGAGGAAGGAGGAGAACGGGCATGAGGAAGATCACGCGAGCAGATGTTCGCGATATCGCTGAGTACGAGAAGATCCGCGATCAGTTCCGGCGTCAGATCATCGAGCTGAAGAAGCGGCGCCGCGTCCCGGTGGGAGACTTCGTGACGCTCGTCTTCGAGAATCGGGAGACCGTGCTCTTCCAAATCCAGGAGATGATGCGCGCCGAACGCATCGTGCATGAAGAGAAGATCCAGCAGGAGATTGACATCTACAACGAGCTGATCCCCGAGGATAACGAACTCAGTGCGACCTTGCTCATCGAAATTGACGATCTCGCGGTGCTGCGCCAGTGGCTTCCCAAGCTCGTGGGCATCGAGCAAGAGGTGTGGCTGCGCATCGGAGAGCAGCATGCGATCCGCGCGTTCTATGAGCCCGGACGCAGCAAGGAGGATCGCACCAGTACGGTCCATTATGTCCGGTTTCGTTTGAATCCCGAGGAGATTCGCGCCTTCAAGGACGAGACCCAACCGGCCGTGCTCGCGATCACGCACGAGAATTATCGCGCCGAGGCCACGATCCCTCCCGAGGTGCGGCGGAGCCTGGCCGAGGATCTGATCCTCGCCTGAGCGCCCGAAGCGATCAAGAGGGAGGAATCCATGAAACCGAACATCGGACTGGCGGAGAAGCAGCGCGCGGGAGTCGTAGAGATCCTCAACACGCTCCTGGCCGATGAATTCGTCCTCTACACGAAGACGAGGAACTATCACTGGAACGTCACGGGGCCTCAATTCCACGAGCTGCATCAGTTCTTCGAGGAGCAGTACGAGGCCTTGAGCGACATCGTGGATGAGGTCGCCGAGCGCATCCGCGCGCTGGGGGGAGAGGCCCTGGGGACGCTCGCGGAATTCCTCAAACGGACGCGCCTCAAGGAGCATCCGGGCAAGTATCCGAGCGCCCGCGCGATGCTGGAGAATCTTCTGAACGATCATGAGACGATCATTCGCTGCGTGCGGGAGGATCTGGAGACCTGCGCCGAGAAGTACCGGGACATGGGGACGAACGATTTCTTGACCGAGCTTATGCAGCGGCACGAGAAGATGGCGTGGATGCTCCGCGCGTTCCTTCAGGGAGAATCCCTCTGAACCCCGGACGATCTCATGAATCGGCTCCCGAAGGTTCTCTTCCGCTGGCGGCGAGACGCCGGATGTGCGGTCACAAGGGCGTTCTGGTGCGGCGCCGGGTTCGGACTCCTGCTGATGTGGGGGATAGCCGCGGCGGAGATCGCCTGGGGACAACAGGCCAAACCCTTCCGCGCGCTCTCCGGATACGTCGTGGACGAGCAGTTCTCCGCCTTGCGGCGAGAGCCGACGGTGAAAGGGCCTATCATTCGGAGGCTGCGCGTGGGGCGACTTGTCGCGGTCCTGGGTCCGAAGCGCCGCGCCGATGGAATGCTCTTTTATCGTGTGGCGGCGACGCGGCGCACGCGCGGATGGATTCACGAGCGAGCATTCGTCATGCCGGCCCGCGCCGGGGATGATCGCCGCCTTCTGGAGCTCATCGAACAGGCCCAGGGGTTCCGCCGCTTGCAATTAGCCCACATCTTCGTCGTGCATTTTGAGCGCTCGCCGCTTCGTCCCCGAGCGCTTCTTCTGCTGGCGGAGGAGGCCGAACGCGCGGCGCAAGAAGTGACTGCTCGCCTGCGACGAGAGTTCCGCGAGCTCACCCCGGAGTCTCCGTCGGCCCGGCGCCAGTTCTATCTGAACGATGAGAGCCTGGACCGATACAATCGCCTGGGGATCACTTTCGATTACGATGAAGCGGGGGATCGCCTCGTCTACGACGGATGGGCGTATCGGGAGATCCTCGCGCGGCATCCCCGGAGTGCCGAAGCCCTCCGGGCGCGCGAGCGCCTCCGACCCTGACAGGGGAGCGGGGCCTTTCCCCTATTGCTTCGCGCCGAGATTATTGCTATCTTTCGCCCGGTTTGCTGAGTCACAACAGCAAAGGAGGATGCGTGCTATGCCATCGGGAATCTGTCCGGAGTGCGACAGCGAGGTCCCCGTCTCCCCGGATGTCGAGATCGGGGACTTCGTGACCTGTCCGGAATGCGATACGGAGCTGGAAGTGGTCGAGCTGGATCCGCTGGAGCTGGATGTCGTCTCGGAGTTCGAGGAGGACTTCACCGAAGAGGATGAGGAGGAAGAGGAGTGGTAGGCGCTCACCCCCGAGGAGCGAAATAGCCCGGGCGGCTCTGCCGGATGAGGAGGCCGGGACGTTTGACGGTCACCGTGATCCGGTGAAATTGCCCATCCCGCCGATGTTCCGCAGGAGGATAATAAGCAAGGGTGTAGCTGGCTCGGATCTCCTCGGCGATCGCTCGAAAAATGGGCGTGAAATCCGGCTCCTCGGCCGAGAAGTCGCGCCCGCCCGTCTGCCGTACAATCCCTGACGCATCGAGCAATGTGGGAACGCGCCTTCGCCCGGTGACCGAGAGGATGTAGGAAGGCAGGGTGATGGAGTAAATGGTGACGTCGGCCGCGTTGGCTCGCCGGATCACTTCGAGGTGGCTGATCGTGCTCGTGTAATCGAAGCCGTCGGTGATGACGATCACGACGCGACGGACCTGCCGCCCCTGACGCCACCGCGGCGCTTCCCGACTCAGGAGAGTGACGGCTCGGTCCAGGGCGTCATAAAGGCGCGTGCGCCCTCCCACCTCGCGGGCTTTCTCGAAGGCGCGCTCGATGAGCACCGGATCGCTTGTGAATTTCTGGAATACACGAATGCGATCGTTGAAGCCGATGACGGCGAAGACAGACTCCGGGTGCAGGAGGCGGAGGAACTGGCGCGCGGCATGCTGCTGCTCGGCGATCTGAGGGCCGACGCTGCCGGACGTATCCAGAGCGAAGACGACGGCCAGAGGACGGGAGAGCTCCGCTCGAATTTGCGCCTCGAAGAAGGCGATCGGCTGCGGGACGCCATCATGATACAGCTCGAAATCCTCCTGCCGGAGATCGGTCACATAGTTCCCCTCGGCGTCAAGAACTGTGACATCCACCGTCACCAGATCGCTCCTCAGAGAGATCTGAAGCAGGAGCACCAGCAGCAGAGGCAACCCCTTCCTCGGTTCCCGCGCGCTCATCCCATGCTCCATTTTACCCAATTCCTTCTTCCTCTCGAAGAGAGGCTGGCCTTTCGTCCTATGATCTCCGGTGCGGCCCTCTTCGCGCCTTTGCGCTCCGGAGAGGTTGTGTTATTCTTTCCCAGCGCGCGAGGATGGAGCGATGATGCGATCGCTGTGCGTCACATTCTTCCTCTTGGCCTTTGCGCTCCCTCCTCTGGGGGGTGTTCCGAAAGATTCCCCGCGGGGGAGCATTCGAGGACGGGTCGAGGATGAACGCGGTCGTCCTGTGGCTCAGGTGAGGGTTCGCGCGGTTGATCCTCCGACCAATCGGACGGTCGCCGAAACGGTGTCCGATGAGAAAGGGGAGTTCCTCCTGGAGGATCTCGCGCCCGGCCGCTACGCCCTTGTGTTCTCCTCGGCCGAGTATCAACCGACCGTGATTCGCTCGGTGACGGTCAAGGCCAAGCGTGAGACCGCACTCTCCGGGCCGGTTCGGCTTCGTCGCGCGGAGGCTTATGCGGTGATCAGCGGAGCGACCTTCGATCCGGATGGATTTCTCCTGCCGGGCGTCCGCGTCCTGCTCGAGCGCCTTCCCCTGGGAGAGGAAAAAGTATCCCCACTGCAACTGGAACAGGTGTCCAACTCCAGTGGGGAATTCGCCTTCCGCGTTCCCGGAGAGCACGGTCGCTACCGCCTCACGGCCACGGCGAAGGGATATGAGCCCGACGTCCAGATCGTCGAGGTCGGGGGATTGGAACGCCGTCGGGTCTCCCTTCGGTTGAAGGCGCGCACCCCCAAGAGGTGAAGCGATGGAGAAACGGACCGAGTTCCTTACAGCCAAACAGTTGGCGGAGCTGCTGCAGGTCAGCGAGTCCACGGTCCATCGGCTGCGACGCAGCGGTCGGATTCCGGCCATCCAGCTCACCAGGCGCCTCATTCGGTTCCATCTGCGCGACGTCAAGATCGCCCTCGGGTGCGGGCGCGGCAAGATCGCGGAAGACGAGGAGCCGCCCGCGCGGCAGCTCTCGTTCGAGGACGTGTTCTCGGGGTTTCGAGATTAAGAAACATTTTCGTTGACAAACTCTCTCATGGCCTCTATCCTTATCCTCGTGTGGGTCGGGGCGGTGACTTTCGAGCGAAAGCGGTGAGGGGCGGAGAAGGGCTCCGCGCCGATTCCGGCGAGCACGAGTGAGAGGACCGGGGACCGACCTCAAGAGGAAAGGAGGATCTATGGCGACACTGGGAATCGCGATGATTTTGCTGTGGGCTCTCGATCCGGCGTCGGGAGGAAGTACGTTTCACGCTCCGGATGCCACCTCGCTGTTCAAAATCTTTCTCCGCTGGGCTCATTTCGTGGCGGGGATTACGTGGATCGGGCTCCTTTATTTCTTCAATCTGGTGAACGTTTCGTTCATGCAGAAGCTCGATGCGCAGACGCGCGGCAAGGTCGTTCCCCTTTTGATGCCGCGGGCTCTCTGGTTCTTCCGATGGGGAGCCGTGGTGACGGTTCTTGTCGGGTTGACTTACTACGCCATGTACATCCTGCACACGGAGGCTCAGAATGCGGGGATCGGCACCTGGGGGACGCTCTTCAAGTGGTTGGGAGTCGTCCTGGTGACGTGGGTGATCATTTACGCTCTCTTGCAGCCGGTCTCCGGTGCGCTCAACAAGGGGTCCGTCCTGGCTCTTCTGGTCATCGTGTTGATCCTGGCTATGTCCTGGGTCATCGTCCGGATGCTCAGCGCTCCGGGACCCACGGGCGAGACGCTCGGGAACAAATCGCTCTCGATCGGGCTCGGGGGAGCATACGGGATCATCATGCTCCTGAACGTGTGGGGGATCATCTGGCGGGCGCAGAAGCGCGTCATCGCCTGGACTCGCGAGAGCGCCGAGAAGGGGACGCCCGTGCCTCCGGAATCGGCCAAGCTCGCGCGGAGAGCTTTCCTGGCGTCGCGCCTGAACGCGTGGCTCTCGCTCCCGATGCTCTTCTTCATGGGGGCATCTCACGGCGATTACATCTGGTTCGCGAAATAGCCGCCGACCCCACATGGTGAGAAGGCTGGAGACGGCAGAGCCCAACGACATGGGCTCAAAAGGGAGAATTTTGGGTGAGAGTTACCGGAGGGAAAACGATGAGCCGATATGTGATCGTCACCAGTCGCGATCTCCACGAGTATGCGAGCAGCCCCCACATCCTCGAACTGGCGGGATCGCTGAAGAATCGCGGGCATGAGGTCACTCTCTATCTCATCGAGAACGGCGTCCTGGCGGCCCGCCAGGGGGCGCAGCTCGGCCGGCGCTTGAGCGAGCTGAGTCGCGCTGGCGTCGCGATCCTCGCCGAGGACATCTCGGCGAAGGCGCGCGGCATCGAGCAGCTCGCCGAGGGCGTGCGCCTCTCGAATATGGATGAGCTGGCCGATCTCATCGTGGATGGCTGCGATAAGGTCATCTGGTACTAGGGCGCTCCGATCCTCCGGAGTGTGCCCCGGAGGGGAAGTCGAGCGATCACTACAGATCCGCGTGCGAAGATCTCGCCGCGGAGAGTTCTCTTGAGGAGGTGAGTGTTATGGCCGAGCGCAATGGCGTCAAGAGCGTCGCTATCGTCCTGGCGACGGGATCTTACGAACGCGAAGCTCCGACGACGATCCTTCGTCTGGCGGAGAAGCTTCTGCAGCGGGGAGTCAACGTCAACGTCTGGGCCTTTGAAGAGGCCGTCACGCTGACCAATAAAGATCAGATTGACCATAGCGAGCCGGGCGCGCTGCAGGGAGTCCTGGGCGAGAAGCATTCTCACGTGAGCAAGTACATTGATATGCTTCTGCGCGCCGGTCTGCACGGAGCCAAATTGGACTGGGTTTCGTGCATCCTCTGCGTGCAAGAGCGCGGTGTGGAGAAGCATCAGATGAATTCGGTGACGATCGGAACGCTCGGAGACCTCTGGAAGTTCGTTCGGGCGGCCGACCGGGTCATCACGATCCCCTCGTACCGATGAGGCGCGCCAAGGAGGAGGGAATATGGCGGAGAAAGCGCTTGTGATCTTCGAGAAACCGATCTATCTGTGCATGGAGCCCGTGGATCCGCATCTTTTCGCGACGGCGTTCGGCGTCGTGGAGACGCCGGTCGAGGTGAACGTCCTGCTCCGCGATTCGGCCGTCACTTATGCTGTCGAGCGTCAGGATCTGAAAGGGGCCAAGATCCTCGGCGTGGACGTACAGGAGTTCGATACCAATCCCGCGCGCGTCGTGAAATTCATGCTCGAGCATGGGGGGCAGGTCTACGTGGTCAAGGAAGATGCCGAGGCCCGGGGGATCACCGAGACCGATCTCGTCTCCGGTGTGCGCGTCATCCCGCGAGAGGAGACCGTCGGCCTGATCGAAGCCCATGATGCCGTGATGGTTTGGTGAGAGCGGAGAAGCGTGTGAGCGCGGATACGCTGCGCGTGGAAAAGACGCTCGACGTCCGAGGCCTCTTCAATCCGATCGACTGTCGAAGCCTCGGCGTCATCAAGCTCGCCCTGCAGGACATGCGTCCCGGGCAGGTCCTGGAAGTGCTGGCCAATCGCTTCCAGCAGCGCGAGATCCAGGCGTGGGTGAAGAAATTCTCCCATCGCCTCCTGCACGAAGTGGATGAGCAGGGGCTGGTGAGAATCTACATCGCGAAAGGGCAGTGACGTGCTGGATGACTTCCGGTGAGGATCCTCATCGGGCGCCCTGAATTTTCAGGACGCCTGGGGTTTCTCTCTTTCCGCCTCCTGCGCCAGGGCTCACTCCTCCCAATGCTCCTCTCCATCGAAGTGCAGAACGAGCGTCTCACCATCCACGACGGTCTCCAGATGGACGTCGCGCCCCCAGAGCTTATAGACGTACTCGAGGGTCTTCTTGGCGTATTCGATATCCAATTCGACGCCCTCGTATCGGTGGCGGAGATAAAGCTCGCGATTCCCGTTGTAATCTCCATCGAGCACTTCGATGACGGGGAACCCGAAGTTCGTCATGTCGGCGACCATCTGGTCCCGCACGCGCTCCCACGTCTTATCAGTGATCACCCACTCCTCTTCATCCCGGAGCTGAAAGATGTAGAGGTCGAGGTCCTCGACGAGCTGCCGGGTCAGGTAATTCCGGATGAAGGAGATGTCGTTCTCCAACTGGCGCACCTCGAAGATCTTCTCGCGCCCTTTCCCGGGCTCGCGGCCGAATTTCTCGATCTCCTCGGGGGTCGGATGGTCCCACCGCCGTTCGATGTCCTCGAAGATCTTGAATCCGACGTAATACGGATTGAGAGCGCCTTTGCGCGGGGAGAGGACGGCGGCATGCAGTTGAGCGAATTCGAGGAATTCCTCGTCGCTCAGATCCAGCTCGCGCAGGATGCGCGCGTGCCAATAGCTGGCCCATCCCTCGTTCATGATCTTGGTCTGAAGCTGCGGGACGAAGTACTCCATCTCCTCATGGATCATGGCCATGATGTCCCGCTGCCACGGTTCCAGCACCGGGGAGTGCGTCATGATGAAGCGCACGAGGTCTTTCTCCGGATGAGGGGGGAGACGCCGCCGTGTCTCCTCGGTCTCTTCCTTCTGCGGCTCCCGCTCTTTCCTCGGTTCGTCCAGGGCGAAGAGATCATCATATTTCCCGGCTTTCGGCCGTTTCGGCTTCTCGCTCGGGGGTTCTTCGGAGCGGGCTTCTCGGATGAAGAGGTCGGGGTTGATGTGCTCCTGAATCGAGAGCACGGCATCGAGGAATTCCTCGACCGTCTTCCGCCCGTACTTGAATTCGTACTCGCGAATCCGCTCGGCGTGCGTCGCGACTTCGTCCACCATCTGGCGATTCGTGCGGGAGAAGTAGATGTTGTTCTTGAAGAAGTCCACATGCGCGATCACATGGGCGATGATCATCTTATTCTGGATGAGCGAATTCCCCTCCAGGAGGAAGGCGTAGGCGGGATTCGTATTGATGACGACCTCGTAGATCTTCGAGAGCCCCAGATCGTAGAGGAGCTTCATCTTGTGGTAAGCCTTCCCGAAGCTCCAGTGCGAGTAGCGCCCGGGCAGAGCGTAGGAACTGATCTCGTAGAGGACCGGCGCCGGGACGATCTCGAAATGAATGGGAAAGGGGTCCAGGCCGAGTTCGCGCGCCTTGTCCCAGATCTGTTCGATCGCCTTCTCCAGGATTCGGATCTCGGCATCGCTCATACCGTCTCCCCTCGCCGACCGAAGAAGGCCTTCAGGGCCGGATAGACGTCCTCCTTCCGATCAATCCGAACGCCCACGAAGCGATCCTTGTTCTTGAGGCGCTCGTTGAAGATCGAGAGCAGAGCCCCCCCGGATCGTCGGTATCCCGCGTATTCTTCTTCCCCGATTTCGCCGTAGCCGAAGAGATTGCACGTGGCGATCAGTTCATCGGCCAACCGCACGGCCTCATCATTATCCGAGTAGTAGTTGTCCCCATCGGAGAAGTGGAAGGGGTAGATGTTCCAGTCCTTGGGATCGAAGCGCTCCCGGATGATCTCCAGGGCGAGGCGGTAAGCCGAGCTGACGACGGTCCCTCCCGACTCCCCCTGCGTGAAGAACTGCTCTTCGGTGACCTCCTTGGCCTCCGTATGATGCGTGATGAAGACGACGCGCACGTTATCGTATTTCGTCCGCAGGAAGCGGACCATCCAGAAGTAGAAGGAGCGCGCGATGTACTTTTTGAACTCGCCCATGGAGCCGGAGACATCCATCATGGCGATGACGACGGCGTTGGTCTCGTAACGGATCTCCTCGTCCCAGCTCTTGAAGCGCAGGTCTTCCTTTCGGAGCGGTCCGATCTGCGCGCGCCCCGTCTCTTTGGCCATGCGCTTCATGTTTTCCAGAAGCGTGCGCCGTTTATCCAGATGGGGGAGGATTCCCGTCTTCCGCACCTCGCCGAAGCGGATCTGGCGCGACTGGACGGCCTGTTTGCTCTTCTCCTCCAGGTAGGGGAGCTCGAGATCCTCGAAGATGAGCTTGGCGATCTCCTCGATTTCGACCTCGGCTTCGTAGTAATCCACGCCCGGCTGATCGCCCGCGCCGGGACCGCGTCCGGGGCCGTGTCCTTCCCCCTCGCGCGCGATGACATCGCCCACGCGGGATCCTCCGGTCCCCTGCCCCACGTGCTTCTTCTTGCGATAGTCGTACCGGAACTTGTATTCCTCCAGCGAACGGATGGGGATGCGGATGGTCTTCTTCCCATCCGAGAGAATGATGGACTCGTTGGCCACGATGGAGCTCAGGTTCTTTCGGATCGCCTCGCGGACGCGCTCCTTATGGCGCTCTTGATCGAGATAGCCTTTGCGTTGCAGCGACCAATCGTTTCGCTGGACGATCATGGGAGTCTCCTCATCGGCCGATGTCCCCCGATCGTCGAGGGACCCCTCGGACAGTCCGTGCGCCCTTCAGGCTCGCGAGAGCAGGGAGCCCACATAATTGAGCAGTTCATTGGCGCACACCGAGCAGTAGCCGTGCTCCCGGATCAGCCGATCCATGACCTCGTTGAGGCGCCGGAGCTGATCCGGATCGGCCGTCTTGCTCGTCGTCGTGATGCGCACGACGTCCTTCAGATCGGCGAAGATCTTCTTCTCGATGGCCTCGCGCAAGCGCTCGTGCGACTTGTAATCGAACGTCCGCCCTTTCCGCGCGTAGCTGGAGATGCGAATGAGGATCTCCTGTCGGAAGGCATTCTTCGCGTTCTCGGAGATACCGATCTGTTCCTCAATCGAGCGCATGAGCTTCTCATCGGGCTCGACTTCTTCCTCGGTGATCGGATCCTTGAGCTTCTCCTTATTGCAATAGGCCTCGACGTTATCGAGATATTTATCGCAGAGGGTGCGGGCCATCTCCTCGAACGAATAGACGAAGGCGCGCTGGACTTCGTTTTTGGCGATCTCGTCGTATTCCTTCCGCACCATGGCGATGAGGTTCATGTAGCGCTCGCGATCTTCCGCGGAGATCCCCGTATGTTGATCGAAGCCGTCGCGAATCGCTCGCAGCGCGTCAATGGGCGTCAGGCAGCGGATCCCATCGCGCACAAGGGCGCTCGAGAGCCGATTGATGATATACCGGGGCGAGATCCCATCCATCCCCTCCCGCTCCGCCTCTTCCCGCAGCTCCTTCACGTCCTTGGCCTTGAAGTCATCCACATCCTGGCCGTCGTAGAGCTTCATCTTCTTGATGAGGTCAATGTTCTGGCGCTTGGAGGGTTGCAAGCGGGTGAGGACGGCGAACATCGCCGCCACGCGCAGCGTGTGCGGAGCGATATGCACATGTCGCGGCGCCTCGCTCTGATCGAGGAGCTTCTTGTAGATCTTCTCCTCGTCGGAGACGCGCAGATTGTACGGCACGCGGACGACGATGATACGATCCTGCAGGGCCTCGTTCCTCTTGTTCGCCACGAAAGCGTTGTATTCGTTCTCGTTGGTATGGGAGATGATGACCTCGTCGGCGTAGATCATGGCGAAGCGCCCGGTCTTGATCGACTGCTCCTGGGAGAGGGTGAGGAGGCTGTAGAGGAACTTCTCATCGCACTTGAGCATCTCGATGAACTCCATGATCCCGCGATTGGCGACGTTCAGCTCGCCGTCGAAGCGGTAGGCGCGGGGATCGGATTCCACGCCGACTTCTCCGATGACGGCCAGATCCACCGAGCCCGTCAGCTCCGTGATGTCCTGGCTCTTCGGATCGGAGGGAGAGAACGTCCCGATCCCAATGCGCTCCTTCTCGGAGAAGACGATGCGCTCGACCAGAACGTCCTCGTGCCGCCCGTGATAGACGTGCTCGAGATTGTACTGACAGCGCGGGCAGAGATCGCCTTCGATGTAGATGCCGTAGTGGCGTTCGATCTCCGGGCGCAAGTCGTGGGGGATCAGATGCAGGGGCTCCTCATGCATGGGGCATCCTTTGATCCCGTAGAGGGCGCCCTCGTCGGTGCGCGTGTAGGCTTCCAATCCGCGCTTGAGCAAGGTGACGATCGTGGACTTCCCTCCACCCACCGGTCCCATCAACAGCAGGATGCGCTTGCGCACTTCCAGGCGCTGAGCCGCCGACTTGAAATACTCGACGATCTTCTCGATCGCCTCGTCAATGCCGAACAACTCCTTGGAGAAGAACTTGTAACGGGTGATCTCGTGGGGCTGCCCTTCGTTGATCTTCTCCACTCCGGCCGCCAGGATCATATCGCAGATGCGCGCGTGCGCCAGCCGAGCGATCCGAGGATTCTGCGTCACCAGCTCGAAGTATTCGCGGAAGGTCCCTTCCCATCGGAGCTTCTCGCGCTCCTGGCGATGCTGCTCCAGAAGCTGAGCGATATCAATCTTCCTGTTCTTCTCCTCCATACGCCTGCCCTCCCGGCCCCTCCTCCGCTCTCTCCGAGCGGGTGGACCTCTTCCCGAGGAAAAAAATTTCCGGATGTTAAAAGAGCAGTGGGTTTCGTCTGGTCCCAAAGATCGGCGGGAGATTCCCGCGGCGTGCGCTCGCGACCTCGTCAATCAGCGTTTCGACGTCTCAAGCCCGACGTGCGGGCTTGATCGGTAATTAGTATACAAGAAATGCTCTCACGTCTCAAGAACCACGCGCGGCTGGATAGTGCCGCGCTCCGGAAGGCTCTCGCCGATGGCAACGAGCTGACCTCGGGAGTCCATCAGTCGCACGTAAGTGCGATGCCGAAAGGAGCGTCCGGGGATGGCTTGTCCACAAAGCACGCGGCGCACGTCGGCGTCCGAGAGGGAGAGAGCGGGCAGCTCGGGAAGCACTTCGGAGAGCGGGATGAGGGCTTCGGCGGCTCGGCCTTCGCGCGCGAGCGCCTCGAAGGCCTCCAGGGAAAGAGCCCGGTCGAGCGTGAACTCCCCGACGGCTGTGCGCACAAGCCCCCGTACGTGCGCCCCGCATCCCAGACGCTGCCCGATGTCGTGCACCAGGGCGCGCACATACGTGCCGGCCGAACACCGCACGCGGAAGGTGAACTCCGCCGTGCCATCGTCCCGACGGCAGAGGGTTGCTCCCGGCTCGCGCACAAGCTCCAGCTCCTGGATGCGCACGCGAATGGGTTCGCGTTCCACGCTCTGGCCGCGCCGGGCCAGCTCGTAGAGTCGGACGCCCGCCTTCTTTTTGGCCGAGTACATGGGAGGGATTTGCTGCAGCTCGCCCCGGAATTCCGCGAGCACGCGCTCCAGCTCTTCCTCCGAGATATGGGATGTATCCGCGGGAGGCGTCGTCGGTTTCCCTTCGGCGTCATAGGTTTCGGTGGCGAAGCCCAGACGCACGCGGACTCGGTATTCTTTATCCCGCGCCGTGAGGAATCGTTGGAGCCGCGCGGCCTTCCCCACGCAGAGCACGAGCACGCCGGTCGCAATCGGGTCCAGTGTCCCCGTATGCCCGACGCGCCGGATCCGCAGCGCGCGGCGCACGCGTTCGACGACATCGTGCGACGTCATCCCCGCCGGCTTATCCAGGACCAGAAGTCCGTGAAACTCCATCAGCCGTTCGCTCGCTCCCGATAGAGGACGCGTACTCCTTTCCGCCACTCTTCGGCAATTCCAATTTTATAGAACGGGACCTGGGGGTCAATCCAGCGCGCGACCTGATCGAACATGCTGTGAAAGCGAAGAAGCGGCGCGATGACGAACACCTGGGTCGGCCGATCGGCGATCTCGATTCCCGGGAAATAGCCGCGTCGCGCGAAATCCCCGCGCCGCCGGTGCCATTCGATCTTGAGCCAATAGTCGAGAGCTTGCAGAGGCAACTCCGCATCCTCCTCCACCTTCAACTCCATGAGCACGAGCTGGCGCTCTTCGGTGATCCCGAGCAGGTCCACCCGTCCATACCCTTCGTCCCCATAGGCCGGGATCTGGGAGTAGAGGAACCGGGGATCCAGTCTCGGGTCCACGCGGCGCACATCCTGGCGGATGATCTCCTCCAGCCAACGTTCAGCCTGAAGGCGATAGAAGGGGTGAAACTTCTCCGAGCTCTCGGGATGGCGGATGCGCGCGACCTCTTGCAGGAGGCGCTCGAAATCCTCCCAGTTCTCCCGCAACTTCTGCTTGCGCGCTCCTACACCGAACCAGAGTCCTCCGCCCCGAATGCGCGCGACCTCCAGACCGCGCAGAAGCAAGGATTCCTCCCGAGAGCCGGGACGCCGGCAGACGCGCAAAAGACCCGGAGCCAAAGCCAGCGCCCGATCGCGCAGCGGATGTGGAGATGGCTCTCCCTGCGGGCGCGGAAGGCGCGCGCGGTTCGGATCCAACAATGCCCCCTGATCGAAAGGCGTCACGGCGATGAGCTTTCCCTCGGGCTCTTTGACTTCGTACAGTTCGATCCGGGGATTCTCACGACGCAGTGCCGTCAGGCGCCGCGCCAGGCGCTCAGCTCTCCCGAAGGGCGCAAGCAGCAGAAGGCGTTGTGCACCTTCTCCGTGTCTGGAGTGCACGGCGTGCTCCCACCAGATCGCTCCGGCCGTCACAAGCCCGTCAATGTGGGCCTGGGGCTCACCCGGATTCACGGCGATACCGATCGCGCGCTCCCCTCTGTGGCGCAGAATCAGCCTCGTGTATATGCCCGAGAGATGTCGCGCATCGTCCCGATGAGTAGCCGCATATTCGATGCGCGCTCCCAGCTCCCGCTGAAGCACCTGGCATATCCTGGACTCAAAAGCGCGCCGCCGAGAGTGCGCATCTTCTTCGTCCGATTCGTCCGAGCGCTCCTGATCGGGCCGGATCTCCAGCGTGTGCGTCTGCCGCCCCCAGTGCCGACTGAGGCGCAGGCGCAGCCGCTCCCCTGCAATCTCATAGGCCTCGATCCGCCAGCATTCGGAGAAATCATCGCCCCGAAGGGTGAAAATCAGCTTCCCGAACTCCAGAGTGACCGAAAGGCGTTCCCCTGTCACCGAAGCTAGCGGCAGGCCATCGAGTTGGCACATCCACTGGGACCGGCGGGTGAGGAAAGCCGAGATGTCATACAGGGCTTGGGCGAGGTCACCGATCACAGCGGGAAGGCACTCCGAAAGGACTGCTCCTCTTGTCGAAATCTCTCGCAAGCCCCGAGCGCCCCTCAAGCGCGCGTTTCTACGGGCTCGGCGACCGTCGTGTCTTCTCTGGAAGAGACCGTCTCGCGATAGGTGCACTCGGGCCGGTGGCAATACCGGATGCGCCCCTGACGTCGCGTCGTCTTCTCCAGCAGGAAGCTGGCTCCGCACTGCGGGCACTCCTGCGCGACCGGTTGATCCCATACGGTGAAGGTGCATGTGGGATAGGCGCTGCATCCGTAAAATGTCCGACCGCGACGCGAGCGTCGCCGAACCAGCTCCCCGCGGCATTCGACCCTCGGGCAGGGAATGCCCAGCGTCTCCACTTTCCGGTAAGAGCAGGCCGGACGCCGGCTGCAGACGATATACTCCCCGTATGGACCATGTTTGGCGACAAGCGGCGCTCCGCATTCCGGGCACGTTTCGTCAAGAAGGCGATCGGGAGCGGCCACCCGACCGTCTTTCTGAATACGGCGCGTGTTCGTACAGTGGGGATATCCCGTGCACGCGAGGAAGTTCCCGAAGCGTCCTCGCTTGAGGGTCATCGGACGTCCGCACTTCTCGCAGGTGATCTCCTCCTGCGGGGGCTCATCCTCGGAGACTCCCGCGTTCGCGTCGGAGGTCATCTTGCGCGTCGCTCCGCATTGAGGGCAGGCCAGGAACGGCCCGTACCGCCCGACCTTCTTCACCAAAAGCGCTCCGCATTCCGGACAGGCCGTATCGGTCTCGACCCCCTCTCGGACGTTCTCCATCTGCTGTTCGGCGCGCGCCAGATCCGCGGCGAATTTCGCGTAGAAGTCCTTGAGGACCTTGACCCAGCTTGTGCGCCCTTCCTCGATCTGGTCCAGCTCCTCTTCCATCTCCGCCGTGTAGGTGACGTCGAAGATGTCCGTGAAATTTTCGACCAGCAGGTCGCAGACGAGTCGTCCGAGTTCGGTCGGCTTGAAGCGCCCCTTCACTTTCTGAACGTAGTCGCGATCTTGAATGATGCTCAGGATCTGCGCGTACGTCGAAGGGCGCCCGATGCCGTTCTCTTCCAGCGCCTTGACGAGCGTCGCCTCTGTGTAGCGAGGTGGGGGTGTTGTGAAATGCTGCTCGGGCCGGATCTCGTTGACCTTCAGTCGCTCTCCCACTTCGACCTGAGGCAGGGAGACGGCCTCCTCCTCCGGCTCTTCTTTTTCCTCTTTCTCCTCTTTGACCTCTTCGTAGACGCTCAAAAAGCCGGGGAACTTCAGCACAGAACCCGTCGCGCGAAACAGGCACTCGCCGGCGCGGATCTCCAGAATCGTCTGGTCGAAGAGAGCCGGTTTCATCTGCGAGGCGACGAATCGCTGCCAGATGAGCCGATAGAGCGCCAGCTCATCGCGGCTCAGATAGGGCGCGACCTGTTCGGGAGTTCGAAAGACCGAGGTCGGGCGAATCGCCTCATGAGCATCCTGGGCGTCCTTCTTCGAACGATAGAGATGGGGCTGCTCGGGGAGGAAATCCGAACCGTATCGTTCGGCGATGAAGCGTCGCACGTCGGCCAGAGCCGGCTCCGCCACGCGCGTCGAGTCCGTGCGCATGTAGGTGATCAGTCCGACGCTCCCTTCCGGTCCCAGCTCCACCCCTTCGTAGAGCCTCTGGGCCAACTGCATCGTCTTTTTGACCGGAAAGCGCAGCCGACGCGACGCCTCCTGCTGCAATGTGCTCGTCGTGAAAGGAGGCGAGGGATGGCGCTTCTTCTCCTTCGTCTCCACGGAGGAGACGACGAACTCGCTCGTGCGGAGTTGCTCGACGATCTCGCGCGCTTCTGCTTCGGAGCGAATGTGTCGTTCGGTCGGGCGCTCTCCCTGATCGAAATCGCTTGTCTTGACGTTCTTGTCGCCGATGCGCACGAGCCGCGCCGTGAAGGCGGGCTCGCGGGATGCCGAGAGATGCGCCACGATCGTCCAATACTCGGTCGGGACGAAGCGCTCGATCTCGCGTTCCCGTTCGACAATCAACCGCAAGGCGACCGATTGCACGCGTCCGGCCGAAAGACCCCACCGCACCTTCTTCCACAGGAGCGGACTCACGAGATAGCCCACAAGCCGATCCAGAATCCGGCGCGCTTGTTGCGCCTCGACCTTATGCGGATCAATCTGTCCGGGGTTCCGAAACGCCTCCCGGACAGCGCCTGGAGTGATCTCGTGCAGGAGGACCCGATAGACCGGCTTCTTCTCCTGCGGGCCGACCAGCTCTTCCTTCAAGTGATGACAGATGGCTTCGCCTTCCCGATCGGGATCGGCCGCCAGATAGATCTCCTCAGCCTGCCGCGCCGCCCGCCGAAGTTCTGAGAGGATCTTGCGGTTGTTCTTCTTGATCTCATCGGGGATGATGACATAAGTTGGGCGGAAGTCGTTCTCGATGTCCACGCCCAATTCCTTCTCCGGCAGGTCCTTGATGTGCCCGACCGAGGCCATGACCGTGAAGTCCTGACCCAGATACTTGTGGATCGTCTTGGCCTTGGCGGGCGATTCGACGATGACGAGCTTCTTGGCCATATCACCGCTTCTTCACAAACTGCTTCCCCGGCAACTGTCTGATTTTATCTTTCACCTCCAGTTCGAGCAAGACGCGCATCAGCTCGGGTACGACCAGGCCGCTTCGGACCAGCAGCTCGTCCAGGTGCATGGGCGTTTCGAAGCTGAGCAGCTCGAGCACGCGCTGTTCGCTCTCACCGAGCGGTAGCTCCGGCTGAAGGGCTGGGGCTGTCTCCGACTCGCGGCGCAGGATCTCCCGCCGAATGTCCAGGGGAAGCTCCTCGACAATATCCCGCCAGTATTGAACGAGCTTCGCTCCGCATTTGATGAGATAGTTCGGCCCGTGGCTTTGGGGCGAAGTGATCGGGCCGGGAACGGCGAAGACCTCGCGGTCTTGCTCAAGGGCCAGACGGGCCGTGATGAGGGAGCCGCTGCGCTCGGCCGCCTCGACGACGACAACCCCCAGACTCATCCCGCTGATGATCCGATTCCGGAAGGGGAAGTTTTGCGCGAGCGGGGGCACCCCCAGGGGGAATTCCGTCAGAAGGACCCCGCGCTCGCGAATCCGCTCGGCCAACCCACGATGCTCCCAGGGATACAGGACATCCAGCCCCGTGCCGAGGACAGCGACGGTCTTCCCTTCGGCTTCGAGAGCCCCGCGATGGGCGGCTGCGTCAATGCCTCGTGCGAAGCCCGAGACGATGACTACCCCCCGGCGCGCCAGCTCGCGCGCCAGCTCCGTCGCCACGTTCATCCCGTAAGGGGAGGGCCGGCGCGTCCCCACGATCGCGAGCAAGGGCGCGGTGAGCACGTCCACATCCCCAAGAGCATAGAGGACGATCGGGGGATCATAGATCTGACGAAGCAGAGGGGGGTACCGCGGGTCCTCGAGCGTGAGGACTTCGGCCCCCATCTTCTTCACTTTCGCCCACTCCTTCTCGGCACGGCGCCGAGATTCCTCCGACTGGATCCGTTCGATCGTCTCCTCCTCTAACCCGAAGGCCTGCAGCTCCGCGCGCGAAGCCGCCAGGACGCCGGTCGGAGAACCGAAGCGCTCCAGCAGGCGTCCGGCCGTGCGCGACCCGATGCCGGTCACCAGGCTCAGGGCGAGCCAATCCTGCACATCCGCCCTCATGGTCTTTCTCTCCCCTTCTCGGAAAAGCGGATCTCGCCTTCCCGTCCGCAAGCCTCACGGGAGTTTATCAGAGGCCGTGGGAGACAGCAATGAATGCTTGCGCTCTCTGGGAGCACACGACTCTCCTCGAGTCCCGAAGAGCCAATCCATCAGCGGTGTCGTCACGCCGAAGCGCGCGCGTTCGTCTCGGTGATGATGGAGCCGATGGTGTCGCCTCATGTACCGCATCCACGCCGTGCGGGGCCTTCCGCAATGGGCCGAATAATGGGCGAATTCGTAGAACAGATATCCCCCCCATAGGCCGAGGAGCGAGGCCACGGCCTTCGTCCCCGATCCGAACGCGCCCCAGAAGAAGAGAAAGAAGAGAAGGCTCAGCGATGCGCTCGCCGAGAAACGAATGAACAGAGATTCGATGCGATGCGACGCCTCATGATGGATCCCGTGAGCGCGGTGGAGAAAAGCGCGCAGGCGCGCCGATCGCGTCCGAGCGTGAAGCCCTCGGTGGAATCCGTATTCGAGCGCAGGCCACAGGAGCAGGCCGAGCAGGAAAAAGCGCGGGAACACCTTCACGGCCGAGGGCGAGCTGAGCAGCACTCCGGTCCCCAGGGCGATCCCACCAAAGAGGTAGAAGAAGAAAGGACGGAAGTGAGCGCGGCAGATACGGAGCCATCCGGGCGCTGTCATCACCTCCTCGTGCGGCGCCCTCATGAGAACACATCCTCCCCTGTGATTGGCGGAGGCGCGTGGGAATCGAACCCACCGGCGCTGGCTCTCGCCCTCGCCCACCGGGTTTGAAGCCCGGGGGAGTCACCAGACCCCATTCGCCTCCGCACGCTTGTCGGAGTCCTCGGGCGCGCTCCGTCGTCTCGGATCGCGCTCGGAGGGCTCACACTGTCGCCGACCGAACCGGTCGGCGCTCACACCCCTCAGGTGCCTCCGAAGCCGATCGTCACCCGTTCCCCTTCCACGATCACCGGCACGCTGCGCTTCCCGCCTGAGTACCGGAGCATCTGCTCGAGCGCCGATTCGTCCTTCTGCACGTTGAAGTATCGGACCTCGTAGCCACGTTGGCCGTAATCCTCACGGGCGGCCGTCGTGTACGGTCAGGTATCCTTGCCGAAGATGAGCACGATGTTCTTCTTCTGCTCCATAGGCTTTCCTCCCGGCTCTCGCTGCGGCTCAGGATCTTGTGAGCATCCTCTGATGATCGAGTTGAGAGTGATATTCTTGCAAGCTGCCGACCTCCAGCTCCTCTCGCTGAAGCGCCTCGATGGCCTCTACAGCCGCGCGGGCGCCCGTCAGCGTCGTGATGCACGGGATGCGGTACTGCACGGCCGCGCGGCGGATCGAGCGATCGTCGTAGAACGAGGCCCGCCCCAGCGGCGTGTTGATGATCAGATGGATGTGCCGGCTCTTGATGAGGTCCACGACGTTGGGACGTCCCTCATTCACCTTGTAGACGAAGCGCGCTTCCAGACCCGCTCGCCGCAGGGCCTCGCGCGTCCCGCGCGTGGCGATCAACTCGAATCCCAGGTCCCGCAGGCGCCGCGCGATAGGGATCACGTTCGCCTTATCGTTGTCGTTGACGCTGAGGAAGACCGTCCCCTGACGCGGCAGATGCGTTCCGGCGCCATATTGCGCCTTCAGGAAAGCGCTGCCGAACGTAGAGGCCACACCCATGACTTCGCCCGTCGAGCGCATCTCCGGACCCAGGACGGGGTCCACTCCGGGAAACCGCGCGAACGGAAAGACCGGGGTCTTGACGTAGAACCGATCCACCTTCAACTCTTCGGGCAGGCCGAACTCCTCGAGCGTGCGTCCGATCATGAGCCGAGCAGCGATCTTAGCCAGAGGGACTCCCGTCGCCTTGCTCACGAAGGGAACCGTGCGCGATGCGCGCGGATTCACTTCGAGCACATAGACGGTTCCGTCTTTGATCGCATACTGGACGTTCATCAGGCCGACGACCTGAAGGGCTTCGGCCAGGCGCCGCGTGTATCGGCGAATCGTCTCCAGGTGCTCTTCGGGGATCATGTAGGGGGGGAGGACGCAGGAGCTATCGCCGGAGTGAATCCCTGCTTCCTCGATATGCTCCTGAATCCCGGCGATCACGCAGCGCGAGCCGTCGGCCAGAGCGTCCACATCCACTTCGAAGGCGTCTTCGAGGAAACGATCAATGAGGACGGGATGGGCGGGCGAGGCTTCCACGGCCTGGCGCATGTACTGCACCAGCGCGCGCTCGTCGTAGACGATCACCATGGCGCGCCCGCCGAGCACGTAGCTCGGCCGGACCAGCACCGGATACCCGATGCGCGCCGCGATGCGTCGAGCCTCCTCGATGCTCTCGGCCGTCCCATTCTCCGGCTGCGGGATGCCCAGCTCGCGGAGCAGGCGCCCGAAGCGCTCCCGATCCTCGGCCAGGTCAATGGATTCCGGAGACGTCCCGATGATGCGCACCCCCGCGCGCCAGAGCTTCAGGGCGAGATTGAGCGGCGTCTGCCCCCCGAATTGCACGATGACGCCTTCGGGTTGCTCTCGCTCATAAATGTTCAGGACGTCCTCGAATGTGAGCGGTTCGAAGTACAGCCGATCGGACGTATCGTAATCGGTCGAGACCGTCTCGGGATTGCAATTGACCATGATCGTCTCATACCCCTCCTCCCGGAGGGCGAAGGCGGCGTGGCAGCAGCAGTAATCGAATTCGATCCCCTGCCCGATGCGGTTCGGCCCGCTGCCCAGAATCATGATCTTACGCCGCGAGGTCGGCTGCGCTTCGTCCTCGTCCTCGTAGGTCGAATAGAGATAGGGAGTGTAGGATTCGAATTCCGCAGCGCAGGTATCCACGCGCTTGAAGACGGGGCGCACGCCCAACTCCTCGCGCGTGCGGCGCACGGCCTCGTCGGTCGTCTGCCAGAGATCGGCCAGACGAGCGTCGGAAAATCCCATCCGTTTGGCACGGAGCAGATCTTGGCGTGTCACCGTCTGAAGCGTCTTCGTCCGCAGGCGTTTCTGCTCCTGGTCCACCTCGCGCAGTTGAGCGAGGAACCAGGGATCAATTTTCGTCAGCTCATGAATCTCCTCCAGGCTCCATCCCCGATCCAGGGCGTAGCGGATGTAGTTGAGCCGCTCCGGCGTGGGAATTCGCAGCCGGCGCCGCAGCTCCTCTTCGGAGAGGTCGTGGTCGAACCGGAAGAGGCGTCCTGTCTCCAGCGAGCGGATCCCTTTGAGCAGAGCCTCCTTGAACGTGCGCCCGATGGCCATGACTTCGCCGACCGATTTCATCTGAGTCGTGAGCGTCGGATCCGCCGCCGGGAATTTCTCGAACGCCCAGCGCGGGATCTTCACGACGACATAGTCGAGAGTGGGTTCGAAGCTGGCCCACGTCTTTCGGGTGATGTCGTTGGGGATCTCATCGAGCGTATACCCGACGGCGAGCTTGGCCGCGATCTTGGCGATCGGGAATCCCGTCGCCTTCGAGGCCAAAGCCGAGGAGCGCGAGACGCGCGGATTCATCTCGATGACGTACAACTCGCCCGTCTTCGGGTTCACAGCGAACTGGATGTTGGAGCCGCCCGTCTCCACGCCCACTTTCCGGATCACGGCGATGGCGGCATCGCGCATGCGCTGATATTCGCGATCGGTGAGCGTCTGCGCCGGTGCGACCGTGATCGAATCTCCCGTGTGGATGCCCATCGGGTCGAAATTCTCGATCGAACAGATGATGACGACGTTATCGGCCAGATCGCGCATGACCTCCAGCTCGTATTCCTTCCATCCGATGATGGACTCCTCCACGAGGACCTCATGGATGGGCGAGGCATCCAGTCCGCGCTCGACGATCTGGCGAAACTCCTCATCGTTATAGGCGATTCCTCCTCCCGTGCCTCCCAGGGTGAAGCTCGGGCGAATGATGATCGGGTACTCCAGGCCGGCGGCGATCTCCCAGGCCTCTTCCAGAGAGGAGGCGAATCCGGCGCGAGGCATCTTCAGCCCGATCTCCTCCATCGCCCGCTTGAAGAGCCGCCGATCCTCGGCGATGCGGATCGCGTGGAGATTGGCGCCGATCAGGCGCACGCCATAGGCCTCCAGAACTCCGGCTTCCGCCAGAGCGACCGCCAGGTTCAATCCCGTCTGCCCTCCGACTGTCGGCAGCAGGGCATCGGGACGCTCCCGCTCGATGATCTTGGTCAAGACCTCGACCGTCAGCGGTTCGATGTACGTCCGATCGGCGAATTCCGGATCGGTCATGATCGTCGCCGGATTCGAATTCACGAGGATGACTCGATATCCCTCGCCGCGAAGCGCCTTGCACGCCTGCGTCCCCGAATAGTCGAACTCACACGCTTGCCCGATGACGATCGGGCCCGATCCGATGATCAGGATCTTCTCGATGTCCGTTCGCCGCGGCATAGAACCCGACGCTCCCTCTCAGCGTAAAAGAAGAGTATGGCGCAGACCCCTGGAGAGGGCAAGAGGGGAAGGCCCGCAGACGGGGTCGGGAGCTTGCTCGGACGCCGGGAGCCCGGGTATGATGAAAGGAGCGATGCGATTCGGGGAAGCGATCAAGGTGGCGCTTGAGGCCATCTGGGCGCACAAGCTGCGCAGCTTCCTCACTCTTTTGGGAGTCATCATTGGGGTCGCGACGGTTATCCTCGTCGTCATGGGGATCGAAGGGTTCAACGCTTACTTCAACGATCGGATCGCCGATCTGGGGGCCAATGCCTTCGCCGTGCGCAAGTTCGGTTTCATCACAAGCTGGGAAGATTTCCTCAAGCAGAACAGGCGGAATAAGGATATCACCTTCGATGATCTGCGCGCTATTTTGGAGAATCCGCGACGTCGTTACGTGCGCGATGCGGCGGCCGAGGTGACGACGGTCGGGCAGGTCAAATACGGCGCGCAGACGCTGCAGGATGTCCGCATCACGGGCGTCTCCTTCAACATGGGAGAGATCGATCGGCTGGAGATCGCCGAGGGGCGATATCTCACTCGGGAGGAGGAGGAACGAAGCCGCGCCGTCTGTGTCGTCGGAGCGGATATTGTGAAGGAGTTCTTCCCGGCGACGGACCCCTTGGGCCGGGAGATTCGGATCGCCGGGCTGCCCTTCCGTATTGTCGGCGTGGCCGAGGAGCAGGGGACGATCTTCGGGCAGCCGCAGGATAACTTCGTCATCATCCCCATCTCGACCTTTCGCAAGGTCTTCAGCACGCGCCGTTCGATCGGGATTCGCGTCGCCGCGACCAGCACCGAGGACATCCCCCGCGCCGTGGATGAGGTCCGCATGGTCCTGCGGGCGCGCCGGCATCTCCGGTACGATGAGGAGGATAACTTCGGGATCATCACGGCCGAGGCGATCAACAGCTTTCGCGAGAGGATGCTCGGCACGATTCAACTGGCGACGATCGGTCTGGCCTCGATCGCTCTCATCGTGGGGGGGATCGTCATCATGAACATCATGCTCGTGTCGGTCGTCGAGCGCACGCGCGAGATCGGGATTCGGAAATCGGTGGGGGCTCGCCGCCGGGACATCCTCCTGCAGTTCCTCGCCGAATCGGTCACGCTCGCGCTGATCGGGGGAGCCATAGGGATTCTCTTCGCCTTCAGCTTGGGGAAGCTCGCCGCCAGCCTCTTTGAGATCCGAATGGAACTGCCCGTGGATTGGACGCTTCTGGCTGTCGCGATCGCCGGAAGCGTCGGATTGATCTCGGGCGTCTATCCCGCTTACAAAGCCGCGGGACTTGATCCGGTCGAAGCGTTGAGGGCGGAATGACACGACAGGAGTGGCACGAGAGCTTCCGCATGGCCCTGGCGACGCTGCGCGTCCACACGCTGCGCTCGTCGCTGACGATTCTGGGGGTCGTCATCGGGGTGACGACGGTCATGGTGATTGCCTCCTTCATCGCGGGCATTCGGATGCAGTTTGAGGAGCTCATTGATAGCTTCGGCACGCGCACGCTTTTCATCTTCCGCTTCGAGCCCGGGATCCGGCTGGGGCGCGTGAGCCCGGAAGAGCGGCAGCGTCCCCCGCTGACGTACGAGGACGCCCTGGCCATCGCCCAGTATTGCCCTTCGGTCGAGATCGCTGTCCCCCTCATCTGGCCCCCGCCGACCGATCGTCCCCCCGTTCGCTATCGCGATCAGGAGCTGTACGCGGTCGAGATCAACGGGACCCTGCCGCAGTTGGAGAAGATCGCGACGATCCATATCGCCCAGGGGCGCTTCTTCACCGAATGGGAGAACACGCATCGGCAGGCCGTCTGCGTCATCGGCTCGGCGATCGCCGATAAATTCTTCCCCCACATGAATCCTCTCGGGAAGACGATTCAGATCGGGAACAAGGAGTTCACCATCGTCGGCGTCCTGGAGAAGCGCGAGAACATCTTCGCCGGAGGGGAGGATTCCGGGGAGAACAGCCGCATCTACGTCCCCTACGAAACGCTCAAGAAGATGTATCCGCAACTCGAAGACCATCTCATCATGGCTCAGGCGGCTCCCGGGCGCATGGAACAGGCCATTGACGAGATCACCGAACTGCTGCGCCGGCGGCGCAACGTCCCTTATGATCAGCCCAACAATTTCGGGATCTCCACGCCCGATGTCATTCGCCGGCAGTTCGATCAGATCACCTTCGCTCTGGTCGTCCTCATGTTCGCCATCTCGAGCGTGGGATTGCTCGTCGGGGGAATCGGGGTCATGAACATCATGCTCGTGTCGGTCGTCGAGCGCACGCGCGAGATCGGGATTCGGAAGGCCATCGGAGCGCGTCGTCGCGATATCGCCTGGCAATTCCTCATCGAGGCGATGGTCTTGACGGGGATCGGGGGGATCCTGGGGATCCTCGCCGGATGGGGTCTGAGCGCTCTCATCCGGACTTTCCTTCCCACGACCATGCCCTTGTGGGCTCCGGTGGCGGGGTTCACGGTCTCTGTGGGCGTCGGCCTTTTCTTTGGCCTCTGGCCGGCGATGAAGGCGGCCCGTTTGGACCCGGTCGAAGCCCTTCGGTACGAATGAACCTCTCTTGTGACCTCAGTTTTCCTTGCGCTCGGTGATCGTAAAGGTCGCCGTCGGTTCGATCGTTTGCTGCGAGACGCGATCCGTGATCCGAACCTTCACCGTATAGGTCCCGGCCGCCAGCGTATCGGTCGGGATCACGCGCGCCAGAACGATCTGTTGGGTCATGAAGCGGGTGAGACCGTTCTGACCGTCTTCGCGCAGTCGCATGACCTCGCGGCCCTCCCGCAGCAGGATGTATTCGACGTCCACAGCCGGACGCAACGTCGTCTGGTCCACGCCGGGATTGTAGATCTGAAGATAGAGGCCCAGAGGATCGCCTCGGCGAAAGATGGTGTTCACGTTGGGACGCACTTTCAGATTCCCCAGGACGAAGGGACCGGCCGCGACGCGCCCGTGCAGGGGCTCAATCCGTTCGGCCAGAATGAGCGAGCTGGTCGCCAGTTGCCCCTCGGCGTATTTCGGGACCTGAATGCCGTGATGCACGACGCCCGTGCGCCCGCTGTTGACATCCCGGATGACCAGATCAACGACGTAGTGCCCCGGCGCGAGCGTGATCTGACGCTGATAGATGGATTTCTGCTTCACTCCCTGATCGAAGACATCATCCGTATAGCGCTGCGTGACGACATCCTCGAAGATCTGCGGACGCCGACCCGTCACCGGTCGGATACGCCCGTGGATGTTCACGGTGGCCTCGTTATATCCCCCGGTGTTCTTGAAACTCAGGTCCTGGTTCTCCATGAGCACGGTGATGAGGGTGAGGATCGAGCTGTCGGTGATGCGCACGAAGTCCACGCGCATCTGGAAGGGAAGGACGTCGAACTCGACTTCGAGTTTCGCGTCGGCGAGCGTCGCCAGGTCGTTGAACTTGACCCGCGGGGGACGCTGGAGATTGGCCAGAAGTTGCAACCGCTCGAAGGGCTGATCCTGCACGCGCTGATGCATCAGCGGATACCGCTCGCGATTGCCCGGGGAGAAGAACGGGCGATCGGCCTTGGAGGCGAGTCCCAATTGTTCGGCCAGAGTCAATCCGGCACCGGGAACAAAGAGCAGAGCATCTTTCTCATCCGGGCTCCGAGCGATCCGATACTCGCCCGTCATCGTCGGATCCACGAACTCGATCTCAATGCCGCTGCCCACGCCCTCGATGTAGCGGTAGAACCAGACCTCGAAGGGATACGTGCTCGTCGTCCCCCCGCCTTCCCAGATCGGACGATCGTACGTCCCTCCGGCCGGATGACTCTCGATGCTGTCGGGAGGACCGAACATGATGTAGATGCGTCCGCGATCGGTCTTCCATCCGGGGATGCCCGAGGAGAAGTGCTCGTTCGCATAGGCGATTCGCCGATAGTGCTCCTCCCGATATTCGTTCTCCTCCGTGTCGGGATTCGGGTCGCGCCGGAGCCAGAACTGCTCGATGAACTGCTCGCGCTCCTCGTCAGTCTCCAACTTGAGAAAAGCTGCTCGCTCTTCCTCGGTGATGATCCAGCGCACGTCTTCTTCGAGCCACTTCTTGTAGACCTCGCTCAGCTCCTGCCGGCGCTTCTTCTGCCGCTCCTTGTCTTCTTTTTTCTTCTCCGGCTTCTCTTGTCGCGCCTTCGCTTCCGGGGAGGCGGGCATTCCCCGGCCGTTCATCGGGGAGAGAAGGAGGGTCACCGCCAAAACGCTCGCTCCCAGAGATTCTCCGACGATCCGAGCGAGCGGTCGCGCTCTACGGATCTTTCTTCCGGCATACAGGGGAACGTCGGCTCGCCCGATTTCTCTTCTCATGCCGTTCATCGCTCGCCCTCCAGGCCGCGTGATCTTTCGCGCTTAAGTATAGAAGAGGCCCGCCTTTCTTTTCAAGAAGGGTTCGATGAAGAGGCGGACGGCCGCCCGACGAGCCAGGCGATGCCGATCGAGAGGAAGTAGAGCAAGACCATGGGCAGGGCGAAGACGAGCAGATTCGGAATGTCTCCTGTCGGCGAGATGACCGCTGCCAGGACGAAGATCCCCAGAAGGGCGTATCGCCAGGGGCGCAGAAGCATCTGAGGGGTGACAATACCCAGGCGCGCCAGAAAGAGCGTGATCGTCGGGATCTGAAAGACGACTCCCAGACCCAGCATGATGACCAGAATGAGATCGAAGTACTCGCTGGCGCGCAGAAGCGGGCGGAATTCGCTCCCGAGCTGCAGGAGCCAATCGGCCGCGCGGGGGAAGGCGATGTAATAGCCGAAGGCCGCGCCGAGCACGAAAAATGCCGATCCCATGAAGAGGAAGGGGAGCACGTAGCGCTTCTCGTGCCGATAGAGCCCGGGCGAGACAAATGCCCACAACTGGTAGAGCAAAAAGGGCATGGCCAGAAAGAGAGCCGCATAGAAGGAAACGCGGATATACAGGCTGAAGGCTTCCTGCACGGTTGTGACAATCAACCGCTCTCCTGTGGGATTGGCGCTGCGAGGGGGCGGCAGACGCGTTCCGGCTGGGATCATGCCCTGATCGGTCATCCACGGTTCGGCCAGCACAATCACCGATTCCCCCTGCCGCCGTTCCAGACGCGCCGGGACAGGGGTGCCCGCCGGGATCACGCGCCATCCGATGCGCACCTCTTCGGGCAGAGAATAGGAGAAGCGCTCCCCCTCGCGCAGCTCCGACCGCTGGGGCTCGAGCACCGTGCGCACGCCGGCGGCTTCGGCGCGCGCGAGCGCCTGACGGACCGGCGTCTCCAGGAACTGGAAGATGGGCTCGCGAAAGAACCAGCACCCCCCCAGCAAGAAGAGCACCGCCAGAAGACAACGCACCAGTCGCTGCCGCAGCTCCTCCAGATGCTCCAGCAGCGACATCTCCGTCCCCGCCAGTTCGTCCTCGACTTTCGGCTCCGGGTCCTCCGTCTTAAGATTCACGGTTTTCCTTCAGATCCGAGCTCGATTCCCGTGGGGAAGATGAGGGAGACCACGTCGAGGCGCTCAGCCGCTTCTCCTCCATGAGAATCTCCTCCTCCCAGGAGCGCTTGAATTCCTCCGAGGCGCGGCGAAACTGAGCCAGACTCTGACCCAGCGAGCGTCCCAGCTCGGGCAGCTTCCGCGGCCCGAAAAGGATCAAGGCGATCACCAGAAGGAAGAGGATTTCCGTCATGGACAGGCCGTTGAACATCCGCTCGACTCCGCCCTGTGTTTGCTCACGCTTATACTATGGGCCCACGGCTTCATTTCGTCAAGCGCGCTTCGCGGCCTCGGGCGTTGGGAGCCATCGCCCGGATGACTTCCAGGAACTTCTGCGCGGCGTGCGAGTGGACTTTGTCTCGCAGATAGATCACGCGCAGGACGCGCCGGTACCGGAACCCCTGAATGGGGACGGTCGCGAGCTTCCCTTGCTGCACTTCTTCCTCGATGCACATGCGAGGGACGAAGGCCAACCCCAGCCCCATTTTCACGAACTCTTTGATCGTCTCAATGCTCGTCAGCTCGATGGCGATATTCAGAGGAACGCGCGCTCGGCGAAAGGCGCGAATCACATGCTCGCGCGCGGGCGAACGCACATTGTGCGCGATGAAGGGTTCGCCCCCGAGATCCTTCAGCGTCACTCTCTCCTGCTGGGCCAGGGGATGATGAGGCGGCAGGATCAGGACCAGCTCGTCCTCCAGGATCGGGAACGAGGCCAGCTCGCTCTCGTTCGGATCGAAAGAGACGATCCCGAAATCGAGATTCCGCTCTTTGATCTCCCGGGGGAGCCGCTCGGAGAAGGAGCGGTAGACCTCGATCTTGATCGTCGGATGGCGCTCGCGGAAAGCCAGAATGATGCGGGGCAGCACGTAGAGGCTCGTGCTCTCGTTGGCCCCGATCGTGACTCGGCCCGTGTGCAATTGCCGTATCTCCTCGATCGTCGCGAGCGCCTCGCGACGCAGATTGAGGATCCTCTGCGCGTATTCGAACAGGACCTGGCCGACTTCGGTCAACGCGACCTCCCTCTGGGACCGGTCAAAAAGCAGCGCTCCGACCTCTTCCTCCAGCTTCTTGATCGAGATGCTCAGAGCCGGCTGCGTACGGGCTAACTGCTCGGCGGCGCGCGAGAAACTGCGCGACCGCGCGATGGCCACCAGCGCCTCCAGTTGCGCGAACTCCATAGATTCCCCTCCTTCGAGCGCCCCTCATTCTACCATAACCTTCGTTAATTGTCAGCGAAAAAGAATAAATTTTACAAACCACCGGGGGAGAGGCTACACTACACCTTCCGTCCGCGTCGCGCGCGGGACGGAGTCTTCAGGGCAAAGGAGGGAAAGCGACATGGCCGAACGTATCATCATCTTCGATACGACATTGCGGGATGGCGAGCAATCGCCCGGCTGCAGCATGAATGTTGAAGAGAAGCTGCGCATGGCGCGGCAGTTGGACGCTCTGGGCGTGGATGTCATCGAGGCCGGGTTCCCGATCTCCTCGGATGAGGATTTCGAAGCCGTCCGGAAGATCGCTCAGGAGATCCGCCGCCCGGTCATCGCGGCTCTGGCCCGCGCTGTGCCCGAGGACATCGAGCGCGCCTGGGAGGCGCTCAGCGCGGCGGAGCGGCCGCGCATCCATACGTTCATCGCGACCTCCGATATCCATCTGCACTATAAGCTGCGGAAGACGCGCGAGCAGGTCCTCGAAGAAGCCTGTCGCGCCGTCCGTTTGGCCAAGAGCTTCTGCGACGATGTTGAGTTCTCGGCCGAGGACGCCACGCGCACGGATCTGGACTATCTGTGTCAGGTCGTCGAGGCCGTGATCGCCGAAGGAGCGACGACGATCAACATCCCCGATACGGTCGGCTACACGATCCCGAGCGAGTTCACCCACATCATCCGGACGCTCCGCGAGCGCGTGCCGACCATTGACCGGGTCACTTTGAGCGTCCATTGTCACAATGATCTCGGGCTCGCCGTGGCGAATTCTCTGGCGGCCATTCAAGCCGGAGCGCGACAGGTCGAATGCACGATCAACGGCATCGGCGAGCGCGCCGGAAACGCCGCCCTCGAGGAGATCGTCATGGCGCTTCGAGTCCGCCACGACCTGCTCCCCTATACGACGGGCATTCACACGGAGCAGATCTACAAGACGAGCCAGCTTTTGAGCAACATCATGGGGGTCTTCGTCCAGCCCAACAAGGCCATCGTGGGACGAAACGCCTTCGCTCACGAATCGGGAATTCATCAGGACGGAGTGCTCAAGCACAAACTCACCTACGAGATCATGACGCCGGAATCAGTCGGCCTCAAGCAGAGCACGCTCGTGCTGGGGAAGCATTCGGGTCGGCACGCCTTGCAGAAGAAGTTCGAGGACATGGGATATCGCTTGAGCCGCGCCGAACTGGATAAGGCGTACAAGCTATTCATGAAGCTCGCCGAGCGGAAGAAAGAGGTCTACGAGGAGGATCTACTGGCGATCTTGCAGGACGGGCTCCGGGATATTCCGGAGACCTACACGCTGCGGCTCGTCCAGTCGCTGGCCGGGAATCCGAAAGCGGCGACGGCCACCGTCGTGCTGGAGCGCGGCGGGCAGACCTTCATCCACTCGGCGACCGGAGACGGGCCGGTCGCTGCGGCCTACGCGGCCATAGATCAGATCACGGGGATGAAAGGGCAGCTTGTGGACTACGCGATCCGCTCCATCGGACGCGGGGCGGAAGCTCTCGGGGAGGTCTTCGTCCACGTCGAATTCGAGGGGAAGGTCTTCACGGGTCGAGCCGCCAGTACCGATATCGTAGACGCGAGCACGCGCGCCTATCTGCATGCCGTCAACAAGGCGCTGCACGCGCGAGAGCGGCTCGCCAGTCTCCAGGCCGAGCAAAGCTCCGGCTTCTCGGAAGAGATCTCCTCTCGGTCATAAGGGCATCTGGAGAAGGAGAGTCGCCGCGCCTTCCCAAAAGAAGGAGGTTTCATGTCGCACGCCGGTCGGTCCTTTCGCGTCGCGGTCTTGCCGGGAGATGGCATCGGGCCGGAGGTCGTCGCGCAAGCGGTGAAGGTCCTCCGGGAGATCGAAAGGCTTTATGGACACCGGTTCGAGCTGACCTATTTCCCGATCGGAGGGGTCGCGCTCCGGGAGACGGGCGTGCCCTTCCCCCCGGAGACGGAGCGGGGATGTCAGCAGAGCGATGCCGTGCTTCTGGGGGCGGTCGGCGCTCCGGAGTTCGACGCGAATCCTCCGGAGTTGAAGCCCGAGACGGGATTGCTTCAGCTCCGGCAGAGCCTGGAGGCGTTCGCCAATCTGCGTCCGGCCTTCTTACATGAGCCTCTCATTGAGGCTTCGCCTCTCAAACCCGAGATCGTCCGGGGGACGGATCTGCTCATTGTGCGAGAGCTGACGGGAGGCCTCTACTTCGGCACGCCGCGCGGCTTCGAGAGGGGGGAGACCGAGGCCGCCGTCAACACGCTGCGCTACAGCCGGGCCGAGATCGAGCGCGTCGCGCGCGTCGCTTTCCAGGTGGCGCGGCGTCGGCGTCGCCGGGTCACCTCCGTGGATAAAGCCAATGTGCTGGAGACGTCGCAACTGTGGCGCCGGGTCGTCACGGAGGTGGCCGCCGAATTCCCCGATGTCGAGCTGGAGCATCTCTACGTTGACGCCTGTGCCATGCATCTTCTGGCCAATCCTCGCCGCTTCGACGTCATCCTGACCGAGAATATGTTCGGCGACATCCTGAGCGATGAGGCGGCGATGCTGGTGGGCTCCATCGGGATGCTTCCTTCGGCTTCGATCGGGGGACGCGTCGGCCTGTACGAGCCGGTTCACGGTTCGGCTCCGGATATTGCGGGGCGGGGGATCGCGAACCCCCTGGCCACGATCGCTTCGGCGGCGATGATGCTCCGCTATTCCTTCGGCCTGGAAGAAGAGGCGAGCGCTATCGAGCGGGCGATCGCGCGCGCTTTGCAGCAGGGCTATCGAACGGCCGATATCTACCGGGGCGAAGGGGAACTGCTGGGGACCGAGGCGATGGGGGATCAGATCGTCGCCTTCTTGCGGCAGGAGCGGGCGACGACCTGAAGGCGTTCGCCCCAGCAGAGGTCCAGGATCGGAGTCACCTCGGAGAAGATGGCCATCAGAGCATCCAGGATGTCGCGTCCTTCCATGGTGCGAATCTCCTGCTCGCTCACAGGGTAAAAGAGCTGAAATCCGCACCACTGACGAGCCGGCGCGCGAGTGATCACCTGACGCACGGCCAGTGCCCCCCCGAAATGCGCTCCGGCGAACTCGCGTCCTCCCGCCCAGCTCCCCACGAAGAGATGAAACCCATCCTGCTCGATCAGGCGCCGGAGCGTGCGCTCCAGGGCACTTCCTCGCTTCAGATGCGCCAGCAAGCGATGCCAGTCCCAATCCGCCCGGAGCCGGCACTGAGGAAACTCCGGAGGGGGGATCACATACCCCCGCTCGACCTGCATCCCCGCCTGAAGGGTGCGCTCCTCCCGATCCAGCGAGACGAAGTACTTCGCGCAGCCGAAACTCACTCGGTCGCGACGGACGGAGCGCGGGAAGAAACCGATCCATTGCCAGTAAAGGCCTCGCCCCCAGCGCACGGTGACAAACGGCTCGCCGAAGGCGGATTCCAGAGCTGCCTTGACGATGCGCGTCAGGCGATGTTCCGGCTCTAACCCTCCGATGCGAATCCCGCGCTCGAAGTCCAGATACTCGCGGCGGAAGACGGCCAGAGGAGGAACCCGGAATCGAACCGGAGGGCGGAAGTCGGCGTCCGTCGGGCCTGGAGGTCTCATCGTCATCGGATTACCGGCTGAGGTTCTGCCGAGCCTTCGGAGGCCTTGGCGCGATGCGCCAGTCCGAGAGCCGACCAGAGATCGGCGGCGCGAACCGCTTCGGGCAATTCTCGGATCGTCGTGAGCACAAAGCCTTCTGTCTGCGCGCGGCGCAAATTCCCATGCGTCGCGCGCAAGATGGCAAAGAGATCCAGCAACTCGCTCCCCTCATAATATCCATCGTCGAGGCTCACCAGCACGCTCGCCGGGTGCCGGACAGGGCCCATGAGGCTCTCCCACAGACGCCGAAGCGCATCCGGATAGCGATGCGCGTGCGTGGCGGCGAAGAGATCGGCATCAGCGACAAATCCCTCTTCATCCATGCGCCCTTCGGCGCGCAGTCGCTCCAGGATGGGATTCATGTCCAGCGGATCTCCGACAAATGTGAGATAGCGATAGCGATCGCCCCACCGTTCGATGCGCGCTCGCCCGCGGGGGCCGACAATATAGACCATCCCGTTGCGATGGTAGGCGACCAGATCCACTCCCGGAACGATCGAAAGCACTTCGGCCAGGCGCGGTTCCTGCTCTTCGGCGACATAGAACACGGCGCATCCGACCAGTCCGTAGCGCGGCTGAACGACGCTCCGCTCTCCCTCCAACCGGCTCCCGAGCCGAAACCCATCAGCGCGCAGGGCATCCTGCAATTCCGCGCGCCGGTAGCGCGCGAAGAGATTGCCGTGATCGGAGAAGAGCGTCAGGTGGATCTGTCCTCCGGATTCGAGAAAGAGCTGCTCTAGCTTTCGATCCACCGTGGCCAGGAAATGGCGCACCAGACTTTCCCCCCCGACATGCGCCAGCGGATCGGTCGCGCTCACATAGGCGATGAAAACCTCCTCCGAAGAGCGTCGGAACTTCGCCAGGGCCTTTCGGAGCGAGAGTTGCGCATCCCAGAGCGCGCTCAGCGGAGGGGCGGCATATTCGAGAGTCATCGCCCATCCCGACGGGTGATAGTCGAAGAGTTCTCGGAACGTCCCTTCGATGAACGTGCTCCGGCGGAAACGCTGCCAGAATCCTCCGCGCATGGCGTTTGCCACAGGATCGTAGTAGTAGTCCTCATATCCGGGTGACGGGAGGGCTCCCCACGGCCTCAGGATCTCGATGAAAGCCGGATTGGTGAGCGAGGGATAAGGGGCGATCAGCCGCGTCGGCCGATGAAAGAAGGCGAAATGCCCCTGACGCCACATCTCTTCCACAAGCGCATACCCGACGCCGTCCAGCGAGAGAACGAAATGACGCAGGGGAGGATGCGGCTGCGGCGCGCGCTCGGAAGTGTACGTCGGGTTTGCGGGCCAGGCCGGCGACCTGTGGGATTTTTCTGGGAACTGCGAACCGATCATCGTCATCCCAAGCAGGAGCCAGAGCAGGGACCGCGGCATCACGGCGCGCTTCTCGTCCCGAGACTCCCGAAGTCCGCGATCGACTATGATCTGTTCGGAGCCGCGTCGCCTTCGGTGCGCGCAGCCGAGAGCATCTCGGCGACGACCCGATAGGCCGCTTCCAGGGCTTCGGGCAATTTCTCCAGATCGCGTCCTCCGGCCTCAGCCAGATCGGGGCGTCCCCCTCCGCGCCCTCCGACAATTGTGGCTAATTCGCGAACGATCTTCCCGGCATGCAACGGAGGTACCAAATCGCGGGAGACGCGCACCAGAAGCGTCGCTTTTCCATCCTGAGCCTGGCCGAGGACGATGACGCCCGGAGCGATCCGGTTGAGCAACCGATCAGCCAGCTCGCGCAGGCTCGCCGGATCCAGGTTCTCGACGCGCTCGACCAGCACTCGAACTCCCTGCACTTCGCGGACGCGCTCGAGGGCATCGGCGACCGCCTGCGCCGCCAATTTCAGGCGCAGGACTTCGGCCTCTCGCTCCAGACGCCTCAGTTCGGCTTGCAGGCGTTCGACCTGAGCGGGCACATCGGCCGGTGTCGTGCGCAGCATCTCAGCCACCTGAGCCAGTCGCGCCTCATCCTCCTGGAAGCGTTCCAGCGCAGCCCGCCCGCACACGGCCTCAATCCGTCGTACACCCGCTCCGATGGATTCCTCCCTCACGATCTTGAAGAGTCCGATGTCTCCGGTCCGAGCGACATGCGTGCCGCCACACAGCTCTTTGGAAAAGCCCGGGACTTCGACCACACGCACGCGCGCGCCGTATTTTTCGCCAAAGAAAGCGAGCGCTCCGGACTCCAGCGCGCGCTCCAGGTCCATCTCAACCTTGGCGACTTCGACGTTTCGAAGGATCTGCTCGTTGACCAGATCCTCGATGGCTTTGATCTCCTCCGGAGTGAGCGGGGCAAAATGCGTGAAATCGAACCGGAGCCGATCCGGAGCGACGAGACTTCCGGCTTGCTTGACATGGGGACCGAGCACTTCGCGCAGCGCGGCGTGCAGAAGGTGCGTCGCCGTGTGATGCGGACGGATACGCTCGCGCCGCTCGACATCAATGTGCGCGCGGACGCGATCGCCCGTGCGCAGCTCGCCCGTCTCGATCTCGGCGACATGAACGTACTTAGCCACGGTCGCCGTCCCATCGCTCACGAAGGTTTTCGAGACGGTATCGAGGACGCGGGCGCGGGCTCCCTCGCTCTCAATCACGCCCGTATCGCCAACCTGTCCTCCCGACTCGGCGTAAAAGGGGGTTTGATCGAGCACGATGTCCACGACCTGACCGGCTCGGACTCGATCCACCGGCTGGCCGTTCACAAACAGAGCCAGCACGCGCGCATCGCACTCGGTCTGCTCGTAGCCGAGGAAGCGCGTCTGGATCTCTTCAATTGTCGCGACAGCCTCTGTGTCCGCGAGCTTCTCCTGAAGGCTTCTCTTCCAGGCCTCCTGAGCGCGTTCTCGCTGTTCCTTCAGGGCTTCGCGGAACCCCTCCCAATCCACCGCATATCCGCGCTGCGCGGCAATGTATTCGATCAGATCCTCGCGCAGGCCGTACGTATCGTAGAGCATGAAGGCGTCGCTTCCGGCGATCTGGCGGCCCCGGGTGCGCTCGAGGATCTCATCGAACTTGCGCAGACCCGCCGAGAGCGTGGAGAAGAACAGTTGCTCTTCGCGTCGCACGACCCGCTCGATCGTCGTCCGCGCATCGAGCAGCTCCGGATAAGCCGGAGCCATGAGGTCAATCACGCACGCTGTCACCGCGTGGAAGAAAGGTGAGGGCAGACCGAGCTTGCGCCCGTGCCAGAGGGCGCGTCGCATGATCTTTCGCAGCACGTAGGCGCGCCCCTCATTGCCCGGGAACACTCCATCGGCGATCAGAAAGGCCGTCGCGCGCGCATGATCCGCGATCACGCGCATGGACATCCCCTCTTCGCTCTCGCTCACATAGGGGCGGCCGGCCAGATCGACGATCCGCTCCAGGATAGGACGGATGAGATCGGTCTCGTAGTTGGACATGACTCCCTGCAGCACAGCGGCGATCCGCTCCAGCCCCATCCCCGTATCCACAGAAGGTTTGGGCAGAGGCTTCAGCCTCCCCTCCTCGTCGCGCTCAAACTGCATGAAGACGAGGTTCCAAATCTCGATGATGTGATCGCCCGGACCATTCACATACTCGGGGCGGTTGAACGTCGGGTCCTCGCCGATGAAATAGTGGATCTCGCTGCAGGGCCCACAGGGACCGGTCTCTCCCATGGCCCAGAAATTCTCCTGGGCGCCGAAACGCAGGATGCGCTCGGGCGCCGCCCCCACCTTCCTCCACAGCGCGGCCGCTTCTTCATCCTCCTCGTAGACGGTGAACCAGAGGCGCTCGATGGGAAGCTCCCACTGCCTCACCAGCAGGTCCCAGGCGAACCAGATCGCCTCTTCCTTGAAGTAGTCGCCGAAGCTGAAATTCCCCAGCATCTCGAAGAACGTATGATGCCGGGCCGTCCGGCCGACCTGTTCGAGATCGTTATGCTTTCCTCCGGCGCGCACACATTTTTGCGCCGAAGCCGCTCGCGTATACTCCCGCTCTTCCAGACCGAGGAAGACGTTCTTGAACTGGTTCATCCCGGCGTTGGCGAAAAGAAGCGTGGGATCCTGGGGCAGGACAAGCGGTGAGCTTTTCACCACCCGATGGCCGTGCCGCTCGAAGTACGCGAGGAAGGCGCGACGGATCTCATGCCCGCTGGCTCCCCACATATCCTTACCTCGCTCTCGGGCTCGGGCCTTTGCGGGAACAACAACCTTCTGCGCGCGCTCCCGAGCCCCTGAAAGCAAAAAGGATAACCTAAAACGAACCCTCCGACAATGCGAGCGTTACCCCAACAGCAGGTGGCGCAACACAAAGAGGAGATTGGCCGGTCGCTCGGCCAGCCGGCGCATGAACCACGGGAACCAGAAAGACCCGTAGGAGATGAGCACGAGCATGCGATACCCCTCCCGAGCGAGGCGCATCTGCTGCTGGCGCTGAATGCCGTAGAGCATCTGGAACTCCGTCTCGGAGCGGGGGATGCCGGAGGCGGCGGCGAAGTCCGCGATCCGACGAATGAGCGTGAGATCGTGCGTGGCCATCGCCGCGCGCACGCCGTTGCGTCGCGCCTCCTCGCCCAGAAGCCGTCGCGCGAGGGCGAAGAAGTTTTCATCCACGTCCCGCTTTCGGGGGAAGGCCCGATCGGGCGGCTCGCGATAAGCCCCTTTCACCAGCCGAATGGCCGGACTCAGGGGCAAAAGCGAGAGAAGATCGCGCTCGGTCCGGTAGAGATAGGCTTGCAGACAGACACCCACATGGGGGTATGCCGCGCGCGCGCGACGATAGAGATCCAGCGTCAGATCCACATAGGGGCTGGACTCCATGTCAATCCAGACCATCTGATGCGGAGCTGCGGCTTCCAGAATCGTCCGCAGGTTCGCGTAGCAGAGGTCCGGACTCAGGTCCAGGCCAAGCTGCGTCAGTTTGACGGAGATCTCCGCCGGATGCGGCCAGCTCCGAATCCGCTCGAGCACGTCCACGTAGTGAGCCGCGACAGCTTCAGCCTCGCGCGCGTCCGTGATGTTCTCTCCCAGGTGAGTGAAGACCGTCCCGATGCCCTGGTCCTGTAGAGCGCGCCCGGCGGCCAGGGCGTCCTCAAGCGTCTCCCCCGGAATGAACCGTTTGACCGCGCGACGAACGAAACGATAGCGTGGAGCGCGTTCTCGCAACCACTGATTTTGAGATCCGGCCAAAAGCAGCGTGCGGAGAAGACCCATGCTCCCCCCCCATCGTCACCTGAAGTCGTGTTCTCATTTATGGCACTGCCTGAAAGAAGATCTCCTCGCGGATGGTCGCGCGGACAGGCCGTCCATTCCATCGCGCTGGAAGGAAGCGAAATCGTTGAAAGGCCTCCAGAGCAAAGGGGTCCATATCGCGGTCGAACGTGCGCAGCACGCGCGCGTTCGTGACCCGCCCTTCTGGAGTCACTATGCCTTCGACCAGGATAGTTCCCATCGCACGACGCGTGGGAAATTTCGGCACGACGCGCTCGATGAGCACAGGAGGGAGGAAGACGTCTTCCGATGACACGTCAAGCGGTCGCCCGTACTCATCGCACGGCGCCGAGATCTCACGGGGACGATTTCGCAACTGCGCGGCCGGAAGGATAGCCACCGTCACGGTCATGAGGACGGATTGGGATTCCCCGGACTGCCCGAGGTCGGGAAGTCCCCCCTCAAGCAGAATGGTCTCAAAATGGCCCACTTCGTAATGGTCCGCGCGAAGAACCGCCTGCCCGCGATAGGTCACGACAATGCGCACGCGCGCCTGCGTGCGCGAGATCGAAATCACCTCCACCGTGCGTTCCAGCACGGAGCGGGCGAGATCTTCCATCTGCTCCTCAAGCGGGTGCGCCGGTCGTTCAGCCAGAAGGAGTCCATCGCGGAAGCGCTCGCCCGGAAGGAACCCCACGGAGCGAATGTGCACGGGGGTGAGCGACTCCCGCCCGAGCGTCTTACGCAGATAGGTCCATTCGGCATCCAGGCTGTCCAGCGTCTGAGTCAAGCGCACGGGCTCGGGATTCGACGAAGCCGCTTTCCCCGAAGCGCGATAGGCGACCAGCGTCATGCTCGCCCCAAGCAGGGCGGGCTCGGGCCGACGCGATTGTCCGCTCCCTTCCGGACCCCCTATCAAAAGCCCCAGCGCCACGATCCCATGCCAGAGTGCAGCCCACCTCTTCCGCCTCTGCGAAGGTCCTCGCCCGAGGCATTCGACAGCCCTCTTCTCATTCACGGCCATCCTCTTGCTGAGAGTTGACGTAAGCTCGGTAGACAACTCGTTGGCTCACGCCATAGTGCTCAGCCACCTGTTTGACAGCTCTCTTGGTGTCCAGCCCTGTGGCCTTTCTGAGAGCGCGCACGTGCTCGGCCAGCGTGGCGGCGCTCACGGAGACCGAAGACTCCTCGGCTCCGGCGACCAGCAGAACGATCTCGCCCCTGACCGGGGAGGCGGCCACGCGCTCGGCCAGCTCGTCCAAAGAGGCCCGCTCGAATGTCTCATGCACCTTCGTCATCTCGCGAGCCAGAACGGCCGGCCGCGAACCCAAGATCTCGCGCATATCGGCCAGAGTCTCCCGAAGGCGATGTGGCGCCTCGAAGAAGACGAGCGTATAGGGGAGCGCCTTCAGCTTCTTCAGCTCTGCTCTTCGATGCGAGCGCCGGGCCGGGAGAAACCCCACAAAGAGGAAGCGATCCACAGCGAGTCCCGCTCCCATGAGAGCTGTCGTTATGGCCGAGGGACCCGGGATGGGCACAACCGGAATCCCGTGAGCGATCGCTTCGCGCAGAAGGACATCGCCCGGATCGGAGAGAAGCGGCGTGCCCGCATCGCTCACAAGCGCAATATTCTGCCCCTCTTTCAAGCGCGCGATGAGTTGACCGGTGCGCTTCCTCTGATTGTGTTCGTGATAGCTGAGCAGGGGCTTGACCAGGCCATAGTGGCGGAGCAGCTTGAGCGTCTGCCGCGTGTCCTCGCACGCGATGAGATCCACCTCCCGAAGAATGCGCAAGGCGCGAAGTGTAATATCCTCCAAGTTCCCAATGGGCGTCGCGACGATGTACAACGTCCCGGGCATGCGAGATTTCAGCATATCCCACGAGGACACTGATTTCAACAGGTGAGAAGCCCATGACGGTGCGTGTTCGGCGCGCCGGGCCTCAGCTGCAACAGAGTGCCGGCAGGGCCCCTGCTCCGAAGGGGGGATTTCTTGCTTCGAGGGACGGAAAGAAGTACAATGCCACCTCGCGAATCCAGAAAAAGAGGGAGGCTATGAGACCACTCAGCCTTTTGCTCATCATGCTGAGCGCGGGGGCTCTGGCGTCGGCACGGGCGCAAGGGCAAACGGCGCCGGCGCAAAATCCGGGTTCGGGCGGAACCCCGACGACTGTCCCCGTCGGGCGCATCGCCGTCATCAACACGAACGCTTTCCTGGCCGAAGACGGGATTCAGCAACTCGTCCAGCAGGTCAAACGGGTCAATGACATGTTCAAGGACAAGGAGGCCGAGCTGAATGCGCTGGAGCAGCGCGTCGAGAGCTTGCGTCGGGAGCTGGAGACGCAGGGTCCGAACCTGACCCCTCAGGCGCGAGCGGATAAGCAGGATGCGCTCGAACAGCTCCAGCGCGAACTCCAGCGGAAGAAAGAGGACGCCGACCGTGCCTACCAGCGCGCCTTGCGCGAGGCTATCGCCCCGGTGCGCGAGCGGATCGGCGCGTTCCTGGAGACGTATGCCAAGAGCCGAGGGATCACCATCGTGCTGGAGGTCGCCAATCTCGCGCAGGCCGGCGGGCTCGCGTATGTGGACCCAGCGGCCGACATCACGCGCGATTTCATCAACGAGTATAACAAGGCCAATCCGGTCGTGACGTCTTCGACCCCTTCAGCTCCGAGCGCAGACCGACCGGCTTCAGGAGCGCAGAAGTCCCCTCCGCGAAAGCCCTGAGCCGGTGATTCCCGCAAGAGGGTGCGCGCGCAAAGGCAGCGCTCTGAGAGGATTCGGCTATGGAGACGGTCTTTGACGCCGTGCAGATTCAGCAGTTTCTCCCGCATCGCTATCCTTTCCTGCTCGTGGATCGGATCGTGGAATTCGAGCCGAGGAAACGGATCGTCGGCATCAAGAACGTGACGCTCAACGAATTCTTCTTCCAGGGCCATTTCCCGGGGGCTCCGGTCATGCCCGGTGTTCTCGTGATCGAAGCTATGGCCCAGACGGCCGGCGTGCTCATGTATCACGAGGTGGCCGATGCGAGCAACAAGCTCGTCTTCTTCACCGGCATTGACAAGGCGAAGTTTCGCAGACCCGTCGTCCCCGGGGATACGTTGCGGCTGGAGCTGACGGTCCTTCGGCTCAAGTCCCGCTATATTCGGTTGCGCGGAGAAGCGTACGTGGATGGCCAGCTTGTGGCCGAGGCGGAGATCACCTCACAGCTTGTGGATCTGGAAGCCGTGCGCAAGAACGCCGCAGCGCTTCAGATCCCCGCGCCTCTGGATCCCGCGTCGGAGGAGGGAACGTGAGTGTCACCATCCATCCGACGGCCATCGTCAGTCCCCGCGCGGAGCTGGGCGAGGGCGTTCATATCGGCCCTTATGCCATCATCGGCGATGGAGTCATCCTTCATGACCGCGTCCGCGTCTCCGCTCATTGCGTCATCGAAGGACCGACCGAGATCGGGGAAGATACCATCATCTTCCCCTTCGCTTCCATCGGTCAGATCCCCCAGGATCTGAAATACAGAGGTGAGCCGAGCAGCGTTCGCATCGGACGCCGCAACCGCATCCGCGAATACGTGACAATCCATCGGGGCACGGAGGGAGGAGGGGGGATCACCATCGTCGGGGATGATAATCTTCTCATGGTGCAGGCGCACGTCGCCCATGATTGCCACGTCGGCAATCATGTGATCATGGCTAATGGGGCATCTCTGGCCGGCCATGTTCTCGTAGAAGATCATGCCACGCTGGGCGCCTATGTGGGCGTGCATCAGTTCTGCCGCATCGGGAAGTACGCTTTCGTCGGCGCCTATGCCGTCGTCGTGAAAGATGTCCTGCCCTATTCGCTCTGTGCCGGCAATCACGCCCGATGCTACGGTCCCAATACGGTGGGACTTCGCCGCAAGGGCTTCACGGCTGAGCAACGTCGCGCCCTCGATCGGGCGTTTCATCTTTTGCTCTCGGCGAAACTCAATACGACGCAGGCGCTCGAAGCTCTGCGGCGGGAACTCGGACATGTCCCCGAGGTGCAGGATATCATCGCTTTCATCGAGACGTCGCGTCGAGGCGTCGTGAAGTGAATCGCGAGCGTTCCATATCAGAGACATCTGCGGGAAGCGCCGGATCTCCAAGCCATGCCGACGTTCCTTCGGGCACTTACGGCCTGATCGCAGGGAATGGACAGCTCCCTCTTCTTGTCCTTGAGGGAGCGCGGCGGCGAGGCATCCCGATGGTCGTCGCAGCAATCCAGGGAGAGACGGCTCCGGAGATCGAGCGTCACGCCCATTGTGTCCGCTGGCTCGAGGTCGGTCAGCTCGAACGGCTCATCGCTTTCTTTCACGAGCATGGGGTCACGCATGCCGTTCTGGCCGGACAGGTCAAACACGTCCAGATCTTCGGTCCCTCTCTGCCTGACGGGCGCATGCTCCGGCTGCTTCTGCGCCTGTCGCGAAAGAACACGGATAGCCTCATCGGAGCCGTCGTCGCCGAACTGGAGAGCGAAGGGATTCAGGTCGTGGATTCGACGCTCTTTATCCCCGAACTGCTGGCCCCTCAAGGGGTGCTCACCGCGCGCGCCCCTTCACCAAGCGAGATGGACGACATCCGTTACGGCGTAGACGTCGCGCGCGAGATCGCGCGGCTGGACCTCGGGCAGACGATCGCTGTGAAAGATCGTGCCGTCGTGGCCGTTGAGGCGATGGAGGGGACCGACGCGACGATCCGTCGCGCGGCGGAGCTGCTGGGCGGACGCCCGTTTGTCATCGTGAAGGTCGCCAAGCCCCATCAGGATATGCGCTTCGATGTGCCTGTGATCGGCCTCCCCACGATCGAGACGATGATCGCCTGCCGGGCGACAGCGCTCAGCATCACGGCTCATAAGACCTTGCTTCTGGACAAAGACGCGCTCCTTCAGTTGGCCGATCGCCATCAGATCGCTATCCTCGCCCTGCCGTGAGACTTTTCTTTCGCCGCGCCCTTGGAGCTTTCGGTAAGAGGGGTTTTCGGGCGAGAGGAAACGACCCGAACGGGTTTTCTCCCGAGCGTGCGTCGGGGGATTCCTACAACTTCTTCAGTAGCTCCTTCCATCGAACCCATGCCTGCTCGCGTGCCTTTCGGTTGGCTTCCGTGGGATTGGGTTCTTCGCCCGTGCGCATGAAGCCGTGTCCCGCGCCTTCGTAGGTGACGGGTTCAAATACTTTGCCGAGCTGCCGCATAGCTTCGGCGGTCTCCGGCACCGTCGCATTCACGCGCGCGTCATTTCCTCCGTAGAAGCCGTAGACGGGGCAGCGGATGCGCGCCAAGCTCTCGCGATCCCGCGGCGCCGTGCCGTAGAAGACGAAAGCGGCGGCCAGGTTCGCCCGAGCCGTCGCGAAGCGAAAGGCCTGGCTCCCTCCCCAGCAGAATCCCGCGACGGCGACCTTGCCATTGCACGCCGGCAACTGCGCGGCGTAGTCCGCGGCGGCATTCAGGTCGGCCAGAACCTGATCCGCAGGCAGCCGGGAGATCGCCTCGCGAGCTGCGTCCTCCGAAGGGAAGTCACTCGTCCGACCTCCCCCCGGGGCCATGCCCGAGAGCAGATCCGGAGCAATAGCAATGTATCCGGCTTCGGCCAATTGATCGGCCACGCTGCGCACCCAGTCGGTCAATCCCCGGTTCTCGTGGATGACAAGAACGGCCGGCGCCTTCTCCTTGACTTCCGGATAGACGACGAAGGCGTGAACCGTTCGCGCGCCATAGGTGATCCGGACCCACTCCTGATGACGCGGCGAGGCCTCCAGGCGCCGTCGCGCCCATTCTTGAGAGGCACTCGGATCGCGCGCCCATCCGGGAGAGAAAAGCCCTACGATCGGAAAGAGAAAGGCAATGAATCGGCTCTTCATCTTCATCCTCCGCGAAAGGCATGGTCGGTCATTCTTTTCGCTCTCGCTGAAGCAAGGCTTCCTCCTTCAGCCCCTGAGGGACCAGAGGAAGGGATCGGAGTCGCACGCCCGTGGCGTGGAAGATGGCGTTCCCGATGGCCGGAGCGATGCCAACGATCGGTGTCTCCCCAGCTCCTGCCGAAGGCAGATCCCGGCGATCGAGCAGGATGACTTCGATCTGTGGCAGGTCGCTCATCCGGGGAACGCGATAGCGGGAGAAGCGCGCGTTGAGGATTTTCCCGTTCTCGAATTCGATGGCCTCAAACAGCGCGCCTCCCAGGCCCATGACGATCGCCCCTTCGACCTGATTTCGGAGGTGATCGGGATTGAGGATCGCGCCGCATTCGAACGCGGCGACGACATGCAGGACCTTCACGTCTCCCGTAGTCCGATCCCAGGCGATTTCGGCGCAGGTCGCCAGGTATCCCCCCTTTTCGAAACCGGCGGCCAGGCCGACACCATGACCGGGGGCGATTTTCCTCTTGCCCCATCCGAAGGCTTCGGCCGCGGCCTGAAGCACAGCGCGCAATCGCTCATCTCGCAGATTCTTCAACCGAAAGGCCAGCGGATCCATTCCGATCAGGTGCGCCAGTTCGTCCATGGCCGTCTCGCGTGCGAAGTGGTTGGCCGTCGCCGCGAGCGCGCGATAGGAGCCTTGCCGCAAGGGCGAGCGCGTCGGATGAAATTCGATCCGCTGATGCGGAATGGCATAAGGCGTGCGGATGGCCGCCGCACCGGAGTTGTAGTTGTGAAACTCCCAGGCGGTGATCTCCCCGTCCGCTGTCACACCGCTTCGGACTTCGATCACGCCGGCCGGACGGAAATAGGCCCAGGTGAATTCCTCTTCGCGCGTCCAGACGAGCTTGACCGGACGACCGGCTGCGCGGGCCAGGCGAGCGGCTTCGATGGCCGCTTCCCCTGTATGTTTGCCCCCATATCCGGAGCCTGTGTCCGGCACGATCACGCGCACGCGATCTTCGGGCAGACCGAAAGCGCGAGCCAGTTCGCTGCGCACGCCAAAGGGACGCTGCGTCCCCGTCCACACGGTCAGTCGGCCATCCTTCCACTCGGCCACGGCCGCGCGCGGCTCAAGCGGCGCATGGGCGATGTAGGCGACCGTGTAGGTCTGCTCCAGATGTTTCGCCGCTCGCCGCATCCCCTCTTCAACAGAACCCGTGATGTATCGCGAACGCCCCTCCCATCCCTGGGCTTCGATCTCATTTCTCTTCAAGTAGTCGAAGATCTCACGACTGGAAGGCTGGGGCGTCGTTTGCCATTGAGCGCGAATCGCTGCCAGCGCGCGCGCAGCCAGATCCGTGCTCGGCGCGGCGACGCCCACGAAATCCCCTTCGCGCACGACGACGACTCCGGGCATGGCTTCGGCTTCTCGCGTATCCACGGAGGCCAGCGTCGCCCCAAAAGCAGGAGGTCGCAAAACCTTCCCATAAAGCATGCCGGGAAGCTTCAAATCGGAAACATACCGATGCTCTCCGGTGACGAAAGCTCGCCCCTGAACCTTGGGCACCGATGTCCCCAGGACTTTCCACTGATGGGGTGGAGTCAGAGGCGCGTTCTCGGAGATCTTCTGAGCGAGCTTCTGACCCCGGGTGAGCTGCCCTATATCGAGCGCTCGCCCGCTTGCTGGATGATGCACTTTCCCTTGGACGATCTGGAGCGTCGAGCGCTCGACTTTCCAGGCTTCCGCGGCCATATCGAGCAGAACTTCGCGCGCTTGGGCGGCGACCCGGCGCAGGTGCGCAGCCATTTGAGGTGTCGTCCGACTCCCGAACGTCCCCATATCGAAGGGCGTCAGGTCCGTATCACCCATGACGAGGCGAACGCGCTCCAGAGGCACACGCAGCTCCTCGGCCACAACCTGCGAGAGCGACGTGCGGATGTTCTGCCCGACCTCGACCTTCCCCGTGTACACACTCACAAGGCCATCTTCGCCAATGTGGAGCCAGGTGCTCAGTTCCTGGGGCATCGGCGGAGCGCCCGCGCGGCCCCCGCCCCCGGATTCTTGCCCGATCCCCGCCTTGTGAAAGAGCGCGACCAGAAGACCGGCTCCTAAAGCCTGGCAGAATTGACGTCGTGTCAGCGGAAATCCCGCAGCGGCATCCGGGACAGCTCCGGACACGCCTTCGCTCTCCACGGAAGTCACCCAAAGCTCATATCGTTCGGGCTCCCAAACGATGTCCTCTCGCTCGGCCTTCATCATCTCACCTCCTTCATCTTCTCGGCGGCTCTCCGGATCGCCTGGAGGATCCGCCCATAGGTCCCGCACCGACAGATGTTGCCGTTCATGAAGCGAACGATCTCGGCATCGGTCGGATTGGGATGAGTCTGAAGCAGGGCCACGCCGGACATGATCATCCCCGGTGTGCAATAGCCGCATTGTAAGGCCCCGACTTCCAGGAACGCTTCTTGAAGGGGATGCAAGCGACCGTCGCGCGCTAAGCCTTCGATCGTTGTGACCTGCCGACCGGCGACCGATCCAACAGGTGTCAGACAAGAGCGCACGGCTCGCCCGTCAACAAGTACGGTGCAGGCTCCGCACTGCCCTTCGCCGCAGCCGTACTTGGTCCCGGTCAGATCCAAATCTTCGCGCAAGACGCTGAGCAGGCTGCGATTGGGATGGGCCTCCAGGGCGTGTCGAACGCCATTGATATGAAGCTCGATGACCCCACCCATGATGCGACCTCCTTGGCGCGATCTTCCGCTTTCGTGTCTACTCTACGTCGGATCGGAGCGGAATGTTACAGCACATGTGGCGACCGGACAAGACCTCTTGACGAGGGCCCCGGCAGATCGTTAAGATGCCGCGCGGAAGCCCGGCTCACAGAGAACAGAAGATGATGCGCTGGGAAGATCTCCGGCGATCTTCGAGATCGAAAAATCGGCAGCAGACTCAGCGCGTCCGTCCGGTCCGTTTGGACCGGCAGGGCTTCTGAATTCCGTGAATCTGAGGAGGGACAGGCCATGCCGCGGAAAATCATGAGCTTCGCTCTCAGCATCCTGTGCTGGACCTTGCCGGGGCCTCTTTCTCCACATATGGCTCTGGGCGCCCGGGAGAAGGATCGCCCGTTCTCCATCGAGGCTGTGCTCAGCGCTCCTTTCCCCTCGGACTTGATCGCTGCGCCGCGAGGAGACCGCGTCGCGTGGGTCTTCAATGACCGAGGGAGGCGAAACATTTGGATCGCCGATGGGCCGCAGTTCCAGGCGCGGCCGATCACATCGTACACTGAGGACGACGGTCAAGAGGTGAGCCAACTCGCCTTCAGCCCCGATGCTTCTGTCCTTGTCTTCGTGCGCGGAGGACCACCGAATCGCGAGGGGGAAGTGCCCAATCCGACCAGCGATCCGCGAGGCGCGCGACAGCTCATCCTGGCCGTGCGCCTGCAGGATGGCAAGATCTGGGAGATCGCCGAGGGGAGTAATCCCCACATCTCCCCCCGCGGGGACCTGGTTGCATTCGAGCGGCGGGGAAGGATCTTTGTCGCTCCGCTCGCTGGAGGAGAGCGCGAACGCCCCCTCTTTGAAGCGCGGGGTCGGAACAGTTCCCCCGTGTGGTCGCCCGATGGGACGAAACTGGCGTTTGTCAGCGCGCGAGGCGATCACAGTTTCATCGGCGTCTTCGATCTGGAGAAGAAGAGAATCACCTGGATCGCTCCTTCGGTGGATCGCGATCGCGAACCCGTGTGGTCTCTCGATGGGCGCCGGATCGCGTTCTTTCGCATTCCTGGGGCGATGGCCGATCCCCCACGCACGCGCGAATGGGAGCTGCCCTTCTCCATCTACGTGGCAGACGTGGAGACTGGAGAGGCGCGCCCCGTGTGGACCTCGCCCAACGCGACGGCCGGATTCGCCCAAACCTATCCGGCTGAACCTCTGCGCTGGACAGCGGATGACCGTCTTGTCTTCTACTCCGAGCATGAGGGATGGATGCATCTGTATTCCGTCCCCGCGCAGGGGGGAAAGGAGACCGTCCTGACGCCCGGAGAGTTCGAGGTCGAGGACTCCACGCTCTCTCCGGATGGACGCACGATCATCTTCAACTCCAATCAGGGGGATGTGGATCGGCGCCATCTCTGGCGCGTGAACGCCGATGGGACGGGACTGCGGCAACTGACACGGGGCACTGGGATTGAGTGGAGCCCCGTCGTCACGGCGGCGCAACGGCGACTCCTGTGCCTCTCCTCGACGGCTCGGCGCCCGGCAGCTCCCGCCCTGGTGGACGAGCAGACGGGCGCGGTGAAGCTGATCGCTCCGGAGGCTATTCCGCGCGACTTCCCCGAAGCGCATCTGGTCGAGCCACAGCAAGTGATCGTGAAAGCTCCCGATGGGTGGACGATCCACTGCCAGCTCTTCCTCCCACCGGATGCGAAACCGGGCGACAAGCGACCGGCTGTGATCTTCCTTCACGGGGGACCCATTCGCCAGATGCTTCTGGGCTGGCACCCGCGCGGATACTACCATCGAGCCTATGGGTTCAACCAGTACCTGGCCAGCCAGGGCTACGTCGTCCTCTCGGTCAATTTCCGCTCGGGCATCGGATATGGACGGGCCTTCCGCCTGGCACCGAATCAAGGGCCGCGAGGGGCTTCGGAGTATCAGGACGTGGTCGCTGCCGCGAAATACCTCCAGCGACGCTCCGAGGTGGATCCACAGAAGATCGGGCTCTGGGGCGGATCCTATGGGGGATATCTGACGGCGCTCGGCCTGGCGCGAAATTCAGATCTCTTCGCCGCCGGCGTGGATCTGCACGGCGTGCACGATTGGTCGCTTCGAGCCCGCCTGCGAGGTGAAGGAGGGGGATGGGGAATTTACGGAACGGATCTGCTCCGTCTGGCCTGGGAATCCTCGCCCGTCGCTTCGGTGCGCTTCTGGCATTCGCCGGTCCTCTTCATCCACGGGGACGACGACCGGAATGTGGACTTCATCGAGACGACCGACCTCATCCAGCGCTTGCGGGCCGAAGGGAAGGCACATGTCGAGCAGCTCATCTTCCCCGATGAGGTTCACGACTTCTTGCTGCATCGGAACTGGATTCGAGCCTATCAGGCCGCGGCCGATTTCTTCGATCGCTTTCTGAAAGGAAGTCAGCCGTAGTCTCCCGGAGCGAGTCCCGGACTCCGACACTCGTGCGTCCTCACAGCACTAGGGCGTTGGCGAAGCGACAACACTTTGAGATCGTTCTGGGGAGGTCGGGTTCGGGCTCGCTTTTCCTCATCCGGATGTTCTTGACAGAAGGGCGGACCTTGTGAAAAACTTCTTCCCTTAGCGCGCGGCCGAAGATGCATGAGTGGATGCGCACAATGAGTGAGGACCACCGGGCAGCCCGGCCAATGTGTTGTTGTCGAAGGGAGCGGGGCTCTCCGGTGGTGGCGTCCGTGGGCTAGGCCGCGCGAGTGAGCTTCCAGATCGAGAAACCCACTGCCGGAGAGATCGGCAGTGGGTTTTTTTATGGCTGAGGAGTGCAGGTCAGCCTGATGTGGAAGGCACGCATGAATGCGCAGGGGCACAGCGCTCGTTCCTGGGAGCGTTCGGCGCTCTTCCGAGCGGGGGAACGACCGGTTGAGCTGCTGCACCTTGTCGGAGGGACGCCACTTGTGCGGCTACAGCGGATCGAGCGCGAAGTCCCGGGCGTGGAGATCTACGCCAAGGCGGAATGGTACAACCCCGGAGGATCGGTGAAGGATCGCGCCGCACTGTGGATCATCCGGGAGGCGGAAGCCTCGGGGCAGTTGACGCCGGATAAGACCCTGCTGGATGCGACGTCGGGCAATACGGGGATCGCGTATGCGTGGATCGCGCGCCTGAAGGGGTATCGGGTGCTGCTGGCTGTGCCGGCCAATGTGACGCCCGAGCGGAAGCGGATCTTGAAGGCTCTGGGGGCTGAGTTGCTCTGGACCGATCCACGCCAGGGATCCGATGGCGCGATTCGCGAAGCCCGGCGCCTATGGGCCGCAGATCCCGAGCGCTATTTTTACGCCGACCAGTATAACAACCCGGCGAACTGGCGCGCGCACTATGAGACGACGGGCCTGGAAATCTTCATGCAAACCGAGGGGCGGATCACGCATTTTGTCGCCGGGTTGGGCACAAGCGGGACCTTCGTGGGCGCGGGACGTCGTCTGCGCGAACTTTTGCCCGGGATCACGCTGGTCTCCGTCCAGCCGGATTCGCCGTTTCATGGGATCGAAGGGCTCAAGCACATGGCGACGGCCATTCGACCGGGCATTTACGACCAGACGCTCGCGGATATGAATCTGGAGGTGACAACCGAAGAAGCCTATGCTATGGTGCGCCGGTTGGCGCGGGAGGAAGGAATGCTGGTCGGCGTCTCCTCGGGAGCCGCTCTGGCCGCTGCTCTGCGCGTGGCGCGAACGATCCGCCAAGGGGTGATCGTCACGATCTTTCCCGACAGCGGGGACAAGTATTTGAGCGAGAGATTCTGGGAGGACGTCGGCGATGATTCGACTCACGATCGAACAGCTTGAGGCGATCAAACGGCATGGGGAGCGCGCCTATCCGCAAGAGGGCTGCGGCGTGCTCCTGGGTCAGGTGGAGGGAGAGGTGAAGATCGTTCAGGAGATCCATCCGACGCCCAACGCGCGCGAGGATTCGCCGCACAACCGCTATCAGATCGCCCCGCAAGAGCTGCTGCGGCTCGAGCGCGAAGCCCGAGCGCGTGGGCGCGAGGTCCTGGGCTTCTTCCATTCGCATCCGGATGCGGAAGCGCGCCCGTCGGCTTATGATCTCGAATACGCGTGGCCGTGGTATTCGTACCTCATCGTCTCGGTCAAAGCCGCCGCATCCGAAAGCGTCCATTCCTGGGTCCTGCGCGACGATCGGTCGCGTTTCGATCAGGAGGAGATCCTGATCGGATGAGTCTTCCGGGGGGAGTTTCCCGCCGGAGCTTTCGGGAAGATCTGCGGAAAAGGAGGGAGCGATGTCGGTGAAGATCTCATTGCCTACGGCCTTGAGACGATATGCTGCCGAAAGCGATACGCTTCAAGTGGAGGGGCGGACCGTGGGCGAAGCCCTCGCCCGGCTGGTCGAGCAGTATCCCGATCTCGGGAAGCACCTGTTCACCGAGGACGGACGGTTGCGCCACTTCGTCAACGTTTACCTCAACGATGAAGATGTGCGCTATTTGCGAGAGCTGGATACGCCGCTGAAAGAGGGAGATGAGATCACCATCGTGCCGTCGGTGGCCGGAGGGGGAGAGCCCGAGGATGGCTCTCCTCTCCGGGAGATCGCCCGTCGCGCGCAGGCCATTCGGCTCAGTCCGGAGGAGATCTTGCGCTACAGTCGCCATCTCATCATGCCCGAGGTGACGATCGAAGGGCAGCGGCGACTCAAGGCCGCGCGCGTGCTCATTGTCGGCGCCGGAGGTCTGGGCTCACCGCTGGCGCTCTACCTGGCGGCGGCCGGCGTCGGACGCCTCGGGATCGTGGATTTCGATGTCGTGGATTTCACGAATCTTCAGAGGCAGATCCTCTACACGACGCACGACGTCGGGCAGCCTAAGCTGCAGAAGGCCAAAGAGCGGCTGCTCGCGATCAATCCGCATATCGAAGTCCAGACCTACGAGACGCGTCTCACTTCCGAGAATGCGCTGGACATCCTCAAGGACTACGATGTCATCGTGGATGGCACCGACAATTTCCCGACGCGCTATCTGGTCAACGACGCCTGCGTGCTGCTCGGCAAGCCGAACGTCTACGGGAGCATCTTTCGCTTCGAAGGGCAAGCCTCGGTCTTCTACGCGCGCGAGGGGCCCTGTTATCGGTGCCTCTATCCCGAACCTCCGCCGCCGGGGCTCGTCCCCAGTTGCGCCGAAGGTGGGGTCTTGGGTGTTCTGCCCGGCATTATCGGCGCGATTCAAGCCAACGAGACGATCAAGCTTATCCTGGGGCAGGGGGAACCGCTCATCGGGCGGCTCTTGCTCTTCGACGCTCTGCGAATGCAGTTCCGGATGCTCCGGGTCCGCAAGGATGCCCATTGCCCGGTCTGCGGCGAGCAGCCGACGATTCGCGAGCTGATTGATTACGAGGAGTTCTGCGGGGTGGCTCCGGAGCCGGTTCTGGCTGAGGAGTTGGAGATCACGCCGCGAGAGCTGAAGCAGCGGCTCGATCGGGGCGAGCAGCTCTTCCTGCTGGATGTCCGCGAGCCGCATGAATGGCAGATCGCTCATCTGCCCGGCGCCACGCTCATCCCCATGAACCGCATCCCCGCGTCTCTGCATGAACTGCCGACGACAGACGAGATCATCGTCTACTGCAAGACGGGAGGACGCAGCGCGCAGGTCCTGCGATTCCTCTATAACGCCGGATTCCGGCGGATCAAGAACCTCAAAGGAGGGATCGAGCGTTGGGCCATCGAAGTGGATCCGAGCGTGCCGCGCTATTGATGAGCCTGTCGGTCTCGGGAAGGAGTCGTCCGTGAGCGCCATTGATGATGTCTTGAAAGCCCACCAGCGTATGCGGAGCAAGCAGTTCGCGTGGGGGGACCTCCCCTCGCCGCCCTCTCGAAAGCTGGCCGTCCTGGCCTGCATGGATGCTCGGATGATCGTCTCGCAGATTCTGGGTCTCAGACCCGGCGAGGCGCACATTCTCCGCAATGCGGGCGGGATCGTCACCGAGGATGTCCTCCGCTCGCTTCTGATCTCGCACTATCTGCTGGGGACTCAGGAGTTCATGATCATCGAGCATACCGACTGCGGCCTGCTCACCTTCACCGACGAGGATCTCCTTCGGCAACTGCAGCAGCAGACGGGCACGGCCGTCGTCTCTCCGGCGCGCTTTTTCGCCTTCCGCGATCTCCGGCAGAACGTGCGGGAGCAGATTCAAAAGGTGCGGTCCCATCCCTGGATCCCCGCTGATCTTGTCGTGCGCGGATTCATCTACGATGTGAGAACGGGCCGATTGCAGGAGGTCACGGAGTAAGAGGCATCCCGACCTGGGGGGAATGTCCCACGCGGCGCGGGCGCGTGCGCGGCGACGTGGGCGCTTGCGCGCGCCGCTGGATGCGCTGGATCGCGAGATTGGTTGCGTTGACCAGATCCGGATCCGGGGACTGCAGAAGGGGCTTCAGATGTTCGATGGCCTCGGGCGGGCCCGTTCGCCCGAGCGCTTCGACGATCAGGCGGCGCGCCGGCACGCTGCCCCGCTGAAGGAAGGGATACAGATCCGCAGGTTCGACCTCCAGAAGATATGCTGCCGCCTGTTGGCGACGTCCGCCCTCGAGATCTTGAACGATCGCTTCGAGGAACTCGCGTCGGCCGAGCCGATACAGAGCGAAGGCTTGCGCCAGTTGAACGGCGGGATCTGTCTCCCGAAGGCGCGCGCGGGAGATGCGCTCGACATACTGCGCGTCGCCCAATCGAGCCATTCCTTCGCTGGCGAACCGACGTCGCTCGGGGAAGGGATGCTCGAGATTTTGAAGGAAGATCTCGCGGGCTGCGCGATCCCCGATCTGCGCCAGCGCTTCCAGAGCCAAACGCGCCGTCTCCTCATCGCGGGGGCGAGAGAAGACCTCGATCAGCTTGGGAACGGCCTCTCGAATGCGGAGCACGCCCACGGCCGTGAGCGCGGACTTGCGCACGTCATCGTCCGAATCGTTGAGGAAGGGGATGATGTAGGAACCGGCCTGCGGATCGCCCAGTTTCATGAAGGTCCTCAAGATCTCGACCCGCAGGAAGCTGTTGCCGACAAAAAGACGTCCCAGGTGCGGGATGGCGTCCGTGGCGCGCAACACGCCCAGGGCGCGAATAGCTGCCCGGCGCACACTGCGATCGCTATCACTTTGCGCGACCCGCACCAGGCCCTGAATGATTCGCGCGTCCACGTTCGTCTCCGGCTCGACGATGGTCGCCTCGTACGTGCTCAGGAAAGGATTCAAGATCTGCCAGCCTCGACGCTCTCGCACGATGAACTCAATGTCGGTCTCCATGTAGAGACTGACCAGGGCCAGGATCGCGGCCTTGCGCACCTCTTTGTCGGAATCCGAGAGCGCAGCGAGCATGGCCGGAAGCGTCGTCTCGACTTTCAGAAGCCCCAGCGCGCGCACAGCTTCCCGGCGCACATCGGGGTGAGAATCGGCGCGCACGACCTGAGCCAGCGATTCGGCGGCTTCGCGCTGCCGTCGCTCGCCGAGCTTGCGGGCCGCCTGAAGTCGCGTCTTCACGATCGGACTGCGCAGATCGGCGATCAGCTCCTCGGTCGTCTGCGCTCGGCAGAGGAACGGTCCTCGGCCGCAGAGGATCAGAAGGAGAAGGGGTATCGCGCGCTTGTTTCCCCCGATCGCTCCGGCCGGCCCGTGTCTCATGATGCTCACGGAGCGATTCTACTGCGAAGCGAGGAAAAGTCAAGACGCATTTGGTCAGGACGCGCTCGCTCTTGCTCTCGGGGCCTTCGGAAAGCTACGCTTGAACGGGCGACCTATGGCGGACCGAAGCGCGCGGCATCCGGAGAACATCCCGGGAGAGTTCTTCGTGGATACACGCTGCATTGATTGCGATCAATGCCGGCAAATTGCCCCGCGCGTCTTTCGGGCTCATCGAGGGCAGGCGATCGTATACCGTCAGCCGGAGACCGAACATGACCTTCGGCGCGCTCAGATGGCGCTTGTGACCTGCCCGACGGCTTCCATTGGGACGATGCGGAAACAGGACCTCAGGCCGGCTCTGGTCGCTTTCCCGGAGCCCATCGCTGAGAACGTCTACTTCTGTGGCTTCGCGTCGGCGCGTTCTTTTGGCGCGTCGAGCTATCTTCTGGTGCGCCCTCAGGGGAATGTGCTTGTGGATTCGCCGCGATTCGCGCGTCCGCTCGTGCGACGTCTCGAGGAGATGGGAGGGATCGCCCTTTTGTTCCTCACGCATCGGGACGATGTCGCCGATCATGACAGATTCCATCGGCATTTCGGATGTCGGCGCGTCCTGCATCGCGAAGACCTCACGCCGGCAACGCGCGATGTGGAGATCGTGATCTCCGGCCGGGATCCCGTTCCGCTGGATGCGGAGCTTGTGGTGATCCCCACTCCCGGACATACGCGCGGGCATCAGGTCTTGCTCTATCGGGAGAAGTACCTTTTCTCGGGGGATCATCTGTGGGCCAATGAGAGGGGGGAGCTGGTCGCCTCACCCAGCGTCTGCTGGTATTCGTGGACGGAGCAGGTGCGCTCGGTCGAGCGGCTGCTGGACTTTCGCTTCGAATGGGTGCTGCCCGGGCATGGACGCCGCCTGCAGGCCCCGCCCGATCAGATGCGCGCGCGACTTCGGGATTGTGTGGCGCGCATGCGCGCCAGAGCCCGCGAAGGTTGACAGAGGGGCGGGCGTTCGAGTAAAAACGGCCATTTCGTGAGAGATTGCTCCGTGAGGAGGAAAAAACCTTGGTCCGCGAGATTCTCAAATATGGCGATCCGCGACTTGTCCGGCCCTCGGAACCGGTGGTCGAATTCAATGAGGAATTGGTGAAGCTTGTCGAGGACATGTTCGAGACGATGTACGCGGCCCGAGGCGTGGGGCTGGCTGCTCCGCAGATCGGCGTCAATCGCCGTCTCTTCGTCATGGATTGTAGCGGGGGCCGCCAACCCGAGCAGAAGATCGTTCTGATCAACCCCGAGATCCTCGCCACCGAGGGAGAGGTCATCGAAGAGGAGGGATGCTTGAGTCTGCCCGGGCTGTATGCGAAGGTCGCCCGTCCCTATCGCGTCCTCGCGCGCGGACTGGATCTCCATCAGAAAGAAATCACGCTGGAGGTGACGGGCCTGGCCGCGCGCTGCGTGTGTCATGAAGTGGATCATCTGGACGGGCGGCTCTACATCTCGCGCGTGAGCCCGCTCAAGCGCGATCTCCTGCTGCGGAAGATCAAAAAGCTCATCAAGGCCGGACAGTGGTGAGTCACCTCTTGCGAGGGAACGCATGCGTGTGATCTTCATGGGGACTCCGGAAGCGGCCGTGCCGACGCTCCGGAAATTGTTGGAATCCGAACATGAAGTCCTTGCCGTCTTCACACAACCGGATCGCCCGACGGGGCGACATCAGGTTCTGACGCCCCCGCCGGTGAAGCGGGTCGCACAGGAGGCGGGAATTCCGGTCCATCAGCCCGAGAAGCTGAAGACCAATGAAGACGTGCGCGCCGTCATTCACGCGCTCGGGCCGGATGTGATCGTCGTCGTGGCCTATGGGAAGATCTTACCGCCGTGGCTTTTGCAGATTCCCCGGCTCGGATGTGTGAATGTGCACTTCTCTCTGCTGCCAAAATATCGAGGGGCGGCTCCCGTGCAATGGGCGATCGCTCGGGGCGAGGCCGTCACCGGAGTGACGACGATGCTCATGGATGAAGGGGTGGATACGGGGCCGATTCTGCTTCAACGGGAATGCCCGATCGGCCCCGATGAGACGGCGCCGGAGCTGACCGAGCGGTTGGCCCATCTGGGAGCAGAGCTTCTTCTGGAGACGCTCAAGGGACTGAGCCAGGGGCGGATCCAACCGCGTCCGCAGGACGAAGCTCAAGCCTCTTATGCGCCGCTGCTGCGGCGCGAGCACGGATGGGTGGATTGGAACCGGAGCGCCTGGGAGATTCGGAATCGGATTCGCGGGTTTCAACCCTGGCCGGGCGCCTGGACCCGGCTGGGCGGCGCGCGCCTGATTTTGTGGCGAGCGCAGGCCGAAGAAGGAGAGCCGAGCCCGTGGCCTCCGGGAACTATCTGTGCGATCGAACGCCAGGCGCTGCTGGTTGTCTGTGGAGGGGCGACCCGACTGCGCATCACTGAGCTGCAACTGGAAGGAAAGCGGCGGTTGCCCGCATCGGAATTCCTCAAGGGCGCACGCGTGGACGTCGGCGTCCGACTCGGTGAGGGCGAGCCTCCCCCCTCCCCATGAAGGCTCCCGTGATCAGTCCGGCGCGAGAATTGGCCTTCCGGATCCTTGGGCGCGTCATCCAGCAGAGAGGGCGAGCGAGCGATCTGCTGGCCTCCTCGTGCACGGGCCGCCTCTCGGAGCGCGATCGGCGCCTGACGTATGAGCTCGTGCTGGGCGTTCTGCGGTGGCAGCTTCAACTGGATTATCTGCTGGCACATTACAGCGGCCGACGTCCCGAACAACTCGATGAGCCCATTCGGATTGCCCTGCGCATGGGATTGTACCAGTTGCGCTTTCTCTCTCGCATTCCGGCCTACGCGGCCGTCAGCGAATCGGTCGCTTTGGCGAAGCGTCATGGCTCTCCCTGGGGAGCGGGTTTGGTCAATGCCGTCTTGCGACGCGCGGCCCAATGCCCGGATGAGCGCCCGTGGGAGAGAATCGCCGATCCGATCGAGCGCGCCAGTGTGGAGCTGTCTCATCCGGCGTGGCTGGTCCGCAAGTGGATGGACGATTTCGGAGAGCAGGAAGCGCGCGCTCTTATGCGCGCCAACAACGAGGCGCCGCCTCTGGCGCTCCGCCTCAATCCCCTGGCGGCTTCTGAAGAAGAGATCCTTCGTGCCCTCGTTCAGGAAGGGATCCAGATCGAGTCCTCGCCCTACGTGCCGGGAGCCTATCGCGTGCGCTCGGGCTCCATAGGGCCGCGCACCGAAGTCTGGCGCAAGGGGTGGATCTACGTTCAGGACGAAGCCTCGCAACTGATCGCACATCTGGTCTCTCCGCGACCGGGAATGCGCGTTCTGGAGATCTGTGCAGCTCCCGGGAGCAAGACGACGCATATGGCCGTCTTGATGTCCAATCGGGGGATGATCGTCGCCGGAG
>CAZTMT010000011.1:0-123988 GCA_964615335.1 uncultured Clostridia bacterium
GGGTTCCGCTTCGCTCCACCCCAGGCTATCCTCTGTCGCCCTCTTCGAGGGCTCTTTGAGGAATGGGGTTCGGTCTCACATGGGGTTTCCGTTTGCGCTTCGTCCTGAGCTATTTTCTGCCGTCTTTCTTGAGGGCGCCTGGGTTTCATCCCATCTCTTGCCTGTGATAGAGCGGGCTCTCTCAGACTCCGGCTCAAGCCACAGGAAGGTCACCCCTTGCCCGTAAAAGCCTGCGGGAAGAAAAAAAGTGGAGCGGGCGACGGGATTCGAACCCGCAACACTCAGCTTGGGAAGCTGATACGCTACCGTTGCGTCACGCCCGCTCTTTCTTTTGCGAGGGAAAATATTATCCAAAAGCTCGGGGAAAGTCAACCCTCTCTGGCCGAATCGCTCCCGACCTCTTCAGAATGCGCCCAGAGCAAGATCCCATTCGCTGTTGCCGTTCGAACGGCCTTTGCTGTTGTGAGATCCCGAGCGTGCGCCGCATGACCATATGTGCGCGAGTTTGAGCCCGCGGCGAGGCCGGAAGCCATGCGACATGGCACAGGCTGAGTGGAGAGCCGTCCTCTGCCCTCCACTCAGCGGAGCGAGAGACCTTCGACGCCCCCTCCGAGCCGATGTCTCTGCCGAAATCAGAATTCGATGCGCAGCCCCAACTGAACCTGGCGCGGCTCCAGAGCCGACGTGATCCTTCCGTAGGTGGGAGTTCCCAGGGTCGTCCCCACACCGGAGAAGTTCGCGTGATTGAACGCGTTGAAGAACTCGGCGCGAAACTGAGCGCGCACCAGCTCCGTCAGGCGAAAGTTCTTATAAAGCGCCAGGTCCCACAGATGAATCCCCGGTCCGCGAACCACACCGCGGCCCGCATTGCCGAAAGTATTGGGGGCCGGCATGACGAAGGCCTCCGTGTTGAACCACCGATCAATGCGCTTGGGCCCTTTCGGATCGCCGACGAGATCGGGTCGAATGGACCCGCCGAAGAAAGAATTCGCCGGATTCCCCGAGACGAAGATCGTGAGCGGAACGCCCGATTCCCCGCGGATGATTCCCCCGACTTGCCATCCGCCCAGAATGGCTGCCAGCGCCCCTCGGGCCTCGCGTAAGAAAGGCAGCTCCCAGAGAAAGTGGGTCACAAAGACGTGCGTCTTATCGAACGAAGCCAGAGCCCGCTCCGCTCGGAGATTGAAGGAGTCCTGCGGGATCGTCGTTCGATCGTCGGGCGAGTCCGTGATCACCTTGGAGAACGTGTACGCGACGCCGAACTGAAGGCCATGCGAGAGGCGCTTGCTCAATCCGACCTGGAGCGAATCATAGCGGGAGCTGGCTGAGGTCTGACGCTCGGTGATCGTCCCGTATCCCCGGAATCGTGCCGCCGCAGCGGCTGGCGACCGCGTCCCCGGAGGCGTCTGGTTGATCCGCACAGCGCGCAGAAGATGCGTCCCGTGATTCCCCACATAACTCACATCGAGCGTCATCCGCCACCACAACTCGCGTTGAACGCCCAGGCTCCAATGTTGCATCGTCGGGACGAGGAAGTTCGGGCTCATGGAGATGAGCGAGGGGACGATCGCCTCCTGATTCCGACGCTGTCCTCCCGCCGGATTGGAGAAAGTGGGCGTTCCGGCCGCCCCGGCGGCCAGAAACGTGGCTTCGGTCACAAAGGGGGGATTCACGAACGCGTTCTGCAGCGCGATGCCCACCAGCGTGCGATCGAAGTAGATCCCATAGCCGCCTCGAATGGCCGTCTTCCCCGTCTTGAAAGGATCCCAGGCGAATCCGAAGCGCGGCCCGAACGTATCCCAGTGCGAGGCCACGACACGCCGCCCAAAAGGAGAATTCCTCCCCGCGATGACGATGCCATTTAAGGGATCGCCCGTTCCGAGAACGCGATTCCCCGCCGCATCAATCTGATAGGCGCGGCTCGGATCAAAACGCGCCGGATCGAAGTTTGTCAGCACGTCTTCCGTATCGAACGGGGGCCGAATGAACGACCAGCGCACACCCAAATTGAGCGTGAGATTGGGCCGAACCTTCCAATCATCCTGGATGAACGCTTCATGCATGTCGTATCGGAGATGCGACGTGATGTCAATGTCCCGCTCCGTGTACGACGACGCGCGTCCCAGCAGAAAATCGGCGAAAGCGTCCCCGGTCGAAGTGTACGTGCTCGTGGACGTCCCCGGGAAGGTGAAGAGCCCGTTCGTTCCACTGGCCGCGTTCTCGTTCTTGAACTCCCAGGAGTAGAGGTATCCCATCTTCAGGGCATGGCGTCCCGCGATGATCGAGAGCGTCTCCTTCCACCGGTAGGACCCATAGTTGTTGTCATACGGGCCGAAGAAATTGAACCCCCCGTAGCCTCCCGAGCCGAAAGAGATCCCGGGCAAGACCCGCCCCGGATTCTCGGGGAAGATCTCCGGCACGTTGAATCCCGGCAGATTACGTGAGGCGCGCCCGACGATCTCGCTCGTGATCGCTCCCCGAGAGTAATTGAAGGCCACGTTGTTCACGATCGCAGAGGAAGGGACCCAGTTCCACTCGACGACAACGCCGCGCCCCGGGATATTTGTCTTCGTGTCGGCGACTCCGGGAAAAGCGGCGTTGTTCGTGCCGAAGATCTCGCCGAAGGGTTCTGTCGAAGGGATACTATCGTGCAGGAATCGCCCCCAGAATTTGTGCCGATCCGAGAAGTTATAATCCACGCGGATCAACTCCTCGCGATAGTTCCGTCCGCTGGGAGCGGCGGCCGAGAAGTTGCGCAGGCCCCCGAGGACCGCCGGATCGGAATTCGGCAAGGGGAAGACCGCCAGCAGCGCCAGCGCGTTCGGGTCCAGGCGCTCGCGCGGGATGACGTTGCCCGGGAAGGGCTGCCCCGTCGCCGGATCGCGAATCACGACATTGGGGAACTCGCTGAAGTCCCCTCGCCGCTGCTTCTCCGTCGGGACGCGCGTGATGACCACGCCCGCCCCTCGCACCGTGCGCACCCGGCGAAACTCCTGGTTGAAGAAGAAAAAGAGCTTATCTCGCCGGATCGGCCCTCCGAGATTCCATCCGAAATTGTTGTACCGCAGCAGAGCCGGATCGGCCTTCCCATCGCGATCCCGATCCAGAGTGCTGAAGAAATTGCGCGCATCCAGGGCGTCGTTGCGGAAGAATTCGAAAACGGCTCCATGAAAGCTGTTCGTCCCGCTTTTGGTCACGACGTTGATCTGCCCCCCTCCGTTGCGGCCGAACTCGGCGCTGTAGTTCCCGCGCAGGATCTTGAATTCCGAGACGGCATCCACGCTGATGTAGTTGATGACGGCCAGATTCGATCCCGTGTCCACGTTATCGGCCCCATCAATGAGCCAGTTGTTCTGCGCCGCGCGGGCCCCGTTGACGTTCACCGACGCCAGATTGTCTAAACCCACGCCGACGCGCCCGCTCACAATGGCCGATCCGGCGGAGACTCCCGGCTGCAAGGCGACCAGTTGATAGAGGCTCCGCCCGTTGAGTGGCATTTCCTTGACGATCACACCCGTGATGACCGTCCCTACCTCCGCGCTCTCAGTTTGCACGGCCGGCAGCTCCCCGACGACCGTGATGGTCTCGGTGATCTGCCCCACCTCCAGCGTCACATCAACGCGCCGCCGATCGTTGACCGATAGCGCAATATCGCGCACGGCGAAGCGCTTGAACCCTGAGACCTCCACGATCACTTCGTACACGCCAATTGGAAGGAGCGTCGCGATGTATTCCCCATCAGCTCCCGTCTTCACACGCCGTTCCAGACCCGTTTGCATATTCCGGATGACCACCTCGACGTTCGGGAGAACGGCTCCCGTCGCATCCCGGACGAACCCCGTAATCGTCCCGGTGATCTCCTGAGCGGGGCCTCCCATCCGGAAGGCCCCCGACCAGAGAAGAACCCCGCACAAAATGGGGGCAATCTTTCTCCTCATTGTCCGCCTCCTTTCTGAGAAATTGGCGTCCAGAGCATAACACATTCAGCCAGCAAGTCAAGCGAGCCTTTGGCAGGAGAAAACAACGCGCGATTTCCCCCAGGATGGGGGATATGCCCCTTCCCGGAGGGGCCTGACGCGCGGCCCTTTCGGGGATTTAGCCCTCTTGGGAGAGGGAAGGTATAATGGCATGAGACTTGCATGAGAGGCATCCGGAATGGACGGGGTCTCAAAGGCATCCTGTGCGACGTGGCCTCGCCGGAGGTGGCGAAAGGGGAGGAGCTACGGCTCAGGGAGTCCCTGTCTGCCCCTTCGGGGAGCGACGCGCCGGGGGATCTTCGGAGGAGGGGATGACTCGCAGCGCATTCCGGGGTGCCGCAGGGGAGTGCACGGGGAGGGTGACGGTGAACGTGCTCCCTTTGCCGACCTCGCTCTGAACGGTAATCGTCCCTCCGTAGCCCGTGACGATCCGCTGACATGTCGCCAGGCCCAGGCCCGTCCCGCGCTTCTTCGTCGTGAAGAAGGGGCGAAAGATCTTGTCCAGATTCTCCGGCGGAATGCCCTCGCCCGTATCGGTGACCGAGATTCGGATCGCGCGCTCCTGCGGATCGTAGCCCGTGCGAACCAGAATATGGCCATGATCGTGCACCGCTTGAATCGCATTGAGGAGGAGATTGAGGATGACTTTCTGCATCTCATCCGGATCGACAACCAGAAGCGGCAACTCCGGGGCCGGCTGGAATTCCAGCCCGATATGATTGTTCGCGAGCTGAACGCGCGCGGCCGAGATGACCTGTTCGATCAAGCGGTTCACATCCGTCGGAACGGACTCGCGGGGGCGTGGACGGGCGTAATCCAGAAGATCGGTGATGATGCGGTTGATTCGCTCGATCTCCTCCAGGACATGGCGCAGGACGAAGCGATGTGGGCTCTCCGCAGAGAGATCCTCCAGGACGATCTCCAGCGCTCCCTTCATCCCGGCCAGCGGATTCTTCACCTCGTGAGCGAGAGCGGCGGCCATCTCTCCGATCAGAGCGAGCTGTTCGGCCCGAGCCATCCGGCGCTCCAGAAGGACTTGCTCGGTGATGTCGGAGACAACGTGCACGGTCCCATAAATGTTCCCCGCCTCATCCACGAGCGGATCCACGGTGACGCGCAAGATCTGGCCATTGAGACGTTCGATGACCTCCGTCGCCGGGCCATGGACTTCGGATGTGGCGCGCGTGTCGGCGCATGTGGGCAAGGGGGTGTCCCGTCCGAGCATGAGCCGACAGCAGGAATGGCCCAGGATCTGCTCCAGAGGCATGCCGAGCAGACGCGCGAAAGCCTCATTGGCCTGAATCACGCGCAGATCGCGGGTGTGAACGGAGATGCCGTCGCGAATGGCATGGAACGTGCTCTCCCAGAGCTTGCGCACGCGCAGGTTCTCCTCGAAGAGGCGGGCGTTTTCGATGGCGATGCCCAGTTGATGCCCGATCGCCTCGAGCAGATCCAGATCGTCAATGATCTCGCGCTCCGGATCATAGGTGGCGGTCACCAGAACGCCGATCGTCCGACTCTGGGCGATCAAGGGGACGCAGGCCATCGCGTGAAGGCCGACCTCGCGCACAATCGGACGCGTGATCCGCGGATCAGTGGCGGCGTCGCGCAGCACAAGAGGCTCGCCGCGCGCGAAGACGCGTCCGGCCACGCCCTCGCCGGGCTTCAGACGATCCACACCCGCGACATACTCCGGGGAGACGCCGCGGGCCGCGCGCACGCGCAACTCTCCAGCTCCCGCATCAAAGAGCATGATCAGCGCCATGTCGGTCGAGAGCACCTCGGTGATCGTCCGAAGGCTCTCCTGAAGCAAAGGCTCCAGCTCTCGTGCCCGGCTGAGGGCAGCCGCCAGCGAGCTCAAGGTCTTCAGCTTCTGAAAGGTGCGATCGGCAGCGGAGAGAGCAGGCAAATTTTCCTCGGAGCGCGCGCCCTCCTCGGCTGCGGAGGGCCGGGAGGGGTCCATAGGACAAGAAGCACCTTGCTGCCTTCTGACCTTCTTCATAGCGCTCGCGGTCTTTGTAAGCGTAGCGCGCTTCGGAGATTCGAGTCAAGATGCGCCTGGAGAAATCCCCCCGAAGGGGCTCCCCTCCCGACACGAGGCCCATGTCCAGAATGGAGGCAGAGAGTATGGCCAAATCGAAGATCCTGATCGTGGATGATGAAGACCTGCTTCGATGGTCGCTTCGCACAAAGCTCGAGCAGTGGGATTATGAGACGCTGGAAGCGGAGACGGCCAAGCAGGCGCTTCGACTCTTCGCCGAAGAGACGCCCGATCTTGTTCTGCTGGACATCAAGCTTCCGGATGGGTCCGGGATTGACGTCCTGCAGAAGATCAAGGAGCAGGACCCCAATGCGCCGGTGATCATCATCACGGCCAATACGACCGTGGACAATGCCGTCGCCGCCTTACGCCGCGGAGCCTTCGACTTCATCTGCAAGCCGATCAACTACGGCGAACTGGAAGCCGCCGTGCGCAATGCCCTGGAGACGAGCCGCCTGCGCGAGACGCTGCGCCGCGTCCAATCCTTCCCCAAGAAGCGCTTCAGCTTCGACATGATCGTCGGAGAATCGCCCCAGATGAAAGAACTTCTGGCCATTGTCCGTCGCGTGGCCGAGAGCGAGGCCTCCTGCGTCGTCCTGCAAGGCGAATCAGGCGTCGGCAAGGATCTCATCGCCAAGGCGATTCACTATCAGAGCCGCCGCGCCGACTTCCCCTTTGTGGCTGTCAACTGCGCGGCCATCCCCGAGACGCTCATGGAGACTGAACTCTTCGGCCACGAGAAAGGGGCCTTCACCGACGCGCGCGCCCAGAAGAAGGGCGTCTTCGAGCTGGCCGATGGAGGGACGATCCTGCTGGATGAGATCGGCGAGCTGCCCCTGGGGCTCCAGGCGAAACTGCTCCGCGTGATCGAGGAGCAGCAGTTCCGCCGCGTCGGCGGCGTGCGCAACATCAGCGTGGATGTGCGCATCATCGCCAGCTCGAATCGAAACCTCGAAGAGGAGGTCAAAGAAGGCCGCTTCCGCGCCGATCTCTTCTACCGGTTAAGCGTGGTGCAAATCACCATCCCCCCCTTGCGCGAACGAAAAGAAGACATCCTGCTTATCGCCGAGCACCTCATCAAAAGCTTCAACGTGAAGATGAAGAAGAACATTCGCGGCTTGGCCCCGGAGACCCAGCGCCTCTTCCTCGAATACCACTGGCCGGGTAACGTCCGGGAGCTGAAAAACACGATCGAGCACGCCATGATCTTCGAGGACTCGCCCTACATCACGCCCAAATATTTACACGAGCGGATCCTTCGCCCTTCCGCTTCATCTCCCCCTCCTTCTCGGAAGAACGAAAACCCTTCAGCCCTGCTCGCCCAGCTTGTGGGCCAACTCACTCTGGAAGAGGTCGAACGCACCCTGATTCAGCATGCCCTGGAAGCGACCGGCTGGAACCAGACGCGCGCGGCCGATCTGCTGGGCATCTCGCGCGATGCCGTGCGATACAAGATCAAAAAGTACCGGCTCACCCGATCCGCGGCGAGTTTAGGATCCAGCACGTGAGCTGCCTTTTCCAGCAAAGGAGCCTCTTCTCCTTGACAAAACGGGATGACAGCCTTTAACATCTCTCCCTCTGCGAAGAGGGCGGTTAGCTCAGCGGCAGAGCGCCTGCCTTACAAGCAGGGGGTCACTGGTTCGAGTCCGGTACCGCCCACCACCAGGCCCCTGAGGGCGGGCGCACGATCGGGAAACGCGGGGCGGTAGTTCAGCATGGTTCAGAACGCCGGCCTGTCACGTCGGAGGTCGCGGGTTCAAGTCCCGTCCGCCCCGCCACGGTTCTCTCCCTCCGATCGCTTGATAGAACCTCTCCGGCGATCTCGCGAACACAGCCCAGGGCACCCTCAATAGACGAATTCGCGCACATCGTAGAGACTGATCTTCGGCCGCTCCACAGAAGAAACGAACCGCAGTCCCTCACGAATGCGGCGAATCTGATGCCACATCTCCGGCGGGGTGAGCGCTCGAATGCCTGAGGCGCGCGCCTTCTCCTCGTAATCCGACCCCGGATGAATATAAAGAGGCGACAGATAGATGATGTCTCGACGATCCAGCGGCATGCGCTCCAGCAGCGCGATCGTATCGCGAACGTGCCCTTCGAAGAAGGCCTCCCCCCCTAAGCCGATGAGGATGATGACGCCGACCGAAAGCCCCGCCTCTTTGATGCGGGAGACCACTTGCCGAGCCTCTTCCGCTGTGCCCGGCTTGTTCACGAACCGCAGCAGCTCATCATGTCCGCTCTCGACGCCCAGATAGAGCCGTTTGACAGACCAGCGGCGGAGCGCGCGAAAATCCTCCACGGTCTTCCTCATCCCGCTGTAGGCATCCAGGAAAGAATAAATCCCCTCCAGAGCATACCCGGGCTCCGCCTCCGATCGCTCCCGGTCCACGGGGAACGCCTCATGGATGATCTCCAAGATGCGCACAAGGCGCTCCTGAGGGAGAATGAGAGCATTGGCGTCGGCCAGAAAGAGCGAGCGTCGCAGCGTGATCGAATCCCCGAGGAATTGCTTGACGGCCTCAATATGCTGCCGCACTTCTTCATCCGTCTTGATGCGAAACCGACGATCGCGATAGAAGTCGCAAAACGTGCATTTGTTCCAGTGGCACCCTTCGGTGACCTGAAGCACGAGGGCGAGATATTGATCGGGGGGGAGAATGCTGACGGGCTTGTAGACGTGGAGGAATCGCTCCGCATCGCGCGCATAGGCTTCGACATCCCAGGCGAGAAGTCGCTCCAGCCATTGATCCACATCCTCCGGGGAGAGCGCACGCCGCTCTCCGAAAAACTGCACGCGGGTGCGCCCTCGCCGATGCGCGTGGACGATCCGACTGGTCTCCTCCCAAAGCCGCGCCAGGAAAGTTCGCTTCTCTTCTTCCGAGAGGACGCGGATGCGCTTGGAGGCGAAGGGGTCTTCCCCTTCATGCCATTTCTGGACTAGACTGCCGCTCAGTCCGCGAACGAAGGTGCGCCCCTCTCGATAGGCTACATAGAGCCGTCCGGCACGATCGAAGGAGTAGACGAACCGACCCGCTTCCATGATCGAGAGCGAGTGCGGTTTGACGCTGATCAGAAGTTCGCCGGTATCGCGCATCGGGCGCTTCCGTGGATGAGGCTGCTATCGGGAGATCGGCCTCCAGCGGCCGCGCTCTTCAGGTCCTCGCTGCGGGCTCTGACGCGAGGCGGACCAGAGCGCGCACGACCTCCCGTTCTTCTTCGGGAAAGACCGCGCGCAGGTCCAGGACCACCTCTTCCTGCTCGATGCGGGCGATGATTGGCGGATCGTGAGCGCGCAGTCGCGCCTCCAGCTCTTCGGCCGAAAGTTCGGGATGCGCCACGGCGATGAGCGTCGTCGGCAGCTTCGCCTCCGGAGCCGCCCCCCCTCCGATGACCGATGTCCCCTCTCGCAGTCGCACGCGGAGCATTTCGCCCACGGCGCGTTTCACCTGACGGGCAAGACGCTGAGCCCGACGCCGCAGCTCGCTCGGGGACATCGCGATCATGCGCAGAGCCGGGATGTCTTCCGTTCGCCCGCTCACGTACAGGCGCAAGGTCGCTTCCAGAGCGGCCAGCGTCAGCTTATCCGGTCGCACGACACGCATGAGCGGATTGCGCGCGAGCCGCTCGATGATCTCACGTCGCCCCACGATGATTCCGGCTTGCGGCCCGCCGAGCACTTTATCCCCGCTGAAGGAGCACACGTCCACTCCTTCGGCCAGGGCGCGCGGCACCGCCGGCTCATCCGGAATCCCCCACGGGCTCAGGTCCACAAGGCATCCGCTCCCCAAGTCCTCGTAACAGGGGAGACCATGCCGATGGGCCAGGGCGACGAGATCGCGCAGAGAGGGCCGCTCGGTGAAACCGATGATGCGGAAATTGCTCCAATGGGCGCGCAGAATGAGCCGCGTGCGATCGGTGATCGCGCGCTCGTAATCGCTCAGGCGCGTGCGATTGGTCGTCCCGACTTCGCGCAAGATCGCCCCGGATTTCTCCATGATCTCCGGCAGCCGAAACGCTCCCCCGATCTCGATCAGCTCCCCGCGCGAGACAATCACTTCCCCCCCTTCGGCCAGCGTGTTGAGCACAAGGAGCACGGCCGCCGCATTATTGTTGACGACAAGCGCCGCCTCCACACCGAGAAGGCGAGAGAGCACATCTTGACAATGAACCTCGCGCCGTCCGCGCTCCCCGCGCGCGAGATCGTATTCGAGATTCGAGTAAGCCCCCCCGATGCGCTCCAGGGCCGAGAGCGCCGCGCGCCCGAGCGGCGCGCGCCCGAGGTTCGTATGCAGGATGACGCCGGTCGCATTGATGACGCGCCGCAGCGAGGGATGCTCGAAGGCCTCCAGGCGCGCGCGGAGACGGCGCTCGATCTCGCGCGGAATCTCTTTGAGAGTCAGGCGTCCCGCGCGAATCTCTCCTCGAACCTCCTCGGTGACCGCGCGCACTTCATCTACGACGACATTTCTCCCGAGCCGCTCGATCCAGGGCGCCACAGAGTCCCAGTGAAGAATAGCCTCGACCGAAGGAATCGCCCGCAGTCGTTCGACAACCATCGTCGCCTCCTCACACGATCATCGGTTCACGAGTCGGCACCGAGCGCCGTGTCGGGACCTTCAACGGGGCTTCGCCTCCGGGCGAGGCGGCTCGCTCACCTGAATGCGCACGGTGAACTCCCCGCGATTGTCTTCCAGCGTGCTGTCGTTGACCATCAAGAAGAACCGACCGCTGCGGTGAGCCACCAGCTCGGCGGCCGGACCGATGAAGATGAAATCGTCATTGTCCTCCCCGATGACGGCGATCAATCCTCCGCTCGGGCGATCGGGCATCAGCTTGTTCGGATCGCGCAGCTCGATGCCCTCGGGCCCCACCTCTTGCGTCCGCGAGATGAAAATGCGCCCGGTGGCAGCCAGGCGCACCTTCTGCCCTTTGACGAGATCAATCCCCGTATCGGTCCACACGGTCGCCGCCGGAACCCGAACCGTATACTCCGTGTACTGCGGCAACGCCGCTGCTTCTCGAGCTGGGGCAGGAGTTGTCACGGGCTGGGACGCCGGCTGCTCCTGAGGACGCGCTTCGGTGCCTCTCTCCGGAGTTCGAGTCTCAGAAGCCATCGGGCTCGTCCCTTCCCCTCCGAAGTCAATGCTCTCGACATCGGCGACGTGAAGGATCGCTCGGCTCCGCGTTCCCGAGAGGATCACCGTGAACTCCCCATTCTCGAAGCGCACGACGCGTCCCCGCAGAACGGAGCCATTGCGCAATCGAATCGTGTGAAGCTCCTGCGCCCGGACCGCCGAGGCGAGAAGACCGCCCATCACGGCCATCCACACCCCACAGAATGCGATTCGCCTGAGCATCATCCCCTCCCTACAGACGCGCCGATTCGCCAGGATACAGGCGAGCGAACCGGCGCTCACGATCCGCTTCTCCTGACGAAGCGGATTCGACATCCCCCACGCGGTCATCCGACCTCGTGAGGTTCTCGCAAGGCTTCCACATACTGACGCGCGCGCGCCGTGATGTCCGGCGCTCCGAGCAGATCCGAGATCACCGCTACAGCATCGGCGCCTGCGGCGAGAACGCGCGGTGCTGTCTCCAGCGTGATCCCTCCGATGGCCACAAGAGGCTTACGCACGCGCGCGCGCACAGCCGCGATCAGCTCCAGGCCGACCACCGGATCGGGATTCTCTTTCGTCCGCGTGGGGAAGACGGGCCCCACGGCGATGTAATCCACAGGGAGCGCGTCAGCGCGCAGCGCCTGCTCGAGCGAATGCGTCGAGAAGCCGATGAGGCGGTCGGGGCCAAGCAACGCGCGCGCTTTCTCCGGTGGAAGATCCTCCTGTCCGACGTGCACTCCATCGGCGCCGACAGCCAGGGCGATGTCCACGCGATCGTTGATCAGAATCGTGACGCCCAGCTCCCGAGCCTGCTCCACGGCCTCTCGCGCCTGATGATAGAAGTCGCGCGGCGAGGCCTCTTTCTCGCGCAACTGAATGAGGCGAATCCCCCCAGCCGCCAACCGCCGCACCTGTTCCGCGTGCGAGAGCCCCGTCAGCCGACAATCGGTGATCGCATAAACACGCGGCAGTCTCACAACCGCCCTCCCTCACGGCCTGAACGCCTCGTCCCGCCCGGGCGCGGGAAAAATCGCGCTCAGGCCACGACAGCTCCCTCTTCGGCCACAGGATGCAATCGCATGGGACACTCCCCCCGCATGACGCGCCGCGCCCCCTGGCGCGCCAGATAGTGCGCGATGAGCCGATAGGCGTTCCAGCCAAAAAAGACATTGGGCCCCGGCAGGATCGCCAGAGCAGCCGTCACCGGCAGAAGCACGAGATTGATCACGATCCCCCGCGTATGCGCGCGATACCGGCGCCGGAGGAATCGCAGGAACCGCCGCCGCACAAGCGCCGCCGAGAGCGACGCCGGATAGTAGAGGTCCACTTCGCTGGCCCCGCGCAACCCCCTCAGAAGCGGTTCGCTTGGATCGCTCCGCGCTTCGAGCCACCGGATGAGATTCCGAATCCATCTCAGGCGCTCCGTCTCCTCAATGGCGCGGCGCATATGATGATACTCCGCCCCAAGCCTCCGCCCGAACCGACCGAGGATCCGTCCGAGCACCCCCGGGAGCCCTCGGCCTCCTTCGGGATCGAAAAGAGACTCCGGACGCTCTGGCGGCTCCGGATCGGCCCGGAAAGCCCATTCGTTTGTCGGACTGACGTGAAGACGCACTTTCATTCTCTGGCGGCCAGCTCCTCTTCCAGAAGCTGCTCCTCATAGAGCGCGGCATAGAGACCGTCCTGCGCGAGCAGCTCCTCATGTGTCCCCTGCTCAATAAGACGCCCTCTGTCTAAGACGAAGATCCGATCGACCTCCCTCACCGTCCATAAGCGATGGGAGATGAGAAGCACCGTGCGCCGAGCCATGACCTCTCGCAGATGTGAGAAGATGCGCTCTTCGGTCTGCGCGTCCACGGCCGAAAGGGCGTCATCCAGAATGAGGATGCGCGGGCGGCGCAGCAGGGCGCGCGCGATGGCCACGCGTTGCTTCTGCCCCCCCGAGAGCATGATACCTCGCTCCCCCACAATCGTGCGAAAACCTTCGGGGAACTCGCGCACGTCCTCTTCCAATCCCGCCCATCGCGCTGCCTCCTGGATCTGGCGCTCGTCCAGTCCTTCAGTCCCCAGAGCGATGTTCTCGGCAATGCTCAGACTGAAGAGAAAAGGCTCCTGGGGGACCACTCCGAGCGCTGCGCGCAGGCGCTCGCGCGGGATGGTGCGGATGTCCCTCCCGTCGAGGAAGATCGTTCCCGGCGGCGGCTCATACAAGCGCGTAAGCAGATTCACCAGAGTCGTCTTGCCCGATCCCGTCCGCCCAACGAGAGCGACCATCTCTCCGGGCTCGATCATCAGCGTGATGCCCTGCAAAACCGGCTCCTGACCATCGTAGCTGAAGCTCAAGTTCCGAATCTCGATCTTCCCGCGAGGAATCCAGCCATCGGGAGACTGCTCCCGGGACAGGCGAGGGAGCGGGATTGCCAGCTCATCCTCTTCGGGCTCCCGCTCCAGGATCTCCACGATCCGCTCCATGCTCGCCAATCCCCGCTCGACGAGGTTCACCACCCACCCCATGGCGATCACGGGCCAGATGAGTCGCACCAGATAAAGATGAAACTCCACGAACTGACCAACGCTGATCACTCCCTGTATCACGAGCCTTCCTCCGTACCAGAGGACGGCAGCCGCTCCCAACCCGATGAGAAGGGCGAGCGTGGGATAGAACATGGCCGTCAGGCGAATGAGGCGCATGTTCCGGCGGACATATTCCTCATTGAGGGCCCGAAAGGCCCGACGCTCCGTCTCTTCCTGCCTGTAGGCCCGAATGACGCGCACGCCGGTGAAATTCTCCTGCGCCTTCGTGCTCAGACGCGCGAGCTGCTCCTGAACTCTCTCAAAATGCGCGTGAATGCGCGCGCCAAAGAGCCGCGTCGCCATCGAGACCAGAGGCAGCGAGAAGAGCGCCAGTGCCGTCAGCCTCCCGCTCACTCGAAGCATCAGAGGAAAAGCCAGAGCGAAAACGATGAGCGCGTGCGCGGAATACATGAGGGCTGGTCCGACCATCATCCGCACGGCGTTCAGATCATTGGTCGCGCGCGACATGAGATCTCCCGTGCGATATTCGTGAAAGAACCTCGGACCCAGCCGCTGCAAGTGGGCGAACAGCTCGTTGCGCAGCTCATACTCGATCTGGCGCGAGAGGCCGACGATCAACCGCCTCTGCCAAAAGAGAAAAACCCCCTGCCCCAGAGCGATGAGGATCACCAGCAGCCCATAGTGGAAGAACTTCTCCACTGTCGTCGCGCGCACCAGATCATCCACGGCATGGCGCACGACCGTCGGCGCCGTGATGCCCACGGCGTTTCCCATGAGGACGCATCCGAGCCCCAGCAGGAGCGGGCGCCGATGGCGCATCCAGGCCGCCCAGATGCGCTTCCAGACCCGTCGAGGTGTCCCCGAACTTCTCCTCCAGAGCATGCGCATCAGCAGAAGGGCCTCCTCAATAGGCGCGAAGCTGTTCCTGATAGGCGAAGAACTGCTGCTTCATCTCCTCGAGCGAATCGCCGCCGAATTTCTCCCGCATGGCCTGCGCAAGCACAAGGGCGACCATTGCTTCCCCGATCACGCCGGAGGCGGGGACGACAGTCACATCCGAGCGCTCGAAGGCAGCTTCGGCGGGCTCTTTGGTCACAACGTTGACGCTCCGCAGCGGCCGCCGCAGCGTCGAGAGCGGCTTCATATAACCGCGCACGCGAATCTCCTCGCCGTTGCTCATCCCCCCCTCGACACCTCCGGCGCGATTCGTCTTGCGGTAGAAGCGGCGCTCGGCCGGATCATAGAAGATCTCGTCATGGACGCGCGAGCCCGGCCATCGCGCGGCAGCAACTCCGAGACCGATCTCGACGGCCTTCACTCCCGGGATCGACATGAGGGCCTGAGCCAGTCGTCCATCCAAACGCAGATCCCACTGCGTGTGCGTCCCCAATCCCGGAGGGACCCCGCGCGCGACGACCTCAAAGATCCCCCCCAGAGTGTCTCCGGCACGCATCGCCTCCTGGATCCGAGCGATCATCTGCGCTTCGATCTCCAGATCAGCGCACCGCAAGGGCGAATCTTCGGGAATCGCCTGGATCTCCTCCCAGGAGACATCGTCGCGGGGCTGCTCGGGCACGCCGCCGACCATGAGGACATGACTGCTCACCGCGATGCCGAACTCACGGAGCAGGAGCTTAGCCAGAGCCCCCACGGCCACGCGCGCTGCCGTCTCGCGCGCGCTCGCGCGTTCGAGGATGTCCCGGAGATCATGCGTATTGTACTTCAAGCCTCCGGCCAGATCGGCATGTCCGGGGCGAGGCCGCACGACGCGTCGCGCCTGTCGCTCATCTTCGAACGCGCGCGGCTCCAGGGCCATCACATCCTGCCAGTTCGCGAAATCGCGATTCTCGATGAGCAAGGCGATTGGCGATCCGAGCGTGCGCCCGTGTCGCACTCCACTCACAATCTCCGCCTGATCCCGCTCGATCCGCTGTCGCGCGCCCCGCCCGAATCCCTGCTGTCGCCGTCGCAGCTCTCGCGTGATGAACTCCACATCTACGGGGAGACCGGCCGGGAGCCCTTCCACAATGGCCAGAAGGGCCCGCCCATGCGATTCTCCTGCCGTGAGAAACCGAATCGGCATCGTCCTCTCCTCAGAAGGAGATCGTCATCCTGGGACCTCCAGGAGCTTGCGCTTGAGCGCTTTGATCCGATCCCGCAGCACGGCGGCGCGCTCAAACTGCAATTGTCGTGCAGCCTCCCGCATCTCCGCTTCCAACTGCTTGATGCGCTCTTCAAGAGCCGCTTCCGTCATCGGCTCTTCGTCCTCCTCGACGGGAACGGTCACATAGTCGGCCTCGATGATCCGGACGAGCGTCTCCTCGATCGGCTTGACGACCGACTGGGGCGTGATCCCATGCCGCCGGTTATACTCCTGCTGCTTCGCCCGACGCCGCTCGGTCTCACGAATGGCCTGCTCCATGGACCCGGTGATGCGATCGGCATAGAGGATCGCCTTCGCGTTGACATGCCGCGCGCAGCGCCCCATCGTCTGAATGAGCGAGCGCGTCGAACGCAAGAACCCCTCCTTATCGGCATCCAGGATGGCCACCAGCGAAACCTCCGGCAGATCGAGCCCCTCGCGAAGCAGGTTCACACCGACGAGCACATCGAAATCCCCCCGCCGCAGATCGCGGAGAATCCGAACCCGCTCCAGCGTGTCAATTTCCGAATGGAGATACCGGACCCGCACTCCGAGTTCCGTGTAGTACGCGCACAGGTCCTCGGCCATGCGTTTGGTCAACGTCGTCACGAGCACGCGCTCGCCGCGCGCGACGCGCTCGCGAATCTCCTGGAGCAGATCATCCACCTGCCCGCGCACGGGGCGCACCTCGACTTCCGGATCGAGCAAGCCCGTCGGACGAACGACCTGCTCGACGACTTCTCCGCCTGTCTTCTCCAGCTCGTAGTCGCCCGGAGTGGCCGAGACGAAGATGACCTGGCCGACGCGCGCCTCCCATTCCTCGAACGTCAGCGGACGATTATCGAGCGCGCTCGGCAAGCGGAAGCCATACTCTACGAGCGTCTCCTTGCGCGACCGATCCCCATGATACATGCCGCGAATCTGCGGGATCGTCTGATGGCTCTCGTCCACGATGATGAGCGCGTCTTTGGGGAGATAGTCCAGAAGCGTCGGCGGAGGCTCACCCGGTCGCCGCCCCGTCAGATGCCGGGAATAATTCTCGATCCCCCGACAGTAGCCGAATTGCTCAAGCATCTCCAGATCATAGAGCGTCCTCTCCTGAATCCGCTGCGCTTCCAGCAACTTCCCCCGCGCCTCCAGTTGAGGCCGCCACCAGGCCAGCTCTTCCCGAATCGAACGAATCGCCCGACGCAGGACGTCCTGCCGCGTCACGAAGTGCGTCTTCGGATAGAGCGCCACGCGCTCCAGCCGCTCGACGACTTCCCCAAAGAGCGGATCAATCGTCGCCAGGGAATCCACCTCATCCCCCCACAGCTCAATGCGGACAGCCAAATCGCGATCCACCGGATAGACCTCGACGATGTCCCCACGAACCCGGAAGGTCCCGCGCCGCAGCTCGTCTTCGGTCCGCTCATATTGCAGCTCAACCAGACGCCGCAGAAGCTCCGCGCGCGGGATCGTCTGTCCGCGATGCAGCCAGAGCAACATCCCATAGTACTCGTTCGGATCCCCGAGCCCGTAAATGCAGGAGACGCTCGCCACGATGATGACATCCCGCCGTTCGAAAAGCGCGCGCGTGGCCGACATGCGCAGCCGATCAATGTCCTCGTTGATGATGGCCTCCTTCTCGATATACGTGTCGGTTGCCGGGATATAGGCCTCCGGCTGGTAGTAGTCGTAATAGCTCACGAAGTACTCGACGGCATTGTACGGGAAGAACTTCTTGAACTCCTGATAGAGCTGCGCCGCCAGCGTCTTATTGTGCGCCATCACGAGGACAGGCCGATTCACCTGCTCGATGACCTTCGAGATCGAGAACGTCTTGCCCGATCCCGTGATCCCCATCAGGACCTGAAAGCGCTTCCCTTCGCGCACGCCCCGTACCAGCGCTTCGATCGCCTCTGGTTGATCGCCACGCGGCTGATACTCGGAAACGAGCTTGAATGCCATAGCGCGCCCTCACCAAACGTGGAATTATAGTCCGAGCCTGAAGACAGGAGCAAAGACCTTCCCGCCCCCCTTTTCTTCGTGCGCGAAGACGTCGCACCGGGTTCCTCAAAGAGCCTGCCGCCGCAGGCGACAGAGAATAGCCCGGGGTGGAGCGAAGCGGAACCCTAGGACGGGGGTGAAGTGAAGCGGAACCCCAGGAAACGAGGTCCCCAATTATCCTCGAGCCCGCGCCAGCGGGCGGCACATCGGGTCAGAAGCCTGACGAATCGAAGGACGCCATTCGTGTATCCCCCGATGTCGTGACCTGGCGTGTGTGAACCAAACCGGTTGGGTGGCATCCTGGTGTGTCGCCCCCTTCGGGGGCTCGTGGGGGGATTGGGGGGCCGCGGTTTCCTGGGGCTCGCGCCCCAGGCTATTCTCTGCCGCCCCCTCCGGGGGCTCATTGAGGAGGGTGTCCAATGGGGTTCACGCCCCGGGTTATTTTCTGCCGCTCGCCGGAGGCGGGCTTTTTTCAGTCCCCGCACCAAGGAGGCTGCGATAAGGACTTCGAGGCATGCCGAATCTTACGCGCCCCCATTCCCTGGAGAGGACGCGCCACCTCTTTCCCCTTCTTCCCCTGCTGACATATAATCTCCACCTTCGACAGGGTATAGTCGGGGGATGGAGGGAGAATGATGTTCCGGATCCTCGTCGTGGACGACGAAGAGAGCATAGGGATGTTTGTGCAACGGGCGCTCGCCTCTGAGGAGTATGATATCGAGGCCGTGGCTGACCCTTCTGAAGCTCTCCGCCGACTGCAGGATGGGATCTTCGATCTGGTGATCACCGATCTCATGATGTCTCCGCTCTCGGGCATGGATCTGCTGCGCTTCATCAAGGAGAGAGTCCCCGAAACGGATGTCCTCATGATCACGGCCTATGGGACTATTGAGACGGCCGTGGAGGCCATGAAGCTCGGCGCTTGCGACTACATCACCAAACCCTTCTCGATCGAAGAACTGCGCCTGCGCGTGGACCGCATCCTGGAGAAGAAGCGCCTCCAGCGCGAGAACCGATGGCTTCGCGAAGAGCTTTTCCAGCACTTCGGGATTGAGAATCTCATCGGCCAGAGTCCGCCCTTTCTCCAGATCCTGGAAAAAGTGCGGCGCGTCGCTCCGACTGACGCGACCGTGCTCCTGACGGGGGAGACCGGGACGGGTAAGGACGTGCTGGCGCGAGCGATCCATCGGTTGAGCCGGCGCGCCTCCCGACCCTTCATCTCGATCAATTGCGCCGCTTTGCCGGAACAGCTCCTGGAGAGCGAACTCTTCGGGCACGTCCGCGGCGCCTTCACCGGAGCCGTCGCGCATCGCAAGGGGTTGATCGAAGAGGCTTCAGGGGGAACGTTCTTTCTGGATGAGATCGGAACGATTCCCCCTTCGATCCAGGCCAAGCTCCTGCGCGTGCTCGAAGAGAAGACCATTCGCCGTCTCGGAGAGAACCGCGAGATCCCGGTGGATGTGCGGATCATCGCGGCGACCAATCGAGATCTGCATGACGCCCTTCGGAAAGGGGAGTTTCGCGAAGACCTCTACTACCGGCTCAATGTCGTGACCATTCATCTTCCTCCGCTCCGCGCGCGACGCGAAGATATTCCCTTGCTGGCGCATCACTTTCTGCGCCAGTTCTGCCAGCGAGATCGAAAGGAGATCCTCGGCTTCAGCGAAGCAGCCCTGACCCTTCTCATGAGGTACAGTTTTCCCGGGAACATTCGCGAGCTGCGCCATATCGTCGAGCAAGCCGTCGCCCTCTCCTCGGGCCCCTGGATCACTCCCGCTGACCTCCCCTCGCACATCCGAACATCTCCTGACGTCCTCGAGGAGAAGGAGATCGAACGAGCCCTTCAGCAGGTCGAGCGCGATCTGATCCTGCAAGCGCTCCGGCGTAACGAAGGTCATCTCGAACGCACAGCGCGTGATCTCGGCATGAGCCGTGTCACCCTCTGGCGCAAGATGAAAAAGTATGGACTGACGAAGCACTTCTCCCCCTCCTCCGAATCCAGGGACTCTTCGACCTGAAGCAACCCTGCGCCGACCTGTCTCCCCCCACGAGAGCGCCCACGTGAAGCCCCGGGCTCTGAAGCGAAGATTTCACGCGTGAAACACTCCGCGCCCCGGTGAAATATAGGGGGAGACGAAGCCGACCTCCCGTGGGATTCCCTCTCCGATCACTTCTCCTCAAGCAATGCCCTGAGGGCGAAGGATTTGATCCGTTCGCGCCGCTGACGTCCAGCCTTTCACCGGACTCTCCTTTTCCCCGGCACGCCGATTGCAACTCTTTCCTGGCCGAGGAAGGAAAACATGGGGGTCAAACAAGTCAGCGCGATCACCGTGAGCCTGGGTTGCCTCCTGGCGCCTCTGGGATTTCCTCAAGGCGCTCAGGTTCAGCGGGAACTCTCCGCCTCTCGGACGCAGCTTCTCTGGCTTCGCTATGATGGAGCACAATTTCAAATCCTTCAAAGCGAGATCCGCCAGGACTCATTCGCCGTGGCCATGACGAAACCCCTCCCTGCTGGGTCCGGCCTCTTTCGCTTTACTCTCGAATCGGCAAAGGGAGAGATCCTCTACGCGGGGGAGTTCGAGGACCCCCGCCAGATCCACGTGGACGGGGTGAGCGAAGACGGCCAGGTTCGCGGCGAGACGCTCCTTCTGCCGGAGACGATCTTTCCCCTTCGGGTCCCGTATTCCGAAGAGGCCCTTCGCCTGAATATCTCGGGAGAGGAGGGGCCAATCGCTTCGCTTTCTCTGGAGGATCCCATCCTCTCCCTTGAGGTGGCGAATGGGCTTCCCAATTACACGACGCAGACGATCTGGCGCACGGGGCCGTCGAGCAATCGCTTGGATATTGTCTTTTTGGGCGATGGGTATCGCGCGACGGAGATGGAGAAATTCGATCGGGACGTCCGCGCCTTCGCCGATTATCTGCTTCAAACCCCACCGTATGCGCCGTATCGCCAGGCCATCAACATTCACAAAGTCAACGTGATCTCTCGCGATTCCGGCATTGATCGGCCCAGTCGTGGGATCTTCCGCGATACGGCTCTGGATATGACGTTTGACTTCCAGGGCGTGCCGGGTGCCATCTACGCTCCCGCCGAAAGTGAGTACAAAGTCTATCGCGCCGCAGCCCTTGTCCCCGAAGCCGATCTCATCGTCGTGTTGGTGAACGAACGGGACCTTGGCGGCTCCTCCGGCCCTCTGAAGAATATCTCCGTTGTCACGACGCATGCGCTGGGGCCGGAACTGCTCCTTCACGAACTGGGGCATTCTTTCGCTTTTCTGGCCGATGAGAGCGATGGCCCTGCGGTTCCGCCTTTGCGCGAGCCGACAAAAGCCAATGTCACCGGGCAGCGCACTCGCGAAGGCCTCCGAGAGGTCGGGAAATGGGACTACTGGATCGAGCCGGGGCAGCCGCTGCCGACTCCGGAGGGCTCAGCGGGCGTGGGGCTTTTCGAAGGAGCCCTGGGAGCCTCAAAAGGCGTCTATCGCCCGTCTCAAACCTGCAAGATGCGCGCGCTCGGACAGCCTTTCTGCCCCGTCTGCCTGGAGCAGCATGTTCGCCGCCTCTATTTCTACATCCGCCCGATTGACGCCGTCAGCCCTCAGCCCGCGGATCTTGCCTCCATGTCAGAGGCGGCGGGAGAGCCCCTCATTCTGCGCGTGGTCCCCTTGAGCCTTCCTCCAGAGACAGTACAGATCGAATGGTTCGTGGACGGCCTCCCCGTAGGGCATCACGACACGAGTCTGTCTATCTCGACGACGTCTCTCCCTCCGGGACCGCATACGATCGCAGTCATCGTCACCGATCGCACCCCACTTGTACGCTGGGATCCAACAGGCCGACTCTCTTCTCATGTGACCTGGAGGATCACACGCTGACCTGACAAGCCCCCATCCCCCGAGGGCGAGCGGAGGGAGGGCTCCCTCCCTCGCCCTCACTCCCTCTGCGCGACCGAGACAGGAGCTGTCCGATTGTAATGCTCTAGCTCACAGGTGAGCAGCCGGACGAAAGGCGGGTGGGTGAGGCCAAAGTACTCCTTCACCCGAATCCAGAGATCGGCCATTGCGTAACAGTCTTCCAAGCGCTCGAAAAACTTCCGTCGATATAATCCTTCGGCCAGGACGCGCCGTCGGATCTCCGGAGGCCACTGAGACGCGTCCCCATCTAAAAAGGCGAGATCTTCAAGAATCACACCTATCTCCACGCGAGCTGAGATGCGCGTCAGCTCCTGCAGCCACTTCTCCCTCATCGTCACCTCCCGCCATAGGTATACTGCATGGGGGGCGGCAGGACAATGAAACCCTCTATAACATCTCCTGAGCCCGTGCTAACGGATGCGAACACAGGGAAGGTTCTTTCGATTCTCACGACCTCGCGCACTCCCTTGACGGAAGGGGGAATTGACGGAGCGGATGAGCTGGGCTAGATTTTCTGAGCATACTGTCGGTGAGGGGCTCACATGCGCGAACGGTCATATGCTCTGGCCACTGATCTTTACGAGTTGACGATGGCGGCGGCCTATTTCGAGAACGGGATGAATCACCCGGCCACGTTCGAAGTATTCGTCCGATGGATGCCCCCTCACCGGAGTTATCTGGTGGCCGCCGGACTCGCGCAAGTGATCGAATATCTGCTGGAGCTGCGCTTCTCGGCGCGCGATCTCGAATTCCTGCGCCGACTGCCCGTCTTCCGGCATGTCTCGGACGCGTTCTTCGAATACCTGAGCGAGTTCCGATTCCGCGGCGACGTCTGGGCCATGCCCGAAGGGACGCTCTTTTTCCCGAACGAACCGATCCTGCGCATCACAGCGCCCATCATCGAGGCGCAGATCCTGGAGACCTACGTGCTCTCGTATCTTAACTTCGAGAGCGCGATCGCGAGCAAAGCGGCGCGCATCGTGGACGCCGCTCAAGGGCGCGCCATCATCGAGTTCGGGGCGCGTCGCGCGCACGGAATGGAAGCCGCTCTCTACGCGGCGCGCGCCGCTTATATCGGAGGCTGCGTGGGGACCTCGAACGTGGAGGCCGGCTATCTCTTCGGCATCCCCATCTACGGGACAGCCGCTCACTCCTGGAACATGGCTTTCCCTGATGAGCTGGACGCCTTCCGCGCTTACGCGCGCGTCTTCCCGGAGACGACGATCCTCCTCATTGACACCTACGATACGCTGACGGGCGCGCGTAAAGCGACGCGCCTGGGCCCAGCCGTCCGCGGCGTGCGCCTGGATAGCGGAGACCTGGCGACGCTGAGCAAGCAGGTGCGCGCCATCCTGGATGAGGCGGGGATGACCGAGACCCGAATCATCGCCAGCGGAGATCTGGACGAGTACAAGATCGCCGACCTGCTCGCTCAGGGAGCCCCGATCGACATCTTCGGCGTCGGGACGCAACTCTCGACTTCCTACGATGCGCCGACCCTGGGAGGCGTCTACAAGCTCGTCGAGGAAGTGGTGGATGGTCGCGTCCTCTACAAGATCAAGCTGAGCGCGGAGAAAGAGACCTATCCCGGTCGCAAACAGGTGTGGCGGAAGACGGACGCCGAGGGGCGCTTCCTCGGCGACGTGATCACACTTTGTGACGAACCTCCTCCGCCCGGAGCCTTTCCCTTGCTCCAAGAGATCATGTGCGAAGGGCGCCTGGTCATCTCCCCGCCCACGCTGGAAGAGATTCGCGAACGCACCCTGCAGAACGTGCGCCGATTGCCCGAACCTTACCGCCGTTTGAACGGGGCTGCGGAATACCCCGTTCACCGGAGCGCGCGTTTGGAAGAACTGCGGCGGCAGGTGATCGCCGAACTGTCGCACACCTGAGGCTCATGCGGACTCTTTCCCCAGCAGGGCGCGTACTTCCTCTGCGCTCATCTCCATGTACTGCCCCATGACGCGGAATTTCCGATACCGCCGGATCAGCAGGTCTTCGATCGGGAGATCTCGCACCTCGGCCAGGGCTTCCTGCAAGAACCGATCGAGAATTTCGGCCATCTGCGACGGGTTCATATGCGCGCCTCCGGCCGGCTCCGGGACGATGCGGTCAATCACTCCAAGCTGCAGCAGATCCGGCGCTGTGAGTTTCAGAGCTTCAGCCGCGCGATCCGCCTTGCTCGCATCCCTCCAGAGGATGGCGGCACATCCTTCGGGGGAGATCACCGAATAGATGGCATTCTCCAGCATGAGAATGACATCGCCCACAGCGATCGCGAGCGCCCCTCCCGATCCTCCCTCCCCGGTGATCGTCACGATGATCGGCACGCGCAGACGCGCCATCTCGCGAAGGTTATAGGCGATCGCCTCGGCCTGCCCCCGCTCTTCGGCATCTATGCCCGGATAGGCCCCGGGCGTGTCCACGAAGGAGAAGATGGGGCGACGGAATTTCTCGGCCAGCTTCATCGCGCGCAGGGCCTTGCGATAGCCTTCGGGTTTCGGCATCCCGAAGTTCCGAAGCTGCCGCTGCTTGAAATCGTGCCCCTTCTCATGCCCGACGACCAGGACCGGTTCTCCGTGAAATCGCGCCAGGCCGCAGACGATGGCCGGATCGTCGGCGAATCGCCGATCCCCATGAATCTCCACGAAGTCCTCGAAAATCTGAGCGACCAGATCGAGCGTATGAGGGCGATCGGGATGTCGGGCGAGCTTCACCCGGTCCATCGCCGTCAGCGGACGCATCACCTCCTGGCGCAAGCGCTCGACCTGCTGCCGGAGCGCCAGAAGCTCCTGCTTCTCGTCACGCGTCGTCGCCCGCTGCGACAGCTCCTCCAGTCGTTTCTCCAGCTCAGCCAGCTCCTGTCTCAACTGTTCTCTCTCTTCCATCACCTCTCCCACCGAGCGCATAGAGTTCTCTTTCCGAGGATTCCCGAGCCCATGATCCTCTGTGACCGGCGCCGTGTATTTTACCGCAAGATCGGCAAAATCACATACCGTGAGGGGGTTTTGAAATGACCTCTAGCACCGAATCTGCCGATCGCGAGCGAAGGCGCGAAAGAGGCGCTCCACCTCGCGTCCCCGCACGAGCTGGGCCGCCTTCTCAGCCCGTCGGGCGCGCCAGACCCCCGGCAGTTCCCCAATTGCCTCCACAAGCGCCGCTCCAAAGGCCCAATCCCACCGCAGCGGGACTGTCAAAGCCAGCACCCCAACGATCGCGAGATGTTCGATGATCCAGCTCCACTCATCCAGGTTCTTCCAGTGCACGAGCAGTCGGTTCCGCTGACTCACCCTCCGAATGAACGCCGCTGAGAAGCGCGGCGCGATCGTCTGGCTCGCTTCGTGATAAACAAGAGCCCGTGGTTCATAACGGATCTGCCACCCTCGCCGCCAGGCCCTCAGGCTCAGATCCACATCTTCCCAGTAGAACGGGCTCAGCCGCTCGTCGAATCCTCCAAGCCGCCGCACCTTCTCGGCATCGAAGGCCGAGAACCCTCCGCTGGCCAGAAGCGAGAGCCAGGGCCCCGAGCACTCCGGCGAACGTGCGCTCGGAGAGGACGAAGGCTCTTGTGGCACGACATCATAGTCCTTGTGGACTCTCCAGAAGCCCCGGCGAAAGCGTCCGAGCTTCCCCCCGCTGGCGAGCTGTCGCGTGCGCGGATCGAGCGCCCGACACGTCACGGCGAAAACAGCCGGGTCGGAGAAATGCGGCACCAGATGAAAGAGGACATCCCGCTGCACGGCGACATCATTGTTGAGGAGAAAGACGACGGGGAACCGCGCTCGCCGAAATCCCGCATTCCCTGCCCGCGCGAATCCTTCCGGCCCCGATTTCACCACAACCTCGACCTCCCGAGAATAAGTCGCGCCGATCCACTCCGCCGTCCCATCCGTGCTTCCATCGTCCACGACCAGAATCTCCGCGCGCGCGCCCGTCTCTTCCTGATAGGCGCGAACCGCCTCCACGACCGAAGGCAAGAAACACTTCAGCAGATGGCGCCCATTCCAGGTCGGAATGACGATGCTCACATCTCCGAAGGGCCGCTCAGACATCTAAATCCGGCAACCACGATTGAAGTTTCCGCCGTAACAGGGCGATCAACTCCGGAGAATCCCGCTCGTAGACGTCAGGAATGTTCAGGACGATGATCTTCTCAGCGAGTCCTTCGACATCGGGGAACAGCTCCAGAAGTTGCGTCCGATGACGGTCGTACCGTTCGTCCATGACGAAGATGAGATCGGCCCACTGGATCAGGTCCCGCGTCACCGGACGCGCAGCCAGCGGTGAAACGCCCGCCGAGCGAGCCTCATAGCGTTGACTCCGCGAGAACAAGGCCTCGGCCGTCGGCGAACGATTCTGATTCGCGGTGCAGATGAACAGCAGTCGTCGCTTCATACCGCATGGAGATCCGATTATACTCAAGCTTCCCCGTCGCACGCGAACCCGTTCCCGTTCCCTCACCCCATGACGTCGTCAAACTCTTCACGATGCGGTCAGGCCACAGGACAGGTCATCATCTCCTGCCCATATTTCAGAGCGCGGCGGCAAGCGGCTCTGGCCGAAGGGATCCTCGGGATCGTTTCTCAGCCGATCCGCCAATCCACGTGGCACCACGTTTTGTGAAGTAGACCATCATGCCACGCATGGAAACGCACAATGCAAAGCTATCTTCCTGAGGCAGAGGAGGAAACGGGAGACAGGAAGGTCGTGGAGGAGATGAAGCAATGGGGTAGATTGCTGGTGCAGTCAGAGGGGATCGGGTAGAGGAGGGCGGGGAGGCAATGGCGGTCGGGGTGACTCAAGAGGTTCGGGAGGAGCGGGAGGTAACGGAGGCAATGGGGGAAACGGTGCCGATATCTGGGTGACTTATCCCCCCGGGTATGATTTTATCGAAGCTCACCACGGATGCCTCCGGCAGCACAGCAGGAGGAGGGGGACAAGGAGGCCTTGGAGGCTTTTGGGGACTGGGGGGATTGGGCGGAAAAGAGGGACGCGGTGGGGAAGGCTCCAACTGCCCGTCAAGCCGCGGAAACGATGACCAGGATGGAAGTCCGGGTGCGGCCAGCCGGGAGGGAAGCCACGGCCCTCCAGGAAGGCCCGGCACAAGTGGCAGTCCGGGTTCCGAGTATATCCCTGCGAGCGGTGGTGAGAGCGGATCTGGCGATCCGCAGGCGGAACGAAACGGCCTCAGCGGACATCAAGACAGCACCACCCTGCAGAGCCAGGGCAGGGCCTTGGTCAGCAGGAGATGGAGGGCAGAAGAAGTGAGGAGGAAGACTACCCGGCTGACGGCAGCCACGAACCGGGAGAGCTAAAAAGCGAGGGGCTGAAGAAACACGTGACCGCCGCAGCCGTCTATTTCACCGATGCCAGATAGTCCAATGCCTCAGCCAGAGAGATCACGTCCCCATACTTCCCTTCGATGTCCAAAAGGTTGGCCTGATGCGCCACTTCGGCCCGATCTCCCACGGCCTCGCGCACCACAAGGGGCCGAAACCCATACTGAATCGCATCCACCACGGATGCTCTCACGCACCCGCTTGTCGTACACCCCCCGATCAGCAGAGTATCCACCTGCTGATGCCCCAGCACAGAAGCTAAAGGCGTGCCGAAGAAGGCACTCGCGTAGGACTTCACAAGCACCAAATCCCCCGACTCCCGATCCAAACGCGAATCCAACTCCCCCCAGGGAGAGCCTCTCCGTAAGATCTCCAGCGCCGGAATCTTCCGAATCCACAGCCCCGCTTCCTGAAAGGGATCCGCGTAGGCAATCGTCGTGAAAATCACCGGCCTCCCTTTTGACCTCGCTGCACGTATCACCTCATTAGCAGCCTCGATTTGAGCCGTCAAATCGGCCCCCAGAGGAGACGCGGGATCCGTGAACCCACGGCAAAAATCAATCATTAAAACGGCAGGTTTCTCCCCAAATCCCAATCGCCCTCCCAATCCCTTCTCCCGATAGCGCACCAACGTTTTGAAGAAGAACTCTCTCATACTTCCCTCTCAGATGCTTTAACCCCTGAAAACCAAACCCCGAAATTCTGGCTTGGGGACGAAATCATTCACCTTCCCCCTCGCCGACCATACCTCTACTCGCCTCCAAGTAGCGCGGTCCTTTGCTACCTTTGTCAGCGACTTCTGATTATAAACCTGCCAGGCCGAAAACACCCATTATTCTGAGGCTCAGACTTAGGACGGCATCATAGACGATAGGCGAGAGGGTGGTCAAGGCTCTGTTGCTACCGACTCCATGCGAGTGAATATATTGGGGTTGGGTAGCGCCCACATTGCTCACCCTTCAGAGAGGTTCCGAGGGGCCTTTCCGCCAACGGCCGATGCGCTTATACGTGACAGCAGCACTGCCCGTCATCTGGGCGGTCATCTCCATCAAGCGGATGGAGGCAACGACCAAGAAGCGCCGTCTAATCTCAGCCACCTTCTCCACTGCGTGCTGGTCACCAAACGGCAGGGGCATGAAGGAGTCGGCGAGGCTCTCCGTAATTATGTTCGAACCTTTGCAGACTTGACAGAATCGGAAATAAGGTCTAAAATTAGACCTCCCATAGGGAAGGCGAACCGATAGGGAGGGAAAGGACAGATGAGGCCGGAGGTACCAATAACGCTAGAGCCATTAATTGCTACACTACAAGCAGAATTCAGGCTGTGTCAGGTACAGGAGTCAGAGACGTGCGCCGTACTGTCAGATGAGGGAACACGTGCGGATCTACTCCTAGCGGCAGTTGAGGCCCTTCGGAGGCTAAAGGCGAATGTGTTCAAGATGGAACTCATCGAGGGGCAGCACGACTCACACCATCGTGAGAAGATTGGCCAAGGTCGGCTTAACCAAATCAAACCGGCTCTCACAGCCCTTCAACAATCCTCATTCATTGTCGACCTCACAACGGCCTTCGGAGGATTGATTCATGACCCAGCACGTGATGCACTCTTAGCCGCGGGGACTCGAATTCTTCATATCGCCGAGCACCCGGATGTACTATGCCGATTACTTCCAGATGTTCAATTGCGTGCCCGGGTTGAGCAAGCTGTCGCCAGATTACGGGAGGCATCGATAATGCGCGTGACCTCCGAGGCGGGGACTGCTTTGACCGTGCGACTGGAAGGTGCGGTGGTGAATGGACTTTGGGGATACACTGACACGCCGGGGCGACTGGACGTTTTCCCAGCAGGATTTGTAGCAGCCTATCCAGCAGCCAGCACGGTCAACGGCAAGGTGGTCCTGAACACAGGAGACATCGACCTCAATTTCAAACGATTTATTGATGGACCGGTTGAGCTAACGATCGAAGACGATTTTATTACGCGCATTGAGGGGGACTCGATCCACGCCCACTTGATGCGGGAGTACATGGCCCGCTGGGGAGAAAGAGATGCATATGCTACATCCCATGTCGGCTGGGGCTTAAATACCAAAGCCCGTTGGGAGAACTTTGCTCTGTTACCGGCCCATGAGACCGAGGGTATGGAAGCTCGGGCATTTGCTGGGAACTTTCTTTTCTCCAGCGGAGCAAATCGCTTTGTCGGACGTCACTCACAATGCCACTTTGATATTGCCCTGCGAAACTGCAGCGTTTATCTGAATGATGTCCCTGTCGTTGTGAACGGAAATCTGGTGGAGGCGTAAAGAGTATGACCCAACGTCCAATTTCCGATTTGGGCTCCTTCGTCGCCGTGGCCAAAACGATCATTGCCCAAGCGCACGATCCCAAGATGATCCCGGTCATGCTGAAGCCCCATCTCGAACAGCTGCTGCGCCAGGGCGATTGGCTCGATGAACGCTATCGGCAGCCGAATCCAAAGACATTTGCCGTGTACACTCTTCACCGGGAACCGGATGACACACTGCTCGTTATGTCGGCTGTCTTTCTTCCCGGCCAGGGGACTCCGGTGCACGATCACGGTGTATGGGGGATGTATGGCGTGCTGGAGAACGCGACTGAAGACACTCGCTATGAACGTATTGATGATCAAAAACAACCCGGCTTCGCCCAGCTGAGAATAGTGGAACAACGAATGGTGCAGCAAGGAGAAGTAATGATTTCTTATCCGCCAGATCGAGATATTCATCGCGTTGTCAATCGGACGGAGAGACCAACGGTAGAGATTCACGTCTATGGAGCTGATCTGGCCAGAGTGCGACGACACGTCTATGATCTAGAGACAGGAGCGGTTCGGGTCATTCAATCGCGCGTACCTGTTTCTCGGTAATCCCTCACCGGAGAGCACAAGAGGAGGAAGAAGTGGCCGGATTTCAAGGTATTTTCGCACCGCCGATCACACCCTTTGATCACAGAGGCGACCTTGATGAAAGCGCGTTGCGAGACCTGATCGAATACCTGATTCAACAGGGTGTCCACGCTCTCTTCGCATTGGGTTCTGTAGGGATGGGACCAGTCATGACCCCGGAGCAGCGTCGCCGAGCTGCCGAAATCATTGTGGATCAAGCGCGGGGACGCATTCCTATTCTCATTCATGTCGGTGCTGCCGATACGCAAACGAGTGTCGCGCTCGCTCAGCATGCCGCTGAACTGGGCGTGGCAGGTATTGCGCTGGTTCCCCCTTACTATTATCCTCACACAGAATACGAAGTCATTGAACACTATCGAGCAGTGGGAGAAGCGGTTTCGCTTCCCCTGTTCATTTATAACAATCCAGCTTTCACGGGGGTCAATATCACGGCAGCGCTGGCTCTGCGACTTCGTCAGGAGGTTCCCACCATCGCCGGTGTGAAGCTGACCGAAGATCAGATGGGAGCGCTCTTGGACTACCTGCACATTATGCCGTCGACGTTTACAGTGTTAGCCGGGTTTAACTACTATTTGACCGCCACGGTGCCGCTAGGCGTGCGAGGAAGTGTCGATCCCCTGTCCATGTTTTTCCCTCGGCAGTATGTGGCGCTCTGGGATGCGATTCAACGACGCGATTTTCAGCGGGCATTCGAATGGCAAGCTCTTTTGAACGAGGCAGAAAGAGCTATTTTAGGACTGACGGCAAAGGTCGGACGTGCTGTATACCAGGAAGTGCTGAAGCTGCGAGGGTTCCCCATTCAGATGTATCCACGCTGGCGCACCCAGGCGTTGACTGGCGAACAGATTGAAACACTGCGGAGTATTCTTAAAAAGGTGGATGCTCTTGTGTCATAGCCTGATTCCCGCTAGCTTCTTCTCGCTCGGCGAGCCCTCATTGGGGCAGGGAGGCTGCTCAGGTCACTCCCAAGCAGGCCTCATGCCCGCATATCAAGTACAGAACATGACGCCCGAGATGGAACCCCACAGCGCAGTGAGAGCGTGTATTGTATTTGCTGAGGAGGTGTGATGATGGCGTCGTATGAAGTCGCACCACGCTATCATATGCTGATCGGAGGAGAGTGGGTGGAGAGTGCTTCCGGAGAGGTCCTCAGATCTATCAATCCAGCCACAGAAGAGACGTTGACCGAGATCCCTAATGGCGATGGCCAAGACATTGATCGAGCGGTGGCCGCGGCACAGGCTGCCTTTCCTGCTTGGCGAGCGATGGAACCATGGGAGCGGGGGAAATTAGTCGCCGAGTTGGCGCGCCGGCTGCGAGCTGAGGCTGAGCGACTGGCTTATCTGGACGCCTTGGACAGCGGCAATCCCGTTTCCAGTATGGTAGGAGACGTTCACATGGGAGCTGATCTGATGGAGTATTTTGCTGGACTGGCCCGCGAAATCCAAGGCTCGACAATGCCTTTGAAGGATGGGATGAATTATACGCTCCGAGAACCCTACGGAGTGGTTGGGCGCATCATTCCATTCAACCACCCCATTTATTTTGCCACATCGCGTATTGCCGCGGCGCTGGTGGCCGGCAACACAGTGATCTTGAAACCTGCTGAACAGACATCGGTGACAGCGCTCGAGTTCGGTCGGATCATCACGGAAGTTCTCCCCCCTGGCGTCGTCAATATCGTCACCGGCGAGGGTCCACGAGCCGGGGCGGCATTGGTGGCTCATCCGAAGGTCAGGCGGATCGCCTTCACCGGCTCGGTCGAAACAGGACGGCAGATCCTCCGCGAGGCTGCTGAGCAGATCAAAGTAATTACGCTAGAACTGGGCGGGAAGAATCCGATGATCATCTTTCCCGATGTGGACGCCGAGAAAGCCGCCGCAGCTGCTGTCCAGGGCATGAACTTCCGTTGGTGTCAAGGACAATCGTGCGGCTCCACCTCGCGCGTTTTCATCCATCGCACGCAGCACGATCGTTTTGTCGAAGCGCTCGTGGCCGCTGTGAAGCAAATCCAGGTGGGACTCCCGATCGATCCCGCAACAGAAATGGGCGCGCTCGTCTCACGCGAACAATACGACAAGGTGATGAGCTATGTGGAGCTCGGGAAGAGAGAGGGCGCGAAACTGGTGTATGGGGGCACGCGACCGAAGGGCTCTGAGTTCACGCGCGGATATTTCCTGAAACCAACGGTATTCGATCAGGTGAGACCGGATATGCGTATCGCCCAGGAGGAGATCTTTGGACCAGTGCTTTCAGTGTTGACATGGGATACTGAAGAACAACTTGTGGCAGACGTCAATAATATCAGCTACGGGCTGACCGCCGCCATACTCAGTCACGACCTGTCTGTGGCGATGCGCATGGCCGAGCGCGTGGAAGCTGGCTATGTGTGGATTAACGGCAGCAGTCGCCACTGCGTGGGCGCGCCGTTTGGCGGGCAAAAGCAGAGTGGATTTGGGCGCGAAGAATCCTTCGAAGAACTGCTGAGCTATACGCAAATAAAAAACGTGCAACTGTGGTACTCCTTATGAAAGCTTTGCTCATGAAGTGAGACGGTATCCCGTCTCAGTCGTGGATCACATGGTCGTAGTGGGCTTCAACATTCCCGAGGTTATCGGCTTTTCGGACTGGTCTCTGAGAGCCTCGACATCCGCCTTCTCTCCACTTCACAGAAAGATCGCCAAGTTATGTGTCCCCAGGGTTGACTGATCAAGTAAGATGAGCCGGCGAGACAACCGCCACTGATCATGAACGCGACGCCAGACATCGTGACGCTCGGCTGAGAGAAGGTGAACGGAGTCAGCTTGATTGCGGTAGGGTAAAATATTCGACACCACGTTGAGCTCATCGGCCCGATGACCCGGGCGAATTCGAATGTTGGTAATGAAGCGGCGCGTGCGCGACGGCGGATTTTCGGCCCATGCAGAGTCCGTTTCCAATCGCGCTACCCGCGTGCGGAGCGAGTCCCAGGTCTCGTTCAGATGCCAGGCCTCCGAGCTGAATTCCGCGCCTGCTCGCCGCTCGCGCGTGACCCGGACCGGCATTTGATAGACGATGTCTTCCGTCAGCAGCTCGAACCACTCTCGGAACCGGCCGCTATCGAGTAATTCGGCTTCATAGACCAAAAAATCGGTGACCTCTTGGTAAAGCTCAGGCGTATGGTTGTAGGGGGTGGTCATAGGCAACCTCCGGCTGTCAAGAGTGTAAGTCGTGATCTCACGGCTTGGCACATGAGGCATGCTCGCCAAAGGGGCGATCGAGATCAAGATGAACTCATGGGCTCAGCGCTGGCACGGGGCCTTGAGTCGTCATATACTGAAGCCACCGGCGATAGAAGTGTCGTTGAGCGCCTTCCTCATACCGTGGAGAGATGGCCACTCCAGGGCCAGGCCAATCAGAGACAGGGCGAGCTTGGCCAATCCCGCTCAGTCCCATTTGGTAGTTCAACTGGCCGTTTCGTCGCCCGAAGAAGGTGGTCCCCGCTGTGCGGGTGATCAAGGGCCAAGGGACAGTATCATCTTGTTCAAAGATGCCCGAGGGGCCGAAGGTGGTCATGTAGGCTCGATATGAACGTTCGCGGAACTCTTGGGAGACGCCTTTCCAAACCAAGGCCCAGCTCCAAATCTCCATTTCGTCTGGAGCTCTGGACTGCCACTGTCGGAGCGTCATGAACGTGGTGGGAGGCATCCGCTCCGGCTCGGCCGTCAACGGCACGGTGAGGAACGAAAGGTTGGGGAAGATCGTCCCCACGCTGACGCGCGATCGGCGCGCCAGGTCGTATTGTTCCTGACTCACTCGTTCGGGACGAAAGAGGGCTACTACCTCTTGAGGATAACCCCAGAATTTAGGCCCGGGATCATGGGGATCAGGCGCGATCGAGAAGCTAATGGTGTGCCCATTTCCCGCTTGCACATGATAGCCCATCATATTGGCGCGAGGCGGCACCTGAAAGGCGTTGACCTTCCACGCCGACTGATGAAGGAAGAGCGTATGATAATCGTCGCCGGCAAAGTTATCCGCTGCCACCTTCCAATTGGCTTTCAGAACCCACCGGTGAGGCTGCCCCACCACTTCCATGCCCTCGTCCGTCAGTCCAAACAGGATGTCTAAATACCACATCATTCCGGATAGATACTCCCTCAGCGAAGGAGCATCCGGATCCAGCGAAGCAAAGACCAGTCCATGTATGGATTCGACATGCGGAGCGGGAAGCAGCCCCCATGCCCTTCCGATTCGTGGCCCACAAATATCCACGCTCGGGCAAACACCCGTTCGAGCTCCAGGCGATGGATCTCTGGATCATTGAAAATCCGAGCAGGGATCAATCCCTGCTCCAGGGATTGATTCATGTCTTGTAAGAACCGTTCGATTTCTTGCATGGCACCCTCCTCCTCAGCTTGTGAAGCTAACGTGATGTCCAGAGTTTGGATGCGGTCTCGTTCATCCATGCAGGACATGAGAGCCCAAGCAGCCAGCGAGCCCACTAAAGGAACGACTCGCTCGGGAGGCCTACGAGCGTCCGACCATAGGCTTCCATCGCGGAGGCGTAATTCAGCGCCACGTGTTGAGCGGCGGTGTGAACATCGCGCCAGATTCGCTGAAGGGGATGCGTACGGAAGATGGCGTGGCCGCCCGCGGCGTCAAACACCTGATCGACAGCTTTGACAGCTTGTCGCACCATGTAGGCACGCCAGGCGAAGAAACGCGCCCGATCGGAATCGCTCAAAAGGCGTTCGGCATACGCCATGACCTCCTGAGCGTAACGGTACAGCAAGGTCTCCACGGCGTCCATGCGGGCGGACACCTCAGCGAGCAGTATCTGGGCACTGGCCGTCTCCTTCTGGGGTCGGTCTCTGAACAAAGGCACGCGATCTTTCACATAGCGCTGGAATTCCTCAATGGCCGCTCGTGCTGCACCAACCACCGGAGCTACTAGTGCGGCACAAAGAGCAGGAATGAAAGGCAATCGGTACAGCGGCCCGGGATTGACATCCTGTCCGGGCGCTTTCCCCGTCGCCAAGAGCTGACCCAACCGAAACACGCGATGGTGAGGAACAAACACGCCCTCGATCACGACACTATTACTGGCTGTCCCCCTCAACCCCACCACGTGCCATTCATCTTCAATGCGGTAATCGCTGCGAGGCACAAAGAACATCATATATTCAGGCGCGTCACTGTCTGGCGCCGGCGCCATCGCGCCCACCGCAACAAAATCGCTCCACGGAACGCCGCTTGCAAATTTCCAATGGCCGCTCAACCAGTAGCCGTTGCCAGCCGGTCGAGCCGTCCCCACAGGAGCGAAGACATCGGCAAATAGCCGCTCTTTTTGGTCTCCCCACAGCTCCTCTTGAAGTTGAGGGTGGGCATAACCCCCCCACCAGTTATGAATTCCCAGGATCGCGTAGATCCAACCCGCGGAAGCATCCCCCCGAGCGATCTCCACGGCAACGCGGACGAAGGTCAGAAGGTCCAGCTCATACCCGCCATATCGCGCCGGTTTGAGGATATTCAGGAGGCGAGAACGCAACAGCTCCTCGATGGTCTCGGGTGAGAGTTGTCATCGTCTGTCAGCGTCAATGGCGTGGCGAGCCGCCGTCGCGGCTAAGGCGCGGGCTCTATCCAGAAGCTCTTGGACAGAAGAGCTCTCTCCCATAGCGAACCTCCTCCTAAAGGTAGGCACCTCTGTGCTGGATGCCCGCCAGCACGTCGGCGCCATTGTCCCAGCGATCACTCGGCCTTGTAAATCTTGCAGCGATTAGCGCGGGCGCACCATGTACCATAGGCCGGGTCACAGTGATCGGGATCATCGTCGGTCAACACATTGATGTTGGATCTCCAAAATCCGTGCAGATGAGGTTCAGGACCGGGCTCTTCAGGATAATACCACCGATCCGCATGCACGACGTCGGGATGAATCGCGTCCGTGAGTTTAGCTTGCTGCTTGACGCGGCCTCGGGGCGTCTCAATATAAACCCAGTCCCCCTCACCGATCTGGAGCCGGGCGGCCGTTTCTGGATGAATGTGCACTGGCGGGTGTGGATATTTTTCCCGGAAGAATGACACCTGACGAAATCCCTGATGGTGGCTCTCGATCACCGTTCCGCCCGTGATTAATATGAAAGGATACTGAGATGCCAGCAACGAATCAGCGATCTCCGGTGGTTCTTCGTAATCTGGCAGGGGATCGTATCCGAGTTGCTCCAAGATCGTGGAGTAGAACTCGACCTTGCCCGTGGGTGTACCAAACCCTAGGGGCTCTCCCGTGGCGGGGTCAGGATCCGCATACTTTTTGAATCTCGGTGGTTCAATGATCCACGGCTCCGGGCTGGTAACCAACTGTTCGAAGGAAAGACCGCTGGGGGCGAGCATCTGATCCCAAAAGGCCTCCAGAGTATCAGGCCAATAGTTCTCCTGACCCAATCGGCGCCCGAGATCACGCCACAGTTCATAGTCATTACGGCGTTCGTAAGCTGGTTCGACAGCTCGCTGGCCTGCTACCGTGACGTTGGCCCATCCGAAAAATGTGGACAGCGCCGATTTTTCCAACCAGTGGCAGGCCGGGAGCACATAATCGGCCAGCTCAGCCGTCGGCGTCATGAACAACTCGTGAACGACCGAGAGCGCGAGGTTTTCGCTCTTGAGCGCTTCATAGACGAGTCTTGCATGGGCGCTTGCTCCCAAGGGGTTATGGTACTGAATGAGCACCGCCTTGATGGGATAGGGGTCCTCAGTCAAGATGCTGCGCCACAGCAACGGCGATGGGACATCAGCAGCCCACAGTTGGCTGAGGAGTCGTTTCTTGCCCCAGACGCGTTCCTGAGCTCGGCTCAGAAGTTCGTATCCTTGGCCGTGCAACCGGAAGCGATCTGCGCCCAATTTCTTGCGCCGCTGCTCTGGCGGCAATGCATCATACAGTTCCAGATCAGGCATAATCAGCGCTCGATTGGGCGGCCCAAGCAAAAGCGTGCCTCCCAGTTCATCGAGCTTTCCGGTGATCGCCCGCAGAATGGCTTTGGCTCGTTCGACCTGGAGCGAGTTTCGCCCAATCTGCGCATTGGCCACGCCCCAATTGAGGATGGCGGGTTGGTGGGTGGCATACATGCGGGCGGCCTCGACGATTCTCTCCTTGGGCACTCCGGTGATCTCGGCTGCTTTCTCCGGGGAATACTTCTGGACCCGCTGCTTGAGTTTATCAAAGCCGAACACCCACTGAGCAACGAATGAGTAATCATATAGCCCTTCGTTGATGATGATGTGGAGCCACGCCAGCGCCAGTGCGCCGTCGCTTCCGGGTCTCACCTGGAGCCAGAGATCGGCCTGCTCCGCCTCCGCAGTCCGGATGGGATCGATCACAATCAACTTCGCGCCGGCCTCCTTACAGGCCAAGATCAATGGCCAGACCGGAGGCTGGGATGCTGAGGGGCGGCTGCCCCAAATCACAATGCACCGTGTCACCCCAGGAACGGGCGGTGACATGTACGTCGGGCCAAAACCATAGGTGAGACTCTCGGCTTCCAGGGCGGGACCTGCGCAGGGAATACCCATGCCACTGGAATTGGGGCTGCCAAAGAGATTGAGAAACCGGATGCCGATACCACACTCAGGACCATGAAACGTGCCATGAGCCAAGGCCACCGACTCAGGCCCATACTGCTCTTTGAGTTCCCGCAGCTTGGTGGCGATCTCATCCATTGCCTGATCCCAACTGATTTGCTCCCATTTCCCTTCCCCTCTTCGACCCACGCGCTTCAGGGGGAAGTTGAGCCGATCCGGGTGATCATGGTACTCATTGGCCCGTTCCCCTTTAATGCAGATAAAGCCGCGACTGAGAGGATGATGGGGGTCTCCAGCCAGTTTCGTCACTCTGCCCTCTCGAACATGGGCCAGGAGCCCACACATCATCGGGCAGTGGCAACAAAGAACGCGCCTCACTTCACCCCGACTCATCTCCGCTTAATCTCCCCTCTCACACGTGCTGTTCGTCGAGTATCATGATTTGACTTGGCCAAGCACGCTAAAGTCGAAGACCTGCGACAAAGGAACCGGTTGCGAAGTGCCGGTCACTTCACATGCGATTTGGATCCATCGTTGCTGCGATTCGTGAGCTAACTCTCCGGTTGGTTCCAGATGCACCAGAGTTGCTTCCAGCGCCATTTCTGCCAGCTCACTCGCAGTACCCAATTTCTTCACCAACTCCAATCCGAGGTCGCGATCCTCCCGCAGTTGTTTGATACTACTCAGCGTGGCCCGCACCAGGCGAGTGATTTCGTCCGGGCGCTCCCGGAGGCGTTGATTGGTAGTCACCACCCCAAACGTAGGCACATCGCCGATATCGCCTAATCGGAGGATTCGATGAAGACCGGCCTGTTGGGCTTCAGCCGTCATGGGAGGAAGCAAGAGCGCGGCATCGACTCGTCCATCCACAATAGCTTGAGGAGAGAACGCCGGCTCTCCCGTGCGCACCGCTTGAGGATCGATCCCCTGTGCCTGGAGAGCACTATCCAGATACCTGCGAGCCAACGGCGAGGTTTGGGCAATGGTCTTCCCAATCAAATCACTCAACGTCACAATCTCGGGACGGGCCCAGAGCTCCCAGCCTTTATTTTGATAGGCTAGGATGATCTTCAGTGGAGCGCCTTTGACGGCCGCCATGATGGGACCCGCCAAGACATTGGCGTAGTCAGCATCTCCATTGAGGAGCGATTCGACGATGGCCGGACCGGTCCCCGGGGTCATCAGGCGTATCCGGAGCCCTTCTTTCCGGAACGGCGCCGGATTGGTCAAGACAATATTGCCTGTTAACTCCACCTGGGCAGTAGCGATAATCACTTCGGTCGTCCTGGGCATACCGCCTCTCTCCGATCACCTCGCGAATCGCCGCTGAAGCTGTGCGGAGATGCTCAGCACCCTTGACTCACGTAGGGGCTTCCCGCAGACCAGCGCACCGACCTCGTCCGATCCTAAAAGTTCCAGCCCCAGCGTACGATCATCTCTCCTCATATCGGTATCTCCAGGACGCCTGGAACAACGTCTGAATCCAAAACGGCTTTAAACTCCCGAATGCGCCAGTCTCCCTCTGTTTTTCGCCAGCTCACCCAGCACTTGGCGCAACCGAGTAGCTCACTCACCTGGTTCTCACCCGTCTTGTAAATTGTCATATAGAACTGAGTTCGAGCTTCCCCTCCCCCCGTCAATTCCACAAGCACATTGGAGATGACGCGACTGGTCACGACCGGCTCTACCCACCACAACTTTTTTAACTCGGCGAGACGCTCAGAAAGCGAATCCTTTCTCTCCATAATAAGTCCGAACGCATGCTCGCAGCGGACGTTTTCCTGCGTCGTGACCACATAGGACGCATCTTCAGCAAACAGCTCAAGCCACTGGTCAAAGTGCCGTTCGTCGAGCAACCAGGCGTATTTACAGAGCTGCTCCAGAATCCGGCTTTTTTCCTCCGCCTGATCCATGATGTTTCCCTCCGATGTTTATTACAGCGAGCCTCTTGATCGAAGTCGGCCAAGGTTGACTCAGTCCGTCCAACCCATATAGCGTCGCCACTCCCGGTAAAATCCTCGAAGGGTATATTCGTTAAAGATGATCCCGCTGCGATCTTCTGTCACGCCGCGGGCCATCAGTGATGAGGGGACGGAGCCGATGTTGACACCGATCTGACATTTTTCCGCCACGGCGATATCGTCAATCCCGGCTCGACCGCCCGGTCCCCAGATGGTGGATTGCCGGAGCCGGAATTCCCTGAACTCTTTGGAATCATTGGGGTCACCGAGGATGGTGATCTCTAGAAGCGTCCGATCCGGCCCCAGCGGCGTCAGGCGATGAACCGATACTACGGCCACAATGCTGGGAACAATACAATTCGGAAAGATGCTCAGGACACTATCATAATCCTTCGGATAAGGATTGAAGATGCCGCTCGTTTTCATCGTCTCCAGAGTTAATTCAATGCCCAAAGCGGCGCTCAACTTCGACAGGTCCAGATGCTCGGGCCGAGGGGGAAAGTAAGTCAGGAGCATATGTCCGCCCCCGAGGTCGGTCGCCTCGCCATTGGCATGATAGGATGACAGGAAAGCGGGCCCCATAGCCTGATGCAGGAAGGGAGGATGATATCCATCGCCAAAGTTCTCCTGGTAAAACTTCCAATTTCCTTTGAACAGCGACTTGTTGTACCCGATCACTTCCATCCCCTGACAACTTCGCTCGAGGTGAGCAGCCGCTTGGCCAAGATAATCCCCTAATGCCGGGGCTCTCTCATCAAGGCAGGCAAAGACCAATCCACAGAAAGTTTCCACCCTGACCTGAGGCAAACTAAAGTCTTCCTTCTTGAAGGCCGGACCGTAATCATCCGGGACTGGCACACCGATGAGTTGACCCCGGAGATCATAGATCCAGGCGTGATAGGGGCAGCGGAACACTCGGCATTGACCTCGCGTCCCGCGTACGAGGGTTGCCCCACGGTGGCGACAGGTATTGGCCAGGACTCGAATGTCTCCTTCCTGATCGCGACAGACAATGTACGACTCTCCGGCGATCGTCGTCAGCTTATAGTCTCCTGGTTTCTTGAGCTCGCTCTCATGGGCCACATATTGCCAGGTTCGCCGGAAAATTTTTTCTTGCTCGTGCTGAAAGATCTCTCGGTCAGTATAGATCCGACGATCAATCAATTGATCGGTGGTGAAAATCGTCCGGAGGTCTCTCATAGCTTGCGCCTCCCATGCGCATCCTCAGCAGGTTCATCATCCTGCCTCATGGGCTTTGGAACCAAGGCAGAGGTTGGCCTAATGTCACCGATAGGTGCATGAGGAGAAGCGGATGGAGACCTAGCTCATAGAGCTTCGCAAAGTCTTTGCTCTCCAACATCTCTCGTTCCATCTCAGTCAGATCGCATTCTTGAAGAGCTTCCCTGGGCGACCGGCAGAATCTCTCCAAGAACTCCGGATCGTTCACAAGTCGATAGATGCATTCGTTCAACCCGTATCGAGACACGGATCGCTCCCTTCCCCTTGCTCTGTCAAAGACTTTGCTTCAGGAGGCCACGCGCATCGCGACGATGGCGATGCCAGTGGCCCAGGCTCGAACCGGCTCATAACAGAGAATCTCGCCTCGCGCTCCGGGGACAGATCCCAGCATGATCATCCAGGCACGAATCTCTTGAGCTCCATTTCCCGCCTCCTGCTCGATCTGTTTGGCCGTTAGGGTGGTGAGTTCTTCCGCTTCCCCCTGGCTTATCCGAGCGAGAACACTTCGATCGAATTCTTCATTAATTCTCCCCATCTGCGGGACCCCGACCCAATGGGAGAGGCCGCCCGTGGCTAGGATCATGACCTTCTCCGCGCGAGGGCGTTTCCGGATCACCCGCCGAATGACTCCCCCGAGTTTATAACATCGTCTGAGGGAAGGAAGAGGAGTAGCGACTGTATTGACGAAAATGGGAACAATCGGCACATCCATTCGAGGAGTGAGAAAATGCAATGGCACCATGAAGCCATGATCCAGCGGCATGCGCTCGGAAAATGCCAGGTCAAACTCCGACTCAAGGCCAGCGTGAAGAATCGCATGAGCCAATCCCTGATGCACCGGAACACGATACCGGGGCACGCCCGCCTCTCCCCATCCCTCACACTCCTCCCCCACCCCCACGCAGAAAGCCGGCATGTTGTTCAGGAAAAAGGTCTTGAGGTGGTCCGACGAAACTACGATCAACGCATCCGGCCGTTCTTCCTCAATGCGCCTTCTCACTTGGCCAAATGCTTCCATCACGCGTTCCGCCTGCGCCGGATCAGCCCGATCATAGGCCCGAATCATCAAGGCTGTGTGTGAGGTGCCAAAAGCTCCGATTAATTGTCCCATGGCACGTCCTTCGGTTTCTCTAGCGGCTCAGGAAATCACTCACGATGCGATTGAATTGCTCCGCCTGTTCGTACTGCGGCCAATGAGCACAATTCTCCATGATGACGAACTGCGATCCCCTGATCATCCGATGGGCTTGTTCGGCAACCCACCATGGCGTCGTCGGATTGTGCCGCGTCCATAAGATCAGGGTGGGCACTTGGATTCGAGCTAGTCTTTCTGGGGTCAGCAAAAAAGGCTCACGCGCTTCTGTCGTGGCGTTGTGGAAGGTCCGGGAGAGGGCTTCTCGGATTTCGGGACGGCTGTAAATCCGATAACGCACCTCGACCAGCTCCTCGGGAACCAGGCTCGGATCATGGAAGAGCCATTCAAGCCGTCTTCTCACACCCTCCCGCGTGACATCCCGCAAAGCGGCATCCGTCAAATTCTTGAGCCGGGCGAGACCTTCTGCTTCCTGCTGGCTCAGTACGTCCGTCGGCTTTAGGCCGGCGCTGGTAACTAAAATGAGCTTGCTCACCTTTTCCGGGTAGTGCAGAGCGAGCCAGGCGGCTACCCATCCACCCAAGGACTCTCCCAGCAGATGAACTTCTTTTGCTCCGATCGCCTCAATGAAACTGGACAAGTGATCAGCAAAATCCGCGATCGTGTACGGCACATCCGGGGCATCGGTGAACCCGTGTCCCAGCATATCAGGAGCGTAAACGTGAAACTGAGCCGACAAGGGGATGATATTCCGGATATAACTCTCCGCATGGCCGCCACCGCCATGAAGCAAAATAAGGGGCTCCCCTCTTCCGGCCTCCAAGACGCGAGTACGAACCGTGCCAGCCAGGACATAACGAATCTGACCGCCCAGCATCTCTACCCAGAAACTCGTCATCGAGTCCTCCTCAGCAGGGGAAAAAGAAGGGTCTCCTCCTGATGGATGTGCTCAATGAGCATGGCAATGATTCGTTCCCCCGTGCTAACGAGCGTCTCCACCGCTCGTTTTGTTCCGGCATTCAATTCGCCAAGGGCATGTTCTAACTTTTGATACTCTCGCTCCAGCAAGCGATCCTCGATCAAAATGGCTCTCACCAACTGCCCGCGGTCAAGTCCCTGCTTCTGTAAAAGCGGCGAGAAGACCCGCCTCTCCCTCGAGCAGTGAGGAATGATGCGCTCCTTGATGAGTCTCTGAAGTTGTTTCAATGCCCGAAGAATAAGAGCCGGATCCGCATCGCCGACAGAGAGCGTCCCTAAGAACCGATCCAGCCGATTGAGCTCTTTCAACAATCGGCCATGTTCATGCTTGAACCCCTCCAACTGGTCGGTGAGATGCGTCATGATTGCTCCCTCCTTTGATCTTCACCTGACCTTCCGGTAGTCCATCAGTCTCCCAGGTTCACCCAGATACTCTTGACCTGGGTGTAGTGTTCCAAGGCGTGCTTCCCCAACTCGCGACCGAAACCGCTCTGCTTATATCCCCCGAAGGGAGACGCCACATCGTAGACGTTGTACGTATTGATCCACACCGTCCCCGCCTTGAGGGCATGGGCCAGACGATGAGCTTTCTTCACATCGCGCGTCCAGACGGCTGCTGCCAGACCATAGATGGTGGCGTTCGCTTTCTCAATCGCCTCATCGAGATCCTTGACAGGAATGACTGCCAGCACCGGGCCAAAGATCTCTTCTTGCGCGATCTTCATGCTGTTGTCCACCGTATCGAAAATCGTGGGATTAAAGAAATATCCCCGCCCATTGCCGATCTGTGGACGGTCTCCGCCAAGGACAAGTCGAGCCCCCTCGGCCACACCAAGATCTACATAGTGCATGACTTTTTTCAGTTGCGCCTCTGAGGTAAGAGGTCCTAAGCGCGTCTTGGGATCAAGGGGATCACCCGGCCTCGCTTTCCTCGCGCGTTCAATGAGTTTGTCCATCAGCCGGTCATGAACCGACTCTTCGACCAAAAGACGCGAGCCGGCAGCGCACACTTGACCATTATTGTAAAAGATAGCCGCGAACGCGCCGCGGGCCGCCTGGTCCACATCCGCGTCTGCCAGGACGATATTAGGCGATTTACCGCCCAGTTCCAAAGTGACCTTCTTCAGCGTCTCGGCAGCTTCACGCATGATCTGCTTGCCGGTTGCCGTGGATCCCGTGAAAGCGATCTTGTCCACGCCAGGATGCCGCACTAAAGCAGCTCCCACATCACCCGGACCAGTCACCACGTTGAGGACGCCCGCAGGTAATCCTGCCTCTTCAGCGATAGCCGCCAGACGCAGGACGCTCAGGGGCGTATACTCGGAGGGCTTGACAATAATGGTATTGCCCGTGGCCAGCGCCGGCGCGATCTTCCAGCTCGCCAAGAGCAGAGGAAAATTCCAAGGCGTGATTGCAGCGACCACTCCTATGGGCTCGTGTACCGTATAGTTGAGAAAGGGTCCTTTCACCGGAATTGTCTCCCCATGAACTTTGGTCGTCCATCCCGCATAATACTGGAACAGCTCGGCCACCATGGGGATGTCAATGTGGCGTGACTCGGAGATCGGCTTACCCGTGTCCAAGGTTTCCAGAAGAGCGAAGGCATCAGCTTCGCGCATGAGCTGTTCGCCAATCCGCCACAGGATCTTACCTCGGTCAGCGGCACTCATCCGAGCCCATTCGCCTGACTCGTATGCTCGACGCGCAGCACGAACGGCCAGATCAACATCTTCGGGGCCCGCGCGGGCGACCGTGGTGATTGGTTCTCCGGTCGCCGGATTGAGGGTCACGAAGGTCTCTCCCGAGAGAGCATCGCGCCAGGTCCCATCAATGTAGAGTTTTCCCGGTTTTATGTCCAACGGTGATGGTGCCGACATCTTCCCCCCTCACACGAAGGTAGTATGAACTTCCTACTGCCTTCTCTCCAACGCCCGGAGCAACGCCGGGACAAAGACACGATAGTCAACGACAATGCCGTAGTCGGCTGCCCGGAAGATGTCCGCCTCCGGATCATTATTAATCGCGATTACCACCTTGGCTCGCCGAACTCCAATGACGTGATTCATATCTCCGCGCATCGCAATGGCCAGATAAATATCGGGCGCAATAGATTTCCCCGTCAGCCCGATCTGTTGCTGTCGAGGCAGCCATCCGAGGTCAACCACTTTACGGGAAGCTCCAATGACAGCCCCCAGGCGTTGAGCCAATTGCTCGATAAGGGGCAACGCCTCCGGCGTGCCCAGGCCCGCCCCTACACCAATCACGCGGCGGGCGCGATCTAACTGAATCCCCATGGGCCCAGCTTCCCTCCGCCTGGTCAGCACGCGCGTTCGACGGGTCAGCGGACGCTCAATAGAGATATAGCTGATCTCCACCTGGCGCCCCTTCATCCGCGGCGGCAAGGCGAAGATACCCGGTCGCACCGTGGCCATCACAGGGCTCGTCCGGGTCAAAATGCGCGCCACGGTAGTTCCCCCATAAGCCGGTTTCAATTGCACCAGCCTTCCCTGGTCGTCCACCTCGAACCCAATACAATCGCCAGTGAGCCCTACACCCAATCGCGCGGCCACGCGGGGAGCGTAGTCCCGTCCGTCCGCCGTCGACGGGCACAGCACAGCCCAAGGGCGTTTCTGTTCAATAGCCTCGGCGAGCGCCTGGCTCCAAGCCTCGCTCGAATAGTCACTCAAGCTTTCCGGACCCAACACGTAGATGTGATCCGCCCCTCTCTCCGCTATCTCCCTGACTTCATGCTCCCAAGCCCTCCCAAACAGAAGAGCACACGCCTGCCCCCCAACAGCCCGGGCTAGATGAGCCGCTTGGCCGAGAAGTTCCAGCGATGCCGGCTGAATATGCTCCGGCAAGCGCTCTATAGTCACCCAGATCTCCGGTCCCGACCGACGCGCCGGCTCCAGAGCTCCACTCGATATGGCGAGATCCTCGCCTGCCCTCTCCGCATGGCTGTCTATAATAGCGAGCACCTCCTTGGCCGCCGCATCTAGATTTCGAACGTCCAAAAATTGCACGTGCCGAGGATTCTCTATCGTGCTGAGCCCAGAGACATATGTGGGTGAACCCGCAAAGCCGACCTCTTGCGGGCTCAGACCCAGATCAGCCGCCGTCAACACCTGGATGGGCTTGCTCTTGGCTGCCTCCAACTCCGGCTCTTTCACTTTCAACGGACGAATGAGTCGTTCGGCCGCTGTCACCACAGCCGGAAGCGCGCATTCGATCAGCTCCAGGCCTTCATCTGTTTCTCGCTGCCCTCGGAAGAAGCGTTTTCCGTTGTCCACCAGATCCAGTGATGTCAATCCACACACTTGTGGCCTATCCAACAACTCCGCCAGTTCCGGCCCAACCTGTCCCGTCTCTGCGTCAATGGAGTATTTACCGCAGAAGATCAAATCAGCATCCGGCACCCGTTGTCCAATAGCCCGCGCTAGGACTCTTGCCGTCACTAGAGTATCTGAACCGGCCAGAGCCGGATCGCACAGATGAATCGCCCGATCTGCCCCCATCGCCAGGCATTCGATCAGGGCATCCCGTGCCTGGGGCGGCCCCATGGTCATCACTACCACTTCCCCGCCCCACTGCTTCACCAGTTCGACCGCCTGCGTGACAGCTCGCCGGTCAAACGGATTGACGATGTTCTTCACCCCCTCCCGAACCAGTGTCTTCCTCTCGGGATCGAATCGAATCTCCGTCACATCGGGGACCTGCTTGATGCAGACTACGATTTTCATCGGACCGTTCTCCTTCCCGGAGTCTCACTCATCCCGGATGAATTAGAAACGGTGGGGGGATTTCGAGAGCATGGGTTACTCGAATCGCGTCCACGTGACAATCAATCGCGCACAACCGACAACTATGACATTCATTCGGATAAACGATGACGGCTTTCCAAGTTCTGGGCTCGACTTCCCACGGTCTACCGGCTTCCATCAAGCGCAGCACATCGGTGGGGCAGCTTTCGATGCATACCCCGCAACCATCACATAAGGAGAGATCAATCCGTTCAATCATACGTCCTCCTGAGAACACGGCGGATGCGAACAGCCCGCTCTTGTTCTCCCATCTCCCCCGGACCGACTACCGATATTCATCGGGGACAGGAAACGTGATCGGCGTTTTGCCCGGGGGAGCTTTAATCGGATACCGCTCATAGGGCAGATCCCAGAGAGAAATATCTACGCCCTCCGCTTCATCCCGCCGTTTGACGATGACCCACTTCAGCCAGTGATCGTTGTCCATGTAGGGATAATCGATGCGCATCAGCTCTCCCCGACTCTCTTTTCGCGCTCGCATGGCTTCGCAGACGACTTCCGTCAGGAGCAGATAATTAGCCACTTCGTTAGCCTTTATCAATTCATGAGTGTCAGGCGCAGTGACTCGCTGCAGGAGCCCCTGACGGAGATCTCGCAGTTGGTCGCGGGTCTGGGTAATCCGGGCGTCATTTTTGAAGAGGGCAAACGAAGCACGAGCGGTAATCTCCCCGATAGCCATCCAGATGTCGGACGGACGAACCTGCCCGCGCCGTCGCCGAGGCGCAAAAAATTGGTTGATGAGCTCCTGAACCTGCCTCTGAGGAACAGCCAGTCGGCGAGACCGAAGAGCCATGCTCGCGGCAGCTTCCCCGGCTCGATAGCCACCCACGTTGGAATAGGTCGAGAGCGAGCTGCCGGAGATGCCTGTCATCATGATGGGCAAGTGTGTACACGTCCCCACCCCGAACAGGCCTTCGACACTGGTCCGCCCATGCAGATCGACGCGCATCCCACTGCTGCTCCCTGTGCCGATCAGGATAAAGGGATCAACGCGCAATAGATCGGTCTTGGGATTGATATTAAACTCTTGGAAGGCACGGGCCACGCTCGGCGCCACCGTGTAGAGCACAGCGAGATCGTGATCTGAGCAGTGGCGCATATCCACGTAGCAGGGGCCGCGGCCTTCGAGGTTTTCGATAGCGATGGCGCGAGCGATCTGAAAGAGTCCGGACATATTGCCCCAAATGGGGTCATAGCGGGGCATGAACTCTTCACCCCGAGCATTAATGAAGCGCGCCCCGATGCCCTGGATTTTAGCCTGTCCCGGGGTGAAAAACTGACGATTGAAATAACTCCAGGCCGCATACTGGGCGAATTCCATTCCTGCCATCTCCGCGCCCGCCCGAAAGGCCATGGCATGACCATCGCCCGTGCAGTGGTCCACAAACGCATAATGGATCTTAGGGTAGAAAGGACCCGTGTTGAGAATCACCGCTTTGGCCTTGAAGACATACGGTTCGCCGGTCATGAGATGAAAGCCGATAGCCCCGCAGACACGCTCCCGAGTCGGGTGGCGACCGTCGGAGGTCAACAGATCATTGACCATAACCTTCTCCACCAAACGAATGCCGCTCTTTTTCATCTGCCGGCGAAGGATCTCCATCGTCACCCGCCCATCCACCCCCAGCGTCGTCCCGATCTTATGCCCCCGAACAATGCTATACTTGAGCCGGCCCTGCTCATCCCGCACATAAGGGACGCCCATCTGAACCAATTCCTGGACCCGAAAGTATGCCTCGCGCAGATAGACCTCCAACCACTCCTGATCGGCCAGATAATTCGCTCCGATGACGAACTCCTCCATCCACCTGAGCAGCTCATCCCCTTCCAGAGGCTTGTAGGGTGCAAATTGACTGTGAACATAGGTCATGGGACCCGCCCGCGAGACAACGGCTTTTTCCACCAGCGTCACATCCGCTCCCAATTCCTTCGCCCGCAATGCCGCACGGGCTCCTCCTAACCCGCCCCCAACAATAAGTACATCGGTCTCCACAACGGTCGGATTCGGAACAACCATTTTCTCGCCTCCTTACCTTCTGCGAATGTCCGGCTGAGCCGTAACTCTCTGTCCGGACACCGACACCATACGATCACCTCCTTCCAAGGACAAGCGGCCGCCGAGTCGGCGCCGGATGGAATCCCAAAGGCCCCTCAACGATCTCAGCGCGATTCAGGTCGCTGCGAGCGTCCGATCGAGATAGGCGTGCGCCTCCCGACCCATGACGTCAAAATAATTCCAAAACATCCGCAACCCCGTACGAAACATCTTCACCACACTCTCTTCTCGCTCCGGTGGCGTGTGCTCGACAAGTATCCTCAAGACATAGGCCGCATGCTTCATCTCTGTTCCCTTGGCCCGATCGACCGGCTTACCTTCAAGCTCATCCAGCAGCGTCCAATCGTGGGCGAAAAGGAACGCCGCGTCTTCCTTCTTCAAGGCTCCTGCCAGAATGAGCTTCTTGATGATCGTCCACATGAGAGCCGCTCCGGCTCCCTGAGTGTTTGTCAGCTCGATCTGATCGGGATAGAGCTTGGGGATCTCTCTGACATTCGTCATCTCCGTTGACATGACTGCAGCCATCCCTTCCAGCCATGGATAGTTGCGAGAGAATTCGAAGAAGCTGTGGATGAGACCCAGAATACCAGGGTGCGCCCAATCCCAATTATCGATCTCCTCATCGCTCGCTCCCAGAGCCCGTAATAGACGGCGGTGAAGTCCCACGTGTCCATCTCTGGCCAGCGGATGTGGATCTTTCTTATCTTCATCCTCCATGTCCTCCAGAATCAACCGACGAACTTCCGGGTCAGGACAATTCCCATAGATGTGGCCAAGCCACATCGGAAAGCTGACAACAAAGGGGCGGAAATTCAAAAGCACAACCTTCGAGAATCCCTTCAACACATCGACCTCCTCTACCTCTACTGCTCGCCGATACGCGGAGGTCAACGCAGGGGGATTTTGATGAAAATTCTGGATCTCTCGGATCAAGCGGTTGTAGAGTTTCTCGGCCATAGCGCATTCCCTCCTCAAAAATATAGTGATCTGACATGCACTTTCTTGAGCATCTCTCGAACTTCCATGACATGCTCAAGCATGATCCTATAGGCGAGGTTTGGTTTTCTTCGCTCAATAGCGTGGTAGAGCTGCTCGTGACGGGAGAGTGTTTTCTCATTAGCGCCACGAGGTAACTTCAGATCAGCCACAGCATCCCGAAATGACTCCATGATCGCATCGACGAGAATAACCAGCACCGGATTCTTTGTGGCCTGGGCAATGACCCGATGAAAGGAGAGATTGCTCAGCTGACCAAAGCGATCGCCTGTGAGACTGACTTTCTGCTCATCAAGCACCTGCTTGAGAGCAGCCAGATCCTCAGCGGTCGCCCGTTGAGCAGCTAATCGAGCGATCTCCGGTTCATAGATCAATCGAGCTTCCCCCAACTCATCAACCAATGCCCTGCTCAACCGGATCATCGCGGAGAGGGAATGGCGGGCAACATTCTGATCCACCTCAGACACAAACGCTCCCCCCCCATATCCCCGCTTGATGATCAGCAACCCAGCCTGTTCCAGTATCCTCAGGGCTTCACGCACCACCACTCGACTGACAGCGAATCGCCGAGCCAGCTCCCGCTCAGATGGAAGCTTATGACCGAACTTCAGCCTGCCCGACAAGATCGCCTCGCGCAGTTGCTCGGCCACTTCTTCAGAAACTCGCCGACGTCTCAATGGGATGATCGGTAGATCCTTCATCTGCCCCCTTTGATCGCTTTCTGCCATCCTCACATATGATGCCATACCTTATTTCCCGCGAACAAGAAGACCGCTCAATGAATTTGCTCACCACAGAACTCTCAAGGGAATTTTTCGGGCTAGCCACGCATCAGCTCCCCAAGTGCGCCCGGCGGAGCTAGCCACCAGCAGCCCGGTGATGAGCATGGCATAGAGGTTGATAAACGCGCTGGCACCGCCCATCCAGCTTGAGGCCAAGTGGTAATTCAGATGCATGAAGATCGCGATCAAGCCGGCCAGACCGGTGGCGAACCCGATCAAGAGCATGAAGCCAATGATGATTTCCCCCCACGTCACCAGGAACGCGAAGGTAGAGGCATGGGGAATTGCCGTGTTGATTAGAAACCGCTTATACCATCCCGCCGGGTGTCCGGCTGCCAGTGTTTTGAAGAGCGGATTCTCATCCACAGTGATAGACCTCAATTCGGGATGGGCGCTGACGAGTGGTTGGAGTTCCTTATTGGAGAGCGTCAGATGACGAAGAGCGGGAAGGCCATAGGCGAATAGCTGCAACGTCGCGGTCATATCGAATTGGAGACTGAGCTTCATGACACCGGACATGAAGAGAAAAAGTCCGGTAAGCATACGCGCCAGAGCGATGAAACGTCGCTGCCACACATAGCTGATCCCCGCCGTTTCAGCGTGATGCTCCATATCCTGTCCCCCTTTTTCTTGAGTTCGAATCAGCCCCGAACCTTCCGTGGACAGATCCTTTCGATCGGTCCCATTCTCCCCACAGATTTCACATTGGTGAGGTACTTGTACTTGAGTTGGTCGGTCTGGCTGTCAGCACCTCCGGCAAGAAGAACGAAGCGAGCGAAGCGATCCCAGCCGCGATTAGCCCTACCAGGAAAGCTCCTTGAAGGGCCGTTCCGAGGAGCTGACGAAAGGCTTCCAGGGCCTCCGGTGACAGGACCCGTTGACCATTGATGAGGAGGTCCGGATGTGACAGAACATCCAATACACGGGGGTCCACCTGAAGTCGGAGGCGTTCATCCACAAGCGGCCAGGACCAGTGAAGCCGATAATTGGTGACAGCCCCCATGACGCTTGCGCCGATGGCTCCGCCAAGCGATCGCAGGAAGATCACCGAGGCCGTGGTACTGCCCAATTGGTCTCGTGGCGCTGAGTGTTGCACCAAGAGCAGGACGGTGATAGCACAAAAGCCCATACCCACACCCATGAGTGCGAGCGATCCAATGATTTTCCAGAATGAAACGGATTTTGAAAATTGACTGAAGAACAGAAATCCGACCACGAGCGCGATCGTCCCTGTGATGATGACCGGCCGGAATCCGAGTTTGAGCGTCAACCGGGTCGAGACGATCGAGGCGATGACCCAGCCAAGAAAGAGGGGCATGAGAGAGCTGCCTGTCAGCGATGGATTGGCTCCGAGTGCTCCCTGAACAAAGAGGGGGATAAAGGCGATAGCCCCCAGCATCGCCATGCCTGTCAAAAAACTCATAAGCATCGAGAGACCAATAACCCGCCGATGGAACAGTCCAACGGGAAGTATGGGGTCTGGGCTCTTTCTCTCCACCCAGAAGAAAAGCATCAACGAGAGCAAAAAAGTGATGGCCAATATGAAGTTCAAGAAAGCGGGCCGTGGAGGCGGGAGTGAGCGGCCGCTCGTCAGCAAGAGAAAGCAGAAACTGGCCACGGTCAGCGCCAGCGCACCAGCAACATCGACCTTGACTGTTGTCCTGGTCGAATGATGAGCAGGCAACGCTGTTGCCACCAGCAGAGCCGCCGCCACTCCAAATGGGATTCCCAAGTAGAAAACCCATCGCCAGGAGAGGTGTTCGGTGATGAACCCACCCACGGTTGGTCCGAGAACGCTGGCGATGCCCCAAGCGCTACTGAAAAAGGCCTGCTTTCGCACCCTCTCTTCCAACGAAAAGATCTCTCCAGCGATGGTCAGACCGAGCGGCACGAGCGCGCCTGCTCCCAATCCCTGGAGGACGCGAAATCCGATCAACTGGCTCATGGACTGCGCCTGGCCAGCGAGCATAGAGCCGAGCAAAAACAGTCCGAGGCCGAGGAGATAAAAGGTCTTTCGCCCATAGAGGTCGGAGAGTTTCCCCCACAGGGGCAGCGTGATGGTCGACGCGAGCATGAGAGCAGAAAAGACCCAACTGTAGAGAGAAAGTCCACCCAGATGCGAAACAATCGTGGGCATGGCTGCGGCGACGACAGTCATCTCCAAAGCGGACACAAAAATGCCGACGGTCAGACCCAGTGTGACCTGCTTCCGATTCCTCTCCGAAAGTTCGACGGCGGGTTCCAGGACTGAGACTGTTGTGTGCCCTTTCATCAGTCCCCTTCACCTATTGCTTTTTGCTCTATGCAAGCGGTGGGTTCTGAATTCATCAGGCGCGTCAACGGCTGAGCGGAGATGAGCGTCGCTACAATCAGCAGAGGGAGAGCATTGACCACTGATGTGAGAAAGAGGGCGTACTCCCAGCGCCCGGTGGCTTTGACTAAGAACCCGGTGACCATTGGAGCCAACAGAGCGCCCAATGAACCCACGAATGACATAAAACCGGTCACGGTGCCGACCTGTCCGGGCGCAATGTCGGTCGCCAGGATCCAGAGGGCGGCGATGTTTCCGGCCACGAATCCAGTAGCCAGCGAGATACATCCGACGGCCACAATCGGTGAAGCGGTGAATCCAGCCAGCAGCAGTAGCAAGCCAGCCCCGGCTGAACCAACATAGAGGATGCTTTTTCGGGCCAGGGAACGAGACCATCCGAGCGATTCGAGCCCATAGCTGATCCATCCGACACTGCCTTCCAGGAGAAAGGCGCAGAGAAAGGGGAGGGCGGCATAAAGCCCTGATTCCAACAAGCTGAAGCCTCGTGCCTTGATCAGATACGTTGGCATCCAATTAGCCACGAGGTAATAGGTGTAGGTGTTGGGCAGATAGGCCAGCCCCAATCCCCAGACGGGGGCACATCCAATGAGCGTTGTGAAGGGAATTCTCTGGGTGGCGGCTGGGGCCGAAGGCAGAACGACCGATTGCATCCCATCTTTGTCTCTCAGGGTGCGAGCATACAGCAGGATGACGCCGGCCCAGAGAACCCCCATCGCTCCGAAGCAGATGAAGACCATTCGCCATCCGTAGGCCGCAAGGACATAGGTGGCCAGCGGCACGGCCAGTAGGGGCCCTAGAGCAGTGGCCGAAACGCAGACGCTCAAGACGCGGCCAATCTGGCGAGGCGGGAAGTAGGTGGTAACGACCGCCGCCTGAGCCGGCCCATAAGCCGATTCGCACATGCCCACGACTCCGCGAGTCAGAGCCATGAGCACCGGCGTCCGCGGTATGGCCGCGAGAAGCGTGGCTGCTGACCAGCCGATCATCGCCGCGGTGAGCGTTCTGATGCCACCCCATCGATCGCTCAGCCACCCGGTCCCGAGCTGTGTCAGCAGGTAGCCCCAACCGAACGCAGAAAGGACAACGCCCATTGTCGCCACGTCCCATCCGAACTCTTCCATGATCTTGGGGGCAGCGACGGAGATGTTCACCCGGTCAACCCAGGCGATAAGCCCTGATACGAACAAAAGAGGGATCAGAACGAACGGCGACCTTTGACGTCTCAATGTTTTTCCTCTGCCCATGCTCAAAGAAGAGTCGAGGACAGGATTTCGTGGCATCCCTTACCAACTCAATCGCAAGGCGATCTGTATCTGTCGCGCGCTGGTCGTGGTCGAGGTGATTCTGCCGGCGCTGCCCAGAGGCGGTTCATCCTGTCTCACACCGGCGAACACGATGCGCTGGGGCAATCCGAAATTGGCCCGATTAAAGAGGTTGAAGAACTCAAACCGAAGTTGAAGATGGCCTTCTTCCCCAAGTGCACGCAGGGGGAAATGTTTGACGAACGACCAATCGACGGTGGCTAATCCCGGTCCAATGAGGCTGTTTCGCCCCAAGTTCCCATAGGTTCCCGGCTCTTGCAACTCAAAGGCGTTCGGATCAAAGTAGCGATCGGGTCCACCCAGAACAATTCGCCCGGTGGTGAATCCGGGCTTCACATTCGGACGACAGATTCCCGGTCGGCGGTTCAAATTCCGCACCCAATCGCTTTGAATTCCCACAGTGAAGGGATTTCCTGACTGTGCCGTGACAATACCTCTCACGCCCCAATTACCCAGCAGCGCGCCAACGACTCCCTTGGCCTCTCTGAAGAACGGTAAATCCCACAAGGTATTGATGACCAACGTGTGCTTCCGGTGGAAATCCGCTAAGCCACGTTCCATATGTCGGTCATCTGGATTGAGGACTTGTGGCATGCTGCCGAGCGCGTCAAAGGAGATGATCCCCTGACTTTCATCAATGGTGCGGGCGAAGGTATAACTGCCTTGAAGATGAACGTCACGGCCAAGTTGTGAGCGAACTTTCAGTTGAACCGCGTTGTGCCATGAGTTCCCATCGGGACGTTTCAGATCGATGGAGCCGAAGTTCGGGTTACGGGGGCGCGCCCCAGCAGGAAAGAACGCTCGGCCATCCGGCAATGTCGCCGGGATGGGGGCGTTGACATCGCCGCCTCGGACGATATTAATGCCGCGCGATCCCACATAGGCCACAGTCACAACTGTATTTTTCCGGATCTCTCGTTCGAGCGCCAAGTTGTACTGAAGCGTGTGCGGAGTTTGCCAGTTAAAATCATTGGGGAACAGATTGAGAGCGGCCACGCCGGCGGCCAAACTCTGACGCGGAAACGAGGGATTGCGCACACTGAGAAAGCGGTAGAAAGGTGGGTTGACGATGTTAAATGCGATGAAATAGGGAATGGGATTGATGTCGTAGAAAATCCCAAAGCCTCCTCTTAACGCGGTCTGGCCATCGCCCCAAGGATCCCAGGCGAATCCGATGCGCGGGGCCCAGTTCTGCTTTTGATTCTCAAATGGCTTGCCTACGGTCACCTGGGAACCCCGCAGGACATCGGGAAAAGCGACCGAGCGACCAAACTTCTCTTTGGGAACGCTTGCCAGTTCCAGCCGCAGGCCGAGGTTCAAGGTCAACCGACGCGTGATGCGGAAGTCATCTTGGACGTATACACCAAAGAAGTTCGTGAAATAATATCGGACCGGCTCGGAATCGAGCGAGGCGGCGGTGAAGCGCGACGGTCGCCCTTCGAGGAACTGCTGAAGTCCAGCGAAGTCATACCCTCCGGTGAAGAAGTTTTCGGCAAGGGCTTTGTTTTGTTGCCGCTCGACGAGCACGCCCCATTTCAGCGAATGAGATCCTTTGGCCAAGACCATATCATCACTCCAGGAGTATAAGTTCTGGAGCTGACCTTGCTGCCGGAAACGGGATCCACCGAACGGAGGCATTCCGCCGATGGAGATTGTCCCGAATGCGTTCCGTTCAGGAATGAAGAGGATATTCGGCGAAAGGGGTATCTGGGGTTCATCAATTTGAAAGATATTGGTTCGAGCGTAGGAGAAGCGGAATGTGTTGACCCAGTTGGAACTGAGCACATGGGTGTCCTCTACCGTCAGATATTGATTCCGCGATTCCGACCCGATGGCCACAATGGGGTAATCGAGCGGCTCGATTTTGGCCGCATCATCAACCGTATATCGGACGAAGAAATTATTCTTTGGGCTGAGACTGTGATCCACCCTCACCTGGACGAACGTTTCGTTCGTATTTTGCGAGAATGGAAAGGAGAACTCCGCCAGACCGGTCCCCAAGTCTCTCCCATTTGGTAATGGGAACAGGTTGAGGAACGGAACGACAGCCGGATTGACGTTGACAGTGATAAACTGGCCGGGATTGGCTGGGTCGGGCAAGCGCCCTTGTCGGGCATCAAGCGATGGAACCACGGTCACGACCGTCCGTCCCAACCGTTCGCGCAACCACTCGGCCGTGCCAAAGAAAAAGGTTCGATCCCGGACGATGGGACCGCTGGCCGAAAACCCAAACTGATTCCGTTTGAACTCAGGCTGTTTCTTCGGATCGAAGAAGTTCCGCGCGTCCAAATTATCGTTGCGCAAGTACTCGAAAGCGGTCCCGTGGAACGCGTTCGTTCCAGACTTGGTCACGATACTGACAATGCCCCCAGCGGCTTTGCCATATTCAGCGCTGTAGGCATTGGCTAAGACGCGGAATTCCCGCACGGCGTCCACACCGAGAAACGTGTTGGCCACACTCCCCACACCGGCATTGAAGGCATCGGTGACGGTAGTCCCATCCAGCAAAAAACTATTCGAACGGCTACTAGCACCATTAATGTTGATTTGCAACCCGTGGGTGTTTAATCCGGAGACACGGTTAGTGGTCGAGATAACGCCTGGCTCGAGCAGCGCCAACTGCTCGAAACTCCTTCCATTGAGGGGGAGCTCGAGGATCTGCTGGCGTTCAATCACTCCGCCCAACTCCGCCGATTGTCTTTGCACAGCCGGGCCGGAAACACCTTCAACCAAGACTTCCTCACGCACTCCAGCGACAGGCAAGACCAGGGTGACGATGGTTGTCTCTCCCACCCTCACTCTCACTAACTGGCTGCTCTTGCTGAAACCAGGCGCTTCCGCCTCGATTTGGTACTCACCTGGCGGCAGAGACGGAAAGCGGAATTCACCATGCGCATCCGCAGCGGCCTGGCGCTCACTTCCTGTCGCCACATTCCTGAGGGTGAGGCGAGCACCAACAATCACGGAGCCGGCCGTATCGGTGACGCTGCCAGAAATCGCGCCCCCCACCGTTTGAGCGCTCACTGATGCTTCCAACGCCAAGCAGGTCAGTGCGATGATCAAACCAGCTAAGCAATGCTGCAGTATTTTTTCACCTCCTGTTCTTTGATGTAATTACTTGATAATGCCAATATGGTTACACAAAGAGGCGGGACGAAATCGCCCAAAGTTTGGGCCTGACCCAGGCCGAGAGTCTGCCATCTGGTCGGCTCACCGTCTGGATGGTAACGCTTGACGTTTTTGCAATCATTATTTCATGGGAACAGGCGGGACCACAGGCGCCGCCGTCATGTGGAGTGAGTTCTCCGGCTCCTCGTAATAGAGCCCCAACGCCTGCAAGACAGGAATATCATGCACTGAGAAGAGAATGGCCTCTTCCGTTTTCGAGCGATTGACATGTCGGTGCCAGGCCCAGTTGGGCACACAGAAAGCATCATGCTGTTCCCAGAGCAGCTCTTGGTCTTCAACGACGGTTGTCCCTTCGCCTCGAACGACAAAATAGACGGCACTTGAAGTATGCCGGTGCGGCTTGGTCTCTTCTCCGGGGCGAAGCAGTTGGATCCAACAACTCAGTGTGGGAAGTGTCGGTCCTCCCGTCATGGGATTGACGTATTCGAGCGCCACCCCATCGTACGGACTGCCCGCGAGCTGTGCCATTCTTTTCAGTTGCGCTTCGGTCTCCGTCCAGGGGTAGCGCAACGGCAAGTGTTCGCGTTTATGTCGCTCCCAGATCGGACGCAAAGCGCCCGTGCGCGCTTGAATGTATTCGGCTTCGCTTGAGCGTCGCGCTTGCTGGCGATCTCCCGGATATGGCTCGTAGAATGGCACATTCAATCCGATGACCAGCGGCAGGTCGAGGACATCGAGCCAGACCACCGGCTCGTTTGTCTCATTGTGATGGTCATGCCAGCTCCACCGGGGCGTCAAAATGAGGTCGTAATTCTCCATCGGGCATATTTCACCATCGACAACCGTGAAGACCCCTCTGCGCCCTTGGATGACGAAGCGAAGCGCCGCGATGGTATGACGGTGAGCCCAGGCCAGCTCTCCCGGCTTAATCATCTGCATCCCCATCAGGAGCGTGTGCGTCGTGCCGCCGCGTTCCAGTCCCGGATTCAAGAATGAGAAGTTGCGCCGGGCCGTGAAACTTTCCGGCAACACGTCGCAGGCCTCAACGAGCTTGGGATAGACCTCTTTCCATTTCCACACGTAAGGGATGCCAGCGGGCTTCGGCCCTCCGATCACCTGCACAAGCAGGCGATCGTACCTCCACTGACCTCGCATGTGGAGCTGTTCCAGTTCTACATCAAATTCTTCAAGCGACTTAATCCTCCCATGTTGCGCACTCATGGCTTTCCTCCTCAACGGAAAATATATCGCCGTGCGCTATGGCTTAGGCTGGTGTTCGCGACCAACGGAAGCTCACGACCTGTGCTTCCGGAGATAATTGCCGCGACACAGAGAAAGGGAATCTCTCCGTTGCAGCGACTCAAGTCAGTCGCTACCGGCACATGACCGCTTCGTGGCCTCTGCTAAAAGGTCAACTGAGCTGCCGTCACCGCGATGCCGGTGATCCATGGATAAACCGGTTCGTAGGCCAAAACATCGAATTTCGTTCCGGGGACAGCGCCGAGGGCGATGAGCCAGTTCCGAATCTCGAAAGCGCCATTGCCGGCGGCAGCCACCTCCTCATCTGAGAGGTTGGCGATTTCTTCGCCCTTTCCCTGAGCGACCCAATCCAGGATCTTGCGATCGAAGTCAATGTTAATCTGTCCCATCTCCGGCGTCCCGACCCAATGCGAAAGACCGCCGGTAGCCAATAGGGCGACGCGCTCAGCAACAGTCTGTTCCTCAATAGCCCGGCGTAGTGTAGCGCCGAACTGATAGCACCGCCTCAGGGATGGCATGGGGGGTTCAACGGCATTGACAATGATCAGGACGAGGGGTATCGCTTTCTCGGGCATCAAGAGATGCAACGGACCGGCGAAGTTGTCGTCAATGATCAATTCGCCAGAGAAGGATGGATCGAATCCTGAGTCAAGAGCTTCGCGCAAAATCGCTCGTCCCAGTTCCGCGTGGCCAGGGAACACGCGAGATCTCACACCCGTCAGGGATTCGAATTCCGGAGGCGGTCCCATATAGCTGTCCGCCACGCCGATGCACAACGTTGGCATGTTGTTCAGGAAGAAATTCGTCAGATGATCATTACTGATACAGACGAGCGCATCGGGGCGAATGGCTTTCAATCGCTCCCGTAACTGACCGAAGGCGCGATAGACATTTTCCCGTTGCTTCTCGTCAGCCAGGTGGGGGATGCCGGTCATCCCTGGCGCATGCGAAGTAGCGAAGACAGCGACAATTTTTCCCATATCCTCCCCTCCTCATTGCTGTGGTTGATTCATGAGTTGCAGATACTCCCTTGGGAAATCGATGCCAAGGGCAATGGCCCCTTTCACTAAAACGTAAGGATTGACACCCCACTCATACAGCTTTCGCAATTGACGCTGTCGGATCGCGTTGGCTTCCTCTTCAGACAGCCGATAAGCCGAAAAGACCTCATCAGGAGTGGTAGCCAATCGTTCGGCTAAGTGGCGGTCACGACTGACCTCATGCAAAAGCTTTGTGACTTGATAAACAGACATCTCCATCACCTCCTGCTGGATTTTCCATGGTAGGGCTATTTCGCCTCCCTTATTCTGAACCTCGTACGCCCACAACACAAATGGCTCGATTGAAAAATCGAACCAAGCCGTCGGAGCTTTGATAAGCTTGCGCTCGCTCGGCTACAGCCCGCCAGATCTCCAACTGGCGCTCAGGAGGCAATCGAGCTAGCTTCTGACGATCAGGCAACACCGCTTGAGCAAACTCCGCATACTCGAGGGTTGATCGGAATTCGACTCTCACTGCGACCGACTCGCTCCGTATGCGGATGAAGCCGACTTCTTCCAGCGCCAGTGTTAACGCATGGAGGCTGAGGCTGAATGGTCCGAGCGTTTCCAGAGCCGGTGGTGGCTTTTGCAACGCTTCCTGAACAACTCGAACGGGCAAGGCAATGAGGGGAACCTCCGAAGGCTCGGCCCATATAGCGGCAGCGAACCGTCCACTCGGAACCACCACGCGATAGATCTCCCGGAGTGCAGACTGGAGATTGCGAAAGAACATGAGCCCGACCGGCAGAGTACTGCCTGGAACGATCGTGCGGGAAAACAGAGCTGTTCGGCATCCGCCTGGAGAAACTCGATGTTGTTCAGTCCCCCAGACACAGCGCGCCGGCAGGCCACAGCCAGCATCTCTGGGGATCGGTCAATGGCCACAACCCGACCGGCGGGGCCGATATAACGCGCCACTGTGACTGCCGGCTCGCCGAGACCCGTGGCCACATCCAAGACACGGACTCCAAGGTGAAGCTCAGCCAACTGAACGAGGCGATCGCTGACCACTTGGGTGCCTCGCTCAATCACCGACCACCAGCGAGTCCACCCGTCAGCCGTTTGACTCCAACTCCGATCACCAGCTGGGGAATGACTCGTCATCAGCGTCCTGGGGAATCATCGGCGATCAGCAAGAGACGCCCCACTTTCCTCAACCCTGATGGCTCCCGGGGCAGAGAAAGGTCAGCCCCGGCGAGGCCTCGCTCCGTGAGCATCCACATTTTACCACTTCAATTTCAACGCAAACTGGATTTGACGAGAAGGAGCCACATCTACCGGATTCCCGAAATTCGGATTCGGCGCTTTCACGCCGTCCCCAAAACGTCTGGGTACAGGACCAACAAAATCTGGCGCGAGATAGACCGTATCGGCCGCTGTCACATTAACCGTATTGAACAAGTTGAACGCTTCCGCAATCACCTCCAAGCGGGCTCGTTCCGAAAGGAAGATCTCACGCGACAGGCGCAGATCCACGCTCTTGAAACTGTCCCCCTTGTAGGTGTTCCGCCCGAGCGTGCCCACACGGTCAGGTCCGGTTTGGAGATCGCCGTTGGCATCGAATCCGACGAACACCGTTCGATAGCGCGGACTCTCAAGAGTTGTCAGGAGCCCCAGCTTAAAGCGACGGAGCAGGCTTCGATCGGGAGCTTGAGCCAACAAGCTCAGGACAAACCGATGGCCTACGTGTTGATTGGAGAGCGCACGCTCCAGCCGCAGGTTCAGGGGATCTTCAGGCGAATCGAGAAAACTGAGAGATGATAAAAGGTCAATGGTTTTCGACCAGGTGTAATGGGCATCAAAACCGAAGCCGCGGCTGAATCGCTTCGACAGTGTGACTGTGCCGCCGTGGTAGACAGACGTGCTTCCTGGGAAGCGCACAAAATAAATTCCGAACCGTTGATCCCGGGGCGCATATTGGGGTTTCCCGGATAGCAGCGTGCCAACGCGAACCGCGTTGAGCTGGTTCAGCATGGTCAGCTTCAATCCATGCACCCACAGCCAGCCAAGCGAAACGCGCATCTGCCCGGGCAGTTCATGTTCCAGTTGTAAGTTCGCTTGTTCCGCATACGGGTTGGGGGTGTCTTTGATCTGTTGAGCGGTGAGGAACTGAACAAGCTGACCCGTTGGGTACTGGCCTCGGGTCACGAAGTTGAAGAAGGCGGGACCGGTGACCGGTGGGATAGGAATAGGTGCCAGAGAGACGCCTCGGGAGCCCGCCGTGCCAAATGCAGTGGCCAGGGTTGGATCGAATCGGCGGATGTCATCGCCGTTGCCTCCAAAATAGGTGAAATCACCAAGTAGATTTCCCCATTCCCAGATGCCATGAAAGAGGCCGAATCCACCCCGCAGAACGCCACGAGTTCGATTGAAGGCAAGGGCGAATCCGAACCGGGGCTGGAAGTTGTTATGATCGCCCTCGATCCAGTTATTAAAGGGTACAGTTTCGACGAAATACCGCATCCCATAGGTGAGGGTGAGATTTGGCGTGGCTCGCCATTGATCCTGTGCAAACACTTCGTAGGTTTCATGGGTATAGATGATACGAGCAGCATCTTCAAACTCAGGACCGGGAAACAGCGTCCGCTTGAAATCGGTCGAGCGAGGAGGAATCAGCTCACCCAGCAGGGAGCGCGGAACGCCGACAGCCATAAACACAGGAGTCGGACGATCAAACGGCGGTGCGCCGAAGAACGAATCAGGAGTGAATACAGCAAAGCCATTCACAGTCACCGGCCACAGGAGTCGATCTCGGATATGATTGATATTGAAACCCGCTTTGATCGTGTGCGACCCACGCGCCAAAGTGAGGTTATCCGCGATCTGTACGCGCGTTTCCCGATAGTGATCAACCGGGCCGAGATTCCGCCCGAGCTCCAGCAGATTGGCTATCGTCAGATTCGGCTCATTGGAGACGGACGTGAATTCAAAGCTCCGTCGGGAGTATTGAAAAAGCACCTCGTTCACAAACGCGGGTGAGAGAATCGCCGTGTGGGTGTAGAGCAGTGATTGATCCCGAATGGGGTTGGTTCGGAAGCTAGAAGGTCCGCCGGCATTGCCGGGCGCACCGGGCACGTTCTCATTGCGTTGATCAACGAGGTGGTAGCGCACCGATTGCTGTTGTCTGGGAGTGACGTGATGATCCAACCGAGCGAGGAGCTGGTCGCTGTCATTGATCTTGAGGACATTGAGAATCTCTGGAGAAAGCCCATAAAACCTCTTGACCTGATTGATGGCTTCAATGTTGTGGAGCAGAAAGGAGGAGTAGATGGGAGATTCGGCCCGCCGTTGCCCCTCATAATTGCCGAAGAAGAAGGCTCGCTCTCTGCGAATGGGCCCTCCGGCAGAAGCGCCAAATTGATTTTGGCGCAGGACATTGAACCCTGGAGCCGACAGGATACTGTTGGCATCCAGCTTGTCATTGCGGAAGAAATTATAGAGGGTACCGTGGAGTTGGTTACCCCCCGATTTGGTGATAATGTTGACCACAGCTCCACGAGCCGGACCAAATTCTGCCGCATAATTGCTGGTCAGGACACGGAATTCCCGCGTGGCTTCCTGGGAGGGGGTCAGATGCTGCAATCCGGAGACATTGATGGTGTGATCGGCACCATCCAGCAGGTACAGATTGGCCTGGTTTTCTCGCAAGCCGCCGAAAGAGAGTTTGGTGGTGAATTCTTGGAGGGGTCCAGTAGCACCGAAGGTGATGCTTTTGCCCACAACAGCATTGGGTGTCAGAAGCGCAAAATCAATGAATTGGCGGCCACTGATCGGGAGATCCTCAATTTTTCGCTCACTAATGACCTCACTCCGTTCGGTTTTACTGGGATCGACCACGGGTTCCGCCGTGACGACCACCTGTTCGGTGATCGTTCCCACCGTCAACCGGATTTCCAGGGTTTCTCTGGCCCCCACCGTCAGCTCCACGATTTTCTTCCAGAGGTTAAATCCCTCCCGCTCCACGTGGACCTCATAACTCGAAGGGGGTAATGCGACCACCTGGAAGTAGCCGCTTTCATCCGTAGTGACCGACCGTGTCACATTCGTTCTCACATCGCGCACTGTCACGCGAGCTGACGGGATGACTGCTCCCTGTTCATCAGTGACCCGCCCAATGATGACAGCATTGGCGCTAACTTGTGCAAAGACGGTCAGGGGTAGAAACGCTACAAGGAACCCCCTGGTCAACCATAAAGCAACCGATTTCGTCCTCATTTTCTCCTCTTTCCTTCTCTTCAGAAAGTAGCCTCTAGCATGAGAGCGATACTCTGTCGGCAAATCTGGCCCAAGCGGCTTCTATACCGGGGCACCTCACGCGATCTTCGAGATCGCGTGAGGACTCCGAGAGTCCGTTCAATGCATCATCCATCCGCCATCGACGCAAATCGTCTGACCGGTGATAAAGTCTGAATCGTCGGAGGCGAGAAAAACGATCGTCCCAACTAGATCTTCGGGTTGCTCTGGCCGTTTAAGGCACTGAAAGGGCACAAGGAAGTCCGCTCCTTCTGGGAACAACTCGCGAATGCGCTCGGTCTGAGTCAAGCCAGGGGCGACGGCATTGACCGTAATGTTATACTCGCCCAATTCCCGAGCCAGACTTCGTGTCAGGCCGATGACGGCTGCTTTTGAAACGGCGTACGGCAAGCACATCGGCTGGCCGTGAAAGAAGACAGCCGACGCTATATTGATGATCTTGCCTTTCCCTTGCTGCTTCATGTAGGGGACCACAGCCCGAATGCACCAATAGAGGCCTTTGACGTTCACCGCGAGGATCTCGTCCCATTCTTCCTGAGTCCACTGATCCCACGGTTTGACGGCTTGAATAGCCGCATTGTTGATCAGGATATCGATACGTCCGAACCGTTCAACTGTCTTCGCCGCCATGTGATGAGCACTCTCACTATCAGCCACGTCGGTATGCAGAGCCATTCCCTCAGCTCCGTTAGCGGTGATCTCTTCAACCACGCGCTGCGCATTCTGAAGATGGATATCGGCGATGACGACGCGTGCTCCTTCGGCAGCCAGGCGATGAGCATAGGCCCGCCCAATACCCCGACCGCCCCCGGTGACGATAGCGACTCGACCATCTAGTCTCTTCATCCTCCCCTCCTCGCCTCAGAAGTTCACTACAGTCGTAAGTAGGCCAGGGCCCCCCCGTTGATGGGCAAGACCTGACCCGTGATATTTCGCGCTCGCTCCGACGCGAAGAAGACAACGGCTTCCGCCACATCCTCAGGTTCGGCAAATCGGCGCAAGGGAATCTGCTTGCTGAAGCGCTCGTTGCTGAGGAGTTGATCCATGAACTCTTTCAGCTCCGGCGTCCGCGTCCCTCCTGGGGCAATAGCATTCACCGTGATATTATAAGGTCCCAGCTCAAAAGCCATCACACGGGTCAAATGAATAAGCGCCGCTTTCGACGCATGATAATGGAGGCCCTGTCCTTCGGTGTAGGAGAGTCCAGCCTGCGAAGCGATGTGAATGATGCGACCGCTGCCCTGTCGCACCATCGCGCGCGCCGCTTCTTGAGAGAGGAAGAACGGGCCTTTGAGATTCACGGCCAGTACTTCATCCCAATGCTCCTCGGTCGTCTCCAAAAATCGCTCGTGATACCATATGGCCGCGTTATTGACGAGGATATCAACGCGGCCAAATCGCTCGATGGTTTGAGCGACCAAGCGACGGATTGCTACGGTATCGCTCACATCGGTTTGGACGAACCAGGCCTCCGCCCCTGCCGCCCGCAAAATTTCCTCAGCGTGTCGACCGCTCTCTTCTCTCCGGTCAGCGAGAACAACGCTCGCCCCCTCACGCGCCAGGGCCTTGGCGATGCTGAGTCCGATACCTCCTGCTCCTCCGGTGAGGAGCGCTACCTTTCCTCGCAGCTCCATAGGTTCACCCCCTACCCTAATTGTTCCGAGGAAGTCCTAGGCGGGCAGAGGCACTCCTTGTCGCGAAGCGGCAATAGCGGCGACGATGCTCTCATTGCGCACCCGATAGGCTTCGATAGCATAACCGGTAACTTCCACTATCTCCGTGAGCAGATAGGGGTACTGCTCCAGATAGCGGTCAATAAGACGTCCCATGCCTTCACCGGCATGCTCCTCATCCGCCGGTCCATGCACCCAGAAAAACATCACATCCTCATGGCTTAAGCCAAAGCGACTTTTCCAAAGCTCGACCGTCTCTTGAACCGAAGCGAGCCGGGTCAGGTGCTCGACGGCCACCAGCGCTTGAAGTCCGACGAGCCAATGACGGGTACGGGTGATCTGATCGAAAGTGGAAAGGACCAGAAACACCAGAGGCAGCGGGCGCGTAGCCTCTACCTGCTCAGCTGTCGCTCCCAGGGCTTGGATCAGCCGAGAGAGCAACACATAATGGGGCGTATTCCCCCAGGCATCCCCGATCTCCTCGTCGAACATATCCTTGATGAGTTTTTGGCGGACTTCCAAATAGGGACACTGCTGCATGACGTTGGCGCACCACCGGGGGAAATTGCGAGCCCAGAGGCTGATTTGACGCAAGGCGAAAATGGCCTCCTCACGCGTTTGCAGATCGCGAAAGACCTTAGGTGACGCCGGATCCTCCAGATATGCCCGCTGCATCTGGCGAATGACCTGGCGCGCTTGCTCCACACTGTGGATGCGAAGCGGTAAAGTGTATCCGATGAACTCGTACATAAGAGCCTCCTTTCTACCGGTCATCGAGCTTATCGGGGCCGGTATTTTTCCACCAAGCTCAGCCAATTCTTGACATATGCCCGGGTCGCTTCATCGATGTGTTTGGGGACATGCACGAACGGGGGCCGAACCGGACCGGCTTTCCCGTATCCGGCCAGATCCACCCCCAACTTGAACCAATACGTCTGATATTGCTGAAACTCCTCCATGGTGAGGCCCATACTGGCGAAGCCACGGTGCATGTCGCTGGCAATTTCCGCGGCTGCTGACCAGTTGCCCCGCTTGCACTCCTCGTAGAGTCGCAGACTCGGCCACGGTCCCATACACACATCCGAAGACCAGCCCCCTTTGGCACCAAACAGCATGGCCGGATACATCAGATGATCAAGGACCAGAATACTCACGCGATCTCCAGCCGCGCGGAGAGATGGGATGAGATTGAACAAATCGGTGGAGCCTTGTTTGGCCGCGACCACGTTGGGAATTTTCACCAATTCGTGCCACAGTTGGGGTGTGATCGTTACTCGAAAAGCGTGAGGATTATGATAGATCATGATCGCCGCCTGAGGCACGGCCTCGGCCAAATCGCGATAGTATTGGACAACATCAGCCGGGGCCAGCGGCAAGTACATGGGAGTGCCGTTCATGACCCCATCAGCACCGACATCAATAGCATACCGGGTTTTCCTGATCGTCTCCCGAGTATTCAAGCTCGTTGTTCCTACAAACACGGGCACGCGACGATTGACGACTTCAACGGCGGTTTGAATGAGCTTCTGATGTTCCTCCCATAGAAGCGTGTGGGACTCGCCCACGCTCCCGGTCAAGAGAATACCATGAACACCATCCCTGATGAGCTTGTCAATCAATTGAGCCAATGCCTCTGTATCCACCGTATCGGTGGCCTTCCAGGATGTGGCCTCGGGCGTGGCGCAGGCTGGAACCAACGCATACACGCCGCGAATATCATCGGCAGTTAATCGTGGTCTGGTCATGGCGATCCCTCCTCAAATACAGTGCGCAACAGGTGACACATGATCCCGCTGATGGAGCGCGAGAGAATCTGAAGTCAGCTCACGACACATGGCTCATTCCAATCGCGACGGAGCGAGATACGCGTCATACTGCGCCAATCCCCGGAAACCATGGCGCAAGATCAAATAGTGCCCGCCCTTGGAGATGGCCGGAAGCCCTTCGATGATTTGAGTCCAACTCTCGCCCTCGTCCTCCGTACAATAGATCTCCCCACTTGTATTGCCCAGGTAGAGGGTTGATCCGCCGTCCCATCCTTCCAACGTCATGGCCTCAAAATTAGGTTTCAACACCTCAGGCAGCCCTCGGTTGACCATCTCCCACGTCTGACCGCCATCGCGACTCCGAGCGATCTTGGGATTGGCCGTGCCCGTTTCAGCCCAGGCGGGCGGGATGGCTTCAGCGCCAGCCACGAACATGAGTCGGTCATTGTAGGGATGGTAGACGAGCGGGTCGGGATAACCGATCCCGGCGATCTTTTCCGAGATATTCGTCCACGTCATCCCCCCATCTGGACTGAAATAGAATCCGAATCCGGTCGGCAGGAACCATTCCTTTGGAGCCGAAGGTCGAATGACCAACCGATGGCAATCGTCATTGAAGCCACGCCCGGTAAGATCTTCCCACGAGGCACCGCCATCAGGACTTCTAAGCAGTCCCCCCTGCTCGATACAGACATAAACGATGTCGGGATCTTGAGGATCAAAGGTGATGAACTTGACGTGAGCAATATTAGGAGGGGCGGGAAATCGCCACTCGGGGGCGCTGGGCGCTGAGCGCAGTGCAGTGCATTCCTGCCAGTGCCGACCCAAGTCGTCGCTCACCAACAGGTGCACCGGCTCCGTCCCCACATAGAGCCTGAGGTGACGGCCCGATTGGCTCAGGCCGACCGCATACACGTTTTGAGATGGGAGACCCTCATTCCTGAAGTCCCAGGTTTTCCCCCCATCTTCGCTCACAGCGACACCGCCATTATGCACTCCGGCAACGAGAATACCCTGTGAAGATTCGAGAGCAAGAGCACTGACGTGCTTCCCCTCCAGGACACGCCGCGCCACCCTCCAGGATTTCCCACGAGCCGTTTGGATTAAGAGATAGAGTCCATCGGCTGTCCCCACCCACAGCTCGTGGGATGGTTCGCTCGATGCGAAAATGCTCTGTCCGCCAGGAGATAAACATATGGTCATAACTCACCCCCTCCTTATGTTCAGGTTATGCAACGCACATTTGTTCGATCGACCGACTGGCCATAGCCCGCACCATGGAGCCACGAAACCGCAAAAGCCTGATCCTCGGCAACGCTTTATCTGGCCTGAACCCTGTAGACTCAGAGCGCACACCGATCTCTACTGGTCTGAATCTGCGGCGAAGATGGCTTCCCCTGACTCACGCACACCGCCTCTGGGCGTGAGCGGAGAAGCGGTTGGATTGATCACCCGATTGAGGATCAGGCAGCTGTCGGCTCCCTCTGGCCGTAAGAGACGAGAGTTCATAAGCGCTCCTCCAGAACTTATCGTCCCAGGGTGATGGGCTGCCTCTTCTCATCTCGCTTTCGTTGCTGAGGCCCTCTCCACCGTTCAAAGAGGTCCTGGGGGAGCTCAATGTGCAGCAGATCCAGGGCCCGATTGACCGTTTGATTGATGATGTCATCCAGCGTTTGAGGCCGATGATAAAAAGCGGGGACGGGGGGCATGATGATGGCCCCGATTTCCGCCGCCTGCACCATCAATCTCAAGTGGCCTAAATGCAAGGGAGTTTCGCGAGGCACAAGCACTAGCGGTCGTCGCTCCTTCAGCGTCACGTCAGCCGCTCTGATCAGGAGATTGTCGCTGAAGGAGAGAGCGATCCCAGCCAATGTCTTCATCGAGCAGGGGATGACCACCATCCCCATGACCTTGAAGGAGCCCGATGAGATAGGGGCAGCAATATCTTTGAAGTGGTAGACCGTATCAGCCAGGGCCTCTACATCCCTGAGCTGATAATCTGTCTCCAATGTGAGGGTACGAGCGGCAGCCGGACTCATCACCAGATGCGTTGTGATCTCGGGAACCTCCTTGAGCACCTCCAAGAGCCGAACGCCATAGATGACGCCAGTGCTCCCGGAGATTCCCACGATGAGATTTCGTGTAGGCATAAGCCTCTCCAGAAGCCTTCACCGAGAGCACGGATGGAACTCTCCCCTTCTGTCAGAGTCCCTCCGTCGTGGGATCGCTCCTTGAGACATCCCACATCACAGTAGGCCTATCTGCCGCTCAATGAGGCCGGCCGAAGGCCAAGACTATGCTCTTAGTCTGTAAGTAGTGATACTTGAGCGTCTGCAATCCCGCCTCGCGTCCGAAACCGCTCTTCTTGTAGCCCCCAATGGGGGCGCCGCTTTTGAACTGGTAATAGCAATTAATCCACACCATTCCGGCTTGTAATCGCCGAGCCGTCTCGTGCGCGCGCTGGAGATCGCGGGTCCAAATGCCAGCCGCTAAGCCATAGATGACATCATTGGCTTGTTGAATCATCTGCTCGTAATCGCGCCAGCGGAGGAGACCCAGCACCGGCCCGAAGATCTCTTCCTGCGCAATGCGCATGGAGTTCTTCACCTCGCCGAATAACGTGGGCTCGACATAGAATCCCCTATCGAAAGGTTCTCCTCGCGGACAGCCTCCTCCACAGAGCACTCGAGCGCCCTCCTGCCGGCCAATCTCAATGTAGTTGAGCACTTTCTGTCGCTGCTCTTCTGAGACCAGCGGGCCGAGTTCCGTCTGCGGGTCGGTCGGATCGCCCATGCGGATTCGCCGGACTCGCTCTATGGCTTTTTCAACAAACACATCGTAAATATCCTCGTGGACGAACACGCGGGAACCTTGGGCACACATTTGGCCCGCCTGGATGCAGAGATTGAGGGCGAGAGCCTCGATCGTCTGATCCAGATCACAATCAGGGAAAACAATAAACGGACTCTTGCCTCCCAGTTCCAACGTGACGGGTACAATGTTTTCGGATGTGTATTGAATGATAAGCCGTCCAGTGACCGTCTCGCCGGTGAAGGCCACCTTGTTGACGCCCGGATGCCGCGCCAGCGGAGCTCCGGCCGTCGGTCCAAAGCCGGTCACTACGTTGATGACCCCTGGGGGCACCAGATCGCTGATTTCCTTGACAAATTCTAACACTGACAGGCACGCCTGCTCGGCCGGCTTGAGTACTACCGTATTGCCGGCTGCCAGCGCCGGCGCCAGTTTCAAAGCCACCATGGCCAGTGGCGCATTCCAGGGAATAATCTGGGCGCAGACACCAATCGGCTCGTACTCGATGAGCACCAGATCGTCCCCAACGCGAATCGTCTCCCCCATGAGCATTCGAGCTGCAGCGGCAAAATACCGGTAGTGTTCCACGCAAAAGGGGATGTCAAAAAAGAGCGGCTCCCGGATCGGTTTTCCATTGCCTAACGTCTCCATGAGGGCGAACTCTTCTTTGCGACGCTCCAGGCGATGGGCGATTTCCAGCAGAATCTGCGCCCTCTCAGCAGCCGGCGTTCGCCCCCAGGTGGCAAATGCTCGCCGAGCGGCAGCGACCGCTTTATCCACATCTTTCTCATTGCCCGATTGCACGCGAGCTAAGACATCGCCGGTGGCAGGATTGATGACTTCGAAAGTCTGGCCCGACTCCGAAGCCACCCACTGGCCGCCGATGAAATGTCCATACTCTTGTTGAAAGGGATTGCGCTTAGGTCTGGCTTCAGCCATCATGACACCTCCTCTTTGACTTGCTGATACCCCTCTTTCAATTCCTCTTCGAGCAGCGTTCGCAGCCCCACCATCAGAGGCAGATCGAAAACGCCCAGAAGGATCGCGGGCTCATGGGGATCGGTGTTGACATTTTCGTGGAAGCTCCATGCCGGCAGGGCCAATACATCCCCCTCCTTCCACTCGATCTTGCAACCATCGACGACAGTATAGCCTCGCCCACGAACGACATAATAAATCCCGGCGAACGTATGTCGGTGCGCCTGACCATGCTCCCCCGGCTCGATCCACTGAAACCCGACTAAGATGTCAGGCAACGTCCCCATGAGGTCTCCCGTGGACGGATTATACAGTGAGACAATCGTTCCGGCACGAGCATCTTTCTTGGGCTCTTTACGCAATCGATCGAGCTGCTGGTAAATCTCCTCCTTGGTCCACTTCATCGGCTGGATCCGTGCCGGAGGATGCATCGAATCGAGATAGGTGATGAATTTGCGTGGTTCAGTCATAAACAATTCCCCCTTGGTCAGATTGGTTTTTAGGACAGTCTATAATGAGGTTTGCTCAGGCCCTACAAGCTGCCCCATCACGTCACATCATCTTGGTGAAGCGGCCCCCTCTTCGTCTTCGACACCTCATTACTCATCCAGAGACGACGTCCTAGAGAATAAATAAACTTTCCAAACCGAGGACCGTTTGATCCGGCAGAATCACGCGCCGGGCCAACCGGAGGCCGTTGGGCGTGTGCCGGATCACATCGCGACGTTCGGCAGACAAGAAAGCCAGATCGGGCACGTCACCCCGGCTGCGAACCAGCAAGAGACTGCTGGTAACGTCCAGCTCATTCTCCTCACGTCCTGGCGCGACCAGGACGTTGCTGATGAACCGGCGCATGCGCGGCTGCGGATTCTCCCCCCAAGCGAAGTCCGTTTGCAAGCGCTTGATTCGCAACGTGAGCGAGGCCCTGTTCTCTTCGAAATGGTACACTCCGTCAACAAAGCCCGGCCCGTCTTTCTTCTCTTGGGTCACCCGCACGGGCATCAGATAGACGACATCATCACTCAGCAATTGGAGCCATTCTTCCAATCTCCAGCTGTCTAAGAGGTATGCCTCCTGATAAAGAAACGTGAGAACTTGTTGATAGAGAGGTTCAAAGGGATTCAGCGGTTGCATAGCACTTCCCCTCCCTCATCCCACACCCGCGAAGCTGATTTCCACCGGAGAAGAGCCGTCGGGGGACTACTCGTGCGTCATCATTTGCAGCCAACGAGCCCAAAAGGTGCGTTGGTTGGCTTCGCAATAATCCCCCCAATATGCCTGACCCGGCCCCGGCCACTCCGCTTTCGGTCTTGGTTCCCGATGAAGACCCATTTCATAGTTGAATATCTGATGCTTCCGGGCGAACGCCCCGCGATTAGCTCGCGTCAGCGAAACCCAGATGTCTGCGTCATCTTCTTCGAATGTGCCTGTCAATCCAAAGGTGCGCTCATAGTTCTTTCGTGACGCTTCTTTGTACCACTCGGGACCCTCCTTTTCCACCAAGAACCAGGAGATAATCTCCATGCGATGCGGTCCTCTGGGAATCCATACTCGGAGCGTCATGAACGGGACGCGGGGAACCCCTTCTTCGGTAGTAATTGTCGTCGTATTCAACAGGGAGAGATTGGGAAAGACGGTCCCATGAATTGTCCCTGCGCGCGCCAATACGCGACGTTGTTCTTCGGCGAGCCGGCGCTCAAAGTGCGGCCAGAGTTCTTGGGGCAGACCCAGATACGGTGGCAGTGGAATACGCTCGGGCGCGCCCACCACGGCCACTCCATGACCCTGCCCCACACTGATATGCCAGCCGAACCAGCCGATGAGCGGATCGTCCGGCAAGACGCCCAGCTCAATGGCGTAGCGGTGTGTCATGAACGTGTGAAGCCCGTCGCCAATGAAATTATCCGCCCCCGTTTTCCAATTGGCGTCGATCACCCATCGGTGGGGTGCACCCACCACATGCACACCACCTTCGGTCCGCCTGAGCAGCAAATCGAGATACCACTTCATGTCTCCTAAGTATTCATCCAAGGGCGGGGCTGTGGAATCCCACGTGGCAAAGATCAGGCCCCCGTAGGCATCTACACGGGCTCGCTGAAGGGTGAACCGCCTCTTGTCCAATTGCCCATCATAAGCTTGCTGGTGCGCTGGGATACTGGCCAATTCTCCATTGAGCTTGAATCGGAAGCCGTGATACGGACACACCAACTGCTCCGCATTTCCCCGGGACGCGCGGCACAATTCGGCTCCGCGATGCGAACAGCTGTTCAACAGAACATGAATCTTCCCCTCTTTATCTCGAATCACGATCACCGGGTCTTCACCCACCGAGCGAGTCACATAATCGCCAGGGTGAGGAATCTCCGATTCATGCGCAACAGCTATCCACGAGCGGAGGAACACGCGCTCCAGTTCGAGTTGGTAGATCTCTGGATCCGTGAACACGCGCGCGGCGATGAGGCCCTGATCCAGGCGGACGAGATCATACAAGGACGTCCCATCCGACAACAGGGCATTCCGCCAAGCGCCCTGTTGCTTCCGCCGTGCCCCCCCCTTCCTAGACCCTCTCTGAGTCATCATGACCGTTCTCTCTGCAAATCAGAATGGAGCGCAAGCTGACAGCTCGCACAATGGCATTGTTTCACCGTCTGTAGCGGGCTCATAGCCCGCGAGTGATTCATCAGAAACTCACTCTCAGCGCGAATTGGATCTGTCGGGCCGGACCGGTCCCAGCCGGCTGCCCGAAACTCGGCAGCGCCCCGGCCACCCCATCCTTGAAGCGACGCGGCACCGGCCCCACAAAATCGGCCGCCCCGTAAACCGTATCTACCTGTGTTACGTTCGGACGATTGAACAGATTGAAAAACTCCAGGAGCGGCTCAATCTGAACCCGCTCGTGGAGTGAAATCACCCGCGCCAGCCGAAGGTCTACTTGCTTGAAGCTATCTCCCCGATACGTGTTCCGCCCTATAACGCCTACTCGATCGGTGCCGAATTCCAAGTCACCATTGACATCAAATCCAGTGAATAACGTCCCAAAGCGTCCGCTCTCCAGCGTGGTGATCACTCCCAGCTTGAATCCGCGCGTCAATGCCCACCGTTTCGGCCCTTCGCCGGTGAAAGTCAAAATGAAGCGTTGTCCCACGTGTTGATTGGAAAGCCCCCAGTCTCGACGGATGTTGCGTGGGTCCTCGAACACATCTCGAAACGTGTAACCGGTGGGGAAATCGAGCGTCTTTGAAAACGTGTAGTTGATGTTGATCCCCCATCCACCACTGAGACGTTTGTTGAGAGTGAAGAAGCCTCCGTGATACACGGAGTCCGTCCCTGGAAACGCCATCTGGACCAGTCCGAATCGAGGGTTGGGCTGATACCGCGTTTTCCCGTTGGGAAGAACTCCCGCAGGCATAGCATTCAGTTGGATGCCGGCATTGGGGATCTTCAGTCCATGCACGCCCAGATAGCCGATGCCCACACTCAAATCCCTCACCACCTCGTACTCGATTTGCAGGCTCCATTGCTCGGCGTAGGGATTGGGGAAGTCACGAACAAGATGGCCGAAGGCATTGATGGCGAGCGACCCGGAGGGAAACTCTCCCCTAATGAAGCGAGTGAAGGCCGGACCCGACGTGAACGGTCCAGGGATCACGTTCACAGACACACAGGGCGAGGCGGTCTGGCTGAAGAAGCGGGCTCGCGGGGGATCCAGCAGAGCCAGATTCTCCGGGCCACTTCCAGCGCACGTCAAATGCCCGACTAACCGTGACCAGAAGTGCGGCGCCACAAATACCCCTACGCCGGCACGGACCACACCTTTGTTTTCAGCGAAGCCGTAAGAGATTCCCAACCGGGGTTGAACATTGTTCTTATCCGTCTCGATGCCAAAGATGGACGGTGTCTTTTCCAGAAAATAGCGCAGGCCATAGTTCAGCGTCAGTCCACGGTAGCGCCAGCGGTCCTGAACGAAGAATTCATAAATCTCATGATGGAATACGGTCCGAGCAGCCGCCGCGAATCGGTCATCGGGGAAAAGCTGGTTAATGCTTCGTCGAGGCAGCGGCTGACCGAGTAGTGCCCGTGGGATGGCGAACGCGAAGAAGACCGGAACCGTTCGTCCAAACGGCGGCTGGCCGAGGAAACTCTCCGGGGTGAAGATCGCAAATCCAGGCATTGTGGTTGAGTACAGGAGCCGATCGCGAATATGACCGATGTCCACGCCCACCTTGAATTCGTGATTGCGCCAGAGCAGGCTCAGGTTATCGCTAAATTGAAATCGATTCTCGCGGTAGAAATCAGCCGGACTGATATGCTTGCCGAAGGTGGCGATATTGATAATTTCCAGATTCGGTTCGAACGACAGCGGCATATTGGTGAAGGACTTTCGGGAGAACTGGAAGAACCCTTGATTGACCAGCGACGGCCCGATCAATGAAGTCAGATTTGCCATGAGCGATTGGCTTCGGACATCATTTTGCCGGAAGGTGGACGGACCGCCAATGCCGCCCGGTGTGCTGGGGAAATTGCCGTTGCGTTGATCGGCGAAACTGTACCGGACAAACAGATTGTTCGCCGGCGTCAATTGGGCATCGCTGCGCACGAGAAAATAGTCATAGTTCTTCGTTTGTAATTGCTCTAGCACTTCATCGCTTAATCCCAGCGATCGTTTGGCCTGATTGATGGCAGCGATGTTGTTGAGGATGAAGCTCGTGTACTGGGGCGATTCGGCCCGGCGCTGCCCCTCGTAGTTGCCAAAGTAAAACAGCCGATCCCGCACGACCGGCCCACCCGCCGACGCCCCAAACTGATGCTGCCGCAGCACGTCGAACCCCGGCGCGCTGAGAATATTGCGCGCATCCAACGCGTCATTGCGCAGGTAATAATAGACCGACCCATGCCGATCGTTGCTCCCACTCTTGGTGATGATGTTGACGATCCCCCCCATGACGCGACCGTACTCCACCGAGTACGTGCTACTCAGCACGCGAAACTCTTTCACCGCATCCTGCGACGGGCCAATATGCTGCAGGCCGTTGAGCGAGACGGAATGATCGCCGCCATCCAGGGCGATCAAATTCGTATGCTGTTCAAACAATCCACCGAAGGAGAGCCGGGGCACATCCTCGGCCAGCAGCGCAGTCGCTCCGAAAGAGAATCCCTTGCCGACCGTCGTGCCGGGAGTGAGCAACGCAAAATCGATGAACTGCCGTCCGCTGATGGGCAATTCGGTGATGCGGGTTTCATCAATCACCTCGCTCACCTCAGTCTTGGTCGGCTCCACAACGGCCACGCCCAGCGCCTTGACCTCGACTTGTTCGGTCAGGGTTCCCACCTGCAATGTCAGATCCAAGGTCGCCGTTTGCCCGACCGTCAACTCGACATTGCCGATGGTGAGTGGTTGAAACCCGACGGCCTCGACGGTTACCTCGTATCGTCCGGGCTGAAGCGGTCTCAACCGGTAGACGCCATCGGGATTGGTCACCGTTTGTAGCTCTTGACTGGTCCCTAGATTTCGCGCCCTCACCTTCGCTCCAGCGATCACAGCTCCAGCCGGATCGCGCACCGTGCCCCCCAGCTCAGCGCCCCGGACCTGACCACGGACCGAGGTCGCCCATCCGAATATGACGATCACAACCAGCAACCTGAGAAAGTAATCATGTTGGCTCTGTGCCATTTTCCCCTCCTGACGAGTCAGCAGTCTGAACCATGCACAACCAAGTAAAGCCGGGGTTCACAACAACCCGGCCACTTTGGTCAACCCGCGCACCCCCAGACCGCCATCGCTATGAATGATCGTGCCGGTCACCGTCCGAGCCCGCTCATTCGAAGCCAGGTAGACGTAGGCCCAGGCATGGTCTTCTGGTCTGCCGACAACCTGGAGCGGGTTGGTGGTGCGAATCAACTCCTCCACGTTGGGGACAGATGAAAGCGCCACGTTCTCCTGTTGCAACGTCGGGATCCCTCTCAGATCAGTCACGGTGCCCCCTGGAGCCACTCCATTGACTCGAATCTTGGGAGCGAGCTCATAGGCGAGCTCGGTGACCAAGCCCCGGACCGCGAATTTGGAGGCGGTGTACAAAGGGCCACCGCCAGCCGCGTAGAATCCGGCATTGGAAATGGTGAAAATAATATTGCCTCCGGTCTTCAGTAGCTCGGGCACGGCCGCCTTGGCGCTCAACAAGTAGCTTTTAACGTTGATCGCGAACAGCTCATCAAAGCTTTCGCTCAGCTTTTCGCCGGGGATGTCCAATAGTGTCACGAAGTAATCGAAGATGCCCACACAACACACCAGAATATCCAATTGGCCAAAAGTCCGAACGGTTTCCGCTACGGCGCGCTCGTTGTCGGCAAGCGAGGTGGCATCCCCTTCCACGGCCAGGACAGCATCTCCGAGCGACCTGAGATTCTGCACTTTTTCCCGGTTTCGCTCGAGCACGCCAATCTTGGCTCCTTCTCGCAGGAACGCTTCAACAACGCCACGGCCAATGCCGGAGCCGCCGCCAGTGACGAGTGCGACTTTGCTATCTAACCATCCCATATTTCCCCCTGTGGGTGTGGCGTACGTTGGTAACTTGCGCTACGCCATTTTCATCGTTGCTGGAGTGTCACCGCATCGGACCGATTCCTTTCTCGCGTTCATTCCAGTTCAACCTCTTCCCTTTGTCCAAAGCCCTTCACGTTATCAATGAAATAGACCCGAGTGGGCTTGAAATGATAAACGCGCATCTTGGCCAGCGCTTGGACCAGCGGTAACGGAGGATCCTTCAAGAATGAATACTTGGCCACGTAGAGCACCATCGGTCGGGTGGCTTGAGCGGGCGTTCCAACCTCTTGAGCCAGGCCTTCCATCTGAATACCTTGAATCATCCGCCAGTCCTGATAATCTTCGTGAATCGCAACGGCCACTTGAGGATTATGAGCAATGTTTCTTGAGTGACGACTCTCTGGATTGGACAACCAGTAGAGATCGAACGCATCGTTCACGTAGAAGAGTCCGGCGGCCCACGGTCCATCCGGTCCCACGGTCGCTAGCGACATGGTGTTGTGGCTGTGGAGATAATGCAAAACGTGCTGTCGCAGTTCCCGGGTCATATCCACATCGCTTCAACCACGAGACGGCGAACCGGTGCTCAGCCCCATCGTACACAAGAGCTGCGCCCCTATGACAGAACCGATTTCCCCCACAGTTTTTGATGGTGGAGGCTGGGCAGGGAGCGGCGAATCTGATCCTGCCAGGAGAAATCGAGCTCCCAACTGATGACGGCTTCGGTATCTGGCGCTTGCGCGAGGATGTTTCCCCACGGATCAATAACCAAGCTTCGACCGAAGGTCTCGTAGTGCGGAGGGTGTCGCCCGAACGTCGCCGGAGCGAGAATATAAACCTGATTTTCAATGGCTCGAGCGCGAAGGAGCGGCTCCCAATGATCCTTTCCCGTGTGCAACGTGAAGGCCGAAGGAACAGTGATGACGCGAGCGCCGTGCTCAAGCGCGAGGCAGCGAAAGAGTTCAGGGAATCGAAGATCGTAGCAGATCGTAAGCCCAAATCGTACTCCCTCGATCTCGACGGACACAGGCTCCGATCCTGCCTGTTCGATCTGGGAGGCGCGGTATTGGATGCCTCCCACCTGAGCATCAAACAGATGGATTTTGTCGTAAAGTGCGATGATCTCTCCGTCTGGATTAATCACCGGGCACGTATTGCGCAGCAGCGACTCTCCCGTCACCCGCCTTTTGAACGCGCCTCCGATGACGAACACGCGGTAGCGTTGAGCGGTCTGTCGGAGCATCTGAATGATGGGACCCTCTAAATCTTCCGCGCCGGCACGTAACACTTCCGGCGACCCCATCAGCGCGAAGTTTTCCGGCAGACAGATGACGCGCGGCTGGCAGGCTACCGCCCTCTCGATAAGGCGCGCAGCAGTATCTAGATTCCGGGCCTTATCGCTTCCCGGGTTCATTTGTATGAGCGCCACTTTCAATGTCTGCTCCCGCGGAAGCGGCAGGTTATTCGCTGGCAACGCACTCCATTTCATCTTCAGCCGCGCCCGTCATCAAATCAGGTCCTCACGCTCACTCTGTTATGCTCGTTGTCTTTCAGGAACCCGTCAGAGAATGAAGCGCACCAAGCCGCCATCCACTTGAAGCGCTGCACCGGTGATATAGCTGGCTCGCGGGGAGGCCAAGAAGGCGACCACATTGGCCACTTCCTCTGGTTGGCCATAGCGACCCAGTGGCACCAATTGACTGATGGAGCGGATGACCTCTTCAGGGGTTCGGCTCGTTCGTTCGGCTTCAGCGTAGACAAGTCGTTCGGATCGTCCAGTCCAGATCGGTCCGGGCAAGACGCTGTTGACGAGAATGCCATCTGGCGCCAGTTCATCGGCCAAACACTTGGCCAGCGCCACCGCCCCCGCCCGCAGCACATTCGAGAGAAGCAGATTGTCCATCGGCTGCTTCACGGAACGAGAAGAAAGAAAGATGAGGCGACCGTCGCCCGCCTTTTTCATCCAGGGGAGAACTTCGCGAATCAGTCGGAGAGGCGCCATCAGGATTTGCTCATATCCGAGTTGCCAGTCTTGGTCTGACAGTTCGGCAAATCGTCCGGGTCGAGGCGCGGGCACATTAATGACGAGAATATGAATCAGCCCCCACTGTTTGACGGTCGCCTGGACGAACTGTGAAATATCGGTGGCGCGGGTCACGTCGGCGGGGCGGGCCAATACAGGACTACGGGTTTGCTGCTCGATCTCCGCGGCCGTCTGGTTCAATCGCTTCTCGTCGCGGGCGCAGATAGCCACGCGCGCGCCCTCGCGCGCCAGGACTTCGGCCACCGCCCGGCCAATGCCCTGACTGGCGGCGGTAACGACGGCCACTCTCCCTTTCAGCTCCAAATCCATCAGTCCATTCCTGTAGCGCCAACCACCGGTTCGGCACCGCAGGCCAGCCGGAGGCTGGCGCTACCATTTACAGCTTGATAGCCATCTCGGGATGAATAATCTCACCTCGTTCGAGAATCGGTTGGTCATCGAGATAGACGGTGCAGTGTCGCATCGGCATGTCCAGATGACAGCGCGTGAACCGATTCGCGTAGCGATTGGGTCCGGTCGAGAACATGAAGTTGCCGTAGAAGCTTCGTGGCTCCACGCCGATGATGTCATTTTTATCGTAGAAGGCCAGCGCGTTCCAGCGCGCCGTCTCGTCCAGGCCCCATCCCATATGCGAGGTGGCATAGGCTTCGGGATCGCGCCACGAGGCGAAGTAATCGCGCAGCAGATCGGCATCGAGCCCGTCCCCTTGAATCTCTTTGATGAAGCCCTCGCGGACGATGATCGTGACTGGCGACTGGATGTATCGTTTGAACGGGAACACGATATCGCCGACATCGAGCACCACCGTGCCATTGGTGGACCCTTCAATCGGGTAAACGGCGACGAGTCCGCTCGGCCAGTGATCCCACCGTTGCGGTTGATCGGTATAGCCGTACTGAGTGATGATCGGTGCGCCCGCCACGGTCATGGTCAGATCCGTGCCCGCGTCCGAGCGAACGCACATCGTCTCACTTTGCCGAAGTAATTCGGCTGCCCGTTCGACGCGGCGGCGGAGATCCACCCGAGGGAAGCAGCGGTGAAGGATGTCGGGAGGCTCCATGATCGTGAGCATGCGCGCCCGATGGCTGAGGATTTGGCTCCGTTCGGGAGCGTGAATTAAGCCCTCGACGGTCAGATCAACCACCAGATCCGCTTCTTTCAACGCCTGCACGGCGGTGGCCAATCCACTCCGGCGGTTGGCTCCAGCCTGTTCTTCATCGGCGAACGGCACGTCCTGACGATGCGTCTTGGGGAGCGCCAGATGAAACACCTGGGCACCAAGCGCCTGAGCGGCCCCGAGGCTCGCTTCGATATATTCCGGCCGCGTGGTCGATTCGCTCACCACCGCCACGACCTCCCTCGGCTTCACGTTACAGAGCCGGAATTCCTTTTGGAAGAGCCAGAAGAGATCGCCACTAGACGAGGCTCCTGTCATGCCTGTTTCCTCCCACAGAATGAGGACGGTTCATCGCCGCTCGATGAAGCGGCCTTGAAATTCAAGCGGCGCGCCGACCCGTCAGGTTGGCGGACTTGTCCGCCAGCGTATAGGGCAAAATGCGGGCGGCCAGATCCAGCAGGCGCCGTTGAGTGGCTTCACCTTCAGCCGCCAACATCTCGGCAGCCATCTTGCCGACGCCCCGCACGTGGAACTTTTCATCGGGCACAATTTGCTCCAGCGCCCGACGAAATTCCGGGTGTAGATTGGGCACCTCCTTGACAGCGGCGAACAGGTGCAAGGGGAAACGCTCGTCCACAAACTGGCAACTGAAGATCTGTTCGCGCACGTCTTCTGAGCACCGTTCATCACAGTACTCGAACATCCGATAGAGAGAACCGGCTTTCTCTTCAGGCGATGTGTTCAGCACTTCCTCGCCTCCCATTTTCACGGCGGCCGCGTTATAGAGCTTGAAGTGGCGCATTTCGTCAGCCATTTGTTGAACTACCACATGTTTCAAATCAGGATAGCGCGTGCCGATCCGCTCGACCTGGCGAGCAAAAGTATCCACCGATCGGATCTCTCCCCAGGCGTTGAAATAACAGGTGTTCAACTGTGTCTCCAGCGCATCCCAGGGAAGATATTGAACGATGAGTTGAGCGCCTTCACTCATGATGACATCCAGGCGCTCTTCCAATTGGGCCACGAACTGATCGGCAGGCACACCCACCGGCAGATCATCGAAGAGCCGCCGGAGCTCCCCTTGCTGAAGAAACTCCAACGCTCGATCCCACCAAGAGACTTGCGCCATAGTGCGTTCCTCCTTTATGAGGTTTGGTTGACCGGTGCCTGAGCGGCATCGGTGGGTTGAAAAAACATGAGCCCCAGATGAGGCTGAAACGGTTTGGGAAGGGGGACGTGTTGGGACACGGTGATGGCATCCACATGACAATCTTGGACGCACAGTTTGCACCCGTGGCATTCTTGAGGATAGGCGATGATCGCTTTCCACCCCACCGTCTCCCAGGCTTCGCCCACCTGCGCCATGCGGAGAACATCGGCTGGGCAGCTATCCACGCACACCCAGCACCCATCACACAGATCAAAATCAATTCGCTCAATAGCCATCTTTTTCTCCTCAGATCGGTACGAAAACCTGCGACCTTTCTCATCCGCGGGAGCGTAGTGCCAGAAACAGGCTGGAAAGCCTGCGCTCCCTCGCTCGCTCGATTTTTCGTGGCCGACTGTTAGCGATAGGACTCCGGAATCGGAAACGAGCTGGGAATTTGTTCCCGCTTGTCCGGTTTGATCGGATACCGCTCAAAGGGAACATCCGGGGTGGACACGACGACCCCGTCTTCGGACTCTTTTCGCAGAACTACCCATTTCAACCAGTTCATATCATCACGGTAGGGAAAGTCCACGCGAAAGTGTTCGCCCCGGCTCTCTTCCCGTGTGCGATACGCCAGACAGCAAAGGTCGACCATCTCGACATAACTGCGCGCCTCCAGCGCCTTGACCAACTCGTGTGGATCCGGAGCGCTCACGCGCGGCAAGAGCCGTTCCCGGATGACGCGGATGTGCTCGCGCGTTCGATCTATCCGCTCCGCATTCTTGAACAGCGCGAATGTGGACTCACAAGTCACGTCGCCAACAGCCGCCCAAACATCAGCCGGTCGGGTATTGCTGCGTCGGCTGAGCGGAGCCAGCATGTCGGCCAGTAGCGCTTTAAGCTGCGACTTCACCGGCGACGGTCGTCGCTTCATCTTTTGCGCCCGATGGGCGGCATCCTCGCCGGCCCGATACCCGCCGACGTTGGAGAACGTGGAATGGCCGCTGCCGGAATTGCCGGACATAATGACGGGTAGACAAGTTACGGTGCCCACGGCATACAATCCTGGAATATTGGTCCTCGACCACGTGTCTACCTTCACGCCGCCGCTCGTTCCCATGCCAATGGCCATGAAGGGCGTCGTCTTGAGCGGCCGCCGCTTGAGGTCGATACCAAATTCCTGGAGGCCCAGAGCGAGCGTAGGCACGACCCGCAGCAGCATCTGAAGGTCTTCATCTCGGCAGTGACGAAAATCAACGTAGCAGGGGCCACGCCCTTCCATATATTCTGTGATGATCCCGCGGGCGACGCGATAAAGGCTGGAGAGATTGCCCCACTCCGGATCATAGCGCCACATGAACTCTTCGCCTTGAGCATTGATGAATTTGGCGCCGATCCCCTGGATTTTGGCCTGACCCGGCGACGAGAATTTATCCTCCCAGTAACTCCAGGAGGCGTATTGCGTGAATTCCATTCCCGCCAGCTCCGCTCCGGCGTGAAACGCCATCCGATGCCCTTCACCGGTCACGCCGTCGATGTAAGAAAAGTGGATCTTGGGATAGAGCGGACCGGTGTTGAGAATCACGGCTTTGGCGCGGATGACGAGTGGCTCGCCGGTGCGAATGTGGAATCCGACCGCTCCGATAACCTCGCCGCGGGTGGGATGTTGACCGTCGGAGGTGAGCAGATCGGTTATCATGACTTTCTCCAGCAGATTCACCTTCTGACGGCGCAACTCCCGCCGCAGAATCTCCATGACGATCTTACCATCCACATTGAGCGTCTTTCCCACTTTGTGGCCGCGACTAGTCGTGTACTTGAGCTGGCCATCGGCATCGCGCTCATAGGGAACGCCCAACTGGACTAATTCCTCGATCCGATAAGGCGCCTCGGTCAACAGCACATCGAGCCATTCTTGATCCGCCAGGTAGTTCGACGCTTCGACGAATTCGCGCATCCAGAGATGTTTCTCTTCATCGGTCAAGTGCCAGGGTCCGAATTGACTATGGACAAACGTCATCGGCCCGGCACGACCGACGACCGCCTTTTCCGTCAGGATCACGTCGCAACCTAATTGACGGGCGCGCCAGGCGGCGCGGCAACCACCGATACCGCCCCCGATGACCAAGACATCTGTTTGCAACTCGGTTGGTTGAACCATGAGACAAATCCTCTCAGAAATTGACTCGCAAGGCGAATTGAATTTGTCGCGCCGGCCCCGTCACGGCTGGTTCACCGAAACTGGGCACGGCGCCGGCGACACCATCCCTGAAGCGTCGTGGCACTGGTCCAATGAAATCCGCCGCCGCATAAACGGTGTTCACTTCGGTGACGTTGGGGCGATTGAACAGATTGAAGAATTCGATCAAGGCTTCGATCCGCCATCGCTCGTTGACGGGAATTTGGCGAGAGAGACGCAGATCAATCTGCTTGAAGCTGTCGCCCTTATACGTGTTCCGACCGATGATACCAACTCGATCCGGCCCGAACTCCAGATCGCCATTGGCATCGAAGCCAGTGAAGAGAGAGGCAAACCGGGGGCTTTGCAGCGTCGTGATCACACCCAGCTTGAAATCGCGTGTCAGCGCCCAGCGGCGGGGTCCTTCACCGGTGAAAGTCAAAATGAAGCGCTGCCCGACATGCTGGTTGGAGAGGCCCCAGTCCAATCGCGCGTTCAACGGATCCTGAAACAAATCCCGGAACGTGTATCCCGTCGGAAAATCGAGCGTCTTAGAGAAGGTGTAATTGATATTGAAGCCAAATCCATGGCTCAGGCGCTTGGTCACCGTGAGGAATCCACCATGGTAAACTGAATCCACCCCCGGAAAGGCCATGTGAACAATCCCCACTTGTGGCGACTTCGGTCGATAAAGCGCCTTTCCATTGGGCATCGTTCCAATCCGTTCGGCATTAAGCTGAATCCCGGCCGATTGGACTTTCAGCCCATGCACGCCCAGATAGCCGATGCCCACACTCAAATCGCGCAGCAGCTCATATTGAATCTGGAGGCTCCACTGCTCGGCGTAAGGATTGGGAACATCTTTCACCAGATTGGTGAAACCGTTAAACGCCAGCGGTCCGGTGGGATAGCGTCCCTGTTGAATGAACCGCTGCAGAGCCGGACCGGATGTGAACGGGCCCGGAATGACGTTGACGGTGACGCAGCGCGTCGAGGCGCTGCTGAAGAAGCTGGCGCGCGGCGCATCAAAGAGGGCAATGATGTCGGCGCCACCTCCCACACACGTGCGTTGATTGACGGTGCGAGACCAAAACTGTGGGGCAACAAAGATCCCCGCTCCGGCGCGAATGACCCCCTTGCCATCGGCAAAACCATAGGCCAGTCCGACGCGGGGCTGGAGATTGTTTCGATCCGGATCCAGACCAAAGTTGGCGACTGTTTCCAGGTAATAGCGCACGCCGTAGGTGAGCGTCAGTTGGCGATATCGCCAACGGTCCTGCGCGAAGAACTCATAGATTTCGTGATTATATCTCGTCCGCGCGTTCTCCTCATAGGTTCGGTTAGGAAAGAGCCGACTGGGATCACGCGTGGGGAAGGGCTCGCCACGGACAATGCCCAAGGCGAAAAATACGGGCACGGTCCGACCAAAGGGCGGCAGGCCAAAGAAGCTCTCCGGGGTGAAGATCGCAAATCCAGGAATGGTGAGCGACCAGAGCAGATCGTCGCGAATGTGATCGAAGGTGAAACCCACTTTAAACTCGTGGTTCTTGGACACGAAACTGAGTGTATCGCTGAACTGATAGCGGTTCTCACGATAAAAATCGGCGGGCCCAATGTGCTTGCCAAAAGACGCCAGATTGGGTAATTCCAGATTCGGTTCGAACGACAGCGGCATATTGGTGAAGGACTTTCGGGAGAACTGGAAGAACCCTTGATTGACCAGCGACGGCCCGATCAATGAAGTCAGATTTGCCATGAGCGATTGGCTTCGGACATCATTTTGCCGGAAGGTGGACGGACCGCCAATGCCGCCCGGTGTGCTGGGGAAATTGCCGTTGCGTTGATCGGCGAAACTGTACCGGACAAACAGATTGTTCGCCGGCGTCAATTGGGCATCGCTGCGCACGAGAAAATAGTCATAGTTCTTCGTTTGTAATTGCTCTAGCACTTCATCGCTTAATCCCAGCGATCGTTTGGCCTGATTGATGGCAGCGATGTTGTTGAGGATGAAGCTCGTGTACTGGGGCGATTCGGCCCGGCGCTGCCCCTCGTAGTTGCCAAAGTAAAACAGCCGATCCCGCACGACCGGCCCACCCGCCGACGCCCCAAACTGATGCTGCCGCAGCACGTCGAACCCCGGCGCGCTGAGAATATTGCGCGCATCCAACGCGTCATTGCGCAGGTAATAATAGACCGACCCATGCCGATCGTTGCTCCCACTCTTGGTGATGATGTTGACGATCCCCCCCATGACGCGACCGTACTCCACCGAGTACGTGCTACTCAGCACGCGAAACTCTTTCACCGCATCCTGCGACGGGCCAATATGCTGCAGGCCGTTGAGCGAGACGGAATGATCGCCGCCATCCAGACCAATGAAATTGGAATGCTGCTCAAACAACCCACCAAACGCCAACCGGGGCACATCCTCCAGCAACGGCGAGCTGGCGCCAAAGGAGATGCCCTTGCCGACCACGGTCGAAGGCGTCAGCAGGGCGAAGTCAATGAACTGTCGTCCGCTGATGGGCAACTCGGTGATGCGGGTTTGCTCGACGACCTCGCTCAGTTCCGTCTTGGTCGGTTCGATCAGCGCCACAGCTCCCCCCCGCACCTCAACCTGTTCGGTGAGAGCCTCAACGGACAACGTCACATTCAGCGTCGCCGACTGTCCCACCGTCAGCTCCACATTATCGATCACCGTCGATTGAAACCCTGCCGCTTCCACAACGACCTGATACCGTCCCGGTTGAAGTGGCCCCAGTCGATAAAACCCATTCTCATCGCTCCGAACTTCCAGCACTTGGTTCGTCCCCACATTCTTCGCCGCTACTTTCGCCCCCACGACAACAGCACCCGCTGGATCGCGCACTACCCCACTGAGCGTGGCGCTCACCGTCTGTCCCCAAACAATCCACGGTAAAACCAAAAGCCCGAAACCGGCACTCAATAGCTGAAGCTTAATCTTCATATCCCTGATCTCCTCTGAAAAATGGGATAACGCCTTGCGCGGCATAAACACTTCTTCCGAAAACAGACTGTCATCAGACAAAATGATCGCCGTTCTGAGGGTTTTTACCAGCTTATGATTGCGTACCTACGACTGTACTCCGCCGAGACAAGCCGGGGAGATGTCCAAGCGATAAGCGGATGTTGAGATATTGTAAACGCCATCCTTGCGAGATCCTCTGGCGATCCAGCCCATCGCCTCAGAAGATCACGGAAAGGTTGTGCACGGGAAGGGTCGTCAGATCAAGGAAAACCACGCGCCGCGCGAGCTTCCACTGTCCGTCAACCTTACGCAAGACATCGTGACGCTCGGCTGAAATGAGATCGAAGCGACCATCATCGCCGCGCGTGCGATAGAGCAGCAGATTTGACTTCACCTTGACTTCATTCTCACGATTGCTCTCTTCGACCCGGATGTTAGAAATGAAGTGTCGCGTGCGGGACGGTGGGTTCTCAGCCCACGCTCGAGCGTTCTTTAACCGAAGGAGGCGCATCTCCAACGACACATAGTTCTCATCGAGATGGGCCACTTCCCTGGCGAATTCCGATTCGGTGCCCATCTCACGCGTCACGCGCACGGGAACGACATAGCGCACGTCTTCAGTGAGCAAGCCGAGCCAATCCTGGTAAGCGCGATTGTCCAACAGTTCAGCCTCTTTGAGGAGAAACTGGATCACTTCGCGTTCAAGCTGCTCTGTGATCGGAATCATAGCCCACTCCTTCTGAGGAAATCATCTCACCACAAGGTTACAGATCACTGAGGCAGGCACAACAGCTGGCCATGCCCTCTGTGGTGAGCCTTTCCGTTCTTACGGGGCCGTACCTGACCAATTTCCGGGAAAACAGTTGTCGAGGATCAGCCCCTACGTTCCTCTCTGGTGACAGCTCACGAATCATACGACAGAAAGCCTTAACGCCGCGGCGTACGACGCCGTGATCGGTGAAGTTGATGATCGGTTATGTAGCGACACCAGGTCTGGAGGAAGGCCCGTTCATTGGCCTCGGCATAATCGAGCGGATAGGCAGTGCCCGGTCCCGGCCACTTCGGATCGGGTCGGAAGTGCATTCCTAACTGCAGATTCAGCTCGAAGCGCCGAGCCATGATCCCTCGGGCAGCACGGGTGATCCCCCGCCATACTTCTGTATCATCTTGTTCGAAGACGCCCGATGGTCCGAACGTGTGTACGTAGGTTTGATATGAGAGCTCCTTAAACCAGGGAGGGGCATTTCGTTCCACCAAGAACCAGGACCATACCTCTGTCTTCTCTGGTCCCACTGGGCGCCAGAGGCGGAACGTCAACATGGGTGTCGGGGGTGTCTTGTGATCCTTGGCGATCATCACATTGAGGATGGAGAGGTTGGGGAAAACCGTCCCATGCAGGAAATTGGTGCGGCGCGCGACCTCCACATGCTCTGGGGAGGGATAGTTGCGTTGGAGCGATTCGACGATCTCTTCCGGATAACCCCAGAACGGAGGCAGTGACAGATGAGGAGGAGACCCAATGAGGCCCAACCCATGGCCATTTTCGACATGCACATGGAAACCGTACATGGCGAATTTGGGATCAGGGGGAGCCAACCCGAGTTCGACCATCGAATGATGGGTCATCAGCGTGTGATAAGCATCGCTACAGAAGTTCTCGGCTGGCAATTTCCAATTCGCCTCCACAATCCAGCGATGGGGAGGACCAATGACTTCAAGTCCGGCCGCACTCCGCTTGGTGACCAGATCGAGATACCACGTCATGCCCCCCAGATACTCTCGCAAAGAGGGCGCCTGGGGATCAAGCGAAGCGAAGATCATCCCATCGTAGGTCTCTACGCGCGGAGCCGGTACCAATCCCCACGCCGATCTATCGAAGCTCTCTCCATAGGCTTCCTTCTCGGCGGGCACACCGATGAGTTCCCCCGTGGTGCGATAGGTCCACCCATGATAAGGACAGAGAAAACTCGAGGTATTCCCCTGCTCGGAGCGGCACAGGGGCATTCCCCGATGTCGGCACGCATTGAAGAGGACACGAATCTGGCCTTCGGCATCCCGAACGACGATGAAGCTATCATCGGCGATGTACCGCACAACATAGTCACCCGGAGCTGGGATTTCCGACTCATGGGCCAAGTAATTATAGGTGCGCCCGAATACTCGCTCTTTCTCCAACTCAAAAATTTGCGGGTCAGTGTAAATTTTGGAGGGGACGATTCCCTTCTCGATCCCCCGCGTGATACGATTTAAGAACAGCTCAATTTCACTTCGGCTCTTCTTGCTCATGGCCTCCTCCAAAAATGATTTATTAGGCCGATCTGAGCCCCGGGATTATCCCGTGACAACTTGAGCCCCCGCTTGCGCACAGGCATCATCAATCTCCGGAGGGCCGCCCGCTACCCCCACAGCGCCGATGATCTGGCCATTCTCCTTGAGCGGAACGCCCCCTCCTGCAGCGGCGAACTGCCCGTTGGTGATTGCCGTGAGGGCAGAGAAGAAATCGGGTAATTCCTGGGCTATCGACCGCATGGTATGGGTGGATTGACCAAAGGCTGCCGCCGCGCAGGCTTTGGCCCGGGCGGCCTCCGGCGTGATCCAACTGGCCCCGTCCATCCGTACCGCAGCGATCAATCGGCCACTGGCATCCACGACGGCGATCCCCATGGGGATGCCCACTTCCCTGGCTTTCTGTTCACAGGCTGCGATGATTTTTTTCGCCTGCTCCAAAGTTAACGGCATCGCTCTCCCTCCTCCGCCCATTGATAGAACCCCTGACCGGACTTCTTCCCCAGCTTCCCTTCCGCCACCAATCGCCGTAGGATCTCTGGGGGGCGAAACACCTCGGAGCCGAGCTTGTGATAAAGATACTCAGCAATACTTAACCGCACATCCAGTCCGACCAAATCGCTCAGTCGCAGCGGACCCATCGGGTGGTTATAGCCCAATTCCATGGCGCGATCGATATCTTCGACACTAGCCACGCCTTGCTCGACCATGCGCATCGCTTCTAACCCGAGCGCAACGCCCAGCCGGCTCGTGGCGAATCCTGGCACATCCTTCACCACGATCGGTTCCTTCTTCATCCGACGGGCTACCTGCAAGCTGAGCTCAATGACTGCGTCAGCTGTCCTCTCGTGCCGAACGATCTCAACGAGCTTCATAACATGCGGAGGGTTGAAAAAGTGCATTCCTACGACCCGATGGGGGAGAGCCGTAGCGGATGCGATCTCACCAAGACTCAACGAGGACGTGTTGGACGCCAGAATCACTTCGGGGCGACACAGGCGATCCAGCGACCTGAAGACCTCCTGCTTGAGTGAGAGGTTTTCCGGGACAGCTTCGATCACTAATTCCACTTCGCCCACCGCCTCCGCAAAATCTGTTACAGGGCGAATCAAAGCGAGTGTAGTCTCTCTCTCCGACTCCTTGATCTTCCCCCGCCTGATACCTTCATCCAGGGTTGTTCGGATCTGCCTCAGGGCATTATCCAAAATGCCCGGGTCGATATCGTAGAGGCGGACACGATAGCCGGCCAATGCAGCCACATAGGCGATCCCGCGTCCCATCGTGCCAGCGCCGAGAATGGCCAGCGATTGTACCTCATCTGGGAGGTTCATAGCGTGACTCCTTCTAGCTCAATGAGAGAATTCAACGAGGGCTGAGAGCCCGTGCTGTTTCAGTCGAAGCACCGAGATTCGCTCGACCTCCGTCCCAAAGGCAATATCAGAATCCCACACCTTCTTGTGGCTTTTCTGGACCAGGTACAATCTCCCGGCCGTCAGGCGGTAATGTTTCTTCCAACCACTGGACGCACACCCGCCGCACCTCATCGAACACATACCCCTGAAAGGTACGCTCGAAGAAATGGCCCACGTTGGGCAAGATCTCCAGACGAGCCTTGTGATTTCCTGCGGCTTTCAGAGCTTCCAGCATCCATTGCGAATGCTCCATGGGGACAACCAGATCCAGGGTGCCGTGAACAAGAAGCACGGGCGCTTTTATCGCACTGGCCCGTTCGATGGCTGAGATCGCTCGATAATGGGCGGGGACCTCCTCAGGCGTTCCTCCGTGTGCCGCGACCAAGGCCTCATAACGTCCGGGCGCGTAGTGCTGCAAACCTCGGACATATCGGACATGGTCTGTGACCGGTGCCAACGCGATAACCGAACCAATCCGCGGATCATGAGCAGCTGCGTTTAACACGGCCGACCCCCCACGGGAGTGGCCGATCACACCAATACGACGCGCTTCCGACCGAGCGATGACAAAGGAGACCGCTGCGATCACATCCTCGATATCGGTCTCGTGATAACCCACGTCACGATCTCGATAAGAGATCCCAACTAAAAGAAATCCCGCCTCGACCAGGGGTTCGGCTAGCCACCCAAGCAGCGCGCGCACGTCGCGATCCCGTCCCGGAGCGAGAACCAGAGCGCGCTCGGACGTCTCCACATCACGAGATGCCACCCACACGCCGCGCACGCGCTCTCCCCCACTGGGATAAGAAATCTCCTCCCACCTCATGGCCATATCCGGCACCTCTCAAAAGGTAGTCCTCATCCGCCCCTTCCCTCACCCCGAAAGGCGGTAGCTTCTCAGAATGAACCGAACCCGACGAGCACTTTCTAAGGAGAAGCCGTTGCCCCCACCACCTTCGATGAGATCGATCTCTAACCGATAACCGGCCAGCCGCTGGGCTTGTTCCCGAGAAGCATAAACCTCAACGCCTTCGACCTGCCCGAATTTTTGATCCTGGTTTCCCACGCGGAAATCCTTAAGGAGCATGGGAGAAGTGGCATCGCAGCAACCGCCACTGATGATGAAGATCAACTGCGGACCGTGCTCGCGCCGGAGTTCTTCGAGCATCGCCCGAGCCCGGGCCGTGAGACTGATGAGGATGTTCCCTGAATCCATCGGAACCACCTCGGGTAAGAGACTGACTAGCTCGCCTGATGCTTGCGTTGCATCCAATCCACGTACTCGGCGATACCCCGCGCGAGGTCGTACTCGGGCTCATAGCCCAGTTCCCTTCGCGCTCGCGAAATATCATAAGGCTGCTCCAGAGCAACGCTCGTCCCCGCATACCCACCCGTGAGGGGGACCGTGATGTCCACTTCAAAATCGGGAAAATGCCGGCGAATTTCGTCCAGGAATTCCGAGAGCGCATACGGTCGAGCATCGGTGATGATAAATGTCCGATGTTCCAGATGGCGCGCGTCGCGAGCTAGGATCAAAGCCCGAGCCGCATTGCGCACGTGGACAAATCCTTCGCGCCCTCCCCACAGGAGAACCGGTTGATCAAGGACAACCTTCTCCCCACGCAGAGCCCCATTCACCAACAGGTGAAGGAGGATGGAGATTGGAGCGCCCAATGGTCCGCCCCACGCCCCCCAAACATGGCCCAAGCGCAGCGCGACCACATCAACCCCCAGCGCATCGGCGTAATCTAGCGCGATATACTCAGCTGCAATTTTCGTGGTTCCGTAGAAGAATCCCGGGATTCGCGCAACGGGCGCTTCTTCGGTGATTGGTGCCTGAGGTGGATACTTGGGATAAGCTCCGTAATGCAGAACAATCGAACTGGTATGAACGACGCGCTGAACATCGAGGGCTCGAGCGGCTTCGAGCACGTTCACTAACCCCATGATGTTGACCTGAACCGTGACATGAGGCTTGGCATCCGGCGTCGGCAGAATAGCGGCAGTGTGAATGATGTGGTCAATGCGTTCGGCCCGAATCGTCTGAAGGAGATCCGTCATGTCAAGCACATTCCCCCGCAGGATCTTTACCTGGTCCGGATTTACAATCTCAGCGATCGCCTCCAGTCGCGGGCTCATATCAAATAAGATGGGTTTCTCGCCCCGCTCGACCAGCGCCCGAGCCACGTACGTTCCAACCTGCCCTGCTCCTGTGATGAGTGTCGCCATCCTCTCTCCTTTCCGTCCCGACTCCGCCCCCAAGTCACCATGCGCACAGCGGAAGGTTGTGACGCGCGCCGGATGAGAAAGTCAATACGCAAGCCTCAGCCCATGATGCCTGCCCAAACCCCACATGCGGGAATTCCCCTCTTGTGCAGCCAAGATCAATAATCCCTCCCCAGTAAATCACTGCGGCCAAGCGCTCAGATGGCCGACATACTGCCCATCTCAATAGCCCGCCGATTGACGCCCATCATGGCGGCGGCAATGTTCAACATGCGATCTTGCTGTTCAGCGCCCCGCTTGGCCAGGTAGCGGGCCGCCAACCGACCATTGGCGATGTGGAAATGCTCGTCCGGTAATACCTCATTGGCGAGAGTCTGCCGAAGATCCTCGTTGGTGTAAGCCTTCTTCGCCAGGTTCGTGAAGAGAGGGACCGCCCACTTCTCACAGCAGAACTGGCAATTGAAGATGAGTTCCAGAGGATCATCAGAGACCTGATCGCAATAATCAAACTGATAGGCGAAGCTGGGATGTGGCTTCTGGCTCAGGATATCTTGCCCCCCCATTCGCAGCGCCAAGTTCCGGTAAATCTTGAAGTGTCGCATCTCATCGTGCAGTTGGCGGCAGACGCCAAGTTTCAGCTCGGGATAGTCCAGCGCGTATCCCATCTTTTCCACCTGCCGGGCGAAGGTATCCACGGAGCGAAGCTCTCCCCAACCGGAGAGATAGATCAGGTGCAACTGGGCTTCCGGCGTCTCCAGCGCGCCACCGGTGAGGTAGGCCTCGACCCACTGTTCCAAAATCTCGCTGATCCGTTTGTCCAACAGAGCGACAAACCGATTCGGTTCGATGTCAACCGGGATATCGCCGAAGAACTCCTTTCTGAGAGCAGCAACGTCTATCCCTTCTTGTCCGATCATAGGCCCTCCTTCTCATAATATAATGATGACCCCGAGCGAGCGGGGATCTTGCACCATTTCTAATCCCTCATTGACTTCAGTGAGCTGAACCCGATGCATCAGTAGTGGCGTCAGCTTGAACTGACCGGCAGCCACCAATTGGACCAGCTCCCGGACTTCCTCATGCCGAGCCAGCCAAGCTCCGCCGAGCGTGAATTCCGTGAACATGAGGCTGGGAAGATCGATCGGAATGCTGCCGAAGCACCCGGCCCGCCCCACGACGATGACGCGCCCACCCCGACGGATCAGAGTCGTCGCCCGGCGGATCCATTCCGGATCGCCGGTGAAATCAATGACCGCATCAGCCCCCAACGGAGCGTGTGCCGCAAGAGCGGCTTTCACGTCATCTTGGTTGGCATCAATCGTGGCATCCGCCTGCTGCTCACGAGCAAAGCGGAGCCGCTCCTGTTCATCATCGAGGACAATCGCCTTAGCGCCCACCAGATGGCACATCTGGATCGCAGCCAGCCCCCACACCCAGCCCCGTTGAATGACAACCACCTCATCGGCTCGGATCGCCGCCCGCTTGACAGCTCGGTAGGGAGTGCCCAGGCCACAGGGGATCAGCGACGCTTCCTCCAGAGAAAGGGTCTCAGGAATGGGGATCGCATTCGCTTCGGGGACGACAACATACTGGGCAAATCCTCCAGGAAGATGAGCCCCAACACCTCTCCAATTCAGGCAAAGATGATCCTGCCCCATCTGGCAAAGCGGACAGCGACCACAACTGACAACAAAGTGGACAATCACATGGTCCCCCTTTTTGACCGCTTTCACACCCGAGCCCACCTTCTCCACAAGGCCAGCAATTTGGTGACCGAGAATCAGCGGCTCTTGCATCCAGGGAATCCCCAGAGTGAAGAAGCGAGCATCCGTGTCGCAGATGCCGCTGGCCACGATGCGCACTAAAACTTCTCCTGGAGCTGGCTCAGGCACAGGGCGGGATTCAAGCACCAGGGGCTTATTCGCTTCATAAAAGACGGCTACCTCCTGCTGCATGGAAGCACCTCCTTTGTTCCTCAAGCGGTCTCCCTACGGTTCATAAGAGAGCGCCCACGACGCCCTCGCATGAATCCGAACGCTTGCGAGACACCATAGTTCATTGTGAAACAGGGTGGCGCGCTCGCCTCCAAGCCTGGCGGCTCAATCCCTGGACGGCGAGTCGGGAACGAGCACGATCTTACCGAATATCTCCCCCGCCTCCATCAGCGAATGAGCATACGGCGCCTCAGCCAGGGACAGGATGCGATCAATGATTGGCTGAAGCTTCCCTTGTGCCACCAACTCGAGCACCTTCTGGACCTCCAGCGATGTAGACCCGGTTGATCCGATGATCTCAAGCTCGCGGAAGAACAACTGGATGACATTCACCGATGCCATATCGGATCGAAGAGCCCCACACACGGCCAATCGTCCTCCTTTGGCCAGACAGGCGAGACTCTGCGACAGAACCTCTCCGCCCACAACATCGAACACCAGATCCACCCCCGCTCCATCAGTTAACCGGCGCACTTCCTCAACCACATCTTGGTGGGTGTAAACGATCACCTCATCGGCGCCCAGGGAGCGAAGCCGCTCAGCTTTTTTCTCCGTACTCGTTGTAGCGATCACCCGAGCGCCAGCCAACCGCGCGATTTGGATCCCGGCGCTTCCGACCCCGCTAGTGGCTGAGTTGATCAGAACCGTCTCTCCCGCTTGCAAGCGGCCTCGCTCGATAAGCAGGTGCCAGGCCGTACCAAAGGCCGTACGGGAAGCGGCTGCTTGCTCAAAAGATATCTGGTCAGGCAGAGGGAGTACGCCCCGCTCGGAGACTTTCACATATTCCGCGTAGCCACCAGGCAAGTGCGTTCCGAGCATCTGTCGGTCTTCGCAGAGAGTCTCCCGTCCCAGACGACAGTAGCGACACCGACCGCATGTGACCACCGCGGCCAGTACGCGATCGCCTGGACGATACTGCTTTACCTGAGGCCCCACCTCCACGATCTCTCCGGCCACCTCCATGCCCAGGATGTGAGGCAGGGGCTGCTGCCCGGGCAGACGCAGGCGCCCACTTCGCAGCATCACGTCAATGTGGTTAAGACCGCAAGCGCCCACGCGGATGAGAACTTCGTCGTTTAACGGTCGGGGGTCAGGAACCGTCTCATAGCGAAGTTCCTGGACCCCTCCGTATTGATGGAATCGAATAGCTCGCATCAGGCTCTCTCTTCAATGTAGGAGGTCAGCAGCACAGAGCAGGCGTTCGCTTCAGGGATTGGCCGGTGCCAAGCGGACGAGCACATACTCGGAAGAGACTGCATTTTGGAGACCTGGCCGGCTGACATCTAGTACCAGGTTACTGGTGACCAATCCCACTCTGTTGGCGAACTGGCCTGTCCCCTTGGTCACTCTGGCGACGTAGGCTCCTCTGAGGTAGGGGATGCCATTGATGATACTGGCTTCCTCCTCAAAGAGGCCGGGGGCCACCGTCTCAAATTCGATCGTGCTCCGTTGAGCATCATCGAAGGTGATCACCCCCTTGACCGTAAAGCTCGTCAACGAGAGCAGGGTCACTGTCAGGCGACTCGTCGCCCCGAGGGGCGCCTTCTGGTCGACCCCAACCGTTGAAGTCACCCCATCGGCTTGCACCTTGGTGTTCAGGGATACCGGCCCGCTGCGGGAAGTGACAATAAGCGTGGCGGAATCTGGCGCTTCTACTGTTCGACCGACATTATCAAAGACGAGCAAAAGGTCGAACGTCGGAGAGATATTCTGAGCCACACCCGAACCCGCCGATAAACCCAGCAGGACTGAACACGCGATCGCAGCGATAATTTTCCTCATGGCTTCCTCCTGTGTTTAGTTTCAGTAGAGTGCTGCGCGAGTTACATCTCCCCCTGGAAAGAGCGGGAGTGCTCATCGCCGCCCACAGGGGAGACAATTTCTAGCCGAGTCAGTCGGCTCTGAACATCAACAACATGGCGAGCCATTAATTTCGACGCCTTCTCAGGATCGCGGGCTTTGAGGGCCTTGTAAATCTTCTTGTGGTAATCAACGATGCTCTGTTGGGTGAGACGATCTAACTCCAACACTCGAACCTCGGGAAGGAGGATGTTTATGATGGAATTCATGGCTATCATGAGGGCGCGATTTTTTGTCGCCTCTGCGACCAGCTGGTGAAAGCTGAGATCGAACACTTCCTGCTGTCCTGACTCCAGCGCCATTTCCTGGCGATGGACGACTTCCGCAAGCTGATCCAACTCGTGGTCACCGATGCGCAAGGCGGCCAGGCGAGCGATTTCAGGCTCGTAAATGGAACGCGCCTCGGTTAAATCCTGCATGGAGAGCTGGCGGGTACGAAGCATAATTCGGAAGGTCTCCTGAATCGGCTGACTACTAGGCGTAGCTACAAAGACCCCTCCCCTGTATCCGCGTTTGACGGAAACCAGACCCTGCTGCTCCAGATAACGCATCGCTTCTCGTATGACGGCGCGGCTGATACCGAACTTCTCACTTAACTCTTGCTCTGTGGGCAACCGATCCCCCGGCCTCCACCTTCCCTGATAGATAGCTCCTGCTAATTCCTCGGCAATCGCCTGAAAAGCCGACCTCTTGGCAACGCACGCCATAAGGTTCTCCTATGTGCGGGACACAATCGAATGTTAGCCTTCCCTTGTGGCCGATGTCAACGACTCCGAATGCGAGATCACGGCCCATCACGACTGTCGGATATTCCACGGGTGCATGGGCAGTATCACCATAGAGAGTCGTTCTCTGTGGCGATCCACACTGCTGGATCAGCGCGCGGGTGAGCAGAGCACGCCCGCCTCTCCAGATCTTGTTGTTTTGCCACAATGCCATGTCGCCAATCGCGGTGGTCTGGCAGCCTAAATCACGCCCACAGCTCGAAGTCTCTCCAGATCGGAGGCATTAAGTCCCAATTCGGCATAAACTTCTTGGTTATGCTGGCCAATCCGGGGGGGAGGTCGTCGGAGGGTCAACCGCTCACCATTGATGAGGGCAAATCCTCCTGGGTACGTGAGCGGTTGACCGGACGTGGGATCTATGACCTGCTGCCAAAACTGTCTGGCTGCCAGTTGTGGATCCTGATAAATATCCTCAACAGTGAAGACCGGATAGCCGAGCATCTGACGTTGAAGAACACCTTGCAGAAATTCTCGCTTGGTCAAAGTGAGGAAAAACTCTCCGATAGGGGCTTCTAGCCGATCCACCTCCTCCTGCGTCAGATGGGTGACCTCGAATTGGCTCCAGTCAAACCGTTTGAGCCACTCGGGAGCCATGCCTTTTTCATCCATCCAAGCCACCAGTTGCTGATTCGTATGGCGGCCGGCTTCACCCCCATAAATGATGAAATTGACCCAGCCATCGCGGCAGGGCCAGAAGGCGCGCATCTTGGCCCCATGAATGCTCCGTCCCGTGATATAAATGCCCGCTCGTTCTGGATTGACACGGTTGATATCCCAAAAGGCCGGAGCATGGGAAAGCGCAGCCATGACGGCGACCTGAGCGGAGACATCCACATGCTGTCCCTGACCAGTGAGGGAGCGGTAAGAGAGCGCTGTCAGTGCCCCCATGGCGGCTTCCATGCCAGCCCAGAGAAATGCCTGTGGGACCGTCACGCGCATCGGTTCGCCTCCCTCCTCCCCGGCCAGAGACATAGCCCCGCTCAGGGCCATCACTTCTAAATCTGATCCCTGAAAATCCCGATATGGTCCTTCCTGCCCATAGGGCGTGATAGATACCAGAATTAACCCAGGATTTTTCTGGCTTAGGATCTCATACCCGAGCTCCCACCGCTGAAGGGTGCCCGGGGGAAAACTCTCCAGGACGAAATCGGCTTTTTCGACCAGCCGGAGAAACAGGGCTCGGCCGGTGGCCGATTCCAGGTTTAGCGTTATGGCACGCTTGTTGACATTGAAAGCGAGCCAATAGAGGCTCTGTGGCGTTCCATCCCGACTCTCCAGATGGGGTGGCCACCGGCGCGATGCATCGCCCTCGGGCGGTTCGATCTTAATGACATCGGCGCCCAGGTCGGCGAGGATCTTGCCCGTCAGAAACCCTAGTGGTCCTGTCACATCGAGCACCCGATAAGGAGCGAGTAACATTCACGCTCCTCCTTCACCAGGCGAATTACCATCCAGTTCGGGACAGCAGTTCAACCCAGCCACGCATCCGCTTCTTAGCTCGTTCCACATCAGCAGCAGAGAAGAATTTTAACGGGTCCACCTTATGAATGGGATAAGCCGGGCGCTCGAAATCTTTCTCATAGCCGAAGGGAACCGTGGCATCAATGCCCATGCCCCCCTCGAACCGGGTGTTCGCGGCTGTCCATTCCTTATCGCCCGCTGTCAATCGCTCTTCTGGTTGGAACGTCTGTCCGACGCCTCCGGGCAACGGGTTGATAATATCCGTATGCGGATTGACTCGCGTGGTCAGGCACCAGATGATCTCATCCATATTGTAAATGTCCACATCGGGACTGACGGCGATGGCCAGCCGCATTCCCTGATTACAGGCCAGGATGGCCGCCAGAAAATTGCGCTGCCAGCCTTCATCAAGTTTGTTGCGCTTTCTGACTTGAATGATGACGCCTCCCCAATCGGTCATGCAGTAGGGAATGTGGACGTCCTGGATGATACCTGGCTGGAGCCGCTCGCATAGTTCGAAGATAGCCGCCTCGCGCAAAAGCGTATCTATGTTGTTGCAATCGAGCATGTGAACACCCAGAGCATAGATAATCGGTTTGGTCTCACGCCGGCGCATGGTGATGGCGGTGACATGAAAGGTCGGAGCTTTATAAGCCTTCCCCATGTATCCAGCCCATTCCGGGTGAAATGGGTACCTGCCCTGAACTCCGGCCCGCTCCGCCTCCGCCGTCTCATATCTCCTATCGCGGGGATAGAGGTAGCCTTCAAGCACGTATTCCGATTCGGCAATGGCGTAGGCATCAACAGTGCGCGCCTTGACGATCTTCACCGGACTCCCCTGAATGGCCCCCGCCACACCGAGTTCATCGCAGCCTTTGGGCAAAACGACATAATCAAAACCCCCGCCCGCTACTAATGTGCATGCCGGCGGCACCCCAAAGCACACCGTCAGCGGAATCGGCTTTTCGTCTCGGTAATGCTCGGTTGAGATCTGCCACATGTGCGAACCCGGCGAGATCTGAAACGTCCCCACATTGCCCCAGCGGAAATTCATCCGGTTATATCCGATATGACTCCCCCCCCAAAAGTACTCGCCCACGACGCAACTGATGCCGCTGCCGATGGTCAATTCACTCTCCAGCTCCGTATGCCGGATGGCGGTAATATACTTATTGACATCCAGGTCATCGGTGATGACCTCCTCTTGGCATGGGGCTTCATCTTGAGGGATCTCTACGGGCTTGAGAGGATGCGTTATGGCGTAGGCCAGTTTCCGCTTGCGATCCTGTGGACTCTCAAAGCCAAACATCTTGTCCACGACCTGGATGTCGGCAAAGAGATTGGTGACAATGCGAGCATGAGGCTTGCCCTTCACGCAGTTGAACAGAATCGGAGGGCCCCCATCGAAATGTTTTTGGATCCCCGTGATCTCCAGATCCGGATCCACCTCTACATCTGTCTTCAGTAACTCCCCCTCTGCATCAAGCCACTCCAACGCCGATCTCAACGAAGTGATGTCTCGTTCTACCTTTTTCTGCGTCCTCACAGCAACCATTTTGGCCTCCTTTCGACACATTATGGATTTCAGCTCTACGAAAATACCCCCTGCTCCAAGAGCCGTTGATATTCCTGCCGGGACAGACCTAACAGGTTGAGAAAAACTTCCTCGTTATGCTCCCCAAGACAAGGAGCCGGTCGTCGAATCCGACCCGGAGTTCGGCTCAACTGATACGAGACCATCCGATAATGATGTCGTCCGATCTCCGGATGCTCCTGCTCCTGCCAAATCTGACGGAAACAAATTTGCGGATCGGAAAACAGGTCTCGCATAGTATTCACCACAGCAGCATGCACGCCGTGGCGCTGTAGGTGCCACATGAGGCTAAAAGCATCTTGCTCGCGGGTCCATGCCGTAATCAAGAGGTTCAGCTCTCGCTCATGTCTCTTTCGATCCAGGATCGTGGCGAATCGCTCATCGGTCAGCCATGAGGGTTGACCGGCCGCATGACAAAACCGCTCCCACTCGGCATCATCCCAGCAACTGATCACACACCATCGGCCATCGCGACAAGGATAACAACCGTGAGGAACAGCTACCGGATCTCGATTCCCATTCCGATGCGCAATAACTCCACGGGCGGAGTAATCCAGCAAGGCACTGCTGAGGAATTGAAGTCCCGCTTCGTATTGCGACAAATCGATGTAAACTCCCTCCCCAGTGCGCCGTCGGTAGTCGAGCGCCGCCAGGACGGCAGCACCGCCAAAGCCAACGGCAATGAAATCAATATAGGGCCCATAGAGAGGGTGAGGGGGCTCATCGGGTTCCCCGATCAGATGGGTGAATCCACTGAGGGAAGAGAGCTGCGAGCCAAAGCCTGGATGCATGGCGTACGGACCCGTCTGCCCCATATTGCTGGTGCTCAGCATAATCAGTTCCGGCTTATGCTGACGCAAAGTCTGATAGTCCAACCCCAATCGGGCCATGACCCCAGGACGCATATTCTCGATGACAATATCGGACCACTGGACAAGCCGATAGGCGAGCTTCAATCCCTCAGGGTGTTTCAGGTTCAGCGTGACACCGTACTTGGAATCATTGAATATAGCGAAGCAGCCGGACCGATTCACCCCCACCTTATTATCTTTATAAGGCGGATATTGAAGACGAAATCCATCGGGGCGCTGTTTTGATTCCACGTGAACTACTTGAGCCCCAAAGTTCGCCATGTATTTGCCAATGCATGGTCCGGCAGCATAGCCGCCGAACTCCACAACTTTGACTCCCTCTAAGGCATCCCTCATAGAGGACGCACTCTGTCGCTCAAAAGAACCGAGACTCATCGCCGGAAGCGAACGTACTGGAAGTTCAGCGGCTTACCATTAATACCACGGGCTGGTGGCGCAATCCAATGAGCGAATTGGCCCGGCTCATAGACGGGCACCATGAGAGATTGGACATAAGCGTAGTCCTCTTCGGTCGGGAGAAATTCATCCCGTCGCGACTGCCACTGCTCTTCCGTCAGCCATTCTCCGGAGGGGGAGAAATGATGTCCCGCATAGACGCCAATCTGCCGGTTGAAGCGGGGCGAAGGAAGTGTCAATCGGGCCGAGATGCCCTCTCGCTCCAGTATCTTATTCCACCGTGTGAGTGCCCGCTTGCAATCGGCCATATAGGCGTCGCGCAACACGGCATTCATCGCCCGGCGCATGGGGATTTCTACAAGGCGCCACTGTCCTCCCTCCTCGGGGATCTCAAGGCGATATGTTCCCTCTAGCGCCACATGATCGGCATATGAATCCTCCTGAAAACGCCCTTTCAGTCCGGCAGCAAAGTAGGTGGCCGCGTTGGAGGAGTCCTCACTGCCGAACAGATCAAGCCCAGCGGAGTACCATTCGTTGATGTACTTTTGAATGATGTCCAGCGGGATGCCCCCTTGCGCCCGTGCATCTTCGTTAGGATCTTGCTTCATCAGCTCCGCCGTGCGCTGTACCACGCGAGCGATGCCCGTCTCTCCCACAAAGAGATGATGCGCCTCTTCGGTCAGCATGAACCGCGTGCTCCGCGCCAACGGATCAAATCCGCTCTCCGCCAATGCTCCAAGTTGGTACTTGCCGTCTCGATCTATGAACATCGTGAAACAGAAGAAATCCAGCCAATCTCTGACCGGCTTATTAAAGGCATTGAGGATACGTGGGTTATCCGCGTGGCCGGAACGACGCACGATCAAATCTTCGGCCTCTTCACGCCCATCGCGGCCAAAGTATTGATGAAGCAAGTAGACCATCTGCCACAAGTGGCGAGCCTCTTCAACGTTGACTTGAAAGAGATTGCGCAAATCGTACAGGCTCGGCGCTGTATGGCCCAGAAACCGCTGCTGCTCCACCGAGGCCGGCTCCGTATCACCCTGCGTCACGATGATCCGCCGCAGTTCTTTGCGGAACTCGCCCGGCACTTCGTTCCAGACCGGCTGGCCCACAAAGTCGCCAAAGCCGATCCGCCGCTCCGACGCCGGCGGAACTAAGAAGATCCCCCACCGATATTCGGGCATTCTCACGTACTCATAATGAGCCCATCCGTTCGGGTCGACGCTGACGGCGGTGCGGAGATAGATCTCATCCTGCTGGAATCCATCAGGTCCCATCTCCATCCACCACCTAAGGAACTTGGGCTGCCATTCTTCCAGGGCTCGTTGCAGGCGGCGATTCTCCGACAGGTTGACATTATTGGGTATCTCTGCCATCGTCCCCCCTCCTTGGATTTTATGTCCGCGTCCAATCAAACTCGGGTCGCTCGGGCCGGCCGTACAGGACTAAAGCACCTCGCTCGCCGACAGCGTTCGGACGCTGAAAGATCCAGTTCTGCCATGCCGACAATCGCCCGAAGATCTTAGTTTCCAACGTCTCAGGTCCCGCAAAACGCAGATTCGCTTCCATTCCGGTCAGCGCATCCGGAGAGAGACTGGCCCGCTCTTCGATGGCCACGCGCACCGAGTCTTCCCAGTCCAGCTCATCCAGAACGACGGTAGCAATTCCATTTCGCTCCGCCTGCTCCGCCGTCATAGGCTGGCGCTGTTGGGCGACCTCGATCGCCCGTTCTGGCTCACCGAGCAGCCGCGTGGCCAATCGGCTCAGACCATTGCCCATCGGGAGCAATCCTCCGTTCACATCCGTGAGAGCCACTCGCACGTGGGGACTGTCGAGCATGTAGATGCGATCGGCAGCCAGCGCCAGCTCAAGCAGGCTCCCGGCAAAACACGATCCCTCATCAATGAGGGCAAAGAAACTCTTGGCGGTCACGTCCATCCGCTTCAGCGTGCGACGCATCAGCAGGAGCACCTCGCGAACAAACCAGTCATCCCGATGTGCCGACAGTTGCTCATCGAGCCGGATGACGCGGCTCATGTCACCTCGTGTAGAAATCAGAACCAGATTGATCTTCGGATAATGAAAACGGAGTCGTAGCAGTGCATCATCCAACTCACGGAACAGCCGAAGCGGATACCATTCGGAACCCAGTTGGCTCGGCTCACTCGGAATGTCCGGGACATATTCCGGGCCCTCAATTTCGATTCGCGCTACTCGAGCAGTCTCTTCCAGCAAAAGGCGCAAGTGGCGATAGCGCACTTCATTCTCAGTAATCTCCGGCGCCAGCGGTTCAAGCCGAACACCTCGACGCGGACGCGGCTTGCGCGCCAGCTCTCGAGCCCGCGCTTCTACGGCCCGAGCGAATTCTGATGGGGGATACACGGCATCTACGAGCCCCCAGTCCACAGCCCGCTGTCCTTTCACTCCCTCAGCCAGCGTTACGAAGATATCGGCTCGATCGCGGCGCACCCGGCGCTTGTCCACCAGGCGCGTCAACCCGCCCGTACCGGGTAACACGGCCAGATAGGGTATCTCCGGCAATGAGACCGCAGAGCGACGATCATCAATGAGGATGATCTCCTCACATGCCAGTGCCAATTCGTAGCCGCCACCACTGGCCGTACCGTTGAGGGCCGCAATGTAGGTTTGACCGCTCTCCCGTGTTGCCTCTTCGATGGCGAGTCGCGTCTCATTGGTGTACTTGCAGAAGTTCACTTTGAACGAATGACTCGCCGAGGCCAACATGAAAATGTTGGCTCCCGCTGAGAAAATCCCTTCTTTGGCGCTCGTAATGATCACCGCCCCTACTTCCGGATGCTCGAAGCGTAACCGGTTGACAGCATCAGCCAATTCGATATCGACGCCCAGATCGTAGGAATTCAACTTCAGCTTATAGCCGGCATGTAGACCTCCCTCCTCCTGAACATCCAACAGAATACGCGCAATCTCTCCTTCAACTTCAAGCTTGATATGCCGGTAATGGCTGGGGTCAGTCTCGAAACTGAACGGCTCGATCATCCGGGATTGCATGCTGATAGCGCCCATATAGTTCCTCAATTCATTGCCCTAACATGCAAGCTACCGCCCTTAGGGTCCTGAGCCCCTCAGCGAAAGCATAACGTACTACACCGCTCCATATCGCCCGGCTTGGAAAAGGGGGAGGGATTTTCTGCTTCCCTACCGCCCACTTCCCCGTCCGGTTCTACAACAGAGGTCTAAGTTTAGACCTTATTCTTTTTGTTGTCAAGGGTCCACAAACGAGCAAGGCGTCCAGACGCCCATCAGCGGGGGAACCCCGTCGGGGGGCTCACGGACCCTGGGAGCTGAACCGAATAAGCGGGGGGAATAAAACCGAGGGGAGCCTACTGGCTCCCTGCAAAGGGGGATGGAAGAGGGATGAAGGGCGTCCCACGCCGCTCCGGACCGTCAGATTTCGATCACGACGGCTTTGGGTTCGGTGAAAAATTCTCGACTGAACAAACCGCCTTCGCGCCCAACGCCAGAATCGCCAACGCCTCCAAAGGGCGCCCGGAGATCGCGAATGAAGAAGCAATTCACCCACACCGTGCCCGCCTTCAAGGCCGCAGATACCCGATGCGCCCGCCGCAGATTTTCCGTAAACACCATCGCATTCAGACCGTAGGGTGTGTCATTGGCGAGCGAGATGGCCTCCTCCTCTGTTGAGAAGGGGGTCACGACAACAATGGGTCCGAAAATTTCTTCTCGACAGACGCGCGAGTGGGTCGGCAGGTTCACCACGACCGTCGGCTTGACGATCCAACCCTCGCCGATTCCTCCGGTGAGCACCTTCCCTCCGTCTCGCTCGATGACTTCAAAATAGCTGGCCACCTTATGAAAATGCGTCTCCGAAGCCAGCGGGCCAATCTCCGTCTCTGGACGCATAGGATCTCCTATTTTCAGCGCATTGGCCGCTGCTACAAATCGTTCCAAAAATTCCTCGTATATAGGGGCCTCCACATACAGCCGACTGCCTGCAAGGCAAACCTGCCCGGCGTTAGTGAAAATCGCCTTGATGGACCACCTCACCGCCGTTTCCAAATCGGCATCGGCGAAGACGATATTGGCTCCCTTGCCGCCAAGCTCTAGACTCACGGGGATCAATCGTGCCGCCGCTGCGCGCATGATCACCCGACCAGTGGTGGACTCACCTGTGAAAGTGATGCGATCAATGCCTGAAGATTCAGTCAGAAATTGGCCTGCTGAATCCGGTCCAAACCCATGAACTACATTGAGCACTCCCGGTGGCATGCCTGCTTCAAGCGCCAGCTTAGCAAGTAGCGTCGCCGATGCCGGACTGTCCTCCGCTGGCTTGAGCACTACTGTATTGCCCCATGCCAACGCCGGGGCCACTTTCCATGTCTCCAACATCAAGGGGAAATTCCAAGGGGTAATGGCCGCCACAACACCGGCCGGTTCATACCGAGTATAAATATGGTGGCCGCTGTCTGTGGGATACGTCTCAGCGCTAGCAAGCCGAGCGAAATCGGCGAAGAAGCGGAAATTCCATGCGGCGCGTGGAACGTCCTTAGTACGCATATCAGTGATCGGCTTACCCATGTCACGTGTGTCGGCCTGGCTGAGTTCCTCGCTATGCTTCTCGATCAAATCGGCCAGCCGATGCAAGATCGCGCCACGTTCTTTAAAGCCCATCCTCGGCCACGGTCCCTGGTCGAAGGCGCGACGAGCGGCGGCCACGGCGCGCTCGACATCCTCCCGCGATCCCAGCGCCACTTCCGCCCAAGGCTGACGCGTCCATGGATTGATCGTCAGAAAGCGACGACCATCAGCGGATTCGACTTCGCGACCATCAATAACATGACCAATGAAATTCATCGTGACTTCCTCCTTCGTTCCGCAATGGTTTCATCCCCGGCAGCCCAGTGCGTTGCCGGGACTTCTCGCACAATGACACGAATAGATTCTTTTGGAGCATTAAGGCTGGCTTCCACAGCTTCCGTGATGGCGGAGATCAACGCTCGAATCTGCTCTGGCGTACGCCCCGCCACAAGTGTTATCTCCACTAACGGCATCGTTAATCTCCCCCATGAATAGTAACCGTCCCAAGATGAGTGAAGCGCGCTCTAATCGTAGCCCCGGGCGCCACGGCCACGGCATTGGTTAACCCCCCCGTCATGACAATCCAGCCGGCTTCTACCGCCAGATTGCGTTCGGCCAGCGCATTGACAGCACGGGCTACAGCTTCAGCGGGATGCCCTTGCACCTCCGCACCAGTCGCTGTGGCGATAATCGTGCCGTTCACTTCCAGGACACATCCTTCGCGCGCCAGATCCAAAGCCGAAGGTCGCACGCGCACACGACCCAGCACATAGAAGGCCGCCGAGGCATTGTCGGCTACCACATCAGGTAGCGTGAAGCGAAAGTTCTCGTACCGGCTGTCAATGATCTCAATTCCAGCACACACGCACTCTGTCGCCTGGAGCACCGCCTCAGCTGTCACACCAGGCCCCACCAATCGCCGGCGCATTATAAAAACAATCTCTGGTTCGGCGCGCGGGTGTATAAGCTTTTCTCGCGGCAACGACACGCCATCAGGCAACTGCATGGCATCGGTGAGCCAGCCGGTGATGGGAGAATGAATCCCCATCTGTCCCTGCTTGGCCGGTGAAGTGAGGCCAAGCTTGACCCCAACCACCCTTTCCCCACGAGCCAGACGATATCGCACGACTTCGGCTTGAATAGCATAAGCCTCGGCCAAGTTGAGATCCTCCCATTTCCCAGTCAATGGCGCAACAGGTCTCCGCAGCTCCGCCGCTTCGGACAGCCGCTTGGCTGCCTGGAGAATCCGATCTCTCAGGCGCGCTGGACTCATGACGTTTCTCGAAAAAAGTTAAGCAACAAGCGATGGAAACGCTCGCTATATTCGATCTGTGCCCAATGGCTACAGCGCCCAAATACATGCAACTGGACATCACCACCCAAATGGCCCAGGAGGTAATAACTTGTCTCAAGCGGCACAATAGGATCATCCCGTCCATGTATAAGCAGAACAGGATGAGTGATTCGCTTCAGCAGGGTATCAGCTACGACGATTTCGTCCAGGATCTTCTGCCGAGGTGCCGGGAACATAGCCGTATACGACCGCCTCACCTCCGGCCTCATCGCTGCTTCATACCGCACCCGGACAATCTCTTCCAATCGGTCCTCGATGAGCCTTTCACCATACGCAAACCAGGTGATAATCTGGGCCATTCGGCGCGGTGAGGGATCATCATAAAAACCCCAGATTAAGTCCAGCTCACGCGTTAAGCGCACAGGGACTCCTACCGGTCCCATAAGCACCACCCGATCAAAGCGATCCGGCCACTCCGTCAGCAGATGAAGAGCTACTGCCCCACCCATCGAGTTTCCCACCAAATGAGCCTTGCTCACCTTCAACCTATCAAGTAGAGCTATTATTTGCTCAATCCACAAGCGCATCCACCGCATTATGCCAAGAGGGGGTGGGTCAGGGTGCGCACTTTGACCGAAACCTACTAAGTCTGGAGCTAGACAGTCAAAATGGTCTCCCAAAACGGAGAGGGCCTGCCACCAGTTAGACCACGCAGTGGCCCCGGGACCAGAACCATGTAAAAAGAGGACCACTCCTGATTGGCCTTCCCCAGCTCTGTTGAGGAACGTAGTGTAGGGGCTGTCGCGTATCAAGTAGGAGGTTGATTCGGCCATATCCGGTTCCCTCAATTGTAGCCGGATCCTTCAGGCACGCGCTACTCAGACCTAACGCGATGGTTCACCATCTGTGCGCTGGCATGTGCGGTAACCCAACGCCGATTACAGCACCTTGGCTTCATGGAGTCCTTCGGCACCGACGGTCTTATTCGAAAGCGAAGGCGACCTTCTGGCTCCAGACGCTCTGCGGATAGTTGGCCCTCAACCGGCTCCAGGCTTCCTTCGCTTGGCTGAAGTCACCACTCGCTTTGTATCGGCATACACCCACCCAATACTGAGCCGCAGGCGCCACCTCGGCCTGCGGATAGCGATCAACTATATCCTGGTAGAGATAGGCCGCGGCCTCAAAATGACCTCGATTGAACTCGACCTGGGCCCGGCCGAACGCCAACTGAGGCACAAACTCCTCTGGAGGAAGATAACCAACGAACCGGTAATGCTCTTTTGCCTCTGAGTCAGCAACTATCAATGTTGGCGTCCACCCCACATGAAACTTCTGAGCAAGTACAGGTGTTCGTTCGACCAGGATTTTGACCGAAACGAAGTGCTGAGAGAGGAAAGAAGCAACACGCTCGTCAGGATAGGTTCTGGCATCCAGCCAGACACATGCTCCTCACCTCGGTGCCAAACTGAAATCCAAAAAGATAAGTTTGTCCTGCTTCCTCGACTCTGTCAACGCCTGATCGAAGGTGAGCCAATCGACTTTGCTCATAGTTCCACCTCCATACCAGAAAAATCGGAACGCTTCCAAAGAACGGTTCAGCTCCTGGTCTCGCTAGAATTTGAATAAGAATCCCGCTCGGAGACGAAACACCGTGGGGTTTGTTCCCGGCAATTGGTTGAAGCCGAAGCTATTGGGCTGAGCTAAAGCGGGGAAGTTCGGCCGGTTAATACTGTGGCCATCGTATGTCGCAAGATCACTGAGCCCAGGCAGTCGGGGATCATAATCCTGGGATACCAAGAGATTCACAAACTGGGTGACATACTTGTTAATCTGGTAATTGAGACGCACTTGATGGCCACGGATATTGGTCGCCAGCTCATCGCTGTTCACGAAATCAAGCGTGGCGTTGCTGGCGATGGCGATGAAGCGATAGCCGAGATCAATACGCGATTTGGCAGCATCACCCAGTTGCCATCCTATGATATACCCATCACGGCGGGCGCCGATGTCCGTGGGCGTCGCTTGGCCTGTTTCCGTATTCAATTGAATGAGCCTATTGGTGGCGCCCAGATTTCGGACCCAGTCGGCGAGAAAGCTGACTGGCCACTTTTGATCGCTGCGCAACATCACCTTCCCAAACACGTTCAACAAGCGATACTTCTCGCTGTAACCGGTTCCTGCCAAAAAGAGGGAATATAGCCCCGAACTGAGATCGGCCACTCCATTTCGATCTACTGGCAGGATCTTAGGCAGGTTCGTATTGATCCCATCTGGGAAAGAGTAGAGCTTCACGCCGTTGACGCCAAATCCGCTGGCCCCGATGGCCAGGGCAGCATCATCTATGTTCAGGACATTGATGTACGTGACGTCGAATCTGAGAGCGGTGCTCTTCCCGGCCGTGAAATTCCCTTCAAGCTGAACGCCAAGAGCACTGGTTCGAGGCGATCCGACTAAGGATATCTCGTTGGTAAGCCCTCCCGCGTCGATCCCAGGCAGATTCGGGATCTCGGTCGGTGACGTGAGTCGACGAGCCTTTATGCCATCGTCCACGCCTGTGAAGAGGGAGGTGTTAGAAATAATGAACCAGAAGGGGACGAATTTGATGCTTCCTTTTCTCACGCGAAACATGTTAATATCTGCTATGGCCGCGCCACCTAAATCCTCAGAGAGGACGAGGCCAGTCTCCAGGGCTAGGGGATTGGTCGTTTTTCCAGTGAAGAGGATATTATTGTAATCCTCACTGCGATAGGCGTGATAGGTGAGGAATACATGATCGAGCCGAATTCCTCGCTTAAAGACGGCATCGGCCATCGGCGTCCAGCTGCTGTTGCTTACGCTGCTGCCACCAGAAGAGAGCCGAAGTTCATAACCCAGCCGATCCGTGATACTGCCCCGAATACCTAATTTTACTTTCATCTCCGGGGCGTTAAAAAAGGGCGCAAACCCTTTGAGGGCTGGCGCTCCAGGAGGGAGATGTCCGACCACTGAAGGCTGGTCATGCAGCAATGAGTGCCAACGGAATCCAACTTCGCCGAAGAATTGAAACTTGCGAAACTGTTCTTCCATTTGCCCTTGGATTTCAGCCTTCTGCGGTGGGGTCATTGAACCAGGGGAAGTTGCAGAGGCGGTGATCGACGGTGGCTCGGAGGCCCCCTTAGGGGCGTTTCTCTCCAGTTCCTCCACGCGCCTTCGCAGCTCTGCATTTTCGCGCTCTAAGGCGCCGATTCGTTCTATGAGCTGTTTCAAGGCTTCGACGGAAGCAGAGACGACGCCAGCTTCGGAAGCCGAAAGCTCATGGCGAGGAGTGGCCGCAACCGAGATGTTGTTTTTCTCGGATTCGGCGGGTCTCTCACCTTTGGACAGGAGCTTCGTTGCTTCCTCGCGTTTCGCTTCAGCACCGATTTGCTGAGAAAGCGCAGGCACTGGGCTCACAACAAGGATGAAAATCATAGAAAGTACTTTCAACGAGATATGTTTCATGTTGTCCTCCTCCTTATAGTTTTCCCGTTAGCTTTCTCACTCCTTCGGTAATGGCTCCCTCCAACAAAAATCGTATTAGTCGTTCACCTCACGGCTTGATGAGCATTTTCAGGGCGTGATCGGACCGGGTGGCAAACGTTTTATAGGCTTGGCCAACTTCTTCCAGGGGGAAGGTATGGCTGAGTAAGGAGGACGGATCAATCTCCCCCTTTTCAATCAGCTGGGCAGCCCGCCACATTCGCATTTTGGCGTTGGCGAAGCCATTGAGTCGAATGGTGAGATTCTTAAAATACATGTCGAACAGGGAAACGCCGAAATCCTGTTCGACATAGACCCCAATCCCAGAAATGGTACCGCCTGGACGGGCGATACTCACCGCTGTCTTGAACGCCGGTCCCTGACCCGCAACTTCCAAAACGACATCGGCCCCCTTACCTTCTGTTAGCTCGGTGACGCGATCGATGACATTTTCCTTCTCGATATTGACTGTATGAGTGGCTCCTAACCTCTTGGCATGGTCCAAACGGTAGTCAATGGCATCAAGAGCAATCAGCTTCGCTGGGGAGAATTTGGAAGCCAGCTGCAAAACGAGCAGGCCCGTCGGCCCGCATCCTATGACGACCACGTGATCGCCGGGTTGAATCTGCCCCCCTTCAACGGCGAAGATAGCCGCCGGAAGATTGCAGCTGAGGAATAGCCCCTGCTCATCGCTGATGGAGTCAGGCACAAATTCAAGATGATTATCCGCCAATGGCACGCGCACGTATTCGGCTTGACTGCCGCCTAAATCCCCAAAGACTACCCCATAACCGAAAATGGCTTTCTGGCTCGTCGAACAATGCGCCGTTTGACCGACCCGACAGAAATCGCAGTACCCGCAACTGACGGAATAGGGAAAGGTGACACGATCGCCCTTTTTGAACCGCTTCACATCCTTACCTACTTCCTCTACAATGCCAACAATTTCATGTCCGAGCGTCGTGTGACCCTTCCTGACAATAGCGTCCATCTGCCCGTTATAGATGTAGAGATCCGATCCGCAGATAGAGGTCGTCTTTGTTCGGAGAATCACATCGGTGGGCTCCTGAATCTTTGGATCCGGAACCTCGCCGCATCGAACATCACCTGCACCATAATAGATCGCTGCTTTCATAACACAGTCTCCTTGTCTGAATTTGTAAGGTAAAAAGAGTCTAAATCCTGGGCTTTCGATGAAGTCGGGCGGCTTACCCAACGTGCGTGCGCTCTTGGGAAAGCACAGCCAATCCGGCCTGGGCGCATGCCACATCTTGTTCGAGTGTGCCTCCACTCACGCCAATTCCCCCAATAATGTCCCCATCGACCTGTATGGGGAATCCACCCGCGAAGATGACGAGTCGCGGAGTATGTGTAATACCGTGAAGGAGAGATGGATCGTCTTTAATTAAGTGGTACCATTCGTGGGTAGGGAGGCCGAAGGCGACGGCTGTATAGGCCTTATTGATGGCAATCTCAATGCTCAAGATGGGACCACCATCCATACGACTGAAGGCGAGCAAATGTCCCCCTTCATCAACGACCGCGATATTGACAGCAACATTCAATTCTTCTGCCTTCGCCTCCGCTGCCGCAATCATCCTGTGGGCCAGCTCGGTTGTGATCGATTTCTTCACGCGATATAACTTCATACAACACATATCCCTAATGGGGAGTAAGGTTTGAGCTCACATTGTTTCCAACAGACCGTTTCTACTTCTGCTCACTCTGCTTAACGGAAAACAGGCGTCAGTTTTCTCAGCTTGTTCTCTTCTGTAATCCAGATCTCCAGGTCGCTGCAGGGTAGGGCCTGGCAGGACAAGAAATATCCCTGCACTTTCTCCTCGTCTGTCAGCACGGCCTTGGAACATCGCCCATAATTGACCGACCCCGAAGAAAGCCGCATCTTGCACGTTCCACATCCTCCCCCGCGACACCCATAGAAGACTTGAAAGCCATTCCTCAATAGGGCACTCAACACCGTTTCGCCCTCTTGACACATGATCTGATAGCCATCGGGGTGGAGCGTGATCTTGTAAGCTCTCATCCGTCTTCCACCACATCGATTTTGCCCACCTGCGGACGAGCCTTCCCCGTTGTCAGTTCGATGAAGCGCAACAAGAACCCCAACGTGAGTGGTATTCCCTCATCCGTATAGACCAGACCCTCACCTGCCTCCGGAACAAAGACTTCAGGCTGTCCTGGTTTAAACCAGACATCACGCCAAACGCCATCTTCAGTTCTAACGGTTTCGACCGGTGTGAAACCTTCGCTTTCCAGCTCCTCCAAGAGCGATTCGATCTCCGATTGGGTTAGGCTTAAGAACCGGTTGGCCAAGAGAGAATCGAGAAAACGCATAGGGGTCATGATCTCAGTGTGTCTACCCACCAAATTCATCGTAGTGGATATTATCGGTTCGGATTCTCTTTTTGATGAGAATGCGGAGCGCCGCCTTAATCATGGGGGTGGGACCGGCCATGTACACCTTCAAATCACTGCCGTCTTGAATATCTTTCGCCGCCACGTCAGTCACAAACCCCACTTCGCCTTTCCACTCCTTCAGGTCATCCTCGGTTGGATGCGAGATAGCAGGGACGAATTTAAAATGAGGATACCTTTGCTCCCATTGCTCTATAGAGGCGGAATAGAAGATATCCCTCCGTGTTCGCCCACCATAATAAACATGGATCTTTCGATCTCTATCTAGTTCGAAAGCCCGCTTAACAATGGACAGAATAGGTGAGATCCCTGATCCCCCGGCAATGCAAAAGATGTCCCGATCATCGTTTTCACGCAGATAAGCGAATCCATAAGGTCCCTCAATTTGGAAGCGCTCACCAATCTGCGCCTTCTCAAAAAGATAGGTCGTGGCCAATCCATTGGGAACTCTTTTGATCACGAATTCAAATCGGTCATCTTCTGAAGGGCTATTCGACATCGAATAGGCCCGCTTCTGATCCGTCCCCGGCACCGTGAGAAGGGCATATTGGCCAGCTTTGAATTGCGCTCGTTTATCGTTCAAGATAGCAAACTTGAATATACTCATATCATGAGTGAGCGGTTCGACCGCCACGAGTTCGGCAACGTACTCGCGAACAGGCAAGAGCTCCCCCCGAACTAGAGGGAGCTCTTCGAGCTCCACCACACAGTCGCTCTGAGGGACGGCCTGACAACATAAGATGTAGCCTTGCTCCCTTTCGCTCTCCATGAGGGCGAATGGCGAATAGAAACGCATATATACATCACCTTCCAGAAGGAACCCCTTGCACGACGAACACAATCCGGAATTACACGAGTAGGGGAGCCGGATGCCTGCTTTAAGTCCAGCCCGCAGAATGGTCTCTCCCTCTTGACAGACGAACTGCTTACCGCTCGGTTCGATTCGGATTCGGTAGGACATAAGAGACTGTTGGCGCGCCAGAAATCCCAGGGTTCATGTATATACGGTGAGGAATGTGCTGATAAGCTCTCTCTCGTAATAGAACACCCCGGTTCCCATCTGGTCTTCCGTCCACTTAATCGGCCGGGCATCAGGATCCATTTGATAAGCCGTGTAACCTCCGAATGTCTCCAATCGGTTGCCGGAAGGATCGAAGAAGTAGATCGTCGTTCCCCGCGTGATGCCGTGTCGACCTGGTCCATAGTCGATCTTAGCCTTGTTCATGGACAGTATATCAGCCGCTCGGAAGATAGCCTCCGGCGTTTCGATCTGATAAGCGACATGGTGTACACCTCCCGCGCGACCGGGAATGATCGCGAGGTCATGGGGCAAGGGTCGCTGCCAGAGCCAAGCAGCAATGGGAACACCATCTTTATTGACAACATACTCGCTGGCTCGAAACTCCAATACCTCCTCGAAGAATCTGATGGCCTTGGTCGAATCGGGCGCTGTCAGCAGCGTGTGATCCATCCGGGGGGGCGCAATACCTTTCAACCCCTGGGGCCATGGATCCGGATTCACCTCGGGCAACATGTTTCCGGTATACTCCATTTCATAGTAGAGCTCAACGGTGTGCCCCGATGGTGCTTCGAACCTCAAAGCGCGGCCTCGCTTATAGTCTTCAGGAACGACATCAAACTTCACGCCAAATTCCCTCAATCGATTTTCGTAGTAGTCCAGATCCTCAGGATCTACGGCCCTGAAAGCAAGTCGCGCCATTCCCGCCCTATCTGACTCCGTGAGTATGAGAGAATAGGCGTGCTTCTCATCCCACCCTTTAAGGTAGGCCGTCCTCCCCTGAACGGACTCCAACCGCAAGCCAACCACATTGGTGTAGAAATCGAGATCGCGATCGAGATCCAGACTTCTCAGTTCAACGTAACCTAATCTCGCTAACCTATAAGGCATAGTAACCTCCTTTTATTGAAGGGATTCTCCGAACCTATGAAATCGGCTCGAATTTGATAAACGCTTTGTGTGTGATCCCTAGCTCTTTCAGCGTCTTCTCCGAACTTGGCTCAAACGGTATCCCATAATCCGGATCCAGCACCTCATGCGCATTCTCACGCGTGACAAGGAACCAGCGCCAAGGTTTCTCTTTCACCTGCTTGAAATCCGGATCAGCACTATAGAACTGCTCGATCACTTTCACAAACTCGTCCCATCTCATATCCGGATTCACCCGGAAGGCAGCCGGAGCACAGAAAAATGGATTCCAGAGCCAGTGGGTGTAAACGAGGATATCGGGGCTATACACTGTCTCGCCTTCCCGATGAGGGAAGTTGCAAACCCCACCATAGCGACCTCTTCCATCGTGGCAAATTCTCATCTTCATTCTCCTCCAAGATACTTATCACGGGAAGCCCCCGTCCCTCTGATGGATGATCTCATCAAGGGCACAGGCAACCCCCCATAAAGAAAGACAAGGTGGTTCAGGCCGTGGCCCTCACCTCCTCTTTATGCCATTCGGTCCAATTCCGGTAATCCTCCGACTCGTAGTAATCCATGTTATCACCCTCGAACCCATACCAGGCGAGGACATCGGGGACGGTAGGACCACCACAACGTCCCGCATAAATCTCATGGACCGGCATCCAGGATTGAATGTACTTCTCCGGTTCGCGATCGAAGATCCACTTACAGAAATCGGAGCAGAAGTGATAGATCTCACCGCGATAGACGCTGTGGCGCAACACAAATCGCTGAGGCGCATCCGGGTTAACGAACAGAACCGGGAATTGACAGACGTTGCATAACTGTGGCAGACCGGGATAGTAGAACCGAACGCCCTCTTTCTCTTTTAGTTCGCGGACCTTCTCCCACCGAGGCCGATAGAACTGAGGGAAGGTATTGGGGTATTTCTCGCACAACCAATCGAGATGTTCCTCATCCGGAATCCAGGTGTGAAAGGCGGCTGCATGGGTGAAGCTGAACAGGACCCAGTACACATCGTGAACGGCCGTGGAAATCTCTTTCAGCCCGTATTCGGCCGATTTCAGCGGCTTCACGCCATAGGGTTCCAGGTCTTTAAGGAGCCCATTGACGACCTGCTCGGCGAAGTACAGCTCTAAAGCCTCCTTCCACGACATGAGTTTCCGAGGCAGGAAGTAATCCATCAACACACCTGCCAGCAGCGTGACGCGGTACCCTCGCCACATCCACTTCTCCAACCACTCCTGAACGATCGGCAGGTTATCTTCGTGCTGTTCTAACACAAACCGGATGAAGGATGCTCCTAACGTCATGTGTCGCGCTTCATCGGATTGTGCTGAGAAGCCAAAGTTGACCGTGGGTTGATCATTGTTATATCCGGCGCCAGACATAAAGGGGACAAAGAGCAGGTTAGTGAGCGCATATTCGAATGAGAAAGAGATGGCTGTCATATACTCGAATGGTCCACCGGTGTGAGCGTCATCGAAATAAGACTTTGGTACGGAGAGATACCAAACCCGATCGTGCATGCGTCGGATCGAGTGCAGGCCATGGAAATATTTGTTGTACAGAGCAGCCGTGTGAAGCTGCGTCTGTGTATGTCGGAGCTCATCTGCTGACTGACAAAAGGCAGAAAATCCGATCCTAGATGAAGGGAAAGCCCGGCTGACGAAAGCATGTCCGCGGTGGGCCATGTACTCAAGCGGCGTCACACCAGTGAAAAAAAGTTTGATGGCATTGACATACCGTCCATCGCTCAGATTGAGAAACGCTTGGGTCTGGGCGAAGGAGTCCAGCACCGAGTAGAAGATCTTGTCTTTCTCCGCTTGAAGCTTCACATAGGCATCGTGAGTCATCCGGAACGGGTCTTCCCACTTGCTCCAATCCCTGATCTTGATGCCCTCATATTCATGATAAGGGAAAGCCTTCGCTTTATCCACATAGCTGGGCTCCCACTCAAGATCGTAGGTGGAAGCCTGATAAAGCTCAGTGAGACCGAGTCTCTTCTTCATAGGGCACCTCCCTTCTGCAATCTCTGCCAAGAGATGACAATCTGATCATCGTCCCATTTCACGATATCCCCAAAATAGGAGACAATGGAGAGGTTGAATTCCTCTGTACTCCAAGTGCTTTTCAGATGCTTCTCCACTGCCTCCCGATCAATAACCATTTTATTGGGAGACTTGATCTTCAACAGGCCAGGGAGCCGCATGATCTCACAATCTGGATTCACCTCAGCGATAGCCGCCGCGATGGCTTCTCCGACCCAATCATCCTTCATATCCACGCCAACCATAATCTTCTCACTCATCTTGCACCTCCTGTAAGGATCAGGCGGCGAGTCCTAAGTTGTTGAGGAATTGGCTACACTCGCACTGACCTTGACCACCAACTTTCTCGACAATCAACGCCAACCCTCGAAATGCCTCATCGACCAAAGGCTGCCACTTTGCTGTCCAAGCTGACAGTAACGCCTTGTTCTCACCGCCATATGTTTCATCCTCTTCAAAGGTCTTGAACAACACCTCACTAAATTCCCGCTTTTCCCTATACCATTCATAGAAATGCCGGTTCAAAAGCGAGAGACCAGTCGCACCTTTTTTCAAATAGAAAGCATCAAGTCCTCCTCCAAACAGTAACGGGTATACAACAGCATCCAGCAACGCTAGCCCAAAAACGGCCTCCGCCCAATCTTCCCCCGTGGTAACCCAGAGATGTTCGATGGCCTTACGCATCGGCTGTAAAGGTGCATCTTCGACCCACCGTCGTCGACTTGTGGAGAGGAAATCGATGTTTTGGCCTTTCTTCCACCTCAATAAAACCTTCCCTAACGTTTGCGCATTACCATATCGGTCGAACGCTTCAAAGCCCAATCTCGACTCGATGGCCGTGCCGTAAGAAAATCGAGTAGCATGAGCCAAAACGATAGAAGCTCCCCATTCGTAATGCCGGAGTTGAGGAAGATAAGACGCCACTGTATCCCTCACCTCGCTATCGTCCAGCCTGAACAGATCCTTCTCCTCAGCGAACTCCAGATTCTTTTCTAACAGCTCGTAACCTTTGGCTCGGGCTTGGCAGTAGGTGAAGTAATAGTATTGCCTCGGATCAGCGAACTTGTAGTAGGCAGCGTAATCTCTCATCCGGAGCTTGGTATACGCTGGATCGAAGATCTCCCTGTCGGGAGCGAAAGCAGGCCGATAGTGGAAGTTTTCTTTCTGCTGAAAGAAGAGCACAGCTTCCTCGTACCGGCTCGGAGGTCGTTTTAAGGCTTCTTCGATTTCTCTGAAAGCCAGTCTCTGAGGAGGGATAGTCTTCATCTTGATTTCGTAGGCCATAACCCTACCTCCTAGCAGAAACCACCCGCCGGAGCAGGCAGTGTGATTTGACGGCCCCTGACGGCGCGTCAATATCAAACACAGGACGGCTTCAATCCAGCCATCCGTAAGAATTCAGATAAGGATTGTCGAAGCGAGGTCAAGACTTCCTGAAATTTTAACCTGTTGATGCGCTTATGCTCGAACACCGGCTTGAAGGCTTCCACCGCTCGCCAAGCTAGAGGGAACCACTTGTCCACATGCCTCTCCAGCAATGGCTTGTTATCGGCATTCCGCTCAATAGCAAACTGAACCAAAGCCGTCACCCACCGTCGATGTCGCAAAGTATCCAGATAGAAATTCCGATGCATGTCCAGCAGCAGATGGTCTTCATTAGCCAATGCCAACTCGGCAAAATGGGTAAGGAAAAGTTCATCGATGAGAGGCTTGAGCACGAGGTTCAATACGGTGAAACTTTCGCCCCAGTCGTAAGCGATTAATCCCCGCTCCACAACCTCCCGCATGGGCTGAAAGACGGGATCCTCCTCCCATGTCTTTTGATCCTCCTTGCCAAACCCCTCATGGGGATAACTGACATCCAGCATTTTCACCCGATAGGCCACTCGCTGCAAGATGCGCAAATTATCCATCCCCTCGAAGGCATGGCAGTTAGAGATGGAGCTGGCCGGCGCCAACTGCATAAGATACATGGCCATCATCTGAAGCCCGTGATACGGATAGCGGAATGGACCGTAATAGGTCTTCAGAACAGAGAGCCAATTCCGATCTAGCCTCCGATCATAGTCGTCTATCTCGGCCTGCTGGAGTAACTGATCAATATAGCTCTCTGCGTCATCCTGCATAATGTTATATCGCCAATAGGTGATTTCATCCGGATCGCGGAAATCATCCCAATCACTCACCCGGAAGGGAGAATCTTCCCGGTACCTCTTATACCACTGCACAACAGGAGCATTAGGGTCCAGCTCAAACCGAGGGGTTTCACCGTGACCTCTAAAGTGGTAGTGGAGCTTATAGGTCACAATATCATATTCCTTCGGTCGTTTGGCCTTCAGCTTCTCCTGTAAGAGTGGCCAACTTCTGTAGATCGCTTTCGCCATGATATAACCTCCCCTCGAAAATTTAAGTTAAGATCAATACCATCACATCGCCTTCGTAGACGTCGGCGAGTTCGCTGAAGTCGCCGTCGGGTGATCAGTCAGAGACCTTCTCATAATGATTCGTAATACCACTCGATCTTGTCCGAGGCAGTTCGAATCCGACCGGCAAAGGCCGAGAGATTGACTTCGACCTCTCCAGGAAATCGCACCGCTCTCCCCAACGCCTCCTCCAGGGACTCCTTGCGTAGCTCAAGATGTTTTTCGCCAAGTATACGAACGTATGACCCCCTGTGGAAGATCTTGATCTCTTTGTTTGGGTTATCCACCTTGAGAGCCTCAATGACGGCGTCAGCAAACTCGCCTGCTTGAATAACAGGACCAACCCAACGCTGCTGTAGGAGCACTTCTATATCACTTTTGGTCGTCATACGGAATCCCCCTCCCCAGTGTGTCAAAAATTCAGATTACTCTTTACCCAGTTCCGGACAGGGATATCGGGCAGCTCAACGTAGATCTTGCCATCTTCAATATGGACGGGAAAAGAAGGGAGTTTAGCTCCGCAAGGATTAATGCTTGTACCCGTCTTGGGATCGAACTCCCACAAATGGACACCACACACAAGCCGCTCACCATCAAAGATTCCCTCTTCTCCCAATCGACCAAGGGCGTGCGGGCATAGTCCATAGTAGGCCTTGATGTTGCCTTCGACATTCAAGATAATAAGTTCATAGCCGTTAATTTTCACCCCTATCATGTCTCCTTCGAACAGGTCACCAACATTACATACTTCATATCGGTGAACAGAGCCCATAGTTTCACTCCCAGGATCACACCCAAATTAACTTGATGATGGATAGCGGTTCAATAACCTCCCCGACTTTCTGATCGGGATCTAGCACTTTCGCCTCAGAAGCAGAATCCTTCATGATGGCGATGCCCAGCTTCCTCGGCTTGTCTTGAACCCGCAACCCAATAACATGTTGGGCGAGCTTCTGAGCTGCCTGGCCCACTGTATCCTCGCTCTCCAGGATACCAGGGATCCAGACGAAGTCTTCCTCGTGTAGGAAGTAAACAGGTATTTGTGCCATTGGCGCTCCTCCTTACTCCTGCTCTTTAGGGTTCTTCCGGCTTTAGTGTGGGTAGATTGGTATAGCGCGATATCCTGCATGGCTCCCTCCCCACAAGGGGTCCTTAAAAGAGCCTATTCGACGTCCCTCTTGCGTCACCCACACGGAAACCGGAAGAACCCTCTTCAGACTACCGGTTGACCATATCGCTTAGCCCACTCATGATGCCAAGCGTCGATACCCATTTCTTCGGGATAATCGAAGCCCATGTACTTGAGCACGCCCTCCGGCGTCGGGGGTTGAATCTCGCCCATCAGCAATCGATCGAGGACGGTCTTTTGACCAGCAAATTTCTCCTTCTCCTGCGTGAAGATCCACCGGCAGGGCTCAGAGCAGAAGACGTATTTTCGACCATTATGCATATACGCGAGCAGTTGCGTCTTACCCGGATGCGGGAAGCAACAGGGTAGCTGGCAGGTGTTGCAAAGCACAACCAGGGAGTTCGCTTGTGTCTTCTCTGGCTTCCCTTCCAGCACGTTCTTAATCATTGTGTCCCAGATATGGCCGTATTTCTCTTCCCAATCGGGGTAATGCCTCACCAGCCATCTGCGCTCTTCTGGCGTCGGGCCACGGTAATCAAACCACACAGTGAACCGCCAGTGGTACAATCCTATTTGGAACGAGTGATGCGCGTAGTCTAGTTCATAGATGAACTCATCCCACCACCAAGGCCGAGTAATTCCTAGATCTTCGATCAGGCGCTCCAGTTGGAGAATGATCCATTCCTGCATGAACTCCTTGAACGACATGCGCCGTGCTTCCAGGGGAATCTCATAATCCATGACCGTACCAGTTATCGCTTGGATAAGGCGAAATGCGATCCACAACTCTTTGGCAATGAGATAATCGACCTTCTCGCGCTCCCCATGATCGATCAGGATCTTCACCAACGGCACACCGATTTGAGCATGTCGAGCTTCATCCGTCTGAATACTCTGGGTGAGCGTTCCAAATTCGTAGTCTCCTGCTCCATAAGCTTGGGCCGCCATGGCCACGAACTGGAGGTTGGTGAAGCCGACCTCAAAGGCAAAATTCAACATGAGCGGTGTTTCTAGTGCGTCAGAAGCCAGAAACTGATCATCGAAGAATCGGCGACCGGCGACCGACCCCCACTCCTCTGTCCAGAAGCACTTGTGCGCCCAGGCATATTTCGGATCGTACTGGATGAATTCATGAGGGACGAGGAGCTGAATCTGGCCATGCCGAATCTCATCCAGGCAGCCAAAGGTCGCCAGATGCCGCCACTCGGCAGCTCGCCCAAACCGCCCCATGCGCGCCTCGGCCACCGCTGCTCCATACTCAGCCAGAGGAATGAGCCCAAAGTGCGTTTGCAGGAGCGCACGATAGGCCGGATCGAGCTTTTCGAACAGCTTTCCTCGAGACATAGCCTCTTTCACGGCCATCACCTTGAGATCTTTCTCCCGTTGGTTTTTCACATACTCGCGATAGGTGACCTTGTATGGGGCGTCATACTCCTTCTCGTAAATTTCATGGGGTATAGACGTCCGACCTGCAATCTCCGGCGGAAAGACCTCATCCTCGCTTACATATTTAAAGTTCCAACCGACGCGAGTTGCTAGGTCATACCAATCTTCTCTATTTAACATCTTTGTCGTCCTCCTTTCTTAATCTTAGTGGCCGCCATCGCCACTCCTCTCACTCACACAAGCTACCGCCCTTTCGGCCAGCCCCCCCTCTTTCTGGCCTCCCCCTCAACATATCCCACCACACTATACATCCCCCCACTCACCCACGTCATGTCACCACTGAAACGCCCTTCTTTCACTGCTGAAAACCGCATACACTCCACACTTCCTCCCGCCACAAACCCCGCACATCCCGAATCACAATCCACCCCCGCTCCCACTCTCCTCGCAGGAACGGACTCAAAGTGGCTTTGAAACGCGCGATCTCACTCATGACCCATACTCAGGAGAAAGGACCGACCGGGGAGAGAACCGCCCGATCACGCCCTCCGCCGACGGCGTCCGGCTAATTCCACAGCCACATCCACGATCATATCCTCCTGGCCGCCGACGACCTTGCGTCGCCCCAACTCGATCAAAATGTCGCGCGCATCCACCCCAAATCGCTCCGCCGCCCGATAGGCATGAAGCAGAAACGTCGAGTACACCCCCGCATAGCCCAACGTCAGACTCGCCCGATCGATCCGCGGCCGATGCCGCATCATCGGCCAGACTACCTCTTCGGCCACATCCATGATCCGGAACAGATCCACCCCCGTCTCCACCCCCATCTTCTCCAACACCGCCACCAACACCTCCGTCATCGCATTGCCTGCCCCCGCCCCCATCCCGCAGGTGCTCCCATCCACCCGCGTCGCCCCCTCCTCAATCGCCGCCACCGTGTTGGACACCGCCAACCCCAAATTGTTGTGCGCATGAAATCCCACCTCCGTCTCCTCCCGTAGCGCCTGCCGCAACGCCCGCACCCGAGCCCGCACCTGGTGCTCCAGCATCGCCCCGGCCGAATCCACCACATAGACGCAATCAGCTCCGTAGCTCTCCATCAACAGGGCCTGCTCGGCCAGCTTCTCCGGCTCCACCATGTGCGCCATCATCAGAAACGTATGCACCTCCGCCCCCAACTCCTTCCCCATCCCAATATGCTGCTCCGCAATATCGGCCTCCGTGCAATGCGTCGCCACCCGCACCACCTGCGCCCCCAGCTCCAGTGCCCGCCTCAGCTCCCGCCGCGTCCCAATCCCCGGCAACAAAAGCAC
>CAZTMT010000012.1:0-106650 GCA_964615335.1 uncultured Clostridia bacterium
TATCGTCCCCACATTCACATGCGGCTTCGTCCGCTCAAACCGCTCCTTGGCCATAGCTCACACTCCTTTTCCGAAACATCCTTACTATCGCAAAGGCGCCCCGCTCAGAAGGGCTTCGCTCACGGCCCGGGGCACCTGCTCATAATGCGAGAAGTGCATCGTGTAGGTCGCTCGGCCTTGCGTCATCGAGCGCAGATCGGTGGCATAGCCGAACATCTCGGCCAAAGGGACATAGGCTGTGATGATCACCGTCCCCAGCCGGTGCTCGATCTGCTCGACGCGCCCGCGACGCGCGGTGAGATCCCCGGTGATCCCTCCCAGATACTCCTCGGGCGTGACGACCTCCACCTTCATGACGGGCTCCAGCAGAATCGGATCGGCCCGGCGAGCGGCCTCCTGAAAGGCGAGCGAACCGGCGATCTTGAAGGCCAATTCGCTCGAATCCACCTCGTGATAGCTTCCATCGAAGAGGCGCACGCGCAGATCCACCATCTCATATCCGGCGAGCACCCCGCGCTCCATCGCCTCGCGCACGCCTTCCTCGACAGCCGGGATGAACTCCTTGGGGATGACCCCTCCGAAAATATCGTCCACGAACTCGAATCCGGATCCGGGCGGCAGCGGCTCGATCTCAAGCAGAACATGCCCGTACTGACCGCGCCCTCCCGTCTGACGGATGAATTTCCCTTCGCCCATGGCCTTCTTAGTGATCGTCTCCCGATAGCTGACCATGGGGCGGCTCACGTTGGCCTCGACGCCGAACTCGCGCCGGAGCCGATCCACGATGATCTCCAGATGCAGCTCACCCATTCCGGAGATGAGCGTCTGTCCCGATTCGGGATCGCTGGTCACCTTGAAGGAGGGATCTTCCTGGGCCAGGCGTCCCAGAGCCAGGCTCAGCTTATCCTGATCCTGACGCGTCCGCGGCTCGATGGCCACAGAGATCACCGGGCGCGGAACCTCGATCGCTTCGAGGACTACGGGATGATTCTCGTCGCAGAGGGTATCGCCTGTTGTGACCGTCCGCAGGCCCGAAGCGGCGACGATCTCTCCCGCATAGGCCTGCTCGATGTCCTCGCGCTTGTTGGCGTGCATTTTCATGAGCCGCCCGATGCGATCCCGTTTCCCCTTGGTGGCGTTGTAGACGCTTCGGCCAGCGGCGAGCGTGCCCGAATAGATCCGAATGTAGGTGAGCTGGCCGATGTGCTTATCCGCCATGATCTTGAAGACCAATCCGCAGAACGGTTCCTCATCGCTGGCCCGACGCGTGACCGTCTCGCCGGTGCGCGGGTCAAGGCCCTGCACCGGAGGGATGTCCACCGGCGAGGGGAGATAGTAGATGACAGCGTCCAGAAGCGGCTGGATTCCCTTATTCCGGAAGGCGGCCCCGCAGAGCACGGGCACCAGGCGCAGCTCGATCGTTCCCCGACGTAAGGCCGCTCGAATCTCCTCCGGGGCGATCGGCTCCCCGAGCAGGTACTTCTCGGCGATCGCATCATCGTAATCGGCCAGGGCTTCGATCATCTGCTCGCGCGCCTGCTCGGCCGAATCGCGCAAGGGCTCAGGGATGTCCTCCAGGAGGAATTCCGCTCCGAGCGTCTCATCAATCCAGGTGATGGCTTTCATCTGAATCAGGTCCACCACGCCGCGGAACGGTTCGTCTCCTCCTCCGATCGGGATCTGCACAGGGACGGGATGCGCTCCCAGCCGCCGGCGCATCTGCTCGATGACCATCCCGAAGTCCGCCCCCTGCCGATCCATTTTGTTCACGAACGCGATGCGGGGAACCCGATACTTCTCGGCCTGTCGCCAGACGGTCTCCGACTGCGGCTCCACCCCATTGGCGGCATCAAAGAGCGCGATCATCCCATCCAGCACGCGGAGGCTCCGCTCGACCTCGATCGTGAAGTCCACATGCCCGGGCGTGTCAATGATATTGATGCGATAGGGATCACCCGTCCTGCCCCCCCCGAGGCGCCAGAAGCAAGTCGTCGCCGCCGAGGTGATCGTGATCCCTCGCTCCTGCTCCTGGACCATCCAGTCCATGGTCGCCGTGCCTTCGTCTACCTCTCCGATCTTGTAGTTCACCCCCGTGTAATACAAAATGCGCTCGGTCGTCGTCGTCTTGCCGGCGTCAATGTGCGCCGCAATGCCGATGTTTCGAACGCGCTCCAGTGGAATCTGCCGTGACATGGGCTGTCTCCTCTCACCACCGGTAATGAGCGAAGGCGCGATTGGCCTCGGCCATCCGGTGCGTGTCCTCCCGCTTTTTGACCGCGCCCCCTTTATTCTGCGAGGCCTCGATCAGCTCGTTGGCCAGTCGCTCGATCATCCGCTTCTCCCCCCGCTCGCGCGCGGCATGGACGAGCCATCGGATCGCCAGCGAGAGCTGCCGCGAGGGATTCACCTCGACCGGAACCTGATAGGTCGCTCCTCCCACCCGGCGCGAACGGACTTCGACCTTCGGCTTGGCGTTCTCAATGGCCTGCTTGAAGATCTTCAGCGGATCCTCCTTGGTCCGCTGCCGGACCCGTTCCATGGCCGCATAGAAGATCTTCTCGGCCACGCTCTTTTTCCCATCCCACATCATGCAGTTGATGAACTTGGTCACAAGCGGGCTATTGTAGACGGGATCCGGCGGGACCTCGCGTCGTTCGACGATCCGTCGTCTGGGCATACTCGCCTTCTCTCACGGCCTATTTCTTCGGCTGAGCGGCCTCGCGCGGCCGCTTGGCCCCATATTTGGACCGACCCTGCTTGCGATTGGCCACCCCGGCCGCGTCCAGCGTCCCGCGGATGATATGATACCGCACGCCCGGCAGGTCCTTGACGCGCCCTCCCCGAATGAGCACGATCGAATGCTCCTGCAGGTTGTGCCCGATCCCCGGGATATAGGCGGTCACCTCGATCCCATTGGTCAGGCGCACGCGCGCGATCTTGCGCAGAGCCGAGTTGGGCTTTTTGGGCGTCATCGTCTTGACCTGCACGCAGACGCCGCGCCGCTGCGGGCATCCCTGCAGGGCCGGACTCTTCGTCTTAACCCGAACTTTCTCTCGCCCATATCGGACCAGTTGCGCTAGTGTCGGCACGGTCGCTCGCTCCTTATCAAAATCTCTCAGGACAAGAAGAGACCGTTCTCTTCGAAATGCCGCTTCCCCCTCACGTGCCCCTTCTGCGCGCTGTTGAGGGGATGTCCGAAGAGCACCGTTTCCGTCTTCGGAGCCGTCCTCAGCGGGCGCCCCTCACCGCCCCGAGCTTTTCTGTGGCGTCTGCGATCGTGAGGGTTTTCTTCCGCGCTGATCCTCTCCTGAACATCCGCCGCCACAATATTCGCTCGCTCTCACGACGGCCCCTTCCTCTCCCTCTTCGAATTTCCAAAAGCCTAAACTATAGCGGTAATCCCACAGCATGTCAAGCCGCCTGGTTCCTGCGCTAAGAGATCAGCACCGGGGGACATGGCTCGCGAAAGCGAGCCTCCCTGCGGTAGGACGCGATTCCGACAGAACGCTCGGAGAGGGAAGCTCGCTGGAGAGCCTTCGCACACAAGTCCCGCAGACTTTGGCCGTGTTCCCGCCCCTTGGGCGGGATTGCATCTTGATGGCTGGGCTCCGGGGGCCCAGGGAACGAGTTCTTGCCCCCCAGAAGGAGAGTGACCTCTTCACTTAAGCCCGCGCAGATGAGAGTAGCCTGTTTCACCTTTGTCTATGAGAAATCGATGCCCCTTCGCATCGCGTGAGAAGAGAGCACACCCGGATGGTCAAAGGAGAGCATGAGGGACCCCGCGAGCGCGGCGGAGCCCCTCACGAGGTCAAGCGCGCGTGCCTTCCTCCCCGGGGCTCATGCCCGGGGCATCCGGCGCCGCGAAGATCCGGTGAGCCTCATCCGCCGGGGCGGAAGAGCTGCTCGGAGACCTTATTCCGCTCGATGTCCTCGCGCGTCAGCCAGAGCGGATGATAATCGTTAGTCAGCCACAAACCGAGCTGATTGGCATAGAGCGGACTGCCGAGCACTCCGCTTTGACCTCCCGGAATGACCTGGAGCGCCCGAATCCCATCGGGTCGCGCTTCCGCGACGAACCGACGCGCCGGTCCGCTACCGAACATGAAGGCGTTCACCGTCTGAGCGCGCGCGTCATGCCCGGACGCATCCACGACTTCGAACCCTCCGTCCACGGCGACGCCGCGCAAGCCCGAATCCAGGTGCGCGAATCCTCCGGCCGGAGGGATGCTGAACGGATCGCCCAGCCGGTGCGCGAAGACGATACGATGCAGCCGGCCCCAGCGATAATCCTCCAGACGGGTCGAGTTATTGAAGGCTGCTTTGAAGTCGTCGCTCGCCAGCCGCTCGAGCGCTTCCTTGAGGCTTTGCAGGATGAGCAGATCGCGCTCGACTTCCGGCGCCAGATCCACCCCAGGGGCATCGAAGAAATTCAGCCCCGAAGCGCCGCGCCCCCGGTTCTGCTCGAAGCGATCGAGCAGGTTCCGCAGAGCGACGACGGCCAGAGATCCGCTGGGGCCCCGTCCAGCCAGTCCGACACGCGCCAGTGTCGCATCAATCGTATTGGCGATGATCCGCGCGCGCCAGAGGCTATAGATCGTCGCGGCCACGCTGGCGGCGATCTCTTCGGAAGTGGGCGGCTGCCGTTGCCCATCGGTGTCGGCCGCATCATAACCTTCGGGGATTCCCGTGGGCGCGCTGAAGTCCCACTGAGCGAGCCGACTGACGGCCTCAGCGACGCGCGCATCCTGAGCCAGAGCGGCCAGGGGAGCTGGAGCTCCCGCCGCCTGCGCATTCTGAAAGGCCCGCAGGATATAGGGCGTCAAGACCTCCGCATCGAGCATTTGCACATTGGCCTGGAAGCGCTTCATGTCCTCCAGCGAGATGCGCCCATCACCTCCCTGCGCCGGGTCCAGCTCGCGTTGAATCAGCCGAACGATGCGCCCCATGCGCGCGCCGATGCTGTACCCCGGATTTAAGTAGAGAAGTCCTCGCCCACTGCGCCGGAGCTGATTGAGCGGATCGTTGTCGAGCGTCGTCCCGATCGGATCGTTATTCGCATTGGCGATGAACCCCTGCGGGGGATTGACCACTTGAGGCATCTCCTCAAAGGGCAAGATTTCAAAAGGCACGGCCTGACCCGGCTGCCGCGTCACAAGAGGCGCCCACTCGTTCTTCACGATGCGCTCGATGCTCCCATCCCCTCGCAAGAGGGCCCCCGCGCCATTGCGGATGAAAAAGGGCGGGGCGCCATCTACCGTCCCCTCCTGCAGGTCCTCGCGCAAGGGCAGCTCGCCGCTTGTGAAATAGGCGATGTTGCCCTCCACGTCCACATAAGCCCAATTCTGCGAGCCGAAGTCGAAGAACTGGAGCCCGCGCGTGAAATCCTCCAGATTCCGCGCGCGATGCCAGATGAGGAAGGTCTCAAGCTCTCGCGTTGGACCAAAGCCCGTGTACTGCACGCTCAGGACGCGAAAATCGAGCAAATCGCTTTTGACGACGCGCACGATGGGCGCGTTATTCCGATCCGGAATCACCAGCGCGGCCGCCGGTACGCTCACGCCGCTCGGGAGCGTTCCCGAAGGAATCGTCAGCAGATCATCCACTGTCCCATTGCCCGGTTGGTTGGCCCGAAACACCTGCGGGATCGCGCGAATCGACCGGCGGGTATCGCGGAAGATCGCCGCGCTCGGCAGTTGCGTCGCGATGTCAATGATGACGCGCTCTTCGTAGACATCGGTCACATCCATGGGATTGGTCGTCGCGCCCCAGGCGATCCGCTCGTTCATGCCGAGCACGATGACGGGCGTGCCCGCAAAGCTCACGCCGATGACGTTCATCGGATCGGGTCCTTCGACGACCAGGTGCATCTCGTAGAAGATCGCTGGCACGTCCAACCCCAAATGCGGATCGTTCGCCAGCATGGGGAAGCCCGTATCGGTCTTCGAACCGCTGATGAGCCACCAGTTGCTGCCTGTCGGTGCAGTCGTTCGGTCCAGTGCCCCGCGCAGAAACGGCATCTGAGCGATTTCCTTCAGATACTCGCGACCGGCGCGAATCGCTTCGGGACTCACCCAGCGAGTGATGTCTCCGAGCTGCTCGCTCCATTTGGCCCGAAGAGCGCCCGCGCGAGCGGCGACTGTCCCCAGCGCTCCCGAAATGGAGACCGACGGATCAAAGGGCGCGCTCCGAAACAGATCCTCGAAAAAGAGCTTCGTGCCATCGAATCCGGCAATGCGCCCCGCCTCCTGATATGTGGCCAGAAGAACGGTTCGGTCAATGTCCTCCAGGCTGAACGAGAGTTGAAAAGCGAGCAGCTTGCCGATGGCGACGCTATCCACGGGATCCCAGGCGGGGACAGAGGCCTTGGTCAGCTCCAGCGCTCCATATTCCGGCGGCAAGGGATTGTTCTGCAGGAAGGCGTTGACGCCATCGGCGAAAGCGCGCAGGACGGCTTGCGCTTCCGGAGAGAAGATGGCCAGAGAGGCTTCGGCCGCCCGCCGCAATCCCAGAACGCGCAACTGAATGTCCTGCGCGAGCACACTGTCGTTGGGGCCACGACCGAGAAGCTCCGCCAGCGTTCCGCTGGCCACGCGGCGCAGGAAATCCATCTGGAAGAACCGATCCTGCGCCTGCACGTACCCCATCATGAAGTAGAGATCGTGATCGTTTCGAGCGAAGATGTGAGGGATGCCGAACGTATCGCGGACGACGCGCACTTCATCCTGAAGACCCCGGAGGAGGATCGGGGTCGCCTGCTCCGTCCGCTCTCCGAACGGCCCCCCCAAGGACGAACTCATCACCATACAGAGGGAGACAAAGGCGAAGAACGAACGTTTTCTCATAAGCCACCTCCGGCGAGGAATTTTCCCTCCTTTCACGCTCCACAACAAACGTGCCCCGCGAAGCGGTCACGATGACACCTCCCGGAAACCGGCGCCTATCTTAATGCCTGCCGGCATATTGTCAAGGGGGAAAGATTCCGTGTATGCTATCGCGTGCGATGAAGATCGCTATTATCGGATCACATGGGTGTGGGAAGACGGCGCTGGCGTTTTCCCTGTGTACGGAGCTACAGAAGCGCGGGCATCGCGTCGAGCTGGTCGTGGAGATGGCCCGTCGCAGTCCCTTCCCGATCAACGAGGCGACCTCCGAGGCCGGGCAGCTCTGGATTCTGCATCGGCATATTGCGGCGGAGCTGGAGGCGTCTGTTCGCGCCGATGTGGTCGTATGCGACCGTTCGGTGTTAGACAACTATGCCTACTACTGCCACAAGTTCGGGCGACGCCTGCATCTGGATGCCCTCATCAAGGAATGGATCGGGACGTACACGGTGCTCGTCAAAGTTCCGATCGTGGACGAATGGCTCATCCCCGATGGCGTGCGCTCGACGGATCGGGTCTTTCAGCGAGCGATTGATCAGCTCGTTGAGGATCTGATCGCCGATCTGGCTGAAGGACGAACGCGCATCCTTCGGCTGGACTATCCGTTCGATGTCCGGCAGATCCTCGCCGCTCTGCCCGAGGACGTTCCCCCCCGATGAGATGGGAGACGGTCCAAATCGCTTTCCTGATCGCGGCCTTCCTTGGGACCGCCTATCTTACGCTCCTGATGCTGGCGCCTTTTGCAGCGGCGATCGCCTGGGCGATCGTTCTGGTGATCGTGTTCCATCCGCTCCATCGGCGTCTCGCCCGGCGGATTCGGAACGCGAACATATCGGCCTTGCTCTCGTGTCTTCTGGTGCTGGCCATCGCGATCGCTCCGGCGGCGCTGATCGTGACGAGCCTGGTGGGGGAGCTGATCGCCGGGTATCGCCTGATCGAAGAGCGCTTCGCTTCAGGCGCGTGGACGTTTCGTTTCGAGCCCGGGCAGATTTCGCTTCTGGAGCGCTCCCTGAGCTGGCTCGGCCAGTATGTGGACCTCTCGGCGCTGGATCTCCGTTCGCTGATCTTGAGGAATCTTCAGCGCCTCTCCGAGTTCCTCATCGCGCGTTTGACCGGAGCGATCGGGCAACTCCCCTCGCTCATCTTCGATGTGGGCGTCACGATCTTCACGACCTATTTCCTCTTTCGAGATGGCGAGACGCTGATGGCACAGATCAAAAGGGCGCTCCCTCTGTCCAGATCCGAGGCGGATGAGATTTTTCAGCGCATGCGCGAGATGATCCAAGCGACGCTCTACGGGGGCGTGGCTGTCGCTCTGACGCAGGGCACTCTGGGGGGGATCGGGTTCTGGATCGTCGGTCTGCCCTCCCCTCTGATCTGGGGGGCGACGATGTTTTTCTTCTCGTTTCTGCCCGTTGTGGGAGCGGCTATCATTTGGGTCCCGGCCGCTATTGTGCTCATCGCGCAGGGGAGTGTGGGAAAGGGGGTCTTTTTGCTCCTCTGGGGGGCACTGGTCATCAGCCTGATGGACAACATCGTGCGCCCCTGGATCATTGGGGGGCGCACGCGCCTGCCCATGGTGCTGGTCTTCTTCAGCGTGCTCGGAGGGGTGAAGGTTTTTGGCTTTCTCGGCATCGTCATGGGGCCGCTCATTCTGAGCGTCGCGCTCACGCTGCTGGAGATCTTTCGGAGGAAAATCTCTCCGGTGCGCGCGCCCGATACGAATTCTCCGGCGACCCCGGCGAGAACCTCCTGATCGGCTCCTCTTCAGAGGTGGGAGAACTCATCCGGCTCCTCCGAGCGCCGAGGCGCCAGTTGTCGGCGCAGCACCTCGCGAGCCAGATCGCGCCCGGCCAGACCGAAGGCGATCGCCAGCGCCAGCGTCACCCCTCCGAAGAAGATGGAGAAAGCCGCGACGACAATATGAGCCGCCAGCGCCAACTGCTCCAGGGCCATGGCCAAAGCGAGGGCGACAATGAGGAGGCGCACGCCGCCGGCCAGAAGGCGCGCCGAAGCCATCTGCGCATTGACGGCGGCCAAAAGCACGGCCCGCGCCAGGAAGTTGGACAGCAGCACTCCCGCTCCAAGGACCAGAAGTGCCGCCAGGACGCGCGGAATATAGCCCAGAATCGCCGCCAGCGCGCGATCCACAAGGGCGATCTCCAGCGAATGCAGCCCCACGGCCAGAAAGAGCAGGAGAAAGATCCAGAAGAAGGCGCTCGCCACAAGATGCGACGGAGCGCGCCGGATCTCCGCTCGGCGCAAGATCGGCGTGATCCCCATCTGATCGCACCAGCGGTCAAAGCGCACGGCCCGCAGAGCCCGCCTCAGAAGGGATCGCACCAGGGCCGCGACAATCCCTCCGAAAAGAACCAGAATGAGCATTGCCAGCATATTCGGCAAAAAGGCGAGCGCGCGATCCTGAAGACGCTCCAGCGTCCCTGTCACAGTGATCTTCAAGGCCTCAAACATATCCTCCCTCCCGATACTCCGAGCGATCCGCCGATCGCTCGGGACTCATCTCTTGGGGCGCGGACGGCTGTGGTCACCGTCCGCCCTCCTCCCTCTTTTGGGGAGGACTTTCCCATTTTTGGACCACATAGGGCTTTTGCTCTTCGAACCGAAGGCATAAATTCTCGATCACGGCCTCGACCTCCTCGGCTGTGCTCTCGGCCGTCTCCAGGACGAAGGAGGCTGTGCGCCCCAGATAAAGCGGCACCAGAGCCTGTAGCAGGTGATCGCGATGAATCACACACCAATGGAAGGCCAGGGCGAAGTCATAGATGACCGAAACCCAGACCTCCGCCGGGAAGTGAAAGGCCGTCTCGCTCGATCGGGCGATGTGCGTGACAGCCCGAAAGGTGGGCGGCGAGAGGACCTTCTGCCAGAGGTCCTGTAGCTCTTCGGCGCCCAGGCGAAAGGCATGGATCATGCGTTCGACGTTCACGCGGATAGGCTCCAATCCCACCTCATACTCCAATCCGAAGAGGGGCACGGGCTCCGATCCGCGCACTCGCGACCAGATCGGATAATGCGCCTCCATGAGATCGAGAACCGATCCGACGACCTGCACGAGCATGCCCACGAGGTCCGCCCCCGGATCCTTGGCATCGTGAATCTTCGCCCCCAGAAAGGCCTGACAGACGCTGTAGCCGCCGACGATCGCCTGTGTGGTCATCCAGATGTCAATGCCAAAGCGCGCGACGTCGGTGTGCCAGACATCTTGAGCGAGGTAGTGAGCGGCCAGCCGGCCGGAGAAACCGAAATCTCCCCCGATCGGCTGGCGCACGCGCCGCCCATAGAGGGCGCGCGTGAGGGGATACACGATGGAATTGGTGATCGTGCCATCGTATTTGTGGCGGCGATAAAGCGGCGCGACGAAATCGAAGCCTTCCCGGAGGACGGGACCTATGAGCAGATCCATCCATTCGGGCGTGATGCTCCGCAAATCGGCATCCACGACGGCGCAGGCGCGCGCGCCTAATCGCACGGCCAGATCAAAGACCAGCCGAAGCGCGCTCCCTTTGCCCGGCACGCCGTGGTAGGGCATCGTCAGCCGGGGAATGGGATGAAGCGGGTGCGCGGCGAGCACCATCCGGTAATCCCCCAGAGCGGCCTGGCGCACGACCTCGGGCGTTCCATCCCGGGACCCCCCGTCCGAATTAATAACCACAGCGCGATGCTCGGGGAAGTACTTGGCCAAACCGGCCGTCACGGCTCGCACGACGTGGCCGATCGTGCGCGCATTGTTGTAGCTCGGAATCCCCACGACGAGATCGGCCCGTTCGACCTCCTGCAAGATTCTTTCGACTTCTTCCCCCACAGGTCTCTCTCGAACCTCCGGGATCTCGCTCACACCGTGGGGCAGTGTATCACACCCGGTCTCGGCATTTCCAGACGCTGTCTCCTGTGAGTGACACTCCTTCTCTCGGCACGAGCTTTCCGAAGTTGGTAAAATTGAGGCCGACGGCACTATTTGGGGGAGGACGCACGGCATGGATCTGACCGAACGAAGGGAACGGGGACGCCGCCTCCTGGAGGAGATGCTCGGCGCGGAATCGGCGGAACGGGTGCGCCAGACGTGGCGTCATCTCTCGCCCGATTTCGAGCAGTACGTCCTGGAATTCCTCGCCGGGGAGATCTGGACCCGCCCTGGACTGGAGCGCAAGATCAAAAGCCTGGTGACGATCGCTGCGCTGGCGGCTCTGGGACGGCCTCAGGCTCTGGAGTTGAACATCCGCATGGCCCTGTGCAACGGAGCGACCGAACGCGAGATTCTGGAAACGCTTCTGCATATCGCTCCCTATGCGGGATTTCCGGCCTGCTGGGAGGGCCTGAGCATCGCGCACCGGGTCTTCGCCGAGCATGGGAGGACTTCTGAAGAGGCTTCCAGGTCCGGACCATGACGCTCGAACAGCTCACGCGCGAAGTCAAACGGCGCGCTCGCGCTCTGGGCTTTCACGGCGTGGGCGTCACGACGGCTCATCCTCTGCTGGAGGACCAGACGCGCTATCATCGCTGGCTCGCGCAGGGGCAGGTGGCCGATCTGCTCTACATGCGCACAAGCGCCGAGCTGCGCGCCCATCCGATGCGGGTATGGCCCGAAGTCCGAACGATCCTCGTGCTCGCGGTGAATTACTACAGCGGTGATTTCGACCCCGTCCCGCGCGGATATGGACGCATCGCCCGCTACGCCTGGGGACGCGATTACCACGAGGTCATCCCCGCGCGGCTTCGCCAGCTTGTCGGGGAGATCCAGCAGCTTGTCGGAAGGCCGATTCCCGCCCGCTGCTTCACCGATGCCGTTCCCCTTCTGGAGCGCGCGCTGGCGCGTCGCGCCGGACTCGGGCGCATCGGATGGAACGCGTGCCTCATCACGGAAGAGTTCGGATCGTGGGTTTTCCTGAGCGAGATCCTGCTCCCGCTTGAGCTGGTTCCTGACCCGGAGGAGACGCGCTCCTGCCGGAGCACGTTCGACTGCGCGCGCGCGTGCCCCACAGGGGCTCTGCGCCCCGAGGGCGTCGTGGATGCGCGCCTGTGCATCTCCTACCACACCATTGAGAACCGCGGCGTGATCCCCAGGGCGCTGCGCCGACAGCTCGGCGACTGGCTCTTCGGCTGCGACATCTGTCAGCAGGTGTGCCCCCACAATGCGCGTCCTCCGATCACCGACTGGCCTGAATTTCATCCGGAGGCGGGCGTCGGGAAGACGCTGGCCCTTTCGGAGGTGCTCGCCCTCACTTCGGATGAGGAGTTCCGCGCGCGATTCCGACACACGGCTCTCCGAAGGGCGAAGCGGCGCGGCCTGCTTCGAAACGCCGCCATCGTCGCCGCCAATACGGGATACGAAGAAGCCATCCCCCTGTTGCGATGCCTCGCCCGGGAGGATCCTGACCCGATCGTGCGCGGACATGCTCTGTGGGCTCTGAGCGTGCTCGATCCGGTCCGCTCGCGCCCGATCCTGGAAAGCGCGCGTCACGATGAGGACGACGTCGTGCGCCAGGAGGCGGAATGGGCTCTTGAGGCTGGCGATGAGATCCATCAGCCTTCGACTCTTCCCGAAAGCGCATGAGCATCTCCGGCGCAGTCACACGGGCTCTGTGCGCGCCGGACACATCCTGTGGATCAGCGCTTTTCTTGTGGCCGTCGCCTTCTTCCTGCTCAAGCTCGCCTATACGCGCTGGCTCCCCGGAACGCTGCTCACGCTGGGGCTTCTGGCGATCGGCTCGATGTACATCGGGCGGGTCTGGAAGGCCCGCGTCCCGTGGTGGGTTCTCGGAGCGCTCTTTCTGGCCGTTCAGGTGGATCTGCTGGGGAATCACTTCCACATGTACGGGCGAGAGTTCGGCCCGGTCCAGTATGACGAATTCGCGCACATGAGCGGATCTGCGCTGAGCGTGCCAGCCTTCATCTGGGCGCTTCAGGAGATCATGCGGCGGCGCGGGATCTCTCTGACGCGCCCGTGGATCGGGGTGCTGGCCGTCTCGATCAGCTTCTCGATCGCAGCGATCTACGAGATCATCGAGCTGTGGGATGAGCTGTACTTCGGCGGCCGACGCATCTGGAGCCCCCACGATTGCCCGAACGACTTGCAGTGGGACCTGGGCGGCAAGATCCTCGGAGCGCTCCTCACGCTGTGGCTCTGGAGAGAGCGCGCGCTTCGCTCCCCCACGGCGAGCCAGGATCTGCACGGCCTCTCCCGGCCGTAGCCCGTGCCTTGAAGGAGAAACCACGTATGCGGAAGACAGCTCATGAGATCGCCGAGCTTGTGAGAGGTCGTCTTCTGGGCGATCCCGCCCGAGAGATCACCGGCGTCGCGAGCCTACAGGAGGCGACCGAAACCGAGGTCGCCTTTGTGGAATCGGCCGCGCACCGGGAGGTGGCCGAGCACTCGCAGGCCGGATGCCTCATTGTCCCAGAGGGCCTCCACATTCCGAACAAGACGCTCATTGAGGTCGCGCATCCGCGCCGCGCGTTCGCCGAAGTCGTGCTTGTGTTTCATCCCCCTCGGAGACCGACGCCCGGCATCCACCCGACGGCCATTGTGGGCGAGGACGTGGTCCTGGGTGAAGGGGTGAGCATCGGTCCCTATGCCGTGCTGGAGTCAGAAGTCCGCATCGGTGCGCGTGTGCAGATCGGCGCGCACGTCTGCATCGGCGCCCGCAGCTCCGTGGGCGACGACTCGATCCTGCATCCCCATGTGACGATCTATCCGGACGTGCACATCGGCGCGCGCGTCATCATCCACAGCGGGAGCGTCATCGGGAGCGACGGATTCGGCTACTTCCTCGTCGAAGAACGCTATGAGAAGTTCCCGCAGGTGGGAACGGTGATCATCGAGGATGATGTGGAGATCGGAGCCAACGTCTGCATTGATCGAGGGACACTGGGGCCCACGCGCATCGGCCGCGGCGTGAAGATAGATAATCTCGTCCAGATCGCGCACAACGTGACGATCGAAGCCGACACGGTGATCGCCGCGCAGGCGGGGATTGCTGGCAGTTCCTACATCGAGCGCGGCGTTCAGATCGGGGGACAGGTCGGCATCGCTGATCACGTCCGCATCGGACGCGGGGCCATCCTCGGAGCGCAAGCCGGGATCCCTTCGGGCAAAAAGATTCGCGCCGGGGAATTCGTCTGGGGCACGCCGGCGCGCCCGATGCGCGAGTTCAAGCAACAATATGCGCACCTGACGCGCCTGCCCCATCTTCGGCAACAGGTCGCGGCGCTGAGCGAACACGTGGAAGCCCTTCGCCATCTCCTCTTGAAGGAACGGACTCGCGAGACGCCCTGAGCAGACCGGCCGCCCTCAGAGGCGGCTCATCGTGAGGCGCATGAGATAGGCGACCAGGCTCGGAGTGAGATAGGCTTCGATCACCGCGGCCAGAGTCAGCAGTCCATAGGCCGCCAGGATCCACCGACCATAGGTGCGCGCTTCCCGAACCCAATCCATCCGAAGGCCCCGCACCACCTGCGCGACCCGAAACGCCAGATGAACGCCCAGAGCCCCGACCAGAGCGAAGGCCGTCAGCTCCGGAATCCCATGCGGCAGAAGCGCCGCCAGCACGACGACAGCAGGCGTCCCCTGCATCTGGGAGATCTGCGCCAGAAGGCCGATCATGTACCCGATCAGCAGCATCTCAGCCGCCGAGAGCACTCCCCCCGTCAGAATCCCCAGGATGAGCACCAGGAAGACGCGCGTGTTGTTTGTGAAGATGATGCGAAAGGTATGCTCCCCGCGAATGCTTTGCATGATCGTGATCGAAGCATGAACGTCTCGCTCCGGAAGAGAACGCTCCGGAAACGGGGCCATGAGTCCAAAGCCCAGACCCAGCAGGAGACCGCAGGCCATAAGACCAAGACCGAGAAGCACCCACCTTCTGTTGATCATTCCCCTCTTGACTCCTTCGAGCCTGTCTCTCCGAACCGACGCGAGTATATCGGGGGAGTCTCCCGACGTCAAGGCAGCCCTCGGCAACGCTCTCGGGATCGGACTTTGCGGCGCCTCATCTGAAGCGCCTGCGGGACTCCGGGCGTTTACAAAGCGAGCCGCACTCGGCTACACTACGTGCCGACCTCCGAGGAGGCTTGAAGATGCGGAGAGCGATGATGCTTCTTTCGATTCTCGCCATGACGTATCTGGGCCGCTCGCACACAAGCGCCGATCTTGTCGTGCTTGGGGCTAAGGTCTGGACAGGCGATTTGCGTCAGCCCTGGGCGGAAGCTCTGGCCATCAGCCGAGAGCACATCCTGGCCGTTGGCTCAACCGAAGAGATTCGCGCGCTCATAGGGTCCCGGACGCAGGTCCTTGAGGTGAAAGGAGGGCTCGTGCTTCCCGGCTTCATTGACAATCACACCCATTTCCTGAACGGCGGCTTTCAGCTTCTCAGCGTGGATCTGCGCGACGCGCGCGATCCGCAAGAGTTCGCCCGACGTATCGCCGAGCGAGCGAAAACCCTCCCGCCGGGGCGCTGGATCACCGGCGGGAACTGGGATCACGAGCTGTGGCCCGGAGCGCCTCTGCCGCGCAAGGAATGGATTGACCCGTACACGCCGCGCACACCTGTTTTCGTCACGCGACTGGATGGCCACATGGGTCTGGCCAATAGCCTCGCTCTGCAACAGGCGGGCATCACGCGCGAGACGCCGGACCCTCCAGGAGGAACCATCGTGCGCGACCCCCGCACGGGAGAGCCGACGGGCATCCTCAAGGATGCAGCCATGTCGCTTGTCTACCGGGTGATTCCCGAGCCGAGCGATCGAGAATATGATGAAGCGCTTCGCGCCGCGTTGCGCGAGGCCGCTCGCTTCGGCGTGACCTCGATTCAGGATATCACCGAGTGGGACCACTGGCCGGTCTATCGGCGAGCGCACCAGAGAGGAGAATTAACCGTGCGCGTGTACATGCGCACGCCGATCACCCAGTGGGAACGCCAGCGCGAAGTGATCGCTCGCGAAGGTGCTGGAGATGACTGGGTGCGCTGGGGCGGCTTCAAAGGCTTCGTGGATGGGTCGCTGGGCTCCTCGACGGCTCTCTTCTTCGAACCCTATACGGACGCTCCGCACACCCGCGGTTTACTTCACAGCCAGATGTTCCCCGAGGGCATCATGAAGCAGCGGATTGCGGCGGCCGATCGCGCCGGCTTTCAGTGCTCCATTCATGCGATCGGAGACAAGGCCAATGCCCTGCTCCTGGATATCTTCGAAGAGGTGCGGCGCGAGAACGGTCCGCGCGATCGGCGCTTTCGCATCGAGCACGCGCAACATCTTCGGCCCGAGGACATCCCGCGCATGGCGCGGCTGGGTGTCATCGCCTCCATGCAGCCCTATCACGCCATTGATGATGGACGATGGGCCGAAAAGCGCATCGGGCGCGAGCGCTGCCGCACAACCTACGCGTTCCGCTCGTTGCTGGATGCGGGCGTGCGGGTGACTTTCGGATCGGATTGGCCGGTCGCTCCGCTGAACCCGCTCCTCGGCATCTACGCCGCCGTGACGCGAAAGACTCTGGATGGCCGGCATCCCGAGGGCTGGTTCCCCGAGCAGAAGATCACGGTCGAAGAGGCCGTTCGCGCGTACACCCTCTCAGGAGCTTATGCCGAGTTCGCGGAGAAAGTCAAAGGATCACTGCAAGCGGGTAAACTCGCCGATCTGGTCATCCTCGCTCAGGACATCTTCACCATCCCTGCGGATGAGATCGCTCGAACCGAAGTCCTCTACACGATCGTCGGAGGTCGCATCGTCTACGCCCGGTCCAAAGACCGCTCGGCATGAGATCTCACCGGAGACGCTCGGGAAAAGCGAGAGAGAAACCAGCTCCTCCTCCCCTGGGGAGTCCTGATTCCCTGATCGGGCTCGAGGCGGTGTCCTCCCCTTGCGCGGCAAGGGGAGGACACGCGGACTCACTTCTTTCCGCCCTTCTTCTTGGTCGCTTTCTTTTTGGCCGGCATATTTACTTTTTTCCTCCCTTCTTAGTGGCCTTCTTCGCGGCGGTCTTCTTCTTGGCCGCCGTCTTCTTCGCTGCTGCTTTCTTGGCCATCGTTCCCCTCTCCTGATGAGATTTTCGATGACCACAACATCCTGTGGTCACCTTGCGATTGTGCACAATCAAAGATCACATACAACATCTTGGCCTATCTTATAACCCTTTTCCCGCCAAATGTCAACAACTTTTTTCTCCCACCTCCGGGCGCGCGGGAGGATCCCGTCATCGCGTCAGGCGGCGGTAGATGCCGGGAAGTCGCTCGGGCAGGCTGAGGACATCATCAATGATCGTGTAGCCGACCTCTCCGTACATGTCGCGCAGTGGGGTCTCGGACTCGCGATCGATGGTGATACAGAAGGGGATCACACCGGCCATACGGGCTTGGCGGAGGGCGATCTTGGTATCTTCGCGAGCATATCGCGCGTCGCCATAATCGTGATCGTAGGGCCGCCCATCGCTCAAGACGATCAGAAGTCGGGTGCGCGCGTCCTGTCGCATGAGGCGAGCCGTCGCATGGCGGATGGCCGCGCCCAGGCGCGTGTTGTTCTGATAGGTGATCCCTCCGATGCGGGCCTCGACCTCGGGCGAATACTTCTGATCGAAGTCTTTGATGATATAAAACTTCACGTTGTGCCGCCCCTCGCTCGTGAACCCCTGAATAGCGTATCGGTCGCCGACGGCCTCCAGGGCCTCGCTCAGAAGCACCAGACCTTCTTTCTCGATATCAATGATGCGCTTGCTCGGTCGCGCCGTCCCAGCTCGCGGGGAGACGGTGCGCGCTGTGGAGCTGGACATATCCAGCAGGAAGGAGACGGCCACGTCGCGCTGACGCCGCAGACGGCGCACATAGAGGCGTTCGGAGACGCGTCCGGATGTCTGCCGATCCAGCGCATAATCAATGACAGCCTGCAGATCGAATTCCTCGCCATCGAGTTCCCCTTTCACCTTCTGCAGGGCTTCAGGGCGCAGCAGTTGGAACTGGTATCGAATCGAGGAGATCAGCGGCCCGTACTGCGCGCGCACCTGTGAGACGAACTGCCGACCGCCGCGTCGCGCCGGTCGTTCGATCACGCGACACCAGGCGGCGCGGAAATCGGCCAGCTCGTGATCCCACTCCTCGTAGTAGAAGGCCTGATCGCCCGGTTCCAGCTCCTGCTGCTCCAGCTCTTCGGGAAAGGCCTCTTCGGCGAGGCGCTCCCACGGCGCGTGCTCCGGATCGCGCGCGCGTCGAATCCAGAAGTTGAAGGGTTCCAGGCGATCGGTCGGGCGCGGCTGGCGTTCCAGAAGGACCTGGGGAGGGACGGGCTGTTCCCCACTCTCGGGCTCGCTGGAGGTCATCGGTTCCTCGGCGCTTGTGCGATCCGATTCCGCATCGGGGTCGCGCAGAGTGCCCTGCTCTTGCAAGAGCTGAAGGATCAGATGCGTCGCCTGGAGGCTCGCGGCGACGGTCGCATCCGTCCTCTGGATGAACCGCTGCAGGACGTTCTCCAGCACGCCGACCAACTGCGGGAGCCGCTGCCGCACATCCTCGGAGACGCCCCCCAGAAGGGCGAGGCGGAAGAGAAGTTCCAGGACGAGATCCACCGGGGAAAGCTCCTCCAGTGCGGGACGTCGCGCGCGCAAGCGATCCCGCACGAAGTCCAGATCCCGACGCAGCCCCCGATAGTGATGGCGGAGCAAAAAATCAATGCGTCCGTTCTCGCACACGGTGAAGATCCGCTCGGCCAGATCGCGGTCGGGAAAGAGCGAGAGAATTGTCGCGAAGGTCACCGGCCCAGAAGATATCTCCGAGGGAGAACTCCGATCGGCTCGGGCGTTCGCGCCGGCATACGTCTGCCGCACGGCCTGGGCCAACTCGATCAACTCGGGCAGATCGGCGCTGTGCGTTCCGAACTCGAGCTGTCCGGCGGCGTGAGCGGCCAGGACTTTGTAGAGTTTGAAATCGGCCTCCGGCTCGCCGAACTCGGAGATGGCGGCCGGCAGATAGATCGTCTTACCGTCATGCACGGAGGCGTGCTCGGGCAGGTGACTGAGCGGCTGCAGGGTTACGGAGCGTCCGGTTAATCCCTGGATATAGAGGCGCAGCATCGGGCCGACGCGCTCCAGCGTGACCCCTCCGGCCGTCTGCTGCAGAGCCTGCTGGCTCGCTTTGGTCTCTAAAGCGTAATAGGCCTGGGCGCGACGGCCATCGCTGGGATACAGCGTCAATCCGGCTCGCGCCCACTCGGCGAACTGCTGCAATGTGGCCGAGGCCAGAGCCCGAGGACTTGAGCGGAAGCATTCGATGCCCAGGAGGATGCTCCGCTGGCTCACCTGGTGTACGATCTCCAGCACGCGTTCGATGAGCGGCTCCGACGTTCGCCTCTGAAGCTGCGCCAGCGCCTCTATGATACGCGGAGTGAGCTTGAGGAAGGTATAGACGGCGGCACTGTCCTGAAGCGCGACCTTCCAGGTCAGGTCCGTCCACCGGGCCAGTGCCTCCGCCCCAGCCAGAGCGAGCACGCGCGTGGCGACATGGAAATACTGCAGAGCGACTCCGCCGCCGCGCTCCAGGAAAGCCTGCGTATGATCGAGGAGCTTGAGCTGATCCTCCAGGCGGCTGCCGCGCGGCAGGCGCCCGAAGGCCAGCAGAAACTCTGTGGCCAGGCCTCCGGCCTTCTCGGCGAAGAGGGCTGACACTGCGAGCGCGCGCTCCAGCGCTCGGCGAGAATCCGGCAGATCGCGAGGGTGCTCGGGCGATCTCAGAGCGCGCTCGAAGTGGCGTCGAAAGCTCGCGATCACCTCCGGCGCGCGGCCCAGAAACTCCGCGCTCTGCGTCGCGCTGCGCCGCGCGATCTCCCCGGCAATCCGATAGACGCGCGCGGCCAGCTCCTCGTCCCCGATTCTCTCGAAGACTGACGGTGCTTTGTGAAAGCACTCAAGAGCCACCGTGCCCGAGATCAGCGACTGCCGATAGCAGGTCATCAGGACTTCCCGCCGCAAGGCGACGGGAAGCGGGCCGAGAACCGATCCGCTGAGCTGGAAGAAGGCGATAGCGCTCTCCGGATTCACGCCGGCCAGGCGCCGTCCGATCTCCCCCCAGGTCTTCACGCTCTCCGGATCCATCCCCAAGGCCACATCTGGAGCCACGCGCAAGAACTCGACGGTCGCGCGAACACTGGTCGCCGCCATCCCCAAGCCGGTCTCCAGAAGAAGGAGCGCGCGATCGGCCGGAAGTCGCAACAGCCGCCCCACGAGATGCTCTTCCCTCTCCGGGACGACCCCTTTCAACTGTTTCTCCAACGCTTTTCGCATCGCCTCGCTCATATGATCGTCGTCACAATCTCGCGCAGGCTCCGCTGGATCTCCGCATCATCGGTGATCGTCTGGATGATGGCTGCCTCGCAGGCCTCATAGGGGGAGAGGCCGCTCTGAATGAGCTGCGCAGCATAGACGAGCAAGCGCGTCGAGACGCCCTCTTCCAGGCCATGCCCCTTCAGATTCCGAGCCTTCTGGCCGATGCGCACGAGATCGCGCGCGGTCTCCTCATCCACCCCCCCTTCGTGCATGACGATGCGCACCTCGTTCTCAAAGGAGGGATAGGTGAATTCCAGACTGACGAATCGCTGTCGCGTGGATTGCTTGAGATCCTTGAGCACGCTCTGGTAGCCGGGATTGTAGGAGATGACGAGCATGAACTCCTCGGGGGCTTCCAGCAATGTCCCCAGCTTCTCGATCGGGAGAATGCGCCGATCATCCGTGAGCGGATGGATGAGGACGATCGTATCCTTGCGCGCCTCGACGACCTCGTCCAGGTAACAGATGCCTCCGATTTTGACGGCTGTCGTCAGAGGCCCGTCGTGCCAGACCGTCTCCTCCCCTTCCAGCAAGAAGCGCCCAACCAGATCCGTCGCCGAGAGATCCTCATGACACGCCACGGTGATGAGGGGTCTGCCCAGCCGCCACGCCATGTACTGCACAAAGCGCGTCTTGCCGCATCCGGTCGGCCCCTTGAGCATCACGGGGAGTTTGTTCCGATATGCCGCCGTGAACAACTCGATCTCGTTGTTCGTCGGCAGATAAAATGGCTCTTTCTTGATCCGATACTTCTCTGCCACGTCCATCATAGCCTTTGCTATAATAGCATCCTTCGGAGACCGCGCGCTACCACTTGGGCGACCATGCGCATTGCCGTAGCTATGAGCGGAGGTGTGGATAGCTCGACGGCGGCGGCCCTCCTGAAGCGCGCCGGACATGAGATTGTGGGCTTTTCGCTGCAGCTCTGGAACCAGCGCCGCTTCACGGGGCCCAACGGGGAGCCTCTTCCCTCGCGCTGTTGCTCGCTGGAGGACATCTACGATGCGCGACGCGTCGCGGCGCATCTGGGCTTCCCCTTCTACGTCCTCAATCTCGAAGAGGAGTTCGAGCGGGAGATCGTCCTGCCCTTCGTCCGGGAGTACCTGCGCGGGCGCACGCCTAATCCCTGCATCCCTTGCAACTCGCAGATCAAGTTCAAGGCCTTCCTCCGCCTGGCCGAACAGTTGGGATTTGAGCGCGTGGCCACCGGACACTACGCGCGCGTCGAGTGGGATGAAGCGCGCGGGCGCTTCGTGCTCCGGCGCGGAGTGGATCCGCAGAAGGATCAGTCGTATTTCCTCTTCGAGTTGACGCAGGAGCAGTTGGCGCGCGTCGTCTTCCCGCTCGGGCATCTGACCAAGACGGACGTTCGGCGCCTGGCTCGCGAGCTGGGTCTGCCCGTGGCCGAGAAGCCCGAAAGTCAAGACCTCAGCTTCGTCCCCGATGGGGATTACGTGCGCTTTGTCGAACAGTATCTCCGCACGGGCCTCGCTCCGGAGGGCGAGGACCGACTGGCCGATGAGCGCCGAACTCTCCCGCAGCCTCGGCGCGGAGAGATCGTCACGACCGACGGTCGTGTGGTCGGATATCACGAGGGGATCCACCGCTACACGATCGGTCAGCGGCGTGGTCTGGGCCTCTCGTTGGGACGCCCTGTTTATGTCGTCGCTTTAGACTTCGCTCGGAATCGCGTCATCGTCGGTCCGGAGCCCGAGCTGTACACAAGGACGCTGCGCGCCGTGAACCCGAACTGGATCGCTATCGCTGCGCTGCGCGAGCCCATGCGCGTTCGGACCAAGATTCGCTCTCGGCACGAGGAGGCTTCGGCCACGATCGAGCCGAGCGAGGACGGCTCTGTGCTGGTGCGCTTTGACGAGCCGCAGCGCGCCGTCACGCCCGGTCAGGCCGTCGTCTTCTACGAGGGCGATCTGGTCATCGGGGGAGGCTGGATCCAGAGCACCGATCAAGTACCTCGGGCGATCGGCTGAGCCACGAGAGATCCGCGGCAATGGTCCTCGTCTCTGAGCCCCGCACCGCCCACTTCTCTCATGCCGAGGAGCTCAGAAGTTGAATCAGGGCGCGCCCGAAGTCGGCCGCTGCCTGCGGCCCACTGGCTGTGACGATCCGTCCATCAGTGACGACATCCTGGGGCTGATAGTGGGCGCCGCCCTGACTCAGCTCGCGCAAAGACTCCTCGGTCGCATAGACGGTCGCCCGTCGCCCGTGCAACAGGCCGGCGCGCGCCAGGACGACACCGGAGAGGCAGATGGCTCCGATCACCTTCCCCTTCTCATGGGCTTCGCGAAGCAGGCGGTGAAGAGTCTCATCCGGCCATAAATACGTCGGCGATCCCATCCCTCCGACGACGACGATCGCCTCGTAATCGTCCGCGCGCGCTTCTGAGAGGAGCAGATCCGGCGAAGCGCTTCCGCCCAGCATCCCGCGCGCCACGCCGCGTCGCGCCGAGGCGATCTTCACGTCCGCCCCTTCGGCCTCCAAAAGCCCTTTGGGCGTGAAAAGCTCCTCGTCCCGGAACTCCTCCGGAGCGATGACCATCAGAACGCGCCTTCCACTCAACTTCTTCTCCATACCCTCCCTCCCCAGCAGGGTCATGAGCCAGGGGATCCCTTCCCGACCGTCAAGCGGAATCCCCATTGCTCATTTAGCAATCTCCGTGCCGCAAAGAGCCCTCGAAGAGGGCGACAGACGATAGCCTGGGGTGAAGCGCAAGCGGAACCCCAGGAAACGAGGTCCCCAATCACCGAGCCTGCGCCAGCGGGCGACACACCGGGTCAGAAGCCTGGCGAATCGAAGGACGCCATTCGTGTATCCCCCGATGTTGTGACCTGGCGTGTGTGAACCCGACCGGTTGGGTGGCATCCTGGTGTGTCGCCCCCTTCGGGGGCTTGTGGGGAAATTGGGGGGGGCTCACGTTCCGTTCCTAGGGCTTACGCCCTAGGCTATTCTCTGCCGCCCCCTCCGGGGGCTTTTTGCGGAAAAGGGTCGTTCTGCAAAAAGGCTCGCGCCCCAGGCTAATCTCTGTGCCCACTCCGTGGGCTTGGAGATGCGAGCTTTCACCCGGGCATTGAGGATTTTTCCCCAAGGATGGTGCTGCTGCGCATGCGATCTGGGAAGTCTCGCGAACGATTCGCCCCGACCCTATTCAGGCGTCTGAGGGACGAGTGGGACCCGGACTCCCCAAAGAGCGGTCTATCCTCTTCTTTCCCTGCGAGAGCAGGTAGATCTCTTCCAAGCTCAGAGGAAGAACGTGAAGGTCCTCCATTCCGGCTTGACGCAGCCGCTCGGCAAGTGAGTCGTCCCACCTATCGGTGACGATCTCACACGCATCGGAAGCGACGACCAGCTCACTTCCCCCCAACTCCTGAAAGTGGCTGAAAGGGATCGTCGGAGGGGACGGGTGCGCAATGAATGGAAGATGGAGTGAAGAAGGCCACCTGAGCGTTTTTTCGCGCAAGATATCCCAGCGCGCCTCCTTGCCTAAGAGGAATCCCATCGCTCACTGCGGTTTCAGCCGGGCGATTTCACGGCTCCGATGAAGGCGACGGGTTCTCCCTGCGTGATCGGAGGGGTGGCGACGATATAAAGGACAAGACCGGCGAAGGGAGCGCGGACTTCGGCGATCGGACGCCCGAAGAAGTCCGTGATCGTCGCCAGAAGGGCTCCGGCCGCAACATACTGCCCTCGCTCGACCTGGGGATAGAGGATGCCGGTCGCCGGGCTCGTCAAGACGCGTGTCGGATCCAGAAAGACCGGATGCGCGACGCGCTCGGGCTCTCCCTCCAGCATCTTCAGGTGACGCATGAGGCTGAGCACTCCGCGCACGATGCGCTCGATGGATTCCGAATCGGTCCGGCCCAAATATCCAGATTCCACGGTCAGCGCCGGCTTGCCGCGCGTGATGGCCGTCGTGGAACAGTAGATCGAAGCCGTCGGATCCGTGGGCCGATCCCGATCCACGACGATGTATTCGATCCCGAAAGCGAGCGCCATCTCGCGCACAGCCGCATCCAGACGGGGATCTCCCGTGACCGGCATGTAGACATAAGGCCACAAGGATTCGTTCCCATCCCCGCAGTGAAGATCCAGGAGCACGTCGCACTTCTCGATCACTTCGGTCGTGATGGCGTAGGCGAGGCGTTCGGACACCGTCCCATCCGGGCGACCCGGATAGACGCGATTCAGGTTCTTGCGATCCACCGGGCTGTAGTAGATCGTCCGCCCCAGAAACGAGGGCATATTGGCGACGTGCACCAGAATGATGGTCCCCTGCAACTGCCGCGGGTCCAGGTGCGCGCGCAGCCGTTGCAGCGCCAAAATCGGCGCGTATTCGTAACCGTGATTCCCCGCGACCAGCGCGAGGACTGGTCCGGGTCGCTCCCCCCGCGCGATCGTCACCGGAATGGGCGCTCCCGGATCCGCCGCAGCCGGCACGTCGAGCATGCCTGAGACGATTTCGCCGGGCCGAGCGACGATCGGCCCGACGCGAAAGACCTCCTGCGGCGCCGGGTGTACCCATCCGCTCGAAAGGACGAGGCCGAGCGCAAGGATCAAACCGATGGATCCCTTCCTGGGCGCGAACTTGCATCGGAACATTTCTCTCCTCCGAATATGTTCTCCGGCGCGGACGTTTCCCTCGATCTTACGAGGGGATGAGGCTCGTCCACCGCGTGAAAACTATCTGTCCGATCCGCTTCACTTCGGGGAGATAGAGCGAAGCGCGCTGCAGGATCTCTTCGCCCGAAAGGCCCGCTGCGCGCAATTCCCCGGCGAAGGTTCGGACCATATCGGAGATGAGCGGCTCGGTCACCTCCAGGTGAAAGAGCAACCCGTAGGCCTTCGCTCCGTATCGAAAAGCCTGACATTCGGTCAGCTCCGAGCGCGCCAGGGCCACAGCGCCCGACGGACAATCGAACACGTCGCCGTGCCAGTGATAGGCGATGAACGGAGACTCTACGCCAGCCCACAGCGCATCCGCGCGCGCTGCTTCAGTGAGCGTGACAGGGAACCAACCGATCTCCTTCTGCGGACCCCGAACGACGCGCGCGCCGAGCGCGGCGGCCAGAAGCTGACTTCCCAGACAGACTCCGAGAATCGGCTTCTCCTCAGCCAGCGCGCGCTCGATCAGGCGAATCTCGTCGGCCAGAAACGGATACTGATCCTGCTCATACACCCCCATGGGCCCTCCCATCAGGATGAGGCCGACGGCCTCGCTCATATCCCGGGGGACAGGCGCTCCCTCGAAAACGCGCACATACTCGGGTTGCACGCGCGCGGCCGCAAGAGCTTCGGCGATCGTCCCGAGCGTCTCACATGCGGCATGTTGCAAGACCCAGACCTTGGCCATATCGTCCCTCCTTGCCCCATTGGATTCCGAAGAAACTTTCTCGCGACCCCATTCTTGCCGATGTCTCATGGGGCGAACGTAACATTCCCTCACGCGGGACTCTTTCTCAGCAATTCGCGGGCAGCACGGATCGCTTCTTCAAGCGTCGTGATCCGCCCATCCAGTTGCATTTCATAGACCGCGCGCAAGAGGCGCCCCATTTCAGGGCCTGGCTTCATCCCCAGCTCCAGCAGATGCCGCCCCAGCAGTAAAGGACGAGGCGGCGCGTGCTCTACGCGCAGCTCTCGCGCTCGCGCGATGAACCATTCTTCAGCCTCAGAGTTGGAAGCCGGCCCGCGCGCCAGAGCATCGGCCTTCGCCACCAGGTACAGAAGCTCCAGATCACATTTGGCCGCTAGCCGCCGAAAGGCTCCATCGGTCACTCGCGCTCGGTCTCGGTAAAACTGCGCCGGCTTCAGATGATTGGCCACAAGCGCCAGAACCTGTCCGCGCACATCGTAGCCATTGATCGTATGCACATTCAGCCGATCCAGAACACGGCGGGCGGGCTCCAGGCCCGCTTCCTCATGCCCAGGCGTGCGAATGCGCCCTTCTTCCTCTTTGAGCGTGAGCGGTTTCCCAATGTCATGCAGAAGCACGGCCAGCATCACCGTCAGCCGCTTCTCCCGCGGGAGATCCGGAGTCAGCTCCGCCGCCACGTCCACGGCCAAAAGCGTATGCGTCCACACATCCCCTTCCGGATGCCAGATCGGATCCTGCAGGCATCCGACAAGCCATTTCAGGTCAGGCAGAAGCTTCTCGATGACCAGAAGATCGAGCGCCACCTCGAGACCCATCGAAGGGCGCCGGGCTCGAAGCAACAGCTTCTCGAACTCGCCCCAGATGCGCTCGCTCGGCAGATCCGAAAGATCTATCGCGCGGCACAGCTCTCGTGTCGCGGGCTCAACCGCGAATTCCAGCCGTGCAGCCAGTTGCATGGCTCGCAGCACCCGCAGACTGTCCTCCGGAAAAGTCCGAGCATCCACGACACGGAGCACGCGCCGCTTGAGATCGGCTTGCCCCCCGAAAGGATCAAACAGCTCATCACTCAGGGGATCGTACAGCATGGCATTGATTGTGAAATCGCGCCGACGGGTGGCTTCTTCGATGCTCAGGAAAGGATCGCCCTCGATGAGAAACCCCCGATGGCCGCGCCCTTTTTTGGTCTCGCGGCGTGGCAGGCTCACGTCTATCTCAAGATCCGGCGAAAGCCTCACCTTGTAGACGGCGAAACTCTCGCCGACAGCGTTGACTGTACCGAAGCGCTCAAGCAAAGCCTTCAGCCTCTCAGAAGGGATCCCATAGACCTCGAGATCGAAATCCTTCCAGGGCTGTCCGAGCAAGCGATCGCGCACGCCTCCTCCGACCAGCAGCGCGCGTCCTCCCGCTTCCCGCACGGCGCGGCAGAGTGCGAGGATCGGCTGGGGAACCTCGCGTGACAGATGCATCTCTGTCTCCACCTGCTCGCTCATCGCGCCTCCCTATCTCACGACCTGGAACCCAGATGCTCGATCACATACTCGCGGACGCGCTCAATAGGCAGTCGGACCTGATGCATCGTATCGCGATCGCGCACGGTCACCTGCTGGTCTTCCAGAGTCTGAACATCCACGGTCACGCAGTAGGGTGTCCCGATCTCGTCCTGTCGCCGATAGAGCCGACCGATCGAAGCCGTATCGTCGTAGACAACCCGTCCGGGCACACCAGCGCGGAGATCGCTTGCGATCCGGCGGGCCAGTTCAACCAGTTCGCTCCGGTTCCGCAACAGGGGGAAGACGGCCACCTTGATCGGAGCCAGGCTCGGATGAAGCCGAAGCACCGTACGTCGCTCCCCGCGGACTTCCTCTTCGTGGTAGGCATCGCAGAGCAAGGCCAGGAAGATTCGGTCCACACCGGCACTGGGTTCGATCACATGGGGCGTGACATGTTCTTGCTTTTCGGGATCGAAGTAGACGAGATCGGCCACAGAGTGAGCGTTCTCCGGATGAGACTTGCTGTGGGCGCCCAGATCATAGTCTCCCCGATAGGCGATCCCTTCGATCTCGCCCCATCCCCAGGGGAATCGGTATTCGATATCCACGGTTCGTCGCGCGTAGTGGGCGAGTTCTTCGGGCGATTGCTCACGCAGTCGAAGATTTTCGGCGCGCAGGCCCAGGGAGAGATACCACTGGTAACGCTCCTCAACCCAGTGCTCGAACCAGTTTGCCGCGTCTTCCGGAGGCACGAAATACTCAATCTCCATCTGCTCGAACTCCCGCACGCGGAACAGAAACTGCCCCGGCGTGATCTCATTGCGAAAGGCTTTGCCTATTTGGGCGATCCCGAAAGGGAGTTTACGTCGCGACGTCGTGAGCACATTCAGGAAGTTGACGAACATTCCCTGCGCTGTTTCGGGCCTCAAGTACACGAGAGCCGCCTCCTCTTCGACCGGTCCCATGAAAGTCTTGAACATGAGATTAAACCGCCGAGGAGGAGTAAAGGCTCCAACTGCTCCACAATGAGGGCAGCGAAGAGCTCCCTTTTCGTTCAAGGACTGAAAAAGCTCGTTCCAGGACGCCTTGATGGGCTCGTTCATCCAGGGCTGATATCTGGTGAAGGCTACCTGAATCAATTGCTCGTCTGAATCATAGCTTCGTCCGAAGCTCTTCTCGATCGCCCGAATCGCTTCAAGCCGCGCAGAGAAGCGGGGCCGGATCTGCTCAACTGCTTCCTCCCAAGCCCCCAGATCGGAATCGGTCACTGGTACCTGGGGAATGCGCTCGCGCAACTGGCGCTCGTATTCAGGGTCCTTGAGGGCTGCCGTGATCAATTCCCATCGCGTGGCATATACGCGGCCCTTTTCTCTCTCCCGGCGTTCGACCTCATCGAAAAATGCGCTCACTTCCTCGACGAACCGAGAGGCCACATCGCGGATTTCGCGGCCGGCGCGCTCCAGGGACTCTTCAAGGATGGTGTCGGCTCGGAAGCGGCGTCGGCATTGTCGGCAGTCCACCAGGGGATCGGAGAAGGTCTCCTCATGGCCCGAATACTTCCAGACGAGCCGATTCATGAGAATGGCCGAATCCAGGCCCTCCATGTCCGAGCGCTCCCAAACGACCCGCTGCCACCAGGCCCGCTTGATGTTGTTCTTCAGCTCTACGCCGAGCGGCCCATAATCCCAGATGCTTTCGATCCCTCCGTAAATTTCGGATGAGGGGAAGACCAGTCCCCGGCGCTTACACAAACTGCGAATTGTCTCCAGGCTGACACTCATCGTCCCTTCCTCACCTGTGAAATGCCAAGACGGAATATGATACCAGACGAGACCGCAGAAAGGGTATCACCGGGCCGCGTGCGTGCTTTTTCGTTTGACATCGGGGAGATCGCGTGATAGCGTTTGCCGGCGCAAAGAGGGCGCGCGCGGCGCCGTGATCTTTCAAGCGTACAGGATGGCGCGCGATCGGGGTCAGGAGCCTGTCGGGGACGTGCTCTGGGTGCCCTGAACGGCTCGCGCCGACTCCGGCAAGCGAGACGATGAAAACGTATCTGTCGCTCTTCATGCTGGCTCTAGGTCTCTCCTACGGGCTGACGCCGCTCATGGCTCATCTGGCGGCGCGATGGGGAGTGCTCGATCGGCCGGACCGCCCGCAGAAGATCCATGAGCGTCCGACGCCGCGGCTGGGGGGGATCGCCCTCTACGCATCCTTCCTTCTGGCCCTCGCGGCGCTGTTGGCTCTGGAGAATCGGGTCGCGGCGTATTTCACCGCGCACCTTCTCTGGGTCGCCAAGCTCCTTGTGCCGAGCACGCTCATTTTGCTTCTGGGCGTTTATGACGATCTGCGGGGGGCCAATGCGCAGCTCAAGTTCTCCGTGCAGGCGCTGGCGGCGCTTCTGCTTTACGCCTTCGGCGTTCAGATCACCCGGATCTGGAATCCTCTGGGGGGGACGATCGAACTGGGCCTGCTCTCGCTCCCGCTCACGCTGCTTTGGCTCATCGGCATCACGAATGCCTTTAATCTCTTGGACGGAGTGGATGGACTCTCGGCTGGTGCGGCTCTGTTTGCCACGCTGACGCTTTTGGCTGCTGCACTCTTTTACGATCAACCTCTGATCGTCATTCTCACCGTGGCGCTGGCTGGCTCGATCGTGGGATTTCTCCGCTACAACTTCGCCCCGGCCTCGATCTTCCTGGGCGATTCGGGGAGCCTCTTTCTGGGGTTCTTGTTGGGCGCGCTGGCCATCGAAGGCTCGCAAAAGAGCGCAACAGCGGTTGCGGTGGCCATCCCGCTGGTCTCCTTTGGCCTCCCGATTCTGGACACGGCGTGGGCTCTCATGCGTCGGGCTCTGGGGAAAAGGCCCCTCTTTCAGGGTGATCTGGAGCACATCCATCACATGTTGCTGCGACGTGGCCTGACGCGGCGTCAGGTCGTGATTCTGCTTTATGCCGTCTGCGCGGGATTTGGACTCTTCAGCCTCCTCTTTCTGAACCCTCAGGGGAAGCCCGTTGGGGTCATTCTCTTCATCCTGGGCGTCTCCGTCGTGTTCGCCATCCAATCGCTCGGGTATCCGGAATTCCAGGAGCTGCTGCACACGCTCGGGGAGGCAGCGCGGCATCATCGCACGTTGGCCCGCAATATCCAATTGCGGCGCCTCATTGCGGAGTTGCGACAGGTGGAGTCGGCGAGCGAGCTGCGCATTCGTCTGGATCGGCTGCTGGATCTGAGCGGCTTCGACTCTCTGGAAATCCGGTGGGCAAGCTCTCCCGAACGGAGATGGTTCTTTGCGGCTTCGCGGCCGCAGAGAGCGGATGCCGCACTCCCTCGTTGGAGCTTGCACTTGCCTCTCACCGACGAGCGCGGAGAGCGGTGGGGCGAAGTCATTCTGACAGGGGTCCTCACTGAGCGCGGCGCGCTGCCGTGGCACCATCTCTGTCGCTCCCTTCAGCAGGAGCTGGCTCGCGCTCTGCACCGCACAAGCTCTCCGGAGGCGCCCGTCGCTCACGTTCCTCGCTGAGAGTGAGGGGATGCGGATTCTCTCCGGGTTGGCAAAAATTCCTGTTGCATTGACTCGCCATTCTCCTTATTATTAGGAGTCCGCGCCGGAACAGGTTTATTGAAGACCGAAACTGAGGAGGGAACGATGAGCCCAACGAGGAGACTCTTCCCATCCCTCGCACTCAGGCGAGGACGAGCGTTTCTGTGCCTCTTGGTGGGGACTCTGCTGATCCCGGCGTGGCCCTCTCCGAGGACCTCCGCGGCTCATACGGGGGCGGCGACTTCTGGAGGGGCGCGCGTCTCTGCGGCGCCGGCTGATGCGGCCCCTGCTGACCCACATCTCCCCGCGATGGCGAACATGGGCGGAACATCCGATCCCCAGAACGCATCCGGGCAACTCACGCGGACGGCGGCGACTGACCAATCGCTGCAAGATCAATTCATCCGATTGAAATCCGAGCTGGTCCTGCTCTCGATCAGCGTGACCGACCAGTTGGGCCGCTTCATCACAGGGCTCAAATCGGACCACTTCATGGTTTATGAGGATGACGTGCCGCAACAGGTCAAGTTCTTCAGCACCGACGATATTCCGATCAGCGTGGGGCTCATTCTGGACGTCTCCGGCAGCATGAAGAGCAAGATCGCCCGCCTGCGCGAGGCCGTGCGCCGATTCATCGAATGGAGCAACCCTCAGGACGAATTCTTCGCCGTTGCGTTCAACAAGCAGGTGACACTTTTGGCCGACTTCACCGATGGGGAAGTCCTACTCACCTACCTGCCGTTCCTTCGGGCTCAGGGTCGAACGGCGCTCTTTGATGCCATCTACGAAGGCGTGCTCAAGCTCCGACACGCCCGGCGAGGCAAGCGTGTGCTTCTGGTCATCAGCGATGGACAGGATAACAGCTCGCGGTATAGCTACGGAGCGCTCTCGCGTTTGCTCAAGGAGTCCGACGTGCAGATCTATACCATCGGAACGCCCGATCCGACACTCTACAACACGTACTTCGAGCAGCAGGGGATTGCCATCTTGCAACAGATCTCGAAGCTGACCGGAGGTCGCCACTTCACGGTCATGGGGGCCTCTTTGCTGGAAGCCGTCTGCGCGATGATCGCCCGCGAATTGCGCCAGCAGTATAATATCGGGTATGTTTCCACCAACACGAGTCGCGATGGGAAGTGGCGGCGGATCAAGATCGAAGTGGCTCGGGAGGGGAACAAGAAGTTCAAAGTTCATGCGCGGCGCGGCTATTACGCTCCGGTGGGTCAGCCCTGACCGGGAAGGAGGATGACCGGCCATTCCTCGTCACGTCGTTCTCAGCCTTGGGCTTATTCTCGGGCTCAGTCCCGCAGGGGCCGGGCGCTGGGCCCTTCTGGGGGGATACGAATGCCTTCACCGACCTCTGGCGCACTGGGAGTCAAGGGTACCGGGTGCGGAGGAGCTTGTCACTTCCAGACAACGCGAGGCGCCTTCCCTGCCCCCGATCTCCCAACCGCCGGCTTTTGAAAAACGTTTTCCCTTCTCCGCTCTGGGCGAGATCCGCGTCGAAAATCCCCACGGGCGCATCCTCGTCCTCGACGGGGCTCCCGATCAGCTCTCCCTTCGCATTGAGAGCAATCGTCCGATCCTGGAGGAAGCCATACGTCTCAAGTTCAAAAGGGACAGCCTGAGCCTCAGGTGCGCGACCCGCGATGAGGAGCAGACGCTGGATATGTATCTCCGGGTTCCGCCTGGAGTACAACTGGATCTCAAAGCGCAAGAGGGGACCGTGCAGGTGCACGGGAGTCCGCGCCGCGTGCGCGTGGAGACCCTGAGCGGGGACGTCATCTTAGGGATTCCCATCCAGGACCTCAAAGCCGAGCTGGTGTGGATGGAGGGCTACGTCCGGTATGCAGGTCCCGAGCTGCCGCGCGTCGCCCATGTGATGATGCCTCGCTCGTCTGCCCCCAGTGTGGTCCCTCCTCCGGCTGTACTGGCGGGGAAGATCGGACAGGGGCGCCTCTCGGTTCACGTGCGCACGCTCAACGGATGGGTGGAGCTGGGTCCTCCGACGGCTCTGCATCGTGTGGTGCTGGGCGCGTTGCCGCCGCAGCCTCTGACGCGCGCGGCGCAAGCCCTGGCTCGCAACCCATATAGCCCTCTGGGAGCGGCCTTGCGCACACTGGAGCCGCGCCTGGCTCGAATCGTCCATGAGGAAGGCGAGGTGCCTTTGCCCGGAAACTCCGCTTCAGAAGAAGAGGCGATCAGGCTGGAGGCTCCCCTGGTGAATCTTCTGCTGAGCGTCACCGACGCTGAAGGCAAAACGCTCACCGGACTCACGGCGAGAGATTTCACCGTCTGGGAAGATGGCGTCCCGCAGGAGATTCGCCATTTCGCCCTGGAGACGAGCCCTTTTAATCTGGTCCTGCTTCTGGACGTGAGCGGGAGCACGCGCGGACAGTTCGAGACCATTCGGCAGGCGGCCCGTCGCTTCCTGGACCTCATGCGCCCGGAAGATAAGATCGCCCTGCTTCTTTTCGCGCGCGATGTGGAGGTCGTGGCTCCTCTGACTCACGACCGCGAGTCGGTCCGGCGCGCTCTGGAGAACGTCGTTCCTCCTTTGGGCAGCACGGCTCTGTACGATGCCATCGGATATGCGCTCGCGGAGGTCCTCGGCCCGGTGCGCGGCCAGCGGAATGCGCTCGTTCTGCTCACCGATGGACGCGACAGCTCGTTCGCCTACGAGGGGACGCCTCTCTGGAACGATCCCTGGCGGCGTCCGGGCTCCTTCCTTCGATTTCAGGACGTGCTGCTGGGCGTCCTGCAATCGGATGCGCTGATCTATCCGATCATGCTGGAGAACGAAGCCGAGCTGGCGGCCTCCCTTCACGAGTCCGGACGCCAGCAGGTGCGCGCGGCCACGCGCCTGGCTGAAGAGCAACTCCGTCAGTTGGCGGATCTCTCCGGAGGTCGGTTCTATCGGATTGAGCGCCTGAGTCAACTGGAGGGCGTCTACGAGCAGATCGCTTCCGATCTGCGCACGATCTACAGCCTCGCCTACACGCCGACGCGCGCCGAACGGGACGGAAGCTGGCGGCGGATCGAAGTGAAGGTGGCGCGTCCGGGAGCGCGCGTGCGAGGGCGTCCGGGCTACGTCGCGCGGTGAAGAGCGATTTCTCTCAGAGCGGCTCAAAACGAGCCGTGAAATGCCGCAGAAACGGCGCCTGCCACACGATCCGGTATCCGCGAATCTCCTGGCGCCGCTTGGAGACCTCCAGAATCGCCTCGATCACGTAATCAATGTGACTCTGCGTATAGACGCGGCGGGGGATAGCCAGGCGCACAAGCTCCATCGGTGCCGGGATCTCCTCTCCTGTCCGGGGATCGCGTCGGCCGAACATGACCGATCCGATCTCGACCGAGCGGATTCCGGCCTCGCGATAGAGTTCGACGGCCAGCGCCTGCGCCGGATACTGCAGCGGAGGGATGTGGGGGAGCATGGCCCCGGCATCAATATAAATGGCATGACCGCCCGGAGGCTGGACGATCGGAACCCCCGCCTCGGCAATATGCCGGCCCAGATAGCGCGTCGAGGCGAAACGATACTGCAGGTAGTCCTCATCCAGGACCTCCTGCAAGCCGACGGCAATGGCCTCCAGATCGCGGCCGGCCAGGCCTCCATATGTCGGGAAGCCCTCGGTGAGAATGAGCAGGTCCTTCTCCTGCTCGGCCAAGCGATCGTCATTGGTGCACAGGAAGCCGCCGATATTGGCCAGCCCATCTTTTTTGGCCGACATCGTGCATCCATCGGCGTAGGAGAACATCTCGCGGGCGATCTCCCGAACCGATTTCTGAGCATATCCCGGCTCGCGCAGCTTGATGAAGTACGCATTCTCGGCGAAACGGCAGGCATCCAGATAAAGGGGGATCCCGTACTCGGCGCAGATGGCTTTGACCTCGCGAATATTGGCCATGGAGACGGGCTGCCCCCCTCCGGAATTGTTCGTCACCGTGAGCATGACCAGAGGGATGCGCTCCGGTCCGACGCGCCGGATCAGCGCGCGCAGGGCTTCGGTGTCCATGTTCCCCTTGAAGGGATGCGGGACCGAAGGCTGGAAGAATTCGGGGATCGGCAGGTCTACGGCTTCAGCTCCCACGTACTCGATATTGGCGCGCGTTGTGTCAAAGTGCGTGTTGCTCGGCACAATGTGGCCGGGTTTGCAGAGGATCGAAAAGAGGATCCGTTCGGCCGCTCGCCCCTGATGCGTCGGAATGACGTGCTTGAAGCCGAAGATCTCGCGCACGACCGCTTCGAACCGATAGAAGCTCGCGCTCCCGGCATACGATTCGTCCCCTCGCATCATAGCCGCCCACTGCTCGGAGCTCATGGCGGCCGTCCCACTGTCGGTCAAAAGATCAATGATGACGTTCTCGGCCTTGATCAGGAAGAGATTGTACCCGGCTTCGCGCAGATACTCCTCGCGCTCAGCGCGCGTCGTCATCCGGATCGGTTCGACGACTTTGATTCGGAAGGGCTCAATGATGGTCTTCATCTGCGGACTCCTTCCCGGCCTGCGAGGCCCCTTCAGGAGGTCGCCCGCGGCTGGGCCGCGCTCCCCGCAGGACGTTATTCCGTCCCGATTCGGCTCTTGAGGATCTCGGTCGCTTCGGCCCGAGGGATGCGCACGCTCGCGATGACCTGACGTCCCTGCTGCATGATGCTCAAGCGAGAGAGCACGGAAGCCGCCTGGGGATCCAAACGCCCGGAGTTCAATCGCGCGAGCAACAGCAACCCGTTGAGCTGACTGGTGAGCTGCGCCGCGTCGGCCTCCGACGGGGAGATGGCGATGAAGCGCAGCTCGGTCGCTTCCGCAATGATGAGCTTCACACTCACCGAGCGCGTGCTCGCCAAAGGAGCCAGAATACGCGCGCGGCTGGCCTCCTGGACGATCCCGAGCGCCGCGGCGTCCACTTGAGGAATGCCCGAAGGCTCCACCAGTTGAATATCCGTGAGCGTCCCATCCTTCTGAACGCGGAAGGAGACGGCCACGCTGATGTTCTCAAAGGTGATGCGTCCCTCCTGCTTGGCGCGATAGATCTCGGCAATAGCCTCGCGGATCGGCCCGATGTTGAGCTTCCGCGCTTCGTCTTTGACGCGCTGTTCAAGTTCCTCCCATGTTTGGGGAAGAGCAGCCGTTGTCTCCTCCGATGAAGCGGCGCGCTCCAGATGCTCGCGCAGACGACGGGCTGCTTCCTGACGCCGTCGCCGTTCCTCCTCCCGACGCCTCCGAGCCTCCTCATCTGCGGGAGAGGAGATGAGCCCCGGAGGATAGTACAGGGGCGCTATCAGCAGGGCGCGATCCACTCCTTGCAGTCCTCCCAGACGTCCCGGTTCGCTCACGATCTGCAAGCCGAGCAGGCTTCGCCACTGCGCGACGGCCCGATAGGAATCGTACAGGGTATATCCGAAAAGCGATCCGTGTAGGAGAAGCGTCAGGACGAGACCCGTTCGGATATATCGCCGATCCGACCGGATGCGCCACTCCAGAAGGCAGGGGAAGTCCTGCCGCTCTGCTTCCCGAAGATGTTCGTCCGAACGCCTCATATCGCTCCAGGATCTTTTCAGGGACGATCCACCTTCACGCCCAGACGCCGACGCATGGCCGCCAGCGTCGTCTCCTTCAATCGGAGCAACCGGGCGGCGCGCCGCTGGTTCCCTCCGGTTCTCCGGAACGCTTCCTGGATCAATCCGCGCTCGAACTCCTCGACGACCTCGTAGAAATCGAGCCCCTCCTCCGGGAAGGGAATGCGCGGAACGCGCGGGGCAGAAGATCCGATGGGAGGAGGCAACTGCGTCACATCAATCGGCAGGGGACTGGTGCGCCGCACGGCTTCTTCGAGAACGCGCTTCAACTCGTCCACGTTCTCCGGCCATGCGTAGCGCATGAGCGCTTCCAGGGCCTCCTGAGTCAACACGCGCTTCTCCCGCTTCTGCTTCTGACAGATCTGCTCCAGGAAGTAATCCACAAAGTACGGAATATCCTCCACGCGCGCGCGCAAGGGCTCGATCGCCAGATGCGCTTCCCGAACGAGTTCATAGAGGTCCTCGACGAGCATCCCTTTACGCCGCAACAGCTCCGGCGCCGAATGACTCCCGAAGATGAACCGCAGACCCGAGGGAGACTCGGACTCGTGCATCCTCTGCTGATCACGGATCAGTGCGGCCAGGCGATATTGAAGGGGCAAGGGGAGAAACGCGACCTCACTGATGTAAATCGTCCCCGCACCCATGAAGGAAGCGATCCCGGAGATGGAGTGCGCCGGCTCCTGGCTCTCTCCGAGTTCCCCAGAGAGCAATCCCGATAAGGTGCTCGCCGGGAGCTTCTCCGTGTTCAGAAGGAGGAAGGGAGCCAGAGCCCACGGGCCGCTCGCATGCACGGCGCGCGCGATCCATTCCTTGCCGACGCCTCGCTCTCCGGAGAGGAAGATCGGATGCGACACCCCTGCGAAGGTCTGCACGAAGGTTCGCCGCATCTCCGCCCCGCGACTGATCCCAATGATGTTCCCGATCTGGTAGTGAGCCCGCACCTCCGCGCTCAAGCGCGCTGCCGTCTCTTGAAGAGACACCAGCTCCAACCGATCGCGCACGGCCTGGAGCAACTCCTCGGGATGAACGGGCGTGAGGAGATACCGACCAGCCGTCACGTTCACCAGCTCACGCTCCCGCAGAGCTTCGGGGATGAGGACGATGAGCCTGTGCGGCTCAATCCGAGCCAAGGCGTTCCCAAAAGGAAGCATCATCGTGTCCAGATCGGCCACGATGAGATGGAACGTCTTTCCTTCCAGAGGCAGACTCTCGATCTGCAGGAAATCCGCGGTTGTCACCCGGCAGCCGAGTCGTTCGAGCAACCGCTCGAGTTCCTGCTGACGACTCGTCGTGCCAGCGACGACCAGGACATGCTTCTCCCGCATGTGATGGGAGGTCTCAACCGATGCGCGACTCACGATCTCATGCACCATTTTGTTCCTCTCTTCGCAAATATTGGGCTTCATCTCCTCACTACGCCCGGGCGGGGAGGAGAGTTTCATATCTTGCGCTCTGAACATAGCCGCTTGAATCAGTGTATCACGCGCGGGCCTTTCTGTAAAACTCCGCGAGCACGCGGCTCACGGTCTCCGGAGCGTCGAGCATGGGGAAATGGGCCGAAGCAGTCAGGGTCACCAGCATTCCCGATCGAATGCGATCGAAGATCCACCGCGCCGTCTCCAGAGAGGCCCGGGCATCCCGCCGGCAGGCCACGATCAAAACGGGACGCGGGAATTCCCGGAGCGCAGCGAGAACCTCCCGCAAGATGATCTCTTCGGTCGCCGAGTGGATGAGCGCCCAGGCGGCGCGCGCATCCGTGTCCAGCAGGTCTTCGGCGAGGATTCGCCGATAGGGCTTCGGAAGGCGCCCCACGGCATATCGCCGCAAGAGCAGATCGCTCAGCAGAGGCACGGCCGCCAGCTTCTTCGAGAGCAGAAGAAGTTGCGCCGAGGTGAGCTGCTTCCCCGTGAGCTGAGGCTGCTCGGGGCGCACCAGGGGATTGAAGATCGCCAGCGTGCGCACATCCTGCGGATGGAATCGGAGACACAAAGCGGCGGGCACAGCTCCCAGAGCATGAGCGACCAGATGCACCTCGCCCAGCCCCAGCGATCGGATCAGCTCATGCAGGTCCTCCGCATGAGCTTCGACGTCATAGGGGGCGTCCGAAGGAAAGGATCGGCTCCGTCCAATCCCTCGGGGATCAAACCCAATGACCTCATACATGGACTTCAACCGATCCACCAGAGGCCCCCAATACCGATGCGAGAAGGGCCACTCGTTGACCAGGAGCACGGGAGGCCCCTGTCCCACGCGCTGATAATAGAGGGTGCCATCTGGGACGCGCACCAAGGGCATGATCTCTTCACAGCGATCGTGCGAATACCCCGTGCGGGGCCGCGTGGCCCCGATGAGGCCGTTCACGCTGAGGGTCTTTCGGAAGAAGGCCGGCGTTCATTCCACCGGCCGCTTGAAGGTGAACTTGACGTACCGACTGAGCGAGACAATGTCTATGCTCTTCGGCGAACGATGAACGACAAATCCATCCACATAAACTCCGACCAGCTCCCACCCCTCCTCACCCAGCTTATTCAACCCCGCATCCACGTTCTCTTCGACGAAGTCCTTCCCTGTCACGATCGCCCCGAGCTTTCTCAACTCCCCCCAGTCCAGCGTCTTATACTGCCATTTCCTCATCAGCCCCTCCTCCGGATCCTCTCCCACGCCGCGCTCTCCTCAAGAGAGCGCGCTCCATGTCACGCGGCGCGCGCCCGCAGACGCGCGACGATGGCGCGCCCGACCTCATCGGTTGAAAGCGTGCCGCCGAGATCGCGCGTGACTTCGCCCGCCCGGATCGCCTCGGCGACAGCCCCTTCGATGGCATGGGCGGCCTCGGCTTCCCCCAAATACTCGAGCATCATCGCGGCGGTGAGAATCGCTCCCATCGGGTTGGCGACGTTCTTGCCGGCCAGAGCCGGGGCCGTGCCGTGCACCGGTTCAAAGAGCGACAGGCGCCCCGGATGAATGTTCCCCGAAGGAGCCAGCCCCAGTCCTCCGATGAGCGCCGCTCCGAGATCGCTCAAGATATCCCCGAACATGTTCGTCGTCACGATCACGTCGCAGCAGACCGGGTCCTGAACCATTAGCAGAGCCATCGCATCCACATACTGATGCGTCGCTTCGATCTCCGGATAGCGCCGGGCCACGTCCCAGAAGACGCGCTGCCAGAGGTCATGGGCATAGCGCATCACGTTCGACTTATCCACGAGCGTGACGCGTCGCCTCCCTCGGGCACGCGCATATTCGAAGGCTGCGACGATGATCCGTTCCGTCCCGCGCCGCGTCGCGATCTCCTCCTGCAGAGCGATCTCCTCGGGCGTCCCCTTCTTGAAGACCCCTCCGATGTCCACATACGCCCCTTCGGTGTTCTCCCGCAGGATGACGAAGTTGATCTCCTCAGGCGTTCGCCCTTTGAGCGGAGTGAGGCGGGGATCGAGCAACTTCACCGGACGCAGGTTGATGTAGAGATCCAACTGCGCGCGCAGTCCCAGCAGAATCTCCCGCGCATGCCGATTGTCCGGGACGCGCGGATCCCCGAAGGCTCCCGCGAGGATCGCCTCATAGTCCCGCTGCAGCATCTCGATGGCCCCTTCGGGCAAAGTGACTCCTTCGCGCAAATACTTCTCCGCTCCCCAATCGAAGAGCGTCATCTCCAGCGCCAGCCCGTAGACTTCGGAGACCGCTTCGAGCACGCGCACGGCCTCGCGCGTGACCTCCACTCCGATCCCATCGCCTGGAATGACGGCAATGCGCCGCGCCATAGAACTCACTTTTTGTCCGATGAGGCCAGTGCCGCTTCGATTCGAGGCAACGCGCGCAGAACGACATCGCCCACGATCTTCAAACTCCGCGCGCTCAGCTTATCGAGCGTGTCCTCGGCCGTATGCCAGTACCGATTCAGGAAGCCGTAGTTGAAGTCAATGAGGTCCACGGCCGGAATCCCTTTCTGCAGGAAGGGAACGTGGTCATCATCCACAAAGGTCTCGCGGTCGGTGAAGTGCCGCCCGTATCCGAGTTGCTGCGCCGTCTCCCAGAGGATGTCCTGAAGCCAGCGTGTCGAATAGGCATCGCGCACGATGTCCAGGTCCTTGTCCCCGATCATATCCAGCAGGATCAGCGCCTTGATGCGGGAGAGCTGATTCTCGCGCTCGAGCGTCTCGGCCAAATACCGGCTTCCGTACTTGCTATCGGTCTGCGACCAGGAGACCAGCGCCTCCTCGCCATCGAAGAAGACGAACCACAGGGTATATCGCGGCTTCTCCTGACGCGAGGCCAGAACGCGCGCCAGCTCCAGAAGCGCTCCCGTGCTGGATCCCCCGTCGTTAGCTCCCACGAAGGAGAAATCGGAAAAGAGCTTCGTATCATAATGGCTGGCCAGGATGAGGACCTCCGATGTCGTCCCCTCCCGCTCGCCGATGATGTTGAACATCGGTTTCTCCCCCAGGGGCGTTTGAGCGCGGAACTCCTGGACTCGGACGCTCAATCCGTACTTCTTCAGCTCCGCGAGAATATACTCGCGCATCCGGGCATGGGCTGGGCTGCTGACAGGCCGAGGCCCCAGAGCGACCAATCGGCGTACGTGCTCCAGAGCGCGCTCGCCCTCGAATTCCGTCGGAGCCAGGGTCGCCGTCGTGAGAGAAGATCTCGTGGAACAGGCCACAAGAGAGAGCAGAGCAACTCCCAGAAGCTCACACCTCCTTCGTCTCCGCATCGCGTCACCTCATGAGGCCCCCACGCGATCTCCGGAGGGCGTGGGGATGTCGGGTAGGCGGGTCGCAAGCCATCGCACCTTGCGACAAAACTCCCTGGGGTCCACACGAAAGGTGAAGGCCTGGACCCCTTCGATGAAGACGACGGGAATCTGTTCTCCGTAACGACGGCTCAACTCCTCGTCCCGCTCGATATTGATGATCTGCAGATCGAACAGATCCGCGCACTCCACGCTCGCGAGGATGCGCTCGGCTTCCTCGCACAGGTGACATCCCGGCTTCGAGTACAGGAGCACGCGCACTTTTCTTTTCATCGCGTCTTCTACTCCCCCTCGCGAGATGCCCGTCGCTATAATAACGAGCGCAGGTGGAGAAATCAACCGACCGGTGGTAGCATGAGGGAGCCTATGCAAGAGGCCGGCACAGAGCGCACCACAGAAGTCAAGACGTGCGCCGGCATGGGCGTCCGGCCTTTTCGGGAACTCGGGCGAGCGCTCCCCAAAGCTCTCGTGCGCCTGAGAAAAATCTTCCCCAGAAGCGGTGGCGAAACCGCCAAAGGGACAGATTCCCCCGCGCACGCTCTCTCTGGTCCGGGCACGGCGCGAGGATCCCGCGCGCTCGTCGCGCTGATTCTGATTTTGGCGGGAATGGGAGGGCTTTTCCTGCACCGCACGCTTCGTGAGCGCCGCCGATTGATCGAAATGGTGCCGCAGCAGACGCTCTTTTATCTCGAAGTCGAAGACCCGGCTCAAGTCCTCCGGGAGCTTCGCGCGACGCGCGCCTGGCGCGATCTTCTGCCCCGTGTTCCGGAAGGCGCATCGCTGGATCTCGAACTGCTCGGCGACCTTCGCGAAGAGATGTGGATCGCGCGTTCTCCCATGGCGCTTCTGCTCACCGGCCTGGAATGGGAAGGGGAGACGATCCGCCCGCACCTGGCGCTTCTGTGGATGACGGAGCAGTCCGATCGTGCGCTCTCGCAGTTTGCGGAGACCCATCTCCCGAAACTCCTCGGCCGAGCCCACAGGGAGCTCACCCCAGTGCGGATGGAGCATGGGGGAATACCGATCACCGGCTATCGCACCCGCTCTCCCGATCGCGGCCTCTTTTGGAGCGTGCATGACGGGACGTTCCTTGTGGCCAACCATCTGGATACTCTTGGCGCGGTCATCGAGACGGCGCAAGGACGTCGTCCCTCCCTTCTTCAGCATCCCCAGCTTCCGGGTCTGCGCCGCGCTGTGGAGCGCCCCTCCGGATGGGGACGTTCCTCCCCAGGATCCATTTGGGGATGGGCGAGCGGCGAAGCCCTCGCTCTTGGCGCGCGCGCGCTCGGGGAGACGGGTTCTCCTCTTCTGCGAGAGATCGCGCGGGCGATGGCGGCAGCCTTTTCCTTTCACTTCGCTTTCGCCATCGAGTTCGAAGACGGGCAGGTCGTCACGCGCTCCATCCTCGGCCTGAGCCAGAAATGGACCGAGCGCTACGAGCCGCTTCTTCGCCCGGAGCCGCTGCGCGGAGATGAACCCCTGCTGCAGCTCATCCCGAAGTCGGCCCGCCACTTCACCCTTTACCGATGGACGGATACGGAGCGGCTGGCGGACGCTCTGGCGGAAACTCTCACCGCCTCGCTCCCCCAACCGCTCACCTTTATTCTTCTCGGGATGTTGCGTTCGATGCGCGAAGCCCTGGGCCTAGACTCCGAAGACGCTCTCTCTGAGGCCCTGGGATCGGAGCTGGCCCTTGTGGATACGGGCGATCCGATGCTCCTTGTGGTGGTGCAACTGCGGGATGCTCCGAAGATGGCAGCGATGATCGGAAAGCACCTTCAGCGCGCCGGGGGGACCGTGCGCGAGATTCGCTTTCGCGGGACGTCGTTTTTCACCTCCACGGCACATCCGGAGCGGGCTTTCGCTTTCCTGCAGGGGTATCTGCTCACGGGCCATCCGAAGCAACTGGAACAAGTCGTTCTGGCGCGCGAGCGACAGGAGACAGCGGGCGCAGATCCGGCCATTCGTTCCTCCCTGGCTGGAATCGCGGGCTTCGAAGTCATGCTGACGCGGGAGCACGTTCAGGCCGCGCGCGCTCTTCTGAGCGCGGCTCGCCGGCTCCCCGTGAGCGGATTCGGACCAACACGCGAGCCGGATCAGGAGGCGCTGCGCCATCTCACCGCTCGCTGGGCCCCCGCTGTGCGCGTCTCCGAGCTTCGTCCCGAAGGGCTGTGGAGCGAAAGCCGCTCTCCGCTTGGCCCTTTCTCCCTGCTTCTGGCTCTTCTGGAGGAGGAGGAATGAGCGACACTCGGCTTCGCAAGAAGGTGCGAGAATATCGAGTCTCCGCGCGAGGGCAGAAGCGGGCGCGTCCGCATTGGAGTCGCGCGCGGGAGACCTCCCCGGAGGATCAGCGGTGAAGGGATTCGCCAGGATTCTTCTGGGCCGTCTTGTGCTCACCATCCCGGTCGTATGGGCCGTGGTGACGCTTGTCTTTTTGCTCCTGCATCTGGTTCCGGGCGATCCGGTTCTGGCCTTCCTGGGCGAGACGGCGACGCCGGAACAGGTCGCTGAGATGCGCCATCGGTTCGGACTGGATCGTCCGCTTCTCGAACAGTATGCGCACTATTGGAAGCAGGTGTTGCGCGGGGATCTCGGCGTGACGTTCGTGGATCGGCGTCCGGTCGCCGAGAAGATCCTCGCGCGCTATCCGGCGACGTTGCAGTTGGCCGTGGCGGCTCTCGTGATCGCCCTGCTCATCTCGATCCCGCTGGGAGTGGCGGCGGCCCGGCATCAGGGAGGGATTCGCGATGCCGCCGCTTCGACTCTGGCGCTTGCGGGCATCGCGCTGCCGAATTTCGCGCTCGGGCCGCTTCTGATTCTCCTTTTCTCGGTGAAGCTGCGACTTCTCCCCCCCTCGGGCTTTGGCGACCTGGTGCATCTTGTCCTTCCGGCGCTCACGCTGGGAGCCGCTCTGGCGGCGATCCTCACGCGCCTGGTGCGCACAAGCGTGCTCGAAGAGCTGCACCAGGAGTATGTGAAGACGGCGCGGGCCAAGGGCCTGAACGAGCGCACGGTGATCTATCGCCACGTCTTGCGCAACGGGCTCATTCCGGTCGTCACGATCGTGGGCTTGCAGTTTGGCGTCTTGCTGGGCGGGGCGATCATCACCGAACGGATTTTCAACTGGCCGGGGATCGGGACGCTCACGATCGAAGCCATCACGGCGCGCGATTATCCTCTGGTGCAGGGCTGCTTGCTTGTGATCGCCCTGACCTATATCCTGGTCAACACGGCGACGGATCTGCTCTATCGCGTGCTCGATCCTCGGGTTCAGGTGGAGTGAGCATGAGCTGGACGGGAAAGATCGGATGGATTCTGGTCGTGGGACTGCTTCTTGTGGCGCTCGGGGCTCCACAGCTGGCGCCGCATGATATCGCGAAGCAGAATCTGGAGGCTCGACTGCAGCCTCCCTCGCGCCTGCATCCGATGGGACGAGACGAATTCGGACGCGACGTCCTCTCGCGGCTCCTCTATGGCGCGCGCGTGTCCTTGCGCGTCGGACTTTTGGTCGTCGCCATCTGTGCGAGCGTGGGGACGCTGGTGGGCGCTGTGGCGGGATACTATGGCGGCTGGGTGGACCGCCTCATCTCGGGATTTCTCTTCAATACGTTCCTGGCGTTCCCGGGCATTCTGCTGGCCCTGGCCCTGATCGCCTTCCTCGGCCCCAGTGTGAACCATCTCATCCTGGCCCTTTCGCTGATCGGCTGGGTCAGTTATGCTCGCCTCATTCGCGGTCAGGTCTTGAAGGTGAAGGAGCTGGAATTCGTCCAGGCGGCGCGGGCTCTGGGAGCCAGCGACGGGCGCATCCTCTTTGTCCACATCCTGCCTCATGTCCTGCACCCGCTCATCGTACAGGCGACGCTCGGAGTAGCCGGCGCCGTGCTCGCCGAAGCGAGTTTGAGCTTTCTCGGGCTGGGTGTTCAGGAGCCCATGCCGAGCTGGGGGAAAATGCTCGATTCCGGGCGAGCATATCTGACGACGGCGCCCCATCTGGTCCTGTTTCCCGGTCTGGCCATCGCGGTGACTGTCCTGGCCTTCAATCTCGCCGGCGATGGATTGAATGAATGGCTCAGTCCGAGAGGGGCGGCGCTCTCCGGAAAGAACCAGCGCTCTGGCCCGCGCCCCGTCAACGTCGCTCAACGGTGAGACATCCAAAGAGACGGTATCGCCAGGAGGTCGAATATGAGGAGGAACCGAAGCGCCTGGATTGTGATGGGGATCCTCCTTTCCCTTCCCTTTGGGCCTCCGGAAGGCTACGGCCGCCAATCCGGTCGCCACGCGCAAAGTTCTTCGATAGAGCAGGCCTTTGATTTCCCGTTGGGCGGAAGGGCACAGATCGCGAATCTTTCGGGGGGAATTCGCGTGCAGACGTGGTCTCGACCGCGCCTGGAGGTGCAGGTGCGCGCCGCACGGGACGCTCGCGCCTTTCGGACGTCGCTCGTTTCCCTGAAGGTGACCTCCGATTCCTTCACCTGTTCCATCCCGCCGGTCTTTTCGCTTCATCTGGACGTGTGGGTGCGCCTTCCGGATGGAGTCTCCCTGGATCTTCGCTCCGCCGATGGTCCTATTGAAGTCTCCGGCGAACCCGGAGCGACGCGCATTGAGACTATCGGGGGAAACATCACGCTGCGGGTGCCGGCCAATTTCGAAGCGGATCTCACGCTGCAGGCCGAACAAGGGAGCATTCAGTCGGAACTTCCTCTGCTCGTTCGCGGGAAATTCGATGCCCATCGGATCGAGGGGAAGCTCGGGCGCGGCGGACGCGCGCTCGCGATCCGAACCCTTCGCGGAGACATCCGCCTGTTGGCGCTTCCTCCAACGATGTCTTCCCCCGCCTCGGTGGCTCAAGGGGAACGCCCTGTGGAAGAGGTGGCTTCCTCGATCCCCCCGCGCGAGTCTCCCCCTTCGTCGCCGCCGCGCGCGCGCCCCGAGCTGCGCACCGATCCTACGGAAGAATCTCCCCTTCCGCGCCGCCGCCCCTCGGAGGAAGCGGGAGATGTCATCACCCTGGAGGCCCCCCTGGTCAACGTCAACGCGAGCGTGACCGATGAGCGCGGTCGCGCCGTGAGGGATCTGCGCAAGCAAGACTTCATCATCTACGAGGACGGCATCGAGCAACAGATCACGCACTTCTCTCCGGTCACGGCGCCGTTTGATCTGGCGCTCCTGCTTGATACAAGCGGGAGCACGGAATCGAAGCTGAACGTCATCCGGCGAGCCGCTCAGGCTTTTGTGGACATGATCGGGCCGGAGGATCAGATGGCTGTCTTCGCCTTCGCGCGTCGCGTCTCTCTTGTGGCGTCCTTCACCAATAACCGCTTCCTTCTCAAGCAGAGCATTCAAACGATTCGCGGAGGGGGCGGAACGGCTTTCTACGATGCCCTCTGGTATGTGCTCGACGAAGTGGAGCGGAGGCCCGGTCGCCGCAAGGCCATCGTCGTCATGACCGACGGGGTGGACAATTCGATCCGCCAGCCCTGGCTCTATCCGACAAGGCATACGTTCGAGGAGTTGCTGGCGCGCGTCGAGGAATCGGATGTCCTCATCTATCCCATCTACCTGGACACCGAGTACGAGATGGTCGTGCGCCAGCGTCAAGAGAGCCCGATGAGCTATGCTCTGGCGCGACGGCAACTGCAGGCGCTCGCTGAGAGTTCGGCCGGGACGCTCTATCGCGCTGATACGGTCGAGGACCTGGAGGGGGTCTACCAAAAGATCGCCGAGGAGCTGCGCACGATCTACAGCCTCGCCTACAGCCCGCAGAACGCGACGCGCGACGGCCGATGGCGCACAATCCGCGTCAAGGTGCTTCGCCCCGGCGTCCGCGTGAAAGCCCGCCGGGGATACTATGCCCGATGAGGCCACGGGTTGGGACGCCCCCACTTGCTCCGAGCCGCCGCAAGTGCAGGGAGCCGATCTCTTTTTCGCCGCATCTTGAGCCGGAATGGGAGGGTTGAAAAATGAGAGGATCGCGTATTGTGCTGCTTCTTGCATGTCTCAGTTTGGGAACACGCTGGGGATGGTTTGCTCACCCCGAGAGTCCGCGCGCGACGCGTGAGAACGTTCGCGCCTACCGAGTTGCTCATGAGATCTCGATCCTGCGCGAGCTGGTCGACTTTCTCTCGATTCCCAACGTCGCATCGGATCGGGAGAACATTCGCCGGAACGCCGAAGCCCTTTCGGCGATGCTCCGCCGCCGAGGGATTCGTGCTGAGCTTCTCGAGGTAGAAAACGCCCCACCGGCGGTTTACGGGGAGTTGCTTGTTCCTGAAGCCCGGCGGACGATCCTCTTTTACGCGCATTATGACGGCCAGCCCGTAGATCCCGCTCAGTGGGCGAGCCCCCCTTGGACGCCGATTCTGCGCAATGAGCAGGGGCGCGAAATTCCGCTGGCTTCGGTGAAGACCCCTCTCTCTGGTGAGTGGCGTCTCTACGCGCGCTCGGCAAGCGATGATAAGTCGCCGATCGTCGCGCTGCTTGTGGCCCTGGATGCCCTGCGCGCGGCGAAGATCCCGCTTTCGGCGAACCTCAAGTTCTTCTTCGAAGGAGAGGAAGAAGCGGGTTCGCCTCATCTGCGCGCGCTCCTGCAGAAGTATGCCGATCGGTTAAAGGCCGACCTCTGGGTGCTCTGCGATGGACCGGTCCATCAGACGCGCCGCCTGCAAGTGTACTTCGGGGCGCGAGGTATTGTGGACGCGGAGATGACCGTATACGGTCCCGTGCGCCCTCTGCACAGCGGACACTATGGGAATTGGGCCCCTAATCCGGCTGCCGTGCTCGCGCATCTTTTGGCGAGCCTCCGCGAGGAGAACGGGCGCATCCGTATCCCCGGTTTCTATGAGGACGTGCGTCCTCTGACCGAGAGCGAGCGGCGCGCGCTCGCGGAAATTCCAGACATAGATGCGCAACTTCGTCACGAACTAGGGCTCTCCTGGTCCGAAGGCGAAGGACAGCGTCTGGTCGAACTGCTCATGATCCCGGCTCTCAATATCCGCGGGATTCGCGCCGGGCATGTGGGCCAGACCGCGCAAAACGCGATCCCCACGGAAGCGACGGCCTCACTGGATTTTCGCCTCGTTCCGAATCAGACCCCTGAAGGCGTCCGACGGCGAGTCGAAGACTATCTCCGCCAACAGGGTTTCCACATCATCTCTCACGCCCCGACGCTCGAGGAGCGACGCCAGCACCCCAAGATCGTGCGACTCGTCTGGGGACCGGGATACCCTCCGGCACGCACTTCGATGGACCTGCCCGTCTCGCGCGCTCTCACGCACCTGATCGAAGAGGCTTTCGGCGCGCCTCTTGTGAAGATGCCGACTCTGGGCGGAAGCATCCCCATGTATCTCTTTCAGGAGATCCTTCAGGTTCCCGTCATCGGTGTGCCCATGGTCAACCACGACAACAATCAGCACGGGGCGAACGAGAATCTGCGGCTTCAGAACCTGTGGGATGGGATCGAGCTGTACGCCGTGCTTTTAGCCCATCTGGGCCAGAGAGTGGAGGAAGAATCCGCGAGGGGCGCAGCGCCAGCGACAGGAGCGCGTCCCGGTCACGCTCGAGCTCCGTCATGGGACAATGACGCTTTTGGCCGCCGCCCAACAAGCGGTGGTCTGTAAGGCCTCGAAGGCGCGCTCCAGCGGAAAACGATGCGAGACCAAGCGCTCGAATGGGAAGCGCTCGCCGCACCGTCTCAAGAACTCCAGAGCCATGGCCATGTGCCGGGGTTCACTGGCCCACGCACCATAGACGGTCAGTTGCTTCCTGGTGATGACATGGGGATTGATCGCCGTTGCGCCCGCATCGCCATAGTGACCGAGCACCAGATACTTCCCCCCATCACGGCACATCTCAAATCCCTCGGGCACGACGGCCGGCATGCCCACGCATTCGATCACGACGTCGGCGCCGTAGCCGCCCGTCAGTTCTTTCACCCTCTGGATGCGCTCGGCCGAATCGGGGACCTCTTCGATGTCAATCGTATGATCGGCGCCGAAGGTTCTCGCCAGCTCCAGGCGGTGGGCCGGTCCGCCGATCACGATCGTGGTGAGCGCCCCCGCGCTTTTAACCACGGCCAGTACAGCTAATCCCACCGGCCCGCTCCCCTGAATCACCACCGTATCGCCCCAACTGAGGCCCAGGCGCTCGATGCCGTGAATAGCTGTGTTGAGCGCGCACCCGGCTCCGATGACCCTCTCGGGAGGGAGATCGTTGATCTTGAAGAGGGCCGATCCGGGCAGCAGGTAATGGTACTCCGCATAACCGCCGAGGAAATGCGGCGGCGTGTCGCACCGATAGCTGATTCCATAGGCCGCGCGCTTGAGGCATCGGGTCGGCTGCCGCTTCTCCCGGCAGTAGTAACACTGGCCGCAGAGCCGCCCCGCATACCAACTGACGCGGTCCCCCTCCCGAAGCGGAGCGCCAGTCCAATCGGCCTCGACTCCCTCACCGAGCCTCACTACTGTCCCCATCGTCTCATGGCCGAGGATGATCGGCCGTGGGATCGGCAACTGGCCCTTCCACAGATGCACATCCGTGCCACAGATGCCCGCCATTTCGACTTTGACGAGCACTGCCCCGGGCTCGATCTGCTCCGGCAGCGGATACCGGCGAATTTCCAGGGGATGATGAAAGTCCGGCATGACAGCGGCCCTGGCTTCCTCCATAAGCTCCTCCTTTGTCCCAAAGGCCCTGATGTCTCCCGAGAGAGATCAGGCGCCGCTCCGCAAAAATGCGATCACGAGGCGGTTGAACTCTTCGGCATGCTCGATGAAGACCAGGTGTCGCGCGCCCGGAAAAACGTGCAGTCGCGAACCTGAGATCCTCTGGGCCAAGCGACGCGAATTCTCCGCCGGAACGATGGGGTCATCATCGCCGGTCACAATGAGTGTGGGAGCGCGCAGCGCGCCTAACCGCGATTCCGTCTCAAAGCCGAGACAGGCGGCGAACTGCCGCTGCCAGGCCTGAGGCGACGGCAGATGTGCTTTCCTCAACTCAAGGAACTCCTCGATGAGATCAGGACGCTCAGCGATGAACCGATCGCTGAAGCGGAGCCGGAGCCCCCGGCGCAAAGCGGCCTCGGGATTTTCCGTCTGTAGCTCCGAGACCATCTGCATCGCTGTCTCCGAAGACATGAGGACAGCATTTCTCCCCCCGAAACTGGTGGAGACCAACACCAGGCGGGCCACGAGTTCCGGATGACCGAGCGCCAGCTCTTGAGCGATGTAGCCGCCCATCGAATGACCGAGCACGTGCGCACGTTTGATCTCCAGCGCTCGGAGCAGTCCCGCGGCATCCTCGGCCATCATTGTGATGGTGTACTCGACCTCGGGCTTATCCGAGAGGCCCACACCTCGATTGTCAAACGCGATCACCGTGAAGGCTCGTGAGAACTCGGGGATTTGCCGATACCAGCTCCAGGCGCCAAATCCCAACCCGGCAATCAGCAGCAGAGGCTCCCCGGCGCCCCGCACGTCATAATAAAGTTCGATCCCGTTGACCCGGATCCTGGGCATGCGCCCCCCCGGTCGCCCTCGTTTCACCCCAGATTCAAGACCAGAACTCGCAGCTCAGTCATCTCTTCGATCGCCGAGCGCACGCCTTCGCGTCCGAAGCCGGACTCTTTGACGCCGCCGTAGGGCATGTGATCGGCGCGATAGGTGGGCACATCGTTGATGATCACCCCGCCGACCTCAAGTTCGCTATAGGCGCGGAAGATGCGCTGCACATCACGCGTGAAGACGCCCGCCTGCAATCCATAGCGCGAGGCGTTGACCAGGCGAAGGGCCTCCTCGAACTCGGTGTACCGGCTGACGACGACCAGGGGCGCGAACACTTCTTCGCAACTCACTTTCATGTCCGGCGTCACCTCGGTCAGGACCGTCGGCATGAAAAGCGCCCCATGACGCTCGCCCCCCACCAGAACTTTCGCGCCGGCTTGGACGGCTTCTTTCACCCACATCTCAACGCGTTCGGCCGCTGCCAGACTGATCATCGGACCCACATCGGTTGTCTCCTCCTTCGGATCCCCGACGACGAGGTTCCTGACCCCCTGCCGGAGCTTCTCCAAAAAGGGCTCGTACACGCTCTGGTGCACGAAGATCCGCTGCACCGAGATGCACGTCTGACCGGCATAGGCGAAACCGCCCTGCACCGAGCGCCAGGCCGCATACTCCAGATCGGCATCCTCGTGCACAACGACGGCAGCATTTCCTCCCAATTCCAATGTCACCTTCTTCTTAGGCACCTTTGCCTTCAACATCCAGCCCACCGCCGCACTTCCGGTAAACGTGAGCATCTTAATCCGTTCGTCCAGCAGCATCTGCTCGGCCACGACATTCGAGCAGGGGAGGACGCTGAGGCCTCCCTCAGGCCAGCCCGCTTCCTGAACGATCTCCCCGAGCGTCAGAGCCGAGAGCGGCGTTTGCGGGGACGGCTTGATGAGAATCGGGTTTCCCGACGCGATGGCGGGAGCGACCTTGTGCGCGACCAGATTCACAGGGAAATTAAACGGCGTGATGCCGAGAATCGGACCAATGGGAAAGCGCCGCACAATGGCCCAGCGGCGTTCGGAACCCGGGAGCCAATCAAGCGGCATCAGCTCGCCGCCCAGACGCTTGGCCTCCTCGGCCGCTGCGCGGAAGGTCGCGATCGCACGCGTGACCTCCAGACGCGCATCACGGATCGGTTTGCCCGCCTCGCGCGTGATGATCTCTGCCACCTCATCTTTACGCTCGGCGAGCCGCTCGGCTACACGATGACACACATCCGCCCGCACATAGGAGGGGAGATCGCGCGTCACCCGGAAGGCAGCAGCCGCCCGCGCGATCGCCTCCGCGACGTCTTCAGAGGAGGCCAAGCTGACCACCGCGACGACTTCCTGAGTATAAGGATCGCGAACCTCGGCTCTCTCAGCCGAGAAGCGATGCTCTCCTCCCACGAGAAAGGGATATTCCTTCGCCATACAGCCTCCGATTCACCAGTTCATCTTCAGCGCAAACTGAATCACGCGTGGGCCTGTGCTCGCGCTCGAAATTCGTCCGAACGCCGCCGAGAGGATGTTCGAGTCGGGATTGGCAAAACTCGGCGTGTTCGTCAGGTTGAAGAACTCCGCGCGAAATTCCACACGCACTGTCTCCGTGATCGGGATGAACTTGATGAGAGAGAAGTCGATATTGCGCTGATCCGGCCCGCGCAGGATATTGCGTCCCGTGTTGCCAAAGGGCGCGCGCGGATCAAACGTCGTTCCCAGCGGCGGGACGAATGCTGCCGTGTTAAAAAAGCGTGTCAGACGAGCCGTGACCGGTCCCTTCAGGTTGGCGGAGCCGCGGAAGCCCGGTGCGAAATTGGCGCGCGTCAGGTTCGTTCCCCCTCCGCCCCCTGTGGCGAAGACCGTGAAGGGCAGCCCGGATTGAAACACGGCCACGCCCGCGATCTGCCAGTCGTTGAGCAGACGCTTCCCCAAGCCGGAATCGCCGCCGTAGAACTTTGGCAAGTCGTAGGTGAAACTGTAGACGAACCGATGCCGACGGTCCCAGTCCGAGAACCCGCGATTCAGGCGATGGTTCTGCTGATCTCCGGGATTGGCGGCCAGATCGCCCGCCAGAGGCCCCGAATTCGTGTCTATGGATTTGCTCAACGTGTAGGAGGCCAGAAACGAGAGCCCCCGACTCAAACGCTTGGTCACCGACAGCTGCAGCGAGTGATAGTACGACTGGCCCGTCGATTGAATCAGATGGAAGCCCGCGGCGATATTGCCGTTGTGGGAGAAAGCGGGAAATGGCCTGAGGAATTGCCCGCTCGCGCGGTCGAAGATGGGTTGACTGAGGCTGAAAAGCTGCACGAGCTTCACCCCCCGCGTCCCCATGTAGCCGATCTCAAAGAGGAAATCCCGAAGTCCCTCCCACTGCACGTTCAGGCCGAACTGATGGGTGTAGGGGGTGCGAAAACCGCGATCCAGATAGACGCCCGAGATGGGAATCGGATTGCCGAATTGATCCCGCAAGGGCGAGGGGATCTCTGGTACGACCGGAAAGGCACCAGGAGGCGGGACCTGAAGGAACGGACGCTGGAAGGGCAAGCCGAGCGCGCGCGCGACCGGAGCCGAAAAGCCCAACGTCTGCAGCAGCCGCGAGCCCGCACCCACCGGGAGGACGAACAACGGGTAGTTGAAGAGTTGAATCCCCCCGCCGATCTGCCCCGAAGTGCGCTGGTAGTAGAGGCCATAGCCGCCCCTGAGGACCAAACGATCGTAAGCGCGCAGAGGCTTCCAGGCGAATCCGAAACGGGGCGCCCAGTCGTTTTCGTCCTGCGGAATGAGCGTCTCTTCGACAAGCGGCACGCCGGGGATGGGATTTCTCGCATTGCGCGGGAGGACAAATCCATTGGGAGGAGGTCCCACGCGAAAGGCCTCCGGGAAGAAGCCGACAAGCCTCCCGCGCGTCTCCGTCATATAGCCGAGAAGCTCGTAGCGCACGCCGAAGTTGAGCGTCAGCCGATCGCTCACTTTGAAGTCATCCTGCAGGAACGCGGCCAGATCCCGGACGCGCGGCTCGCGCTCGGGATCGCCCGTTCCGATGAACGAGATGAACATGTCTCCCCGGAGAAAGTCCACGAAGTTGAGGAATTGAATGAAACCGCGATTCCAGAGGCGAAAGCGTAAGAGGAACGGGTAGTGCCTCCCCTCAAATCCGGCACGGATGTTATGCCGACCTCGAATCCAGGTGAGTGTATCCCCGTAGGTGAAGTGCTCCTGCACGACCTCCGCATCGAACAGCCCCTCCGGACCGAGAGTGAAGAGCCCGAAGACGTTGATCTGCGGCAGGCCTGGGAAGAGGGCCTTTAAGGGACTCTCGATCCCCACCTGCGCGGCCTGGAGCGGCTCGCGCGGGATGGCCTCCAGGAAAATGCGCGCATAACCAAAGCGCGCTTCGTTGATCAAATGGGGACCGAAGATGTACGTATTCCGCAGCGAGAAGACGCGGTTGTTCCGCTGCAGTGGCCCTCCCCAGCCGAGCGCGGCATTGGCGGGACGGATCACAAACGAGGTGATGGCGGCATCGGTCGTGTCGTTGTTGAAGAAGAACTTGCCCGAGAGCGCGTTCTTCGCGCTGAAACGATAATCGAGGTTCACCGTGAATTGATCCTCGCGGAAGCGCGAGAGACCCGACTGCGTCAGCGTGGTGAACACTCCGCCAGCGCCGCGCGGCGGACTCGGCACGATTCGTCGGCCATCGGGAAATCGGGCATTGAGCAAGGCCAGCGCCACCGGATGGATGTCGGCCGCCGTGAGCGGCGGAGCGCCTGGCGGCAAGAGCGTATTGCCGACAGCCGCCAGCGCTTCGGCACGGCGATCATCGGTCAGCGCGGAAGGCAGGACGAGACTGGTGAGGCTGTTAATGAGCGAGGCCCCATTGCGTTCGCGCGTGCCTTGATAGGAGCCGAAAAAGAACGCCCGGTCTGTGACCAGAGGTCCGCCCAGCGTGAACCCGAATTGATTGCGCGTCAGGATCGGGCGCGGCTGTCCCGAGGCGTTCAGGAAGAAATCGTTGGCGTTGAGCACGCGGTTGCGTAAGAACTCATAGACGTTGCCGTGAAATTCGTTCGTCCCGGATTTGGTGACGGCGGCGATCATGCCTCCGCTGTTGCGGCCTTGCGAGGCATCGTAGAGGCCCGTCTGCACGATGAATTCTTGAATCGCCTCGGTCGCCGGGACGGGGAGATTGAACGTCGAATGCAAGGCGATGGAATTGGCATCGATCCCATTGATCTGCAGGTTGTTCTGCCCCTGGCGTTGACCGTTGACTTGAATGATGGCATCGCCACGACCCACATCCGTCGTCCGCACGACCGACGCGAGCGTGCCCGGCGAGAGCGCGAGCAACTGCTGGAAGTTGCGCGTCGGCAAGGGCAGTTGTCGGATCGTGCGCTCTTCGATGACGCGCCCGGTCGTGGGCCGATCCGCTTGCACAAGAGGCGGCTCCCCGGTCACCGTGACGGTCTCAGCGCCCAGCGGGGCAACTTCCAGCGTAGCATCCACCGTGCTCGTCAGCGTGATGCGCACAACGACCCCTTCACGGACGAGCGTCTTAAAACCCTCTCGCTTGAACTCGATGACGTATGTCCCCGGCGGCAAAAGCGGGACCGTGTAACTTCCCGACGCATCCGTCCTGGTCTCCCGCCGAATGCCCGTTACGACCTCCCTCACAACGACAGTCACGTCAGGAATTACAGCACCAGTGGGATCTTTAACGACCCCAGCGATCTGCCCCGTGGAGGCCGTTTGCGCGAAGATCACCCCTTGGGCCCCGATGAGGAGGAGTCCCCCGATGCTCCCCGAGAGAATCTTTCGGATCATGTTCTTCCCCTCCCGACAATTTTTGAGACGTGATTCATATACCAAAAATAGGAGGAGATTGTCAAGGGCGTTTCTTCCCCGAGGGAGAAGCGGCGAGTCCGTGAAGGAGAAGGTCAATGACCGAATCGAAGATATGAGCGGGCATAGAGGCGCGTTTGGACCACGCCGCCCAGCGCAGCCCGAGGAAGTGAGCGATCCCCATCAAGCAATAGGCCAGCGTCCGGGCATCCACTGGGCGGATTTCGCCGCGTCGCATCCCTTGCGTGAGTCCCCTCACGTATCCGTCTGCCAGACGTTCGAAATACCAGCGCGCGATGGCCGGATTCGCGAACTCGGCCTCGCGGACGATCCGGTAGGCCTCCCTGTTTTGGCGGACAAAGCGAAAGAAGGCGCGAAACCCTTCGCGCTCGATCTCCCGACGATCCTGCACCCCAGCGATCGCGGCGCGCGCGTTACGCCTCAGCCGCGCGTTTATATCGCGGACCAGTTCGGCCAAGATCTCCATCTTGCTGGGGAAGTACAAGTAAAAGGCTCCCAGTGAGACGCCGGCCCGGCGCGTGATGTCCGCAATGGACGTGGCGTAAAAGCCTTTGCGCCCAAAGCACGCTTGGGCCGCCTCGAGCAACCTGCGACGCGTTTGCTCGCCCCGAGTCGGAGGAGGCTCCTGGGAGGCGATGGCATGGGACGGCGCCGCCGGCTGCGGCGAGCGCGGCCGATAGGGACGACCTGTATCGAGGCCATACAAGAGGAGATCCACGGCCCCCCGAAGTGCTGACTCCGGCACGTCGCCCGCGCCCAGAATGAGCCACTGAAGGGCCAAGAAGTGCACCACACCGATGGCGGCCACAGCCGCGACCTGAAAGTTACTCGAGCGCAATTCCCCCTGACGACGAGCCTCGGCGAAGAACTCAGCCAAAGGTCGGGTCAACCCCTCGTAGAACTGAATGTGCACGCGCCTGTTAACGAATTCGATCTGGCGGAAGATCTGGTACAGGGCCCGATTCTCCTGGATGAAAGTCAAGAATGCCCGAAAGGCCCGATACAACCGGGCGGCCACATCGCCCTCCGTTTGCAAGGCCGCGCGGAGCTGCGCCCGCAAGGCCTTGCTGAGCCGAGCTGCCAGCTCCAAAAAGATCTCCTCCTTATTGCGGAAATAGTGGTAGAACACCCCATTGGCCACGCCCGCGCGCCGACAGATCTCCAAGACCGAAGCTTCGTGATAACTTTTGTGCTCGAAGACCTGCTTGGCCGCGGCCAGCAGCTTCTCCCGGCAGGCCAGGCCCTTGGGCGTAACGGGATATCTGACCTTTTGGCCGCTTCTGGCCATTACTTCGCAGCAGCAATGTAGCACAGATGAAGAGATCCAAACAAGTGAGGCCCTCTCGCAGACTCCTCCCCCACGGATCATAAGGATTCACGACGTCCTCGGACTCGATGCGCCTTCAAGCCGGTTCAGAACGTGTGCACGGATCCTGCCGCATGCTCATGCCCTGACGCGCCCACCGGCAAAAGCGGCGCTGCTGACGAGTCCGGAAGTTTCCCCACTCCGGCCCTCACATGGTATGATGAGAACTCATGCGTGAGATGAGCAGGAGGAAAGAGCATGCGAGCCATACGCGTACATGAGTACGGTGGGCCTGAGGTCCTGCGCCCGGAGGAAGTTCCCCTCCCGGAGCCCGGTCCGGGGGAGGCGCGCGTCAGGCTCCAAGCCATCGGCGTCAACTTCATTGACATTTACCATCGCACGGGCCTCTATCCGAATCCGCGCCCGTTCACGCCGGGAATCGAGGGCGCCGGCATTGTGGAGGCCGTCGGTCCTGACGTCACGGAGGTGCGCGTGGGGGATCGCGTCGCCTATGCCCTTTCGCTCGGCGCGTATGCTGAATATGCGGTCGTTCCGGCCTGGAAGCTCGTCCCCCTTCCCGAAGGGATGGACAGTCTCACGGCGGCGGCGGCGATGGTTCAGGGGCTGACGGCTCATTATCTCACGCACAGCACGCGCGCGCTCGGACCGGGCGACACGGTACTGGTCCACGCGGCGGCCGGGGGAACGGGACGGCTGATCGTCCAGATGGCCAAGCTCCGAGGCGCGCGCGTCATCGGTACGGTCTCAACCGAAGAGAAAGCCCGGCGCGCCCGCGAAGCCGGCGCCGATGAGGTCATCCTCTATACGCAAAGCGACTTCGAGGCCGAAGTGAAACGCCTGACCGACGGCCGGGGCGTTGATGTTGTCTACGATTCCGTCGGCCAGGCGACGTTCGAGAAGAGTTTGAATTGCCTGAAGCCGCGCGGCTACATGGTGCTCTTCGGGCAATCCAGCGGCCCCGTCCCGCCTCTGGATCCGCTGCTTCTCTCGACAAAGGGATCGCTTTTTCTCACGCGCCCGCATCTGATGCACTACGCGCAGACGCGCGCGGAACTCCTTGAGCGCGCCCGCGATCTCTTCCAGTGGATTCAACAGGGGCGAGTGACGCTGCATATTGAGCGCGTGCTGGCGCTCGAGGAGGCCGCTCAGGCCCATCGCCTCTTAGTCGAACGGCGCTCGGTGGGCAAGCTCCTGCTTCGTCCGTGAGTTTGCCTCCCCTCAGCGAGACTCGGTGGAGAGGCGGATGTTGTAGACATCCAGTGTCGTCCCCAGGACGCGTTGCAGCTCGGCGATCGCCTTGTTATAGGCGATCAGAGCCTGCAGCTCGGCTCCGCGCGCCTGCGAGAGCTGATTCTGATATTGCAGGACGAGGAAGTTCGTGGACATTCCGGCGGCGAACCGCTCCTGTTCCCCCTCGAGCTGCTTCTCCCGGGCGATGCGTGCGGCGCGCGCGGCTTCGATGCTCTGACGCGCCGCCTCGACGTTCTGCAGCGCATTTCGGACCTCGATGGCGATCCGCTGCCGAAGCTGCTGCTCCTGATACTCCAGCGCGCGTGCCTGTGCCCGAGCCTGCCCCAGTTGCGCCTCGGCCACGCGGTTCCGCAAGGGGAAGCTCACGCTCACCCCGATGGCCACATCGCGAAAGCGCTGGCGCAAGGCGTTGGTGACGGCCTGGCCTGCCCCTCCTAAGAATTGCGCAGCCACGCCTCCGGCGAGAAAGGGGAATTCCGGCGGGGGAGGAGCTTGCGTCCCCGCCAGACCGAAAGAGGCATAGCGCACGAGCAGATTAATCGCCGGCCGCGTTTGATTCGCGAAGTACCGGATGTTGACATCGGTCTGCTCCTTCTGAAGCTGCAACTGCTTCAACTCCGGACGATTCAGAAGGGCCAAGCGCAGGGCGCTCTCCTCATCCAGAGTCGGAGGCACGTATTCGATGTCCTCCGTCGGCACGATATTGGCCCTCCAGAGCGGATCGTCCAGACGAGGCAGGATCAGCCCCTTCAGCGCATTCTCGGCCAGGGTGACCTGGGCGATGGCCGCAATCAGCTCCTGATTCCGCCGTTCGATCTCCGCCAGAGATTGATGCAACTCGATCGGGGGAAGCGTTCCCGCCTCCACGCGCTGCTGGTTCTCCTCATGCTGCCGTCGGGCCAGCTCGACGGCTTCTTGCAGGATCTCGACCTGTCGAATGGCGAAGATGAGGTCGTAATAGGCCTTCTGCACCTGCGCGATGATCTCGATGACGCGCTGGCGGAACTGGCTGTCGGAGAGATCCAGCGCCTTCTTAGCGATTCGGATCTGCTGCTGCGCCGGATTCCACCGGAAGTTGCGCCAGAGAGGCTGCGTGAAATCCACAGCCAGTGTCGTGAAAAATTGCGGATTCAGCGTGGCGAAGATCGAGTTGGTCGTCGTGCGCTGATTGGAGAAGGTGAGCTGCCAGCTCCCTCCGGTGGGGAGCATCTGGTTCATGCCGAAATTGTACGTGAGCGTGCGGCTCCGCTGCGCGTTGGCATCGCGTCCGGCCTGAAGCCGCGAGGCGGCGGGCACCGAACGGGATTCGAATCCGAGGCCCTGCGCGGATGCCCCTCCGGCGAAACCCGTGGCTGCCAGCGCAGCCGCCGGAGGGGGGGCTCCGATCGCGATCAGGGGATCATACGCCCCTTGGGCGGCACGAAGAGCGAACTCGCTCATCTGAACCCCCACGCGCTGCACTTGAATCTCATTGTTGTTCTCCAGCGCCTTCAAAATGGCATCATGCAGCGACAGATACCACAGATTCTCCACGTCCACGCCCACGCGCTTGACCTTGAGCGGCTTCACCCGCCCCGCCGTTTGCGAGAGATCCTGCGCCCCGAGGACGCAGATGGGAAAAAGGTTGAAGACCACGATCCCTAACACCCCGAGACCGAAGGCCGTGCGGCGTTTGTCCGTCATCTCCGTATCCCTCCTCACCGAAGAAAATCACTTCGACATATTTTCCGCGAGCTTCGCCTTGCGGCGCAAGGCACAGGTCTTGACAGAGGCACCTCTCTCTCCCCTACAATCCCGCCGTCACGACGACATCGGAGGAGGAGGAGGAGGAATATGGTGAAACGCATCCTGATCGTCCTTCTGCTGGGCCTGGTGAGCTTCTGGCCGGGGTCCGGTGACTTGCGAGCCCGCGAGCGCGCGGCGCTCTCTTCCGCGCAGATTGAAGCCTATCGGCAACAGGTGCTTACGACGATCGAAGGGATGAGAAAATTCACTCAGGTCATGGTGGACATGATTTTCAGCTTCGCCGAATTGGGCTTTCAGGAGTTCGAGACATCGCGCTACGTGACAGGGATTCTGGAGAAAGAAGGGTTCCGTGTCGAGCGGGGTGTCGCCGGGATCCCCACGGCGTGGGTGGCGAGCTGGGGTCAAGGCCGACCCGTGATCGGTTTCATCGCCGATATTGACGCCATTCCCGGCGCTTCGCAGAAGCCGGGCGTTGCCTATCACGATCCGATCGTCGAGGGAGCGCCCGGACATGGGGAAGGGCATAACGCAGGACAGGCGGTGATCGTCACGGCGGCTTTGGCGCTCAAAAAGCTCATGCAAGAGCATCGGCTTGCGGGGACACTCACGCTCTATCCCGGAGTCGCCGAGGAGCTGCTCGGGAGCAAGAACTACTTCGTGCGCGCGGGCCTTTTCAAGGACGTGGACATTGTGCTGGGCGCGCACATCAGCGATGGGTTCAGCACGGCCTATGGCGTGACGAACACGGGCCTGGTCTCGACGCAATTCACTTTCCGCGGAGAAGCGGCGCACAGCGCCGGAGCGCCCTGGCGGGGACGCAGCGCGCTGGATGCCGTCGAGCTGATGAACGTCGCCTGGAACTTCCGGCGCGAGCACTTGCGCCCGCAGCATCGCTCGCACTACATCATCGTCGAAGGAGGGGATCAGCCCAACGTCGTTCCGGATCGCGCGACCGTGTGGTACTACTTCCGCGAGACTGACTACGCGCGCATCAAGGCGCTGCACGAACTGGGTCAGAAGATCGCCAAGGCAGCCGCTCTGATGACCGATACCGAAGTCACCGAACGGATCCTGGCGGCGACCTGGCCCACGCATTTCAACAAGGTCGTCGCCGAGGTGCTGCAGAAGAACATCGAGCGCGTCGGGATGCCCCAATGGAGCGAAGCCGATCAGGCCCTGGCCAGGGCCTTGCAGAAGGAAGTCGGAGCCGAACCGATCGGCCTGCGGACGGAGGTCGGTCGGCTCCAGGGCGAGCGCGAGGCCATAAGCGCCGGATCGGATGACATCGGCGAGATCTCCTGGAACGTCCCCACGGTCTACTTGCGCTTCCCCGGAAATATCCCGGGCCTTCCGGGCCATCACTGGGCGAATGCCGTGAGCATGGCCACGCCGATCGCTCACAAGGGAGCGACAGCCGGAGCCAAAGCGATCGCGCTCACAGCCCTGGACTTCCTCACCCAACCTGAGCTCGTGCAGGCCGCTTGGGCTTACTTTCGCGAGCAGACGCGGAATCAATCCTGGGTCTCACTCATCCCGGAGGGCACGCCGCCTCCGATTCATCTCAACCGAGAGAAGATGGAGCGATTCCGCCCGCACCTGGAGCGGTTTCGCTTTAATCCGGACAAGTACGAGACCTATCTCGAACAGCTCGGCATCCGCTATCCGACACTTCGCCAGTGAGCGCGGGGCCGTTTGAGCAACGCTCTCGCTCACCGAAAGAGGGCGTTGAAGAGCACCTTGAATGTCCCCCAGCTCTGTCCGCGATGCTGCGCGCGGAAGCCGACCAGGATCACTCGCCCTTGCCCATACGGTATGTCGAGCAGAGCGACCCGGCCCGCGATCTTCTCTCGCCCGAGGAGATATCCGCTCCGCAAGGGATCGTCGGCATAGCGCGCGACGACTTCCGGTGCCTCCGCGCGATCGCCTTCCGCCGTGAGTTCGAAAGCCAGTCCCCCCACCATGTAGACGTCGGCTTCCGCCGGCATCCCATAGGCGAGCGGATGCTCCGGATTCATCCGGACGCGCAGGATGGACCCCGGACAGAAATACTCGCTCGGAGGAACCCCTCGAAGGACATTACGCACAGGGAGTCCGAACTCCTCCAGAACGAGATCGGAGGATTCGCCCAGTGCGAGCAGCGTTCCTCCGGCCTGAACGAAGGCCTTCAGATTCTCCACGCCTTCCCTCCCAAGGCCTCCCGTGTACTCGGGAGGATAGGAGCCGGGACGGTGGCCTTCGCGAATCTCGCGGGGAGAGTCGCTTGGCAGGATCAGGACATCCAGACGCGCGCGGAGATCGCCCGCGCGAATGTCCGCATCGCGAAGCGTCCTGTAGGGGAATCCGAACTGTTCGAGGACCCAGCGCGTCCACCCCTCATCCATTGAAGGCACCCAGCTTCGATAGAGCCCGATGCGCCGTCGTGCCAGAGGCGCGGATTCGGGAAGGCGCTCGCGGGTCGCCTGAAAATCTACGCCATGACGGCGGGCGATCTCCTGTAGAGTGCGCTGCAGCTCGGCGCGGGATTGGCGTCCTCCCTCGGCCGCACTCAGAACGAAGCTCCCGGCCGGATAGGTACGCCCCTGCAGAGTCACTTCGCGCCGGAGGCGCTCGACGCGAAAGAGGCCCGAGGCCAGGATCTCGTTCACTGCGGAGAACGCGCGATTCGCCCGGGTATCCAGAAGCCACACAACCTCAGACGCTCCCCTTCCTTCCGAGATGTCCCGCACGTGACCAACAGGGGCGACAGGCTCCACGAGGCGCTCAAGCGGCGCCCTGAAGGGACGCGCGACTTCCACCACGCGCACGCCCATTTGCAAAGGGAGCGTCCATCCGGCGACATCGTAGGGGCGTTCGGGAGGTCCACCAGGATAGAGGCGCCTCTCCGGATAGCGCTGAATTTCCAGCAGCGTCTTGGCCAGAGCGCGCCGGGGCTGCTCCAGCAGAATGACGTAACTGCCCGCCGGATATTCCGTCCCTTCAACCGTGAAGCGCTCCCGGGCGCGATGCACCTCGACCCCTTGCGCCATGAGAACGTTCACCAGATGCGCGGCCGTCGGAGGATCCCACTGATCCGATGGGATCACATAGGCGAACGGCTCCTCGGTCCGCCCGCGTTCCAGAGCCCGCTTCCCCAGCTCATAGAAATTCCGCAAAAACGTCTCCCGATATCGCGCGGCCAGACGCAGCAGGGACCGCGCCGCGACCAACTCCATCTGCAAGATGTCCATCGGGCGCCAGACTCCACCGGGCCACGGATCCGGAAAGTTCGTCGCGCGCTCCAGCGGATTCGCGAGCCCGCGCGTCGCTCCCCTGAGCTGCTCGCGCGTGAGCGCGATCGGCGTCATCAGGCGCGCGCTTGCGGCTTCGGTCAAAATCCCCACGACGTTATGGTAGTAAGGCATCGTGCGCAGCCCTCCGGCCCACCAGGTGTCGTACTGCGCATTGGTCACGACGCCCCGAAATCCCGCCGCCGCGAGATCCCACGCCATGTGATGCCCGATCACGCCCACGGCCCGCAGCAGGATCGGATCAATATTCGGGTTGGGCGGATCGTAGAACGGAGGCACGAACATCCGCGCGCCGTTGGACCCCATCTGATGGACATCGTAGAGGATCTGCGGCAGCCACTCCCGATAGAGCGCGCGCGTGATCACCTGCGTCTCCACCTGCGTGAGCATGAACCAGTCGCGATTGTTATCATGGCCGGTGTAGGGATGATACAGTTCCGGCGGCGATGTCCCCTCATAGGGTGTGCCGAGCGTGCGCCGATACCAGGACGCGACAATATCTATGCCGTCGGGATTGGGGCTTGGGAACAAAAGCAGGATCACGCGCTCGAGGATCTCGCGCGTCTCCGGATCGGTCCCCGACGCCAGACGATAAGCCAGCTCCAGAGCCATCTGCGAACCAACGATCTCCGTCGAATGGATCGAACAGGTGATGGCGACGATCACTCGCCCTTCGGCGATAAGACGCTCGGCTTCCGCCTCATCGGCCACGGTGCGCGGATCGGCCAGACGGCGCGTGATCTCTCGATACCGATCCAGGCGCACCATGTTCTCCTCGGAAGTGATCACGGCCATCAGAATCGGCCGATTTTGCGTCGAGCGCCCAATCTCCAGAACGCGCACGCGCGGCGAGGCTTCATCCAGGCGCCGGAAATACTCGGTGATCTGCGACCAATCGGCCAGACGCCGATCCTCGCCCGGTTGAAACCCGAGAACCGAGGCGGGCGAAGGGATGACCTGCAGGACCGCTCCGATGGCCGCTTCGCAGAGAAATCCTACGACGATGAGCCACATCACAGCGCGTCTCATCTTGCCCCCTCCCCAGGCGAAGTTCTCTCTCTCCGTTGTCGCGCGAAGGGGGAGAGTTTATCATATCCTGGACGTGTTTCAAGCGGAGGAGGGGATGAGCGACCGGGTGAGAGGCTGGATGATGTTCGCTTTCTGGGGACTGGGTCTGGTCCTAGTCGCTCCCTTTCTCTTCCTCCTCTTTGCGCTGTGGCGTCGCAAGCGCCTGCTGTATGAGCCGGCGCGCTGGTTCATTCGAATCGGCCTTCGAATCGGAGGGGTGCGCTGTGAGGTCACGGGCCTGCAGAGACTCGATCCGCAGAGGACGTATCTTTTCCTCTCGAACCATCAGAGCCTACTTGATCCGCTCATTCAACTGGTGGAACTGCGGCGCGACCTCGGCTTTCTGGCCAAGAAGGAGCTGTTTCGATGGCCCCTTCTCACTCCGGGCCTTCACTGGACCGACTGCGTGCCCATTGATCGGTCAAGCCGAGAGCGCGCGATCCAGAGTTTGCATCGGGCGGCCGAGAAGCTTCGCCGTGGCGTGAGCCTTCTGGCCTATCCCGAAGGCACGCGCACTCCGGACGGGACGCTGCTCCCCTTCCGGAAAGGGGTCTTCTTTCTGGCTCTGGAAGCGGGCGTGCCGATCGTTCCCGTGACGATACATGGCACATACGAAGCGATGCCCAAAGGATCGCTGCGCTGCCGACCCCAAAGCGTACGCCTCATCGTTCACGAGCCGATCTCAGTCGCCTCTTATGGCCCGAAGCGCGTGGGGGCTCTGATTGCCGATGTCCGGAAGGCCATCGCTTCGGCCCTTCCAGAGGCGACTTCACAGAAGGAGCCATGCCCCGCGAGATCTATCTCGATGTAGAGACGCAGAAGCTGGCGCACGAGGTGCCGGGCGGATGGACGAACATCCGCGCTTTCGGACTGGCTGTCGCTGTCACCTGGGATGAGGAGCACGGCTTTCGCGTCTGGTTCGAGCCGGATGCCCCCCGCCTGATCGCCGAACTGGAGAGCTTCGATCGGATCATCACGTTCAATGGCGAGCGCTTCGACTTCTCCGTGCTCAGCGGATACGGGCCGGTCGAAAAGCTCTACTTCAAGTCGCTCGATATTCATTCGGACCTCACGCGAAGACTCGGGCATCGGATGCCCTTCGATGCGCTCGTGCGCGCGACGCTCGGACAGAGCAAAAGCGGCCGCGGCGAGGACGCCGTGCGCTGGTGGCGCGCCGGGCAGACCGAGAAAGTCATCGCCTACTGCCGACGCGACGTCGAGCTGTTGCGCGAAGTCGTGCGCTTCGCCCGAGAGCGCGGCTATGTTCTCGTTCCCGTCAACCGCGTGGTGCGTGTCACATGGTGAGACGATCTCGGGGGACCTGACGCTGGGCGAGGAACTCCAGCGGCGGAAAGGGCTCGCGCCCAGACATTGCCCCAATCCCCGAAATGCGATAAGGTTGACATCCGTGAGGACGGGCGGGGCCAGATGCACGAGGTCGTTCAGGAGAGATCGAGACGCCAGGACTTCTCGTACCGGGCCTTCTCCTCTGCCCTGAAGAGAGCGCGCGCCGGCCAGCGATTGGATCGCGAGGACGCGCTCCTTCTCCTTCAGGCCGAGGGGGAAGAGTGGTGGGCGCTTCTGGACGCCGCTGCCAGCGTGCGTGATCGCCACAAGGGGCGCACGGTGACCTTCTCCAAAAAGGTCTTCCTCCCGCTCACGAATCTCTGCCGCGACCGCTGCGCCTACTGCACCTTTCGGAAGGATCCCGGAGATCCCGAGGCCAAAACCATGACGCTCGAAGAAGTCCTGGCCGTCGCGCGCGCCGGCGAGCGCCTGGGATGTCAGGAGGCCCTCTTCAGTCTGGGCGATCAACCGGAGCGCGCCTTCCCAGAAATGCGCCGGACGCTCGCGCAGTGGGGCTACGCGACGACGCTCGAGTATCTGCACGCGGCGTGCGCGCGCGTCCTGCAGGAGACGACGTTGCTGCCGCATCTCAACCCGGGCGTGATGACCGCCGACCAGATGCGCGCGCTCAAAGAGGTGAGCGTGAGCATGGGCCTGATGCTGGAGAACGTCAGTGCGCGTCTTCTGCGTCCGGGGGGTCCGCACTTCCGCGCTCCGGATAAGCATCCGCGCGTGCGCCTGCGCACGATCGCCGAGGCCGGACGCCTGCGCATCCCGTTCACAACAGGCGTGCTCATCGGCATTGGGGAGACCCTCTCGGAACGCGTGGATTCGCTCCTGGTACTGCGCGAGCTGCATGAGACGTACGGGCATATCCAGGAGATCCTCATCCAGAACTTTCGGGTCAAGCCCACGATTCCCATGCGCGCGCACCCGGAGCCGACGCTGGAAGACCTGGCCCGCACGGTGGCCGTCGCGCGACTTCTCTTTGGAGGGGCGATGAACATTCAGGCTCCGCCTAATCTCATCCTGGATGCTCCTTCGCAGCGGGAGGCGTCTTCATCCCGAGCCGGCGAAGCGCTGGATATTCTGCTTCGGGCCGGAATCAACGACTGGGGAGGGATTTCCCCCCTCACGCGCGATTATATCAACCCCGAACATCCGTGGCCGCAGATCGAGTGGCTGCGCGAGCAGATGCGCGCCCGTGGGTTCGAGCTGAGAGAGCGACTGGCCATCTACCCGGAATTCGTTCGGAAGCCGGGCTTCCTGGCTCCGGCGCTCGCGGCGCGCCTGTGGGAGCGCGTGACGCCAGAGGGGTATCCACAATGAGATCCGCAACGAGAGAAGAAGTGAGGCCGGAAGAGACGTGCCTGATCGAGCGCGAGCCTGTGGAGCGCCTCCTGGCGCGACTGGACCCGGATTTTGCGCGCCTTCTGGAGAAGGCCTGGGCCGGCCGCGAACTCACCCTGGAGGAAGGCCTCCGACTGGCCCACGCACAAGGGGAGCAGCTCGAGGCCCTTGTCGCCGTCGCCGATCAGGTGCGGCGGGAGACCGTGGGAGACATCGTCACCTACGTCGTCAACCGCAACATCAACTTCACGAATATCTGCTTTGTCGGATGCAGCTTCTGCGCCTTCAGCCGAACGCCCAGGGAGCGAGACGCTTACTTCCTGACGCTCGAACAGGTCGCCGAGAAAGCCGCCGAAGCCTGGCAGCGCGGCGCGACCGAAGTCTGCGTGCAGGGAGGACTGCCTCCGAACCTGGACGGCTTCTTCTACCGCGATCTCCTGCGGGCGATCAAAGCGCGCGTCCCCGAAATTCATATTCATGCGTTCTCCCCCATGGAGATCGTCTACGGCGTCGAGCGGACGGGAATGGCGCTTCGGGACTACCTGCTCATGCTCAAGGAAAATGGCCTGGACACCCTGCCGGGGACAGCGGCCGAAATCCTGGATGACACCGTGCGCTGGAAGATCTCCCGGCAGAAGCTCACCACGGCGCAATGGGTCGAAGTCATCACGACGGCCCACGAGCTGGGCATTCGCTCGACCTCCACGATGATGTACGGGCACGTCGAGACGCCGGAGCACTGGGTGCGGCATCTGCTTCTTCTGCGGGAGATTCAGAAGCGCACGGGCGGATTCACCGAGTTCGTCCCGCTGGGGTTTGTCCATCCGAACACGGTCCTTTACCGGATCGGGAAGGCGCGTCCGGGACCGACCGTGGAGGAACATCTGAAGGTCCACGCCCTGGCGCGATTGCTTCTGCGCGGATGGATCGAGAACATTCAGGTCTCCTGGGTGAAGCTGGGGCGCGCGCTCTCTCAGCAGTGCCTTCAAGCCGGAGCCAACGACTACGGGGGCACGCTCATGGAAGAGAACATCTCGCGGCTCGCGGGAGCAACGGCCGGACAATACCTGGCGCCCGAGGAGTTCCAGGCGCGCATTCGCGAGCTGGGACGCATTCCGGCCGAGCGCACAACGACCTATCAGATCCGACGCCTCTTCGCCTGAACCCACTCCCCCCAGGCGGCAGCCGACCGCGATGGAGCCGGTGACCTTCCACGTCATCGCCGAAGACAAGAGGACGCGGGCGCGCGCCGGGATCTTGCGCACGGCGCATGGGGTGGTGGAGACGCCCGTCTTCATGCCCGTCGGGACGCAGGCGACGGTGAAGGCTCTCACCCAGGAGATGCTCGAGGAAATGGGCGCGCAGATCCTTCTGGCCAACACCTATCACCTTTTCCTCCGCCCCGGCGAGCAGGTGATCCGCGAACTGGGCGGCCTGCATCGCTTCATGGCCTGGGAGCGCGCGATCCTCACCGACAGTGGGGGATACCAGATCATGAGCCTGGCGCCCCTGCGAACGGTTCGGGAAGAGGGCGTCTACTTCCGCTCGCATCTGGATGGATCGGAGCATCTGCTGACCCCCGAACGCGCGATTGAGATTCAGATGGCGCTCGGTTCGGACATCCTCATGGTCCTCGATGAATGCCTGCCGCATCCGGCCGAGCGCGCGGAGGTCGAACGCGCCGTCCGCTTGACCACGGCTTGGGCACGCCGCAGCAAGACGCGTTTCGAGCAGATGCGCGAGCAGGGCCCGGGGATGCCGGCCGCGCTCTTTGGGATCGTTCAGGGAGGCCTCTACGCCGACCTGCGCCGACGCAGCCTGCAGGAGCTTCTGGAGATCGGATTCGATGGCTATGCCCTTGGCGGCCTGAGCGTCGGCGAGGAGAAGTCGGCCACTTTCGAGATGGTGGCTTATCTGGCCGAGCTGCTGCCGCGGGAACGCCCCCGATACCTCATGGGCATGGGCACGCCCGCCGACCTCATCCAGAGCGTGCGCCAGGGCGTGGATATGTTCGACTGCGTGCTCCCCACACGAAACGCTCGAAATGGCCAGGTCTTCACCTCGCGCGGCCCGCTCAATATCAAAAACGCCGCCTACGCCCGCGATCCTCGCCCCCTGGACGAAGACTGCCGCTGCCGCGTCTGTCGCCGATACGCTCGCGCCTATATTCGCCACCTCTACGGAAGCGGCGAGATCCTGGCCGCCATCCTCTGCACCTATCACAATGTGCATTTCTACCTTGACACGATGCGGAAAATCAGGCAAGCTATCGCCCTTGGCAACTTCGCAGAGTTCGCGCAGGATTTCTTGCGCCGGTACGACGAGGGACACTCTGCAAGTTGACCGAATCCGATCAGGGAGGGGTCATCGAAGGGCCGCGAATTCGCGGGCGCGCCGATTATGAACACGGGAGTCCTTTTGCAGGCCGGAAACGCTTTCCTCTCGTTGGTTCCCTTGCTGGCGATCTTTCTCATCTTCTACGTGCTCATCATCCTCCCGGAACGCCGGCGCCGGAAGAAACTCCAGGAACTGATCGCGAATCTCAAAGTCGGGGATAAGATCGTGACGACCGGAGGCATCTACGGGACCATCATCAGCCTGCGCGAGGATACGTTGGTCGTTCGCTCCGATCAATCGCGCCTGGAGATCGCCCGCAACGCGGTCATCGGTCTGCAGCAGCCGCGCCCGGAAGAGAGCGAGAGGGCGACGGCGAAATGATCCCTCCGACACCATAAGGGGCTTCGCCGGAGAGCATGAGTCGGCGCGTGCGTAATCGCTTTCTTCTGATTGGGGGCGTCACGCTGATCAGTCTCTACCTTCTCTTTGGCCCCTTCTCCCTCCGCGATGCCTCCGGCAAGATCACTCCGAAGGCGATCGCGGCAAACTTCACCCTGAGCCGCCTGAAGAAGAATCTGTCCGAGAACATCAAGCTCGGTCTGGATCTCCGGGGAGGGAGCCATCTCATCCTTCAGGTTCAAACCGATGATGCCCTCCGCTCGGTCACGGCCGGCAATCTGGAGAAGGCCCGCTCGATCCTCCAGCAAGCGGGCATCAAGTTCCAGAATCTCACCTCTCCGGCGCTGGGACGGATCGAGGTCGAGCTGGAAGACAGCGCCCAGATCGAGGACGCCAAGGCCCGCATCACCCTGGATTTTGGCCCCGGATGGACGGCCCGTAACGAAGGCAAGCGCCTCATCTTCGAGATGAAGGGCGAGGAAGAGCGCGACATCCGAGAACGCGCGACCGAACAGGCCATGCGCATCATCGAACAGCGCATCAATGCCTTCGGCGTCGCCGAACCGACGATCGCGCGGCACGGTCCCCCGACAAGCTATCAGATTCTGTTGCAACTGCCGGGCGTGGACGATCCCGAACGGGTGAAAAATCTCATCCGCGCGGAATCCCGCCTGGAGTTGAAACTGGTCCACAGCGGTCCTCATCCGAGCGAAGAGGAGGCCCGTCAGTCGCTCGGAGGCACTGTGCCTCCGGATAAGGAGATCTTGCCGGCCCGCGAACGGCGTCGCACCCCGGGCGCTCCTCCCGTGCAGTACTATGTCGTCGAGAAGACGCCCGTGATCACCGGCGATGACCTCCGCAATGCCCAGGCCGTTCCCTCTCAAACCGGTGGCACCGTCTACGAGATCCTTTTCTCGCTCCGTCCTTCAGGAGCCGAGCGGTTCTACACGGCGACAAGCGCCAACATCGGGAAGAATCTGGCCATTATCCTCAACAATGAGATCAAAAGCGCGCCGACCATCCGCGATGCCATCCGCGACGAGGGGCGCATCGAAGGAGACTTCACGAAAGAGGAGGCCGAAGACCTCGCCCTGACGCTCCGTTCGGGAGCCCTGCCGGCCCGCGTCACCTATTTGGAGGAGCGCACGGTTGGACCTAGTCTGGGAGCCGACTCCATCCGTCAAGGATTCGCGGCCTCTCTGGCCGGGCTGTCCGCCATTGTCATCTTCATGCTCTTTTACTACCAACTCTCGGGCGTGAATGCGGTCATCGGGCTCGTCCTGAACCTCGTTCTGCTTTTGGCGGCGATGCGCATTGTGGGCGCTGTGCTGACGCTGCCGGGGATCGCGGGCGTCGCCCTGACCATCGGAATGGCTGTGGATGCGAACGTGCTCATCTTCGAACGCATCCGCGAGGAGTTGCGCAATGGGAAAGTCCCGGCCTCGGCTGTCGCCCTGGGCTTCGAGCGAGCTTTCACGACGATTTTCGATACGAACCTCACGACGATCATCGCGGCGCTCTTTCTGTTCGTCTTCGGGACGGGACCGATCCGAGGATTTGCCGTCACGCTCACGGCCGGTCTGATCGCCAACTTCTTCACGGCGATCTTCGTGTCGCGAGCGATCTTCGAATGGGTCCTGGAACGCCAGGGCAGCCGGCCCGTGACGTTGAGCATCTGAGCGGTCATGCGCGAGCTGATCAAAAATCCCAACGTGGATTGGATGGGCCTCAAAAGGGCCTTCATCCTCATCTCGCTCGTCCTGCTTCTGCTGGGGGGCGTCTCGGCCTTCACCCGGGGCTTCCGACTGGGCATTGACTTCGCCGGCGGGACCCTGGTGAATGTGAAGTTCAAAGGGACACCTCCGCCGGAAGAGCGTCTGCGTGCAGCGCTGGGCCAGCAAGGGATTGATCCGGGGAAGATTATCATTCAGCCGATCAGTGATCCGATCAGCGGGATCAAGAACGAGGTCCTCATTCGCCTGCCGCAGCAAGAGGCGAAGCCCGGGATGAAAGCGCCCGAGGAAAGCGAGCTGGACCGCGAGAAGCGGGCGATCCTGGCCGCGTTGAATACGTTCAATCCGCCTTCGGAAGCGGCGACCAAAGCGGATCTGAACACGATCAGCCAAGATCGGTTGCAGGAGCTTCTTCTGGAAGCTGACCCTTTGCGTCTGATCCCGACCTCCGGGCGCGCGACGGCCGAACTCGAATATACTCGATATGCCCAGGCGATCCTGCAGTATCGGGATCGAGATCAGGGGGGCCTCTTTCCCGATATGGCAGCTCTGCGGGCTGTTCCGAACGTGCCAGAGGCTTTACTTCAGTGGATGCCGCAGCGCTTCTTCACGGGCCATGCGGCGGTGATCAGTGTGGAGATCGTCGGCTCGCAGATCGGAGAGGAACTTCGGCAGCGCGCCATCTCGGTCACGCTCGCTTCCCTGGCGGGCATGCTCCTGTACATCGCTTTCCGCTTCGAGTGGATCTACGGGGTGGCCGCCGTCATCGCCGTCTTCCATGATGTACTCATCACGCTCGGCATCTTCTCGCTTGTGCAGAAAGAGATCTCGCTCAACGTCGTGGCCGCCCTTCTGACACTGGTCGGATACTCGGTCAACGATACGATCGTCATCTTCGACCGCATTCGCGAGAATCTGAGGCTGCGGCGGCGAGAGGATCTGACGAAAATCGTCAACGAGAGTATCAACCAGACGCTCTCGCGCACGATTCTCACCTCGGGATTGACTCTGCTGGCTGTGCTGGCACTCTACCTTTTCGGGGGCGAAGTGCTCAGCGGGTTTTCGCTCGCCCTGCTTGTGGGGATCATCGTGGGGACGTATTCTTCGATCGCCATTGCCAGCCCGATCATGGTCTGGTGGCAGAGATGGCAAGCGGAACGTCGGGCGCGGCGACCGGCCGTCCGAGCGCGAACGCCGGAGACCGTGGCTCGAAGGGAACGCCGCGCAACAGCCCCTCGCTGAGGTACGTGGTCGTGAAAAACATCGGATCGGCAACAAGACGCGGGATCTTGACGGCCTGGGGAAGAGGCGGTATACTTACTGCCGGTTGCTGGCCTGTGGAAGATGTTCCCGAGGGAGAGAGTGTGTCCCTTGACCCATCGGCATCACAAACATGGGGGGGCCTATGTTCGAATGGTCTTTGATTGAGTCGACGACGCAGAAGCAACAGTCGCAGACCAAATGGTTTTTCCTCGCGACGATGGTCGTCTACTCGTTCGTCGTGGTGACCTCTATTGTCGCGAGCATCATGCTCGTGAACCCGGAGCTGAAAGAACAGTTCATTTCGGCGGCTCTTGTGGCGCCGCCTCCGCCCCCGCCTCCCCCGCCACCTCCTCCGCCGAGCGCCGCCGTTCCGGCGGCGACCAAAGTCGTCGTCGTGCCGACGGAGTTCATCGCCCCCAAAGAAATCCCCAAGGAACTGCCTCCGGCTAATCTTCCCGTTGTTGCCGTCTCGGCAAGTGCGATGGGAGGAGTTCCGGGCGGGGTTCCCGGTGGCGTCCCCGGAGGCGTTATCGGAGGCGTGATGGGAGGCGTTCTGGGCAGCGTAGGACCGGTCGAAGCTCCTCCGCCCCCGCCACCTCCTCCGAAGAAGGAAGAAGCGCCGCGACGTGTCTCGCAGGGCGTCCTGCAGGGGAGTGCGATCCGGAGAGTCACTCCGGTCTATCCGGCCATTGCGCGGGCCGCTCGCGTTCAGGGGACTGTGCAAGTGGAAGTTGTCATTGACGAGGAGGGAAACGTCATCTCGGCTCAGGTGATCGAAGGACACCCGCTTCTGCGGCAGGCGGCTCTGGAGGCGGCCTGGCAGTGGAAGTTTCGACCGACACTGCTTAGCGGAGAACCCATCAAAGTGACGGGGATTCTCGTCTTCAACTTTAAACTCTAACGGGAGGGAAAAGACGTATGAGCTACGGTGTGTTGCTACAACAGGGCTTCGGCGTGCTGTTGCAAGAGGGCGCGGGAGCTGTGGAGTTCACCCTCTGGGCGATGCTCCAGCGCCTGGGGACCGTGGGACTGGTGGTGATCATCATCTTGTCCCTGATGTCCATGTATTCGATCGCGGTGATGATCGAGCGGCTGCTCACCTATTCGGCAGCCAAGAAGCAATCGCGCGAGTTCGCTCCGAAAGTCGCCGCGGCTCTGCGCGAGGGCCGTCTGGATGATGCGATCACGCTCTCGAGCAAGTACAAGAAGAGCCACCTGGCGATGGTCGTCAACGCCGGCCTGCAAGAGTTCCGTTCGCATCAGCTCTCGACCGATATCCCGGGCGAGATCGTCGAAGCCACCCGGCGCGCGCTGCAGCGCGCGATCGCCATTAAGACGGCCGAATTCAAGCGCGGACTCTCGCAACTGGCGACTATCGGCTCGACGGCGCCTTTTGTCGGGCTGTTCGGCACGGTCATCGGGATCGTGAACGCCTTCCAGGGACTCAAGCAGGCCGAAACCGCCGGAATCGCCGCCGTCGCCGGAGGCATTTCGGAAGCGCTGGTGAACACGGCCTTCGGACTCTTCGTGGCCATTCCAGCCGTGTGGATGTTCAACTACTTCACCAACCGCATGGAGTCCTTCATCGTGGAGATGGAGAACTCCTCGTCCGAGTTGGTGGACGTTGCGCTGATGCCCTTCTTGAAGCAAAGGAGCTGAACCCCTATGGGAATGCAGGTCGGCGAGCGAAAAGGGGTCATGGCCGAGATCAACGTCATCCCGATGGCCGATATCATGCTCGTGCTGCTCATCATCATGATGGTCGTCACTCCCTTCCTGCAAGCGGGTATTGCGGTGACTCTACCCAAGGCTCCTCACGGCGATGAGGATCCGGAAATCAACAAGGAGAGCGCGGTCGTTGTCGCGATCCCGATTGACGGGACGATCTATCTGGGACGCGACCTGGTGAGCCAGAGCGAGCTGGAGACGCGCATTCAGCGCCTCATGGAAGCGCGCCCTCTGGATCAGCGCGTCGTCTACGTGAAAGCGGATAATCGCGTGCGATACGATAATGTCGTGGGAGTGATCAACGCCATTCGCAGCGCCGGCGTGGATCGCGTCGGGTTGGTCGTTGATCCGGGGAAGAGGACGAAAAAAGAAGGAGAATGACGCCATATCGCGGGCCGAGGGACTCTGCGGCATCGCTGAGCGCACTCGGCCTCGTATCACTTCGCACGTGAGGGGAAACTATGGCAATGCCGACGGGGAAGGAGGAATATAAGCGTCCGGAGGCGGCCAAGCCTCTGGTGGACATGAACGTCGTCCCGCTCATTGATATTCTGCTCGTGCTCCTGATCATTTTCATGGCCATCACACCCCTGAAGCCGAGCAAGCTCGAATCGAAGATTCCCGAAAAGCCTCCCGAGAATGTTGCCGTGAGTAATCCCTTAGCTCTGGTCATCTCCGTGGAGGCCGATGCGTCGGGCCGGCTGTCGGGGCTCAAGCTCAACGTCGAGCCGGTGACCGAGGAGACGCTCGGGCAGAAGCTCCGGGAGATCATCGCAGCGCGCCCTCCGGACCAGCGCTCCGTCTTCATTCGCGCTCCGCGCAATACGCTCTACGGGGAGGTCGTTCGCGTCATTGACATCGTCAAGGACGCGGGGGCTTCTCCCATCGGGCTGCAGATTGATGATCTGCCGGAGCGGTGATCTCCGGCTCGAACGCACTCTCGCGGAAAGAGGAGGACTGACGGTGAGGAAGAAGGGGCTCATCATTGCGATCCTGGTCTTCGTGGGAATTCTGATCACACTCGGAGCCACTCAGGGACCCGATTTCTACCGCATGGTCAAGGCGAAGGACCGGCTCAATAACGGAGCTGTCGCCTATGCCCGCGGCGATTATGACGAAGCGATTCGCCTCTTCAAGGAGGCGATGGACCTCTATCCCTCCATGGAGCAGGCGAAGCTCTACTATGCGGCCGGATTGTTCGCCAAGTTCAATATCACAAATGACAAGAATCTGGCGCTTGAGGCCCTCCGGATCTATGAGGAGATCCATCAGAAAGATCCCTCCAACGCTGATGCCATCGCCTATCTGGCTGTCATTCACAAGAACCTCGCCGATATGGCTGAGACCGAAGAAGAGCGAGAGCAGCACCTGGAGAAGTATCGGGCGTGGACGCTCAAGCGCTTGGATCTTCCCAACCTGGACAACAAAGCCAAGGCCGAGATCTACTACACGCTCGGACAGGGATACTGGCAGGAATCCTTCCAGCTCACGCAACCCTATCAGGTGAACCGCCCGCCGCAGCCGATCACCTGGAACGTGCCCGAGAGCGAGGTCCCCAAGGTCAAGATGCTCGTTCAGAAGGGGATGGAATATCTCAATAAAGCCGTCGAACTGAACCCCGAATACGGAGATGCCTGGGCGTACATCAATCTCCTCTATCGCGAACAGGCGAAAGTCGAAAAGGACCCCCGCGTGAGGGCCGAGCTGACGCGCCTGGCCGATCAGGCGCGCGATCGAGCGATCGAGTTGAACAAACGGCGGGAGGAGCAACAAAAACAGCAGCAAGCGCAGAAGTCCACATAGGCTCCCGAGACTCTTGTGCGCGCTTGAAAGTGGGGGATTCACCTGAGGTGAATTCGCCCCCCTTTTTTATTCCCGAACGAAGCCCCGGCTGGTCTCAAGAGACCGGCATCCGATAGAATAGAAGCGGACTGTCCGGCGAAGGAGGCGGAAGCGGGTGATCCGGTTCGAGGACATTCTGGAGAAGGTCGAACGGTACCATCCCGGCGCCGATCTGGAACTGCTGCGCCGCGCCTACATCTTCTCCGCGCGCGAGCATCGGGGGCAGGTCCGTCTGACCGGAGAGCCCTATCTGGTGCACCCCCTGGAAGTCGCCAATATTCTGGCCGATCAACGGCTGGATGTCGTCACCGTCAGCGCGGGTCTGCTTCACGATGTCATCGAAGATTGCGGCGTCACGCTTGAAGAACTCCAGTACTACTTCGGCCCGGAGATCGCGCGTATCGTCAACGGGGTGACCAAGATCGGGCAGATCGCTTTCGCCTCGCGCGAAGAGGCTCAGGCCGAAAGCCTCCGGAAAATGGTCCTGGCGATGGTGGATGACGTCCGGGTGATCCTGGTGAAACTGGCCGATCGGCTTCATAACATGCGGACGCTCGATCCTCTGCCCCGAGAGAAGCAGAAGCGCATCGCGCAGGAGACGCTGGACGTCTTCGCCCCGATCGCTCACCGTCTGGGCATGGGGCGCCTTCGCGGGGAGCTGGAAGATCTCGCCTTCAAGTATCTCTACCCGGAGGACTATCGCCGGCTCAAGGACTCCGTGGATCGAAAACGCCCGCACCTGGAGGCTCAGTTGGAGGAGCTGAAGGCGCAGATACGCGCCCGCCTGGAGGCCGAAGGCATCCCCGTCATCGCGATCGAAGGGCGAGTCAAGCGCCTGTACAGCATCTTCCAGAAGATGCGACGCAAGAAGGTCTCGCTGGATCAGATCTACGATCTCATGGCGGTGCGCGTGATCCTGCAGAGCGTTCGCGATTGCTATGCGGCCCTGGGGATCATCCACCAGACATGGAATCCGATCCCGGGGCGTTTTCGGGACTGGATCGCCACCCCGCGCGAGAACATGTACCAATCGCTCCACACCTCGGTCATCAGCGAGACGGGGCATTCCTTCGAGGTTCAGATCCGCACCGAGGAGATGCACCGGGTGGCCGAGGAGGGTATCGCGGCGCACTGGAAGTATAAGGAGGGGAAGCTCGGGGAGCAGGCCGAGGACAAGATGATCGCCTGGCTCCGCCGCCTGCTCGATGAGCAACAAGAAGCCCGCGATGCGCGCGAGTTCCTCGAAGATCTGAAGCTGGATCTCTCCCCGACGGAGGTCTTCGCCTTCACGCCCAAGGGGAAAGTCATCGAGCTGCCGCAAGGCGCCACGCCCATTGATTTCGCCTACGCCATCCACACCGAGATCGGCCATCATTGCGCGGGAGCGAAGGTGAACGGCCGACTCGTCTCCCTGCGATACCAGATCCGGACGGGCGATGTCGTCGAGATCCTCACCTCTCCGAACCAGCGCCCGAGCCGAGACTGGTTGCGCTTCGTCAAGACGCACCGGGCTCGGACGAAGATCCGGCGATGGCTTCGCGAGCAGGAGCATCGGCAGGCGATGGAACTGGGCCGCCGCCTGCTCGAACGCGAAGCCGAAAAACTCCGCCTGAAGATCAAGGACCTCATCGGCGACAGCGAACTGGAGAAGATCGCTCCGGACCACGGCTACCAGAAGTCCGAAGATCTGCTGGCGGCTATCGGCTACGGGAAGGTCTCGGCCCGGAGCGTCCTGGCCCGATTCGTCCCCGCCGACGCTCTCATTGAGCTGGAGGAGAAGCCCAAGTCGAAGCTCACCGAAGTGACCGAGCGCGTCAAGCGAGCGCTCGGCTTGCGCGAGGCGCCCGTGCGGGTTCGCGGGATCGAAGATCTGGTGATCTACCGCGCGCGGTGCTGTAATCCCATTCGGGGAGAGGAGATCATCGGCTACATCACCCGAGGGAAAGGAGTCGCCGTGCACGCGCGCCGGTGCAGCAACGTCCCCGCTTTGCTTGTGAACCGCGAGCGTATCGTCGAAGTGGAATGGACCCGCGGAGAAGAATCCGAACCCTACGCTGTTGCCCTCTATGTCGTCGTCGAGGATCGCCCCGGCATCCTGGCCGGCATCACCTCGGCCATCGCCAACATCAAGACCAACATCCGCGACGCGCGCGCGCGCACAACCTCGGACGGACGCGGCGAGATCCGCCTCACGGTCGAGATCTTCGATCTGAAGCACCTGGAACGCGTCATTCGGTCTATTCGATCCGTCGAAGGAGTCATTGACGTCGAACGGGAGGAGAGATGACCAGGCGACAGACCATCGCGACAGAGCGCGCTCCTCGGGCCATCGGCCCTTATGTCCAGGCCGTTCAGGTCGGTGAGTGGATCTTCGTCTCCGGACAGATCCCCCTGGACCCGGAGACGGGCGAGCTCGTCCCCGGAGGGATTCGAGAGCAAACGGATCGCGTCCTGCAGAATATCCGGGCTATTCTGGAAGCGGCCGGTTCGTCCCTGGACCAGGTGGTGAAGGCGACGGTCTATCTGACCGATCTGAACGACTTCTCCGAGATGAACGAGGTCTATGCGCGATATTTTCCGGGAGAGAAACCGGCGCGCGCGACCGTCGAAGTCTCTCGACTGCCGCGCGATGCCCGGATCGAAATGGACGTTATCGCTTTGCGGTGAGACCAATTCGGGGGGAGAGCTCTCAGGCGGCTTTGAGGACCTTCCCCGCCTTCAAACACCGCGTGCAGACGCGCAGCCGCTGCACCGATCCCCCGACGCGTGCGCGCACGCGGTGGAGATTCGGCGCGAACTTCCGCTTGGTGCGATTCCCCGCATGGCTGACGCGGTGTCCGAATTGTGGCCCTTTGCCGCAAACCTCACATCGTCGCGCCATGGTTTCCACTCTCTTCGAAGCGAATCATGGTTCCCGATTTCCAAAGAGGAAACTTATAACAAAGCCGACCAATTTCCGTCAAACGGAGGAGATCGTGAGTCGAACATCGAATGGCTGGACCTTGCTGGGAATCCTGGTGACCGGAATCGCCCTTTTGAGCCTCGGCTGTAAAGATCAACCCGGTCGCGCGACGGCCGAAGATGTCGCCGCGCGCGTCAATGGCGTGGAGATCACGATCTCAGAAGTGGATCGGCTCGTCGAGCAACAGCTTCGGACCAGCGCCCAACAGGGGCAAGCGCCGCCGACGCCCGCCGAGCTGGCCGCCGCGCGCCTTCAGATCCTCGAAGGCCTCATCACTCAGGAGGCGCTCTATCAAAGAGCCGAACGGCAGGGCCTGCTGCCGACCGAGGAGGAGGTCACTCAAGGGATCCAGCAGTTCAAGCGCGAGCGGGGATTGAGCGAGGAGGGCTTTCAGCGCACGCTGCGCGAGATGGGGCAAACGGAGGAGCAGTTCCGACGCGAGATCCGTCGCCAACTGGCTATCCGAAAACTCTTCGATCGGGAGGTGATGCCTCGCATCACGGTCACCGATCGGGAGATCGAGGAGTTCTACAATGCCCACAAAGCGCAATTCGTCCAGCGGCGGGGTTTCGCGCTGGCGCGCATCGTGGTGACGCCGGAGAAGGAGAACGTCCCCGATGACGCCGTCGGAGCGGAAGCCGCCGAGCGCAAGATCCGGGAGATCTACGAACAACTGCGGCGCGGAGCGGATTTCGCCACCGTCGCCGCGCGTCGCTCCGAAGATCCTCTGACAGCAGCCCGCGGAGGGGATTGGGGATTCTTCCCCGAGACCTCTCAGGAATTCCCCGAAGCGCTCCGCGCGCGTCTGCTCGCGATGCGCGAGGGAGACATCACCGAGCCCGTCAGGATCGGCAATGCCTGGCTCATTCTGAAACTCGTTCGGCGCGTGCAGCGGGATCGCGAGTTGACCCTGGATGAGGTCCGCGCGCAGATCGCCGAGGAGCTACGCGATCAACGGGAACAGGTCCTGCAAACGGCCGTCACGCGCCTGGCTCTGGCCGAATCCCACATCGAGAATCTGCTGGCTCGACGGATGCTGGAGAATCCGGCGAACTTCGGGGGCTTGCGCCCGCTGGCCCTTCCCTCCCCCGGTCAATCCCGTTGAACAGATGGGTTCCCTGGGGCATCGCTCACCGTCCGAGCGATGACAAACCCGTAGACGGCACGTGCGCCCGCACGCCGCACGACGCGGGCGCACTCGTTCAGCGTCGCTCCGCTCGTATAGACATCGTCCACAAGCAGGACGATCCGCCCCCGGATCCGCTCCAGGAGCGCGACGGCGAAACAGTCGGCGACACTGCGCGCGCGCGCCACGGCATCCGCTCCCGCGCGATGAGGCTCGGTGTATTTCACGCGATGCAGAATCCCTTCTCCCTCAGGACGACCGAGCGTCCGGGCCACTTCCTGGGCCAGAAGTCTCGCTTGATTATACCCCCGTTCTCGAAGCCGTCGCGGATGGAGCGGAACGGCGAGGATGACCTCGACATCCTGCAGCGCGGGCTCCTGCCGCAGCGTCTCGCGGATCTTCTCCCGCAAGCGCTGACACACGTACGGCTGCCTCTTCAAAAAGAGAAGATGCGCGCGCAAGACCCCCTCATAGGGGCCAATGAACCACAGACGATCGAGCACCATCTCGCGGCACGCCGGACACTGAGCCGAAGGGGTGCTCGTCAGAGCCTGACACCGAAGACACCGGGGGCTTCTCCGCGCGCCCTCCAGAGAAGCCCAGCACGCGGCACAGGTGATCCCATCAGCGAGCGAATCCACAGGATCCCCGCACACCGCGCACGGCCAGGGGAGGATCACACTCAGGAGAGCATCGGCGAGAAACCGTCCTCCACCCAAGCGCATCGCCCCATCGGCTCAGCTCGCGTGATCTTCTTCTAAGAGAGGCTTCTGAAAGAAAGCGCGGTACAAGGACTCCGCCCGCTCCCAATCCGGTTCCGCGACAAACAGAAGGATCGGTTGAGCGCCGCTGACAACGCCCAGGGGATCGCTCGTGCCACTGAGAACCACCGCGATTCCCTCGCGCTGGAACAGCTCGCGCACCATCTCGGCCTCAACGGCCGAGGTGAATTGGGCGAAGAGGAGGAACCGAACGCCCTCATGCTCTTTCATTCTTCCTCCGGGCTCATCCACTCTCCTCGGAAAAGGACCTCGGCCGATCCCTCGACGAGAATGCGGCCCTCCGGTCGCCACCGGACCCGAAGCGATCCCGCGAGCGTGTGCACCCAGGCTTCTCTCTGAGCGAGCCCGTTGAGCACCGCGGCCACAAGAGCGGCCGACGCGCCCGTCCCTGAGGAGAGCGTCTCTCCGACGCCTCGCTCCCACATCCGCAGTTCGAGGTTCTCGCGATCCCGAACGCGCACGAACTCCACATTGGTGCGCTCGGGAAAAAGAGGATGGCGCTCGATGGAAGATCCGACCTCTGGCACATTCACCGAGGCGAAATCCTCCACGAATACCACGCAATGAGGATTCCCCAAAGAACACGCCGTCACAGGGATCTCGCGATCCCGAACGCGAAGGGGAAATCCGACGACTTGCGATCGCGGGGGATGGAGGGCCATCGGGATGGCTTCGCTCGCCAACGCGGGCTCCCCCATGTCGCTGAGGAATTCAAAGCGCGTCCCCTCCTGGCGAAGGCATTCGAGCACTCGTACTCCCGCCCGAGTCTGAATTCGAACCTGCGTTTCCGACCAGCGCCCGGTGAAAAACACATAGGCCGCCAGACAGCGCAGACCATTGCCGGAAATCTCCGCCTCCGTCCCATCCGCGTTCCAGAGGCGCATCTGGAAGTCCGCCTCCGATCCCGCCGGGAGGGGAGAGACGAGGATCACCCCATCTGCCCCCACGCCGACATGGCGATGGCACCACCGAGCGATCTGACGAGCCGAGATCTCCGACGTCCAGAGATCCTCCCGAGCGACGATGAGAAAATCATTGCCCAGAGCGTGAAGTTTATAAAATGGTACCGACATGGCTTTTCATCCCGGAGGCCATCTCAGAGGACGCCCTCCCAGGACATGGAGATGGAGATGAAAGATGCTCTGCCCCGCCCGTGGCCCCGTATTGATGACGACGCGATACCCGTCTTCCGCGATGCCCACCTGATTGGCCACCTTCGAGGCGATCCGCAGCATGTGCCCGAGCACCCCCTCATCCTGAGGAGACGCATCGTTCAGGGAATCCATGTGCTCGCGGGGGATGATCAAAATGTGCCACGGCGCTTGCGGATTGATGTCTTTGAAGGCGACGACCTGGTCGTCCTGGTAGAGAATCTCCGCCGGATGATCTCCGCTCGCGATACCACAAAAGACACAGGCGAATTCACGCTCGCTCATCTCCGCATCTCCGCGCGCCGCCGCGTCGCGACGGCGCATAAGGCGATATCTTCACACGAAAGAACTATTCTCCCACATCTCGTCCGGAGAGGAAAGGGCGAAGCCCTCTCAAACGGGCGCTCATTGCTCGCGCTGAAGCACGAGCGTGCGCTCGATCCCTTGCAGGTCGCGCTTGACCTCGAGGACTCGCCACGTTCGGGGATCAATCTGCTCCCGCAAGGAGGGATATTGCCCGTATCCCATCTCGCAGATGAGATACCCGCCGGGCTTCAAGAACTTCGGGCTTTGCGCCAGAAGCCGCCGTTGAATGCAGGAGGCCTCTCGTCCGGCGACCAGAGCCCGTCGGGGCTCATAGTCTCGAACCTCGCGCGGGAGCCGGGGGAACTCCGACTCCGAGATATAGGGCGGATTGGAGACGATGACGTCGGCCACCGGAGGAGGGGTTCTCTCCTCGAGGGCCGAGAAGAGATCGCTCACGAGGAATTCGATCCGCTCTCGAACGCCATGCCGCTCGGCATTTCGCCGGGCCACGGCCAGAGCCGCCGGCGAAATATCCAGAGCGAGAACGCGCACATGGGGCAAGTGCACAGCCAGTGTCACGGCCAAACAACCCGAGCCCGTTCCCACATCCACGATCAGACGATCGGACGCTGTCGTCCGCTCTAGGGCAGCCTCCACGATCAACTCCGTCTCCGGACGGGGGATCAGGACATCCGGGGTGACCCAGAAGTCCAGTCCGAAGAACTCCTGATGCCCGGTGATGTACTGAAGCGGCTCTCCGCGCGCCCGCCTCTCGACGCTCTGGCGAAAGCGTTCCCACATCGGTTCAGCGATCACCTCTTGGGGTCGCGTGAGGACGTAGAGGAAGTCCTTCTGCAGAATATGAGCGAGCAATGTCCCCGCGGTGCGCCACGGCTCTTCCACGTGCGCCCGTTCGAGGCGCTCTCGCGCCCACTGCAGGGCCTGATGGATCGTGGGCATGGAGGGGGGAAGAGGGAATTGTGCCTTCACGAACTCGCTCGGAAGCTCCGCGCGATGAGATCCAGACGGTTCCGCGTCGAGCGGATGATCTCCGGGCGTCCTTCGAACTGCAGGACGTAGAGGGTCGTCTCATCGGTCTTGAAGTAGTAATATCGTGCGGCCCGCTTCTGTCCTCGCCGCGTGAACTCGAAGTTGAAGACGACGCTCTCCGGATACACGCCTCCGAAGGATTCAAGAGCCCCGCGAAGGAAACCGGGACGGAAGCGCAACGAGATCTCTTCCTGCTGCTCGGCGAAAGCGCGAGGAGACGTTCCCGGCTCGACCGGGAACCGGCGGATGCGGAGCACGCCATCCTCGCTGCTCCCGTAGACGATGTCGGTCACCGTATTGCCCGCTCCATCTCGATAGGTCACCGGTTCCCATCGGTCCCGCAGCACAAGCTCATACCGCCCTTCCGGATCCCGAAAGGGGCGCTCTTCGGGAGCCTGCAGGGCGAAAGCCAGAGCGGAAAGGATCAGGAGAATCATAACGCCCCAGTGCCTCAGACGTGCTCCGGGACGGCGGAAGCCGACCCCATCAGCTCCCCGAGGACGGATCGCTGGATCTGGATCACCTGAGCCACTCCCTGACGTGCCAGTTCGAGCAAGTGGCGGAGTTGCTCCTCGGTGAACGGTTCGCTCTCGGCCGTCCCTTGAATTTCGACGAATCGGCCATCGCCGGTACAGACGACATTCATATCCACGGCGGCGCGGCTATCCTCGTCGTATCGGAGGTCCAGAAGCGGTCTCCCCTCCACGATTCCCACGCTGACCGCTGCGACGTAATCGCGCACGGGCCATTGGGTGATCACCCCAGTCTCGTAGAGGCGGCGCACGGCGAAGACCAGGGCGACGAACGCCCCGGTGATCGAAGCCGTTCGCGTTCCCCCATCGGCCTGAAGGACATCGCAATCAATGAGGATCGTCCTCTCGCCGAGCTTCTCCAGATCCACGACAGCGCGCAAGCTGCGCCCGATCAACCGCTGGATCTCCTGCGTGCGTCCGGAAGGCTGAGTGCGCGCCGTCTCGCGCGGCGTGCGCGTCTCGGTCGCCCGCGGCAACATGGCATATTCCGCCGTGATCCACCCCTTGCCCGTGCCGCGCAGGAAGGAGGGGACGCGCTCCTCCACGCTCGCCGTACAGATGACCTTGGTGTCACCACATTCGATCAGGACCGACCCTTCGGGGAATTTGAGGAAATCGGGGATGATCCGAATCGGGCGCAACATATCCGGGCGACGTCCATCGCTCCGGAGAAGTGTCTCTGGCACATGCTCCTCTCCCATGGGCCTTCAATGCTTCTCGGAGAATCCCTGCTCGCGCTCCACCTCGGCGGCAAGCTCGTCGGCCTGAGCGCGCAATTCGGCGAGCGCGGCTTCGAGGCTATCGGCCTCAAAGGCCGCGACCTTCACGCGCTGCTCCAGATCGGCGATATTCTGTTCCAAACGCCGCTGCCAGGCCTCCAATTCGGCGAGCATGCGCTCTTCCTCAGGAGTGAGCGCGCTTGTGGGGGATTCCTCCATCCGTTTTCGGATGCGCTGGATCAACTCCATAGTCCGCATGCGAATATCGAGGCTCTCCCGACGGTGTCCTTCCAGCTCCTGGCGCATGCGGGCGAGCCTCTCCATGAGCCGCTTCCGCACGCCGATGAGCCGCTCCAGTTCACTCTGAAGCTCGGCCAGCCGTTCGAGCTTGGAGATCCTCTCCTCGTTCCGTGGCGCTGCAGAGAAGAGATCATCGAACATGGTCGCTGACCCGATGAAAAAATGGTGGAGGTGAGCGGAATCGAACCGCTGTCCGAGGGTCCTTCCGCGCGAGGCTTCTACATGCTTAGTCGCCTTTCGATACCGTCGTCGCGCGAGGAGGCGAGGCGACGCGCGCCTCGCGCGACCCGATCGGCTTCAGAAGTCATTCGCGCGCGCCGATCTCTCGCGCGAACCGAGCCCGTTTGGGTCGCCGCTTCCATCCTCACCCACGGGCGAGGCGAGGGGAAGCGAGGCCGCTATCACGCGGCCTGGGCGTACTGCACGTTGGCAGTTGTTTTTTCCCGTGCTTCTTTCGGGCCAGCACGGTGCCCGGCATGCTCCTCGTCGCCTCACGACCCCCGTCGAACCCCTATCACCCCCAAACCACGAGCAATTGTATCACCCCAGGGCGAAGGCGGTCAATGCACTCTCTCCAGACTCCTGAGAACGCTCAGAAGTGAATCTCCTCCTCCTCGAAATCGGGCGTCTCGATCTGAATCGTCACATGCTCGATCCCATAGGCTTCCTTCAGCTTCACCCGCAAGGCTTGCAGGATCTCTTTGGGCGAAGCCCCTTCATCGGCCAAGATGACATGCGCGCTGAGGGCCTCCTTCCCCGAGGTGATCGTCCACACATGGAGATCGTGGACATCGTGGATCCCCGGCACGTCGCGAATCAAGCGTTCGACAGCGGCGATATCAATGTGCGCGGGCGTCGCCTCCATGAGGACGTTGACGGACTCCTTGAGCAGCCGCCACGCGCACACGATGATCAATCCGGCTGTCAAAAAGCTGATGGCCGGATCAGCCAGATACCACTGCTTCTTCCAGATGAGTCCTCCAGCTACAAGAGCACCCAGAGATCCCAACATGTCGCTGAAGACATGCAGAAAAGCTCCTCGCACATTCAAACTCCGATGGCGCGCCCGATGCAGAAGAATCATCCCCATCCCGTTCACAGCAAGTCCCCCCAGAGCGATCACCATCATCTCCAGACCCCGAACCCGAGGGGGGCGCTGCACGCGCTCATACGCCTCGTAGAAAATGGCCAGTGAGATCACCAGGAGAATCACGGCATTCAGCAGAGCCGCCAGGATCTCCAGGCGGTAATATCCGTAAGTCTTCTCCGGCGGTGCGCTTCGCTCGCACATCCACATGGCCCCCAGAGCCAGAGCCAGCGCCGCGACATCTGTGAGCATATGGCCGGCATCGGCCAGAAGGGCCAGGCTGTTGGTCAGCCATCCCCCGACGGCCTCCACGATCATGTACGCGCTCGTCAGAAGCAAGACATGAAACAGCCGTCGGGCTCCCTCCCGCTTGGGCAGCGCCATCGTCACAAGAGACCTCCTTCTTCTGGGATTTCTCGCAGGGAAGAAACGATGCCCCTCCACTGCTCCGGAGAGAGCGGAGGGATGCGCGCCAGCTCAAGGTTCTCTTGGACATGCTCGCGACGACTCATCCCCACCAGAGCGACCGCGATCCCCGGAGTCGAGCGGACGAACTGTAAGGCTCTCTGCGCAGGAGTCAACGCTTCCCCATGGCGCATTTTTTCGATCGGGGCCCAGCGCCTGGTGAGCCTCCCCTGAAGCAGCGGAGCGCTCGCCATGACAGTGATTCCCAGATGCTCGGCCACCTCCAGAACCGAAAGGACGCGCCCATCGAGCTTTTGAGAGCGGCGCTCGCTGGCCTCCCGCATCAGGAGGTTGTACGGCAGTTGAATGACGCGAAAGTGATGGTCCGCCCCGGCGATCTCGCGGGCCAGAGCGACCAGCTCCGGGAGAGACAAAAAGAGGGGATCTTCCGGAGCTGCACGATACCCCTCCCAGGTCGCCGTCCCATAGACGCCGATCTTCCCTTGGGCTACTTTCTCCTCCAGCCACTGGAAGGCCGCGCGCAGGCGCCGACGAAACTCCGCGCGCGAGATGGCTTCCAGTTGCTGCTCGGGATTATGCAGGTAATAGATGTCCACGGCCTGAAGCCGCAGGTTCTTCAGGCTCGTCTGAAGCTGATTCTCCAGATAGCGCGGAGCCAAACAATGGCTTCCCCCGACCAACTCTTCCGGTCGCATGAGGCCGGGTCGAAAGAATGTCTCTTCCAGATAACGGCGCCAGGCTTCGGGCGTCCGAGGCGGATGTCCCTCGAAAGGGATATAGCCTCCTTTGGTCGCGATGACGACTTCTTCGCGCGCAAGCTCCCCGGCGGCGAAAAGCTGCGCGAGCGTCTCCCCGATGACCCGCTTGCTGCGCTGGAAGCGATAGTTGATGGCCGTATCCACGACATTACATCCCAGGGCGAGGGCGCGCACGAGGGCTTCGCGATAGGCTCGATCGGTCTCCTCATCCCATGCGCCCAAATACGTGCCGAGTCCGATCGAAGAGAGCCACATCCCGAGCGCCTCGCGAAAATGTCCTGCGGCGACTCGCCCGGCCATTCGCGCGCGAAATCGTTCTGTTCCCTCTCGTGTCGCTCGCGACATGCCGTCCCTTTGAGATGAGCTGGTTATTTTAGCAAAGCCTGCTGTACAATAGCGATGCCATGCGCATCGTGAGAGGACAAAAACACCGACGGGACGGAGACGAAGCGGAGGCCGAGAACACTTCCTCCGCTCGCGACGGTCGTCGGACATACGGGCTGGCCTTCGCTCGAACGAGAACCTTCGGGCGAGGAATCCTCGTCATCGCTCTTCTTCTGCTGAGCGGACTTCCGCTGTCGCATTCCTCCGCAGCCAACGATGAGGCGGAGGCCGAGATCACGCTGGCGCTCGTGGGAGGCTGGCTCATTGATGGGAACGCCCCACTGCCTCTTGAAAACCAGGTCATTTTGATCGCGGGCAACAAGATCAAAGCCGTCGGGCGTGCCGATCGCGTACGCATTCCCCCCGGCGTGAACGTGCTCGATGTTCAGGGAAAATTCATCCTTCCCGGACTCATTGACGCGCACGCTCATCTGGAAGGGCTGGGACTCGGGGAGAAGGATGCCGAGTTCACGGATACGCCGGAGAAGCTCCGGCAGGCCATCCTTCAGAACGCGCGCCTGGATCTGCTCTCCGGAGTGACGAGCCTGCGCGACTGCGGATCGAGCGAGCTGCTGCTGCGAATGCGCGATCAGATCGAGGCGGAAGGCCCGAGGCTGTTCGCCGCCGGCCCCCAGCTCGTCAAACGGGATGCGACGCAGCCCCCTTCCCCTCTCTTCCTCGAATATGAGGGAGTGAAAGAGGCGCGCCGGAGGGTGCGAGAACAGATCGCCAAAGGGATTGATCTGGTGAAGGTGCGCCTGACCCGTCACCGCCCGCTCCCGACACTGGAAGAGCTCGCGGCGATCGTCAGCGAAGCCCATCGCTCGGGCGTGCGCGTCGCCGCTCATATTGATGTCCCCTATGACGAAGCCGTGCGTCTGGCGCTGATGGCCGGAGTGAATACGATCGAGCATATGGCTCCTCTGCGCGCCTACGACGACCGGCTCTTTTTGGAAATGGCTCGCCGCAATGTGATCCTCGTGCCGACGCTCTATCAGATGCAGGCGCAACGCCTGGATCCGCTGGAGAAGAACGAAGAAGAACTCATCGAGCTGCCGCTTCGGAACCGACTCTCGCCGGAGCTTCTGCAGGCTCTCGCGCAACGGGCGGACCTCTGGCGTCGGAACCTGCTGGAGTGGCGCGCGCGGGGATACGATCCGAAGGGTGCGTTGCGCGAGGCTTTCCGCAACCTCATGCGCGCGCGCTTGCTCGGGGTGAAGATCGCGCTGGGACCCGATACGGGATCAGACCTCGTCCCCCACGGTCGGTTCTACAAGGAGCTGGCTCTCTACATGAGCATGGGTCTGGCTCCGATCGAAGTCATTCACATGGCCACCCGGATCGCCGCCGAAGCGCTCGGCCGGGAGAAAGAGCTGGGGACGATCGAGCCCGGTAAGCTCGCCGATCTCATCGTCGTGGAGGGGGATCCGTTGCTCGATCCGGAAGCGTTGCGCAATGTCGTTCTCGTCATCAAGGATGGGCGTGTCCTCGAAGTCCCCCGGAACGAGGCGAAAAACCGATGAGGAGCGAGAGGAAACGATGGCTTATACCGTCACCCTGATTCCGGGAGATGGCATTGGACCGGAGGTCTCGGCCGCTGTCGTGCGAATTCTCGCGGCTTCGGGCGTGCCCATCCAGTGGGAGGAGCATCAGGCGGGCGCGCGCGCACTGGCGCACTATGGGGATCCGCTTCCGAAAGCCGTCCTGGAATCCATCGAGCGCAATCGCGTGGCCCTCAAAGGCCCCATCACGACGCCTATCGGCGAAGGATTCGCGAGCGTCAACGTGCGGCTCCGGAAGGAGCTGGATCTCTACGCGAACCTGCGTCCGGTGCGGAGCCTGCCGGGCGTCCCCACCCGTTTCGATCCGGTGGATCTGATCGTCGTGCGGGAGAACACGGAGGATCTCTATTCGGGGCTGGAGCACGTCGTCGTGCCGGGCGTGGTCGAATCGCTCAAAATCATCACCGAACGCGCGTCGCTGCGCATCGCCCGCTTCGCTTTCGAATACGCCCGTCGGGAAGGCCGACGGAAGGTGACAGCCGTCCACAAGGCGAACATCATGAAGCTCTCGGATGGACTTTTCCTGGACTGCTTCCGGCGCGTCGCTCGCGACTATCCGGATATTGAGACCGAGGAGAAGATCGTAGACAACGCGTGCCTGCAATTGGTCATGAACCCGCAGCAGTTCGATGTCTTGCTTCTGGAGAATCTCTACGGGGATATCATCTCGGATCTCGCGGCCGGGCTGGTCGGCGGATTGGGCGTCGTCGGAGGAGCGAATCTGGGGGAGAGGATCGCCGTCTTCGAGGCCGTACATGGGAGCGCTCCGGACATCGCGGGGAAGAACATCGCCAATCCGACGGCGATGCTTCTGTCGGCCCTGATGCTGCTGCGCCATCTGGGGGAGACCGAGGCGGCCGAACGTATCTTCGCCGCCCTCTGTCGCGTGCTCGCCCATCGGCAGATTCGCACGCGCGATCTCGGAGGGACGGCGACCACGACGGAGTTCACCGATGCGATCCTCGCGGAGCTGGAGGCATGAAGACCTCGTGTTCTCTCCTCAGGCGAGCGTTCGGGATTCTGATTCTGGTCTCCGCGAGCTTTCCGGCTCACCTGGTGAAGGCCTCGGCACCTGCACGCCTCTCCCCTGATCTCATCTCGTCGCTTCTTGTTGAGGCTTCGGGAGAACGCGTGCGGGAGCTGACGGCGGCACTGGCGGCGCTGGCTCGATATCCCGCATCCCAGGGATTCGAGCGCGCGGCCGAATTTGTCGCCGAGCGCGCGCGGACCTTCGGACTGAAAGACGTGCGCATCCTGAGCTTCCCCACCGATCATCCGGCCTGGGATGTGCGGCGCGGAGAACTCTGGGTGCTCGACCCGGAACCGATCAAACTCGCCGATGCGGCGGACATCCCTCTCTCGGTCGCTCAGTACAGCCGCTCGGCTGACGTGGAGGCCGAGATCGTCTTCGTGGGCGTGGGGACGAGCCCGGAGGATTACCGCGATAAGCAGGTGCGCGGCGCGATCGTCCTGGCCAGCGGACCTCCCCATCGCGTCGAGCCGCTGGCTCTTGTCGAACGCGGAGCCCTCGGCATCATCTCGTTCGCGCAGAGCGAATTCTTCGGCATCGCTCCGCCAGAAGACGCGGTCGCCTGGGGACGCCTCTCTCCCGAGAGGGCGCGAGAGGGAGCACCGGGATTTGCGTTCATGATCTCACCCGCTCGCGGTCGGGCCTTGCAGGAACGACTGGCGCGGGGGGAGCGACTTCGAGCGCGCGTTCATCTTCATGCGGATCTTCGCCCATCCGGACAGGTGAAGATGGTCGTCGCCGAAATCCCGGGCTCGACGATCCGCGGCCAAGACATCGCCTTCACGGCGCATCTGGATCACCCTTCCCCGGGAGCCAACGATAATGCCTCCGGAAGCGCCGTCCTTCTGGAGATCGCGCGCGTTCTCACGACACTTCTAGGCCAAGGGAAGATCCGACCGCCCCTTCGGACGATGCGCTTCTGGTGGGTGACTGAAATCGAGAGCACCTACCAGTATTTCTTCGCGCATCCGGAGGAGGCGCAACGCCTGCTGGTCAACATCAACATTGATCAAGCGGGAGGGGATCGGCACGGGCGCACAGACTTCGTCGCGATCCGGCAGCCTCCGTGGATGGGGACGTTCGCCGACGATGTGATTCGCGCCGTGGCGCGAAGGGCTTCGGAACTGGCTCCTCCGCATCGCGCACCGTCACCTCTTTCGGTCGCGCCGACAGGGACGCGCGATCCGTTCGTGATACACTTCTGGCCCTACGCGCCGCTGTCGGATCACGTCGTTTTCGAGACAGGCGGGATTGACGTGCCCTCGATCAGTCTGGCCGCTCCTTCGCTGCGATACATTCACACCAGTGAGGACAGGGTCGAGCATCTGGATCCGACAGCGCTCAAGCGCATGGTCTTTCTCGGAGCGGCCTGCGGCGTGCTGCTGGCCAGCACGACGGCGCGCGATCTGCCGGGACTTTTAGCCGATGTCCGAGAAGGCGGCCTGCAACGCCTGGGGGAAGCCGAAGCCACGGCCCTGCGGGAGATCGCCGAGAGCACGCGCGAGAACGTGCACGGGCGCTTCAAGCGCGCCTACTATCGCGTGCAGCAAGCCTATGAGCGCGAGAGTCGCATCCTGGCCTCGCTGGCGAAGCTCGCCTTCGTCTCCGGAGAATCGGAATCGGCGGCTGCGCTCCGCCAGGAATCGAGCTTCGTGTGGAATCTCTTCGCCCTGCAGGAGGCGGCCGTTCGACTTCTGACTGAGCAGTATGAGCGCACATGCCGCGCGCTCGGAGTCGCTCCCCGAGATCTGGAGCCCGAGGCCGATGAAGTGCGCCTGTCCCGACTCGTTCCCGTTCGGACGCTTCCGCTCGGACCGGAGTTTCGCGCCTGGCTCGACTACGTTTTCCCGCCTCTGGGCCCGGAGCTTTCGACGCTGGTGAAGAACTTGATGGATGGACAGCGGAATCTGGCCCAGATCTATGGGGCCGCGCTTGTCGCTTCGGAGGATGTGAAACCGGCCGATATCGAAGCCTTTGCGCGTGAGCTGGTGAGAAAGGAATGGATACGGCTTGAGGAACGCCCCTAGGATGAGGAGATCTCATGGGACCCCACACCGAGAGACTATATCGCGCGCTGGGTCTGAAGGAGGCCAGCGCGATTCTGGTGGGGACGATCATCGGAACGGGGATTTTCATCGTCCCCAATACGATCGCGCGTCAGGTGGAGGCGCCGGGATTGGTCTTCGCCGTGTGGATTCTGGCCGGAGGGCTCTCGCTTTTGGGCGCGTTCACGTACGCCGAACTCGGAGCGGCTCTGGCGCGAGTCGGAGGCGAATATGTCTACCTGCGCCACGCCTATGGTCCGTTCTGGGGCTTCCTCTACGGATGGACGCAATTTCTGGTGATCAAAACGGGCTCGATCGCCGCGCTCGCCTCGGGATTCGCCATTTATCTCGGTCATTTTCTCCCCCTCTCGCCGGGATGGAGCAAGGGCGTGGCCATCGCGTGCATCCTCGGGCTCTCGCTTCTGAACTGTCGGGGCGTCAGATTGGGAGGCGCCGTGCAGACGGCGCTCACCGCTCTGAAGGTGGCGATCATCCTGGGGCTGGTTGGATTGGCTTTCCTGCTTGGGGAGGGGACGACGACCCATTACCGGCCTTTCCTCCCGGAGGATCCTCCCGGGGATCTGTTCGGGCGATTTGGCGTCGCCATGGTGGCCGCACTCTGGGCCTACGATGGATGGAACAACGTCAACATGGTCGCCGGAGAGGTCGCGAATCCCGGGCGGACCATCCCGCGCGCGCTCTGCTTGGGCACGCTCGCGGTCATGCTCATTTACCTTCTGGCCAATCTGGCTTATTTTTACGTCCTTCCTCTTGGAGCGGTCCAGACGAGCGAGCGCGTGGCCGCCGATATGGTCGAGCGCGTCCTGGGTTCTCCGGGAGCCGCGATTGTCTCCCTGAGCATTCTGATTTCCATCCTCGGGGCTCTGAACGGTTCGATCCTCTCGGGCGCGCGCATCTTCTACGCGATGGCCGCCGATGGACTTTTCTTCCAGAAGGTCGCTCAGGTCCACGAGCGGTTTCGCGTCCCCCATGTGGCGATCTTGGCTCAAGGGGCTTGGGCCTCGCTTCTGGCGATGAGCGGCACGTATGAGCAGCTCTTCACCTACGTGATTTTCGCCGCGTGGGTCTTCTACGGATTGACGACGGTCGGGTGTCTGGCTCTACGGCGCAAACGTCCCGATCTGGAACGGCCCTTTCGCACACCGGGCTATCCCCTGACACCTCTGCTCTTCGGAGGGCTCGCCCTTGTGCTGACGATCAGTACGCTTGTGGGCGCGCCACGGGAATCCGCGATCGGTTTGGGGATCATGCTTTCGGGGCTTCCCGCCTATGTGCTCTGGAGGAGATCAGCCCGACGCGCGGGTGCGCCCGATTTGACACTCCATCCCCCATCGGGCTAATATTCGGCTGATGGCTGAGGCGATCCTGAGCAAGCTCATCGCGGAGCGTCGCGCTCTCACGGTCAGCGAGCTGACCTATCAGATCAAGGATCTGCTGGAAGGGGAATTCCCCGACCTGTGGGTGCGCGGCGAGATCTCGAATTTCAAGTGCCACAGCTCGGGCCACTGGTATTTCACGCTCAAGGACGCGCACGCGCAGTTGCCCTGCGTCTGCTTTCGCTTGCAGAACCGGGCGATTCGATTTCGACCGGAAGATGGTCTGGAAGTTTATGCGCGCGGGAGGTTGAGCGTTTACGAGAAGCGCGGGGAATATCGCCTGCTTGTCGAATACCTGGAGCCGGTGGGTATTGGCTCGCTGCAGATGGCCTTCGAGCAACTGAAGGCGCGTCTGGCGGCCGAAGGCCTTTTCGATCCGCAGCGCAAGCGTCCTCTGCCGCTCATGCCCCGCAAGATCGGCGTGATCACGTCGCCCACGGGAGCCGCCATTCGCGACATCCTGCGCATCCTGAAGCGGCGCAATCGGGGCATTGACGTGCTCCTGTTTCCCGTGCGCGTGCAGGGCGAAGGGGCCGCTCAGGAGATCGCCGAAGCGATTCGCATCATGAATGAGCGCGACGATCTGGACGTCCTGATCGTCGGGCGCGGGGGCGGATCCATGGAGGATCTGTGGGCTTTCAATGAAGAGATCGTCGCGCGCGCGATCTTTCACTCGCGCCTTCCGGTCATCTCGGCCGTCGGGCATGAGACCGATTTCACCATCGCCGATTTCGTCGCCGACGTGCGGGCGCCGACGCCCTCGGCGGCGGCCGAGATGGTCGCCGCGCGGCGGGATGAACTGATCGAACGGTTCGCATCGCTGGAGCTGCGTCTGGTGAAAACGGTGCGCTATCTGTTGGCTCGGCAGCGCGAGCGCCTCTCGCATTTGCAGGCGCGCCCCGGACTGCTGCGCGTGCGCAACACAGTGCAACAGGCGCTGCAGCGAGCCGATGAGCTGGATTATCGCCTGCAGATCGCTATGGGGAAACGGCTGCGCGCCGCCCGAGAACGATTCGCGGCGCTCTCGATGCGTCTGACGGCGCAGCGCCCGAGTCGGCGCCTGGCCGAAGCGCGCGGGCGTCTGACCCTTCTTCAGAATCGGCTGCGCACGACGCTGCAGGAGCGGCTTCACGCTTCCCGGCGCCGATTGAGCCTGGCTGCTGGAAAGCTCGACGCCTTGAGCCCGCTGGCCGTTCTCTCTCGCGGATACGCTCTGGTCTGGAACCAGCGGCGCACTCTGCTGCGCGACGCCGCGGAGGTGCGCGTCGGCGAACGCCTTCGCGTCCGTCTCTGCCGCGGTCAACTGAACGTCGTGACCGAAGAGGTGATCCCCGATGAACAAGACCACGGGACCCATGGACTTTGAAGCGGCGCTCAAAGAGCTGGAGGACATCGTCGAACAGCTGGAGAACGGCGCCCTCCCTCTGGAGCGCGCCCTGGAACTGTTTGAGCGCGGCGTCCGACTCTCCCGCGAATGCCAGAAGCGCCTGGAAGAAGCCGAGCGGAAAGTCGAGCAACTGGTCAAAGGTCCCAGCGGAGAGTACGAGGTGCAGCCGTTCGAGGAATCTCCCGATGAAGATGCCCCCCCTTTCTGATCCGGCTCGAAGATGACGTCCCACGCGGAGTTCAGTCAGTTCGGTCTGGCCGAATATGTGAGCGCGCGCCAGGAGCGCGTGCATCACTGGCTCGACCGCCTGGTGCCTTCGGAGGACACTCCCCCGGAGGTGATCCACCGCGCCATGCGTTACAGCCTCTTCGCCGGGGGGAAGCGCCTGCGCCCGCTGCTGACGATCGCCACCGGAGAGATGTTCGATGTCCCGGAGGAGTGGCTGCTTCCGACGGCTTGCGCGATCGAGATGATTCATACCTACTCGCTCATTCACGACGACCTCCCGGCGCTCGACAATGACGACTGGCGGCGCGGGCGACCGACCTGCCATAAAGTCTTCGGCGAAGCGATCGCCCTTTTGGCCGGAGATGCGCTCCTGACGCTCGCCTTTCAAACGCTGGCCGAGATTCCAATCCTTCCCGAGCACCGCCCCCGCCAATTGCAGGTGATCACCGAGATCGCGCGCGCAGCGGGAACCCGAGAGGGGATGATCGGAGGCCAGGTGCTGGACCTGCTGGCCGAAGGAAAGCCCTTCGATGAGACGACGCTCTTGGCGATTCACCGCCGCAAGACCGGCGCCCTGATCACCGCCTCGGTTCGCGTTGGGGGAGTCCTGGCGGGAGTCGGGGAAGAGGTGATGCGCGCCCTGACGCATTACGGAGAATGCCTCGGGCTGGCCTTCCAGATCATAGACGATGTGCTCGACGTCACGGGAACGGTTGAAGAGATCGGGAAAACTCCCGGCAAAGATGCCGCCGCTCAAAAAGCGACCTATCCGCGCCTGTATGGCCCGGAAGCGTCACGACGAAAAGCCGAAGCGCTCATCCGAGAAGCTCAGCAGGCCATCGCCCCGCTTCCGCGTTCGGACCGACTGGTGGCTCTGGCTCAGCTGGTTCTTGAACGTCGAGGATGACTCCCCCCCAGTGCTTCTTTCGATGCATCCCCCAGACGATCGCCCCCAGACTCACCGCCACGCACAACCAGGCGAAAAGGTCCCCATGCTGTGCATAGAACGTGAGCGAGGACTCGGGAGCCGGTCTGAGAATCCAGTGGCGCGTCGCCACCTGGAAAAGAGGTGTCGGGTCTCGTACTTCTCCAAAGGGGGTGATCAGGGCCGTGATGCCACTATTGGTCACGCGGACAAGCGGACGCCCCATCTCGACGGCGCGCAGCACAGCCTTATGCAGATGCTGCCGAGCCCCTGTCGTCGTCCCGAACCATCCGTCGTTGGAGAGATTCACCAGAAGCGTCGCCCCTCGCCGCACGAGCGCGCGAGGGATCTCCGGGAAAGCCGATTCGAAGCAAATGAAGGTTCCCAGACGGACTGAACCCAGGGAGACGACCGTATAGGTTTGCCCCGGGACGAAGTCCCCGGCCAGAGCCGGAATCTTCTTCAAAAACGGAATCCACCGCCGCCCGGGAACGTACTCGCCGAACTCCAGGAGCCGGATCTTGTGGTAGTCGGCGATACGCTCCCCTTGCGGAGAGATCACGGCCGCACTGTTATGCCATCCGTGAGCCGCTCTCCCCAAATGATTCAGCAGGAGATACACCCCCTGCTGTCGCGCGAAATCCGAAAGCAGGGACGCCACATCCTGATCCACATCCAGCGAGATGTTCATCGGAGACTCCGGCCAGATGAGCAGCCGCACGGGCACGCGATCGGTCTCCTCCGAGAGAAGAAGCTCGGAGAGGTGCAGGTGACGCCTGAGGCTCTCGGCCACATCCGGCGTGCTCACCCCCTGGCTGCCGGCCATGACCGGGACGACAGGTTGCACGGCGAAGATCTGCACGGCCGAGGCGCCCGGAACCGGATCCTGCGAGGGGCGGACGACTCTCCCCCCCAGGAACGTCAGCCCCAGAATCCCCAACGGCACTCCCAGGGCAAAAGCCGCGCGACGCCTCCTCCCAGCATGACCCAGCACAAAGAAGACGCCCAGCGCCGAAGCCAGAAAGAGAAGAAAACTCACGCCGAGCACGCCCGCCACGCGCGCGATTTGAATCAGCTCGGGCACCGGCGCTTGACTGTATCCCAGCAGATTCCATCCATGTCCTGTGAGGCGATAGCGCCCCCATTCCAGAGCCACTCCGAAGAAGGGCGACAGGAGAATCCCCCTCCTTCCCCACCGCGCGATCCCCCATCGGACGAACCAGAGAAAGAGGGAGAAGAAGATCGCGAGCACCAGGGCCGGCAGCAGCAACAGCACGTAAGCGATCGGAGCCGGAATTCCCCCATAGTGCGTGATAGGAAAGGTCAACCACCAGAAGCTCCCGTAGAAAAAGACGAGCGCCACACCCGTGCCCAGCAGCAGCGCCTGTCGAATCGTGAACGTCGCTCGCGTGGCGACGCGTCCAAAGAGAGGAATCCACGCTCCCCACGCCAGGAACCAAAAGCCTCGATCCAGGAGAGAGGGGAAAGAGAGGGCCAGCGCTAAGGCCGTCGCCGCTCCCGATGCCCCGTCTCGCCAGCCGAGCGCGTTCTTGCCGAAAGTCTGTCGGGCGTTCTCCCCGTGACAGGGCGCGAACGACTCCCGGTTCCCCTCCGGCCTCATCGCTCCGGGATAATGCGGAGGTCGGAGACGCCGTTATTCCGAAGCTCGCGGACCCAGTGGGACGCCTTCTCAGCATCGGCGAAAGGACCGAGGACGACCTCCACAAGCGGCTCTCCTGTCGGCGCGGAAGCCGGGCGCGTGAACGCCATATCGAAGCCCCGCTCCTTCAGATGAAGGACAAAACGCTCGGCCTCCTCCGAAGAGGAGAAACTTCCGGCCCAGATCACATACGCTGTCGGTTCCCCCGACGACGTCTCCGAGGTCGCAGCCGGTGGCGCGCTTGCGCGCGCAGGCAGTCCCCCGCGATCCGACTTCGGAGGAGTCAGAGAGACCGGCTCGATCCGGCGCTCGGGGGGTCCCATCCATCGCCCGATGAGCAGTCCGGCGGCGAACATCGCAAAGGCCAGCGTCACACATCCGATGAACAGAACAATCGCGCGTCGGCTTTTTCCCCGCACGTCATCTCGCATAGGTCTTCTTCAGGAACGGTCCGTCACGGTCGTCTGCCTCTCTCGGGGTGCCAGAACCGAAAGCAGTTCGAGAGGGAGCGGGAAGACGACAGTGGAATTCTTCTCGGCCCCGATTTCGGTGAGCGTCTGCAGATACCGCAGTTGGACGGAGAGGGGTTCCTCGGCCAGTTTCCGCGCGGCATCGGTGAGCTGCTGCGCGGCCAGATATTCTCCCTCGGCATGAATGATCTTGGCACGCTTCTCGCGTTCGGCCTCCGCCTGCTTGGAGATCGCTCGGATCATCTCCTGCGGCAGGTCCACGGCCTTGATCTCGACCATGCTCACTTTGATCCCCCACGGGTCCGTGTGCTTATCCAGGATGCGCTGCAGGCGCGCGTTCAACTCCTCGCGCTTGCTCAGCAGATCATCCAGCTCGACCTCGCCGCAGACCGAACGCAGCGTCGTCTGCGCCAGTTGCGAGGTCGCATAGAGATAGTTCTCGACTTCGACGATCGCTTTATTCGCATCAATGACGCGGAAGTAGACGACGGCGTTCACCTTCACCGAGACGTTGTCTCGCGTGATGACGTCCTGCGGAGGGACATCCATGGCCACCGTCCGCAGGCTCACGCGCACCATCCTTTGGAAGGGACCGATCACTAGGCGAATGCCCGGCGGTTTGGGCTCCGGGCGTAACCGCCCGAAGGTGAAAACGACCCCGCGTTCGTATTCGTTGATGACCTTGATCCAGCTCAGGACCCAGAGCAGAAGGATGATCGCCGCGATGGTGGATCCGGTGAAGAGTTCCGGCATAGCTCCTCCTTTCCGGCAAGGGGCGCACTCCCTCGCCGCATCACTCCGACGCTGCCGACGAGCGCTCTTCGTTCCGCGCGACGTCCAAAATGGAGGCCTGACGGGGAGGCTCCAGAGGCTGCATCGCCTCGACGCGCAGCTTCAACCCTTCGATCCCCACGACGCGCACCCGCTCCCCTTTGGCGATGCGCGAGGAGGCGACAGCGCTCCACAACTCGCCACGCACGAAGACCTGCCCTTCCGGATTCAGCTCCGTCTCGGCCGTCCCGATCAACCCGACCATGCCGAGATCGCCCGTGACGACTTTCTGCTCGCGCGCCTTCATGGCCAGGCGCAAGATCACGATCATCGCGACCGCCGTCGGAATGGCGATGGCGAAGGCGATCGAACGATGGATCTGAATCGCCGGATCGGGCGCATCAATGAGCATCAAGGCGCCAATGATCATCGAGACGACGCCTCCCAGACCGAGAACGCCGAAGCTCTGAATCTTCGCCTCGGCGATGAAGAGCACAAGGGCGACGATCAACAGGAGCACGCCCGTCAGGCTGATCGGCAGCAGATGGAAGCCGTAAAGGGCCAGAAGCAGGGCGATCGTCCCCACGACCGCCGGGATGATCGCCCCCGGATTATTCAGCTCGAAATAGATCATCAACAGGCCGATCGCTCCGAGCACGAAGGCGATGTTCGGATTGGCCAGGAAACTGAGCACGCGCTCGCGCAGCGTGGGCTCAATGCGCACGACCCGCTCCCCCCTGGTCCGCAGCGTGAGCGTCTCCCCGCTCAACCGACGAACGGCGCGCCCATCCAGTTGAGCGAGCAGATCTTCGAGATCGCGCGCGACCAGATCAATCAGTCCCTCCCGCAGAGCCTCCGTCTCCGTATAGGAGCGGCTGGTGCGCACGGCGGCTTCGGCCAGTTCGATGTTTCGCCCCCGCTTCTCGGCGAGCGAGCGGATGTAGGCGGCGGCATCGTTCTCCGCCTTCTCATACATCGTGCGGTCCTGTTCCATACCGATGGCCACCGGATGCGCCGCTCCCGTATTGGTCCCGGGCGCCATGGCGGCCACATCGGCGGAGATGAGGATGAAGAATCCGGCCGAGGCCGCATTGGCTCCGCTGGGAGAGACGTAGACGATCACGGGCACGCGCGAGGCCAGAATCCGCTCGACGATCTCCCGCATGGCCGAGACGAGCCCTCCCGGCGTGCGCAACTCGATGACGAGCGCATGAGAGCGCGCCTGCTCGGCCAGGCGAATCGCCCGCTCGACCCGCTGCGCGCTGGCCGGATGCACGATGTCATCAAAGGTCAGGACATGAACATCCGCCCGAGCCACGCCGCCAAGGAGCGCCAGGAGACATCCGGCCTGCGCGATCAACCGCCCGTGCCTCATAAGTCCCCACATAATCTACCACAAAAGGCGGGGTGCGTCATACTCACCGCAGCTCGTGTGTCCGAATGAGAATCTCCTCGCCAAAAGGAAGCTGAAGGGCCAGATACGAAGCCCGCGGCGAAGGAAGCCCGAAGAAAACCAGCCCCAGCAGAGCCGGCGAGAGAGGAAGCGCGGCGTCCTCTTCCCAGCGCCGCTCTCCTATCTGCTGGAAGAGCGCACGGGCGTGGGCCTCCACGTTCGGTCCTTGTGCGCGGAACTCCAGACATTCTCCCTTTCGCCTCACGATGGAGAGGCCCTCCAGGCGGCTAAGGGAGAAGCGCCGTTCGCTGATCCCATCCGAGAGCAATGTCCCTCGGGGACAGAACTGTCGCCCCTTGCCCGGATCGCGCTCGGATCCCACGTAAATCCAGACCGTCGTCTCCTGCCGCTCCGGATCGAACCGGACGGCTAACGGGTAGAGGACGAACACATGGTCTTCGATACGCACCTCATAGCGGGCGAAGCGCTCGATCCGGCGCCATCCCGGACCATACCAGGATTGTCCCGCGACTCCTCCCCACAGCACGAGAAGGCCCAGGATCCAGGTCGCCCCTCTCCGGCATGGCCTTCTCATCTCACATCCCCTCTCAGGCGAAGGTCGAGTTTATCGTACACTTCGTCGGTGAAGAGTTCAAGCCAGCGCAAGATCATGGGGAAGAGGGCGTTGACCTCAAACCCCCGTTCGTACGTGAACGGCCGGACGCGCGGATCATCCGGGAGGAAGAGGCGCACCTGGCGCACGCGCAGAGGCGATGAGGCGCGCTGGAGATCAACGGGCTCGATGCGCTCAATCGCCGGCGGAGAAGTCAGACTCGCCGCGGCCAGATCGCTCAGATCGCGATAGATGGGATCGGCTGTCGTCGCGCGCGTTCGGGCCGCGAGCATCCGCGCGAGGGGATCCTCTCGAAATTCCTCCAGCGAGAGCAGCTTCTCCCGAACCGTGTAGAAGGTCACCCATCGTGTGCGCTCCGCCGGATCGAAGAACCGACGCTGTGGATCCAGGTACCAGTAGACGAGATTGATCTCGCGCGCCACGGCATCCAGAGCCGCCTTGGCCAGTTGCAAGAAACTCCAGACCTTCCGCTCAAGCGAGCAGAAGGGCGCTGGCGACGCGCGGCTTTCGGAGATCGGGATCTCCTCCTCGAGCAGTTCCACGTAGACGTCCAGCGCCGCTTGCTGAAACCAGCAGGTGTTCCAGTGCAAGGAGGCCGCTCTCTGCCGTCCCAGCTCATCCAGGGCCAGCCACGCGCGCACGCCTTCCACAAAGGCGCTCTCGGCCCGCGTCCCGCGCCACGCTCGCAGTTCCACTCGGTCGGGCATGATCGGATCGTACGGTTGGGGACGACCGCGCGTCCGAGATCCTCACCGGGTGCGTTCGATGGTGAACCGAGCGATGCGATCGAGAGCGTCTCGATAGGGGGAAGGAGCTAACACACGCAAACACGCCGAAGCGCGCCGCGCATAGAGGCGCGCTTCTTCTCGGGCTCGATCCATGACCCCTTCAGCTTCCAGGACAGCGACCAACTCCTGCCGCGGCACTCGCGTGTAGTCTCCATCGGCGAGGACAGTCCGCACCATCTCCACATGCTCGGGCACCCCGCGCTCGACCAACAGGATGAGAGGAAGCGTCAGCTTCCCCTCGCGCAGATCATTCCCCGCCGGTTTGCCCAGACTCTCCTCGTCCGCGATGAAGTCCAGCACGTCATCAATCAATTGAAAGGCCGTGCCCAGATGCATCCCATACTCGCGCAAGGCGCGCCTCTCCGAGGGCGAAGCTCCTCCCAGAATCCCTCCGATCTCCGCGCACGCGCTGAAGAGATAGGCCGTCTTCCGCTGCAGGATCTCGAAATAGCGCTCGCGCGTGATGAAGAGATCCCCGATGTGCTCGAGCTGAATCAGCTCCCCCTCGGTCATCTTCCGCGTGATATGCGTCAGCAGATCCAGGATCTCGAAATCTCGTTCTTCCAGAGCCATCTCGAAGGCGCGCATGTAGAGCCAATCGCCCATGAGCACGGTGATCTGGTTCCCCCACCGCGCATTCACCGAAGGTCGTCCGCGTCGCAGTTGGGCTCCATCAATGATGTCATCGTGCACGAGCGTCGCCGTGTGAATGAATTCGACGACAACAGCCATCCGAATGGTCGAGGGCGTGATCGGACGTCCCCAGAGCTTGGAAGCCAGAAGCAGGAGAGCGGGGCGAATGCGCTTCCCCCCTCCATCCCTCACATAACGCCCGATCTCGGCGATGAGCGGGATCTCGGAGGAGATCTGGCGGGCGAACTCCTCCTCGAACACCGATAACTCCTCTCGAATGAGCGAGAATATTTCCGCTGCCGAAGACACCTCCGGTCGCACCGCCCCGATCCGATTCTCGACTCTGCGCTGCGACATCGCTCCTCCGCCCCCCCTCTCCCGCCGGTGAAAGAGGCATTTACTGTATCACAAGACCGGCGAACCGACCAAGCGGCTTCAGGCTCGGTACCACTCCGCCGGAACGTGGGGCCGACACGCCGGATCTTCGAAAAAGCCGCGCATCAGGGTGATCTCCGGCTCGGCCCGATCTCCAAAGACGACCGTGACCAGATCGAAGCGATACGGCACCGAATCCAAGCGCAGCCAATGGCGATACGCCCGCGCCGCGCGCGAGAGGGCGCGCTGCTTTCGCCGATCCACGCTGGCCTCCGCGCGCGCGATGTCCTGCGAGGTCCGCGTCTTGACCTCCACAAAGGCCAGAACATCGCCATCGTAGGCGACAATATCCAGCTCACCCAAGACGAGCGCCCCGCGGAGATTTCGCCCAATAGGGATCCTCACGTGAGTCGCGACGATCCGATACCCCTCACGACGCTTCAGGAACTCGAGCGCGAAGCGCTCCCCGCGCTCTCCCACATCTCCGGACGCTCTCATTCTCTGCGCCTCCAGACGGTGAGGATTCGCCGCTCGCGCGTCGTCCATTCGAAACGCATCCGGTCCCGCTCAATCTCCACATTCTCGAACGTCTGCGGTTCGCCCGTCATCTCCGGGAAGAAGGAGAAGACCGGTGTCAGATGAAGGCGACTTCCCTCCAGGCGATATTCCCCCACGCTCCCTTCGACGTCGCGCACCAGCTCAAGCAGCTCCCGTTTGGAATACTCGGCGAGCTTCTTCCGAGTCGGCGGACGCCGATCGGGAGCGACGACCCACAGCGCATAGTGCGAGCGGGTGAAGAGCAGAAAAGCGCCAGGCGTCAGAGGGCGTCCCGTCGCCAGATCGCGCGCCGATTCGAGCAACCAGGCGCCTTCGGCCGAGCTTCTCCCGGCTGGCTCCGCCGGGGAAGCCGCGTGGGGACGCAGGTTGAGGTCCACGCGCGTGAGGCGCCACCCTCCGCGCTGCCGTTCCGCCCAAAACGCGGCGTATCCCGTATAGGAGAGCGCGGTCCCATGAGCCGTCTTCTGCACATAGCGCGCCTCCGCTTCGGCGCGCGCCAGCGCACCCGTCACGCGCACTTCGATATGTTCAAGCTGCAGTTCGGAAGCGGGAAAATTTTGAGACAGGACGCGCGCGTGCTCGGCGACCTCTTCGATCCCCCGATCGCGCCGACCGAGGCTGACCAGGACAAGCGAAGGGGCACATGTTCGGCGTAGCGCCTCGGCATCGCCCGCCAGCCATCCGCGACGAAACTCCTCCAGGAGACGACGCACCTCGACCTCCGGAAAGGGGGCTCGCGGACGTTGTCCTTCCCCCAGACTCGCCCACAACACAATCCCCAGAAGTCCTCCGATCACACCCCAGCGCGTCATGCGTTCACCTCCTCATCGCAGGGCGATGAGCGCGATCCCCCGATCGCTCCCTGTGGATCCCCACGCCTTTCGCCCGGTATCTCACATTCGGTCTTCGCCTTGAGAAAGTCGCCGAAACCGTGTTTAATATTCGGCTGATTGGCTCGTCATTATACCATCCATCCGTCGGACGCTGAAGAAGAGAAGATGCGACGCGCCTGGCCGAGGAGGAAGGATCTATCATGCCGACGCGTGAAGAGGCTTATGCGCTGCTTCGCGAATACACCCGCAGCGAGAGCTTGATCAAACACGCCCTGGCTGTTGAGGCCGTCATGCGCGCCTTCGCCCGGCACTACGGTGAGGACGAGGAGAGTTGGGGAATAGCCGGTTTGCTTCACGACTTCGATTACGAACGGTATCCGAATCCCCCCGACCATCCCCTGCGAGGAGCTGAGGTTTTGCGCGCGCGAGGGTATCCGGAAGAGATTGTGCGCGCCATTTTGGGCCATGCCGATCACACAGGCGTTCCGCGTGAGACGTTGCTCGCCAAAGTCCTCTACGCCGTAGATGAGCTGACAGGCTTCATCATCGCGTGCGCGCTGGTACGCCCTTCGCGCAGTCTGGACGACCTGTCGGTCGCCTCGGTCCGCAAGAAACTCAAAGACAAAGCCTTCGCGCGAGGCGTGGATCGCGCTCTGGTTTTCCGGGGCGCCGAAGAGCTGGGGATGGATCTGGACGAGTTGATCGCGCGCATCATCTCCGCTCTGCGCCCCGTGGGGGAACATCTGGGATTAAACCGTCTCAGCTCGGAGGAGGAAGACGCCTCATGACCGCACAACGGCTCGATGGCTTGGCCATCGCCCGAGAGATCAAAAAGGAAGTCGCCCGCGAGGTCGAAGCTCTCATCCGTCAGGGCATCCGCCCGGGCCTAGCGGCTGTGCTCGTGGGAACGAATCCGGCTTCTCAGGTCTACGTCACCAACAAGGTGAAGACCTGTCAGGAGCTGGGCATTTACTCGGAGAAGCACGAGCTGCCGGAGACGACGACGACCGAGCAGTTGCTCGATCTGGTCTCCCGCCTGAACGCGCGCGAGGAGATTGATGGCATCCTCATTCAACTGCCTCTGCCCCAGCATATTGAGGCGCGGCGCGTGCTCGATGCTGTAGATCCGGCCAAAGACGTGGATGGCTTTCACCCGATGAACGTCGGTCGGCTCGTGCGCAATCAGGAGACTCTGGAGCCCTGCACTCCAGCCGGGATCATCGAACTCTTGCGGCGGACGCAGATCCCGATCGAAGGACAACGGGCCGTCGTCATTGGCCGCAGCGATATCGTGGGAAAGCCGCTGGCCCTGATGCTTCTTCACCGTCACGCGACGGTCACCATCTGCCACAGTCGCACGCCGCAGTTGGCCGAGATCGCGCGCCACGCCGATATCCTCATCGCCGCGATCGGACGGGCGGCGATGATCACCGCCGAATATGTCAAGCCTGGAGCCGTCGTCATTGACGTGGGAATCAACAAGGTGACCGATCGCGCGGATGTCGAACGCCTCTTCGGGCCGGATCCGAAGCGCCTGAGCGAAGTGGAATCCAAAGGCTACACGCTCGTCGGCGATGTGCATCCCAGGAGCGTCGCCTCGGTAGCCGGTTACCTGACTCCCGTGCCCGGAGGCGTCGGCCCTCTGACCATCGCCATGCTCATGAAAAATACGGTCAAGGCCGCGCGCTGGCGGCGCGCCCTCGCTCATGCCGCCTCGGCCTGAGCGGAGGCTTCGAATCCTGCGGAGAAAGGAGGACAGACGATGCGACGCATCCCCCCACATCTGAAGGAGTTTTGTCGAAGCCAGAAGATCCTGCGCCTGGCCTTCCTCGATGGGAAGGGGAATCCTCACGTCCTCCCCCTCTGGTTCGTCACCTTCGGCAACGACTTCTTCTTCGGAACGGATCGCGAGAGCGCTAAAGGGAGAGCGCTCCGTAAAAATCCGCGCGTCGGATGGCTCATTGACGGAGGCGCGAGCGTACGCACCTACAAAGGTGTTTCGTTCTGGGGACGAGCTGAAGAAGTGACGGACCCGCGCCTGTGGCGAAAGGTGTGGCGCGCCCTGGGTACCAAATACTACGGCTCGCCCCAGAGCCGCGCCTTTCAAGAACTCTACACGCCGGAGACGCTCATCGTTCGTCTCCGTCCCGAAGGCGTTTTCTTCTGGGATTACAGCCAGTCATGACGTCCTCCTCAGGACCTCTCCCATTCACCGGAAGAGAGCCCGCCACAGCAAGCGACAGAGAATAGCCTGGTGTGAAGCAGTAGCGGAAGCTCCAGGTGAGACCGAACCTCCATTCCACAGAGAGCCCTCGAAGAGGGCGACAGAGGATAGCCTGGGGTGGAGCGAAGCGGAA
>CAZTMT010000013.1:0-99227 GCA_964615335.1 uncultured Clostridia bacterium
GGGTTCCGCTTCGCTCCACCCCAGGCTATTTTCTGTCGCCCTCTTCGAGGGCTCTTTGAGGAACGGAATGCGGTGGGCTCTTTCAAGGCCTGGCTCTGGTCTGTAGGGGAGTTTGGGGATGACTTTCAAGGCCTGGGGTGCTCCGCTCCGGCGGGCCCGAGAACCAGTTGGACTTCTCTTCATTCGGGATGTGCGCACCCCTGCAATGCGAGATGGCGCGAAAGTTTGCTACGGAACGAGCAGCCGAGCGAAAAGCGGAAACGCGACCAGCGAGAAGGGACGCTCACGAACCTGGTGCTATCATGCACCTCTTCGCGGTGGTATACTTAGCGGACGATGAGAGTCGAGCATGGGAACGGAGCGCGTGGTCGCCTCTGCCCGACATGGAGAGCGCTTCGTCGTGCGCGAGGACAGATCGCTGACTTCTATCGGGTGATGCTCGCTTATTGGGGATTCGGCTCCCTCATCCTGCTTCTTCTTGTGGGAAGCACAGCGGGTCCCCGAGCATCCACTTCTCCACCAACTCAGCCGCGCTATGTGCCCGATCATCTCATCGTTGGGTTTCGTCCGGGCGCATCTCTGCCGATAAAGGCGCTCATCACAAGGGAAGAGATGCCCCTTGGGATCTTACGGGAACTCGCGGCAACAGCCGGAGTGCGAGAGGTCGTGCGTTTGGCTCCACTTTTGCCGCGGCCTACGGGTCGGCCGCAGCGGAGCGAAGCGCTCCGGCAGCAGGCTCCACGTTCTCCGGAAGAAGTGGCGCTTCTTCTGGAGCGTCACGGTCTGGATCGCCTGGTCCTGTTGCGATTCGTTCGTCCCATTGATCCCGTGCGGATGGCTGAGGACCTCAAGCGCCGCTATCCGACCGAAATTGAATTCGCCGAGCCGGACCTCATCTTGCGTCTGCATCTCATCCCCAACGATCCACTTTTCGGCCTTCAGTGGCATTTGCGGGATCGCAACATTCTTCCTGAGCGGCGAGCGGATATTTGGGCTCCGGAAGCCTGGGACATCACGACGGGAAGTTCGGAGGTCGTCGTCGCCGTCATTGATTCGGGTTTGGACGCCACGCATCCGGATCTCGCGCGCAAGCTCTTCGTCAATCCGGCCGAAATCCCAGGCAATGGCGTGGATGATGATCGCAATGGGTTTGTGGACGACGTCTCCGGCTGGGATTTCATCCGCGACGATAACAATCCGGACGATGAGAACGGACACGGAACCTGGGTGAGCAGCCTCATAGCCGCAGAGACGAACAACGCGCTGGACATCGCGGGTGTCAGTTGGGGGAGCCGTCTCCTTCCTCTCAAGGCCGGAGATGCGCAAGGGAACATTCTTCTCTCGGCGGCGATTCGGGCTGTGAACTATGCGACCGCGATGGCTCCTTCTGGAGTGCGCGTGCTCAACATGAGCTTCGGGGGACAGGGGACGAGCGTGGGATTTGAGCGCGCCCTTCAGGCAGCGAACGAAGCTCAGATCCTTGCAGTCGCCTCCGCGGGGAACGAGAGCCAGGATACGGATCGAAATCCTTCGCTGCCTTCCTCCCTCACGACGCGGTTGGACAACCTCGTCGCGGTCGCCGCGACGGATCGTTTCAATGGGCTGGCGTATTTCTCCAATTACGGACGATTGAGCGTGGACGTGGGAGCGCCGGGGGTAGGAATCCTGGGTCTCACGGTGCGAAATCCCGCTGCCGAGCTGGGGCGTTCCAGCGGCACCCTCAGCGCGAACGGGACATCTGCGGCGGCTCCGCTGGTGAGCGGTATAGCGGCGCTGATCTATTCGGCCTATCCGGAGAGCAGGCCGATTCAGGTGAAGATACGAATTCTCGCGAATGCGGATCGCTTCCCGGAGCTTGCCGAGAAGCTCGTCTCCGGCGGGCGCGCGAACGCCTTTCGAGCGCTCGAGCGCGATGAGATCGCTCCGGCTCCGATCGCCGATCTTCGCCTTGTACGTGATGGCACGGCGCTCGTGCTCACGTGGACGGCTCCGGGAGATGATGGGATGTTCGGACAGGCCGCTTTCTATGATATCCGCTACAGCGTCTCGCCGATCACGGCGAGTACGCTGCGCTTCGCCACTCGGGAGAAGGATCCTCCGCGCCCGCAGCCGGCCGGGACGAACGAGACGTGGCCTCTTCCCCGAGACCTTCCCCCGCGCACCTACTATTTTCTCATTCGCGTCTTCGACAATGCCGGGAACATGGCCGAATCGAACCAGGTGGAGGTCACCATCGCGCCCTGACCGCCTCGATCTGGTGGAGGAATAAATCGCGCGCTCGATTGTGATTCTCTAAGCGAGGCGCGCACAAGTGGAGTCCCGAAGGGAGCGCCCCCGGGTGCGGGGAGGTCGTCAGGGCGCTCCGGCTCGCCCGTGGGATTTTGAGAAGGGCTGATGATTCGACGATGGCGCGCGCGAAATCATGCCGAGCGCGAATTCGAGCGCCAGGCGCTGGCCTCTCTGGAAGGACTCTACAACTTCGCGCGGGTATTGACGCGAGATCACACGGAAGCCGAAGATCTCGTTCAAGAGACCTACCTTCGCGCCTTTCGCGGCGCGGCCCAGAAGTTGCCGACAGGCGATGTCCGGGCGTGGCTTTTTACGATCATGCGGAACATCTGGATTAACGACCGGCGACGAAGGGCGCGACGCCCGGACACGGAGGAGCTGGATGCGGAAGGTGAGGACTTCGGGTTCAGCTCCGTGGCTCTGGCCGATGAGCGGAATCGTCCGGACCTGCTCCATGAACGGAACGCGCTCGGCCAGAAGATTCGTGAGGCCATCGAGAGCCTGCCCGCCGTATACCGAGAGGTCATCGTCCTGCGCTTTCTGGAAGGCTTCAGCTACAGTCAGATCGCGACGATCATCGGATGCCCGGCCGGGACGGTCATGTCGCGCCTCAGCCGCGCGCGCGCCGCGCTGCGAAAGCGGCTGGAGCAGGACATGCCGGGGAAGTCGGCGACGTCCCCTCCGCAGGAATCGAAGATTCGGGAAAGGACAGAGGGGGGAATCGCATGAGGGAGCACGTCGTGCATCTAATCGAGCTTTATCTGGATGAGGAGCTGCAAGGCGAGGAGCGCCGGCAGTTCGAGGCGCATATTGCCGAGTGCGCTTCCTGTCGGGCTCAGTTGGAGCGAGAGCGGAGCCTGCAGGCTCTGCTGGCCCAGGCACGTCCCCTGTATCCTGTGCCTGAGAACATGCGCGCGCGCGTGGAAGAGATGCAGCACGCTGTCCGAAGCGCGCGAAGGAGGCGCTGGGCTCTGGGACTGGCCGCCACGCTCTCGGGGATTCTCATCCTGGGAGTCTTCCTCCGCGAGGGAGGACGTCGCTTCTCCGAACGCGCCAGCCGCGGATCGGAATTCGCCCTCTTTGCGGCTGACACGCACCAGCGATGGGTTCGCGGGCAGCTCCCCCTGGAGATCCGAAGCCAATCGCCGGAAGAGATCTCGGCCTGGTTCGCCGACAAGGTTCCCTTCAACTTGAAGCTTCCGAGCTTTCGCGAGCTTCCCGATCAGCCCAAACCCTACCAACTGGAGGGCGCGCGCCTGGTGGGATTCAAAAACGATTATGCGGCCTACATCACCTATCGCATGTGGAACCGCCCGATCTCGCTTCTGGTCACCTCGGAGACGGTAGCCCGTCCCTCCGGCGGTGAGGAGATTCGCTCCCAGGGCCTCACCTTTCACTTCGAGGAGATCAACGGATGGAAGGTCCTCACCTGGTCGGATCGCGGTTTGACCTATGCGCTGGTCTCTGATTTCGAAGAGCGGGGTCAGGCCTCCTGCATGGTCTGTCATCCGGGTCCGCGCGAGCAGAAGAAACTCGAAGAGCTGCGCCGATAAGCGGCATGCGGTTCGATTCCTCCCCTCGTTGCGCTCTCACGGCTTCGCTTTCGCGGCGAGGCGACGCCGGAAGTCGTCCACCCGGATGGGCATGCGCACATGTGTTCCCTCGCCGATTTTCTCGCGCTCGTCATGCGCCTCGATGGCGAAAGTGACCGTGCGCTCATCCACGGCGATGACTTCGGCCCGAGCGGTGACGGTCATCCCCACGGGCGTCGCCGCCAGATGCCTCACGGCCACCGAGACGCCGACCGAGATCCATCCCTCGGGAAGATAGGGCTGAATGGCTTCGGCGGCGGCGATCTCCATGAGATAGATCATCATCGGCGTCGCGAAGGCAGCCGGCAGCCGCTCATCCACGCGTGCGATCGTCAGCTCCTCGGTCACCATCCAGGTTCGAATCGCCGATGCGCCCAACGGAATGTTCATCCGATCTCCTCCGTGCTCGAATCCCCGCGATTGCGACAACCCGAAGATTATACACGGCGGCGCATTGACACGCCCCCTCTCCATGCTATGCTAAGGGAGGAATCCAGCAAGGAGCAGAGATCATGTGGAGACAAATGATGCCTCCTCGTTACGGCTCCGAACTCATCGAGACGATCTTCGACGACTTCCTGGCCCGTCTGGAAGAGAAGCTGAACGATCCGCGACGGGATCGGAACGAGATCGTGCGCGAGATGCTCTACGAACTCTATCTGGCCGAAGCGCCGAATTTTCAGAAGCTGAATGATTATACCTTTCCGATCGTTGCGCGCGCGGTGATCGCCGGCTTCGATCCGCGGAACGTGCGGCTGGAGGCCGAAGCCAGCGGCGAGCTGGATCCGCAAAAATATGCCCCGCGCAAGCCGCTCATCTGGTTCTGGTACATGTTCGATCACTCGTCGCTGGGACTGAACGCGCATCTGGGCCTGCGCGTGCGCCGCATCCTGGCCCCGCACATCTTCGCGCGGGTGGGAGAGAACTTCGTCTGCCATCGAGGCGTTCGCTGGAGCTGTGGATACAATCTCTCGATCGGGAACAATGTCACGCTCCAAAGCGATGTGCTGCTGGACGACCGAGGCGCGATCGAGATCGGGGATGATGTCTGCATTGAGAGCGGGGCCCATGTGCTGGCTTCTTCATCGGGACCGGCGACGGTCATCGAGCGCGGCGTTCGGATCGGGACGCGGGCCATTGTCCTGGCCGGAGCGCGCATCCCGGAGGGAACAGTCGTTCCTCCGGCGCATGTTGTGGGACCGTGAAGCAGGTCAGACAATCCGCCGAGAGGATCAGCGTGCGACGTCGAAAGTCGCTTGTCGCTTTTGTGCTCTTCGGACTCCTTCGGCAAGGGGCTTTCGCCGGGGAGCTGCCGGGACTGGGGAGGGAAGGGCTGGCGAGGATTCAGGCCTCTTCCTCATCGGGGCGTCCTTCTGAGCAGGCTCAGAAGCCTCCGGCCCCCGCGCCTGCTCCAGAGAAGAAAGAACCGGAGCCCCCGATTCGGGATCCTCTCACCGATCCGGAGAAGGAGCTTCTGGATCGCGCGGCGATCGAGTACCGGAAGGCCGAATACCGCCGCGCTGTCGAGGCCTCCGAACAGATCCTCCGGCGCGCGCGAGACCTCAGCCAGCAATGGGAGAGGCGTTCCTCTTCCCGACGCGTGGAAGAGCTTCTTCAAGAGATCGAGCGCCTCGCCCGTCGCGTTCGCTCGCTCAGCGGAGCGGGCGATCTGGAGGACCGCGAGCCGTTCCCCGAAGATCTCGGCCAAGCCGTGAAGCGCCTGCGCGAATCTGCCGAACGCCTGCACACGGCGCTTCGAGCGCTCACGGCCTATGTCATCTCGATAGAGGTCATGGAGCGCTCGGATGAGATCATCCGTCTGGCTCGATACTTGCGCGAGCAGGTGCGGCAGCGTGACAGAACGTGAGATGCCAGCCCGTTTCCTCAAGGCCTTGCTCCTTGGTGTTTTCATGGCAGGGCTCTCCGGGGCCGAGCAGGAGCGCTCCGAACAGGAGCCGATCATCCGCCTGGATGCTCCGCTGGTGCTGCTTCAGGTCACGGTCACCGGAGGCGATGGTCGCTACGTGTCAGAGTTGAGCGCGCGCGACTTCACGATCCTCGAAGAGGGGCGCCCGCAACCGATCGCGCATTTCAGCGCCGAGGAGACGCCCTTTGCCGTCGCCATTTTGCTGGACACGAGCCGAAGCATGGAGCGCATGCTGGGGATCGCGCGCGCGGCCGCGCGAGGATTCGTGCAGGGCCTGCGCGAGAAGGACGTCTTCGCCCTCTACGCCTTCGCCACGCGGTTCGCCCAGGTGCAGGCGTTTGGCTCCTACCCGGAAATCGAGCCGGAGATCTGGGGTCTGAGAGCCGAGGGGTACACGGCTCTTTACGATTGCCTGGTCGGCGCGGCGCGCGATCTGGCCGAGCGTCCCGAGAAGCGGCGCGCCATTGTGCTTCTCTCCGATGGAGCCGATACGGCGAGCCGCGCCTCCCTGGAGGACGCGCTGCGAGAAGCGCTCGCGGCGAACGTGACCATCTACGCCGTAGATCTCATGGACGAGACCGCCCTCTCGGCGACCGAAGTCCTCCGCGCTCGTTCCGCTTTGCGCACTCTGAGCGAGCAGACCGGAGGCCGATACATCCGCGACCCCGGAGGGGCGCAGATGTACGCGACGTTTCAGGAGATCGTTCGGGAGCTGGGGCACCAGTATACGCTGGGCTACTATCCCACCCTGGAACGGCGCGACGGACGATGGCGTCGTCTGGAGGTGCGCGTCGCGCGTCCGGGCGTCACCGTGCGCACGCGACGGGGATACTTCGCCCCCAAGGACTCCGGGCGCGCGTCATCCTTCGATGAGGACCTGCGCGATGGCGACATCGCGGCCATGCGAGAGCGAGACATGAGCGCGCCGCCCCCCAAGGGCCTGCAGACGCTCCTGCGCGCGCGCGTGGAAGACGATTCGCGGCTGACCGCTCGGGGAGGGTAAAATCTCGACGTCATGCCAGCGAATGCCGCCTCGCTTACCGGTGCCGAGAGCTTTGAGCGCCGCTTCCTTTGCGGCGAAGCGCGCGGCGAAACGCTCAGCCGGATGCGCCCCGCGCCGACAGTAGGCGATCTCGGCCGGCGTGAAGACGCGCGCCAGAAAACGCTCGCCGAAGCGCTCCATCACGTCCTCGATGCGCGAGATCTCGACAAGGTCTATGCCGATGCCTACGATCATGCCTCCGTTCCAGCTCCGAACGCGTGAGGATTCCTCCTTCTTTCTCTGCGTCCCTCTTCTCTCCGTCGGCCTGCTTGTGGCCACCAGCACGCGGCACGAGCAAGAGCATGCCGCAAGTCGAGGAGCTTTTCAAGGCACGCGCGCCGCATCGTTTGCGCGGTTCCTCCGGGCCCTGGGGGTGTCCGAGCGCCCCCTGATCACCCTCCGGCAGCGGCATACGCATGAATGTCTCATCCTGGATTCCGATGCGCGGGATGTGAGCCGGTGGCGCGATGAGCCTCCTGTGGGCGATGCCGTGGCGACGCGCTGCGGAGAGATCGTGCTGGGGATCCATACGGCCGATTGCGCCCCGATTTTCCTCGTGGACATGCGGACACGCGCCCGCGCAGCCATTCACGCGGGATGGCGCGGCACGCTCGGGCGCATCGTCGAACGCACATTCCAGAAGATGGCCGCGCATTTCGGGACGCGTCCCGAGGACTGCCACGCGGCCATTGGCCCTGCGATCGGACCGTGCTGCTACGAAGTCGGTCCCGAGGTGCTCGACCTCTTCCGCCGCGAGTTCCCCTATGCCGAGCAGATCATCCTCTCGCCGAAAGCTTCGGGCCATGCGCACCTGGACATCGTGGAGGCCAATATCCGCCAATTGCTCGCCTGCTCGATCCCGGGCGCGCAGATCTACGCGAGCCGACTCTGTACGGCGTGCCATCCCGAGCTTTTCTTCTCCCACCGGCGCGATTCCCGACAGGGGCGCCGCATTGGGCGCATGCTCTCGGTGATCACTGATCTCCCCAAGGAGCTTTCGCTCTGATGAGGAACCGCGTGTGGATTGGCACGTCGGGATGGAACTACGCTCACTGGAAGGGCCTCTTTTATCCGCCGGATCTCCCCCCGTCTCGATGGCTGGAGTTTTACAGCCGCCGGTTTCGAACCGTTGAGCTGAACGTCACCTTTTATCGCACGCCGAAGGAAGAGACCGTGCGCCGCTGGGTGAGCGCGACGCCGGAGGACTTCGTCTTCTCGGTCAAGATGAATCGCCGGATCACGCACCGGCACCGATTGGGCGATGTCGAGACCATCCTGGACGCGTTCCTGAAGATGCTCGCCGGATTCGGGCATAAGCTCGGCAGTGTGCTCATTCAGCTTCCTCCGAGCTTGCGCTTCGATCCGGCGCGCGCCGAGAACTTCTTCGATCTCCTCCGCCAGAAGAGTCCGCACATTCGATATGCTCTTGAGCCGAGACACCGGACATGGTTCCACGAAGAGGTCTACGCCCTGCTGCGCCGCTACGAGATCGCCCTCTGCCAGGCCGATTCCGGAGGGCGATACCCGACCGCCGACGTCGTGACAGCTCCTTTCGTCTACTTGCGCTTCCATGGGCCCGGAGCCCTTTATGCCTCGAAGTACGAAGACGAAGCCCTTCGCGCCTTCTCGGAGAAGATCCGCGCCCGCTGTGCCGGAGATCCCGAGCGAGGTCCCCTGGAAACCTATGCGTACTTCAACAACGACTTCCACGGGTACGCTGTCCAGAATGCCGAGAAGCTGATAGAATTCGTGACATCGGGAACATCGGTCACAGGTGAAGCGACGACGTGAATGCCCAAGAGGGTGTGACGATGCGAAATCGGGTGAGCTGGGTGGATGGATTGCTCGTGGCGATGTCTGCGGTGTGGGCCATCAACTTCACGGTCGTGAAGATCGCCTTGCAGGACTTCTCCCCGCTGAGCTTCAATGCCGTGCGATTTCTCATCGCCTCGGCGGTGCTGGCCCTGCTCTTCCGAATGCGGGGAGGAGATTGGAGAGTCGAAAGCGAAGACCTCGGCTCGCTCATCGGACTCGGCATTCTCGCGAACACGATCTACCAGGTCGCCTTCATCGAGGGGCTGGCGCGCGCGCATGCCGGCACGGCGGCTCTGATTCTGGCGACCACGCCGGTGCTTGTTGCCTTCTTCAGCGCCGTGCGCGGTCAAGAGAAGGTGACCGGGCGGATCGCTTCGGGCATTGGACTTTCCCTTCTGGGGATAGCCCTGATTGTCCGCGCGGATTGGAGCGGGAGCCTGACGGCGCACTCGGCTCCTGAAGCAGATGGGCGCCCCGGAAGCCCGGGACGCCTGATGCTGTGGGGGGATGCGCTGCTTCTGCTGGCGGCTGTGTGCTGGTCCCTCTACACGATCGGATTGAAACGACACGCACAACGCTACGGGGCCATGAAGAGCACGCTTCTGACCATGATTTCGGGGACCATTCCTCTTGTTGTGATCTCGCTCCCCTCGCTGCGGGCACAATCGTGGACGGCCATTCGTCCGGCGTCCTGGGCGGCGCTTCTTTTCAGCGCGCTGGGGGCTATTGTTTTTTGCTTCGTCGTCTGGAACTACGGACTCAAACACCTGGGGAGCACGCGCACGGCGATCTACTCGAATTTGAGTCCGGCGATCGCTCTTCTGGTCGCATGGATCGGACTGAACGAACGCCCGAGCGCGACGGCATTGATCGGAGCGGCGGTGATCCTGCTGGGGATCTCCCTGGCGCGCCATCGCCCGGAGGAGTCCGAACCGACGCTCTCCTGAGGACGCGTTCGGGGACTCACGACTCCGTCGTCGTCACCTCTCCCTCACGAACTTCTTCCGAAGGGTGCCAGCGCAGGACCGGATGTCGTGCTGCCGCCGTCTCATCCAACCGCTTGAGGCGCGTCTGGTGCGGAGCCGTGCGCACAAGCTCCGGATTCTCTCGGCATTCGCGATCAATCGCCTTCATCGCTGCGATGAACAGATCCAGCTCCTCGCGACACTCGGTCTCGGTCGGCTCCACCATGAGCGCTCCGGGGACGATGAGGGGGAAAGAAACGGTCGGAGGATGGAATCCGTAATCAATGAGGCGCTTGGCGATGTCTATGTTCCGGACACCGTAAGCGCGCTGCCGCTTATCCGAGAAGACGACCTCGTGCATGATGGGTCCGGGATAGGGGATCTCGTACGTGTCTTTCAGATGATGCGCCAGGTAATTGGCATTGAGGACGGCCGTCTCGGCGACAGCCCGCAAGCCTTCTGCCCCCATCGTGAGGATATAACTCAAACCGCGCACGAGCACACCGAAATTCCCGTAGAAGGCGCGCACGCGCCCGATCGAACGCGGCCGATCGTAGTCCAGAGCGATCCTCCCTTCCGCCGTGCGCACAAGGCGCGGTACTGGGAGAAACGGCTCTAATTCCGAGGTCACGAGCACAGGCCCGGCTCCCGGTCCTCCTCCCCCATGAGGGGTGGAGAACGTCTTGTGGATGTTCAGATGCAGGACATCAATTCCCATGTCGCCCGGACGCGCGATGCCCACCAGCGCGTTCATGTTCGCTCCGTCCATGTAGACCAGTCCTCCGGCCTCGTGCACGATGCGCACGATCTCTTCGATCTCCTCCTCGAAGAGCCCGAGCGTGTTGGGATTGGTGAGCATGAGCGCCGCGACCTGCGAATCCGCAGCGCGACGCAAGGCCTCCAGATCAATGAGCCCTCGCGCATTGGAGGGAATCGTCTCCACGGTGTACCCGCAGAGGGTCGCGCTGGCCGGATTGGTCCCATGGGCGGAGTCCGGGATGAGAACCTTACGTCGCGGATCGCCGCGCGCCTCCAAACAGGCGCGGATCACCAGAAGGCCCGTCAGCTCTCCATGGGCGCCGGCCGCCGGTTGCAGGCAGCCGGCCGCCATGCCCGTGATCTCGCAGAGTAACTCTTCTAACGTCTTGAGGACCTCCAGGCTTCCCTGCGACAGCTCTTCCGGCGTCAGCGGATGGTGATGCGCGAATTCTTCCAGGTGAGCGACCCGATCGTTCAGCTTCGGATTGTATTTCATCGTGCAGGAGCCCAGGGGATAGAGCCCCACGTCCACGCCGTAGTTCCAACGAGAGAGCCGCGTGAAGTGTCGCACGACGTCCACTTCACTCACCTCGGGCAATCCGGCCAGATGGTCCGTTCTTCGGAAGCGCTCCGGCACCAGAGTCTCCAGGGGAACAGTCGGGACGTCCAGCGGAGGGAGACTATAGGCGACTCGTCCCGGATGCGAACGTTCGAAGATCAATCCCTCTTCGCGACTGACATGACAGGGCGCAGTACTCATAACTCGTCCAAGACGCTCAGATAAGCTTCCATCATCGGCCGGGTGATCATCTCGGTCACGCAGACCAGGAAGCAATCGGAAAGCTCGGGATAATACGGGCCCAGAGCCAGTCCTCCCAGGATCTTTCGCTCGCGCAGTCTCTGAAGGACCTCCTCGACAGCATGCTCCGACTGCACGACGAACTCGTTGAAATGGGCTCCGGAGAAGCGCAGGCGAAATCCCGAGTGGCGAGAGATCTCGCGCGCCAGGTAGGCCGCCTTTTGCAGATTCTGCTCGGCCGTCAAGCGCAGCCCGCGCGGTCCCATGACCGAGAGGTAAATCGCCGCTTGGATGGCGCACAACTCTTGACTCGTGCAGATGTTGGAGGTCGCCTTCTCGCGCCGAATATACTGCTCGCGCGTGGCGAGCGTCATGACGAATCCCCGCCGTCCTTCTCGATCGAAGGTCTGTCCGATGAGGCGCCCGGGCATCTGGCGCAGGAAGCGCTCGCGCGTCGCGAAAAGCCCAAGCGAGGGGCCGCCGAAACTGAGGGGGATGCCGAAGGATTGCCCTTCGCCGACGACAATATCGGCCCCCATCTCCCCGGGCGGGCGCAGAAGGCCCAGACTGATCGGCTCGGTCAGAGCGACGATCATCAAAGCGCCGACGGCGTGCGCGCGCTCGGCCAGAGCTTCGATGTCCTCCAGAACGCCGAAGAAGTTGGGCGATTGGACGACGAGAGCGGCTGTCTCAGCGCTCGGCTCCAGAGCGCGCGGATCCACGCCTCCGGTCTCCGGATCGTACTCCAGCAGCCGCACGCGCATCCCGAGCGCGCGCGTGTAGGTGTTCACAACGTCTCGATACTGGGGATGGACGCTCCGAGCCATCAGGATCTCGCGCCGACGCGTCACCCGCTCAGCCATGAGCACAGCTTCCGCCAGCGCCGTCGAGCCATCATAGAGCGAAGCGTTAGCCACGTCCATGCCCGTGAGCTGACACACGAGCGTCTGGTATTCGAAGAGCGCCTGCAACGTCCCTTGCGCGATCTCCGGCTGATAGGGGGTGTAGACGGTGGAGAACTCCGCGCGCGAGATGAGGGCTTCCACCACAGAGGGGATGAAATGATAGTACGCTCCGGCGCCCAGGAAGACGGCGTATTCGGTCGCCGAGGCATTGCGCGCCACTAGCTCTCGAAAGAAGGCGAGCACTTCCGCCTCCGAGCGCGCCGGCGGCAGGCGCAGCGGCTCCCGGAGTCGGAACTTCTCCGGAATCGCGCGGAAGAGATGCTCGATCGTGGGACAGCCGATCTCCCGCAGCATCTCGGCCCGCTCATGAGGGGCATTCGGAATATAGCGCATCTCCCCCTTCTCACTCCTTTCCGCGCCGGAGGTCGGCCCCGGAAGATGTCACTTCTGCTTCTCCTCCTTCACATACTCCTCGTATTCGCTGGCCGACATGAGCGTCTCCAACTCCGTCGGATCCGAGAGCGCGATCTTCACCATCCATCCGTCGCCATAGGGGTCCTCATTGACGAGCTGGGGAGAATCGGCCAGGTCCTCGTTGACCTCCACGATCTCTCCGCTCACCGGCATGTAGAGTTCGCTCACGGCCTTGACCGATTCCACATTGCCGAACGGTTCCCCCTGACTGAAGTGGTCCCCCACGCTCGGCAACTCGACGTAGACGATATCCCCGAGCGCTTCTTGAGCATAGTCGGTGATGCCGATGACGCCGACATCATCCTCGACACGAATCCATTCATGCTCTCTCGTATAGAGGCAGTCCTCTGGATACGTCGCCATCCTCGCTTCCCTCCCTTTCGCCGAAACTCCGGATCCTCACAGATGTGATCTGGGCCTCTTATAAAAGGGCGTGGGCACGACCTCCGCCTCGACCTCCCGCTCGCGAACGCGGATCTGGAATCGGGTCCCCACGCTCGCGTATTCGATCGGCAGATAGGCCAGCCCAATGTTCTTCCGGAGAAAGGGGGCATAGCTTCCCGAGGTTACCTCTCCGACAACGCGACCGCCTATGAGCACAGGATACCCGTCGCGTGCCGGAGCGCGGTCGTAGACCTGGAAGCCGATGAGCTTGCGCCGGATCCCCATCTCCTTTTGCTGCCGTAAGGCCTCGCGCCCGATGAAATCCCCCTTCTCCAGCTTCACGATCCATCCGAGATCGGCCTCCCAGACTGTCGTCGTCTCGTCCATATCGCGGCCGTAGAGCAGAAACCGTGCTTCCAGGCGAAGGGTATTTCGAGCCGCCAGGCCGCAGGGTTTCAGCCCCGCGGCCTGTCCTGCCTCAAGGAGCCGATTCCACACCCACTCCGCGGATTCTGCGGGGATGTACAGCTCGAATCCATCCTCTCCCGTGTACCCCGTTCGGGAGATCAGGCACGAGACGCCGGCCACACTCCCCTGTTCGAACCAGTACGGGCGAATATGATCGAGCTGCACCTCGGTCAGCGGCTGCAAGATTTCGACCGATGCCGGTCCCTGCAGGGCCAGTTGGGCCCATTGATCGCTCAGGTCATAGATCTCGGCCTGCTCGTTCTCCCGATGCTCCCGAATCCAGCGCAGATCCTTCTCCCGATTGGCGGCATTGACGCAGAGCCAGAAGTGATCCTCCTGGAAGCGATAGACGGTGAGATCGTCCACGAACGTCCCCCGTTCGGTCGTGAGCGCCGAGTACTGCACCTGGTGATCGCGCAAGCGAGCGGCATCATTGCAGGTCACTTTCTGGACCAGAGCCAAAGCTCCCGGACCGCGAATCTCCAAACGTCCCATGTGGCTCACATCGAAAAGACCGGCTGCCGTGCGCACGGCCAGATGCTCCGGGATCGCTCCCGTGTAGTGCAGCGGCATGAGCCAGCCCGCGAACTCCAGGAATCGGGCGCCCAGAGCCTCATGACGCGCATGCAGCGGCGATCTTCTGAGCGACATAGCTCTCACATCCTCTCCCCCATCAGAACGCGGATTTGGCAAGCTAGCATAGCCTCCTCCGAGGCGTCAAGCGCATGCCCGAGACAGGCCGGCGTCCCCTCACGCGCCATACTTTAAGAGCTTCTGCGCCTGTGCGAGCAACTGCGGCAATCCCTGCACGAGGCGAAAGCGCCCCAGCCCTCCGCGCAGAAAGGCGCGCTCGCTGAATTCGGTCACATCGTCCGAATGCAGGTGCTTCCCGTACATGAGGTAGGGGACCGGATGCCAACTGTGTCCTCTCAGGACCGAGGGCGTGCTGTGATCTCCCGTGATGGCCACCACATCCGGTTTGAGCGCCAGGATCGCCGGGATGAGGATCTCATCCACGCGTTCGAGCACGCGAACCTTCCCCTGGAAGTCCCCGTCCTCGCCGCAGCTATCGGTCTTTTTGACGTGCACGTAGAAGTAGTCAAACCGGTCGAAGTTCTCGCGAAGCCGCTCGGCCAAAGCGGCGACGTCTTCCTCGGGAGGGGTCTCCAGGATCTGCATCCCCACCAAGCGCGCTAATCCCCGGTACATCGGATAGGTCGCGATGGCCGCCGGCGTGAGGCGAAAGATCTCGGACATCGAGGGGATCTCCGGCCGACGCGAGAAGCCGCGCAGTGTCACCCCATTAGCCGGATGCTGGCTGGCCAGCACATCGAAGGCGCGTTCCAAAAACTGTTGCACCACGCGGGCCGTGCGTTCGGACTGGCGATCGCGCGCCAGAACGGGATGGGGCCTCAGACCCTCGCGCTGCGGATCGGTATCGTTCAGGCCGTCGCCCAGCCCCTCTCCTCTCAGGATGAGCGCGAACCGATGCTCCTTGACCGGATGCACGAAGATTTGCACTCCCTCGATCTCACGAATTTCGGCCTGCAGCCGCGCGCAGAGCGCCACGCACTGCTCGGTCGGCAGGCGCCCGGCCCGGCGATCTACAATCCGACCCGCCCCATCACAGGTGACGAAGTTCCCCCGCGCGGCCACATCCCCGGGCTGCAGCTCCACGCCGATGCCCAGAGCTTCCAGAACGCCGCGTCCGATCTCCCACTGCAAGGGATCGTAGCCGAAGATCGCCAGATGTCCCGGCCCGCTCCCCGGGGTGATCCCCGGAGCGACGGGATCGGCCAACCCACATAACGATCGTCGGGCCAACTCGTCCAGATTCGGCGTGCGCGCCGTCTCTAATTCCGAGCGGCCGGTCTCATTGGGTAATCCTCCCAACCCGTCCAGGACGAGCTGGACGATGCGCGTCTCGGTCTTGCGCGCAAGCTCCCGAAAGCGTTCTAAAGGAAACATCTCGTTCCCCCCTTGCCGAGCTTCCTCTTCCGCAGAGATCCTGCGCACAGGGCGTTCTGCGAGACTTTCGATGTCATATGTCCCGGCGAGGTTTTCGCTCAGGTCCGCTGCTGAAGCAAACGAGTCGTCTGCTGCCGCACCAGTTCCCATGTGCGCTGCACATGCCGCCGATTCGTGCGGAGATTTCCAATGGCGAGGCGCAAGGTGAAGCGCCCCCGCACCCGCGTGTGCGAGAGAAAGCATTCTCCGGTCGCATTGATGGCCTCAAGCAGCGCTTCGTTCACGCGATCCAGCTCCTGCTCCAGGCGCTCCGGCTCCCGGACCAGCGACACCAGACGTTGCGGACGCGCGCGAAAACAGACGGTGCTCAACTGCACCGGTGCCATTCGCTCGAAGTCCGGATCTTCATCCACCCACGCGGCGAACTCCCGGGCCCAGGCGATGTGCTCTCGAATACGCTCGGCCAATCCCTGGTGCCCGAAGTATCGAAGGACCATCCACAGCTTCAACGCGCGAAAGCGTCGCCCCAGTTGCGGCCCATAGTCCATGAGGTTGCGCGCGTCGGGCTGATCGGTGCGCAGATACTCCGGCACCAGGCTGAAGGCGCGTCGGAGCACGTCCATGCGCCGACAGTAGAAGGCGCTCAAATCCAGAGGCGTGAAGAGCCACTTATGCGGATTGACGACGAGCGAATCAGCGCGCTCGCACCCCGCGAGGACATGGCGGAATTCCGGCACCAGGGCTGCGGCTCCCGCATAGGCGGCGTCCACATGCAGCCACAACCCATAGCGCTCGCACACGCGCGCGATCTCCGGGACCGGATCCACGCTCGCCGTCGAGGTCGTGCCCACGGTCGCCACAACACAAAAGGGCCGCCATCCGGCCGCGCGATCTTCCTGGACCGCCCGCTCCAGGGCGGCGACGTCCATGCGGAAGGCCTCATCAGTCGGGATCTTCCGCACGCTCGCCTGTCCGAGGCCCAGGACGATCGCCCCCTTCTCGATCGAAGAATGCGCTTCCTCCGACATGTAGAGGCGCAGGCGTGGAAGATCGGTCCGCCCGGCCAACCCCTGCTCGCGCACCTGCAGATCCAGGGCCTCGCGCGCCGCCGCCAGAGCGCACAGGCTGGAGATCGAAGCCGTGTCGTAAATGATCCCCTCGAACTCCGCGGGCAATCCGAGCATCTGCCGCAGCCAATCGAGCACGACCTGCTCCAACTCCGTAGCGGCCGGCGATGTCTTCCAGAGCATGGCATTCACGTTCAAAGCGGCGCAGAGCAGCTCCCCGAGAATGCCCGGCCCCGATCCCGTGATCGCGAAATAGGCGAAAAAGCCCGGATGATTCCAGTGCGTGATCCCCGGCAGGAGGATCCGCTCGAAATCGCGCAGGATCTCTTCGAAAGGCTCCCCCACGGCCGGGGGATGCTCCGGAAGCTGACGGCGAATCTCTCCCGGACGCACGCGCGCCAGAACCGGATATCGCTCGATTCCCGCCAGGTAATCGGCGATCCAATCCACAAGACGATGCCCCAAGCGCCGAAACTCCTCAACGGGCATATCCGATGTCGACGTCGCCAAAGCGCGGTCCATCCCGCTCCTCCTGGGGGCCGATGCCCCAAAGGGCCGTAGTGTAGGCCCACGCGCCCAGAAGCGCAAGGGATCCCGCCAATCGCTTCACGAGGCCCGGGTCGCGCTCCAGAAGATCAGACGACGAGGTCGAATCCGGATCACCGGCGCCCCCTGCAACTCCATCGCGCGATAGGGGGGATACTTCTCCTGAAGTAGCGCGAGCGCCCGCTCATGCTCCTCTCCGGAGAAGAGCAGCTCGGCCTCCCCGAGAACGAGGACATATTGCAAGCGGCTCCAGTCGTCATCATATTCGTCAATCAGGAGGGCGACACGCGGATTAGCGCGAATATTCCGGACGCGCGCCAACCGCTCGGGAGCGACGCGCTTGGGCTTGGCGTCCAGGACCGAGTAGAAGGCCGTTCCGTCATAGGCAAAGCAGATGGGCACCACATGCGGTTCGGCCTGCGGATTGGCCGTCGCCAGCCGCCCCACGCGCGCTCTGTGAATCAGGGCTTCAGCTCGTGACTCTCCCATACCGGGAGAGCTTACCGCAGCGCGCGCGCATTGGACAAATGGCCCAGACGAGTTCTTCCGTGCGCAGAGAGCCCGCGCACAGATTGACAGCCTGGCGGCTTCAGCCTCACCATAGACGCGATGAAAAAGATCATCTTCAACGCCGCTGGACGCGTGCGAGCCGGATGGCGCATGCTCTTGTTCTTCGCGCTCTTTCTGGCACTCACTCCCCTGGCCGGCTCTCTCGTGGACTCTCTGATAGCGCGCCATGAGCTGGGGCCATTCCGCGCCCAGCTTCTCCTCTATGCCGCTCTGATCGGGGCGACACTTCTGGCTTCGGCCCTCTGTCTGCGATGGCTCGATCGGTATCCTTTCCGGAGCCTGGGATACCAGTGGCGAGAGGGGGGATGGCGCGAGTATCTTCTCGGATTCGGCCTGGCTTCGCTCATGATCACGGGAATAGTCTTGCTGGAGCTGCCGCTCGGTCATCTGGAGCTGCGCTGGAGCGCGCGCTCCTTCGCCGAGACCGTTCGGGGAATATCCGCTGCCCTTCTCTTCTTCCATGTGGCGGCGACTTTTGAGGAGATCCTCTTTCGCGGGTATCCGCTTCAGACGCTTCTGCGCGACGTGCGTCCTGAGATCGCCGTGAGCGCCCCTTCGCTTCTTTTCGGGCTGGGGCACGCGGGGAATCCGAACGCTTCCGAGTTAGGGGTCTTCAACACCGTGCTGGCCGGAGTATGGCTCTCGATCGCCTATATGAAGACACGCCGATTGTGGCTGCCCATTGGACTGCACACGGGATGGAATTTCACGATGGGCGCCGTCTACGGACTGACGGTCAGCGGGCTCTCGGAACGTTTTGGCGCACCGCTCTTTCACGCCGTGCAGAGCGGTCCCGGGTGGTTCACCGGAGGGGACTATGGTCCTGAGGGGGGGATTCTCACAACGGGTCTTTTGCTCGGAGCGACCCTCTGGCTCTGGCGCACGCCGCGCATTCGCCCAGCGGATCGCCGACTGAGCGGCGTTGCAAACCCGCCGGGAGACGACTATACTCATGCCTCCGATGAAACGGCAGAAGCATCAAACCGCGCGCCCTGAGACCTCCGCCGCGCTGCCCAAGGGGCCGCGCGCCCTCTCTCCGGCAATCGGGCCGCTGCTTTCCTGCTACCGGGGGATTCGCGGAGCGGCCACTCTGGGATTGCTCTCGGCCCTCTATCTGACATGGCACTATAAGCTCTTTCTCTCCGGAGCCGGAGATCAGGCCCTCTGCAATGTGAGCCAGGTGATCAACTGCGATCGGATCGCGGCCTCGGAGTGGAGTCGGCTCTTTGGCGTTCCCCTGGCCGCTTGGGGCGTGGGGGGGTATGCGGCCCTCATCGCGCACACGACGAAAGCCCTGCGCCGCGCCGCATCTTCCCGAGAGCGCGGAGGGCCATCGGAGTATGTTTTCTCGACGCTGCTTTTGATTCTGCCGTTTGCCGCCGGACTGGCCATCTTGCCCACGGTCTCTCTCGTGCAGGTACGTGCGCTCTGCTTGGGATGCGCGGTGAGCTGGATCGCCGATCTGGGGCTTCTGCTGTTCGGCATCCTCCTTTTCAAGCGCGCCCGTGCGCTGGGTCCTGCGCCCCGAGCCCTTCGCCTACTGTGGCCTTCGCTGGCGCTCGGTGCCCTGGCCCTCGCCCTGCTGGCCTGGTATGCCCGTCCCTCAGCCTCCCCCCCTCTGGAAGAGGCGAAGCCCTCAGCGGAGCCCCCGCGCGTTCCTCTGGAGGCAGGGGACTTGACGGCGATTGATTCGCTCACTCCGGTTCTGGGGAATCCGGCCGCTCCGATTACGATCGTCTACTTCACGGACTTCCAGTGCCCCTACTGCAAGCTGCAAACGGAAGCCTTGAAGGAATTGCTCACCCGTCGTCCCCGCGCCGTGCGCGTGATCTATCGCCATTACCCGCTGGATCACTCATGCAATCTTCGGCTCACGCGGACGGCCCATCCGTATGCGTGCCAATTGGCGCAGCTGGCCATGGAGGCCCACCGTCGCGGTTTGTTCCAGGAGTGGTCGCAAGAGATCTGGCGCGCGCAGGAATCGCTCACGCCCGAGCGTATCCGCGAGATCGCCGAGCGGTACGGCCTGGATCTCGCGCGCGCGGAACAGGACGCCGAGATCCGACGGCGTCTGGCGCAGGACATCTCTCTGGCCGAGCGCTCCGGAGTGGATTCCACCCCGACGCTTATCCTCCAAGGCCGCCTCCTGCGAGGATACCAACCCGTTGAGCGCCTGGAGTCCTTCGTCTCGGCCCTTCTGGCTCAAGGAAGCGGCCCAGAGGGGCGCTGAGATCGGCGCTTGAGACTTCTCCTTGGGAAGCTCCCGCTCCCCCGCAGATCAGAAGACGAGCTTGAGCGCGAGCTGAATCTGACGCGGATCGAAAGCCGACGTCGGCTGCCCCGCCGTCAGGAAGTTGTTGCTCACATCGCTCACGTTGACCCGATTGAACGAGTTGAACATCTCGAAGATCGCATCCAGCCGCCATCGTTCGGTGAGGAAGAACGAGCGCGTGAGCCGAATATCCAAGCTCGCGAAGCCGGGTCGCATGCCCGTGTTCCGTCCCAGATTCCCGATCTGCCCCTCCGGAGGAACGGCGAAGACGCCAAACGGATGCTCGCGCGTCGGGGGGCCGATCAGGTTGGGCCGATCATTGTAGGGACTTGTGTCGAAGTTGTTGTCTTGCCCGAGATAGATCGTGAAGGGACGTCCCGAAGAGAGTTCCAGAATCGGCGCGAATGTGAAATCAGCCAGGAGTTTCCTCCACAAGCCGCTATCCGAATGCCGATACGGACTCTGAAAGACGCCGCTCAGAACGAAGCGATGCCGCTGATCGAAGTTCGAGAGGGAGCGCTCCAGATCCGCTCGGAAACTGTCTTGCGGGATCAGTTGCGATTGCAGATCGGTCGAGTCGTCTATCGTCTTCGAGAGGGTGTAGCTCACAAGCAACTGCACGTTGCGGCTGTAGCGCTTGTTGATGTTGAGCGAGAAGCCGTGGTAGGAGGAGCTGCCCGCGGTCTCCTGCAAGATGATCTGCGCGTAAGGGATGAAAACGCCCGGCCCCTGCGGCAAGCCGAGAGCGCGCGCGATCTGCAGGGCCTGCTCGCGGCTGATGCCGGCGCGCTGGAGCAGCGCGAAGTTCGGCCCCGAAGGACGGAAGAAGTTGAAGAACGCCGTCGGGACGACGCCCCCCGCCGGATCAAAGGCGGTGACCTGAAGCGGATTGATCCCCGGCGGAGCCAGCCCCAATTGAACGGCCCGATCCCGATTCCGCAGAAGCAGCGAGACAAGGGGCGGATTGATCTCACGCGGACGATTCAGATGCGTCCCCTTGACGAAGAGATAGGCCACGCTCACGCTCACGTCCGAAACGATCTGCTGCTCGATCGTCAGGTTCGCATGCTGCGCATAGGGCAAGACATTCCGGCGCGAAGTCGGCAACATGAAGGGCAGAAGCGGACTGAGATTCAGGATGCCCTCTTGCGTCTGAAGGGCGGGCGCTCGCGTATCGAATCGCTGCTGATCGGGCAGGTAGCCGGGGAACGTGAGCACGCCCTGAAAGAGCGAGGCGGCATTGAGGCTCTGAGGCGCCGGCGTGCCGATCGGGAGGACGAGATGGCGCGTGCCATTGGCGATGCGCGAGTTGGCGAAGGTCGCCAGAAACGACTTGTCGTGGAAGATCCCGTAGGCTGCGCGGATGACCATTCGGCCGCTGTTGCGCGGATCCCAGGCCAGGGCCAGACGCGGCTGCACGTTGTTGTAGTCGCGCGCGATCCCCTCCAGCAGGCCGAGCGCCCGCTCCGCTTCCGCCGAAAGCGGCGTCGGCGGAGAGAGTGAGGGCGTCAGCTCGACCTCATAGCGCACGCCGTAGTTGAGCGTGAGGTTGGGGCGCAGCCGCCAACTGTCCTGGCCGAAGACGGCCAGCGTCTTGTTCGATCCCGCCACATGAGGATCTCCAAAGCCCTGCAGGAAATTCTGCGGCAGACCGAGCCCATAGGCCTGCACGGGAGTCAGCGGCGGAGCGATCCGCAGGTTCGGATCCAGAACCGAGGCCGGAAGGGGCCCGAAGTTGTAGACCCCTCCGAAATAGAGCTGAAAATCGGCCCGCGTGGGGATGTAGTTGATGTCCGTCCCGAACTTCATCTGATGCGTGCCGCGGATGAGCGAGAGATTGTCCATCCACTGGAACCGCTTCTCCACACGATCCAGCGGAGAGAAGGCCTCCTGTCCGAAGAAAGCGACGCCCGCAATATTGACCGCCACCTGCGTGCTCTGCGGCTTGAATCCCAGCCCCCGACGCGCTGCCTGAAATCGCGCTTCGTTGACGACGTTCCCCCCGAGCACGCTCGTCATCTGCGCGGCAAAGGCCAGATCGCGAAACTGCTCCCAAGCCGTGCGCGAGAAGGCGTTCTGCCCGAAGGGTTGGTTCTGCGAAGTCGTCTGAATGCCCGTCGTCGTGCTCGGCGTGACCGAGAGTCGTGTCGTGAGCCGATGCGCGGGCGAGAGCTGATGATCGAACTTCGCCAGATAGAAGCTCACCTGCTGCGAGATCGGATAGCTCCCTGCTAACGGCTGCAGCGGCTGAAAACGGGGCGGAAGGGGACGACCCGTCGGGAAGATGCGCGGTCCTCCCGGACCCAGGGGACTTCCGAAGAGCGCCGTCGCCGAGGCGGCCGCAAGCGTTCGGAAGTACGCGGCCCGCAAGGGTTCGGGCACGGCGGGATTCCCGACAAAGGCCGCCTGCTCGCGCGTCAGAAGTCCCGTCGCGCCGCCGAAGCTCACCGGGACCAGGCCGAAATTCCCCTGCCCGATAGTCGAAAATCCCGTCTCCTGCCGCCGCGTCGTCTCGTACGAGAAGAAGTAGAAATGGCGATCGCGCACAAAGGGTCCGCCCAGTGTCGCTCCCGCCTGCACGCGCGTGTATGGGGGATCCGGTTCGGTCGAGAACGCATTCCGCGCCTGAAACGACCGATGCCGGATGAACCCAAACAGAGTCCCGTGAACTTCGTTGGTCCCCGAGCGCGTGACGATGTTCACGACGCCGCCCGTAGCCCGTCCGAATTCCGCATTGTAGCTGTTGGCGATGATCTGGAATTCCTGCACGGCCTCTTGCGAGACCGTAGCCCGCACGGCGTTCACGGAGTTGTCGTTGTTGTCCACCCCATCTACCTGCACGTTGTTGCCGCGCGCGCGCTGGCCGCCGAAGTTGAGCCCCGAAGTGGGAGCCGGTCCGATGGCCGGCGCATTGTCGCGCGTCACCAGGGAGCTGGTCAGCGCGAAGAAGAGATAGTTCCGCCCGTTGATCGGCAGGTAATCAATGCGGCGTTGATCAATCGTTTCGACCACCGCCGTGCGCGTCCGCTCGATGATCTCCGTCCCCGCCTGCACAGTCATCTCCTCGCCCAGGCGCGCGACCTCCAAGCGCACGTTCAGTTCGGCGCTCTGCCCGACCGTCAGCACGACGTTCGCATTCACGACCCGGGCGAATCCGGGCGCCTCCACGATCACTTCATAGCGCCCCGGAGGAAGGGCAAGGAAACGGAACTGCCCCGTCTCGTCGGTCGTCGTCGCGCGCGAGAAGTTCGTCGCCGGATTCCGAACCGTCACCGTCGCGCCCACGACGACGCGCGATTGTGGATCCAGGACGACTCCCGAGAGATCGGCCGATGCCGCCTGTGCTTGTCCGGCCAGGGCCGAAGGAGAACTCCCCAAACATGTTCCCGCGAGGGCGAGAAAAAGAACGATCGTTTTCATCGCTCTCCCTCCGTAGTGGCCTCACCTGCATTCGGTCGGCGCCATTTTACCACAAGGCGGGAGGGGACTTCCACGACCTTCCGAAAGCCCGATGCGGGGTGGGTCTTCTCCACCCCGCAATGTCACAGCAGCCATCACAGATTGAGCCAAACCCTACCCCAGGGCGATATCGAACTGCTCCTGATGCACCAGAGGATCCACTTTGAGCGTCACATTGCCCCCGAGATAGGCTTCGACCTGCTCCAGGACTTTCGGATACTTCTCGCGCAGAGCGCGCGCGACTTCCGGATGGACGCGCAGGACGGCTTCCTTTCCATCTTTGATCTCCTGAGCCAGTGCCATGCGCCGAGCTTCATCGAGGATTTCCAGGCACACCGTCTGCGGAGACTTCACCAGCCCGCTTCCATGACAATAGGGGCAGGGTTCGCAGAGCGTATGTTCGAGACTCTGCCGGACTCGCTTGCGCGTGATGGCGACCAGTCCGAAGTCGTTGAACTGCAGGATCTTGGTCGGCGCTCGGTCCTTCCGCAGCTCCTCCTCGAGCACCTGCATGACCCTCTGCCGGTTCTTGCGCTCCTCCATGTCAATGAAGTCCAGCACGATGATCCCCCCGAGATCACGCAGACGGATCTGCCGGGCGATCTCGCGCGCCGCCTCGATATTGGTGCGCGTGATCGTGTCCTCGAAACGATTCGTCTTGCCGACGAACTTGCCCGTGTTCACATCAATGGCCACAAGAGCTTCCGTCTGATTGATGACAATGTACCCCCCCGATTTGAGCCACACGCGCGGACGGATGGCTTTTTCGATCTCGGCCTGAATCCCGTAGTCCTCGAAAATGGGCGTGGGACGCGTGTGCAACTTCACCCGCGTGAGGAGCCGCGGCTGCACGCGCGCGATGAAGTTGACAATGCGCGCGTAATCCTCCTCATCATCCACGCGAATGGCCGTGAAATCGTCCGAGAGGCGATCGCGCAAGATACGCTCGAGCAGATCCAGCTCTCGATGGATGAGCTGCGGCGCGCGCGCGCGCTCGGCTCGCGTGCGAATGTCCACCCATGTCCGGTGAAGGTAGAGCAGATCCTCCAGAAGCTCGGCTTCGGTGCACCCCTCGGCGGCCGTGCGCACGATCACTCCGCCAGTGATCTTCTGGCGCGCGCGCAGCTCGTTGATGAGCCGGCGCAGGCGCGCGCGCTCGGCCGGCGAGGTGATCCGTCGCGAAACCCCGACATGCTCGAACGTGGGCAGATAGACCAGATACCGTCCCGGCAACGTGATATGCGTCGTCACGCGCGCGCCCTTGGTGCCGATCGGCTCCTTGGCGATTTGCACGAGGATCTCCTGTCCCTCCTCGAGCAATTCGGTGATCGTCGGCTTGGACTCCGAACGCTCTTCGCTCGCCACTTCGGAACCGGAGCGCGCGGAGCGCCGTCGTCGCACGCGCCGTCGCGCTGCCAGCCGCGCGCCCGGACGCGGGGAACGCACCGAGGCGTCCGCATCCGGAAGCGGGTCGTCGGCCGGCTCGCCCGGAAGAGGCTCCTGGTCCGCCTCCCCCTCCGAGGCGGGAGCAGCCGCCGAAATCTCCTCGGGCGGCTCGGATGACATCTCCGGCTCGCTCGGACCGATAGCCTCCGCCGCAGGCGCCGATGTTTCCTCTTTCGCAGGTTCCTCCGGCAGATCGTCCACGATGCGTTGCCGCCGCGGAGCCTGGCTCAGTTGCGCCTGAAACGAACCGATGCGCGGCGCGCTCTCTTCCGAAAGTGCCGACTCCGAGGGCTTCACCGAGCTTTCCAACTCAATCCGCCCCTCTTCGGCATGAAGCTCTTCGACGATCTTCTCCTCGACGATCGCCTCCTTGAGATCCACTTCCGGAGAGGTCGAGGACTCTTCGGCCAGCTCCGACGACGGGATGTCTTCGACCCAACGGGCCACCAGCTCCGAGAGTGAAGGAGCCTCCGGCTCGGGCGCAGGCTCCTGAGTCTCACGACGTGGCCCCGCCAGAGGCGGTTCGGCTAAGGTCTCAAGGGCGTGTTCGACCTCCCCCTTGGGCCTGGCTTCAGAAGAGGCCGGCTCGGACACCGGTTCGAACTCGATCTCCATGTCCTCCATCTCGATCACGTCCGAGACATAGAGGAACGCGTCCCGCTCCAGCCCGATGTCCACGAAAGCCGATTGCATGCCCGGCAAAACGCGCGTCACGCGCCCTTTGTAGATATTGCCGGCAATCCCCTGACTTTCCCCGACGCGCTCGACGTAGTACTCCGTGAGCACCCCATCTTCGAGGATGGCGATTTTCCGCTCGAAGGTATTGGAGCTGATGAGCATCTCCTTGGCCATCGTCATCACCCCCTTCACGTATGGACTTCGCCGCCGATCGTTCTCGGAGCAGCCGATGCGCTCTCCTCAGCCATCGGCCCTCTCTCGCTCTTCACGATGTCCTCTCTCGGCGGCAGGACTCCCGCCATAGGGTCCTCGGCGGGGTCCCCGATTCAATTCACATGGCGATGTAATCGCACATTGGCGATCAGCCCTAGGCCGATGAAGGCCGAGACCAGGGCTGAGCCTCCATAACTCATCAGCGGCAGCGGGATCCCGATGACGGGGACAAGTCCCATGACCATGCCCAGATTCACCACAATGTGAAACCCAAGCTGTGAGACGACTCCTACGACCAGTAACGTCCCCACCTGATCCCGCGCCAGCTTCGCATGATTTAAAGCCCGCAGTAAAAGAAGGGCATAGAGCACAAGAACGCTCAACATGCCCAGAAATCCCAATTCCTCGGCCACGACGGCCGCGATGAAATCCGTCTCCGCCTTGGGCAGGAAGCGCAACCGACTCTGCGTCCCGCGAAAGAGGCCGCGTCCTGTGAGACCTCCCGATCCGACGGCGATCAGGGATTGATAGGTCTGGTAGCCATATCCCCGGCGATCGGCCTGCTCCGGATGAAAGATCGTCTCGATCCGCTCGACCTGATAGGGCTTCAAGACCCGATGCCGGAAATACCACCCGAGACTCAGAGCGACGGCCACGCCCACAATTCCTGCGACCAGGACGCGCGGGCGCAGGCCCGTCACAAAGAGCATCCCCCCCAGAATCGGCAGGAACGTCAGAGCCGTCCCCATATCCGGCTGAAGCAACACGAGCAGAACCGGAAGACCGACGATCCCCGAAGCCATGAGCACTTCGCGCATCGCCAGATAAGGGGACTTGGTCTTCCGATGCTCCTCCCACCGCTCGGCCAGAAAGGGCGCCAGCAAAAGGATCGTCCCGATCTTCGCGAACTCTGAGGGTTGAATGCGAAACCCTCCCAGGCCCAACCACGCTTTCGTCCCGTAGACCTCTTGTCCGAACAGCAAGACCAGCACGAGGAGAAAGAGGCAGATCCCATAGATCAGGGGAGCGGCTTCCACGATTCGGTGATAATCCACAAGGACGGTCACCAGCATAGCCACAAGGCCCACAGCCAGCCAGAGGAGTTGCTTCTTCCAGAGATCGGCCTGCGGCTGCGAGCTGTAGATCTCCAACACACCCAGCAGCACCAGAAGCAGCGCGGCTCCCAGAAGCCACCAGTCGAAATCCAGAAGGAAACGTCGCCTTTGCCGATAGCTGGTCATCGAGAGTCCCCGATCGCTCGCCCCCCCTGTCGTCGTGCTATCTCTGCCGGAGGTCCGGAAGTCCCCGAAGTTCTCGCCACCTGATAGGCCGGCGCATACTTCTGCTTGTAGACTTCATAGAGGGCGCGCGCCACAGGGGCACTGAAACGCCCTCCGAACCCCACGTTCTCAATGAGCACGACAACAGCGATTTGAGGATTGTCCCGAGGCGCGAAGCTCACAAACCAGGCGTGATCCCTCAAATGCGTTGCGCCTGCGGCTTTCTCCTTTGCGACGACCTGAGCTGTCCCGGTCTTGCCCGAGACATCTAGGCCCTCGACCCGCGCCGCCAGGCCTGTCCCTCCGCCCTCGTTGACGACTCCCCACATGGCCGAACGGATCGCTTCAACCGTCTGCTTCTGAAGCGGCACGACCAGAGGACGATCCCCCGTGTAGACCGTACCGTTTGACCCGATCGCCTCCTTGAAAACATGCGGCGTGTGAAAGACTCCTCCCACCGCGATCCCCCCAATGGCGCGAACCAATTGCAGCGGGGAGATGGCCACCGATCCCTGCCCGATCGAAGCGATCACCGTATCGAAATCCCGCCAGCGCGGATCTCGGGGATTGAGCCGAGCCTTGAGCGCTCGACTGGGGATGAACCCGGCGACTTCGTTGGGCAGATCAATGCCCGTTCGCTGCCCCAGCCCAAAGCGCTTGGCCCATCGCTCCATTCGATCAATCCCGACTCGGAGCCCGAGCCGATAGAAGTAGCCATCGCAGGAGACGACGATCGCGCGATGCAGATCGGGCATCCCATGCGAGCCCAAGCAGCGCACGAACCGATTCCCCACCTGAAGGCCTCGTCCGCAGAGTAACCGGGACTGCGCGGGCGTGATCAGGCCTTCTTCGAGCGCTGCTGTGGCCACGAAGATCTTCCACGTCGAACCCGTCGGATAGATCCCCTGAATGGCCCGATTATACAGGGGCCTCTCCGGATCGGAGACGAGCTCCCGATACTCCTGCCGTCCCTGCGGAGTATTGATCCGCTCCGAGAAGAGCGAAGGATCGAACGCCGGATGACTGGCCAGGGCCAGGATCTCCCCGTTCTGCGGATTCAGGGCGACGATGGCCCCGCGCCTTTGTCCGAGCTGCTCCTCGGCGACCCGTTGCAGATCCAGATCAATGGTCAGCTTGAGATCATGTCCCGGTATGGGGTCCACGCGTTCGATCTCTCCGACCTCATGTCCGGTGCTGTCCACGATGACTCGCCGATAGCCGTCGCGTCCTCGCAGCAGGCGGTCGTACACAAGCTCCACGCCCGCGCGTCCGATGAGATCTCCTGGCCGATAGTCTCGAAATTCCGGGCGCGCGAGCTGCTCTCGGGAGATCTCCCCCACGTATCCCAGAACGTGAGCCAGAAGCGTCCCATAGGGGTAGCGACGGCGCGGCTGCTCCATGATGTCCAGCTCCGGATACTCCAGCCGCCGGGCCCGAACCCATGCGACATCCTGCAGGCTGGCGTTCTCTTTGAGCACGACCGGATAATAAGCCGGCTGCGCGGCCATGGCCTCCAAACGCTGTCGCACGCTCTCTCGATCCAGCTCCAGCCCCTGCGCGATCAACTCCTCGACCAGCTCCAACGGATTCCTCCCCCGAGCGCGCAGTTCCTCCCGGTTGAGGATGATGCTGAGCGTCGGACGATTGTCCACAATGACGCGCCCATGACGGTCCAAAATGGCTCCGCGCGGCGCCGGGATCGGAATCAAACGAATGCGATTGCTCTCGGCCGCTCGCAGGTACCGCTCATGCTCGATGACCTGCAGCGACCACAGGCGCACGCCCAACCCGATGAAAAGCACAAGCACCAGATATTGAAGGAGCGTGAGGCGATCGGCCATCACCGTGGCCCACTTCGCGCGTTCCCACAGATCGGATCCGCGACTCGCCATCGTCTCACCGTCGGCGTCGAACGGGACGCCCCAAAGCCTGGTCCCGCTCCGCAAAGATTCGATCCCCGAGGGGGAAGAGCAGAAGGGCGGCTATCGCGTTCGCCCCCGCCAGCCCCCCCAGGGTGTATGCGAGAGCCGGCCACATGGGATTTCCTATTAAATTCTGCCCGAAAAGCCGATGCACTCCAAGATAGATCAGTGTGTTCACAAGGACAGCCAAAACGAGCACAATCACGCGCGGCAGAAGATGATCCAGAGCGATTCGGACGCTCAACAGCGAGACCACAAGCGCGACGACCGTCTTGGCCAGACTCTGCGCCCCGACGATCCCTCCGGAAAAGCCATCCTGCAGCAGCCCCGCCACCGCTCCGACCAGCATCCCGCGCAGGGGATTGCGGGCGAAACTCACATACACGACGAGCAGAAGGATCAGGTCCACCGGGCGCAGGACGCGCGCATAGCGCCCGATGATCAGTTGCGCGAGCCCGGCGATCAAGATGACCAGAACAATCTTCGTCCAATTCACGATGGTCGCGCGCGACTCACGGACACAGCGTCTGCTCGGCGCGGAGAAAAGAAGCGCCCTCGCACGCGAGCGGCTGTGAGGACCTGTTCACCCGCCCTCGGCTCATGCGCCTACGGCGTGGGCCAGCGAACTTCCGGAGGGGTCTCAAGCAGGATCAGAACTTCCTCCAGGCGACCGAGTTGAGCAGCCGGCTCAATGAGAATATCATGCGAGACCATCGCCGATCCCCGGCGCACAGCGATCACCCGACCGATCGGAAGACCGCGCGGATAAATGCCATCCTGACCGGTCGTATACACCATCTCCCCCTCCTGGACGGGCTCGCTTCCGGGGACATACCGCATACGGCAGAGGGCCTCATTGCTGCCGACGACGACGCCTACAGCGCGCGTCTGCTCCAGCACACCAATAGCGGCTCCCACGCCACTGCGCTCATCCGTGATCAGCTGCACGCGCGCCGAATGAGGGCCGACCTCAATGACTCGCCCCACGAGCCCTTCGGGGGTGATCACGGCCGCTCCGGAGCGAACGCCATCGCGCCCTCCACGATTCACAAGGAGGGATTGGAACCAGATGCTCATATCGCGTCCGATGACGCGTGCGACCAGCGTCCGGACCGGCAGCTCCTGCTGCAGGCCCACGAGGCGCTGCAAGCGCTCGGCCTCACGCGCGTGCTCTCGAAGGCGGGCCACTTCCTGACGCAGAGCCGCCACCTCGTGGCGCAGCGCGCGATTCTCGCGCTCAACCTCCCGCAAGCGCACATACTCCTGTCCGAAACGCTCGATGCGGGAGGCGATCTCATGGATCGCCGAGAGAACAGGAGCCGCCACCGTCACGGACCAGACGCGCAACCAGGACTCCCCCGACTGCGGATGACGCGCCTGTCCCGACATCAACAGCATCTGTCCGCTGACCAGAGCGAGAAAGACGATGGCGACCGATCGCCCCCCCGGAGTTCTGCCCATGTTCAGTATTCCAGACGCTCCAGGTTCGTACAGATCCGCTTGAGCAGATCAATGTCGTCGAGCATCTTGCCCGCTCCGAGGACGACGGCCGACAGCGGATCCTCCGCCAGAATCACCGGGACGTTCGTCTCCATCATGAGCCGTTTGTCCAGGCCCTTCAACAAGGCCCCTCCGCCGGCCAGCACAATCCCATGATCAATGATGTCGGCGGCCAGCTCCGGAGGCGTGCGCTCCAGCGCCACGCGCACCGCGTTGACAATCGTGGTCACGGTGTCGGCCAAGGCCTCGCGAATCTCCTCATCGGTGATGGTGATCGTCCGAGGAACCCCCTCGATCAAGCTGCGCCCCCGAACCTCCATCGAGAGCGGTTCCTCCAGAGGATAGGCCGACCCCAGCTCGATCTTGATCTGTTCGGCGGTCCGTTCGCCGATCAGCAGATTGTATTTCTTCTTGATGTACTGAATGATCGCCTCATCCATCTCATTGCCGGCGATCCGAATCGAGCGGGAGTAGACGATCCCCGAGAGAGAGATCACGGCGATATCCGTCGTTCCCCCTCCGATGTCCACGATCATGTTCCCGATGGGTTCGGTGATCGGCAATCCCGCTCCGATGGCCGCCGCGATGGATTGCTCGACCAAATAGACCTCGCTCGCGCGGGCGCGATAGGCCGCATCAATGACAGCCCGCCGCTCCACCTGCGTGATCTCGCTGGGGATCCCGATCACCACACGCGGATTCACCCAGGAGCGCCCGTTGTGGGCCTTCCGGATGAAGCTCTGCAGCATCGCTTCGGTCAGCTCGAAATTCGCGATGACGCCATCGCGCATCGGACGAACGGCCACGATGTTGGCGTGCGTTCGCCCGAGCATCTCCTTGGCCTCCCGACCCACGGCCTCCACCTTGTGCGTCACCTTGTTGACGACGACAATGGAAGGCTCACTGACGACGATCCCCCGGCCCTTGGCGTAGACCAGCGTATTGGCTGTCCCCAGGTCAATGGCCAAGTCGCTCGAAAACCATCGAAAAATGGAGAACGTACCCATTCCGCACCGCCCTCAGCATCGGCTCTAGTCCTCAGGCGTTCAACTTTAACATACCCCCACAGGACATTCAACTCCGCGGCATCGAAACCCTCCCCCCTTCGGTTGCCCCCATCCCAGCCCCTGGTTTAAAATTCAGAACTTTCGGGAAACGCCCATCGGCCGGAGAGACATATGCTGAAATTCCTGAGCGAACGCCAACGGGCCCGAAACCTCCTGTTGCTTCTGATCGCCCTTATGATGGTCGTGGGCCTGGTGATCCTCTATATGCCGATTGGCCAGGCCCTCTACCGCCGGGCCACAGGCGCCGGAGAGATCACCGATTCGACCGTCGTCGCCGAAGTGGAGCAGGAGAAGATCACCGCGGGAGAATATCGCGCCGCCCTCATGCGCCTGACGCAATCGCGCCTGGGGCAGGGCCTGCAGGACCCGGCGCTTCTGAAGCCCTTCAGCTCGACGATCCTCAACGAGCTGATCGAGGATCGGCTTGTCTTCATCCTGGCGCGACGGTTCGGGCTCTCGGCGACCGATGAAGAAGTCTTCAAAGCGCTCCTGCCCATGTTCCGCGATGCGAGCGGCCGATTCATCGGGCGCGAGCGATACTTCCGCGCCGTTCAGCAGAGCGGTCAGACGGTCGAAGAGTTCGAGGAGAATCTGCGCCGCTCGATCCTGCAGGACAAGGTGCGCCACCACGTGACGGCCGGTCTGCAGGTCAGCCCGCGCGAGATCGAGGAGGAATTCCTCCGCGAGAACACTTCGGTGGAGCTGGTCTACGTCGTCATCCGCTCCAAGGATCTCCGCCAGAGCATCCCGGTGAGCGAGAGCGAAGCCCGCGAGTACTTCGAGAAACATCGCGAGGATTTCACGATCCGGGAGATCGAGCGCAAGGTCGAATACCTGCATATCCCCCTGCAGCGCATCCCCGTCACGGTCTCCGAGAAGGAGATCCGCGAGGAATACGAGCGCACCAAATCCGAACATACGCTCGGCGCTCAGGTGAGCCAGATCGAGCTGCCCTTCACCGAAAAGAACGAGGACGATGTCCGCCGTCAGGCCGAAGAGCTGGTCAAACGCGCCCGCGGCTCGGAGAAGACTCCGGCCGAAGATTTTCAGAAGCTCGGCGGCCGCCCCTTGGGCTACGTCCGAAAAGATCCCAAGGACACGTCCTATCGCCAGCGCGTCTTCAGCCTGAGCGATTTCCAAAAGGATGTGACCGATCCCCTTCGCGAGGAGGGGCGATTTTACATCCTCAAAGTCACCCGGTGGCACCGGAAGCCGCTCGCCCAGGTGCGCGCCGAACTCCTCCGCCGCCTTCGCGAGCGCAAGCAGCGGGATGAGGCCTCCCGACTCGCCGACGAAATCAAAAAGCGCCTGGATGAGGTGAAAGATCTTCGGCGCGTCGCGGCCGAATTCTCTCCCAAGCTGGGGAATATCCCGCCCGAGCAGATGATCCGACAGACGGGATTCTTCGCCGCCGGAGAGGAGCTGCCGGAATTCGGAGACTACTCTTCGGGCTTCACCAGCGCTGCTTCGGAACTCACCGAGATCGGCCAGATCGGAAGCCGCATCTACCTGAGCGATGGATACGCGATCCCCCGCCTGATCGCCAAACGCGAGCCCCATAAGCCCGAGTTCGAGGAGGTCAAAGACCGCGTGATCCGAAAGCTTCAAGAACGCAAGGCTCTGGAGCGCGCCCGCCAGATGGCCGAGCAGATCATCTCCCAATCGCCGACTGTAGAGGCGCTGCGCAAGACGGCGGCCGCTTTGAAGCTCGAAGTGAAAACGCAAGAAGACTTCAAGCGCGGGACGTTTCTGCCCGGTCTGGATCGCTCCGAACAGCTCGAAGGGTTCGCCCTGGCCCTGCAGCCGCCTCGCGTCAATCCCCATCCGGTGCGGATCGGCTCCGATGTCGTCGTCTTCGGCGTCAGCCGGCGCACCGATCCGGATCGCTCCCGCCTTCAGTCGGAACAGGCGTCTCTGCGCGAACGCTTGCTCGCGACCAAGCGCGATCAGTTCTACCGCTCCTACCTGCAGACGATGCGCGAGAAGATGATCGCCCAGGGGCGCATCCGCATCCATCAGGACGTTCTGGACGCGATTTTCCAGACGATGGCCGAACGAGGGCCGATACGAGCGAAGCGGTGAGTGCCCCTCTCTGCTTGATGATCCTGGCCGGGGAAGCCTCGGGAGACCAGCGCGCGGCCGAGCTTTTGCGCGCGCTCAAAGAGCTGATCCCCCACCGGTCGTTTCACGTCTTCGGCTGCGGCGGTCCCGCTCTGCGCGCCCAAGGCGCCGAGACGCTCGCCGACATCACCGAGACAGCTCTCATCGGCCCTCTGGAGGTCTTCCGGGCCCTTCCCCGATTCCTCTCCCTCTCCCGCCGACTCCTGGAGATGGCGCGCGCGCGCCGCCCGGACGCCGTCCTTCTGGTGGACTGGCCCGAATTCAACATGAAGCTCCTTCGCCCGCTCAAGAGGCTGGGCGTGCGAACGATCTACTACATCGGCCCACAGGTATGGGCCTGGCGCACCTATCGCGTGCGCGCGCTCCGGCGCTACGTGGATCGGTTGATCGTCATCCTCCCGTTCGAAGTGCCGTTCTATCGCCGCTATGGCATCGCTGCCGAATACATCGGACATCCGCTTGTGGACACCGTGCGCCCGACGCTCTCGCGCGCATCTTTCCTGGAGAAATACAAACTGCGGGCGGATCGTCCGGTAGTCAGCCTCCTGCCCGGCAGTCGCTGGACAGAAGTCGCGCGCATCCTCCCGGTGATGCTTCGCGCCGCGCGCGCCGTGCACGCCCGGCGGCCCTCCCAGTTCCTCATCCCCCTGGCTCCCACGATCCGTCCCGAGATGGCCCAGACCTTCATGCCGCGCGCGCTTCAGGAGTTTCCTTCCCCAGGTTCGCCTCCGGCGCGCGACTTCCCTGTGCATCTGCTTGAGAACGAGACCTACAACGCGCTCGCCCATTCGGATCTGGCCGTCATCACAAGCGGCACGGCGACGCTGGAAGCCACGCTGCTGCAAACCCCGATGATCGTCGTCTACCGCGCGCGCGCGCTCAATTATCTGCTGGTCCGCCCCCTGCTTCATCTGAACACATTCGGCATGGTCAATCTGCTGGCGGGCCAGCGCATCGTTCCCGAACTCATCCAGTGGGATTTGACGCCGCAGCGGCTTGCGGAAAAAATGTTAGAGTTGCTCGCAGATGAGGCGCGCCGAGAGGAGATGAAGACGCGCCTTGCCGAAGTGAGGAAAAGCCTGGGTGCTGGAGGGGCTGCCCGCCGCGCCGCCGAGATCGTTCGGCAGGCGCTCGGGCTGGCGCCGGCCTCCTCCGCTCAAGAGCTGTCGAGATGATCTCAGGTGAGGAGAAGGTGCATGACATCCGTTCCCTTTGAAGCCCTGATCGAGCTTGTCGAAAAACTTCGCGGCCCAAACGGCTGCCCCTGGGATAAAGAGCAAACCTACCAGACGCTCGCCCCCATGACGATCGAAGAAGCTTATGAGCTGCTGGAAGCCATCGAGACCCGAAACCCCGAACAGATGAAAGCCGAACTGGGCGATCTCCTCTTTCAGGTCGTCTTCTACGCGAGGATCGCTCAAGAGCGCGGCGAATTCACCATCCAGGACGTCATCGCCCACGCGCATGAGAAGATGACGCGCCGCCATCCGCACGTCTTCGGCGATGCGACAGCCCCGACGAGCCAGGACGTCCTCCGTCGCTGGGAGAAGATCAAACAGGAGGAGAAGCGACAGTCGGAGGCGACGGAACCGCCTTCGCTGCTGGAAGGCGTCTCGACGCGACTGCCCGCTCTCATCGAAGCGGCCCAGCTTACCGAGCGCGCCTCCCGCGTCGGCTTCGATTGGGGCGATGCTCCGAGCGCTCTGGAGAAACTCGATGAGGAAGTCGCCGAACTCAAACGCGCCGTGATGGCACCTTCTCCCTCCCAAGAACAGCTCAAAGAAGAGATCGGCGATCTCCTCTTCATGCTCGTCAATCTCGCTCGCCTCCTCCGCCTGGATGCGGAGACGGCCCTCAAAGCCGCGAATCGGAAATTCCGGGAACGCTTCCGCTACATCGAGCGCGAACTCCACCGACAGGGTCGCTCGCTCGAAGAGAGCACCCTCGAGGAGATGGACCGCCTCTGGAACGAAGCGAAACAGAAAGCAGCCGACACCCCCGAGCGCGAGAAGGATACGGAGCGAGAATGCGAGCGAAGCTCACACGACCTTTGACCGAACGCTTCCGAGAGGAGAGCAGCCAGGGCTAATCGCTTCTGCGCGACGATGTCCCGTGGAGATCCCTGACCGCTCTTCGAGTGGCAGAGGCGTTTGGCGGCTCATCCCGGGGACCCTGCCGTGAGAGCTTCCCGGATCGCAGCGCGTACGTGAGCGAGCCCCTGGTTTCCCTGGCCCGTGATCTCGATGCCGAGCTGACGACGCCCGCGCTCGGCGAGCACGGCGAAATCCCCATAGGCCTGCGCTCGCTTGATGAGACCGAAACGCAGGGGGCGTCCCGGGATGGACCGATCCTGAGTCTCGCTCCCGATCACATGCAGGAACAGGCCCCGATTCGGCCCTCCCTTATGCAACTGCCCCGTCGAATGGAGGAAGCGAGGGCCGAAGCCGAGCGAAGTCGCCACGCGGCAGGCATCCCGCACGTCATGCCGTATCGCGTGAAGGATCTCCCGGTGAGCGTCGCTTCGCGCCATGTAAGCGAGCAGCGCGAAATAGTCTCCCTCGCGCAACCTCTCGAAATGAGCGCGCAGATACCCCACAAGCGAACGTTCCCGCGCCCGCTGCTCCAGCTCCTGCCGATTTCGTTCGTCGGCGAAAAGAAGCACGTCTTCCTCGCGCAGGATCGGATCGGGCCGATCCAGCGTCCCGGTCTGCTCCGAAGCGCGAGCCAGCAGGCGGGCTTTCGCCTTGCTCGCCTCGACATCGGGCTGATCGAACGGATTGACCCCCAGGATCGAACCGAGCACGGCCGTGGCCATCTCCCAGAGGAAAAAGATCGGCCCGAGATCATAGGGATCCGAGAGCGCGAGCGTGAGGACCGGATGTCCCACCGCGCGCAGCCGTTTGAGAGCTGGATCGTCCTCGGGATCGGATCGCTGCCGAAAACAGACAAAGAGGCGATCGGGCCCGTACACCTCCGGCGGACCGAGCGCTTCCTGGTCCACGGGGATGACGCCTTTGCCCTCTTTTCCCGTGGATTCGGCGAGCAATTGCTCCAGCCACGCGCCCAGAGATTCCACAGCGGGCGACGTGAGAAACGTGATCTTATCCCGCCCCTTGTGGGCCGCCTGGCCCAGAATCGCCCCCAGGACCACAGCCGGATTCTCGGAGACCGGGACGTCAGGCCGGCAGCGTGCGACCATGCTCTGGGTCCGCTGCAGAAGGTGCACAATATCCACGCCCGCCAGAGCGGCGGGAACCAGCCCGAAGACCGAGAGCGCTGAATACCGCCCGCCCACGCTCGGGACGCCGCGAAAGCACGCGCGGAATCCTTCGCGCCGGGCGATCTCCTCCAGGGGAGAGCCCGGATCGGTGATCGCGACGAAATGCTCGCGGGCTCGTTCCCGGGAGAGAGCGCGCGTCATCCACTCCAGGAAGCACTCAAGAAGCAAATTCGTTTCCAGAGTCGTCCCCGATTTGCTCGACACAAGGATAAGTGTGCGCTCGGGATCGAGTCCCTGCTGGACCGCAGCGATCTCATCCGGATCCACCGAATCCAGGACACGAAACTCCGCGCACCCGAACGCGCGCGCCAGCACTTCTGGAGCCAGACTCGATCCCCCCATACCGAGAAGCAGGATCTGCGCGATCCCCTCGTGACGGAGGCTCTGGCCGAAGGCGCGGAGCTTCTGCGCGCTCTCCAGATCGGGGAGCTGCAACCATCCGAGCCACTCATCCTCTCGATCGCCGGTCCAGAGAGAGACATCTCCGGCCCAGAGCCTCTGGACCTTACGCGCCCTCTCCCACTCGGCGAGCGTCTCCCCGACGGCGCCTCGAAGCCCATCGGGCAAAGTCTCCATCCACCGTCTCACGACGTCGCGCATGAGGATGCCCCTTCGGAAGGAGACGGCACGCGATGGTAATCGTCGGCCAGGCGCACGATGTCATCCTCGCCGAGATACTCGCCGTATTGCACCTCGATGAACACCAGAGGCTCCGTCCCCGTATTCTCGATGCGATGGGGCGCGCCCCGGGGGATGACGACGCTCTGATTCGCCGCGACAGGGATCACCTCATCCCCGCGCGTCACTCGTCCCGATCCGGCGACGATCACCCAATGCTCCGTCCGATGATGGTGATATTGCAGACTCAGCCGATGTCCCGGATTCACGGTGATCCGCTTGATCTGATAGTGATCGCTCTTCTCCAAAACTTCGAACTTTCCCCACGGGCGCTCCTCAACATAACGGCTCATGGCATCGCATCTCCTCGAGGAAGTCGTGAAGCGCCAGTGTCCAGGCGCGAAGGGGCGGAAGTCCCAGCCGCTCCGAGAGCAGGCATCGCAACTCGGTGCGAAGCGGCCGCCGCGCCGGACGGTTCAGATCTGCGCTGCGAACCGGCTCGATCGGCGCCTCCTCACGTCCCATGCGCCGGGCCACTTCGCAGGCGAACTCGTACCAGGAACAGGCGCCACTATTGGTGACATGATAGGTGCCGGGCTGCCCCCGCTCAAGGATCTCGCCCAGCCGCGCGGCCAGATCCGCCGCATACGTCGGCGCGCTCACTTCGTCCACAATGGCTCGAAGAGGAGTCGGCTCCAGAAGCCGCTTCGGAAGCGAGCTGGCGAAGTTCTTCCCCCCAAGGCCGAAGATTCGAGAGGAGCGAACGATGTAATGTCGCTCCCACGTCTGACGGATCGCCTCCTCGCCCGCCCATTTGGAGGCTCCGTACCGATTGATCGGATGCGGCTGGTCCTCGATCGTGTAGGGAGTCCCCTTGCCGCCATCGAAGACATAATCCGTACTGATGTGCACAAGCTCCGCTCCGATCTGCCGACACGCCTGAGCCAGATAGCGCGGCCCCTCGGCGTTCACCTGGAAGGCCAGGTCCGGATCGCGCTCGCAGAGATCCACATCCGAGATCGCGGCGCAGTTGATGACAATCTGCGGACGCACCGCTTTAAGAAAACGCCTCACCTGCTCGCGATCTCGCACGTCGAGATCCTGGCGCGTGGCCCCCCGTACGTCATGCCGTTCGGCCAACGTCCGAACGACATACCGCCCGAGAAGTCCCGATGCGCCGACTACAAGGACGCGCTCCTTCATCCGATCACCTTCCGTCGCCCATACATGCGTTCATAATACGCGCGATACTCGCCGCTGCGCACCTTCTCCACCCAGGCCTGATTCGCCTGATACCAGGCGATCGTCTTCTGCAACCCACTCTGAAACGTCTCCTGGGGCCGCCATCCGAATTCGCGCTCGACTTTGCTCGGATCAATGGCATAGCGCCGATCATGCCCGGGCCGATCCTCGACGAATCGAATGAGCGAGCGGGGCTTGCCGAGCAAATCCAGGATCATCTCCACGACCTCCAGATTCGTCCGCTCGGCTCGCGCGCCGACGCAGTAGATGTCCCCCGCCCGCCCCTGGCGAAGGATCACGTCCAGAGCGCGACAATAGTCCTCGACATAAATCCAATCGCGCACATGCTGACCATCTCCGTAGACGGGAAGCGGCAGATCAGCCAGCGCGTTGGTAATCATCAGAGGGATGAGCTTCTCGGGGAACTGGTACGGTCCGTAATTGTTCCCCGAGCGCACGATGACGACGTCCAACCCGAATGTCCGATGCGCCGCGCGGACCAGAAGCTCCGCCGCCGCCTTGCTCGCCGCATAGGGACTGTTCGGGCACAAGGGGCTTTCTTCGGTGAAGTATCCCGTCGGCCCCAGACTCCCCATGACCTCATCGGTGGAGATCTGCACCAGTCGTCCGACCCGACGCAGCCGCGCGGCATCCAGCAGGACCTGCACGCCCAGGACATTGGTCCGAACAAAGGGCGCCGCATCCTCGATGCTTCGATCCACATGCGTTTCGGCGGCGAAGTTCACTATAGCATCGGTCCCCTCCGGGAGCGCCGCGAGCACGGCCGCGGGGTCGCAGATGTCCCCCCGCACGAAGCGATATCGCGGAGACCCTTCCACATCCCGCACGTTGTCCAGGTTCCCCGCATAGGTCAGCTTGTCGAAATTCACGATCTCCACATCCGGGTACGTCCGCAGCATGTAGCGAATGAAGTGCGATCCGATAAATCCCGCTCCCCCTGTGACGAAAAGCCTCATGAACAGGCCCTCCGCGATGCGCTTTGACTCACAGGAGCCAATTTTATCCCAGAGGAGAGAGCAAACCAATCTCCCGCACCGGCTTGACCCGGAAGGGGGAGCGGAGTATACTGGCTAATACAGAGGGGCTTCTGCGAGGTTGGTGATGGCTGGCGAAGTTAGAGCCAACACGAGAACGTTTGGGAGGCCGAAGCGAGAGACCTTATCAAGGTAGGCCCCGAGAGGATGCGGGGAAACCGACGATAAGGGCTAGGCCACCCACCTGGAGGATTCCAGGTTCAACTGTCGCCACCACACGGCCAAGCGGAAGCCCCGAACCTTTTTTTCGCCGGGGAGGCAGTCATGCGCGTACTTGTGATCGGAGACGTCGTCGGACGTCCCGGACGTCGAATCCTGCGGGAGAAGCTGCCCGACCTCAGGCGCGCGCTGGAGGTCGAGCTGGTCGTCGCCAACGTCGAGAACGCGGCCGGAGGGTTCGGGATCACGCCCGATGTCGCGCAGGAGCTTCTGGCGACGGGCATTGATGTGATGACCTCGGGCAATCACATCTTCGATAAGAAGGAGGCCATTCCGCTCCTGGAGGCTGAGCCGCGCCTTTTGCGACCGGCCAATTATGCTCCCGGCGTCCCGGGACGCGGCGTCTGGTCGGGCCGCTCCGCCGGCGGGCATCCGATCACGGTGATTAATCTGCAAGGACGCGTCTTCATGCATCCGAGCGATTGCCCGTTTCGAACCGTGGACGCACTGCTTCGGGAGATTCGCCAGCCTCAAGCCATCCTCGTTGACATGCATGCCGAAGCCACATCGGAGAAGGTCGCCATGGGCTGGTACCTGGACGGACGCGTGAGCGCCGTCTTCGGCTCACATACGCATGTCCCGACGGCCGACGAGAGAATCCTTCCTCAGGGGACGGCCTATATCACCGATCTGGGCATGACAGGCCCCTACGAGAGCGTGATCGGCATCCGGCGGGAACAGATCCTGGAGCGGTTCCTGCGCGGCATGCCGCAGCGCTTCGAAGTCGCTTCGGGAGATGTGCGCCTCTGTGGCGCGCTGATTGAGATCGAGGAGCAGACCTATCGGGCTGTGAGCATTCAGCGCCTCATGGTGAGGGAGGATTAACGCGGCCCGGCGAGAGCTTCAGTCCGGGCGCGCACGCAGGCGAGAAAGCGCTCCAGCTCTTCGGGCAACGGGGAGGTGATGTCTAATTCCCGTCCCGATCGAGGGTGGCGAAAGCACACCCGATAGGCATGCAGGAAATGCCGACCTAACTCCTGCATGGCGCGACGAAGCACCGGATCGCGAACCTTCGTCCACAAGGCGCGCCCATAGACGGCATCTCCGACAACCGGATGCCCGATCCAGGCCAAATGCACGCGGATCTGATGCGTGCGCCCCGTTTTGATCTCCACATCCAGAAGGGAGAAATCTCCCAACAGCTCCAGCACGCGATAGAGCGTGAGGGCTTCGCGCCCCTGGCCGGCGGGACGCACAGCCATCAGCGTGCGCCGCACGGGATGCCGACCGATCGGAGCCGAGATGCGCCCCTGGCGCTCTCCGATCGCCCCGATCACGAGCGCCCGATAGAACTTGCGCACCTGGCGCTGAGAGAACTGCTCGGCGAGCGCTTCGTGAGCCCATTCGTTTTTGGCCACAATGAGGAGCCCCGAGGTCTCCCTGTCGAGCCGGTGCACGATTCCGGGTCGAAGGACGCCGCCGCGGGACGAGAGCTTCTGGAAATGAAAACACAGGGCATGAGCGAGCGTCCCCGTCCAGACTCCGGCTCCCGGATGCACGACCATCCCGGCCGGTTTCTCCACGACCAGCAAATCCTCGTCCTCGTACACGATGCTCAAGGGAATGGGCTCCGGCTGCAGATCCAGAGACGGCGGTGGCGGGAGTTCGATCTCGATGCGATCTCCCGCACGCACCCGGTAGCTCGGCTTGGCCGGACGATCGTTGACCAGCACAGCTTGCTCTCGGATGAGCCGCCCCACGCGCGTGCGGCTGAGATCGGCCAGCGCGCGCGCCACATAGACGTCCAGGCGCTGACCGGCCTCCGCGGCTGAGACCGTGAGGACCTCAATCTCCGGCGCTTCCGACATGGCGTTTCTTCGACGAGAGCCTCCCGCGAGCGTTCTCACCCGAAGCCCAACGTGCGAATCCATCATACGGGGGAAGCGCGCGCTCGGACAAGGGGCGCACGGAGCGTTCTCCCCATCGCCGGTTGAAAGCCCCAGAGAGGCTGATTTACAATCGCCATGAGGATCGCGCGCGATGACGCCAGGACTCTCGGAAGAATTCATCGAGAGCCTTCCGACGCCCGAAGCGGCGCGCACCTTCATGGCGCGCCTGTTCGAAGAGCATCCCGATGTCGCGCCGATCTGCCAGGCGCATCCGGCACTTCTGGCGCACCTGCTCGTTCTGGCCACCCACAGCCCGTACCTGGGCGAAGTCTTGCTGGCCCATCCCGAATATATCCACTGGCTGGCCACCGAAGATCTCGAGCGGGTGAAGCCCAAAGAGGACCTCTTCCAGGACCTCGCGCGATGGGCCACCATGCAGAGCGATCAGGACCTCTCGCGCATCCTCTTTCGGTTCAAGCAGCGCCAGATGCTGCGCATCTACGTGCGGGATTGCTTGCGCTGGGCGACACTGGCGGAGACCATGCGCGAGCTTTCGGATCTGGCCGATGTCATCCTTCAGTATGCGCTCTGGCGCAGTTGGCAGGAGCTGGTCGAGCGTTACGGGCGTCCGGAAGTCGCCGATGCGCGTGGTCGCTTGCGCGAAGCGGAGTTCGCTATCGTCGCTTTGGGGAAACTCGGCAGTCAGGAGCTGAACTACGCTTCCGACATTGACCTCTTCTACCTCTACTCGGGCGATGGGTGGACATCGAGCCAGCAGATGACCAACAGGGAGTTCTTCACCAAGCTCGCCGAGAGGATCACGCGCCTGGTTGGCGGTCTGGGCCCGGAAGGAGCCGTCTATCGGGTGGATTTGCGTCTGCGTCCCCGAGGGCGCGATGGAGATCTTGTGGTGACGCTTCCGCAGGCCGTCACGTACTACCGCACGCAGGCGCGCAATTGGGAGCGCCAGACGCTCCTTCGCGCGCGCGCCGCGGCCGGAAGCGAAGCGCTCGTTCGGGAATTCCTCGCCCGCGTCGAGGATGTGCTCTACCGCCCGGAACCGCTCGCCGAGATCCTCGACGATATTCGCATGTCGAAGGAACGCCTGGACCAGGAGAAAGCCTCCTCCCACGGCCTGGACATCAAGCTCGGGCGAGGGGGGATCCGCGAGATCGAATTCATCGTGCAGGCGCTTCAGCTCTATCACGGAGGGCGCGACCCCTGGGTGCGCCATCCGCAAATCCTCATCGGTCTGGGACGGCTGGCCGATAAGGGATGGGTGAACGACAGGGAGCGCGCGCACCTGGCGGAGGCCTATATTTTCTTTCGAACGCTCGAACACCGACTCCAGATGGAGCACGGAGTGCGCACACACACTCTTTCGCTGGAGCGAGAACGCCTCCAACTGGCCGCTCGGCGCATGGGCTACACCGGAGGCGAGGTCGGAGAGCGCGAATTCCTCCGCGATCTCGAGCGACATCGCCGCCGCGTCATGCGGATCTTCGAACGCGTCTTTCGGGAGAAAGCTCCTCCGGAGCGCGCCCCTCAAGATGCTTCCTTGGACGCCCTGGCCGAAACCGCGTGGAGAGACCTCGCGCGCTCCCTTCGGTCTTCGGCTCTCTCTCGCGCGGACGTCATGCCGCGCATCCTCGCAGGACTTCAGCGCGCGCCCAGTCCAAAACGAGCGGTCACTCACTTCAGCGCGTGGATCGCTGGGCTCTCTCGGGCACAGACTCCCGAGCCCTGTGACCGGAGCCGGTCGCTTACCGCCTGTTTGCCTGATCTTCTCCACTTCTTCGGCACAAGCGATTTCCTCTCGCAGATGTTGATCCGATACCCCCAGTGGCTCTGGTCGGTTCGAGATGGGCCGAACGAGCCGCAAGGGGAAGAGCGCTCATGGTATGCCGATCGCTTCCGGAGAGCGCTCGGGCAGGAGCCGAAGGACGAGCCCAGGGAATACAAAGATGAGCTGGCGCGCGCCATGAGTGCCCTTCGCCGGGCTTGGACCGAAGAACTTCTCCGCATCGGGTATCGGGACGTCACCGGCCAGATCTCGCTGCGCCGCGCCAATGTGCTTCAGACGGCCCTGGCGGCAGCTTCCCTGGAGATCGCCTGCGAAGTGGCCTTTCAGACGCTCCGCCGGAGATATGGCGCGAGCCCGACCGAACCCGTTTTTACGATCTTCGGCCTGGGGCGGCTCGGCCATAACGGCGTGGATTACGGCTCGGATCTGGATATCATCGTCGTGTACGAAGACGGTCGGGCCAGTCCCCTGCCGACCCTCTCCCCTCAACAGGCCTATGCCAGTCTTGTCGCGCTTCTCATCCACATCCTCTCGACGATCACGCACGAGGGATATCTCTACCGCCTCGATGTGCGGTTGCGGCCCGAAGGCCAAGCGTCCCCGCTTGCTCTGAGCGCTTCGGTCTTCCTGGAATACCTGCAGGAGAAAGCGGCCATCTGGGAGCGCCTCGCTTATTTGAAGGCTTTTCCCGTCGTCGGCGATGCGGACTTCGGTCGCGCTCTACACGCCCAGATGCAAGCGCGCATTTTGCGGCCGCGCCCGGGAGAACCCGAGACGCTCGCTCCCCAGGTGCACCAGATGCGCGAGCGGATCGAGCGAGAGAAGGCCTGGCCCACACCGGAGCGCAACTTCAAATTCGGCAGAGGGGGGATGATGGATGTCTACTTCGCCACCCGTTACCTTCAACTGAGGCATCAGATCCCTGAACCCGAAGAGCGCGGGACGATCCCTCTGATCGCTTATCTGCGCGAGCGCGGCGTTCTCACGGGACCGCAGAGCGAGGCGCTCTCGGCAGGATACCTCTTCCTCCGCCGACTCGATCACGCCCTGCGCCTACTGCGGGGCCGCTCCGAACCCGTCTTCCCCTCTCATCGCGCCCTGCTCGAGGAGGTCGCCGCCTGCCTCGGATACTCCCATCCCGAACACCTCACGCGCGAGCACGCGGAGCACCGGCATCGCATCCGCTCGGCCTACGAGGAGATCGTGCGCCCCTCCGGGTGAGAACGCGGTGGATTCCGAGCACTCAAATGGAGGGATCGGGGGGTGGAGGCGGGGGTTCATTCAGCCCGATCCCTCCTTCGGGAAAGCTCGCTTATATTTTAGAGAAAAGCAGCGCCCGTTTCACCTCGGCAATAGCCCGCGTGACGTCAATGCCGCGCGGACAGGCCTCGACGCAATTGAAGATCGTGCGGCAGCGCCAGACGCCCTCGCGCGCGTTCAAAAGAGTCAGCCGCTCAGCGGCTCCCCGATCCCGACTATCAAAGATGAACCGATGCGCCGCGACGATCGCGGCCGGACCCAGATACGCCGCATTGGCCCAGAACGAAGGACAGGACGTCGTGCACGCTCCGCAGAGGATGCACTTGGTCGTATCGTCAAAGCGCGCGCGCTCCTCGGGCGATTGGCGCCGCTCGGTCTCCGGGGGAGGCTCCTCATTGATGAGATAGGGCTTGACCGACCGATATTTCGCGAAGAAGCCCTCCATGTCCACGACCAAATCCTTGATCACGGGAAAGCCGCGCATCGGCTCGATCGTGATGGACGACCCCAGATCCCGAATGAGCACCTTGCACGCGAGCCGATTTCGACCGTTGATGAGCATGGCATCGGACCCGCAAATGCCATGGGCGCACGAGCGTCGAAAGGTGAGCGTCCCATCCAGATACCACTTGACGTACTCCAGCGCATCCAGGACGCGATCCACCGGTTCGACATCCACTTCGTATTCGGCCCAACGCGGTTCTGGATCGCGTTCCGGATCGAAGCGCTTGATCTTCAGATGCACGCGCATAGGAACTCTCCGTCAGTATGTCCGCTCGACGGGTTGGAAGCGTGTGATGACGACCGGCTTGGCGCGCAGTTCGAACTCGCCGTTGATCCGATAGGCGAGCGTGTGCTTGAGCCACTCGGCGTCATTGCGCTTGGGGAAATCTTCGCGATAGTGAGCCCCGCGACTCTCGCGACGCCAGAGCGCGCTGACGACCGTCACTTCCGCCAGATCCAGAAGATAGCCCAGCTCGAGCGCTTCCTGAAGCTCCGTGTTGAAGATCTTTCCCCGATCCTGCAGGCGAATCCGCCGATACCGATCCTTCAGCTCCGCCAGCAGAGAGAGCATCGCCTCCAATCCCTGCTGCGTGCGGAAGACGGAGACTTTGTCCATCATCTCTCGCTGCAGGATCTCGCGCAAGCGCGCGACCGATTCCGATCCGTTGCTCGTGAGCAGGCGCTGGCACTCTTCACGCGCCGGCCCTTCGGCTCCCCGGGGCAGAGGGGCGAAATCCGCTCCCCGAATGTACTCGGCCATGTGCCGTCCGGCCAGCTTCCCGAAGACCAGAATGTCCACGAGCGAATTCGTCCCGAGCCGATTCGCCCCGTGCACGGAGACGCAGGCGCATTCGCCCGCCGCATAGAAGCCGAGCACGGGCGTGTTCTTCTCATCCCGAACGACGCGCCCGTGCACGTCGGTCGGAATCCCTCCCATCGCGTAATGTGCCGTCGGCTGAACGGGGATCGGCTCCCGAAGGGGATCAATGCCCAGATAGGTTCGGGCGAAGTCCGTGATGTCGGGCAATTTCTTCTCGATGACCTCGCGCCCCAGGTGCGTCAGGTCCAGATGCAAGTAATCCTTCCCGTCAATGCCCCGCCCCTCGCGAACCTCCGTGTACATGCATCGGGAGATGATGTCGCGCGGAGCCAGATCCAGCAGCGTCGGCGCATACTTCTCCATGAAGCGCTCGCCGTAGCGATTGCGCAAGATCCCCCCCTCGCCGCGCGCCGCTTCGGAGATGAGAATGCCGAGCTTGTAAATCCCCGTCGGATGGAACTGAAAGAATTCCATATCCTGCAGCGGGATCCCTCGCCGCAAGGCGATCGCCACGCCATCTCCGGTGAGCGCGCGCGCGTTGCTGGTGACCTTGTACATGCGCCCGAACCCGCCGGTCGCAAACAAGACCGCCTTGGCGTGAAAGACGTGCAGCTCTCCATCGGCCAGCGAGAGCGCGACGATCCCCCGACAGACGTTGTCCTCAAGCAGCAGATCCAGCAGATGGAACTCATTGAAGAATTGGACCTCGTGCTTGAGGCACTGCTGGTAGAGCGTCTGCAAGATCATATGGCCCGTGCGATCGGCCGCATGACAGGCGCGCCGCACGGGCGCTTCTCCGAAATTGCGCGTGTGACCGCCGAAGCGACGCTGGGCGATCTTGCCCTCCGGAGTGCGATCGAAGGGTAGCCCCCAGTGCTCCAGCTCATAGACGCAGGCGATGGCCTCCTGGCACATGATCTCCACGGCGTCCTGATCGGCCAGATAATCGCTCCCTTTGACCGTGTCGAACATGTGCCATTCGGGATAGTCCTCTTCCATATTGCCGAGAGCCGCGCCAATGCCTCCTTGAGCCGCGCCCGTATGCGAACGGACCGGATAGAGCTTACTGACGACGGCCACGCGCGGCGTGTGCCGCGCGACTTCGAGCGCCGCGCGGAGGCCGGCTCCTCCCGCCCCCACAATCACGGCATCATAACGATGAAACGTCGTCATGAGACTCCCTCTCCTTCACGGAAGCCCGGCCGCCATCCGTTCCGCCGGAGCCTCGAACGTGAGGATGATCTGCGTTCCCATCGCCAGAAGAATGAACCCGATAAGCAGAAGCGCCGTCAGCGAGACGACGCGCCAGCCCCGCCGATGCACATAATCATCAATGACCGTGCGCAGTCCGTTCAGACCATGCAGGAGCGCCAGCCAGAGCATCACCAGATCGTACGTGCGCCAGAACGGACTCCCCCAACGTGCGGCGACGAAATCGAAATCAATCTCGTCCACCGTGTGGATCACATGCATGATGGCCAGATGCCCCAGAACCAGCAGGATCAAGACCACTCCGGAGATGCGCATGAAGAACCACGCGAAAAGCTCGAAACCTCCCGTCGGCCTCTCTCGCCCCAAATACATGCTTCTTCCTCCTCAGCGCCCGAAGACGACCGGGCTGAGCATCACCAAGGATGCCGGAATCCAGATGAGCAAAAAGATCACCATCTGCGCCCAGAAGATCTGACGATGGAACCGCGTTCCCTCCGCCCAGAAGTCCACAAGCAGAATGCGAATCCCATTGAGGGCATGATAGAGAGCGGCGGCGACCAGGAAGACCTCAGCTACCCGAAAGACCGGATGGCGATAGAAGAAGAGCAGCCGGTTGAACAGATCGGGCCATCCGAGCAGGTAGATATCCACGATGTGAATCGCGAGAAAAAGCAAAATCCCCAAGCCCGTCACCCGATGCAGGATCCACGACCACATCCCTTCGCGCCCACGATACATCATCCCGCACCCTCCGCCGCCGAAAACTCAGCCTTCAATTTTTCCACCCCGACCTGGAATCCGTCAAGCAAGGGGCGCTCGATTCCGAAGGCGCGGAAGATGTGATGGGCGTCCGCTCGATTTGCGCTTGACAACTCTCCGCGCAGCGACTACGCTCACCGGCAGTGAGCACACGGCAGCAGCGGAGGAGATTATGTGGCGCGCGCTCGTGCGAAACACCGCTTGTCTCATGCTCATGCTCTGGAGCAGCCCCACGGGGGGACTGGGGCAAACGCCCACGGGTTCGGTGCAGGGTTTCATTCTGGATGAACGGGGCGATGCGATCCCCCACGCTCGGGTCACGCTTCGAAATCCGGTCACCGGAGATCAGCGACAGACTCGCAGCCGAGAGGATGGCTCCTATCGGCTGGAGGCCCTCGCGCCCGGCGATTACGAGATCACCGTCGAAGCGGCCGGTTTTGCTCCCACCCGACGACCGGTCACCGTACGGGTCGGCCAGACGACTTCGGCCGATATCACGCTGCGCGTCGAAGGGGTGAGCGAGACGATCGAGATCGCCGCCGATGCTTCTCTCCTGGACCGGGTCAATCACGCCATTGACGGAGTCATCACGCGCGAGAAGATCGAAGCTCTGCCCCTGAACGGTCGCAACTTCCTGCAACTGGCGATACTGGAGCCGGGCGTCTCGGTGACGATCTCCAATCTGGGCCAGGCTAACAACCTCTTCAACGTCTCCGTCGGCGGGGCGCAAGCGTCCTTGACCCGCCTTACCGTAGATGGAGGCCACATCGGGGACCCGGTGACCGGAGGCGCTGGTCAGAATTTCTCGACCGAGACGATTCAGGAGTTCCAGATCTCCACGTTCAACTTCGACCTCTCGACGGGCATCACCTCGGTCGGTGCCGTCAATATCGTCTCCCGATCGGGGACCAACCAGTGGCACGGTACCGGATTCCTCTTCTATCGCGACCGTCATGGGGCCGCCTATCCAGTCCTTCAGCGCGATCCGCAGAATCCAAACCCCTTCTTCCGACGCGCTCAATACGGAGGGTCTCTCGGGGGACCCCTTCGCAAAGATCGCGCGTTTCTGTTCGCCACAGCCGAAGGACTCGCTCAGGATGCAGCGCTCTCGATCGTGCACACGGGCTGGGCGGGCTTTCGCCGCTTCGATACGGTCGCGCAGAGCCCCTACGATGGCGTGCTCGCCACCGTGCGCGCCGACGTGCGGATGACCGAACGACACGCGCTCTTTTTTCGCTACAGCCGGGACCAGAATCAAGCCTTCGCGCCCGATGAAGCGAATACGCTTCCGTCCAACTGGCGCGTCAACCGCAACAGGGACGACAATGCGCAGATCGGGGTGACGAGCGTATTCTCCCCGACGCTGCTCACCGATCTGAGATTCAACTACCACAGGATCCGAAACGAGAATCGGCTCCCGACGGCGCGAGAGTGTCCTCCCCTTATGCGCGGATGTCTGGGCCTGGGAGGACCTCAGGTGCGCGTGGACGGCAGCAACCTGCGCCTGGGCAACAGCTTCAACGCTCCCCAGGATCGCTTCATTGATCGTTTCCAAACGACGGCCCACATCTCCTGGCAGAGGGAACGCCACCATCTTCGGTTCGGCGGAGAATGGGAGTATCTCAACGGACGCGGGCGATGGGCCTTTCTGGAACCCGGACTTCTGGTGCTGCACGATCCGGCCACCGTGCAATGGGTCAATCAGCTCATCGCCCAGAGTCCTCTTCCTCCGGCTCTGAAGAATCTGCTCGCGATTCCGCTGCCTCTGGCATTCACCCAACCGAATGCCGATCTCACGCTCCAAGACGTCTTGGGCTTGCCGTTGGCCGTCGCGTTCATCGGAATCGGCGATCCCTCGCAGCCTCCCCCCTTTCGCGCCGCAAGCGCTCGGCGCAATCACCGCTTTCGCGTCTACGCGCAAGATCGGTGGACGCCGCGGCGCACGCTCACGCTCACCTACGGTCTCTCTTACCAGTACGAGACGAATCTGCTCAATCACGATTTGCCCAAGCCCGCCCTGCTCAAGCCGCTCGTCGGACGGCTCGATCCTCCCGGTCGAGATAAGAACAATCTGGCCCCCTCGTTGGGCTTCGCCTGGGACATCAGCGGGAGAGGACGAACGGTCCTGCGCGGAGGCGCCGGCCTCTACTACGACACCCTCCTCTTTGTCACGCGCCTGACCGAACGCGGGATCATCGGGCCTTTGGGGACCGGACGCGTGCCCCTCAGCAGCTCCTTCTTCCGCAACCCCTTCTCCTTCCCTCAGACTCCGGGGCTTCTGCCTCCGTTCAACCAGATCAATCCTCCCCTAGGGGCACCGCTGCAGTTCACTTCGATTCCGACCAAGTTCACCGGAACTCATTTCCTGCAGGTCCTGGCCCTTCAGGTCCCGGACATCGAGCGTCGTCTCGCAGAGCTGGGGCGTGCGGGGCTGACCGCCCTGGATTTCTTCAAGACGGGTTCGGACCTGCTCGATCCCGATCTGGAGGTCGCCTACGCCGAGCATTTCACTCTGGGGATCGGACGTGAGCTTCCCCACCGGATGCGCCTTTCGGCAGATGTGGCGCTGCGCTTGCGTCGGCATACGCTCTTTCAAACCGATCGCGTCCTGTACAATCGGGCCGAAGCCCGCGGCGGATCCGTGATCCCGCGCTGCCTGGGCGCACAGGCGACCGATCCGCTGGCCTTCTGCGCCAACGGGCCGATCAGCATCTATCAAAGCAGCGGACGCGAACGCTACCTGGCTCTGCTTGTGAAACTGGAGAAACAACTCTCGCATCGGTACCAGTTCACGGTCTCCTACGCCCTCTCCAGCCTCACGGGCTTTTTCCCGACCGAAGACCTCACGGACTGGTTCGCCCACAGGGGGCCTCTGGATCGCGACGCGCGACACCGGCTCACGGTGAGCGCGATTGTGGATCTTCCGTGGGGACTGCGCGCTTCGGTGATCGCGACCTATCAGAGTCCCCCGCCCTTCACTGCGCGATTGCGTGGCTCGGTTGACCTCAACGGGGATGGGACTTTCGGCGACACGCTGCCCGGATTGAAGATCAATTCGCTGGGACGGGGGACGACGCGCGCGGAGCTGGAGCAGTTGGTCACTCGCTTCAACCGCGAATTCGCCGGACGCGAAGACGCCCACGGAGCCCTGATTCCTCCGATTGTGCTCCCTCCTCGTTTTGCCTTCGGTGACTCCTTCCACGCGCACGATGTGCGGATCGCCAAGACCTTCCGATGGCGCGAGCGGTATCGGCTTGAGGTGCTCCTGGAAGTCTTCAACCTCTTCAACATCTCCAACCTGAGCGGCTTCACGCCCACGCTCGATGTCGGCCGATTCGGCCCCGACGGCACAATCCTTCCTCCGGAGACATTTCACTTCGGCCAACCGACGCTCAAAGCGGGACCCTACTTTGGCACCGGAGGACCACGCGCTCTGCAGCTCGGACTCCGCGTGAGCTTCTGATGCGCTGCGGGCTCTGTTCGCGCGATGACACGCGTCTCCGCCAAGACGCGAATCTTGTGGCTGTGAAATTTTCTGCTTGACAACGAGGCGGAATTCGGATATTCAAGGGGAGGCGCTGTGAGCAGTACGAACAGAGGCACGGAGGTGCTCAATGAAGCGCTTGTTCTGGCTCGGATGGCTCGCAGTCTCGATCGTTTTGACTCCACTTCATGCTCTTGCGGCTCAAGAAACCCTCTGGCAGGCGACCAGTGGCCCGACGACGTATCCCATTCAGGCGCTCGCCATTAGCCCCGATGGCCTTGTCTTCGCCGGCACGGACGGAGGCGGCATCTTCCGCTCTGAGGATGAGGGGGTGACCTGGACTCCGGTTAACCGAGGGCTGACCCACCCGTATGTGAGCGCCCTGGTGATAGATCCCGAGGGACGAATCTTCGCCGGAACAGGCAGCCTCTCGGCCGGAGGCAGCGGCGTCTTTCGCTCCGATGATCGGGGAGAGACGTGGACGGCTATCAACACGGGCCTGCGCAATCCCCATATCGTCTCGCTGGCTCTGGACCGCTCAAACCAGATTCTCTACGCCGGGACGTGGGATCTCCCCAAGAATCCGGGAGGAGTCTTTCGCTCGACCGATGGGGGACGGACATGGGAGCGCGCCAGCAGCGGCTTGAAAAACCCCTACGTGCTCTCGCTCGCCATTGGTCCTGGCGGCGAGATCTACGCTGGAACAGGGACACTGCGCCTCTCAGGCGCTCTGGGCGGGAGCGTCTTCCGCTCCACGGACTTCGGAGCCAGTTGGGTTGAGCTGGGCGCCGGCATGGAAGATGTTCCCGTGACCTCGCTGCTTGTGACGGCACAAGGACAGGTGTGGGCGGGGACCTACAATGGGGACATCTACCGGCTGATCGGTCGGAGCTGGGTTCGCTATTTCCGGTTCGAAGCGATCGTCTTCTCCCTGGTCGCCAACGCGCAGGGAGATCTGTTTGCAGCTACCTATGGGGCGGGAGTCTTCCGCTCGACCGATGGGGGACGGACGTGGACCCCCATGAACGCGGGCTTGGGCGATCTCTACGTCATCTCTCTGGCCCTGATGCCGACGCGCGGTCTGCTTTTTGCCGGGACCTCGGCCGCTGGCGCCTTTCGCCGCACCCTGCCGGCGCCCGATGCGGGGTCATAGGGCTTCCGGGGAAGCGCTCCGGAGATAACTCCATCACAGACAAACCCTTACCCGAAAAAGGGGGTCCTTCCCACCCCGCCCGAAAAAAGCTTTGACATCGGCGGAGAACTTCTGCTAAATTACCCTGCTTGAGCGTCGGAAAACCAGAGCCGAGGGTGGACGGAAATTGAGCAAAATTTCTGTCGAGCAGACGATCCAAACCTATGGAATTGAGAATTGGGGCGCAGGATATTTCGGGATCAACAAGCTGGGTCACCTCACGGTCCGACCGACGAAAAACGGCGCGCGCGCGGCGGATGTCCTCGCCATTGTGGAGCATCTGATCTCGCGGTGCCGATTGAAGCCTCCCCTGCTGTTGCGATTCCCACAGATCATCGCCAGCCAGATTCGCGAGCTGCATTCGGCCTTCGCTCAAGCCATTCGGGAATTCGACTATCGCGGAGCCCATCTGGCCGTCTATCCGATGAAGGTGAACCCGCGGCGCGATGTCGTGGAGACCTTCCTGCAGGAGGGGAGCAAGTATAACTACGGCCTGGAGGTGGGGACCAAGGCGGAACTGTATGCAGCTCTGGCTCTGGAGCAGGCCCCGGAATCTCTGCTCGTCTGCAACGGGTTCAAGGACGAAGCCTTCATCGAGATGGCGTTTTTGGCCGGTCGGATCGGCAAACGGACGTTCGTCGTCATCGAGAAGCTGAACGAGTTGGGGATTTTCCTGGGGCGAGCAGCGCACTCGGAGCTGTGGCCGCAACTGGGCGTCCGCGTCAAGCTCTATTCGCGCGGAAGTGGCCGGTGGGAAAAATCCGGGGGCGAGACGGCAAAATTCGGCCTGACGACGACCGAGACGCTGGAGGTCATCAAGCGGCTTCGGGAACATCGCCTGCTGGATCGCTTGAAAATGCTGCATTGCCATATCGGCTCGCAGATCACCGACATCCGCCGTATCAAAAACGCCATCCGCGAGGCGGCCCGCGTCTACGCGAAGATGCGCAAAATGGGCGTGGATATTCAGTATCTGAACGTCGGCGGCGGCATGGGCGTGGACTATGATGGCAGCCACTCCTCGTTCGAATCCTCGGCCAACTACACGATGCAGGAGTTCGCCAACGACGTCGTCTACACAGTCTCCAGCATCTGCGCCGACGAGAACGTCCCCGAGCCCATTCTGGTCACCGAGTCGGGGCGCATCCTGACGGCCTATCACGCCATGATCATCGTCAACGTGCAGGACGAGATCGAGACCGTGATCGATGAGATCGCGCCCACGGATGTGGACGAGGACGATCCGCAGGTCGTGCTGGAGTTACGCGATCTCCGAGATCACATCACGTCGAAGAACTACCGCGAGTACTACCACGATGCCCTGGAGCATAAAGACGAGCTGGTGACCCTGTTCAATCTGGGATACATTGACCTGGAGGATCGCGCCAAAGGGGAAGTGCTCTTCTGGCAGATCCTGGACCGCGTCGAACACTTCGCCCGCCAATCGAAAGCCTTTCGCGAGGAGGTCGAGGAGTTGCGGAAGCTCCTGGCGGCCAAATATCTCTGCAATTTCTCGGTCTTCCGCGCGGTCCCCGACGCCTGGGCTCTGGATCACCTCTTCCCTATCATGCCGATTCATAAACTGAATGAGCCACCCACGGAGACGGCGACTCTGGTGGATCTGACCTGCGACTCCGATGGTGTCATTGATAAGTTCGTGGATGTGAAAGACGTCAAGGAGGTCCTCGAGGTCCACCCCTTCACGCACGAGCCATACTATCTGGCCATCCTCCTGGTCGGCGCCTATCAGGAGGCCATGGGCAACTTCCATAATCTCCTGGGGACGCTCAACGAAGCCCATATCCTGCTGGATGAAGAAGGGGGCTTTCACGTGCAGAAGATCATCCCGGGGCAGCGCCTGGAGGAGGTGCTCGCGCTAGCCCGCTATGATCGTCCCTTTCTGCAGGAGGGGTTTCGGCGCAATCTCGCGCAGGCTATCCGTCGCGGGCATCTCTCCGATCAGGAGGAAGCCCAGATGGACGAGCGCTACCACGCGTACGCTCAGAAATACACTTACCTGGAATGAACGGCTATGATGGTCATTCGCAAGACGAAAAGCGCTAAATTCCTCACCACACCGACCCGCCCCATCCAGATCGATCGGGATCGGTCCGTCGCCGGCCTGCTCGATAAGATGGAGGGCATCTCTTTCCAGGGTCGGAATCTGGCCCTGGCGCGCAATATCTGGAAGAAGATGCTCGCCGACCACGTGACGATCCTCATGGGGCTGGCCGGATGGGCCGTTCCGGCGGGCATGCGGCGTCTGGTGGCCTATTTGATTAAAAACCGATTCATTGATGTGCTGGTCACAACGGGCACCAATCTCTTTCATGATCTGCACGAAACGCTGGGACGCTATCACTACATCGGGAGCCCCAATCTCGATGATGCCGAGCTGCAAGAGGCTCTCGTGGATCGGATGTACGACACGCTGGGCAGTGAGGTCGAATTCCGCGAGGCCGATGAATGGATCGGAAACTTCATCGCGCAACTGGATCTCAGCCGCCCCTACTCGACGCGCGAGTTCTTCTACCTGCTGGGGCGCGAGCTGGCCGAGATCGCCACAGAGGACGGTATCCTCACATCGGCCTACAAGGCGAAAGTCCCCATCTTCTGCCCCGCCGTGGCCGACTCCTCGATCGCCGTGGGCTTGGCCATCAGCCGCGTCGAGCGCAAGACGGTCTTTCAGTTCGACATCGTTCAGGATGTGGTCGAGATCGCGCAGATCGTCAGCCGGGCGCCCAAGACGGGCATCATCTGCTTTGATGGAGGCAGCCCTAAGCAGTTCTTGCAGCAGGCCGAGACCACAGCCGCCATGCTCAAGGCCAATGCCCGGGGGCATCACTACGCGATTCAGGTCATCACCGATCCCCCCTACTTTGGCACGGTCTCCGGCTCCACATTTGAGGAAGCCCAAAGCTGGGGGGCGATCGCCAAAGGGGCTCAGACGGTCACCGTCTACTGCGACACGACCATCGCCATGCCGCTTCTGGTGACGGCTCTGTCCCAAGGGGCGATCCGCGAGGCGAAGGTGCGCCGCCGGCCCACCTTCGTCATGGGACGCGAGCTGCGCGTCAATTACTGAACCCGCACGGCGCCGTGCGAGGACGCTCGATGACGTTCTCACGGGCAGCGTCGCCTGCAGCCTTGGAGGAGCGGAGAAGCCTAATCTCTCGGACGCGCTCGGTCGGCTCACAAGGGCGACCCGGTGGGCACGCCAAGAGATATGTCTTCGGGGAGGCCGTCACTCACCTCGGGACTCACGCGATGGGTCTCTTGCGAGCATCCGCACCGCACGGAGGAGAGCGCAGCCCTCTGTGGGCTCTGCCGGCGATCCCTCCAGCCGACAGAATCCCTTCTGCGGAGAACGGCCCATGAGCGCTTCCGATCTCACGTTCAATTTCGGCGGCCTGCCCGATCCGTATGCCGCCTTTGAGACGGCGCGCATCCTGATCTGGCCTGTGCCCTTTGAGGCGACGACGACCTTCCTCAAGGGCACAGCTCTTGGCCCGCACGCCATCATCGAAGCGTCTCGCCATCTGGAACTTTATGACGAAGAGCTGGATGCCGAAGTCTATCGCCTGGGGATTCACACTCTCCCTCCGGCCGACATCAATGCCGCGGTGGAAGAGGTCATGAAACGCCTCCGTGCCGAAACGCGGCGCCTCCTGGAGACGGGAAAATTCCTCTGCGCGCTCGGGGGCGAGCACTCGATCACCAGCCCGATCGTGGCGGCCTTCGCCGACCGCTATCCCGATCTGAGCGTCCTGCAAATTGACGCGCACGCTGATCTGCGCCCCAGCTACGAGGGCACCCCATACAGCCATGCCTCGGTCGCCGCGCGACTGGTCGAGATCTGTCCGGTCGTGCAGGTCGGCATTCGCGCGCTCTCGCGAGAAGAAGCGCACGCGCTGCGGCGACTTCCCATAGCGACCTTCTTCGCCAAGGACCTGAAGGACCCTGCGGAGTGGATCCCTCGGGTCATCGAGAAGCTCTCCGAACACGTCTACCTGACCATAGATGTGGACGGCCTGGACCCCTCGCTCATCCCCGCCACGGGCACGCCGGAACCCGGAGGCCTCTCCTGGTCCGATACGCTCTCTTTGATTCGCGAAACAGCTCAGCACCGAACCATCGTCGGCATGGACGTGACTGAGCTGTGCCCCATGCCGGGACAGGAAGCGTCGAATTTCATCGTGGCCAAGCTCATCTATAAGGCCCTGGGCTATATCTTCCACCGCGAGCTTCCTCATGAAGATGCGGAAGAGATCCCCGGCGACTGAACATCCCATGCTGTGGCCTCTCGGAGGAAGCCCGGCGCGATCACGCGGGCTCTTCTGCCTGAGACAGCTCGCTCTCTCCGAATCCGGACTTCGCGGGAAGGCCCGCTGCGGAGAATGCGCCCGCTGAACGCGTATGAACGAAGGACTCAAGCTTGGAGATGTCGTCCTGCTGTACTCCCCGGACCGAAAGACATATCTTGTGACGCTTGGCGAAGGCGGCACGCTCGGGACCCATGTGGGAGAGATTCGTCACGCCGATGTGCTCGGAAGACAGTACGGCGAGATCGTGCGCAGCTCGACCGGTCAACCTTTCGTCATCCTCGAGCCCACGCTCGAAGATCGGATGATGAAGGTCCGACGGCTGACGCAGATCATCTATCCCAAGGATGCCGGCCTGATCCTCATCAAGACAGGGGTCTCAGCGGGCATGCGCGTCATCGAATGCGGCGTCGGCTCGGGAGCCGCCACGCTCTGCCTGGCCACAGCCGTTGCGCCCACAGGCAAAGTCTACGCCTATGATCGCGAGGAGCGATTTCTGGAACTCGCGCGAGCGAATGTCCAGAGGGCCGGACTGGCTCATGTGGTCGAGTTCAAACAGCGCGACGTCGCCGAGGGGTTCGACGAAGAGGAAGTGGACGTCGTCCTTCTGGATCTCCCCTCGCCCTGGGAGGGCGTGCCCGCCGCTCGGCGAGCCCTTCGAGGCGGCGGACGCCTGGCCTCGATTTCCCCCACCTATAATCAGGTCGAGCGCATGGTCGCCACGCTCGAAGCCGAAGGTTTCGTGATGATCGAGACCGTCGAGGTCTTGCTACGACATCTCCTTGTCCGCCCGGGCAGGACGCGCCCCTTTGAACGGATGATCGGACACACGGGATTTCTCACTTTCGCGCGACGCGCTCTGCAGCCCCTGCGAGGACGGGATGAAGGCGAGCCGGAGATCGAGCCCCCCTCGCCAGACGATCCCCCCAATCGCGCGGAGTCTTCCGCCATTTCCCCCTTGACCCCATGAGCTTCATGGATTTTAATGTTTTCTCGCAGAGAAAAATCACTTTTGGGGGAAGAGAGACATTGCGGGCGAGGGATGAGACGATCAAGGCGCGAGTGGCTCAGTTTGTCGAGCACTGCCGCGCGCGCGGATTGAGCGTGACGCCGCAACGGCTCGCGATCTATCGTGCCGTGATCAGCTCGGCCAAGCACCCGAGTGCCGAGGACGTCTACCGACGCATCCGCCGTCAGTATCCGACGATCTCCCTGGCTACCGTCTACAAGACCCTGGAGACGCTGGAGAAGGAAGGCTTGATCTCGAAAGTAACGCCCCTGCATGAGACGGCGCGCTACGACGCCAACCGAGCACACCACCATCACCTCATCTGCGTCCGCTGCCATACGATTGAGGATTTCTCCGCCGAAGCGTTCGACCGCCTTCCTCTGCCCAAAGAGGTCACGGCCTCCTGGCAGATTCTCGACTGCACGGTGCATGTGCTCGGAATCTGCCGGGAGTGTCAGAAAAAGGAGAGGGCGTGACTTCAGAATCAGCCTCCCCCGACGAAGTGAACGATCTCCACCCGATCTCCTTCGCGAAGCCTCACACTGGCCCACTGGGCACGGGGGATGACCTCGCGATTCCACTCGATGGCGATGCGCTCCGGATTCAGTCCGAGCTGCTCGATTAGCCCCATGAGGGTGAGCCCCTCTGGGATCTCTCGTTCCTCCCCGTTCAGGACGACGCGCATGGTCGTGACCTCACTGCGAAGTGGCCGGTTCGTTCAGGACGCGCTGGATCATCCACTCGCAGAGGCTCGGATTCTCGTTCCAGGTGAAGATATACCGAATGCGGCCCGTGCGATCCACGATGGCGATCGTGGGGACCCAGGTCACATGATAGATCTCGAAGCTGCGCTGGCCCTCATCCAGGGCTGTTCCATAGGGCAGATCGCGCAGGCGCCTGAAGCGAATGAGGAACTGTTCCTCCTCTTCCTTGGAGGCGCGGCCGACCTCGCGCCCGTTGAAGCCGTAGTAGCGCGTCACGGCGAGGACCTTCAAGCCCTCCTTGTCATAGCGAGTCGCCCAGGCGCGCAAATGCGGGATCAGGCCGCGACAATCGGGACACCAGGCCGCCCAGAACTCCAGCGCGACGACGCGCCCGCGTAAAGCCGAGAGCGTCGTCGGCGATTCCTCCAGCCACTTCGCCACGGTGATCTCCGGCGCCGGCTTCCCGATCAGCTCAAGCTGCCGGAGCGTGCTCTCGATCTGTGAGACCGTGCGCGTGAGCATTTGAAGCGTCTCGCCTTCAGCCCACGCGGTCTGCCGTTCCAGCTCGCCCTTCAGGCGCTGAAGCAGAGCGCGACTGTCCGGGATCCTCCCCAAAGCCGCATAAAGCTCGGCCAAAGCGCGCGCCGTTTTCCAGGTGAGGGGGACCAGGCCGCTCTCGCGCGCGGCCTCATAGGCCTGCTCCTGAGCGCGCAGGGCCTGCTCCAGTTGCCCAGCTCGCGTATGGGCAATGGCCAAGCGCATGGACGCAGCGGCCATCACTTCCTTGGCATTGAAAGCTCCCGGCGAAATGGCCGCCCTTTCTTCTTCCGCCTCTTTCACTCGTCCGCCCTCACAATACTTCTCGATGAGATAGAGTCGCAGGCGCTGCCGATCCTCCTCGCTCAGAGCGCGGTCATTCAACAGGTCGCGGAAGACGGCGATCATGTTCTCCACATCGTCGGCCAGGTAGTAGAGATACCCCAGATGAAACCGATCTTCGCTTGAGAGATTTCTGCCCTTCAAGCGCGCCGCATATTGCCGCGCGAGTTCCTGGGCGCGTTGGCGCAGCGTCGTGGCCTCGCTCTCGGCAATGTCCGCCCGTCCGGCTTCGCGCAAGAGCTGATGAACCTCCTCGACATACTGGGCCGCCGAACGCTCGGTCGTCGTTTGCCCGAAAACCGGCCACCTCTCCTCAGTCGAAGAGAGGCTCGCGCTGAATCCCACCAGGAGAAGAAGGGGCATCCACCCGGCACACCGCTTTCTCATAACATCCCCCCATCGGGCGCGTCTCCTCGCGCCGTTTCTCATCTCATCGGTCAGGAGTTTACCACAAAGTGCACAGCACCTGAAAGGACCTTCGAGGAATCTCATCCCCGCCGGAGATAAAAGACCGGGGATCCCGCGCGACATCAGGCGGGATCCCCAGGCGGAGGGCGAGGCGCTCAACTCAGTTCTTGCGGTAAAAAGAGAGGAAGCCCAAGCGTCCCCCTGTATTGAGCGGGCCGATTCCTCCCCAGATGATCATCTCCGCGCCCGTCCAGATGGCCGTATGCCCACTGCGCGGAGAAGGAGCATTGGAGCTGGTGAAACTGGACCAGCTATTAGCCCGCGGATCGTATCGGCCTCCAGAGCTTTGCGCTCCGTTGAGATTGGTCCCACCCCAGACGAGCATTTCCCCTCCCGTCCAGACGGCCGTATGCTGGCTTCGTCCATCCGGAGCATTGGCTGTGCTCACGGGCGACCAACTGTCGCGCGCCGGATCATATCGGCCTCCGTTCTGGAAGAAATCAATGTTGTTGATCCCTCCCCAGATGACCATGACCGATCCCGTCCAGATGGCCGTATGATGACTGCGAGGGCTCGGCGCGCCATTAGTGCTCGTTGGCCTCCAGCTATCCGTCCGCGGATCATAGCGCCCGCCCGTGTTCGTGCGCGTTCCGCCGCTGCCCGCTCCTCCCCAGATGATCATCTCCGTTCCGGTCCAGATGGCCGTGTGATTGCTTCGCGGGCTCGGCGCATTGGTCGTCGTAAGAGGCGTCCACGTGTCCGTGGCCGGATTGTAGCGGGCACCTGTATTTAAGGGGCCTCGACTATCGCTCCCCCCCCAGACGATCATCTCTGTTCCAGTCCAGATAGCTGTGTGGTTGCTTCGCGGGCTCGGCGCATTGGTCGTGCTCATGGGACGCCACGTATCGGTCGCCGGATCATAGCGGGCTCCTGTGTTGACGGGTCCCAGGAATCCGATTCCTCCCCAGATGATCATCTCCGTTCCGGTCCAGATGGCCGTGTGGTTGCTTCGCGGGCTCGGCGCATTGGTCGTACTCACGGGACGCCACGTATCGGTCGCCGGATCGTAACGAGCCCCCGTGTTGGTGAATCCTCCGATGATGAGCGTGCTTCCTCCCCAGACGATCATCTCCGTTCCGGTCCAGATGGCTGTATGCCCGCTGCGGCCGCTCGGTGCTCCGGTGAGCGATGTCGGAAACCACACTTCGATCGCCGAACGTCCGATCTCGGAGAATCCCGACGCCACGATCCCCGAATCATTGGGCCGTCCCAGGATGATCGCCCCAGGGGGAAGCATTCCCTCGGCCGAAGCGACCACGCGCGTTGGTCCCGGTGGGCCGGGAGGGCCAGGCGGTCCCGCCGGTCCGCGCGGTCCCGGCGGGCCGGGAGGTCCTGTGGGGAAATCTACCACGCTCACGAAAACGGGTTCGGAGACCGGCTCGTATCTCTCCGGATCGCCCGCGACGGCGAGCGTCACCCGAACAAGCCCCACTTCGCTTGATGCGATCACTGCAACCTGAGCGCACACCCGATCTTCCGATCGAAACAGCTTGGGCTCCCCTTCGTACTGAAAGTCCAGCGCATTCTCCAGCACATCCACACGCACGCTCCAATCTTCGGCCCGAAGCTGTGCCGACTCCAGGAACACCCGAGCTGGCTGATCCTCCAACAGCATCCGCGAATGATCCAGCAGCACGCGCCATACGTCTCCCCGATGCACGGGTTCGGTCGCCTGCGGATTCGCGTTGCTCACGCACACAAGAGCATGAGCGGACTCTCCGGCCGGGAAGAGGTCCGGCGCAACAGTCGCGCGCAAGGCTATGCGTCCGCCGGGCGCAGCCAGAATAGGCCAACCGACCATCAAAAGCGCCCCAAGCAGAAAGAACGCGAGCGCTCCCCGAGGACTCGCGGGCAAAGCCCGAATCCGACCGACGAACGCACGCTGTGTGGAGCTGACCATTTCTCCTCCCTTTCGATCCATCACCCTCTTCGCCGTTCATTCGCTTGGACTCCGAACGCCGCTCGAAATGTTGCACACAATCTTCTGAACCTTGACAGAGCATGTTGGCTGCTCTATTAAGTGGCGGGAGATCACAAGGAGGACAGACGACAATGGGAACAAGAGGCGGCAAATACGCTTCCTTTTTCCTGATCCTGTGCGCGATCGCATTTCCCTGGGAAAGCCGCTCTGTGAGGGCTCAGCTTCCGTTCTGGGAACAAACCGGAGGACCTTTCGGCGGGACAATCCTCTCGCTGGCCGTGACGCCTTCGGGCGTGCTCTTTGCCGGAGCTGCCGGCGGCGGTCTCTTTCGCTCCGAGAATCGCGGAGAGAGCTGGACACAAGTCGCCATGTTTGGCGCCGATGTGCTCGCTCTGGCTGTTGGGCCCAACGACGAGATCCTGGCCGGGACCGCGGGCCAGGGCGTCTATCGTTCGCGCGACGGGGGCGCCAACTGGACGGCCGTGAACACAGGACTCAGAAATCTTTTCGTTCAAGCCCTCTTTATCGCCGAGGATTTCATCCTCGCGGGAACATTCGGCGGCGGCATCTTTCGTTCGACCGACGGGGGCGAGAGCTGGACCGCCGTGAATTTCGGCATCGCGAATTTCGACATCCGAACCTTCGCCGTGGATTCACAGGGATGGATCTACGCCGGGGCTAACGGTGAGCTGTACCGTTCGAAAGACCGGGGACAGAGCTGGCGTTTCACGTTTCATCTGGGCCTGCTCAATAACAACATCAAACAGATCGTCATCGCACCCGACAACACCATCTACGTCGGCACGCTCGGCGGGGGCATTTTCCGCTCCACCGATAATGCGGATCACTTTGAGGCCGTCAATGAAGGCCTTGGAGATCTGCAGATCCTGGCGCTTGCGCGCGCACCGGACGGCGCACTCTTTGCGGGAACACAAAGGAACGGCATCTTTCGCTCCCTCGATGGCGGCGCGAGCTGGCAGGGGGTGAGCACCGGACTGGAGAGTCTCACGGTTCCCACGATATTGCCCACAGACCAGGGAGATCTCTTCGCCGGGACGCTCGGGGCCGGCATCTTTCGTTCGACCGACAACGGAAGCCTCTGGAGAGCTGCCAATCAAGGGCTGATCGCTTCGATCGTCCTTTCTCTCGTGAGCCGAGCCGATGGCACTCTCGTTGCGGGGACGGCTGGAGGGGGACTCTTCCTCTCTCGCAATCAGGGAGAGAGCTTCACGCGCGTGCTCTCACTCACAACAGACGGATTGGCCCTTGCTGTGACGCGAGGGGGGACATTTGTGGCGGGGACTCCCTTGGGAGTCTTCCTCTCGCGCGACGGGGAGACATGGACGCTCGCCGGACTGGCCAATCTCCCCGTGCGTTCGCTCCTTGTCGCCCCCAACGGGGATATTCTCGCCGGGACGGAGATCGGCATCTTTCGCTCAAGCGACGGCGGAGCGAGCTGGAGGCGTTCGGGTCTTTTCGGACGTCGCATCCTCGCTCTCACCGCCACTCCGGACGGCCACCTTTTCGCCGGGACGGGCAACGGGGTCTTCCGCTCGACCGATAACGGCCAGAAGTGGAGCGGATACGGGCTCTCGGGCATAGCCGGGATCGGAGGACAGGAGATCCGAGCGCTCGCCGCTCTGCCGGACCGACAGCTTCTCGCCGCGACCTCGCGCGGAGTCTTTCGCACGCCGGTACAGGAGAAGCCCCGATGGGAACGCGTCCAAACCGGCCTGACTAGCCCAGACGTGCGCGCGCTCATCGTCGCGGCAAACGGCCACATTTTCGCCGCGACGGCTCAGGGCGTCTTTCGCTCCCGCGATGCCGGAGAAACGTGGGCACCGGTCACGCTCGGCCTGACTAACCCTTCGGTTCGTGCGCTCGCTCTGGACGCGCGCCAGGTCCTCTATGCCGGGACACACGGAAGCGGCGTCTTCCGCAGCACGCGCCCAGTAACATGACGCGCCGAAGCCTTCAGGATCGCCATCCGGCAGAATCCTGCCGAGAGGCTTCTCCACCCAGGAGGTTTGCGCCCGAAGTGCGAACCTGTACGGCCCGCTTGGAGCAAGAGCTTCGCCAGCTCGGCTATCGGCTCATCGCGGGTGTGGACGAGGTCGGCCGCGGCGCCTGGGCCGGCCCTGTCGTCGCCGCCGCCGTGATCCTGGATCTCGATCGCCTTCCCGAGGGAATTGATGACTCCAAGCGCCTCACCCCTGCCCGCCGTGAAGAACTGGCCCGCGCAATTCAAAGCCACGCCGTGGCTTTTTCATTGGGCGCCGCCGACGCCCGCGAAATAGATCAAGTGAATATCCTGCGCGCAACCGTGCTCGCCATGAGGCGAGCCATCGAAGGGCTTCGCCCGCCGCCAGATTTCCTGCTCATTGATGCTGTGGAATTAAACGGCCTCTTGATCCCCCAGCGAGCGATCCTTCACGGGGACCAGCTCTCGGTCTCCATCGCGGCGGCTTCCATTGTCGCCAAGGTCGCGCGCGATCGCCTCATGCGCGAGTACGATCGCCTCTATCCGGGCTATGGTTTCGCCCGACACGTCGGCTACGGCACACGGCAACATCGCGAGGCCCTCGCCCGCCTGGGCCCTTGCCCCATCCACCGCAGGACCTTTCGCGGAGTCCGCTGAGGCATTACACTCGCTCTGGCTCAAAGCGCCGCCCTGGCGATCCCCTCAAGCCGGAGCCGCCGCTTTTCAAAGAAGGAACAGAAGGGATTCCGACTGCCCCGCAACGGCGATCAAAATGAGGGGCAAAACAAAGACAACAATCAACGCGGGACTGGAAAAGATCGTCCCCGGCAAGATCAACGCCAAAAGCATCAGAGCCAGATGGGGAATCACCAGCGAGGAAAACACCCACAAAGACGGGCCAGCTAAAAGAGTACCGAGCACAAGCTTCTTCATAAGTTCCTCCCTGAACAGATGCACAATCAGTCTTCGATACGCCAGCCCAACTTCAGAGCGCGAAAACGAGAATCGCAGGAGGCAGAATAATACTGCTGAGACCAAGCCCAAGATCCAACACTTCTCCCAGGACTGAGCCCGCAACAAGCGCTAAGAGCTGAATGAAGGTCAATCCCCCTCCTCCCAGGCCGAGCAACTGAAGGAGAATGCTGACGACGCTTGGGACAAGAGCCCCGGTGCTCTGCCACAGAAGCAGCGGGCCGAAAGCCAGAGCGAACACATGTCTTTTCTTCATACGCCTCGCTCCCTCCTGAAACTTCACCTTCTGCCACACAGGGCACACGTAGTATATTGGTGCTCCCAATCTCTGTCAAGGGAATTCTCTAACCGCCTTTGAAAGAAGGGAAAAACTTAGAGAATCCCGCTCGGTTGCTTCAAGAAAGAAAAGCCCCGAGCCGCAGCTCGGGGCCTGACGGGAACCAGTTGAGATTATCTCACTCTCTCGACGTTCTCCGCTTGAAGGCCTTTTGGCCCCCGCACGACATCAAAGGTCACGATCTCCCCCTCTTCCAGGGATCGAAAACCTTCGGACCGGATCGCCGTATAATGGACGAAGACATCGCCGCCCTCCTGGCGTTCGATGAATCCGTACCCTTTCTTGTTGTTGAACCATTTGACACGTCCTGTTTCTCGCACTTCTTTCACTCCTTTCTCAAAATTTTCCATTGCTCGTGCCGCTTCCGATCTCTTCCTCAGGCTGAGGAGACATCTTCGGCCTTTCGAGCAACGGCCTAGAGCGTACAGCAAGTGCCGCCGAAAGTCAACAGGCCCGGGTTCCCTGGCGCAAGAGGTCCAGTGAGTTTCTGGGGGCCGGTAATTTACGAAAATAAGCGAGCCACTAATTAAAATACTTGACAAATAGGTTTATGATAGTATAATTCAGCCTTGTTTTAACAAAATTTAATAAGAAGGAGGTTAACGATGACTCCGACATTCGCCAGGCAACCGCTTCCAGAAGAGCGGAGGACGCTGGAGGAGTGGATCAAGAACCCTCCCTCGCGAGACCATTACATCCGGGCTCGGATCGTCCTGCTTTCGGCCCAGGGGATTCCGGCGCCGGATATTGCGCGGCGGATCGGGCGGCATGAGAGTCGCGTCCGCATGTGGATCCGACAATTCAACAGATTTGGGATCGAGGGTCTTCAGAGCGGCAAGCCTGCGGAAAAGCACAAGCGTATTCCTGAGATAGCGGATCTGCCGTCGGGCCCGCCCTCGCCGCAGGCAACCTCACGCGCAGGTACGTCCTGGGCTCATCAGGAGGAGGACATCGTGGAGAAGATCGTCCGCCATCTTCTCAGGCAGGCCTGAGGATCGGGGCGGTCGCTCTGAGAGCCTGTAGGGGGCTCCGGGCGACCGCTTCGCTTCTGGGCGAGCGGGAAATATCTTTTGCCGGAAAAAACTTGGGGATTTTCTGCCTCCTTGATAGTATAATCCCGCAATGGCTGGAGAAACTTGGGGCTCTCGCGAGGGGATGCCCCTTAAGGAGGCGACATGAAAGGCAAGGGACTGACGAAAGCGGATTTGGCCGAGCATCTGGCTCAGAAATTCGACCTGAGCAAGGCGACGGCTCGCCGAATCCTGGAGGAATTGGAGGCTTTGGCGGCCGAGCAGGTGAAGACGTCGGGCGTCTTCGCGCTGCCGGGAATTGGGAAGCTTGTCCTCTCGGAGCGAAAGGCTCGCACGGGGAGGCATCCGAAGACGGGCGAGCCCATTGAGATTCCGGCCCGAACGGTTTTGAAGTTTCGCATCGCGAAGACCCTGAAGACGGCCATCTTGAGCGCGCCCTCGGGCCAGCAGACGATGGCTTCAGGCGAAGCGCCCGCGTCCGAATGACTGCCGGAACGGACGGCTGCCGGGCCGAACACATTTTCCAGACTTTTTCGGCTCGACTTTCGTCTTCTGAAGGCGGAAGAGGCGAGGTCATTTCAGGGAGGATATTATGCCGCTTGACGAATACGACAAGATCGCACATCTGCTTCGCCGTGCTGGGTTCACAGCCCATCCCGATGAGCTGGAGATGGCGGCGGCCCGGGGTCTTCAGGCCACCGTGGATGACCTGTTGAACTTCGAACGATTTCCTGATGTCCCGCCTGATCCAGACCTCCTCTCGGCTCTGGATCTCCCGCAATCCGACTTCGACCGGATTCGGGGGAACTTCCTGAGCGGACTGACGCGCTGGTGGCTCCACGCCATGGCGACGACTCAGCGGTCCCTTCAGGAGAAGATGGTCCTTTTCTGGCATGGACTTTTTGCCACATCGGTTGCGGGCCTGAACTTCTGGCAACAAATTTACCTGCAGAACGAGAACTTTCGCGGGAATTTCGATCCGGATACGGGTCAGATTCTCCGACCAGCCCCCGGGAACCCGTTTCCTGTCGGGAACTTCCGCCGCATGCTCGAGTATCTGACCAAAGACCCGGCCATGCTCTTCTGGCTGGACAATCAGCTCAACGAGAAGAAGAGCAGCGAAGTGGGAAGCAACGAGAACTACGCGCGCGAGCTGCACGAACTCTTCTCGATGGGCGTCGAGGATGTCGTGGCGAAGGTCCCCAACTACACGGAGCGAGACATCCGGCAGGCCTCTCGCGCTCTGACGGGATGGCGGGTCCGGCGCTCGGGGGGATTCACCTTCCCGCGCGTCTTCTTCTTCGATGCCGCCCGGCACGATTTCGGACCGTACGAACACTTGGGTAAGCGCGGGGGCAACAATGCCGATTTCATCTTCGACAACATCGTGCGCCATCGCAATCCCGGGCAGAAGCAGAGTGCTGTCGGGCGGTTCCTCGGATATCGTCTCTTCACCTTCTTCGGCTACGATGATCCCGAACCGGAGATCATCAATGCGCTGGCTGATGTCTTCGATGGAGCCCACGGGGAGGAACCGTACATCATTCGCAATATGCTGCGCACGATGTTCACGCCGGGCAATCTCGTCTCCGAAGCGTTCTATTCGGAGCGGGCCTTTCGCGCGCACGTCAAGAGCCCGACCGAGTACATCGTGAGCTTCATCCGCCTGCTCACGTTCGATCGGGCGACGGGTCGCCCCGATGGCCTCCCCTCGAACAATGCCTCCGCCGCGATGCGCCTCATTCAGAACGGGATGATCCAGATGGGGCAACAGCTTTTCGCCCCCCCGGATGTGAGCGGATGGCGAGAGGGTCTGGCCTGGATCAATACGACATCAGTGCTCGCGCGCTTCAATACGGCGGGCGATCTGCTGTCGGTGCTCGGTCAAGAGCTCTCGCGGCTGATCTTTCAGGCGGGACTTCAAGAGGCCATCGAGCGCCGTCGCTACGGTGAGATCGTGGATTTCTTCGCCCGCCTGCTCTGGCAGACGTCACCGACAGACGAAGCGCGGCAGGTGCTCATCGCCTACCTGCAAGCGCCCGGCACCGATGGGCGCGCGCTGGATCTGGTGAATGTGAAGATCCGCGGGCTGATCCACCTCATGGTGGGCGCTCCGGAATTTCAGTTGAGTTGAGGAGGCGCTTATGGACAAGACGACGCGTCGCGAATTCATCAAAAAGAGCGGATTGACCCTTCTGGGGATCGGCTTGAGTCGTCAGGCTTTCGAGCATCATCTGCGGGCGGCCTCCGAGAGCGTCCTCATGCAAGGAGCAGCGCTCAGCCCGGCGGATCGGATCCTGGTCGTCATCCAGATGGATGGAGGGAACGATGGGCTGAATACGGTGATCCCCGTGAGCGGCTCGGCGGCTTCTTTCTATCGTCAATACCGTCCGACGCTGGCCATTCCGGAAGCGAACATTCTCCCCATTGGAACAGACGCGGCGGGGACGGGCTTGGGCTTTCACCCGAACCTGCAGCCGCTGCACGATCTCTACGCCCGTGGGCTGGTCGCTGTTCTGCAAGGAGTCGGCTACCCGAACCCGAATCGCTCGCACTTCGCTTCGCAGGACATCTGGCACACGGCGGATCCTCAAGGGAAGAAGCGTACGGGCTGGCTCGGCGATTATTTGGATTTCGCTTTCTCCTCATCGGATAACCCTCTGCTGGCCCTCTCGCTGGCCGGAGGGCGACTCCCGCTGACGCTCCGCGCTCAAGAAGTCCTGGTCCCCGCTGTCGGCGACGTGAGAAGCTATCAGTTTCGGACCCAGCCGTCGGGAGATCACGCGAACAAAATGCAAGCGTTCCTGGCCCTGAACCGAGAGGCGGCTCCGGAACGGACGCTTTACGAACAGATCCGGGCGATCGCGCTCGATACGTATGAGAGCACCCAGCTTCTGCAGTCCGGCTTACAACAGTACACTCCCGATCCGGGCGTCACCTACAATCCGCAAAATCCCCTGGCGCGTGCCATGCAGCAGGTCGCGCAAATCCTCGCAGCGGATCTCGGAACGCGCATCTTCTACGTGAGCATTGGAGGATTTGACACGCACCAGACGCAAGCCAATACGCACGCGACGCTTCTGGCTCGCCTGGCCGAAGCGCTGGCCACTTTTTACAAAGACCTCGAGCGGCTGGGGCTTGCCGATCGCGTCCTCATGATGACGTGGTCGGAGTTCGGCCGCAAGGTCGCCGAGAATGGAAATCAAGGGACCGATCACGGGACCGTGGGACCGCAATTTCTCATCGGAGCGCGCGTCAAGGGAGGGATCTTCGGAGAACATCCGAGTCTGCGCCCGGAAGACCTCAATCCCGGATTGAGCGATCCGAAGTTCTCGGCCCGATCCATTGACTTTCGCTCGACCTACGCGACGATTCTGGAGAAGTGGTTTCTGGTGGACTCGCGGGAGATCCTGGGGGGATCTTTCGAGATTTTCGACCTCATCCGCTCCTGACGGGGATTCCCCGCTGGGTCTGAAGATCCCGGGCACTTCGCGCGCCGATGCCGTTTGCGGCTTGGGGATGGCTTTTTATGGCCGGGACGGTTTCCGGACAATATCCCAGCGCCCTTCAAGTGGTATGAAGAACCTCAGTCCGGTGAAGAATTCCAGACGCGCCTTTCTCTGGCTTTCCCCCGCTGTCGGACTCCTCGCGATGGGACTTGTTGTCTTGGGTTTCTCGACAGGCCCACCGCCCGGATTCACCGGTGCTCCTGGTGAGAGCACGTGCACGGAATGCCACGACGCGTTCGGTGAGGAGACCAATCGGGGGCCGGGGGAATTGATCCTGGAGCATCCGGCCCGATACGAGCTGGGGCAGACGGTGATGATCACCGTGAGGCTCGAACAGGCGGGGCAGCGCCGGTGGGGCTTTCAACTGACGGCGCTCACGGCGGGGACACAGGAGCCGGCCGGAGAGTTCGTGATCACCGATCCCGTTCACACGCAGATCGTCGTTGGTCAGAACGGGATTCGCTATGTGGAACACACGCCGCGCGGAACATTCGCCGGACGACCGGATGAGGCGCGCTGGACGGTCGGCTGGCGAGCGCCCGAGCACGATGTGGGCCCGGTCACATTCTACGCGACAGGGAATGCCGCCAATGGTGATGGAACGCGATTGGGCGATTGGATCTATGCGGCCGAGTCCACGATTGTCCCCCCTTCTTATCCCACCGTGGCTCTGCGCTTCCCGCGAGGGGGCGAGAGATTCCTTCCTGGCCAGCCTGTGGTCATCCACTGGGAGGCTTCACCCGACGTCACCTCTTTCGATCTTCTTTTCTTCCCCCGCGCCGGCGCGCTTCCGGCCACGATCGCCAGCGGACTGTCGAGCGACACGCGGAGTTTCCTCTGGATCGTCCCCCATATACAGACCGACCAGGCTCGCCTGGCCGTCCTGGCCTTCAACGCCGTGGGCTTCGCTCTGGCCGAGAGCCGTTTCTTCTCCATCTCAGCGCCCGCCGAGCCGGGTGATGTCAACGGAGATGGGCGCCTGGATGGAAACGACCTTCATGCCCTGCTGCGCATTCTCAGGGGAGAGGCTCCTCCGACTCCGGCAGCCGATGTGAATCAAGATGGGGCGATCACCTTTCAAGATGTGATACAACTCCTCGAAGCTTTACTCAGACGACGCCCGCTGTGACTTCACGCCATGAGCCGCCACTCCATGAGATCGCCGGACTCAGGAGTGGGCGCGCTCGAAGATTATTCCGGCTTCGGCGAATTCCACTTGGCTTGAAACTCCGCGGCCGAGAGGGCGTAGTAATCGGCGTTTTTCTCGATGTAGGAAGCCCACTTCTCGGGAACCTCATCGTTGGGGAAAATCGCCTCGACCGGACAAGCCGGCACACAGGCCCCGCAGTCAATGCATTCCTCCGGGTTGATGTACAGTTGCTCGACGATGTCGTAGCCCGGTTCATTCTTCCCCGGGTGAATGCAATCCACCGGGCACACATCCACGCAGGCTGTATCCTTTGTACCGATGCACGGTTCCGCAATCGTATAGGCCATACGTCATTCCTCCCTCTGTGACTGGCCAAGATGCGCCGTCACCACAGACATACGAACTATTCCTTATAGCCGATTTTGTCCTTCCGGGCAAGGGGAATTCGCCCGCGTCCCCGCAGTCATCAGGCGCGCGGAAAGACACGTCGCCTCTTTCTTCTTCTTTGTGCTACACTAGCGGTGAGAGATCGTATCCACCAGGAGGTGATGACCGTGAGGAAAAGGGTCGGGTGGGTCGTGGTCGGAATCCTCGTGGGGATCTCCCTCCTCAGCTCGCCCGGAGGGGCGGATCCATCGGGTCAACGATCCAAGAAAGAGAACATGATCGAGATGGGGCAAGCGTATCGAATCCTGCACACGAAAGTCTTCACGGGAGCCGTTGAGGCGAAGTTCACCGACGCTGACTTTCAGGAGCTGAGTGCGCAGGCCGGGGCGCTCATTCGACTCGCCGAGGAATATGCGCAACTTGAGGCCGACGCCAATCTGGCGAACATCTCGCGGAATCTGGCCCGAGATACGCAGGCGGTGAAAAACCAGATTGACCGAAAGGATGCGATGCTCGCCGTGATGCTCTTTGGTCGGATCATCACCTATTGCGCGGAATGCCACTACCAAACCCGATGGCCGGCCGAAGCCAAGTGAGCCCCCCCGGGGGATCGGCGGGTGAAGAAGACCGACCGGTGAATGCCTGCAGGTGAGAGAGCCCTCCCGCTTGACAGGCGCGGGGGCCATTGGCACAATTTCACTGACTATGCGAACCGGCCGGAACCCAACAGTATTCCTTCACGGCGGAGAGTCCGCCCGACCGTTCGCGCCCAGAGGAGCCGCTCAGTGTCACTCCGGCACTTCGGCAAGGAGGAGATTATGTTGAGAAAATCCTCGCGCCTTGCTTGGGCTTCGCTTCTTGTCCTTCTTGGGGCCTCGGGATATGCCTTCTCGCAGTCGCGTCCGGGAGGAGGGGTCACCGGACTTGTTCTCGATGAAGCGGGCAATCCGGTGATCGGAGCGATCATTCGCCTCCTTCCGGTGGACTCTCCCGCTCAGCCGGTGAAGACGCTGCGCACGGGAATGGACGGAAAATATGTGGCGAAGAATCTCGCTCCGGGCGCCTATCGCTTGCGGGCGGAAGCGCGCGGTTTTCTCCCGGTAGCGCACATCGTCGAGATCAAACCGCAACTGGTCCTGAGTCTTGACGTGGAGTTGCGGCGAACGGGAACGCTGGCCGAGCAGCGCGAGGATCGTGAAGATTACCGCTGGACAGTGCGAGCCTCGCGCCGCCACGTTTTGCGTTTCAACAAGAACGGAGAGATGCCTGAAACGCTTCTGGCTCAAGGCCTGCCGGGGCAGTGGCGCGGACACATCCAGTGGGTCAGCGGAACCCTCACGGCAGGGCAAACGCGCGCCCGATGGGGCAGCATGATGACCTTTACTCTGGTCCAGGAATTCTCCCCCCGCGTGAGCTGGGCATGGGCCGGACAGGTGAACCCGCTCGGAGGGTATCCGGGACGATGGGAGATGGAGTTCTCGGCCAAACCCGAGACAGCCCACCATCTCACAGCCGCCATGGCCATGACCCGATGGGAGACTGATCCGGAAACGCCGGGCGCACCTGATCTCCGACGCCTGACCCTGCGAGTCGCCGATCACTGGATGTCTACGGCGCAGCTCCTTCTCACCTACGGAGTGGATCTGCAAAGAACCCACTTCCGAGGGCACACCTTCTGGGAGGTCTCTCCCCGGCTTGGCCTGCGGTGGGCTGTGACCGAGCGCATGCGAATCAAAGCCGCTTTTCTTCCCTGGAGCCTGGCGGAGGCGCAGACCGACCTCACTCCGGAGAGCCCGAGATTGCTGGCCCCCTATCCCATACGCCTCCGACTTCACCCGAATGGCCAAGCAACCGATGGGGGGCGCCAGTGGCAGATCGGAGTCGAACGCGCTTTGGGCGAGCACCAGAAGATCGAACTGGCTCTCTTCACGCAGAGCGAGGGAGCCCCGATAGATCCCAAAGGCCAGCGGCTCAGCCGAAAGGCTCAATCCCGACACGGCCTCCGCGTCCTCTACACCCGATCCCTGGGGAATTCGCTTCAGGCGACGATCGGCTATGCCGCCGGACAGGGGGAAATCCCCGAAGGAGGATTCCATGTTCTGGCCGGGCGACTGGATGCTGCGATTGTTCGGACGCGCACTCGGCTGACAGTCCACTTTCGCACGGCGACCAATGCAGGAGATCCTTTCTACACGACTCCGCCCGATGTCCTCTCGGTCTTAATCGCGCCTGTGGGGGAGAGATCGTGGGACCAGGACTTCTCCACTCTACCTCTTCTCGATCCCGGCGTGACGCTGGTCATCGCGCAGGAGCTACCGACTCTGGCTTTCCTGCCCGGCCGATGGGAAGCCATCCTGGAAGCGCGCAATGTGATCGCCTGGCCCCATTGTGCCTCAGGGGACTCACTGCTGCTTGTTCGTGCTCCCCTTCTGATTCGGGGGAGCTTGGCCCTGCGTTTCTGAGGCTATGACAGACCGTGCAGGGTTTTGGAGGACACTTTCCGAAAATCTGGAAAGAGTTTCCGAAAAAATGGACGCCCGTCCGACCGGCGATGAGGTGTCGCTTGAAGGAAAAGGTTGAAGACACAGAGCTTATCTCTCACCCGCCCTGTGTGGAACGAAACTTGCTTCCCTGAAAGGCGATGCGTCACAGGAGGTTGAGCCGACAAACGATTTTCCTCTTGCTTGTGACCGGCGCACTGGTCCTGCTGGGGACCCTCAACCTCCATTCTCGTCTCCAACGGCCTCAAATTCCCTGGGATGGGGTCACCTGGGTGGACTCCGCGCGCGGTGTGATCGCCGCCTTTGTGGATCCTCAGGGTCCGGCGGCGCGAGCCGGAGTTCGTCGAGGGGACCGACTGATTGGGATCAGCTTGACGGGAGATCGGTCAGGACAAGGGGCCAGAGAGTCCTTCGATGCAATCACGCGCGCCAGCGATGTGCAGATCTATCTGGAGGCCGCAGGCGTGGGCGCTCCGATCTCCTATGCTCTGGAGCGCGAGAACGTCTACGGCGACCCCTCGATATGGGCGGCCGACATTCCGCAGCTTGGGGCGAAGCCGCAGAAGCTGGGACGAGGACTGTATCTGGCGGCCATTGGGCTGGTTTATCTGGTGATCGGGCTGTACGTCTTGCTCAAGCAAGGGCGAGCGCCCTATGTGCGCCATTTTTACCTGATCTGTCTGCTGGCTTTCGTCGTGCATTCGTATAGCTTCACGGAGGAGCTGGACCGCCTGGATTGGATCATCTTTCTGGCCGATCAGGCGGCCCTGCTGCTTCTGGCCCCGCTGTTTCTGCACTTCGCGGCGCTCTTTCCCCTGAAGCAACAAATTGTCGCGCGGCGGCGTGCTGTGACCCTGGCCCTTTATGGACCGGCCCTGCTTCTGCTCGCTCTGGAGGTCGCGCTGGTGGCCGGCTGGACGCCCGGCTCGCTCTCGCGGCTTCAGATGCGCTTGTATCTGGACGCGGCGTCTCTTGTGCAATTCATCCTCTGCTTTCTGGCCGGCGGTATCTTGCTGCTTCGGACGTTTCTGAAGGCCGAGACGCTGCTTCTGCGCCAGCAGATGAAGTGGATCATCTGGGGGCTGGCCGTGAGCATCCCCCCCTTCTCGGCCTATCAACTCTACACCTATTTCATCACGCCTGCGGTCCCCTCTCTTGTGGAAGTTCTCGGCACGGGGCCGCTCATTTTCATCCCGCTCTCGTTCGGATATGCGATCGTGCGCTATCGGCTGATGGATGTGGACGTCATCGTGCGGCGCAGCTTCGTGCATTTTTTGGCGACGGCCTCGGTCGTCGGATTCTACCTGCTTCTGCTGGGCCAGGGGACGAAGCTCCTCACAGCGCTTGTGCCCAATCCTCCGGCATGGGTCGTTCAGGCCGTCACCGTCGGAGGAGTTCTCGCCATCGCGATGCTCTTTGCGCCGCTCAAGACCTGGCTCAGAGAACGCATGGATCAGCTCTTTTATGGGGAGCGGTACAGCGCGCGCCGGAGCCTGGAAGCGTTCATCCGCACGATCTCGGCCACGACGGATCTGGACTCGCTGCTTGAGCAAACGGCGGAACGGCTGCAGCGAATGTTCTCGGTGGAGAAGATCGCTCTTTTCCTCGAAGACGCTGAAGCCCCGGCCGGGTATCGCCTCGCTTTCTCTCGGGGCGTGGCGGCGGAAGATCTCGCCCTGCCTCCGGATTTCGGCCGCATCGTGTGTGCCGAGAGCGGCTCTCGGGGCGTTCTGGTGCGCGATGTGGCGCCCTGGCTCCCGGAATCCTTCGTGCGCGGCGTGGATGACCTGTACTACTTCGTCCCCTGCTCTGTGCGCGATCGCACAATTGCGATCGTGGGGCTGGGAAGGACGACCGATTCTCCGCTGCTCACCTCGGAGGATCTGGAGCTGCTGCGCGTCGCCTCGGGATATATCGCCGTCGCTCTGGAAAACAGTCTCCTCTACCGCGAGCAGGCCCGCCGCGCAGCCGAACTGGCGCGCCTGAAGGAATTCAGCGAGAGCATCATCGAGTCTCTCACAGTTGGGATCATCGTCCTCACGCCCGAGGGGCGCGTCGCGATGTGGAATTCGGCGGTTGAGGAGTTGCTTGGGATCGCGCGAGATCATGCCCTCTCCCGCCGAATCGAAGAGCTTCTGCCCCCTGACCTGATCCGGGCCCTTCACGATGTCACGCATCCGCACGGCTGGGCTGTTCCCGAAGTGCGTCACATCTACAAGTTCCGCCTGCGGCGGGCCGAGGCCGACGATCTCGTACTCAATGTCTCGATCGTGCCCTTTGAGATGCCCGCGCGCGAGGCGTCGGGAGCGCTTCTGGTTCTGGAAGACATGACGCATCGAGTACGCCTGGAGGAACAACTCCAGCAGCGGGAGAAGCTCTCCTCGCTGGGTCTTCTGGCCGCGGGCGTCGCTCATGAGGTGAATACCCCCCTGGCCGGCATCTCCAGCTACACGCAGATGCTGCTCAAGCAGTTCCCCCCGACCGATCCGCGCCGCGCGCTTCTGGAGAAGATCCAGGCGCAGACGATGCGCGCCTCTCAGATCGTCTCCAGCCTCCTCAACTTCGCGCGCATGGAGCGCCCCGCGGTGAGCCGACTCGACATCCGGCGGATCCTCGACGATACGCTTCAGCTCCTGGAACCTCAACTGCGCGACACGCGCATCGAAGTCGTGAAACGATATGCCGACGCGCTGCCTCCGGTCCTCGGAGATGCCGCGAAACTGCAGCAGGTCTTCATGAACCTGATTCTGAACGCTCGAGATGCGATGCCCGAAGGGGGGCGGCTCACTCTGACGGCTTATTTCGAAGACGGCCACGTTGGCGTAGACGTCGAAGACACGGGCGTGGGCATTCCCCCCGAACATATCGCCCGCATCTACGATCCCTTCTTCACGACTAAGGGCGTAGGGCGAGGAACAGGTCTGGGCCTGGCCTTGAGCTACGGCATCATTCAAGAACATGCCGGGCGAATCTTCGTCCAGAGTCGCGTCGGTCACGGGACGCGCTTCACAATCCTGCTGCCGGCGGCTGAGGATCGCCCTCAGGCTTCGGAGGAAGGGACAGCGGTCGGATCCCTGGTTGTCCCCAAGCGAGCCGTGGGAGGGTGAAAGAGAAGAGCCCACACGTCGCGCCGTGAGCGGGGGAGAGATGTCCCCGCGAGTCCGCGGCGCCAGGGGGATTTCAAGAGCGGTCATGTATTCGCTCGGCACCACCTCTTGTGCTACCCTTTAAGTAAACCAAGGGGCTATGAGTCGGAAGGGCACGATTCTGATCATTGATGACGAAGAGGTCATGCGCGATGTCCTGGGGAGTTTGCTCTCGGCCGAGGGCTATCGCGTGGACCTGGCGCGCACGGGGGAAGAGGGGCTGGAGAAGTTCCGCGAACGCCCCTATGATCTGGTCCTTCTGGATGTCTCCATGCCGGGCATGGGAGGGATCGCGACGCTGCAGGAGCTGTTGCGTCTGGACCCGGAAGCGGTCGTTGTCATCATCACGGCCTATGCGACATTTGAGACGGCTATGGCGGCCTGGCAACTGGGGGCGTTCAACTGCATCCGCAAGCCCTTTCAAAACGAGCAGATCCTGCAGGTCGTCGAAGCCGGCATTCGCCGCCGCCGCAAGGATGAAGAACGCCGCATCCTGAGCCAGACCCTCCGCCAGGGCTCAGCCCTGCGCCAGATCGTCGCGCGCAGTCCGAAGATGCGAAAAGTGCTCGATCTGGTCGCGCAGGTCGCCCCCACGCGCTCGACCGTCCTCATTCAGGGCGAATCGGGGACGGGCAAGGAGCTGATCGCGCGCGCCATTCACTTCATGAGCCCGCGCGCCGAGACGGGCCAGTTCGTCGCCGTCAACTGCAGCAACGTCTCCCCGGAGCTTCTGGAGAGCGATCTTTTCGGCCACCTCAAAGGAGCCTTCACCGGCGCCATCGCGGCCAAGAAGGGGCGCTTCGAGATCGCCGATGGGGGAAGCATCTTCCTGGACGAGATCGGCAACATCAGTCTCGACATCCAGGCGAAGCTCCTCCGCGTGCTGCAGGAGCGCGAGTTCACGCCTGTCGGCGATACGACGACGCGGCGCGTGGATGTGCGCATCATCGCCGCCACCAATATTGATCTCAAAAAGGCGGTGAGCGAAGGCCGCTTCCGCGAGGATCTCTTTTATCGCCTCAATGTCATCACGATCCACCTCCCTCCGCTGCGAGAGCGAAAGGAAGATATCCTGCCGCTTGTGCAGCACTTCATTCGGAAATTCTCGGCTGAGAATAATCGGAACATCTCGACCGAAGTGGATCCGGATGTGCTCCGCGCCCTGGAAGAGTATCCGTGGCCGGGCAATGTGCGCGAGCTGGAGAACGTCATTGAGCGCGCCGTCGTCATCGCCCGGGGCGATCGGATCACACTGGACTGCTTGCCGGACGAAATCCTCGATCCCCGCGCGGCCGAACAGTTCCTGCATCGCCTCAAATCGGAAGATCCCGCGCGGGACCTTCCCATCGCCCAGGGAATCTCCTTCTACGACGAAGTCGCCAAATTCGAAATCAGCCTGATTCGGCGCGCCCTGGAGATCACCGGCGGCAATCAGAGCCGCGCGGCACGACTTCTGGGCATGAACACGACGACTCTCAACAGCAAGATCAAGGCGTATAACATCACCGTGAAGGGATGAGACCGACTCGTCCGCCAGCTCATCACTTTTACAGGCGATCCCTCAGCACCTCGGGCCATTGACAAAGCGAACCGGATCAAGTCATCTTTGAAGGCCCCTTCGAAGAAGGCGCGCGGGGCAGCGTCGCGTGAGGAGGACGAAGGCTTCGGTCGCGCGACGGGAAAGGAGGTCAGCATGAACATCCTCGTCACGGGATCCACGGGACTCATCGGATCGGCCCTCGTCTCCTTCCTGCGAGCCGGAGGACATCAGGTTGTACGTCTGGCGCGCGCTCCGCTTCGCACGGAGGAGAAGGTCGTGCTCTGGGATCCCGAAGCCGGGCGGCTCGATCCCTCGGAGTTGGAAGGCTTGGAGGCCGTCGTGCATCTGGCGGGCGAGAGCATTGCTGGACGCTGGACGCCGGAGAAGAAGGCGCGCATTCGGAACAGTCGCGTGCGCGGCACGCAACTTCTGGCCGAGACCCTGGCCCGACTCGAACGCCCTCCCGCCGTGCTCGTCTCCGCGTCAGCTATCGGGTATTACGGAGATCGCGGAGATGAGATCTTGCGTGAGGGGAGCCCTCCGGGACGAGGCTTCCTCGCCGATGTGGCCCAGGCCTGGGAAGCCGCGACCGAAGCAGCCGCGCAAAAAGGTCTTCGCGTGGTGATCCTGCGATTCGGCATCGTCCTCAGCCCGCGGGGAGGGGCCCTGGCTCAGATGCTGCTCCCCTTTCGACTGGGCCTGGGAGGACCCATTGGCTCGGGACAGCAATACTGGAGCTGGATCGCTCTGGATGACGTCGTGCGCGCCATTCACCATGCGCTTCTCAGCGAGACGCTCAGAGGGCCGGTCAACGTCGTCTCCCCCGATCCCGTGAGGAATCGGGAGTTCGCGCGAACGCTCGGGCGCGTTCTTGGCCGACCGGCCTTCCTCCCCATGCCGGAGATGGCCGTACGTCTGCTCTTCGGGCAAATGGGCGAAGAGCTGCTTCTGTCCAGTCAGCGCGTCGAACCCCTGCGGCTGCTCGCCTCGGGATTCGTCTTCCAGTACCCGGATTTGGAAGGAGCCCTCCGCCATCTCCTGAGAAAATCGTAGCTGTGGGGTCACCGCTCTACGATGTCGCCATCATCGGAGGGGGAATTGTGGGGCTGGCCACGGCGCGAGCCCTTATGAGCGAATCCCCCGGATGCCGCGTCGTGGTCCTGGAAGCGGAGCCGCGTCTGGCAGCTCATCAAAGCGGGCGTAACAGCGGCGTCATCCATTCGGGACTCTACTATCGCCCCGGCTCGCTGAAAGCGCGCACCTGCGTCCTGGGGCGCGAAGCCCTCTACCGCTTCCTGGAACAGGAGCAGATCCCGTACGAGCGGTGCGGAAAGCTCGTCCTGGCGACATCAGCGCAGGAGCTGCCGCAGCTTGCGGATCTGCATCGGCGCGGTCATCTGAACGGCGTGCGTGGCCTTCGATGGCTGCGTGCCGAGGAGATCCCCGACTACGAACCCCACGCTCGGGGATGCGCCGCGCTCTGGGTTCCGGAGACAGGTATCACCGATTACACGCTCGTCGTCCAGGCCCTGGCGCGCGGTATTCAAAAGCACGGAGCAGAAGTGCGCACCGGCGCCCGCGTCTTCGACGTCCGGCGCGCGAGCCGCGAGCTGATCCTGCAGACAACAGCCGGCGAGGTGTGCTCTCGCCTTCTCATTGGCTGCGCCGGTCTTCAGGCCGATCGCGTGGCTCGCCTCTGCGGGCTCGATCCCCCGGTGCGGATCATCCCCTTTCGCGGCCAGTATTATGAGCTGATCCCCGAACGCCGCTTTCTGGTCAAAAACCTCATCTATCCGGTTCCCGATCCCGAGCTGCCTTTTCTCGGCGTGCACCTGACCCGCCGCATAGATGGGCGCGTCGAAGCTGGCCCCAATGCCTTTCTGGCTTTCCGGCGCGAAGGATATGCGCGATGCAGTTTCTCGGCCAAAGATGTCCGAGAGATGCTCGCCTTCCCCGGCTTCTGGCGCCTTCTGGTGCGATACCGGCGCGCCGCCTGGCGCGAAGCACTGCTGGACCTCAGCCGGAGCGCCTTCGCTCGCGCTCTGCAAAGGCTGGTCCCCGAGATTCGAGAGCAGGACCTGCGTCCTGCATCCGCCGGCGTTCGGGCTCAAGCCGTGGATACTTCCGGTCGGCTCGTGGACGATTTCCACATTCTGGAAGCCGAGCACATGATCCACGTCCTGAACGCTCCTTCGCCTGCCGCCACAGCCGCCCTGCGTATTGGCGAGATCCTGGCTGCCCGCGCCCTCACCCACCTGAGGGATCTGGGCTTCGATCTCCCCAGGTAGCGGCTTCACGCGACAATCGCAGCGTGAGCTTGACGCCGAGATCTCACCTCCCTATACTGCATGCCGAGCATGAATCTTCAAACCCTAAGGAGGATCTCTATGAGTCTCACCAAGCGCTGGAAGGCTTTCCTGGGAATCGTCGTCTTGCTGGTGGGGGGAGCGCTCTCCGGGGCTCTCTCCCAGGAACGCAGAACAGGCTTGCCCCCGCTGATTGATCGCGAGCTCTTTTTCGGAAATCCCGAGATTGCCGCCGCTCAAATTTCGCCCGATGGGCAATTCATCGCCTTCCTCAAGCCCTGGAACGACACGCGCAATATTTGGGTCAAACGCACAGAAGAGCCCTTCACGGCAGCCCGTCGCCTCACCGGTGAGACCAAGCGCCCCATACCGGCTTTCTTCTGGAGCTGGGACAGCCGGTACATCCTCTTTGTCAAAGACAACGACGGAGACGAGAACTTCAACGTCTACGCTGTCAGTCCCTCCGAAAGTCCTCCGCCCGGACAAGAGATCCCTCCGGCGCGCAACCTGACCGATCTCAAAGGCGTGCGCGCCGTAATCTACGATGTCCCGAAGGCGGATCCGGACATCATCTACGTCGGGCTCAACGATCGGGATCCGGCGTGGCACGATCTGTACAAGGTGAGGATTTCGACCGGCGAGCGCACGCTCATTCGCAAAAACACCGAGCGCATCTCGGGCTGGGTGTTCGATCTCCGAGGGCAATTGCGACTGGCCACGCGCATCGCGGACAATGGCGATACGGAAGTCCTGCGCGTGGATCCCGAGGGCTTCACCAAGGTCTACTCCTGCACGGTCTTCGAGACGTGCGGGCCGGTCCGGTTTCACAAAGACGGCAAGCGCGTCTACATGGTCACCAACAAGGGCAATGTGGACCTGATTCGCCTGACGCTCTTTGATCCGGAGACGGGCAAGGAAGAGCTTGTCGAATCCGATCCGCTGGGTCGCGTGGATCTGGGCCAGCCGATCTTCTCCGATCGGACCGATGAATTAATCGGGACGGTTTACATAGACGATCGCCCGCGCGTGTATTTTCGCGATGAGTCCTACAAGGCCGATTACGAATGGCTCAAGAAGCAATTGCCGGGCAAGGAAGTGAGCTTCGCCTCCTCGACCCGGGACGAGCAGCTCTTTCTGATCTCGGCGCGAAGCGATACGGAGCCGGGCGAGACTTACTTGTTCGACCGCCGGACCAGGAGACTCACCTTTCAATATCGCATCCGCGAAAAGCTGCCGCGCGAGCATCTGGCCGAAATGCGAGTGATTTGCTACAAATCCTCCGATGGATTGGAGATCCCCGCGTACCTAACGTTGCCCAAAGGGGTCGAGCCGAAGAACCTGCCCCTTGTCGTCTTCCCGCACGGCGGTCCGTGGGCGCGCGACGTCTGGGGCTATCACACCTATGCCCAGTTTCTCGCCAATCGCGGCTACGCCGTTTTGCAGCCGAATTTCCGCGGCTCGACCGGCTACGGCAAGAAGTTCCTCAACGCCGGCAACAAGCAGTGGGGCGAGAAGATGCAGGACGACATCACCTGGGGCGTCAAGTATCTCATCGAGCAGGGCATCGCCGATCCCCGGCGCGTCGGGATCATGGGCGGCTCTTACGGCGGCTATGCGACGCTGGCCGGAGTGGCCTTCACGCCGGATCTGTACGCGGCGGCCGTCTCGATCGTCGGTCCGTCGAATCTGATCACGTTGCTGGAATCCATCCCGCCCTACTGGGAAGCCGCGCGCAAGATCTTCCACCATCGCATGGGAGATCCCTCGACGCCCGAAGGCAGAGCCCAACTGGAGCGGCAGTCGCCTTTGAACTCCGCTCACAAGATCAAGACGCCGCTTTTGGTCGTGCAGGGCGCCAATGATCCGCGCGTGAAGAAATCCGAATCCGATCAGATCGTCGTAGCGCTGCGCGACCGAGGTTTTCCCGTCGAGTACCTGGTCGCGCCCGATGAGGGGCATGGCTTCGCGCGCCCAGTCAATCAGATGGCCATGATCGCGGCCGCGGAAAAATTCCTGGCCAAGCACCTGGGCGGGCGCTATCAGGAAGATATGCCGCCAGAGGTCGCCACACGGCTTCGCGAGATCACCGTGGATGTCAAGACCGTCACGCTGCCTCGGCGCATCGCTCCCGCTTCCGTTGGGCTGCCCAAGCCTGTTGCGGATCTCAAGCCGGGCACGGCGGAGTATCAGGGCAAGATCGAGCTGGCTGGCCAGAGCCTCACTTTCTCTTCGCGAACGACGATCGCCGAAGAAGGCGGCGCCTGGGTCGTGACCGAGACGATCTCTCTGCCTATGGGCGAAGCGAGCGAGACGACCGTGCTCGAAAAAGGCACTCTGGTTGTGACGCGGCGAACCATCAAGCAAGGGGCGGTGACAATCGAACTGGCGTTCAAGGAGAACAAAGCGAGCGGGACGCTCCAGATGGGCGGCTCCACGCGCCCGATCGAAGCGGATCTCGGAGGAGCACTCTTTGCCGATGGAGCGGGCGCTGGCGCTGTGCTCGCGACGCTTCCACTGGAGGAGGGCTATACGACGACGTTCCGGAACTTCGATGTGCAGAGGCAGAAGGTGAAGCTCATGCACATGAAGGTGGTGGGCAGCGAGACGGTGACTGTGCCGTCTGGGACCTATGAGGCTTTCAAGCTCGAAGTGACATCGGCCGAAGGAGAGCCGGATAAGATGACCATCTGGGTGGCCAAAGACTCGCGCCAGGCCGTGAAGATCATGGCCACGATGCCGCAGCTTGGGGGAGCGACGCTCACTCTGGAACTGAACCGAGCGCCATAGGAGATCCCGCGCGGCTTATGGAAGATAGGGCAGAGGACTGCGACTTTCGACAAAACGGCGCAGGCTCTCCATGACGACGGGCCGGGAGAGAAGCTCACAGAAGAGTTCGATCTCTTCGTGCAGCTCCTCCCGGGGGATGGGCTTGACGAAGCGCTTGGCGAGACGGCGCGCTTCGGGATCGAACTTTCGAACCTGAGCGGCGACGGCGCGCGCGGCCATGAGAGCCTGCCCTTCGGCCACGAGCTGACTGAGCAGGCCAAGAGCATACGCGCGCGCGGCATTCAGGCTGCGCCCCGTCAGCAAAAGATCGCGCACCAGAGCATTGCCTGCATCCCGCTTGAGACGAGGGATCCCTCCAAATCCGGGAATCAACCCCAACCGCAACTCGGGGAAACCAAAGCGCGCCGTCTTGTCCGCAATCAGAAGATCGCACGTCAGGGCCAATTCCCATCCCCCTCCAAACGTCACTCCATGAACGGCCGCGATCGTCACCACGGGAGCCGTATCCAACCGATCCAGGACGCGATGAATGCGCTCCAGAAAAGCGCGCACGCCCGCGACGCGCTGCTGCACCGGGAGATCGCGCGCTCGCTCGTATAGCTCGCGGAGATCAGCCCCGGCGCTGAAGCCGCAGCGCAGCGAGCTGTAGAGAATAAGCGCTCGCGTGTCCTCCTCTCGGGCATCCAGCGCCTCGACGAACCGCTCCAGCTCCTCGAGTATCAGCGAGCCGATCTCATTGCACGGCTCACGATGAAGCGCCAGCTCCACAACTCCTTCGTTCCACTGCCAGGAGAGCGCTTTCCCCTGAAACCGGTCCATCGCTCCCTCCCTGCTTCCGAACAGAGCGTTCCCAGAGGACGAGAGATTTTTTCCGCCCGCTGATTCCTCGCGATCTCGCGATCGCCCCAAGAGGACTCCTCATGCCATTCAAAGCATGGCCCCCCGCAAGCCTCCGCCTGGGATCACGGTTCGGAACGCTAAGACGTTCCCTCGGCGTAGATCCGATCCGTCTTGGCCGCCATGATGAAATCGTTGCGATGCAGACCGCGAATCTTATGCGTCCACCAGGTGACGGTGACGCGCCCCCATTCGGTCAGGATCGCCGGATGATGGTCTTCGGCTTCAGCCAGCTCCCCCACCTTCTGGGTGAATGCCAGCGCCTGCGCGAAATCTTTGAACCGAAACGTACGCTCGAGCCGTTTGATCCCTTCGCGCTCGATGACCGTCCACTGGGGAACTTCCGAAATGAGAGCGGCGATCTCCTCGTCCCTCAGCGGAGGCTCATCTCCCCGGCACGCTGTACACTTCATCTCAACTAACGATGCCATGCTCTCCCTCCTCGCAACAGGGTCACGCGGGAACTTTCGGACTGCGAATCTTTATTGATGCACACGAGGAAGCGACCTGTCAACGCGGGGGATCTCCCGCTCCGTAACGCGGCGAGCCCGAGCGGCTCAACGCAAAGCCTCTCGGATCGCTTGGTCCATCTCGGCCATAAGCTCCCGCTCCGAAATCCCCCGCCAGCAATGGCCGCGCCGCGGCCCGTAGACAATGCGCGCGTGAGCCGGAGGATCAGCCCGCATCAGAAATTCCTCTAGCAGAGCGACGGCATTGTTGAGGAAATAGTCATCCGCATCGCCGATCCAAATGCGCAGTTTCCCCCTGAGCTTGGAACCGAGCGTCTTCCAGTTCTGCTCCAGGACAAGACGTAGGTCATACTTCTTCCAGTGCTCGGCGACCTGACGATGGATCTTCCCCGTCTTCGGATCCCAGAGCGGAACGGGACGTCCATCTGCGCCGCGCGGACCGTAGGCGGCATTCCAGGCTCCCCACTGCCCGCCAGACATGGTGTAGCTGTCGCCCAGACCGAGCACGTTCTCCACCTGACATTCATGCCGCATCGTGAAGCGCACATCGCCCTGAACGTCGCGCGCACTCGGGCGTTCGAATCCGTAGCGGTTCACATATGCGTTCTCGTCTTCGTAGATGTTGATGAGCTGAAAGGCGCGAAAATCCACACTGTCCGGACAATAAGCCCATGCTCCGTTGAAGACGTCGGGATAGAAGACCTGAAGCGCCAGCGCGACCCAGCCCCCCGTTGATCCCCCATCGAGCACGCGCGCCGCGGGCGCGCCGATCGCGCGAAACGTCCGTTCGACATAGGGGATCAACTCCTGGACAAGAGCATCCCCGTAAGGGCCATTATTGGCCGAATTCACATAGTACGGATCCCCATAGGGACCCGCTCCATCCAGATGCAGCAGGATCATCCGGGGGGTATCGTCGGCGAGCCACACGCGTCGGAATTCCGACCCTTCAGCCATCAGACGCAGTACGTTCGTCCACCGCGTGCCATACCCTCCGATATGCACGCGCAGAGGATAGCGACGCGTCGTCTCCCGCTCGTAATCGCGCGGCAGGATGACCCCGGCCCGCAAATAGATAGGCCGACCGTGAAATGCACTGAGAAGCCGAGATGGGATCTTCACAAACTTCACGTACTCGGTCTCGGGCGGCGAGTCCTCCGGAAGCGCTCGCGTCAACGGCAGGCGCACCACGCCGCCGCGCGCCGGATCGAGACGCACGCGGTGAACAGAACTGACGAGATTGCCCGGCGCATCGGGCCGATGTATGTCCGGATTCCACACGAATACGGCCTGGACGAAATACTCGCCCGGAGCAATGTCCGAGAGACGCTCCACCGGCACGCCCAGAGCCGCCTCATCCACAACGGCGACGCGGCCCGGTCCGAAGTCGTGCACGTCCCGTCCGAAGACGGGAGGATTCCGAAGCCCTGTCCTCCCAATCGCCAGGCGCGGCTCCGGTTCCGCCTGCGCCCCCAGAACGAGCAGAAGGCGCCCCGTCTGCGGCGTCGCCAGAAGTCCCGGGGCCACCGTCACCTCAAAGCGAAGACCTGACGCGCGACGTCCAGGAACCGCCAATCCGACTCCCAGCGCCAGAATGAGAGCGCCAAAGGCGTACACGCGTTTGAACGTCTTTCGCAACTCGAACCTTTTCCATGAACCTCCGGCTCGCATGACAAGAGGAGCATACACGTTCGCTTCCGGCATCGTCAAATGACGAAAAAAAGCTGTTGACACATAGAGAATCTGCTCTAAAATAAGAGCGGCGATAGTGGAAGCGAGAGCGGCTTCCTCTCGGGTGAACGCACGCGCTCTTCACAAGCGAAGGTACGAGCGACGGCGCGTCTTCCGGTGCCTGTTTCCCCTGCGAGAAGCAGAACCTCTCCGAGGCGAATATGGGCTTTTCCGAAGACATCGTGAGCTTCGCCCGCGCGCTGCGGATAGGAATCTTCGAGTTTCACTGGCGCGCACAAGAGGAGGCGCGGCTGCCGCGCTTCAAGGGCTCAACGGTGCGAGGTACCCTCGGATGGGTCTTCAAACGCGCTGTCTGCATTCGAGCCGATGGAAGATGCGACCTGTGCCCGGTACGTCAGACCTGTAGCTACAGCTACATCTTCGAGACCCCTCCCTGGCCGAAACGCCTCCTTTTCGCCAGCAGCGACATCCCCCTCATCCCTACGTGCTCGAGCCGCCTCTGGAGGAGAAAGGAACCCATGCGCCGGGCGAGCGGATGACCTTCCGGCTCATTCTTCTTGGGCGAGCCCTGGCCTATGTGCCTCACATGATCCTCACCATCGAACAGGCGGGACGCGCCGGACTCGGACGGGGACGGGCTCGCTTCGAGCTGGAAGCCGTTTTCAAGAGGGATGCTCAGGGACATTCTAAAGAGAGCGAGAGCGGATGATTCCGACAACGTCCCATCCCGAGTCGAGTCGAGACGGATGGACCCCGATCCGTCTCCTCCGGATCGGCATCCGCTTCGGCTCTCGGGTTGACCCGAAGGAGGAACCTGGCCTTCACACGGGCATGGGAGGATCGCGCGCACTTCGGGGGAAAGGTTTCTTGCAAGATTTCCCCCTATGGACGAATCAAAAAAAGATGCAGTAGGGTCTTCTCGACCTATAGCGGAGATGTCCGAAGGAATTGAGCAATGACTTTTCGGCAAGAGGAGTAGTGATGAGCCTCCTCCCTTGGCACGCCAATCTTTGGCCAGAGATCGGCGATCATCCCCACGCGATGAAGCGAACCTGCTGGCCCAGGGCGCCTGTCCGCCCGGCGCCGCTCCGCAGCAGTCTTTCGCCCGCCGCCGGCATCGCCACGGCGATGAGCGGATCTTCGAGTAAACACAGGGGAGGGAAAGGACAATGTTGCAAATCACCCTGGAAACTGTGACTCCGCTTTTTCTGGGAGGGGCTGATCCTCGTGGAGCGCCCGAACTGCGGGCGGCATCGGTGCGCGGCGCCCTGCGCTACTGGCTCCGAGCGCTTTTGGGTGGCGTTTTGGGCGACAGCGACTTGAACGCTTTGCGTCAGGCAGAAAGCGCCGTCTTCGGCAGCACCGAGAGCGCTTCGCCCGTGGTCGTGCGGGTTGAAGCTCCTGGTAGCCTCACCACCGACAACTTTCGGCCGCTACCGCATAGCACTCAGAAAGTCTTTACTTTTCCTGCAATCAGTCCCGGTTCGACTGTAAGGCTTTTTCTCTCACCACGCCCGCCATCCAATAGCCTGCCTGAGCCAGCGCCGGGGGCACTGGCTGTGTTCCTCCTTCTTGGCGGCCTGGGCAAGCGATCTCGGCGAGGTTTTGGTTCTTTCGCAGTGCAAGCTACTGATGAAGGGTTTCCAGTTCAGCCGTCGTGCTATAAGGATGCAGAGAGTTTCAAAAAAGCTCTATCTTCTGCTCTGGAGCAGGCTCGTAGTAGCATCAGCCAGTGGTCAAAGCAAAGAGGAATTGCCTCAAATTCCCCAGCAAATCCTCCTGCATTCCCAGTACTTCACGACGCCCATGCAAAGGTGCTCTTTTGTCAAAAGCCCTTCTCTGATTGGGAAACGGCAATGAAGGAGTTCTGGGAATTACTTCGCTCGCACAGCTACCGAGACAATCGAGTCTTTGGCTTTGCGGGAGGGCAAAGGCGACAGGCCTCCCCTCTCCATCTGCGAATCGTGAGGACAAGGGGAGGCTACCACATTTTACTCACGGCGCTTCGCACACGCTTTCAGGGCACACAGCCTGACTGGGATGTGATGCAACGATTTTTAAACGACGCCGCACAACGCTGGCAAGGAACGTGGATCTTTGGAGGTAACCAAGAATGGTAGCTTCTGACCGTTGGGCTCGAAAAATCGTCGCCTTGCTGCACGACCCGCCCGACAAGCCCTTTTCGATCGGCAGGCATGAGGAGCGTGCAAATGAGTTGGTCGAGATAGCGCTGGGCCAAGCAGCCAATGAGGACGAGGCGAAGCGAGCCGAACGCGCCGATCGGATTGCTTCCGCCGCCGACCGCGTGGACTTTCCCGAAGGTGCGGAAGCTTACTGGTGCTCAGAAAAGGCCGTTCTGACTCATCCTCTCTCAGGACGCAATCTGGATTTGGGTTCGCTGGCAGATGTGGATGTAAAGCAAACCCATGAAGCAGCAAAGAAGGCAGTGAGATCTCTGATCAAGGGCACCGCTGACCAGAAGCAGCGATTTCTGCGGCTGTGGCGGTGTTTGCCTGATGCGTTGACAAAGGAATTTCCCCGCGTGGGCGCCTTGTTCGGGATGCTACCTGCCGACACGCGCCAGCCCGACCATCCGCTCACACAGCACCTCTCCATTACGGCGGCGATTGCCGACGCGTTGCCACAGCCCGCGTTTCTGGTTTTCTCCATCGGTCCTGTGCAGGAGTTCATCGCCGCCGCTCGCCGGACACAGGACCTGTGGATGGGCAGTTGGCTGCTTTCGTATCTCTCGCGGACGGCGATGAAAAGCCTCGCTGAAGAATTTGGACCTGATGTCATCGTCTTCCCCTCGCTTCGCGGACAACCCCTGTGCGACTTGTGGCTGGCGCAGGATAAGCAGGTTCCCGTGCCAGAGCCAAGACCTGAAGACCTAAGCCTTGCCAGTCTCCCCAACAAGTTCGTCGCCCTGCTTCCTGCATCGGAAGCCCAGTCTGCAGCCGCGAAAGCCAGTTGCGCTGTGCGCGAGGAGTGGAAGCAATTGGCCAATGCCGTGCTCGAGTCACTGTCCAACGGCATCATGCCTGCTGATGAGCAGACGCAACAAATGTGGGAGGATCAGGTCAATGCACAGCTCGAGGTCTACTGGTCAGTGCTGCCGTGGGCAGGCGACGATGAAAGCGACGGATGGAAGCAGGCAGAAGCAGTCAAGTCGCTGTTCGAAAAGCTGTGCGCTCCTCTGCCTGATCGGCCGTCCAGCAAGGTGTATGCGCTCTTTGCCAAGCCGAAGGCAGAAGGCGGAGGGCAGTATCACCCGAACTGGGGCACAACCTACAGCCTGCTCTACAGCCTTGCCGATCGCGCCTTCAATGCCCGGAAGAGTTTGCGCGATTTTGAGCCGACCGAAGAGCGCGGTGAAAAATGCACTGTCTGCGGACAGCGTGCCGCGCTCCGTTCCAAAGATATGCCAGCTCGTGAATTTTGGAGCCGCACAGCAGAAGCACTCCGTGGGGAGAGTCGCTATGACATTAAGCCGGATGGGCGCGAACGACTTTGCGCCATCTGCGCCGTCAAACGATTCGCACAGGAAGAGGCGCTGAAGGACAAATTCGGCTTGCGGGGTAGTTTCCCTTCCACCAGCGAAATCGCCGCCGCTTCGTTCAAGGCAGCAGTTCTACAGAAACTCAACGATGCGACGCATGGGCCGAAGCTTGCGGATTCATTGCGCGAGCATCTGGAGACACTGGAATTGCTGGAGTTCCCTCATACTGTCGCACCGGAAGCAATCCCCAAACTTCAGAAGTTGCGTCGTCAACTGGTGAATCGCGCGCCACAGTTGCAAGACATCGCCGATAGGTTCTTAGGCTATGACGGAGAGGCGTTCTTTGCAGAGACGTTCACTCCCAGGCGACTCGAGGATGACTACGGTCTGACTGTCAGTGAAAGCGATGCTGAAGCCGCACACAGGTCCTTGCAGGGGCTCCTCAAGGCAGCCTCGGAAGCGGGTATCTCTCCCCCCGCCAAATACTATGCCGTGTTGATGATGGATGGCGACCGAGCCGGACAGTGGCTCAGCGGCACGCACGAGGGGCTAACCCTTTTCGGCAATGTGCTCCACCCCAAGGTGCGAGAGCAATTGGAAGGCCTGGACGGATGGAAGGAGTTGTTGAACGAACGGCGGCTGATGACGCCTGCCCTGCACGCGGCGATTTCCGATGCGCTGGCAAACTTTGCACGGAAACTGGTGCGATTCGTCATAGAAGAGCGACACTGCGGGCGCGTGATTTACGCAGGCGGTGATGATGTGCTGGCTCTTTTGCCCCTCAGCGAGGCGTTGTCGGCTGCACGCGAATTGCGCGCCCTCTTTTCGGGACAGGTGAAACAGGACAAGGCCCTCGTTGACTTTGCTTCCGAAGAAAGCCTGCCTGTGGACTTCGCTGACGAGAACCTGAGCGGCTACCTCGTTTACCGAGAGCAACCCTCAAAGGAAATCCTGCTCACGATGGGACCGACAGCGAGCGCATCTATCGGTATTGCTATCGCTCACCACTTGCAGCCGCTGGACGCAACCCTGCAAGCCATGCGCGAAGCAGAACACGACGCGAAAGAGGTCTACGATCGCAATGCGCTGTGTGTGTATCTGCTCAAACGGTCAGGCGAACGAACGCAGGTCGGTGCCAAATGGTTCTACGATGGTGGCCCGCAAGACACTGTGGCGATGGTAAACGATATATGCGAGCGATTCGGAGGGGGACAACTCGCCATGAAATTGGCGCATGCCGTCTTTGAGGAATCGCGTACGCTGTCACACCTACCCAAAGAGGCCCAGAAATCGGAACTGAAACGACTGCTCAAGCGCCACTCGGAAAGCACAATGTCTCAAGAAGAACGCGATTCTTTAGCGGAGCGCCTTGCGGATTTCGCTGCGGCTCTGGACAGCCACGCCGGCAAGGTCGGCAAGCGAGGTTTCGAGCAGATGGCCGATTGGCTTTTGCTGGCTCGTTTCTTGGCAAAGGGGGGTGAGGAGTGATGTGGCAACTCTTCATCGAGCCGAACGATGTTCTGATGTTTCGCGACGGCAAGCCGTTTGCGGCGGGCGAAGATCACCGTGCCCGCAGCCTCTTCCCGCCCACGCCGTTCACCATGCAGGGCGTCGTGCGGGCGAAGGTGCTCTTCGACAGTGGCGTGAGTCTTTCCAACTATGCACGCGGCGCACCATCCGCGCAGGCTTTGATCCAGCAAATCGGCGCGCCCAGCGGCAACTACGGACAACTGCGCCTGCGTGGTCCGCTTGTCGCCAGGCGCGTTGGCGATACCCTCACGCGCTATTTTCCTCTGCCTGCCGATGTGGTCAAGGTGGGCGATGACTGTAGGCTTGTCGAGCCGCTGTCTGACCAACTCTTCACGAGCAATCAGCCGCCGGATTTGCGCCTGCTCTGGACACGCACGGACAAGCCTCTGAAAGAAGCACGCGGTTGGTTGGCAGAAGATGAGTTCCGCAAGTACCTCTCAGGACGAACTGATCTCAGCATCACGCCCGAAAGCGACCTGGTCGTGCGCGAGTTTCGCCTGGGGATTGCATTGGACCGCGGCCGGCGGAGCACCCAGGAAGGAATGCTCTACACGATGGAGTTTCTGCGGCTGCGAGAAGGCGTTGGCTTTCTGCTGGAGATAGATGGTATTTCGCCGTTCCGTTCTCCCAAAGGCTTCCTGCAGGTGGGAGGCGAAGCGCGAGCGGCAATGTATGAGGTGCTGCGGACACCGTTGCCACCCCTTTCGCTCCCCAACCCCTTGCCATCGCGTTTCAAAGTCGTCTTGCTTACTCCGGCTTGGTTCTCTGGAGGATGGAAGCCCCAAGACGATAACTGGGGGCAGTTTTTCAACGGTGCAAGTGTCCAATTGGTAGCGACCGCGCTACCGCGAGCGCAGTCCTTCGGCGGCGCATTTGTGGACGATGTCCGGCGTCGAGGCGATTTCCAGAAGCCCATGCGCCGTTTTGTGCCGGCCGGCAGCGTGTTCTTTTTTGAAAGTGACGGCACTGTCGCCTGGAACGGCAAACCCTTCACCGAAACGCCTCCGGGTGAAGGCGATTTCGGACAGATCGGATTTGGGTTCTGTGCCATTGGTCAGTGGAATTACGCCTAAAGGAGGTTGCTATGTTTGACAAAAGCGCGATTCTGTTTCTTTACACCGAGACCCCGCTCCATGCGGGCAGTGGAACGAGTCTCGGCATCGTGGACTTGCCCATCCAGCGCGAGCGCACTACGGGCTACCCACTCGTGCAAGCGTCGGGATTGAAGGGCTGCTTACGCGATGAGGTAGCTCGCCACACAGATTGGTGCCAAAATACTCAATGCGAGCTTCATCCTCACAGTGAGTGGGACAAAAAGGTTCAGATTGTCTGCGGACCCGAAACGACCGCGGCAAGCGAGCACGCAGGGGCGGTGTCGGTGGGTGATGCGCGCATCCTGCTCTTTCCTGTGCGATCGCTTCTTGGCGTGTTCGCCTGGGTGACGAGCAAAGAGGTGCTGGCGCGGTTCAAGCGAGATGCCCAAATGGCGGGCATTCCGGTGAACTGGACAGAGACAGGTCCAACAGGGGACGATACTGCGCTGGTTTCATCGAACACGCTCGTCAGTAATAATCGCGTGGTGCTCGAAGAGTTCGCGTTCACCGCTCGGCAGGATAACACTGTGCAAACGATTGCGAACTGGCTGAAGGACAGCGCCTTGCCCTCGGGCAACGAATACGACTACTGGCGGCAAGCTCTACCCCAGCGTCTTGTCATCTTGCCCGAGAATGCTTTCCGCGATTTCACGCTTTTCTCTACCGAAGTCATTAGCCGTGTGCGCATCGACGATGAGAAAAAGACTGTGGCACGCGGGGCGCTCTGGACCGAAGAGCATCTGCCCACCGACACGCTGCTGTACGCGGTGCTGTTTGCCAGTAAGCCGCGAACAAACAGTGCGCCGCCTGATCTTCAGGATGCACAGGCTGTCCTGGATTTCGTGAAAAACTGTGTGGATGGTAGGCGGCTGCAACTGGGCGGCGATAGCACCGTCGGACGCGGGTTTGTAAAAGCAAGGATGTTCCATAGGAGGTGAGGGCCATGCCGAGCCAACAACAAACTCTTGAGCAAAAGCGCGCAAAGCGCGCATGGGCTGACATTCAGAGCGTCGTCAATTGCCCCGACGACTTCAAAAAGAAATACGGTAGCCTTGCTCGTCGCGTGCCGATGCTCGTGCTGACGAACGGCCTTGGACAGACGCTGGCATTCCTGCGAGCCAAGGGCAAGAACGACCCAAGCGATGAACACAACGTTCTGTTCAATCACCTATCGGCATGGACGATGAGTCAGGTGGCGCCCAATGCGGGCAATCAAAACCTGCTCGATTGGGTGCTTCAGAGTGACAGCGTGGCCTATCGCCGCGCCACGGCGGAGGCTTTGGCGTATCTCGTCTGGCTCAAACGCTTCGCCGAAGCGGAACTGCCGACGGAGGAGGGATAAATCATGCGGCAACAGCGACCACCACAAGGCCGGAGGGGCCGCTCTCAACAGCAACCCCAAGAGACTTATCCGCTCCCGCAGGATACGCGTGCTCTCGCTGAATCGCGTGCGGGTCGGTGCCTCAACTATGGCTTGCGAACGGAAAAGCTGTTACTTTGTGATGCACAAACGTGGGAGCTGACCAAACAAGCCAAAGAACGACAGGGTGTTCGCGCATTCAATCAAGACGACTTACGGCGTATTATCAGCGCTCACAAAGCGCGTTGGGAAGCCATGCTCAACGATTACCGCGAGCGTGGCTATGAGGTGAAATCCTTTCGGATGCGTGCGGCCAGCCCCAGCCGCGTGGTCGTGGGTCTGGGCGCAGAGAGCGTGTTGGAAACGAGCATTCGCCTGCATCGCATCTACGGCTTTCCCATCATCCCCGGTAGTGCGCTCAAAGGCTTGGCTCGGTCGTATGCGGAACTCGTGGAAGGCAAGAACGAAACCGATGCGACCTTTGCCGCTGTATTCGGCAAATCTCCGCCTGACGCTAGCGCCGGCAAGGTCATCTTCTTCGACGCCGTGCCCGCGAATCCCACCAACCTGAAACTGGACTTGGACGTAATGAACCCGCATTATAGCCAGTATTACCAGGGAGGCAATACACCACCTGCGGATTACTTGAACCCAGTCCCCGTCTTCTTTCTCGCCATCGCACCGGGTAGCGAGTTTCTATTCGCCGTCGCTTCCAAAGATGCAGTGCTTGCTCAGCAGGCGCAAACCTGGCTCCAAGCAGGACTGCGGGAAATGGGCATCGGCGCCAAGACGACAGCAGGGTATGGATACTGGAGGGACTAGCCTATGCGTACGATACTCGTTACTGTGGGTACATCGCTACTTACCAATGCCAAACGAGATTTGAAAGAGCAGGAGCCGAATGAGCAGCAACTGGCTAATTACCTGAACCATACAGAGGCTTCAAGAGCCAGCGCAGAAACCAATTCGCTCTCCCGCATCTTGGAGAAGGGCGACCGTATTATATTCCTGCACTCGCAAACAGACGAGGGTAAGCGGTGTGCAGAGGCTTTGGTGCGGCACTACAACCACAACGGATATGAGACACGCGTAATCGAGGTACCTGACCTGACCTACAGCGAGAGCCGTTTCAAGATGCGTGGCTTGCGCTCGCTGGTGGCGACGCTCATTGACCAGATTCGTTGGGAGAAGAAGCAAGGACGCGAGGTGCTCATCAATGCGACGGGCGGATTCAAGGCGGAAATCGCCTACGCCACGCTTGTCGGCTTGCTGTTTGACGTGCCTGTTTACTACATCCACGAGGCCTTCCGCGACATCATTGAGATGCCACCTACACCCATCAATTGGGACTACTCACTGCTGGCGAGTTACGAGGACTTCTTTGAGTGGATTAACGCCGATTTACGTTCGACGGCGGAGGTAGACAAAAGACTACGTGGGCTTCCAGAGGAGGTGCGCTTGCTGCTTACTGAAGAAGAAGGCTTCACGATGTTGTCACCTGCGGGTGAAGCGTTTTACGAAGCCTACCGCGACCGTGTGGAGCAAGCAATACCCGAACCTGTCTTTCTGTCGGCGCAAGCGTGGGAAACCTACCGCTCTGCCGCTCCCGACGTCCGCCAATTGTTTGACCGTGCGCTCAGGAAACTGAAGGTGCATGAGTTGCGTATCAGCGGCTCCGACCGCGTGCGTAACAGCGATTGCCTCGTCTATCCAAAGGGTCATTGCGATGAACGCATCTTTTTCTTTGAAGGTGAGGATGGCCACGTGCGGGTATGCGAACTGGCGCGGCACAGCGATAAGAGTTACGAACGGCTTATACAGCGGGGCGTCCGGAGAGATGAATATCGAGATTTCAAAGAATGGCGTGAGGGAGTGCAGTAACTATGAAGGTAGCCTTAATCATCACGGTTGGCGGCACGGAGGACCCGATTCTCAAAGCCGTAGATGAAGAATGCGAAACGGGCGAAGATGTGGTCGTTTTCTTGCTCTATGGTCGCCCCTTTGCCGGACAGAAGGCCCCGACTCCCTTCGACGTGGCAAACCTGGCCAAGCAGAGGTGCGAAGAAAAGGGAGTCTCCATAAGGCTCATTGAAGTAGCAGATCCTGAGGACATCAACCTCAGTCTTGCTGTCGCGCGAGACATCTTCCGTCAAGCGGCCAACGCCGAACGAGTAGTGGTCAACTTCACGGGTGGCACAAAGGTGCTCTCGGCAGCCGTAGTCCATGCCGCTTTGACCGAACCCTTAGGCGACAAGTTGATTTTGGACTACACAGGCGGCCAGGTTCGGAATGAGCAAGGGCGCGTGTTGCGCGAGGCCATGCAAGTGAAGCGTTCCGAACGCACAGCCACCGATGAGATCATCCACCAGATTTTGGAAAGGCTACGGCGCGCAAACTATCGCGAAGCAAAACTCCTCTCGGAGCGTTTGCCGGACAAAGGCAAGGAGCGTTTGCCGGACAAAGGCAAATCGGAATTCGTCAAGAAAGCGACCGAAGCCCTTTATCTGTGGGACGAATTCGACTATGAAGGCTCTTTCACGATCTTGCGCTGTCTCTATGAGCCTGCCAAAGCGCTCTCGGATGATGAACGCTTATCCTCATTGGCGACATTGGTGGAAAGACTGCTCGAGCCGGGCAATCGCCTTTCTTCGCTGGTGCCTCTTCTGCGGAGGGCGCAAAACGAAGAGGTGCGTCTCGGAGAAAAGGCGGCACATCTTCCCCTGCTCGCTGCCGATGCTTTGGAAAACAGCGGACGACGCTTGCAAGAAGGACGTCCGACGGATAGCGTGCTCCGCTCCTACCGCGCCGTCGAAGTCGCTGTGCAGATTCGGCTGCTTCAAAACGGCATCAACCCATGGCGCCCCCCATGGCAGACAATGGACAAAAAGACAATAAAGCGATTCCTGGAGTTGCAGGGAACTACTCAACTTCCACCCTTTCTCGCCCTTACCACAGGCTTGAGCCTGCTCGAAGCCTTGGGTCATAGCCTGAGCGAGGAAGGACGCAAGCGACTGGCAGATGTCCAGCAATTGCGAAACTACTCCTATCTGGAGCATGGCTATCAACGACTCGTCACAGATGACGCCAAGCGCCTGCACGAATATGCCTGCGCTTTATGCTCCGAGCTGCTCGGCGCTTCACTGGAACCATTGCGCCAGACTGTGCGCCGTTTTTGAAAATAGACGGAGAGGTTCCATGTCCAATCGGAGGATAAAAGCGAAGATGCTGACCCGACAAATCCTGATGGGAAAAACGCCCGACCCCACCGATTCTTACACCTTGGCAGGAGACCGACTCGAACCGGGAAGAGCCGCACCGGAGGAGTTCAGAAAGATCACCCGGCAGATGCATGATCCGGAAGGAGAGCCTCTCGGAGCCGAGGAGCTTGTCTGCTTGCTCCTGGGCGATACGGATGCGATCAAAAGGTATGTTTACGAAACCAACGTGCTCCCGGAAATTCGACGTGCAAGCCAGATTTTGCAAGAGGTTGAGGAGGAGATTCGCAGGAGGTTTTGCAGTGCTCATGCGGAACTCATCTACTGCGGGGGAGGCGGCTTCCTCGCCATTGTACCCGAAAGCGAGGCGAAGAGATGGAAGGAAGAGATCGAGGCTCTTTACTTAGACCAAACCCACGTCGCTACGATCACCATTGTTGCCTCCGATCCTATCCGATATGAGGACCTCAAACGCGGGCTCGCGCCGCACGATGAGGAACAGGTGAAAAGTCTTTCCGGAAAGGGCGTTGCGGCCGATCTGCTCTTCAGCCACTTCGAGGCGCTTTTGCGGGACCGCCCGAAGCGAAAAAACTTCGGCGAACTCGTAGCGCTACTCAGCGGGCGACTTCAGCAGGCGAAGCGCGGGAAGTCAGAAGCACCTTTTTTCGAGACACTTCCCGTGCATGAGCGCTGCCAGTCCTGTGGGAAGCGTGCGGCGGTCTGCCGGGACAAAGTACGGGATGAGTGGCTCTGCGCGATCTGCTGGCAAAAACGTCTCAAAGGTCGAGAAGGGCGCCGCACGTTTGTCGAAGAGTTCGTCACGTGGGCAAAGCAAAACAAAAACACAGATGTGCCTCTGAAACGCACAGATGGTAACGCCCGCTTTGCTCCAGACCTGGATACGCTTGCTGGAAAAGAAGGCAAAATCGCCCTCCTCTATGCCGACGGAAACAACATGGGGGACCTTTTGCAGCTTATGCCTTCACCAGCATCGTACCGACATTTTTCGGAGGCATTGGCCAACGCAACGAAGGAGGCACTATTCGAAGCGATCTGGCGCGTGTTCGGGCATGAGCGTCTCTGTGATCCCACGCAGACACTGCCGTTTGAAATCATTGCCCTCGGGGGAGATGACGTGGTCGTGATTGTTCCGGCATCCTTCGGGTGGGCTCTCGCTGTGCGAATGCTGGAAGAGTTTGGAAAGCACGCCGAGATTACGAAACTGCAGGATGAATTCAACGAACGCCTTGAAGACGCACTCAAGCAGCCTGTGCAGTTGAGTCTTTCGGCGGGAGTAGCGATTGCCGACGTCAAGTATCCTGTGCGTTTTCTCTTCGACCTTGCCGAAGGGCTTCTCAAAGAAGCCAAGCGCCTGGCACGGGAGACACGGACAGGAACGCTCTGCCACATCTGGCTTCGAGCGCCGGTCATTTCAGAGCATGCAAAGACGCTCGTTGAGGAACTCTACATGCGAGAGAATCGCATGCTCACTGCTCGTCCCTACACGAGTCGACAAGCACGCGAACTTACTCAGCTTGCGCGCCAACTTTCCATCTTGGCCAAATCTCAGCGAAAGTCTTTGGCAGAAGCTGTGGAAAAAGGCGTGTATGTTTCGCTCAACTACGCGCTCTATCAAGCCGCTCGGATGAGTGACGAAGGGAGGCGACAACAGGTTATCCAGGCATTCGAAAAGTTGGGCAACCTGATTGGCCAG
>CAZTMT010000014.1:0-87102 GCA_964615335.1 uncultured Clostridia bacterium
TTCAGGCTCTGCAGCAGGCAGTCGCCGGACAACAGGAAGCCATTCAGGCTCTGCAACAGACGATCGCCAGACAACAGGAGGCCATTCAGGCTCTGCAGCAGGCAGTTGCGGAACAGCAAGAAGCTATTCGATCTCTCCAGCAGACGATCATGGAACATCAAGAAGCCATTCGATCGCTGCAACAAGCCGTCATCGCTTTGGCGGAGCGGCTCGAGCGAGTCGAAGGGCGGCTCGAAGAAGTCGTCGCTCAGCAGGCGGTGACCGTCGAAGAGGTTCGGGAGGTCCGACGCGGGTTGAGCCGTCTGGGCATTGTGAGCGAAGAGGTCGTGCGCAAGACCCTGCAGGCGGCTGTCGAAGAGTGGTTGAAGGCGGGCACGGTCAAGCGCTTGCTTCTGGCCGATCGAGAAGTGGATGTCGTCATCCGCGATGCCGACCACATCCTGCTGGAGATCACGGCGCGCGCCCATCTTCAGGACATTGAGAAGCTCAAGCGTTCGGCTGAGGAGTACGAGCGGCAATGGGGCGTGCGCCCGCGCCTGGCTATAGCGTGCGCTTACGTGGCCCCTCCGGTCCTGCGCCGTCTGATGGAAGAGGGAATCGAAGTGATCTCCGCCGAGCTTCCTGAGTGAACCCCTTTTCGGTCTTCGCTTCAGCCGACACGGCTGCCTTTGCAAACGGAATCAGCCTGCGTATAATCGCTTCTTTGCTTGAGATCACGATGAGGGAGGAGATGGCCGATGAACGGGCGACGTCCTCTGGGAATCCCCCCTCACGGCGGGCGTTTGGTAGACCGCCTGCTGCGCGGAGCGGAACGGGAAGCGGAGGAGCGGCGGATTCGGACGCTTCGCCGAATCGCTCTGGATGAGTGGGCGATCTCAGATCTGGAGCTGATCGCCGTGGGCGCCTTCAGCCCCCTTGAAGGATTCATGGGACAAGAAGACTACCAGTCCGTGCTCGAACGCAAGCGTCTGGCCAACGGACTCCCCTGGACGATTCCGATCACGCTGGCCGTCTCGCGAAGGGAAGCCGACGCTCTCGGCGAAGGGGATCCCGTGGCTCTGACGGATCGAGAGGACCGCGTGCTCGGCCTTCTCTATCTGGAGCAGAAATACGTGGTGGACAAGGAACGCGAGGCGCGCCAGGTCTTCGGGACGACGGACCCGGCTCATCCCGGCGTTCGCCGTCTGTACGAGACCGGTGAGGTTTATCTGGCCGGAAAGATCAGCCTGCTGCAGAGGCCAGAGCATCCGGAATATCGCGCCTACTGGCTCGATCCGGCCCAGTCCCGACGCATCTTCCAGGAGAAGGGCTGGCGGACGATCGTCGGCTTCCAGACGCGCAATCCCGTGCATCGCGCGCACGAGTACATCCAGAAATGCGCTCTGGAGATCGTGGACGGTTTGTTCCTGCACCCGCTTGTCGGGGAGACCAAAAGCGATGACATCCCGACCGATGTGCGGATGCGGTGTTACGAGGTTCTGCTCGCGCACTATTATCCGCGGGATCGCGTCGTACTGGGAGTCTATCCGGCGGCGATGCGCTATGCGGGGCCTCGCGAGGCCGTCTTCCACGCGATCGTCCGGAAGAACTACGGGTGCACACATTTCATCGTGGGACGCGATCATGCCGGCGTCGGGAACTATTACGATCCCTTCGACGCTCATCGGATCTTCGAGGAATTCGATCCCGATGAGCTGGGGATCACGCCGCTTTTCTTCGACAACGCCTTCTACTGCCGGCGGTGCCAGGGGATGGCTTCGGCCAAGACCTGTCCCCATGGGGAGTCCGAGCGCCTCACGCTCTCCGGAACGGAAGTGCGGCGCCGGCTCCGGGAAGGAGAGCCGCTTCCGCCGGAATTCACGCGCCCGGAGGTGGCCGAAATCCTCGCGGCGGCTTTCGGCATGGTCTCGTAAACGCGGAGAATCCGACGATGGAGGAAGGCTTCGCCCTCTGGTTCACCGGATTGCCCAGCTCGGGGAAGACAACGCTCTCGCGGCTGGTCGAAAGCCAGTTGCGCGCGCGCGGTCTGAAAGTCGAAGTTCTCGACGGCGATGAGGTGCGGCAGCATCTGAGCCCGCACCTGGGGTTCAGCAAAGAGGAACGCGACCTCCATATTCGACGAATCGCCTACGTGGCCCGGCTCCTTGTGCGCAATGGCGTCATCACGATTGTGGCGGCCATCTCACCCTATCGCCAGACGCGACAGTACGCGCGCGAGCTGATCGGCCGATTCGTAGAGGTCTACGTGCACTGTCCTCTGGAGATCTGCATCGCGCGCGATGTGAAAGGGCTCTACAAAAAGGCCCTGCGAGGAGAGATCTCCCAATTCACGGGCATCTCAGACCCCTACGAGGAGCCTTCCGCTCCGGAGCTTATCATCCACAGCCACCAGGAGACGCCTCAGGAGAGCGCCCAGCGCGTGATGCGGCGGCTCGTCGAGCTCGGATACCTATCCCCCTGACGCTTCCGACGAGAGTCGAGCGCGCACGATCTCATGGACCCGCTTCCCCTCGATGAGCTGACCGGCCAGCTTCGCCATAACGGCTTTCATCACGGGTCCCACGTCCGCCAGAGTTCGAGCGCCCAGCTCGGCGATTGTCTCCTCCACGATGCGCTCGATCTGCGCATCGCTCAGCGGAGCCGGCAAGTACCCTTCCAGGATCTCAATCTCGCGCGCCTCCTTCTCGGCGAGATCACGACGTCCCCCTCTCTCGTAGTGCTCGATCGCCTCCCGTCGCTGCTTGATCAAACTCTTGAGGACATGGATCACTTCCGCATCCTCAAGCGCCCGTCCCAGAGCGACCCGACGATGCGCAAGCGCCGTCTTCACCAGACGCAGGGTACTCACCCGCAAATCCTCACGCGCCTTCAAGGCGGCAACGAAATCCTTTTCGATTCGCTCCTGCAGGCTCATCCTTCACTTCCCCCCCTTCGGCGTCTTCCGCGCCGCGGACGTCCTCCCCGGACGCATCGGCGATTCAGTTCCCGATTGCTCTAAGATGCTCCAGAGCTGATCGCGCTCCAGTTTACGAATCAGCTCGAGCGCCTGAAGCAAACGCTCCTTCAGGGCGTTCCACTCCGGAGAGGTCCCCGTGTGGATCCCCCGCTCGATCTCCCGAAGCACCGGATGCAAGAGCGCTCTCAACTGTTGGGCATCGGTCTTCCATCCGGTCATCGTCCTGGCCTCCTCAAGAGACACACCGCTCACATCATATCACATCCTGGTGCCCGAAAGCGCCCCTTTTCAGAAGACCAGCCTGTGAAGGCCGACGAGCGCAGCCTTTTTCTGCTAGACAGAATGCTTCGAATGCCGTTACAATCCCCGCCTATGGCGACGAAGGTGAACGTCGGCGATCTCGCTCCGGATTTCGCGCTGCCGGATCAACAGGGCCATATACGTCGGCTCTCGGACTTTCGAGGTCAGTGGGTTGTCCTTTATTTCTATCCGCGCGACAATACCCCGGGGTGCACGAAGCAGGCCTGCGGCTTTCGCGATCTCTTCCCAGAATTCCAGAAGCGGAAGGTCGCCGTCCTGGGTATCAGCGTGGACTCAGTCCGCAGCCACGAGGGATTCGCGCGGAAATACGATCTTCCCTTCCCTCTTCTGGCCGATCAGAAGAAGGAAGTCGTCCGCGCCTACGGTGTCTGGGGGGAGAAGACGTTCATGGGACGCCAGACGATGGGCACGCATCGCACGTCCTTTCTCATTGACCCCGAGGGACGCATCGCCAAGATCTACGAGAAGGTCAAACCAGAAGGACACGCCGAGCACGTCCTTCAGGACGTGCTTCAACTCGCGAAATAGGGAAAGCCCCATCTCCGGCGAGGCGGGAACGACCTCTCGCGACATGAGGTCGAAGGGGAAAAGACATCCCTTTTGGCTCCGGAGAGGAGATACGCTTGTGCCGCCACACTGCGGGCTCCTTGCGGAGAGATCCGCAAGGAGCCCATAACGGCTTAACTTCCGACCCCTGCACCGACGCGCGGCGCCTTGCTCTTTAAGCCCTTCAACTGAACGAGCGGCTCGGCGGGCTCATTGAGCACGAGCTGGCGATAGAGACGGGCCATCTGTTCGTTCTCGGCCCGGCTCAGGCGCCGCCGCCAGATCTTTTCCTCGCGAGCGTTCTTGGGGATGCCCAGTCGCTCCAGATCGTGCTGCACATCCTCGGTGAGGATCTCCTGCCGCACCAGGAGCGAGTGCTCTGTGCTGGAGAGCGGTACGCTCTTGCCGCCGGCGAAGATCTCATGCCGCCCATGCTTCTCGTACCACTTCGAGAGCGTGGCCGTCATGTGCATCTTCTCGACGATCTTGCGCCAGCCAATGCCCGTGTTGTAGGCGCAGAAGGAGATCTCCCCCTCTTGCGTGGCATAGGGGATGATGCAGCGCTCGGTTCGACGGAAGTCGTAGTTGAACAGGTCCTGGAACCACATCCCGGCGATGAAGAGGAAGTTCCAGCGATCGCGCCGTCGCCGCTCGATATCCTCGCGCGTGCGATTGCCGCTCACATCGCCGTAGCTCCGTCCCGTGGCCCCGAAGGACTTGTCGAACTTGACGAGCAAGTCCCAGAGCCGGAAGTGCCGCGGTGCCTTGAAGGGATCGTAGTTCTTCATGAGCGCCAGGGCCATGCCCAGAATCGAGAGCCACTTGCCCCGGGCGGCATCGTTGATCTTCATGACGTCGCGGGCCAACTGATCGCCGTTGAGGAAAGCCGTGACGGGAACGGCCTCGCGCGTCTCTTTGTCCACCATCACGGCCATGCCCACGCCGCAGTTGGGATGGCACCCGCAGCCGACCTGTCCCCAATCGGCCTGCGGTCCATGCACGAGATCGGACCAGTCGCAGAAGGTGCTCACAAATGAGAGCGGGAACCAGTCGCGCGCCGGCTCTCCAAGCCCGAGCTGCTTCTTCAGATCGTGCGCCAGATGACTGAGCGTATACCTCTGAGCCATGCGCCGCTCGTCGCTGATCTCTTCGTCGCGTCCGGTGAAGGAGACCGGCTGGAAGGCGACGAAGGCGATCTTCTTCGGATTGTCCAGCGCGAACTGCACGATCCGGCCGACCTGTTCGTTATTGATCCCGTTGACGATCGTGGTCACCAGGATGATCTCCACACCGGCATTGTGCAGGTTCTCGATCGCCCGCAGCTTCACATCGAAGAGATTGCCCACGCGCCGATGGGCATTGGCCGCATTGCCGATCCCATCGAATTGCAGGTAGACATAGCGCAGACCGGCTTCGGCCGCCGCGCGGGCGAATTCGGGACTCTTGGCGAATTCGATCCCATTGGTCGCCGCCTGCACGCTGTTGTAGCCGAGCTTGCGCGCATAGCGGATGGCATCCAAGAAATAGGGCGAGAGCGTCGGCTCCCCACCGGAGAATTGCACCGAGAGCTGCCGCTTCGGCTTGAGCGTGATCGCATCATCGAGCAGCTTCTTGATGTCCTCCCAGCTCAGCTCATGTACGAAACCCACCTGATTGGCGTCCATGAAGCAGGGATCGCACATCATGTTGCAGCGATTGGTCAGGTCAATGGTGAGGACGGCCCCGCGCCCGTACTTGATCGTGCTCGATCCATGATTATGCAGCCTCTGATCGTTGTGCGCGCGAATGTCGCTTCCCGGATAGGCCTGCTCCAGATGGCGCGTGAACTCCGGGTCAATCGAGATGAGGTCCTCGAAATGCCCGTGCTTCGGACAATCCTTCACCATCCAGATCTTGCCATCCCGCTCGATGATCTGCGCTTTGATCTGCCCGACAGGCTCCTCGCGCAAGATATCCACGGGCAGCTTCCCATCCAGGATCTGCTGCCGGATTTCGGGCACGCACCTGGGACAGAGGCTATCGGTCGTGCGCGGCCATCCCAGAGGCGGCTTCACCTTCTCATAGGACTTCAACAGCGGCCGATCCGACCACTTCGGCGTGAAGGACGGATTAGGCCGAATGCGGTTCAACCGCTCGAAGACAAACCACGCCGCGCGCGCGACATAGGTGAGCGCTTTCTCGACGTACTTAACCGGCTTATACATAATACGGCCCTCCTTTGAATCGTCCATTTCGACGGGCGCCTTGACGGAGCCCCTCCGCACTTCGGAGACGACCCCTCATTCGGCGCGCCGCACTTCGTACGCGGATGAGACCGGCGCCGCCCGCCAGAGTTTCACCCCCAGCGTCTGCGGGTCGCGCCAGTTATCTAACTCGGCGACCTGTTGCACGCACGAGATCGTGCAGTAGGGCGCGCAGGCCTTCTCGGTCAGATACTCCCGTCGCATATCCTCCCGAGTGTAGGCCTCCAGCGGGATCCCCGGATACCCCCTCTGCTGCGAGCAATAGTGCACCAAGCCATCCTCGCACACATAGAGATACCGAGCCCCCGCCCGGCAGCGCCACCGATTCGGTCGCCCCTCGACCAGATTCCGCTGAAACCGATTCACCCGACTGTAACTCCACTTGCCGAGCTTCTGCACGGCCAAAAAGACTTCTCGCTCCCGAGGCGAGAGCGGACGCAGCCGCCCCCACTCATCATGAATCACCCCGACCGAGCAGGAGAACCCCAGCTCCACAGCCCGGCGCGCGATCACCAGCGCATCTTCGGGATTCCGCACCCCGCTTCCCAAGACCGTGTTGATGTTCACCTTAAAACGCGCCAACTCGCTCAACCACACGAGCTTCTGATCGAGCACCTTCAGACTCTTCCGCGAGACCTCATCCGGCCGTACATTGTCAATGCTGATCTGCAGATACTCCAGCCCGGCCTCATTCAGCTTTCGAATCCGCTCGCGCGTGAGCAGATATCCGTTGGTGATCAACCCGGCCATGATCCCATGCTTCCGAATATGCCGGATCACCTCCTCCAACTCCGGATGCAGAAGCGGCTCCCCCCCACTGATGGTGATGATACTTGTCCCCAGCTCAGCCAGCTTGTCCACGCGCCGCCGCAGCACATCGGTCGGGATCGGCGCCGAAACCCGGTCATACTCATTGCAATAAGCGCACGAGAGATTACACCGCCGCGTCACAATCAAATGGGCCAAAACGACATGATCCGTCCAGAGCAAGCCCTTCACAATCATCCGCAGCTCGCGCCAGCACCGAAGGGCCTCTCCAAAGATGCCCAGAACAAACCATACCCCTTCAGCCCATTTCTTCACGCGACTATACAAAGCCCCCATAAAGAACCCACGTGAGATGTAAGCAAATCCCGTGCCTTAATGAGGCTATCCTTCCCCGATCTCTCATTCAAGTCAACTTTTTTCTTCCAATTAGCCCCAATGCGCCGCACTCGAGCCACTCATCCGATTGGATACTTCTGATACATCCTCTGCCGAAAGGACGACGCAAATATGGGTCTTAAGGATACAAATTCCCGGTCTATCAAAACGAGTCGTGTTCTCTTGATCCAAAATTTCCTCCGGTCCTCTGCCACTTTGAAGCTGATCCGGTTCGCAAAGGGCCGGGTTAGCATGCCAATTCTGCATGAAAAGGCCTTCCGAAGGGCGGACAGGGGCTCGACGGCCTTCCAGAGGTTATGTTAGCATGCCTTTCTTTCGATAAGGAGAGAGAGATGAAGGTTGATCTCATTGTGCCGCGATTTCGGCTCGAAGATGTTCCGGCACTGGCCCGGCGCGTGGAAGAGCTGGGCTTTGACGGGCTCTGGTTTGGGGAGACGGGCGGCGATCCGTTTCTGGCGATCGCCCTGGCGGCCCAGCACACAGAACGACTCACGCTGGGGACGGCCGTGGCGATCGCCTTCCCGCGCAGCCCAATGGTCACGGCCTATATGGCGTGGGACTTGCAGCGGCTGGCGCGAGGGCGTTTTATCCTGGGATTAGGCAGCCAGGTGAAGGCCCATATTGAAAGGCGCTTTGGGATGCGCTGGATGGCCCCGGCGCCGTGGCTGGGGGAATACATCGCCGCCTTGCGAGCCATTTGGACCTGTTGGCGTCAAGGCACGCCCCTTTCATTTCGCGGTGAGCACTACAGCCTGAGTCTGATGACGCCCTTTTTCACGCCTGAGCCGAACCCCTATCCGGACGCGCCCATTTACATTTCTGCGGTGAATCGGGGAATGCTGCGACTTGCCGGTCGCATGGCCGAGGGAGTGCACGTGCATCCTCTGCATTCGGAGCGATACTTGCGCGAATGGGTCTGGCCGGAGCTACAGGCCGGATGGAGCGCGTCGGGTCGCGCGCGGGCGACGTTCGAGATCGTCGCCCCGGTGATCATCGTTTCCGGTCGCGATGCCGCCGAGTGGGAAGAGAGCCGACGCTTCGCCCGAGAGCAGATTGGCTTTTACGGCTCGACGCCAGCATATCGCGGGATTCTGGAGCTTCACGGATGGGCTGATCGGGCCGACCGATTGCGCGCGCTGGCGGCTTCCGGACGGTGGGAGGAGCTGGTTGATGTCGTCTCCGACCAGATGCTGGAGGCGTTCGCTCTGGTCTCTCCTCCGGAAGAGTTGGCCGAGCGGCTCCGCCAGCGGTATCAGGCTCTTGTGGACCGGATTGTCTTTTACGGACTCCGCCCGCCGCGTCCCCTGCAGGATGAGGCCTTCTGGAAGCATGTGCTTCGGGAACTGAAAGCGTGAAGGGGGCTTTCAGGCGAGCCAGGATTCCAGAGAAGATCCGGGCACCCGGATCATCTCCTCCCGTTCGGCTCCGGTCGAGATGAGGGCGATCTCACATCCGACGAGCCGACTGATGCGCTCAATGTAGCTGCGGGCCCGGGGGGGGAGCTCCTCGTAGCGAGTGAGTCCACTTGTAGGCTCCTGCCATCCGGGCACGGTCTCATAGATGGGTTCGCACTCCTGGAGCTGCTCGCACGAAGCCGGGTAGTAGGTGAGTTTCTCTCCGCGATAGCGATACCCCACACAAATACGGATCTCCGGCAAAGGATCGAGCACATCCAGTTTCGTGAGCGCCAGGGCAGTGAAGCCATTGATCAGAACGGCATAAGCGACGGCGAAAGCGTCCAACCATCCGCAGCGGCGGGGGCGTCCTGTGGTCGCTCCATACTCGCCTCCTCCCTGTTGCAGAAGCTGCCCCACTTCATCATGCAGTTCTGTGGGGAAAGGGCCTTCGCCCACGCGCGTCGTATAGGCCTTGAGAACCCCCAGGATCCCTGTGATGCGCGTCGGGGGGATTCCCGTCCCAATGGCCGCGCCGCCTGCCGAAGCGTGCGAGGACGTGACAAAGGGATAGGTCCCATGATCAATATCGAGCATCGTCCCCTGGGCTCCTTCGAAGAGGATCCTCTTGCCTTCAGCCAGAGCCCGGTTCAGATAGAAGGCCGTGTCCGTCACAAAAGGGGCAATCCGCGCGCTCAACTCGCGATACCGATCACAGATCGGACGCGGATCCAGGGGTTCGGCCCCGAAGGCGCGGAGCACGCGATTGACTTGCTCACCTAACTCTGTGATTTTCTCGCAGAGGGAGCGTGGTTCGCAGAGATCCCCAACGCGCAGTCCGCGCCGCCCATACTTCAGCTCGTAGGCGGGGCCGATGCCCCGCATCGTCGTCCCCACGCGCCGTTCTCCCAGATGGTGCTCCAAAACAGCTTCCAGAGCGCGATGATACGGCAGGATGACATGTGCCCTGTGGCTGATGAGCAACCGATCGGGCCCGATCGAGATCCCGGCACTCCGGAGCGTTCCGATCTCCTCCAGCAGAGCCTCCGGATCCACAACGACGCCATTACCGATGACGCAAACTTTTCCCTCGCGCAGGATCCCTGTGGGGATCAGATGCAGGACGAAGCGCTGCCCTTCGATCAGAACCGTATGTCCGGCATTATGTCCCCCCTGATACCGGGCGACGATATCGAAGGACGCCGAGAGCCAATCAACGATCTTCCCCTTTCCCTCATCGCCCCACTGGGCTCCGACGACGACGACGTTCTTCATACCCCTTCGAGATAGGGCGCGATCATGCGGACGATGTTCTCCTTGGCCGTCACGCCGATGATACGCTCCTTCTCCTCCCCGTTCTTGAAGAGAATGAGCGTGGGAATCCCTTTGATCCCGTATCGGCTGGGCGTCAGGGGGTTCTCATCCACATTGACCTTGGCGACCTTAAGACGCCCGGCATATTCTTGAGCAATCGCCTCGACTGTCGGGGCAATGACGCGACAGGGCGCGCACCAGACGGCCCAGAAATCCACCAGCACCGGGACGGGCGAACTCAGGACCTCGGTTTGAAATGTCGCATCAGTGACCTCGATGACATTCCCCGCCATGACTTTCACCTCCTCAGAAAGATTCTCGCGATATCCCCAAGGGCGCACGATTCCCGGATCGGACATGGCTCCCTCAGGATCCGGCGAGGATCTCCTCGCCCGCGATCACGCGCTCATAGAGCTCCCGATACTGAGCGGCCGACCGATCCCAGGAGAAATCGGCGCGCATGCCGTTCTCCATGCATTTCCTCCAGAGGGGAGGATGGGCATAGACGCGTCGCGCGCAGTGCACAGCGGCCAGCAGGTGCTCGGCTCGATATTCGGAGAATTTGAATCCGTTGCCCGTCTGACGATCCAGGTCGAAGGGCTCGATCGTATCGTCCAATCCTCCGGTGGCGCGCACGATGGGAACGGTCCCGTACTTCAGGCTGTAAATTTGATTCAGTCCGCAAGGCTCGTAGCGCGAGGGCATGAGAAACATATCGGCCCCGGCCTCGATCTTATGGGCCAGCTCGTTATGGAATCCCAGATAGACACCGACGCGATCGGGATGGGCGCGCTGCCAGGCTCGGAAGAACTCCTCCAGCTCCCGCTCTCCGGAGCCCAGAAGGACATAGGTGACGTCCGCCTGCAGGAGCCCCTCGGCGGCCTCCCGCACCAGGTCGAATCCCTTCTGCGCGACGAGCCGAGAGATCGAGCCGATCACCGGGCGCTCCATCTGCTCGGGCAATCCCATCGTGCGCAAGAGGTCCGCCTTGCACGCGCGCTTGCCCTCCAGATTCTCCACCGAATAATTCGCCGCGATGAACGGATCGGTCTCCGGATTCCACTCTTCGTAATCCACGCCGTTGAGAATACCCACCAGACGGTGCCGGCGCGCGCGGAGAAGTCCGTCGAGCCCATGCCCGTATTCGGGCGTTTGGATCTCCTGGGCGTACGTGCGGCTCACCGTCGAGATGGCATGAGCGAAGACGATGCCCGCCTTCATCGCGCTGGCTGAGCCATAGAACTCGATCCCTCCCTCCGTTCGATAGACCTCCGGACTCAGCCCGAATCTCTCCAACAGCGTCGGCGAGAAGAGTCCCTGGTACGCCAGGTTATGAATCGTGAAGAGCGTTGCTGCCCGCCGGAGAATGGGGTCATCCCCGTATGCGGTTCGGAGATAGAGGGGGATCAGCCCCGTCTGCCAATCGTTGCAATGGAAGAGATCGGGAGGGCGCTCGAGCCCGCGCGCCCATTCGACCACCGCGCGCGAGAAGAACGCGTAGCGCTCCGCATTATCCGGATACTCTTCGCTCGGAGTGGGACCATAAATACCCGGACGATCAAAATACTCCGGCGCGTCCACGAAATAGAAGGGGACGCCCTTATACTCATCTCGGTAAATAGCGGCTGTCCGAGTTCCGAACGCGAAAGGGACACGCAGGCTTTCGGTCACGCACTGACCGACGGCTCCGGCTTTCTCTCCCCGATAGCGAGGAAGGATGACCTTCACCTCCACACCCAGCCGCGCGAGGGCTCGCGGCAATGCACCAGCGACATCGGCCAACCCTCCCGTCTTGGCATAGGGAGCAGCTTCTGAAACGGCGAAGATGACGTGCAGACGGTCGCGCCCACTCATGCTCAAGCCGTCTCCCACAAAGTGAGATATGGTAGGTCCTGGGTTCTCTGATTGTCAAGTGAGGGACTTTTGCGCCTTCGCCAGAAAAAACTCACGCGACGCTTCCGTGACGCTCTCTCACCGGGGAGAGCTTGCTTTCAAAACTTCGATCAGCCCACGTGAGTGAGCGACAGAAAATAGCTCAAGACGCAAGCCTATCTGCGAGACGACCTCCTTCCACAAAGAGCCCACAAAGCGGGCGACAGAGAATAGCCTGGAGCGTGAGCCCAATTTGAGAACGACACCTTTCCACAACGAGCCCACGGAGTGGGCGGCAGAAAATCGCCTGAGGCGCGAGCCCCATTGTGGAACAACACTTTTCCGTAGAGAGCCCGCGCGAGCGGGCGACAGAGAATAGCCTAGGGCGTAAGGAAACGTGAGGCCCCAAAATTTTTCCACGAGCCCCCGAAGGGGGCGACACATCGGACGGCCACCCAGCGGGTCTAGTTCCCACACGCCAGGTCACAACATCGGGAGATGCACAAACGGCGTCCTTCGATTCGTCAGGCTTTTGACCCGATGTGCCGCCCGCTGGCGCGGGCTCGGGGATAATTGGGGACCCCGTATCCTGGGGTTCCGCTTGCGCTTCACCCCAGGCTATCCTCTGTCGCCCTCTCCGAGGGCTCTTTGCGGAACTTGGTCTCCAAATGGGGTTCCGCTTCGCTTCACCCCAAGCTATTTTCTGTCGCCTGCTGCGGCAGGCTCTCTAATGAGGTTCGGTCCCCAACAGGATTCTGCTGCCGCTTCACCCCAGGCTATTTTTTGTCGCCTTCTTCCGAGGGCTCCCTGAGGAATGGGGTTCGATCTCCACATGGGTTCCGCTCGCGCTTCATCCCAGGCTATCGTCTGTTGCTCTCTTCCGAGGGCTCTTTGCGGAACGGTGTTCGGCTCAAATGGATTCTGCTGCCACTCCGCCGTCTCCTGGGGTTTCGCTACTGCTCGTCTTTTCCGCGGCCTGCTCTGGCCGGCTTTTGGGGGGAACTTTTCAGGAAGGGGGCGAAGAGTCGTCACTGCGTCGGGCCAGGCGTTCGGCGCGGCGTCGTTCGGCTTCTTCGGCGCGCCGGCGTTCGTCATCGCTCACCAGCTCCAAAGGGGGGACGGGCGTCGGGCGACCCTCACCGTCCAGAGCGACATACACCAAATAGGCCGTGGAGGTGATGCGCCGCTGTCCCGTGAGCAACTCTTCGGCTTCGACCTCGACTTCGACTTCCATCGAAGTGCGCCAAACCTGCGTCAGTCGCGCGCGCACATGCACGAGATCCCCCACATGCACGGGCGAACAAAACCGAATCGAATCCACGACGACCGTGACGACAGGCTTCCGCGCATGGCGCGAGGCGACAATAGCTCCGGCCTCATCCACAAGCTTCATGATCCAGCCGCCGTGCACGTTCCCGAGGATATTGGCGTGCTCCGGCTGCATCATCTGGCTGAGGACGACCTGACTCTCGGCGATGCGTTTGCTTTCCATAAGGGGCTCCGGCCCGATCACGCCTTCAATCGTTGCAGGATACGAATGGGCGTGGCGAAGAATTCGTACTGCTCGCGCAGCCGGTTCTCGACATACCGTTCATAGGCGACATCCAACCGCTCATGCCGAGAGCTGAGGAAGAGGACGAACGTCGGGGGATCCACCCCGGCTTGCGTCAGATATTGCACGCGCACGCGCCGCCGGCGGGTCGTCGCGCGCGCCTCAGCGATGAACTGCTGGAAGAAACGGTTCAATTCGGCCGTCGGGATGCGGTGATACCGCGCAGCATACGCTTTCTGGGCCAGCTCCAGAATGCGCGGGACGCGCTCCCCGGTGAGCGCGGAGATGAAGAGAATCGGCGCGTAATCCAGGAATCGCAGGCGCGCGCGAATCGCCTCTTCCAGGCGCGCGGCCGCTCCCGGTTCTCCCTGAACGAGGTCCCATTTGTTGACGGCCAGAAGAAGCGATTTCCCGGCTTCGTGGGCCAGTCCTCCGATCCGCGCGTCCAAGGCCGTTGGGCCCTCGACAGCGTCCAGAAGGAGCACGGCGACATCCGCCCGTTCCAGATGACGTTCAGCCATGAGCACGGCGATGCGCTCCGTATGTTCCTGCACGCGCGATTTCCGGCGGATGCCCGCCGTGTCGATCACTCGAAAGCGCGTCCCTTCGAACTCGAGTTCCGAATCCACGGCATCGCGCGTCGTCCCCGGCGTGGGCGCGACGATGACGCGCTCGGTGCCCAGCAGCCGATTCACCAGGGACGACTTCCCGACATTGGGCTTCCCGATGATGGCGAGGCGAATCTCCGGGATGTGGACCTCGCGCGCTTCGGGAGCAGGGATGATCTGGAGGATCGCATCCAGCAGCTCTCCAATCCCATGACCATGTTCGGCCGAGACGAGGAAGACCTGCGCGAAACCCAAGCGGCGAAAATCCTCCGCATGCGCTTCCCAGCGGGCGGCATCCACTTTGTTGACGACCAAAAAAAGGGGTTTGCCGAACCGGCGCAGGCGCCGGGCCAGGTCCTCATCGAGCGGCGTCACGCCCTCGCGCACATCCACCAGGAAAAGCAGCAAGGCTGCGCGCGCGATGGCCGCCTCGGCCTGGCGTACAATGCTGGCGGGAATGAGGGCCTCTTCATCCGGCAGAAGCCCTCCCGTATCCACAAGCTCGAACTGGCGCCCGCGCCACTGCACGCGCCCGTGAATGCGATCGCGCGTGATCCCCGGCTCATCTCCCACAATAGCTCGCCGCCTTCCGACCAGGCGATTGAAGAGTGTGGATTTGCCCACATTGGGCCGTCCCAGAATCACAACGCAGGGAAGCTCCCCAGAGGCAGCGCTCGCCTTTCCCCCTTCCCGCGAGGGCTCGCTCGAGGTCTCAGGTCCGATCATCGAATTCACTGAGAGAGGGGTTTCTTCGGCGAATTCCATCGAGGCGACTCCTGCGAGGTCAGCTCTTTTCGCAATTGCTCAATGAGCGAGCGCACGGCCGGTGCCGTCTCGCTCTGTGGAGCCAGCCGCACATAGGTCTCATAGGCCGCGATCGCCTCCGGCAGGCGATCGGCCGCCAGCAGCAAATTGCCCAGCAGATAATACAGGATCGGCTCGGTATCGGCATTTTGCGCAATAGCCGTCCGCATATGGGCGATCGCTGCGTCGGTCTCCCCAACCTCTTCCAGAGCGAGAGCAAGCCCGGCATGCGCTTCCGGCGAGAAGTTCCCGGCCTGGCGCAAGGCCCGGCGATATTCTCGAATCGCGTCCTCGTACAGGCCCTGAGCGCGCAGGATGTTTCCCAAAAGCGTATGGGCTTCCGGAAAAGGCGCGCGACTCTCGGCCAGAGCGCGTCGAACTTCGCGCAGGGCCTCTTCAGGCTGCTCGAGCGCAAGCAGGGCGCGTGCCAATCCGAGCCGAGCGCGAGGGAAGGAACCTCTCTTGAGGGCGATCGCTCTTCGATACTCGGCGACGGCGCGCGAGAAAAGCCCTTGCTCGCGCAGAGCGTCAGCCTGCTGACGATGCCGTTCCGCCCGATCCCGAAGTGGAGGAAGCGCGAGCGTGAGCCGCCGTCGTGCGCCGGGGTGAAGACGGAGGCGAACCTGGGCTTCCTGACGGCCCAGCTTGCTCACCTGCAGCCGGTACGTCCCGGGCTCCAGAACGAGCGTCAGCTCCCCCCGAGCATTGGTCACCCCGCGGCGAACACCATTGACGAAGACGACGGCTTCGGGCAGAGTCGAGATCACGACCTCGGCGCGCTGCGCGTGAGCATACGCCGGCAGCAGAAGCGCCACAAGCATCCCGCCGATGGCGGCACGAGCATTCATATCCCTCGGGAGGAGGAGCCGTAGAGCCGACGATAGTGCGCGACATTGCGCAGGATATTTTTGACGTACTCCCGAGTTTCGGAGATCGGGATGCTCTCGATCCACTCGTCCATCTCTTCGGTGGGCAACTCTCGGAGCCAGCGCGTGACGCGCACAGGCCCGGCATTGTAGGCAGCCAGCGCGTATTCGATTCGCCCGAACCGCCGGAGTTGATCGGCCAGATAGGCTGTCCCCAGCCGGATGTTCAGAGCCGGATCGTAAAGCCGCTCCGGAGAAAGCCGCCGCAGTCCATATCGGCGAGCGACCAGACGTCCCGTCGCCGGGATCAACTGCATCAAGCCGCGCGCGTTAGCGACCGAACGCGCACGCGGATGAAATCCTGACTCCTGCCGAATCAGGGCGGCAACCAGATACGGATCCAGCCGCTGCGCCTGGGCATGCCGTCGAATGAGATCCCAATGCGTGAGCGGGAAAAGCAACCGCAAGACTTCTTCGGGGACTTCGTCTCCACGATAGGCAGCATATTCCGGATGGGCCTGTCGCAACGCGTTGATAGCCGCCAGGGGATCTCCACGATCGCGATAGAGCCGGGCCAGCTCCAGACACACGCGCGGCGATCGGGGCGCTTCGCTTTGAGCGGCGGTGAGTTCGCTGAGTGCCAGCTCCTCCAATCGGATGAGGCGCAGCTCCAGAGCCTTCTCCACGCGCTCGAGCGTTCTGGGCGCAGCCGTCTCCGGAGGAGGCGAGACAGGATGCAAATTCTCCAGAACGCGCTCCAGAAGCGGATCCGCTTCAAGGAGAATCTCCCCCGATTTGTTCCTGCGCCGCACCGATGCCGACGCCGCACGGTGAGCCCTCATACGCTCGGCGTGCTGGCGCGCCATCTGCCCGTAGTAGGCATCGCGATATCGCTCGGCGATCCTCTCATAAAGGAGTTGCGCGCGTTCGCTTCGCCCCTGCTTCTGCTCAGCTCGCGCGGCCCAGTAAGCTCCTCGGGCGAAAAAGTCCGACTGGGGATATTGCGCCGCCAGTTGAAGCAACAGGCGCGCCGCCGTGCTGTAATCTCCCCGACCATAGGCTTCCCACCCGAGGCGCCAGAGCGCTTCGGGAACGAACTCGGAATCCGGATGTTGTGTGACGATTTCTTGAAAAGCAGCTCGTGCAGCCTCGCGCTCCTCATTCTTCAGGTGGAACTGAGCGCGCGAAAAGAGCGTGCGGGCGGCCCAGGGGCTGCGCGGGAAGCGCGCGACCAACTGCTGACTCGTCTCCAGAAACTCCGCGGCGCGCCCCAGCCGACGGTAAGCCTCAGCCAACCAGTAGAGCGCTTCGCTCTGCAACTCCGCCGAAGCGCGCGCGCTCACCGACCGCAGCACCGCTATAGCTTCCCTGAGAGCGTTCGCTCGAAACAGACTCACGCCCAAGCGGAGCCGTGCCGCCTCGTCGCGAGCCGCTTCGGGGAAGGCGGCGAACCAGGCGCGATAGGCTTCGGCCGCTTCCTCATAGGCCCCGGCGGCGTACAGGCGATCAGCCCGCCGACGCACTCGCTCCGAACCATAACGTTTCACTCCATCCATGACGACACCCAGGCGAAGGAGACGCTCACGCGCCTGCGCGCTCTCCCGGGCCGGCGGCAGATCGAAATAGATGCGCTCGTAGAGGCGGATGGCTTCCGAGGGCTGACCCAGCCGCTCATACCCCTCGGCCTGCAGCAGAAGAGCCGCCGCCTCCCCAGACTCCGCCAGAGGAGCCACATACGAGATAGTCGCCCGAGCGTCCCCCCGATTCAGGGCCGAGCGCGCCGCTTCCAGCAGCGCCGAGCGCGCCTGAAGGGAGTCCGGATAAGACCGCCAGAGTTTCACCAACTGGGCTTCCGCCTCGACGGCTCGACCCAGCGCCTGAAGACTTCGAGCGGCGAAAAGGAGAGCATAATCGCCGAGCTTCGTCTTGGCGGGAATGAGCGAGTCGGTGAGCAGAGCCACAGCGGCTGCGTAGTCTCGGCTGGTGTACCTCCGATATCCCCGCAGGAATCGAGCCAGCGCAGCGGCTGACGTACCGGGATATCGGCGTTCCAGAGCCAGCAGCTCGTTCTCCGAAGGCTCCCCCCCTCGCCCAAAGAGCGCGCGCAACTCCGACATCCCGCGCTGCGGATCCGTCGCCGCTTCCCCCCTCAGGCTCAAAGCGATCGGAAGTATCCCCCCGATCGCCAGAACCAGGCCGATCGCTCCCCATCGGCTCGATGTGCGTGTCGCGAACTTTCCCATCAGCACGTCCCTGACATACAATACCAGGCGTTGAAGGGACGGGTCAAACGGGTCCATCTGTGCGTATGCTGAGCCTCTGGACACTGAACAGCCGAGACATCGAGTGGTACGTCGCGAGCGAGACCATCCTGGAGCGCGGACGGCGCTACTCTCGGAGCGGTCGCGTCCTCGAACTCCACCTGGTCACCCAGGAGCATCTCCGGGCCCGAGTGCGAGGCCAAGTGGAGCGGTTCTACAGGGTTGAGGTGTGGACGGAGGGCGAGCAGTTTTACTCGCAGTGTTCTTGCCCCTACAGTTGGGGGGTATGCAAACACGTAGCGGCGGTGCTCTTCACCTGGCTCGATCGTCGGGAGCAGATGGCCGAGCGACAGAGCGAACCTCAGGAGGCCAGTTCTCGCGCCCCCAGAAGGGATCTCGAAGAACCCCTCTCGGCCTGGCTGGAGAGAATCCCCCCCGACATTCTGAGGGACATCCTCCTGGAAGAGAGCCGCACTAACAGCGCCGTCGAAGACGCCCTCTGGCAATGGAAAAAGGTCTTGCGTCCGGAGCGCATCCCGGAGCGAATCACTCTTTTGCTTCGCGCCATGACCGCCGCTTCTCAAGAGAAGCGGAAGCAGAATGAAGAACAGATCAGACACCTTCTGGCCTGGGCGAAGACCTTCGATTCCCACGCGGCCGGAGCGATCGCGCGCGAGATGCTCAAAAGGCTCGCCGAGCTTCTTCAGCGTCGTCCGGACATCGAAGTGACCAATCTCATCGCGCCGACGCTGGAGCTACTGGAACATCACGCGGAGGCTTTCTTGAGAGACGGTGCGCTCGTGACGTTCCTCGTGCGGCATCTGGTCCGGGTGTTCGTGCTCGCCCGACCCTCCATGCGGGTGCTCATGGAACCAGCACTCCTGAAATGGGCCGATCGGTGGGGACGACGCGCCGACGTGATCGCTGAGTTGAAGGAGAGACTCGTCGAGCCGGATGCCGGAGCTTATGCCGTGCTGGCGAAGCTCTATTATCAGGAAGGCCGGATCGAAGAATACGAAGCGGCGCGACAGAAGAGCCTCATCTCCGAAGAAGATTATCTGGAGTTGTTCGACCATTACCTTGTGACGAACTATCCCGATCGGGCCATGCGCGTGGGAGAGCAAGGAGTCAAGCTTCTCGGCGCGAAGGCCCCGCGATTGGCCGAGCGGCTGGCCGCCCTCTATCGGGAATGGGGTGAGAGCGAGCGCGCCCGGAAGATCCTCAAGCACGCGTGAGCCTATGTCTTCGACCCCGCGCGAGCGCAGTCTGGTTCTCCTGCTCATTCTCGTGACGACTCTCGCTTTTGCGATCTACACCCTCCAGCGAGACGCCCCAGTGCGCATCCGCATCGGAGCCATTCCGGCGTTCGCGCTCCTGTTCTGGCCCATTGTGCTCTTGAGTCTGCCCGAAGGGCGGGAGCGTCTGGCGGCGTGGATCGGCCGCGGAGGGGAGATTCTTCGCGTGAGAGTCTTCGGACTGGCCCTCGCGCTGACGGCTCTGGTCGCGCTTGTGGCGCGCGCGCTCGAGCAATTCCGATGGGAGGCTGTGGGCGCATGCGCGGCTTACACGTTGATCCCGGCAGCCGCGCTCACACGGCGACGCCCGCGCCCGGAGGGACTGACTCTCCCGGATGCCCTGGCCATTGTGGCGCTCTGGTTCCCGATCGAGTTCGAATGGCTTCCCCTGCCCGAGCTTCCCGAGAAGCCGGGAATCGGCGTGGATAAACTCGTCGGGACAGTGTGGCTGCTCGTTCTCTTCTTGGGCGTGCGCCAGCTCCCGGGCGTCGGATATACGTTTCTTCTGGGGCGCGAAGACGCCGCGCGGGCGGGCCTTTATCTGGCCCTCTTTGTGACCTTCTTCGCCATTCCGCTGGCGATTCCCACGCACTTCATCGCTTCTTCAGCCGCGATGCCGTCGCTTCCGGAGATCAGCCTTCGACTTCTCGCCACGGCCTTTCTGATCGCCCTTCCCGAAGAGCTTCTCTTTCGCGGCGTCATACAGAACCTGCTGGCCCGGCGCCTGCGCGCGCATCCTCGATGGGCGCTCGCTCTCTCCTCGCTCATCTTTGGCCTGGCGCATGCCAACAATCCCGATCAGCCCGTCTGGGTCTACGTCGTGCTGGCAACGATCGCCGGATGGTTCTACGGACTCGCCTACATGAAGACGGGGAAAGTGACGACGGCCGCCGTGCTCCACACACTGGTCAACAGCTATTGGGGGATCTTTTTCCGCGGATGAAACGCCCAAGGACCCCGCGACGTCTTCGACTTCGCGAGAGCTTCTCCCCGAGGTTCAGGACGCCTTTCCCGAAGGAGCCTTCTCCTCTCCCGCCATGAGGAGCACGCGCTGTGATTCCCGCAGAGGCGCAGAGCCTCCTTCGACCTGTTCTCGCAGGCGAAGGTAGAACTGGCGGAAATAGCCATACATGGACCAGATGGAGGAGACGACGACAATCCACAAGGCAGCGCGGCCCGCACTGTAGAGCAAGATGCGCACATCATGAGCCGAGAGATGCCCCGTCTCCTCCAAACGCGCCAGCACGCGCACAAAGGCGGGAGCTTCCCAGAACACGGGGACGGCATGGGGAGTCACCGGAGGTCCTCCCTCATCCGTCATGCTCAGGATGAGCAAGGCGACGGCGACGACCTCGGCCAGCATCTTGAATTTCCCCATGCGCGAAGCAGAGATCAACACGCCCTCGCGCGCGGCGATGCTGCGCAATCCCGTCACGGCGAATTCCCGACCGATGATGAGGACGACCGCCCAGGCGGGCGCGAGCCGATTGTCCACAAGCGCGATGAGAGCCGCCGAGATGAGAAGTTTATCAGCGAGTGGATCCAGCAATATCCCGAGCGTGGAGACCTGACGCCGGCGCCGCGCCAGGAACCCGTCCAGCCAATCCGTGAGCGCAGCCCCCAGGAAGATGGCGACGCCTAAAAGCCGCTGCGAAACACCAAACCATTCCGTCGAAACGCGCGTGAGCAAGACGACAACAAGGAGCGGTACGATGAAGATCCTGAGCAACGTCACGGCATTCGGTAGATTCACGGTCTTCACCATCCCCCTGGATTCTCTGCCGAGAGTACGCCTTTCCCCGGCCTTCTGTCAAGCACTATGCCTTCCGCGTCACAATGCCTCGGATATTTCCCGGTGACCCACTCTCCCAACACAGGGCCAGTCGGTCGGCTCAAGCCGGAGCGTGGTCCGGCATGAGCTTCTCTTCGTTGCTTGGCGAGCGAGGAGCCCAGGCGGTGAGAACAGGGCCGCAACACGCCCCTTTCGAAGGGGGTCACGCATACTCCAGATGCGCGCTCATCGAAATGACCATGGAAGACCTACCAGGACCCACACGGCCCAGGCAACAGCCAGAACCGACGCGCGAGCGATGGATCCGCGGAGGACGAAGATCCACAGATCCGATCGGCCCCTCCACTGCTGCGCGCCGATGGACGCAAGCATGAGCAAGGTCACCACGTTCCAGCCAAGTACCGCGTAGCGGTTCGGGGTCAGACCGAAGCGCAGCGTGCGACTGACGATCGCCGCCAGGGCATACGCATTGAGGAGCACAGTCAGCCCCACGAGCGCCCAGACGGCATAGCGCAAGATCATATCCTGGCCGGGAGATCGCTCCTCAACGGGGCCTGAGACAACAAGAGTCAGCAGGACCAGAATGGCCAGGATGGTGGCGTTGTAAACGATCAGAACTTCCCGCTCCTGAAAGGGCCGCCAGAAGTATGCGGGAATGAACCAGAAGACATAGATGATCAGCACGCCCAGAGCCAGCGGCAGGATCAGCCGAGCCAGAGTCCGGAGAATACGAGCCAGACCCGCGGTCCCATCCTGCGCTTCCGGCGCCGCCGCGGGATCGTAGACGCTGGCCACCGCCAGTACGGGAATGGCGCCGATGCCCCATGCCGCAACGGTTTGAAGGCTCTTTTCGGAGAGAGTGATCCCGAGCACAGCAAATATGCCGTACGTTAAGCCCAGGAAGATCGCACCGGCGGCGAAATAGATGCCGCCCACCAGAACGGTCTCCGCCGATTTCACCAAATACGCGAACCACTGCGTGGCGGGATCCGGATGCTCCCCAACGACAGCAGCCCCCAAAGCAGCCCAGGCGACAAACGGAAGGTGAAGAGCGCTCAGAATCGCGATGTCGTCCGTTCGATTCCCGGCGAGCGCAGCCGTTCCGGCGGCGATCAGAACGAGAGAGACAACCAGACCGATGCGAAGATAAGGGCGTCTCCCGGTGCGGCTCATGATCGTCAGGTACAAAAGAATGCCCAGGGCTGCCAGCGGACTCCACCCGATCCAGAACAGAGGATCAGCCTCGCCTGGTACGGGAATCGGAGGCTTACCGCGGGCAAATACCATGAAGAGAATGCCCAGGACGACACTGATCGCAACCGCCACCGCCCACTGCCCCGTCCGGCTCCGTGCGATGCTTTGGTTTCCCAATCCCATACAAGAAACGCGCTGTTTTTTGCCCAGACCGTGCGTATTGTCCCAGGAGCACGTGAGAGGGTCAAGTGAGAAAAGACTCCGCTTCTCATCGGCAAGAAAGAGACGTTCGGCCTGGGTCCAGGAGGAGCAATCGAAGAAGATTCTCAGCCGGGCCGGTACCTCCTGAGCCCTCACCTTCGGAAGCCCCAGGGGGCACCGCTGTGGCTTGCAAAAAACGGCGGCTCGAGTACAATTTCTTCCTGTATCTTCCTTTTGAGCTGTGCGCTGTGGCTTGCAAAAAACGGCGGCTCGAGTACAATTTAGAGCCCGCGCAACCCCATGCACCGCAGGAGGTTGCGCGGGTTTTCGTGGCTAAAAAAGCAGCGTCTGAGCCGGGGGATCTTCCACAGGTTTGCGGTTTTTTCCAAAGTACACCTCCATCTTTCCAAACTGCCGATCCGTTACCATGAGAAGCCTTACTTGTCCTTCGGCGGGGAGCACCTGTTTGATGTACTTTTTATAGGTATCGGCAGAGTCCTCGCTCGGGCAGTAGCGACAATACACGGAGTACTGCAGCATGGTAAATCCTCGCCGGATCAACTCGTTGCGAAGATGCCTGTACGCGCGCTGCTGTTCCCTGGTCTCAACGGGAACGTCAAACATCGCAAAGAGCCACATGGCGCGATATCCTGAAGGGATTTTCCCCTGATCGGGCATTCGTAACAAACCTCAGTCGTTTCTGTGAGAGAGGTCTTGGCCTGCGATGAGGGCCTGCGGATCCGGCAAGATCAGACAGGAACGCTCCCGGGTGAAGACCGCAACAAGCGAAGAGGCCACACGCTGGACGATATCGAAGAGAGTACGCTGTTCCCCGTTCAGATCGAATCTTCCGGTCAGAGCTTCAATCAGGGCAGCTTTGGCTTCGCGATCCAGCGGCCCGGCGTCACCGCGCTGAGCGATGAGAGAGACTACAGCGCGGTCCACGATCGGGCGGAATGGCTCCATCAGATCGTCTACAAGCGGAAGGGGATTGTAGCGATTATGATGGTGAATCCCGACGGCCGGATGCAATCCCACTGCGCAGACGGCTCGAGCGACCATAGCTCGGAGCACGGCATAACCATAGTTCAAAAGCGCATTGGCTCCTCCCCCATTCGGATCGCGCACGAACGCCGGATCGCTGAAGAGCCGGGGCCAGTAGCGTTGCGCGGCCCGAGCCTCGATGTTTTCTACATCGCCGGAACGTACGCGACGGGCAAGATGTGTCAGACCCGCATCGTCGCCTCGAACCTGCTTCAGCAGAGCGGCCTGAGCCAGGATCTTGGCGCGAACAATCTGCTTCCATAGACGCTTGCGCATGGGAAGCGAAGCGGCGATCTGGGCGGCCATTCGCTCGGCCTGAGTGAAGTGTCCCTGAAGCGGGAGCATCATGCCGACCGGCAAGCGCCGCTCGTCGCAGGTGACGAACACACCGCCCGCCGCCGCGAGCTTCGAGAGGACGGCGTGCGTGTATCGTACCCGAGGATGGGAGACGATGATCGCAGCCACCTCGGAGATCGGAATCCTTATGTCGTCCCGCCCTTCCCGGCGGATGACGAAATTCTCCAACCGGACACACAGTTCGGCGGACTCTTCTGAAAGATCGAGAATCCGATTCACGCTTCTGATCCCTCCGGAATGTATCGCTTTTGTCCGATAGGGGTGATGATGACTTTTACGCAGTGCTTTTTTCGCAACTTGTCGGGCGTGGCCGTCAGGCCTTTCCTCCCACGGACCTTCTTCGGCCGCGCATCGGAATTTCGAGCGAATTCGATCTGAACCACGCCACGCAGGTCCTTACTGATTCCGGTGACTCGATAAAGAACAGGGATCCCGTTTTCCTGAAGCTCGATAGCATCCCCTTTGACGAGTGAGAAAAGGAACCGCTTATTCGGGCCGTGATCGCGCTGCACGACCGGACGTCCCTCGGCGCGGCGGCGAACCGCCTCGAAGAGGCTGACCACGATTCCCTCCCACCTGATTCTTCCCCTGGCATCCCGGGTCTCGATGATCTCAAGGTGATGGTTCTCTTCATTTTCAACATAGCGGCGAAACACAGCCCTGCCGATTGGAAACGTGGCGATCGCTTTACGAATCCTGACCTTACGAATTCGGTTCATTCGACTCCCACAGCGGATCGTCGGCAGGGTATCCGACCTGGAGGGATTGAAAGCCTTCCGCGGATCCGTTTGGCCAAGTTCCCGGAGCTTCTGCTCTACCGCATTCCGAACCGCCTCATCTACGATGTCCTTAATCTGGCTGGGTTCCAGATCCCAAAGTTGCCGACGTACGTGAGAATAGGTTTTCCCCTTGTACTCTTGCGGTCGCGAATAAAACGTTTCCGCATGCAGAGGTCCGCGCGCGCGCCGGTAAACACGATGCGAAACGATGATTTGTTCGACGGCTCGCTGAACGTCGTCCAGAAACGAAGGCCACGGCGGATCAATCTGAGGGCTTGTCAGCGCGATGGCCACGGCGTCAATGGCGTGGTGGCGGTAATCGTCTCGGACCTTCTCTCCTCCGCCAAGAATGCGATTCAGACCCAGTTCGCGCCTCAGCCAGGCCGTGACCTGCCCGGCACCGACTTGAACGCGGATTCTCCCCTCGCGATCCCTGCCCTGCGCCAGAATGCCGCCGTACAGCAAGGTCAAATACTCCCGAGCCTTGACAGAGGCGTATCGGGTATCATTGAGCTGCCGCTGGTGAAAGTCTCTCAGGAACCGCTCAACTTCCTCCTCGTTCATTTGGAAGCGGCGAAGTTTCTCCGCCGGCATTCCGTGCTTTTTAACGTTCTCCTTCATGCGCCGAAGAATCTCAGCCCATCGAGTCGGATCGTGCCCATAAGCCTCGTAGGGTGTTCTACCGGCCTTATTCCGGTTTTCGTCGGCCCAGCAAAGCGTTTTGTTCATGTATGAATCGTCCAGCGAACGCGAGAATGGGATGATGTGCTCCACCTCCACCTGGCCACTCATGAGCTGCTCCATATTGAAAGGCTTCCCCGTGTACGGGCATATCCATCCGCATTCCTTCGCAAGTAGTCTCTTAGTGATATCGCTCTCCCGGGGATCGTGACACCCCTCTTCGATGAGCGCATCCCGCGCCCGTTTGCGAAGGTTCTCATTTTTGCGCATCTGCTCGATCAATTCCTCGCGCTCCTTCCGGTTTCGCTTCAGGTCGCGCGCCAGTTCAACCCGAATCAGTTCCGGCTTTCCATACACCTGGATGAGAGCGTTCACGACCTCTCTCAGCTCCGTGAGCGCGCGACTGACCACCGGATTACGAAGTTCTTTCAGAACCTCGTGGACCGGAGGGAGAAATTCCAGTGCTTCCTTCGCCTGCTTGTCTGGATAAACCCTCGCCTTAGCTTCGGCGAAGGAGAGTCCCGCTTCCATATGCGGGAGAAGTTTAGCGATCGCCCGCCGGGAAAGTTTGAGGTAACCCCCTTCGAGGGGCATTTCCGCGACCTGTTTGGCCTCATCGGAACTTGGGTCAAGACGTGACCAGACGCCTCTTTTCGCAGCCACCCGTCTTTCTAAGGCCTCGGGTTTCTGAATGCTCCAGAGATCGAGGACCACCTGCTCCTGCTCCTCGGGCTTCAGCGCCGTCCAGCGATCGCCGAAGATTCGCTTCAAGCGGGCGAACGTGGTGTTACCGATCAGTTTCCGCTCGCCTCCCCGTTCGTAATTGAACTTCGAACCTCTGGGCAATCCAAGCAAAGAGCGGATCTGGGTGAAGGTCAGCTCTTCGTTTTCTTGAAGGCAGTCTATCAGGATCCGCCGCTGCTCTGGGGTGAGGGGTGTCTCGCGACCGGAGTTGGGTAAGTGAACCCGAAGATCATTGACCTGCTGCAACATCCGGAAACGCTGAGCATCCAGGAAAGCTCGCGGAGCCCGTTTACGTCCCGGCTCCAGTTCGCATTCACCAATGAACCGGGCGGCACTTTTGAGCGGGCGCTGGTGAAAGATGGCCTTTTCCAGTGCCACGCGAAGAGGAACTCGCTCTCCCTTATTTGGGGGGACCGTAACCGACAGATCTTGAAGGCGAGGGGAAAAGGCCACTTGAGCGGCCCAGATTTTTTCAAATTCGTCTTGATACATCCGGCGGCTGGTCCAACGGCAGCGAATCGGTTCTCGCGCAGGATCAATTTTGGCGAAGTATTCGCCGAGCGTGCGCGCAAATGGTCGGCCTGTATTGGGGTCAGGTTCCTGCATCTTGCGGACTAATTCATCAATTGCCGCTTGCACCTCTCCCGGTCTTTCATCCTTCTTGGGCGGAGATTTGCGATTGGACCTGAAGCCCCGGCGCTGCGCCAGCTGGTATAACGCTCGACCCAGCTCGTAAGGCTCCAAGGGGTGGTCCAGAGCCCACGCACGAAGGAAATAGGGCAGGCGCTCGACGGCCACCTGACGCTGCTCGGGAGGCAAGTGCGCTGCCCATTTCGCGGCGAGCTTTTGATCAAGTTCCTTGATCAACGCATCGCGCGCGATTCGCTCGTCCCCAGCCGCGCTAATTGCTCCTTCGGGGAACGGCGGAAGGAGTCCGGCTTCCTGAAGGAGGCGGAAAACTCGTTTCAGCCGGCGGGCGCGCCGCATCGTTTGGCGACGTCGCGATCGCGCTGTCTGGCGTTGCGCACTTCGTGTCTCCTCCCTTTCGCCGCCGCCGTACTGGTCTACCCCCTCTTTGAAGATGCGGACCCCCATTGACGGGAATCCCTCTTCTGTGCTCAGAAGTCCGCAAGGGTTTCCATCAGGTCCGAGCCTGAGAGCTGCCCACCCGATAGAATTCGCGCCGATGTCGAGACCCAGGACATAGGGCACCTTGTCCGACTTCATGGATTTCCCCCCGTTTTTCTTTACTTGACTCATCTGCCCGGTGCGATTATTATCGTATCGTACTCGAGCCGCCGTTGCGAGACACAGTAAGGCAAACGGTGTGCCGGAGGTGAATAGCCTACTGCCGTTCCTCGCAACGGCGTGAGACCTCACCTCGGCAGCAGCCGGGGGTGAGGTCATAAATTTCCCGCAGTGACCATACCCACAACATAAGAGGACATCATCGCGTCCTCTTGCCGGACCCGTCTACAGGGCAAAACCTTGCCGCAACGTTTTCGGCCTCACAAACAGTATGATGGACCGACTCGGGGTCTCTAAGGCAGGCGGGTTAAGGGGAGAGAGGGAGGGCCCCAGGCCGTGCGGATTGTCTCTCCAAGAAGGGTGAAGAGAATGACGGTCACCCAGATGGCCAGGCCCGGAGTGAGCAACCACGGCTGCGCCGTGAGCACCGAGAGGTCTCGCGCGGCAGCCAGCATGTTCCCCCAACTCGGCTCGGGCTCCGGAATCCCCAGACCCAGAAAGGACAAGGCGGCCTCGCTCAAAAGAAATCCCGGAAGCGCCAGAGTCGCTTGAACGAGCGCCGGCGTGAGAGCATGCGGCAGAAGATGGCGCCGAAGAATCCATCCCGGACCCGCTCCGAGAGCGACAGCTCCCAGGACGAACTCCTGAGCTTTCAGCGAGAGCACGCAACTGCGCGTCACGCGCGCCACGGCCACCCAACTGATGAGGACAAAAAGGAGGATCAACGTTATGAGGCTCTCCTGTACGGACAGATCCAGCGGCAGAACAGCGCGCCAGGCCAGCAGCAGGAAAAACAGAGGAACCGACTCCACCAACTCCCCCAGGCGCATCAGAACCGCATCGGCGATACCCCCATAGTATCCGGCCACCCCTCCCAGAAGAAAACCGATGAGAAAAGCTCCGGCCAAACTCGCCGCTGCGATCAGCAGCGAGACGCGCGAGCCATGAACAACCCGCGAGAAGACATCGCGCCCCAGATGATCTGTCCCTAACAGATAAAAGCGCAAGGGTTCCGGCGGAGCGCCCGAACGAGGATCCCCACCTTCGGAGACGCACAGGCGAACGCCAAAGAGATGACGTCTTGTCTTCACCCCCGGAAAGAGAGGGACCTCCTCCCCGCGGACCAAGAGCCCCAGCTCGCAACGACGCGACCGATCCTCCTCATACTGCCGGAGCGCCCGATCTCGGATCCGCCAGGGGTAGAAAAAGGGACGCCCGCGGAAACGTCCTTCAGCATCGCGCACGCGCAGGCGATGCGGAGGCGTCACGATGGCCTGCCGGTCTTGAGTTCGAGGATCGTAGGGAGCGATGAATCCCGCCGCCAGCGCCAGGAGGCCGAATCCCATGATCAGAAATCCGAGTCCACGCACGGGGCGATAGGTGCTGGAGATCATCTCAGGCCTCCACGCGAGCGCGCGGGTCATTGGCCATAAGAAGCAGGTCGGCCAGGGCATTGCCCACGATCAGCAAGGCGGCGCTGAGCAGCACTGCCGCCAGGATGACATCTGCATCGCGAGCGAACACCGCCTGGACGACCAATTGTCCCAACCCGGGCCAGGCCAGAACTGTCTCGACAAGCGCTGAGCCGCTCAGGAGATTTCCTATGGAATAGCCCAAAAGCACCAGCAGCGGAGCGAGCGCTGGACGCAAGGCGTGCCGCCAGAGAAGAGCCGCGCGCGAGACCCCCTTGGCCGAAGCCGCTCGAACGAAATCTGCGACAAGCGCTTCACGGAGAATGCTTCGCGTCTGGCTGGAGATCACGGCCAGAGGATGCAGGCTGAGCACGAGCGCGGGCAGCGCAAGATGATGGAGCACATCCAGCAGACGATCCGGCAACGAAGCCATCTCCAGAGAGGAGGAACGCATACCCCCCAGAGGGAACCATCCCGTCGCCGAGGCGAAAAGAAGAGCCAGCAGGGCCAGCACGAAGCGCGGCATCGTGAGCGCGGCCGTGACAAAAAGGCGATGTGCCCGATCACTCCAGGGTTGCGCGCGTAAGGCCACAAAAACGCCCAGAGGAAGACCGATACTCCAGGCGATCACGCTCGCTGCGAGAGTAAGCAACAGGGTCGCCCCCAGGCGAGCGCTGAGCAATTCGGAGACGGGCATGCGGTATTCGATCGAATATCCGAGCTGGCCATCGGCGACGCGCGCGAGCCATCTCCCATACCGGACCCAAACGGGCTGATCCCCTCCCCATTGCTGGCGCCGGGCCTGGCGCGTCTCCCAGGAGAGAGAAGATCGCCCTTCACCCGATGCGAACGGATCTCCGGGGGCCAGATCCAGAATGAGGAATGTGACAATCGAGAGGCCAATCACCAGCCCAAGTGCTTGCACTGCTCGCCGCACGATGAAGGCGCCCACAGACGCGGCCCCCTTGAAATAACCCTATCTCGCCCTATAATGCTAAGGTGTCCTGGGTGCGTGAGACAAGGATAGAAGTCCCTCACGCGATCCTGCGAGCGCGCGAGGGGCATCGGGGGATGAGGGAGTGAAGGGCGAGAGAACCATTGGGGCCAGCCTCCTTCTGCTGGTGAGCCTCGCGACGTCCTGTCGCCAAGCCCCTTCTCCTTCCGACTCCGCCAGATTGGGAGGGCGCTTAGTTGTCGCTCTGGCCTCTGGGCCGAAGACCTTCAACCCGCTTTTCGCCGACGATCAGGAGAGCTTGAGCGTTCTGGGATGCCTGATGGCCGGGCTGGTTCGAATCAATCGGCAGACGGGTGAGCCGGAACTGGAATTGGCGGAGTCGCTCACCTACTCTCCGGATCGAACACAAATGACGATTCGGCTGCGGCGCGGTCTCACGTTCTCCGATGGACATCCCCTCACGGCCGAGGATGTGCTTTTCACCTTCGAGGTCCTGTATGACCCCGGCCTGCCCAACGCCCTGGCCGATCTGCTTCGGATCGGAGGGCGACGCCTTGAAGTCCGCCGCCAGGATGAGCTCACATTGATCTTCACGCTCCCGTATGCCTATGCTCCGGTGGAACGCCTCCTGGATGCCGTATACATCCTTCCCAAACACCGCCTGGAACTCCTGTATCGTCGAGGAGCCTTCGCCTCGGCCTGGGGACTCTCCACACCCGCAGCGGAGATCGTGGGAGCCGGCCCTTTTCGGCTGAAGGAGTACGTACCGGGACAGAGAACCGTTCTCGTGCGAAATCCCCACTACTGGAAGCGCGATGCTCAGGGGAACCCCCTTCCCTATCTGGAGGAGATCACCTTCCTCATCGTGCCCGATCGCAACACGCGGCTGCTGAGATTTCAGCAGGGGGAACTGGACATGTTGGCTCCGCTGAGCCCGGAGGAGGCGGCGCGCGTGCAGCCTCAAGTGGAGGCCGGAACCCTCCGCCTCTTCGATCTCGGACCAAGTCTCATCTCGGAAGTCCTCTGGTTCAACCTGAATCCCCACGCTCCTATTGATCCCCTCCGTCGCTCTTGGTTTCAGGACGTCCGATTCCGCCAGGCGATCTCCCTGGCTATTGATCGTCAGGCGCTGGTGGAGGTCGTCTTTTCCGGGAGAGCCACTCCGGTTTGGGGCCCCGTCCCCCCTTCCAGTCCCTGGTATAACCCCAAAATCCGAACGTACCCCTATGACCCCTCTGGTGCCCGAGCCTTGCTCTCGGAGATGGGGCTTGCGGACCGAAATGGCGATGGGCTGCTGGAAGATCCCCAGGGGCGGCCGGTGACGTTCACCGTAGTGACGACGGCCGCGAATCCGCTCCGCGAGCGCATCGGGTTGATGATTCAGGAAGACCTGCGGAAGGTGGGCCTGCGCGTTCAGATCGTGCCGCTGGAAGCCAAATCCCTGCTGGCTCGCATCGAGCGCACGTTCGACTACGAAGCTGGTCTTTTGGGTCTCGCTCTGGGAGACACCGACCCTTCAGCCCTGAACAATATTCTCCCCAGTTGGGGGACGAGCCACTGGTGGAATCCCCGGCAAAAAAGACCCTCCACAGAATGGGAACAACGAATAGACGCGCTCATGAACGAGCAGATGCGCACCTTCGATCCGCTTCGGCGGAAAGCCCTCTTCGATGAGGTGCAACAGATCATGAGCGAGCAGGTTCCTTTCATTTACCTGGTCGCTCGGGACTTGATCGTCGCGGCCAAAGCGACGATCGGAAACCTCAAGCCCGGTCTTCTGCCCGACTTCCTTCTGTGGAACGCCGAGCAGCTCTACGTGCGCCCCATCCCGACGACTCATCCGGGTCCCTCGGGAACCTCTCCGCGGGAGAGAACCGCTCTGAAGTAGCTCATGAAGACCGAACGACATATCTCCAGCAAGAGGAGGACGCTGGCGAGTGAGGAATTGTATTCGAGCCGTTTTTCACGACGAAGCCTGTGGGGCAGGGGACCGGACTGGGACTCTCGATCTCGCACAGCATCATACAGGAACATGGGGGGCAGCTCTATGCCCAAAGCCAGCCGGGCCAGGGAGCGACGTTCATCATCGAACTGCCGATCGCCGGAGAGGAAGACGATCCCGTTGGGCCGGCCCGCGTCCTGCCTCCTCCGTCAGCCCATGCGAAATCTCTTCTGATTGTGGAGGATGAGGTGTCCTTGTTGGACCTCATCAAGAGACTGGTGGAGGCCGAAGGACATCGGGCCGATACGGCGAGCGATGGGCTTCAGGCCCTGGAGAAGCTTCGGCGCCAGCCCTACGACCTGATCCTCTGCAATGTGAAGATGCCCGGTCTGGACGGGCGGCAACTGTACGATGAGATCGCCGAGCGATGGCCCGAGATGGTCACGCGCATCATCTTCCTCACAGGAGACCTCGTGGGTCCGCGGACGCAAACCTTCCTGAGCCGTGTCCAGAGGCCCGTTCTGGAGAAGCCCTTTCAGATCGAAGAGCTTCTGCGCGTGCTCCGGGAGCAGCTCCGATGAAGCGGATCTTCAGCCGATCGGCCGAGCGCGTCCTCACTGGGGGGGACGCTCGAAGAGGTAGGCCGAATCCTCAACGCGACTGCCCCGCGCATCGGTGACAGCAAATTGTGCTCCCCGGAAGAGGGCGGCTCCGGCGTACTCGCCGTTTTTGTTGAGGGCGTAGAAGTTCAGTTGGTGCGGGGGCCGTCCCCCGTAGAGCTTCGCGACGCGTCGCAGGGCATCCAGGCAGGCCTCCAGCGGACTCATCCCGCGGCGCATGTTCTCCACAACCGTATGGGCTCCGACGACGCGAATATTATCTTCGCCCCAGCCGGTCGAACCCGCAGCTCCCACCTCGTTATCCACATAGAGGCCGCACCCGATGATCGGGGAGTCTCCGACGCGCCCCGGGACTTTGAAGGCGAGACCACTGGTTGTGGTCACCCCGGCCAGGTCCCCCGCCTCGGTGACGGCCAGGCAATTGATCGTCCCGGTGAATTGCGTCCAATCCAGGGAAAGGGTCTCCAGAGCCGAGCGCAGTGCTCCGGGCAACTTGTTCTGCATCCAATGGTCGCGCGGACCGCGCTCGCGGCGCCACTGCAACCAGACCTGGCGCGCCCGTTCGGTGAGCAGCTCCTCTTTCTGGAACCCAAACGAGAGGGCGAAGCGCAAAGCCCCTTCGCCGACAAGCAGAACGTGATCCGTCTCCTCCATGACCAGACGGGCGACCCGAGAGGGATTCTTGATGTAGCGCAGGGCCGCGACAGCGCCGCATCGTCCTGTCGGTCCGTGCATGACCGAAGCATCCAGCTCGACTTCGCCCTCTTCGTTGGGCAGCCCTCCGTAGCCCACGCTCATGTCGTTGGGATCATCCTCGACAATATTGACTCCGGCGATCACGGCATCCAGAGGATCTGCGCCGGTGCGGATCAACTCGATGGCGCGCTGCGTTGCCCGAATGCCGTTGTAATATACAGTGCCATCGGGCAGGGTGATGCGATTGGCGCTGGCGATCGCCACGGGCCGATTCGCCGAGCGCGATTGCCCCCATGACGAGCGCACCCGTTTCCAGAGAACCGCCGCCATACCGCTCAGCACAAAATGACGTCGCGTGAGTCGGATCATTGGCCCACCTCCCTGGCGAAGAATTTGCATCCGATCCATTTTGCGATAAGATAGGATGCACTAGAATAAGGCAGAGCGGGTGACTGAAGCAATAGCTACGAAGACGTCACGCGGATGACCGACGCAATGGGAGAGGCCAAGCCGGACCGGCTCCTGGGGCGCACGATCGCGGGCAAGTATCGCATCGAGGCGAAAATCGGGCAGGGGGGGATGGGGAGCGTCTACCGCGCGCGCAACCTCGTGACGGGGAAGCTTGTCGCCCTGAAGGTCCTGCTGGAGGATCTGGCCGCATATCCGAGCTTCGTCGAACGCTTCCTGCACGAGGCGCGCGCCGCCGCTTACATCACGCATCCGCATGCGATCAATATCATGGATTGCGGACGCGATGGGGAGATCGTCTACTTGCTCATGGAGTATCTGGAAGGGGAGACGCTCACCCAGGTGATGCGCCGCGAAGGGCCGTTCTCGCCTCAACGAGCAGCCCGCATCCTCACGCAGATCTGTTCGGCGCTGGCCGAAGCGCACGCTCAAGGGATCGTTCATCGAGACCTCAAGCCGGATAACATCATCCTGCAACAGGTGGCCGGAGAGAAGGATTACGTGAAGATTCTCGACTTCGGCATCGCGAAGGTTCTGGACGAGCAGAAGCGGGGATCTTCGCCCGTCTCGCGCCATATTTTCGTCGGCACGCCCGAATATGCCTCTCCGGAGCAATGCCGGGCCAAGAGCCCGACGGCGCTCTCGGACATCTACAGTCTGGGGGTGATCCTCTACGAGATGCTCGCCGGACGTCCCCCCTTTGAGGGGGATCCAATGGACGTGATGCTCAAACACATCCACGAGGAGCCGCCCCCGCTGCGCGCGTTTCGACCGGAATTGAGCCCCGAGATCGAAGCGGTCGTCCGGCGAGCGCTCAGCAAGGATCCGGCCGATCGGCCGCAGAGCGTGTGGGAGCTGGCCGAGCAGTTCGAACGCGCCGTACGCGCCAGCTCGGGACGGCCGACCCAACCGTCATTGTCCCATCCGACCGTACGCGAAGCAGCGCCGAAGACGCGCCCGCAGGCCCCGGCCCTTCCGACGTCTCGAATCCTTCGCCTTCGATGGAGGCCTGTGCTTCTGGGCTTGCTCCTTCTCACCGCAGTGGGGGGACTCAGCTACAGAGCATACCGATGGATCAGAAGCTGGCCACCTCTTCCCGCCCCTCCGGTGATCCCCCCAAGGCCAGCTCCGCGCTCGGTTTACGATCCCCTCACTGAAGCCCGACGCCTGTTCGAAGCGGGAGAACGCGAGAGCGCCGCTCAATTGCTTCAGGAGATGCTCGCGGGAACCCAGCGGAGCGACCCGCGCGCTCACGCTCTTCTGGGCCAGATTCTGATGGATCTGGGGGAGCTGGAAGGAGCTCGGAACCAGTTGCTTCAGGCCCTGGAGCAATCGGGAGGAGTTCTGCCGGAAGCTCACCTCCACCTCGGGCGCGTGCTTTTGGAAGAGGGGGATCTGGAAGGAGCCGAGCGCGCCTTCTTGCGGGCCCTGGAGCAGAGTGGAGGCCGACTGATCGAAGCCGCTGCCTGGCTGGGCGAGCTGTATCAAAAGCAGGGGAGAACGGAAGAAGCGGCCCGGATCGTGCGGGCGGCTCTGGAGCGAGCCGGGGAAGCTCCGGAAGATGTCCTGGGAGTCGGACGCCTCTTACTCCTGCAAGGTCAGTATGAGCTGGCCGTGCGCGAGTTGCGACGAGCGATTCGCCTGAAGAACGGCTCTTTTCCGGAAGCTTATCTCTGGCTCGGGCGAGCGCTTCTGCTCAAAGGAGACGTCGCGACGGCGATCGAAGTCCTCACGACGGCTCTGGCGCAGCGCGGGGGGAAGGATCCGGCCACGCACCATGAGCTGGGACGCGCGCTGTATCGCCTGCGCGATTATGAGCGCGCGATCACCCATCTTCAAACCGCTCTTCGCTTGAGAGGGGGGAACTACCCGGATGCTCAGTATGATCTGGCGCGCGTTCTCTCCGATCCGGCCGTCGGACGCTACGCCGAAGCTGAGGAAGCGCTGCGGGCGGCTCTGAACGGGCGGAAGGACCGATTCCCGGAGGCTCTGGAGGCCCTCGGACAGCTTTACGGGTTGCGCCTGGGCCGGCTGGACGAAGCGCGACGGATCTGGCAGAAGATCCCCACCCAGGGAGGTCAGGCGTGGTTGGAGCGAACGCGCGATGCCCTTCTGTGGCAGGCAGGTCCTGAACCCCTTCGCCGCATCCTGAGGACGGAAGCCCCCGCGCGACTCCACTTTGAGATCGCTCTCGCACCGAATCCCACAGAGCGTCAACTCCTGGTGACGTTTCTGCTGGGAGACGCGGGACTGGGCCTCCGGTGGGAGCGACCGACAGAGCGCTCCCTGTGGAGCGTGCGCCCGGTCCGCGTGATCGCCTCTCGGGAAGAAGAGCTGGAGCCTCTGAACGATCCTCCGGATTGGAGTGCGCCGATACCTCTTACACTCACCTTCGAGCAGGACGGGATGAGCCTGATGCTCGCCGGTCGTGAGCTCGTGCGGGTGAAGATCGCCACCGTCCGGCCAACCTCCTCCTCCGACAGAGGGGATCGTCAGGGGCCACTTCTGGTCTCCCTTCGCGGAGGTCGAGCGGTTCTCTTTCATTTTCGCGAAGAGCCGCTGGCGCGTGACCTAAGAAGCCCCGGGCTTTGAGGACAGCCGGGAAGGAGGCCGAATATGGTCGAGAATCTCGCCCAACAGTATTTCGACCAAGCCCAGCAGCACTATCAACGCGGGGAACTGGAAGCGGCCATCGCGGCCCTGCGCGTGGCCATCAAGCACCAGCAAGGGCGCTTCCCGAAGGCTTACTTCCTTTTGGGGAAGGCCCTCTCCGAAGCCGGAGATCTGGAGCGCGCCGCGGCCGCTTTTCGGACAGCAATCGAGCAGCAGCCGCATTACCCAGAGGCGCAGTATTATCTGGGGATGGTCCTGGCCCGTCGGGGAGAGCTGGACGAAGCGATCGCCGCCTACGAGCGAGCCATCGAGCAGACCAGAGGAAATAACCCCAGCCTCTATCACAACCTCGGGTTGGCGCTCTTCAGCAAAGGCGACGTCCAACGAGCCATCGAAGCCTTTCACAAAGCGATCTCCGGACGGGGCGGTGTCTTCCCGCGCGCCTATTTTCATCTGGGACTCGCCCTGGCGCATGTGGGGCGCATTGACGAAGCCATCGCGGCCTATCGAAAAGCTCTGGAGCAGTCGGGGGGGCACGGTCCGGAGATCTTCTTTCAGATGGGATGGGTGCTTCTGGGGAAGGGCGATCTGGAGGGAGCGGTTCAGGCCTTTCGCACAGCGATCGAACAGCGAGGAGGAATCTATCCCGAAGCCCAATACGAACTGGGACGGGCGCTGCTGGCACAAGGACGCCTGGAAGATGCGATCGCCACATTTCGCGCTCTTCTGCGCACCAATCCCAACCATCCGGAAGCGCATTTCAATCTGGGGCGCGCCTGCTTGCGCCAGGGCGATCTGGCCGGAGCGCGCGAGGCGTTAGAGAGAGCCATTCGCCAGAGAGAGGGGCAGTTCCCGGCGGCCTATCATCAGTTGGGGCTTGTGCTCGCCCAGCAAGGAGAGCTGGACGAAGCCATCGCGGCCTATCAGCGAGCGATTGAGCAGAATCCTTTCTTCCCGAGAGCCTACTATGACCTGGGCCGCGCGCATGCGACGCGAGGCGAGTACGAGGAAGCCATCGCCGCCTTCCGCCAAGCCCTGCAGCAGCGGCAGGGCCACTTTCCTGAAGCGGAGCTGGAGTTGGGGCGCGCTCTGGCCTGCGTCGGGCGCCTGGAGGAGGCCATCGCGCATCTGGAGCGCGTGATCGCTCAAGGCTACGAAGTGGCCGAGAGCTGGTACGAGCTGGGCCATCTCTTCTTCCTGCGAAAGGACCTGGATCGCGCGGAAGCCGCCTTTCGCCAGGCCATGGAGGCTGCCGGAGGAAAGTTCCCTCGCGCCGTCTACAATCTCGGGCGCGTCCTTCATGAGAAAGGGGATCTCGCGGGAGCGGCCGAAGCCTTCCGTCGCGCGATCGCCGAACACCCGCATTTCCCCAACGCGCATTTCAATCTGGCGCGCACGCTGCTGGAGCTGGGCGAGCGGGAATCGGCCCGAGAAGCGATCCTGACGGCCATCGAGCAACGCGAGCGGCATTTCCCGGAAGCCTATCATCTGCTCGGACGCATCGCCTATAGCTTGGGGGACATCGCTCAGGCCATCGAGGCCTACGAGACGGCTATCCGCCAGTGCGCAGAGCCCTATCCGGAAGCCCTTCGCGATCTGGGACTGGCCCTTTTGACGCAGGGACGTCTGGAGGAAGCCATCGAAGCCCTCCGCCAAGCGATCGCCGCGCGCGAGACGCCCTGGCCCGAAGCCTACATGGATCTCGGGCGCGCCCTGATGCACAGGGGACCGCAAGCGCGAGCCGAAGCCATCGAAGCGTTCCGCCAGGCCGTGCGCGCGCGCGTGAACCTTCCGGAAGCACACTATCACCTCGGATGCGCTCTGCTGGAGGCCGGAGAGATCGAAGAGGCGATCCACAGCTTCCGTCACGCTCTGGAACAGCAGCCGACATTCTCCGATGCGTGCTATCACCTGGGGCGCGCGCTGGTGCGGGCCGGGCGCCTGGAAGAAGCGATCGAAGCGTATCAACGCACGCTCGAACTCCGCCCCGATTTCGCGGCCGCGCATCACGCTCTGGGCATGGCCTTTTATCTGAACGGCGATCTCGAACAGGCGATTCGCGCTTTCGAGCATGCCCTTGCGCTTGAGCCCACTTTCGCCCGAGCGCACCATGATTTGGGCCGCGCCCTCTTCGATCGAGGAGAATTCGAACGGGCGATTGAGGCTCTTCAGGCAGCTCTGCAGAGTATGGATCAGCCCGATCCGGAGGTTCATTACGATCTGGGCAATGCCTACTTCGCGTGCGGGGATCTGGAGAAGGCGATCGCCGCCTACCGCGCGGCCCTTGAGCATAAGCCGGATTTCAGCCAGGCCTTCTATCGGCTTGGACTCGCGCTCTGGGAGAAAGGGGACATGGCGGGAGCCCAAGATGCCCTTCAACGCGCTCTCGACATGGAGCCACAGGCCTTTCCGCAGGCGTACTACAGTCTGGGCGTCCTTCACTTCGAGCGAGGGGAATTGGATGCGGCTCTGGAAGCGCTGCGCCAGGCGGTCGCTCAATGCGAGACCTTCCCTCAGGCCTACTACAGCCTGGGCAACGTTTGGCTAGCGCAGGGGCGCGTCGAAGAAGCACTCATGGCTTATCAGAAAGCTCTGGAGCAAAGCGGAGGGCATTTCCCCGAAGCCCTCTGGGGCCTGGGAAACGCTTATGTGCGCCACGGGGATTTCTCCAAAGCGATCGAAGTCTATCACCAGGCGATGGAGCAAATCGGCGGACGTGATTCTCATCTGCATCACAATGTCGGCCTGGTGTTCTTTCAAGCCGGCCAGTGGGAACAAGCCGAAGCCGCGTTCCGCCACGCATTGGAGCTGCAGCCGAACGATCCGGAAGCGCATTACTATTTGGGCCTTGTACACATCGGTCGAGGACAGATCGAAGACGCCCTGCGCGAACTGCACCAGGCTCTGGCGCAAAAAGGCGAACCCTTTCCGGAAGCCCATTTCGATCTCGGCAAACTGCTCTATGAGCGCGGAGAATACGAAGCCGCGGCACGGGAGTTCCAGACAGCGCTCGCGCAGCAGAGCGATTTCCCGGAGGCTCAATACTGGCTGGGCCGCGCCCGTGCGGCCGCAGGGGATCTGGAAGGGGCGATCGCGGCCCTGAAAGCCGTATGCGCCGCTCATCCGACGAGTTTTCCCGAGGCCCATTACGAGCTGGGGCTCCTCTACAGCCGCCAGGGGATGCTCGACGCCGCGCTGGATCATTTTGTGCAGGCCATCAAATCCAGTCGGGAGGGTTTTCCCGAAGCCTATTATCACAAGGGGCGCGTGCACGCCCGCCGAGGGGAGATCACCCAGGCCATCGAAGCCTTCCAGACGGCGATCGCCCAAAGGCAGGGGGTCTTCGCCGAAGCTTACAACGAACTGGGACGCATGCTCTACATCAAGGGAGACCTCGAAGGGGCCACGGCAGCTTATCAGAAAGCAATTCGACAGCGCGCGGAGCCTTCGGGGCGCTCGGCCGTTCGCTCCCCGGAACAGGACGTGGCCTTGCTGCTCGCAGGACTCTCGGAGCGACTGGCCCAGCACCTGCGTCCGGCCCCGCACATGAAGCCCTCTGAGTGGCTCCTCCGCTTGGCGGGGCGGTCTGCTGAGACTCAGGAGGCAGAACAGAACGCCGGAACCACCGAATCGGAAGAGTCCGGCTCTCCTTGGGCAAAGGAGGAAGAAGGATGAGCGCTGAGGACATCGGACAGCTCTTTCGAGAAGCCGGAGCACTGCAGGAGGGTCATTTCCGGCTCTCTTCGGGGCTTCACAGCGCGCGCTACATTCAGTGCGCGCTCGTGCTCCAGTATCCGGAGATCGCGACGCGGTTGGGAGCGCAACTGGCCGAGGCCTTCGCCGACCAGTCCGTTCAGACGGTCCTCGCCCCGGCCATCGGCGGGATTCTCCTGGCTCATGAAGTCGCACGTCATCTGCGGGCGCGCGCGATCTTCGCCGAACGCGAGGAGGGACGATTTCGTCTGCGTCGGGGTTTCGCTCTTGTGTCCGGTGAGCGCGTTCTGGTCGTCGAGGACGTCATTACGACCGGGCGCTCGACCCTGGAAGTGATCGAACTGGCGCGCGAGGCCGGAGCCGAAGTCGTCGGCGTGGGTGCCCTGATCGATCGCAGTGGGCGAGCGCTCTATTTCGGCGTGCCATTTCGAGCGCTCCTGCGCATGGACGTGCCCGCGTATCCGCCCGATGAATGCCCCCTCTGCGCGGCCGGCTTGCCCCTGACGACGCCGGGCAGCCGATACCTCTCCGAGAGTCCCGAGTGCGCTTGAAGCGGCCCTCTGCTCCGGATTTCCGATGGCCTCGGAGGAGAGCGCGTGCGCAATGTGAAACTTCTGCTGCAATACGACGGGACGGATTTTCAGGGGTGGCAGATTCAGCCGGGCGCGCGAACGGTGCAAGGTGTCCTCCAGGCGGTGCTCTCGCGCCTGGATCATCGCGAAGTGACCGTACATGGAGCCGGACGCACCGATAGCGGAGTGCACGCCGAAGGGCAGGTCGCCAGCTTCTGGCTCGCCCGCCCGATGAGAGAAGAGGAGTTGCAGCGCGCGCTCAATGCGACATTGCCCCCCGATGTGCGCGTCATGCATGTAGAGTTCGTCCCCCCGGATTTTCACGCGCGCTATAGCGCCCTCTCCAAGACCTATCGGTATACCCTCTGCACAGGGCCCGTGCTCAGCCCCTTCCTCCATCGGTACGCGCACCATTTCCCTTTCCCGCTGGATCTGGCGGCCATGCAGCGCGCTCTGGAGATGGTCCTGGGAGAGCACGATTTCGCGTCCTTCGGCACGCGCGAGCGCCCGGGCAAGACGACGGTGCGGCGCGTCTACCAGGCGCACTTGTGGCAGGAGGGGGATCTGGTGCGTCTGGAGATCACGGCCGACGGCTTTCTCCGCTACATGGTGCGCACACTTATGGGGACACTGTGCGAGATCGGACGCGGACGATGGGGCGCTTCCGACATGGAGCGCATCCTGCGCGCGCGCGATCGGCGACAGGCGGGCCCGACCTTTCCGGCTAAAGGCTTGACGCTCGTTCGCGTGCACTACTAAGATTAGGCCGAGGTCCGTTGAGAACATGCCGGGCCGCGTACCGCATGGGAGCATCACGTGAGACCCTCAGCCGAGGAGCGAGGTCTCGCGCGAGCTCCTCAGGGACGATTCGATGGACGAGCTTCAGAAGCAGTTCGAGGGCTTCATCAAGCCGGGTTCGCGCGAAGCGCTTCTGCTCACGCAGATTCATCCGGAGCGTCTCCCCCAGCATGTCGCCATCATCATGGATGGGAACGGGCGATGGGCCCTGCGGCGGCGCAAGCCGCGCGTTGTCGGGCATCGCGCGGGAGCCCGAGCCGCCCGTCGGATCGTGGAGACAGCCGCGCGGCTGGGTATTCCTGTGCTGACGCTCTATGCGTTCTCGACCGAGAATTGGAAGCGACCGCAGGAGGAGATCGAAGCCCTCATGAGTCTGCTCAAGGAATTCCTCCGAAAGGAGCTGGAGACGCTCAAACGCCATGACATCCGCCTGCGCGTCATCGGGAGATGGCAGCAGTTGGAGAGGACGATTTGCGAAGAGCTGCATCGGGCCATGGCCGAGACAGCCGCGAACCGGCGCATGCAACTGGTCGTCGCCCTCAACTACAGCGGACGCGCCGAGCTGGTGGATGCCTTTCGCCGCCTCTACAGCGAAGCTCGCGCGCGCGAGCTGGCGCCCGAGGAGATCACCGAAGAGCTGATCGCGCGATACCTCTGGACGGCTGATCTCCCCGATCCCGATCTTCTGATTCGCACAAGTGGGGAAATGCGCGTGAGCAACTTCCTGCTCTGGCAGATCGCGTACACGGAACTCTACGTGACCGAGACGCTATGGCCCGACTTTCGCCCCGCGCATTTCCTGCAGGCCGTGATCGAATACCAGAAGCGCGAGCGCCGCTATGGAGGGCTGGGCGTCCCGGCGCATCCCGCTCCCGTCCCCTTGTGAGCGGTCCCCGGATGAAGGGAAGGGCCACAGGAGAACGGTCCGCGCAGCAAGAGGAGAGCATATGAAGCGCGTGCTCACGGCTGTTGTTCTGCTCCCCTTCTTTATTTTCGCGCTCTGGGCGTCCACCCCGTACTACCTCATCGGATGGGTCGTCGTCGGCACGGTGCTCGGCTTGCACGAATTCTACGCCCTGGCCGAACGCGTGGGATGTCGCTGCAACCGCGAGCTCGGCTATGCGATGGCTCTTGTTGTGCTCGTGGGATTTCACCAGCGAGACGGACTTTTGATCGTGGGAAGCCTTCTGCTTCTTCTGGCGCTCACGCTCGTGCGTGAGCTGTTTCGCGCTTCGAGCTTCGAGAAGGTCCTCATCGAGAGCGCTGTGACCGTCACCGGCGTGCTCTATGTGGCCGTGTGCCTGGGATTCCTCATTCTGCTGCGAATGGATCTGGAAGCGACGCGGGCGGCTCGGGTGCTCTCGCTCTTTTTCCTCATCATCTTCGCCGGAGACACGGCAGCCTACTATATCGGGCGCGCGTTCGGACGGCATCGGCTCGCTCCGCGCGTGAGTCCCGGCAAAACGATCGAGGGAGCTGTGGGAGGATTTCTGGGAAGCCTGCTGGCCGCGCTGGGCGGGAGATTCGGATTCTTTCAGGAGCTGCCTCTCGGACACGCGCTGGGACTGGCTGTCATCCTGAACGGGATCGGGCAGATCGGCGATCTGGTTGAATCCATGCTCAAACGGGGATCGAATCTCAAAGATGCCGGGCGCGTGCTCCCGGGGCACGGGGGGGTTCTGGATCGCGCCGACAGCATCCTCTTCAACGCGCCGATCATTTACATCTACAGCCGACTTTTCCTATTATGAAGAGCGTGTGGACCTGCCCATTTCACGAGTGAGGAGAGCGTCAGAACGACGATGAAACGCGTGACCATTTTGGGCTCCACAGGTTCGATCGGCATGAGCGCGCTCTCGCTGCTGGAGAAGCTGGAGGGCTTCTGCGTGGTCGGGCTGGCCGCGCGTCGGGAGGTCCAGCGTTTGGCTGATCAGATCGTGCGATTCTCCCCGCGCCTGGTCTCGGTGGCGACGGCGGAGGCAGCGGCGGAGCTAGAGGCCGAGTTGCGACGGCGGGGTCTTCGATCGCTCCCTCACATCGTGTCGGGGACAGAGGGGCTCATCGCCCTGGCGACGGCGCCGGATGTGGATATCGTGCTTGTGGCCACAGTAGGAGCCGTAGGACTGCTGCCCACCTACTGCGCTCTGGAGCAGGGGAAACGCGTGGCCCTGGCCAATAAGGAGACGCTCGTGATGGCGGGCCGCCTCATGAGGGAGAAGGCGGCGGCGACCGGAGCCGAAATCCTTCCTGTCGATAGCGAGCACAACGCCCTGCACCAGTGTCTTCGAGGGGTCGCTCCTCAAGAAGTCGCGCGCCTGATCCTCACGGCCTCCGGCGGACCGTTCCGCACGTTGCCGGCCCAGGAACTGGCGCGCGTCACCCCCGAACAAGCCCTTCAGCATCCCACCTGGCGCATGGGGCCCAAGATCACCATTGATTCGGCCACGCTCATGAACAAAGGGCTGGAAGTCATTGAGGCGCACTGGCTCTTCGGATTCGCTCCGGAGCAGATCGAGATTCTCATCCACCCGCAATCGGTCGTTCACTCGATGGTTGAGCTGGTAGATGGCTCCATTCTGGCTCAGCTTGGGCCAACCGATATGCGCTACGCCATCCAGTATGCGCTCACGTATCCGGAGCGGCGACCGACGCCGCTGCCGCGGTTGGATTTCTCCTCGACCCGGCACCTGGAGTTTCACCCCCCCGATCTGGAACGCTTCCCGTGCGTGCGCCTGGCCTATGAAGCCCTGCATCGGGGAGGAACAATGCCCGCCGTTCTCAACGCGGCCAATGAGGTGGCCGTGTACGCTTTTCTCGAAGAACGCATCCCCTTCACGGCCATCGCCACGATCATCGAACGGGTGATGCACGAACACGATCCTCAGGAACCTCGCGCGCTGGAAGATGTCCTTCAGGCAGATGCGTGGGCGCGCGCGCGGGCTCGTGAGATCATCGCAGCGCTCTCATGTGCGGGATCGCGGGAATCGTAAATACGGGCGGCACTCCCGTAGACGTCCAGACGCTTCGGCGGATGTGCGACCGGCTCGCCCATCGCGGACCGGATGAAGAAGGATATTTCGTGGAGAGCAACGTCGGGCTCGGCGTGCGCCGCCTCCGGGTCATAGATCCTGAGGGAGGGCGCCAACCGATCACCAACGAGCGTGGGACGATCTGGGTCGTGCACAACGGGGAGATCTACAACTACCGCGACCTGCGCCGGCAGTTGCAGGAGCAGGGTCATCGCTTCGCGACCGAGAGCGACACGGAGGTTATCGTTCACGCGTACGAGCAGTACGGCCTGAAGAGCCTCACCCGACTGCGCGGGATGTTCGCCTTCGCCCTGTGGGATGGGGAACAACGCCAGCTTCTTCTGGCGCGCGATCGCGTGGGGGAGAAACCGCTCCTTTATGCGCGCGTCGGGGGAGCGCTCGTCTTCGCTTCGGAGTTCGAAGCGCTGCTGCAACATCCCTGGATCTCCCGCGATGTCGCCTGGGAGGCTCTCGATGTCTATCTGGCCCTCGGTTACATCCCGGCTCCGGCGACGGCTTTTCGCGCGATTTGGAAACTGGAGCCCGGACACTGGCTCCTCTGGCGCGCCGGGGAGATCGCGATCGCGCCTTACTGGAGGCTGGAGTTCTCGCCGAAACTGCGCGTGAGCCCGCAGGAGGCTGCCGAGCACTGGCTCGCGCGCGTGCGCGAGTCCGTGCGCCTGCGCTTGCAGAGCGATGTTCCCGTGGGAGCCTTCCTGAGCGGCGGGCTCGATTCCTCGACAGTCGTCGCTCTGATGAGCGAAGCGAGTGCTCGCCCGGTGAAGACGTTCTCCCTCGGCTTCGAGGAGCCGGAATATAACGAGCTTGACGAAGCGCGGCGCGTCGCTTCCCACTTGGGGACCGAACATCATGAGATCCTCATCGGACCGCATGTGGCTGACCTGCTCCCTGCGCTTGTGCGGCGCTACGGAGAACCTTTCGCCGATTCCTCGGCCATTCCGACGTACAGCCTGGCTCGGCTCGCGCGCGCTTCCGTCACTGTCGTTCTGACGGGCGATGGGGGGGATGAGGGGCTGGCCGGATATGACCGCTACCGAGCGATGCGCTGGGCCGAACGACTTCCCCCTCTTTCCTGGAGGGTCGCGCGCGCGGCCTGGAGAACAGGACGCTCCCTGCTGGGGCGATCGGCGACGGATCACCGTCGGCTGAATCGCCTGGAGCGCTTTCTGACGGCTGCCGCGCTTCCTCGCCCCCAGCGATATGCCCGCTGGATGAGCACCTGTCCGGAAGAGCTGCGGCGAGAGCTGTATAGCGAGACGTTCCGTCGGCTGACGGAGACGCTCCGCCCCGAACGACTGCTGGAGCAAGAGCTGGAGGCCGAGGGCTCGCTTCTGGATGCGCTTTTGCGGACGGACGCGCTCACGTACCTGCCGAACGATCTGCTTGTGAAGATGGACATCGCGACGATGGCTCACGGGCTGGAGGCGCGCGCACCGCTTCTGGACCATCTGCTGTTGGAATGGGAAGCGCGCCTGCCCGATGCCCTCAAGCTGCGAGGGAATCGGGGGAAGTATCTCCTGCGGCGCGCTCTGCGCGGGCTTTTGCCTCCGGAGACTCTGGCGCGGCGCAAGCAGGGGTTTGGTGTCCCGATCGCGCGATGGCTGCGCCACCCGTGGCGCGAGCTGGCGCGCGACGCATTGCTCTCGGAGCGAGCGCAGCGGCGTGGCCTCTTTCGCCCCGACGTCGTGCGCGCTCTCTGGCATGCGCACTCGGAAGGACGCGCGGACTTCTCGACGCCCCTCTGGACACTGATCATGCTCGAACTCTGGTTCCGCGAGTTCTGCGATCGAGAGGGCGCGTCGTTCTCGCTCGTTTAAAGCTCATGGAACGCGCTGCGGAAAAAAGTGCCACGACCGATCTTGGAGAAGAGCGCCGGTTCCTCTGGCGCATCTTCCTTCTGGGGCTTGGCCTGCGCGTGGCTGTCGCCTCGCTCATTGCGCTTTTAGGGCTCGAAGAGTTCTTCGGAGGAGATGCGCAGACTTACGATTGGGTGGGGTGGGCGATCGCCCGTTTCTGGTCGGGCGAGTCGGCCTTTTCCGTTCGACCGGCCGGCCAGCCCGGATACTTCTACGTCGTCGCCGCTTTCTACTTCGTCTTCGGGCATGCGCCTTTCCTTGGTGTTCTCGTCAACTGCGTCCTCGGGGCCTGCCATGCTCTTCTTGTGTATCGGATCGCCGCCCTGACCTTCGACCGGCATGTCGCGCGCGGAGCCGCCCTGTTGACCGCCTGCTTCCCCTCGCTTGTTCTCTGGTCGGCGCAGCTTTTGAAAGATGCTCTGGTGATCTTCTGCACGCTTCTCTCCATCCGCGCCGTCCTGATCCTGCACCGAAGATTCTCCCTTCTTCACTTCGGGCTCTTTCTGATCGCCCTGCTCGCTCTGCATCCGCTGCGCAATTATGTTTTCTACGTCGTCGCGCTCGCGGCGCTTCTCTCCTTCATCGGGTACAAGCGTCCGACGGGGCTTCTTGTGCATTCGGTTCTCGTTCTGGCCTTCTTGCTCATCTTGAGCACCACGGGCTTCCTAGAGCGGGAGCTTCAGGATCTTTCGATCGAGAACGTCTTGGAGCAGATTCACCTCTCTCGAACGAAGCTGGCGCGATTCGCGCAATCCGGGTACGCGCCGGAGGCGGATGTCTCCACCCTGGGCGGAGCCTTGCGTTTCCTCCCGATCGGGTTGATCTATCTCTTTCTGGCCCCCTTCCCCTGGTCGGTCGCGAACGTGCGTCAGGCGATCACGCTGCCGGAGATGCTCCTCTGGTGGGGGATGCTCCCCTATCTCCTGCGAGGGATTGTGTTCGCTGTGCGGAGGAAGCTGGCCGATACGTTCGCGATCCTGCTTTTTGTGGGCAGCCTGACGCTGCTGTATGCCCTCTTTCAAGGCAATGTGGGGACAGCCTATCGTCAACGGGCGCAAATTCTGGTCTTCCTCTTCATCTTCATCGTTGCCGGCTGGCAGCGGCAGAGGCTCTCTCGCGCAGCCGGCCGAGAGGAAGGACACGGGGAAGAGGTGCCGGCTGTGATTCGCGGATGAGGCGGATTCGGGTTCTCGCTCTGGCTTCCTATCCGATCGAAGCGGCCGCGACTCGCTATCGCGTCGCGCAGTACGAGCGATGGCTCGCGCGCGAGGGGATCGAGTGTGTGCTCCATTCTTTTCTCTCGCGCGAGACCTTCGCCGTGCTCTACGAACGCGGGCATCTGCGGGAGAAGCTTCTGGGGGTCGCGAGCGCTCTTGTGCGGAGTCCGCGCGCGCTGCTCCGGGCTGCGCGATCGGACGTCGTCTGGATTCAGCGCGAGGCCGCTCCGGCGGGGCCGCCGGTTCTGGAGTGGTTCATCGCCCGGGTCCTGCGCAAGCCGATCCTGCTGGATCTGGACGATGCGACCTTCATCCCCTACGTGAGCCCCACATACGGACCCTGGATTCGCCCTCTCAAATGGTTCGGCAAAACGGATCGCCTCCTGGCGTGGGCGACGCTGGTCATCGCGGGAAACCGCTTCATCGCCCAGTATACGCGAGAGCGCGGCAAGGAGGTCCTTCTTCTGCCGACGATCGTGGACACGGATCAGTTCACACCCAGGGAGACACCTTCGGATCCTCCGGTGATCGGGTGGATCGGCACGCATTCGACATTTCGATACGTGAAGCCGCTTCTGCCCATACTGGAGGAGTTAGGGCGAGACTTCACCTTTCGCGTGCGCTTGGTCGGAGGCACTGAACCCGTTCGATTGCGCACGGTCCAGGTCGAGAATCTCCGCTGGGAGCTGGCGCGAGAGGTCGAGGATTTTCGCTCGCTGGACATCGGCCTGTATCCCCTTGGGGAAGACCCGTGGGCCTTCGGGAAATCAGGCCTGAAGGCAATCCAGTACATGGCCGTGGGCATCCCGACGGTCGCCTCGGCCGTGGGCGCGGTCACCGAGATCATCGAGGATGGGGTCACCGGGTTTCTCGTTCGCTCGCCGGAGCAATGGTACGACCGATTGCGGCGGCTCCTGCAGGATCCCGAGTTGCGACAGCAGATGGGACGAGCGGCCCGAGAGGCTGCCGTGCGCCGCTACAGCGTGGCTGCTCACGCTTGGGCGATTCTCCAGGCGATTCTCCGCTGCGCGCATTCTCGGGGATCTGAGGCATCGCTTGTTGCGCCTCGGGAACTTCGGCATTGACTTTTCCGGGCGTCTGTAATAAAAGCAAGAGCCTAGGAGATGACCGGAAACCAGGACAAGCTCCGCGAAGCCTGCGGCGTCTTCGGTATCTTCGACCATGAGGAAGCGGCGCGGCTGACCTACTATGGGCTCTACGCTCTGCAGCATCGGGGGCAGGAATCGGCGGGCATCGCGACATCGGACGGGGAGCGGCTCCATGTCGTGCGTGGCATGGGGCATGTGAGTGAGGTCTTTCGCGAGGAGACGTTCGCCGAGCTGCCGGGACGTCTGGCCATCGGGCACGTGCGGTATTCGACTGCGGGAGATGTGAGCCTTCGCGAAGCGCAACCTCTGCTGGTCAGCTTCCATGGAGGGCAGATCGCCGTCTGCCATAACGGGAACATACCCCGGGCCTTGCGCGTGCGGCAGGAGCTGGAGCGCCAGGGAGCGATCTTTCAATCCACCAGCGATACGGAGGTCGTGCTGCATCTGATCGCGCGCTCGCGCGCTCCCGACCTGATCAGGGCGATCACCGAAGCCCTGGCGCACCTGGAGGGAGCATATTCGATGCTCTTTGCGACTCCCCGCGCGCTGATCGCCGTGCGCGATCCGCGCGGCTTTCGGCCGCTTCTGCTGGGGACACTCAATGGGGCGATCGTCTTCGCCTCCGAAAGCTGCGCCTTCGATCTGATTGGGGCATCGCTTGTGCGCGATGTGGAGCCGGGAGAGATGCTCCTTGTCGAAGCGACCGGCATGCGCTCGCTCTTCCCCTTCCCCCGGTGCCGTCCGACGCAATGCATCTTCGAGCATGTGTACTTCTCGCGCCCGGACAGCATCGTCTTCGGGCGGCCCGTGAGTCGCTCCCGATATCTCCTGGGGCGCCTTCTGGCGCGCGAACATCCGGCCGCGGCCGACATCGTCGTCCCGGTCCCGGATTCGGGCGTGGCGGCGGCCATCGGCTACTCGATGGAATCGGGAATCCCGCTCGTCTTCGGTCTGGTGCGCAACCACTACGTCGGACGCACGTTCATCGAGCCGCGCGCAGCGATCCGGAACCTGCGCGTGAAGGTCAAGCTCAATCCCGTGCGGGAGCTGCTCGAGGATCGGCGCGTCGTCCTGGTGGACGATTCGATCGTGCGCGGCACGACGAGCCGCGAGATCGTGCAGATGATCCGCTCCGCAGGAGCCCGCGAAATCCACGTGCGCGTCAGTTGCCCCCCGACGATCGCTCCCTGCTACTACGGCATTGATACCCCACATCGGGATGAGCTGATCGCCGCGCAGATGTCCCTGGAAGAGATCCGCCGCTTTCTGGGAGCCGACAGCCTCGACTACCTGAGCTACGCCGCACTGCTGGAGGCCTGCGGCGATCCGGAAGACACGCGCTACTGCACAGCTTGCTATACGGGCCGCTATCCGACCGAGATTGACCCGGAATATCACCCGCGCGATGTTGCTCGCCCCATGAGTGCGACCGGCGCGCCCGCTCTCTTGGCGCGCGATCGCTCCTCCGGCTGACCGAGTGAACGACCATGGGGCGACGACACCACAGGACAGGAGGACGACGCTCGCGGCGAACGCTCTCGCTTCTTCTGCTGGGCAGTGCGCTTCTGGCCGCGGCGCTTCTGCTTCACTTCTTCGAGATCGGACGGCGTCCGCCTCCTCCCTCTCCGGGCGAGCTGACCATCATCGCCCTCGATGTAGGACAAGGGGACAGTTTCCTCATCCTCACCCCGGAGCGCAAGGCCGTGCTCGTGGATGCCGGTCCGCCGGAAGCCGCCGAGCGCGTGCGCGAGGCGCTCGCTCGGTACGGGGTCACGCAACTGGATCTGGTCATCGCCACGCATCCGCACGCGGATCATATCGGCGGCATGGTGTCGGTGCTTGAAACCGTTCCCGTCCGGATGTTTCTGGACAGCGGGCAGCCCTATCCGACGCGCACATATACGCGCCTGCTCGAGACGATTCGCGCCCGAGGCATTCGCTTTGTGATCGCCGAAGCGGGACAGGAATTCGAGATCGGAACGGGCGTGACGCTCTCGATCCTGGCCCCCTCTTCTCCCCGTCTTCAGGGGACGCGCAGCGATGAGAACGCCAATTCGATCGTCGCGCGCCTCTCCTATGGCGCCTTCTCGATGCTCCTGACCGGAGACAGCGAGCGCGAGACCGAAGAACGCTTGATCGAGCAGGACGCGCCCCTCACCGCGCGCGTGCTGAAGGTCGCTCATCATGGATCTCGCCATTCCACGACGCGACCGTTTCTGGAGCGCGTGCGCCCGGAGATCGCGATCATCTCCTGCGGCGCGGAGAACGACTACGGCCATCCGGCGCAAGAGACACTGGATCGGCTCCGCCACTGGGTGCGCCAGGTGCACCGCACGGATCTGGAGGGCGAGATCGTGCTCCGAAGCGATGGACGCCGCATCGAGGTTCAGACCGAACGCGCTGTGACGGCCGAAGAGCTGTGGCGCGGACGTCGCCCCCGCTTCCGCGCGGACGCCGAGCGCGCTCTTCCCGAACGCTCCGCGCGAGAACCCCGGGATGGAGAGTCCAAGCGATCCGGCGATCACTGGCCGAGGCTCCTGCAAGAGCTTCCCATCCCGCCTCCGATCCCGCAGGGATCCTCGCGCGCGACCTCCTGGACGCCTGAGAGAGCTGCCGACGCTCTCCCGAAGGTGGCCGGCCATACGGGCTCGGCCTTTCCGCACACGAGGAGGAGCCCATGAAGCTCGTCATTGATCGCATCGAGGACGACGTGGCCGTGTGTTACCTCTACGAAGACGATCGCGTTCGCTTCGACATCCCGCTTCGGTATCTGCCGCCGGGCGCGCGAGCCGGCGATCATCTGCGCGTCCATTTCGAGCTGGATCCGGAGAGCCGCCAACGCGAACAGGAGCGCGCCCAGCAGTTGCTGCGAGAGCTGACCCGGGAACAACCGCCTGAGAAACGGTTCCGGCTCTGAACGAGCGGCACCCCACCAATAAACTTGTGGCGCGAAGCCATGCGCGCAGAGGGCTTTTCGGACAGTCCCGTGGGCGCGTTCTTCCGAGGCCCCCTCGATGGTATAATTGTGTCCCAGCTTGTGAGAGAGGAGGTCGGAGATTGGGCGAATGTCTCAAAAGGGGGGAGGACTATGAAAGTCACGCTTTCTGTGATCAAGGCGGATGTCGGTTCCATCGGAGGACATACGCGTCCTTCTGAACGCATGCTTCACGTCGTGCGCGAGAGGGTTCAATCGGCCTGCTCGGGGCGACAGGGATTGCTTCTGGATGGGCTTGTCACCTTCACAGGGGATGACATCGCGCTCATCATGAGTCACACGCATGGGGTCGGAGCACCGACCGTACACCGTTTCGCGTGGGAATGTTTTCTGGCCGCCACGGAGGTGGCTCGAAAACAGGGACTCTATGGAGCCGGGCAAGATCTTCTGGTAGACGCTCCTTCGGGAAACATTCGGGGAGCCGGTCCCGCCGTCGCCGAGATCGAATTCGAGCGCGACCCGAACAGTAAGGATCGCCCCGCGGAAGCTTTCCTTGTGTTCGCCGCCGATAAATGCAGCCCGGGAGCGTACAACTATCCCCTCTACGCGGCCTTCTGCGATCCCATGCACAACGGGGGGTTGCTCCTGAACCCGAAGATGCATCGCGGCTTCACTTTCACGATCATTGACATGGACGCCAAGGATAAGGACCGGATCATCCGGCTCGACGTTCCCGAACGGATCTGGGATGTCGCCACGCTCCTTCAGAATCCGGACCGGTTTGCTGTCGAAGCGATCCACTCGCGCTACAAGCCTGATGAGCAGATCGTCTCGGTCTCGGCCACGCGCCTTCACAACATTGCCGGCCGATATACGGGCAAGGACGATCCGGTGGCGATCGTCCGCACGCAAGGCATCTTTCCGGCACCGGAGGAGATCGTGGAGCCTTTCTTGCTTGGGCATTTCGTCGCCGGCGATGCCCGAGGCTCTCATGTGATGCCGCTGATGCCCGTTCCCATCAACACGCCGGTGACTGGTCCCTTCTGCCTGCCCATCGTCTCCTGTCTGGCCTTCTCCATGGATGCCGAAGGACGATTCGCCGAAGAATGCGTGGATATGTTCGGAGGGCCCGTGTGGGATCAGACGCGGTTGAAGGTGCAAGCCAAGGCCGACGAATGGCGCCGTCAGGGTTTCATCGGGCCGACGATGGCCTCGCACACGGAGCTGGCTTACACGGGAATCGTGGAGACGCTCGAAGCTCTGGAGCGAGAGTTCGTCACCCGGGAATGACGGACATGGTCGGGACGGCCGGATTTGAACCGGCGACCTCTTGCACCCCAAGCAAGCGCGCTAACCAGGCTGCGCCACGTCCCGACCGATCTCACTTCTTCGGAGAAGTCATTATATCATTTTGATTCAACATGGCCAACAGCTCTTCCAGTCCGCGCCGGACCTGCGCGATGACCTGATACACCCGCGGGGAGATCGAAGGAGGAACCGGAGCGTCGCCGGAGGTCTCGGCCCCTTCCGAAGGGGTCTCCGAAGGGAGGAGCCGGAAGCGCGACTCGGCAGCCAGACGCTTGCGCGCTCCCGCGATGGTGAACTTGTCTTCATAGAGGAGCTTCTTGATCTTGAGGATCAACTCGATATCCCGCCGCTTGTAGACCCTCTGTCCGGCGCGATTCTTCTCCGGAGCCAGTTGCGGGAACTCCGTCTCCCAATAGCGCAAGACATGGGGTTGAACACCGGTGATCTCGCACACCTCGCCGATTTTGAAGTAGAGCTTATCCGGAATAGCTTTTCCGGGCTGCATATACGGCTTCCTCTGCCTTGTGGGGGGAGCCTTTTCTGAAGGCTCTCCCCTTGAAGACTCCTTTCAGGCCCGTAATGCTCGGGCCGGTCGAAAGATCAAAACGCGCGTGGCGGGTTTCTTCCCCCCCGAAGGAGGACGCCCCCGACGCGACGTGCGCTCGACGACCTCCATAACCCCGACGCGTCCTAGGCAGACGCGATGTCCCTGGGCCAGCCGCTGCTTGATGATCTCCAAAATCAGGTCCACCAGAGCCGTCGCCTCGCGCGTCGAAAGACCCCCATGCCGATTGTACACCGCGCGCGCAATATCCGCTTTCGTCATCGCCACGATCCCTCACATCGGCATTATCTTACGGCTTTTCTCACCGTCTGTCAACGAATCGGCGAAAGAGGCAATGCCTTCCGATCCCTGCCCGGTGGGTGGAAATCGCGCTTGACCCCCCGATGCCATTCGGGTAGCCTTTAGCCTCGGCTGCCTTCGAGGGGACGATGAGAGCGCAAAGGCTGAGGCCCATGCTCTGGTCGCTTGTGGCCACGGGGCTTTTAGGGAGATTCTCCCGTGTGGCCCGGCGCGAAACCGCGATAGCCGAAGGCCTTCTCTCACATTCCCCCTGGCCGCAGCTCTCTCCCCCATCTCCGGAAATGGGGATCTCGCCCACAGCAGGAAGTCGCCTATGAAGTGCCCTTTCTGCGGACATTTCGAAGATCGCGTCGTGGATTCGCGAGAGTCGCGCGAAGGCGACTCCATCCGGCGCCGTCGCGAATGCCTCAAGTGTGGCCGTCGCTTCACCAGCTACGAGCGCATTGACGAAATCCCCTACATGGTCATCAAGAAGGACGGACGGCGAGAGCCCTTCGATCGCCAGAAGGTCCTCGCCGGGATCCTCAAAGCGTGCGAGAAGCGCCCCATCCCGATGGCAAAGATCGAAGCCATTGTGGATGCTGTCGAATCTTACGTGCGCACCTCTCCGGATCGCGAACGCCCGACCCAGAAGATCGGCGAGCTGATCATGCGACGGCTCAAAGAGCTGGATAAGGTCGCGTACGTGCGCTTCGCTTCGGTCTATCTGGAATTCCAGGACGTCTCCGAATTCATGGCCGAACTCAAGCGCCTGGTGCGAGGCAAGACCAAAACGTCCAAGAAATCGGCTCGCTCCTGAGGGCGCGATCGCGTGGCTCTCAGGTCCAGGGGGCGCACCTTCATGGGGAGGCCGGAAGCCCCCCGAGAATCCTCTGAAGCGTCTCGTAGGCGGAAGGGAGAGGATCCGCGAAGAGCCAGTCCACATCGAGCCAAAATCCTTCCAGCACCCGCGAACAGAAGATGCGGTTCCGCTCAAGGGGGACGAGGGCATATCGCCCCTCGCTCAATCGGTAGAACTCGGCCCGTTCCTGAAGCGGATCAATAATCCAGTACTCCCGCCCCCCCTCTTCATAGAGCCGCTTCTTCTCGAAATAATCGCGATAGCGGCTCTCGCGCGAGACGATCTCGACCGCGATGTCCGGAGCACCCACCATGCGCGTTTCCTGAACGAGCGACAATCGCTCCGTGGAAACGAAAGCGATATCCGGCTCTGGAGCTCGCCATTCGCTTAACTGAAAAGCGAAGCGTGAGCCGAAGACCCTGCCCATCCCCTTCACGTCCGCAAAGCCCTGCATGAGGAACCTCACGAACCCGGCGATCTGGTCGTTTCGGAACGCATCCGGAGACGCTATATAAATCACCCCTTCGATCAGATCGGCCTTCTGCCCTTCGGGGACGAGGGCAAGGAATTCGTCAACCGTGATGAGATCCCTCTCCATGCGTGGCTTCACCATCTTTCCGCTCACTTCCTCCGATGATCGGGATGCGACCCATCTCGCTTTCATTGTACCAGGGGGCCCTGGGTCCTCCAAGCCGGGAGTCAACGCCCGTGATATAATGTCTGCTGAGATCCGTGACAGCGAGCGCGAAGATGAAGACGCCGGATATGCAAGCCCTGAAGACCCGTATTCGAGAAGCGATTGCCGCACTCTCCTGCGCTAGCTCTCCGACCCTCCTGTGGATTCATCGTGCACGAGGAGCGGTCGAGAGGACGCCTCTGCGGCTGGGCGTCTTCTCCGCCTCGTTCAATCCCCCCACGCGCGCCCACGGCGAGATCGTCGCGCGAGCGCGCGAGCGCTTTCACCTGGATGAGATCGCGCTCCTGCTCACGCTCACCAATGCTGATAAGCGCGCGTACGAAGCGCCGCTCGAAGACCGAGCCGCCATGCTCGTGGCCGCTTTCGAAGATGATCCGGATATGGCGATCGGCCTGGCCAGCCATCCCTTCTTCGCCGATCTTCTGCTGCCTCTGCGAAGCTCTTACGAATCGGCCGAGATCTTTTTCCTGGTCGGCTCAGACACGCTTGAGCGCATTCTGGATCGAGAGGGGCGCTATCTGGGCCGCTACTACAAGCCCTATTCGGATCGGATCGCCGTTCTGGAAGACCTCTTCTCGGCGAGCCGCCTGATCGTCGCCCCCCGGGGAGGACTCACTTGCTCGGATCTTGAGCGCCTTTTCGACCGAGAGAGCGCGCGCTTTCGCGAGCGCGTGCAGTGCCTGGAGCTTCCCGAGGAGGTGAAGACGATCTCAGCGACGGAGGTGCGACGACGCCTCCGCGCGGGAGAGCCGATCGCAGGGCTCGTCCCGGAGGCCGTCGCCCGATATCTCAGCGCGTCCGGACTCTACCGATGATCCTGCGGGATTACCGACCGGAAGATTTCCCCCGCCTGTGCGAGATCGATCGCCTCTGCTTCCCTCCGGGCATCGCGTATACGGCCCGCGAGATGTATCTGTTTCTGGCAGATCGTCGGGCTTTCGCCTTGATTGCGGAAGAGCCCGGGCCGGGAATCGTCGGATTTGTCATCGCGCGTCTGGAAGTCGAACGCGAGCTGTCAAGGCGCGCTTTCTTTCGGAGCCCGAAGGCTCGGGTCGGACACATCGTGACTCTCGATGTCCATCCCGACTGGCAGGGGCGCGGCATCGGGAGCCTCCTGCTTCAGGAGGCCGAACGACGACTTCGCCGCGCCGGAGCCCGCGCTATCCTTCTGGAAACGGCCGTGGATAATGCTCGCGCCATCCGGTTCTATCAAAAGCATGGGTACGCCGTGCTCGCCCGATTGAAGGGATATTACCTAGGCGAGACGGACGCCTTCCTCATGCGGAAATCTGTAGAAGCGGCTTCGAGCCCTTCGTGAGAATCTCCTTCGGCGTCCGCCCGGAGATCGGGCCGCTAGCGGATGTATCCCAAAAGGAGAAATCCTCCCAGCAGAAGAACCACGAAAAGCAGCGAGAGGACGTCGAAATACTTCTCGATGAAAGCGCGAATCGGCTCTCCGAAGAGGTGGAGCAGACCGGCGACCAGAAAGAAACGCGCTCCGCGCCCGAGTGCAGAGATGAGGACAAAATCCGACAGAGCGATCTCCGTCGCTCCGGAGGCGATCGTGGCGACCTTGTACGGAATGGGCGTGAAGGCCGCTACGGCCAGAAAGATCAAGCCGTATGTGTGGTATGTCATCTGGAATTCCGCCCAGAGATCGCGGGCGTGATAGAAGTCAATGATGCGCCATCCGAGCGTCTCCATGAAGGCATAGCCGATGAGGTACCCGAGTATCCCTCCGAGCACCGACCCCAGCGTGCACACGAACGCGTATCGGAGGAAGCGCCGCGGAGCAGCCAGGACCAGGGCGATCAAGAGCGCATCCGGAGGGATCGGGAAGACCGAGGACTCCACGAAGGCCACAAGGAAGAGCGCCCAGGGGGCTTGCGGCGTCTCGGCCCAATGAAGCGTCCATGCGTAGAGTCGGCGCAAACCGGTGCGAAAGCGCTCCAGAGCACAGCCCAAACGCTCCCGCAGAGAGAGAGGGGAGGCGTCAGGCGCAGAAACCGGCCTCGGGGAATGGGCGCTTTGGTCCGCCGTGACGATCTCCTCGGGATCCCTCATTCCTTCCATCCGTACCGACCGATGAGCTTGACGAACACGCACCCTCCGTGCCACTCGATCGTGTTCTCTCGCTCCCCCTTGATCAGGCGCAGAAGTCGTTGATACGTCTCGTCGCCAATGGGCATCACCAGACGCCCTCCGATGACGAGCTGGTCAATATAGGGCTGCGGGACGGTCCTGCCGGATGCCGCGACCAGAATGCCATCGAAAGGGGCTTTCTCCGGCCATCCCAGCGTCCCATCGAAACAGCGGACGACGACGTTTGTGATCCCCAACAGGGCGAGTTTAGCCTGAGCACGCGCGGCCAATTCCGGGATGCGCTCGACGGCGTAGACCTCGGCGCCCAAAGTGGCGAGAATGGCCGTTTGATAACCGGATCCGGCGCCGATCTCCAGGACGCGATTCCCCGGCGTGACCATGAGCAGCTCGGTCATCAGCGCGACCATATACGGTTGTGAGATCGTCTGTCCGTAGCCGATCGGCAACGGATGGTCCTCATATGCCCGGGGCCAGAAAGCTTCCTCCACGAAAAGATGCCGGGGGACACGTTCCATCGCCTCCAGGACGCGCGGATCGCGAATCCCTTTCTCTCGCAGTCGCTGGACCATCCGCTGACGCGCGCGCACGTAGAGATCAGGCGTTTCCAGGCCCTCCGGAGAGCGCGCCCTAGGATCCCCACCCGACGTGCGATTCCATGAAGGGCCCAAGGGGCGCTCATCACCGTTTCGGTTCGGGGAGACAGAGTTCATCGGCCAGCGCGACCCAGGAGCGAAGGTCCTCGAGGGCGCGAAAGTTCGTCATATTGTTGTGAAGCGGAGTGATCGAGATGTAGCCCTCTCGAATGGCCTCGTAATCGCTCATCTCGTCATGGTCCCACTCGGCATGCTCTTCGCCGATCCAGTAATAGGTGCGCCCGCGCGGATCCACCCCCTCATGAATGCGAATGCGCGCCACGCGCGTCCCTTGATGCGTCAGGCGCACGCCGCGAATCGGACCGCGCGGGACATTCACGTTCAAGACTGTCCGCTCGGGCAGCCCCTGGGCCAGGACCTTGCGCACAAGGCTCACGGCGAATTGCGCTGCCGGTTCGAAATCCACCTCCCCGCGTCCGACCTGGCTCAGAGCGATCCCAGGCAGCCCGTAGACGAGCGCCTCCATGGCTCCGGCCACCGTCCCCGAATAAAGCACATCGTCGCCCAGATTCCCTCCCTGATTGATCCCGGAGACGATGATGTCCGGCGGCGCCTGGCGCAAGATCGTGCACAAGGCGAGCGTCACACAATCCACCGGCGTTCCATCCACGGCGAAGTGGCGATCGTCAATCCGATCGATGCGCAAGGGACGCCCCAGCGTCAGCGCATGCGAGGCTGCGCTCATCTCATGCGACGGCGCGACGACGATGACATCGCCCACCTGACGCAGCTTCTCCTCGAGCTTCCGGATCCCTTCCGAATGAATCCCGTCATCATTGGTGATGAGAATTCTCGGCATAGCCGCTCGCTTTCGCGTCCTCCATCAAAGGAGCAAGGCTAGCACAGACAGTCCGTGAAGGCAACTCACGACTCTCACTTCAGGCTGTTCCCTGTTGCCTGCTGCGGCAGGCTCTGTGAGGAACGTCGCCAAGAGCTCACCTCTGACAGGCGACAGAAAATGGCCCGGAGCGCGAACCCCATAAACCTTCTCCGCAATGGGCCCGCGCGAGCAGGCGACAGAGAATAGCCCGTGACGCCATTGTGCGAACGACACATTTTCCACACAAAGCCCACGAAGGGGGCGACAGAGCCTGGGGCGCGAGCCTCATCGTGAGAACGCCCCCATTCCACAAAGAGCCCGCCTCTGGCGGGCGACAGAAAATAGCCTGGGGCGTCAGCCCCATTTGGAGAACGAGACATTCCGCATAGAGCCTACGAAGTGGGCGGCAGAGAATAGCCTAGGGCGTAAGCCCTAGGAAACCGCGAGCCCAAAATTTTCTCAAGAGCCCCCGGAGGGGGCGACACATCGGACGGCCACCCAACCGGTTGGGTTCATGTACGCCAGGTCACCACATCGGGGGATGCGGGAATGGCATTATCCCCACCGTTCGGCTTCTGACCTGATGTGCCGCCCGCTGGCGCGGGCTCGGGGATAATTGGGGACTCCGTTTCCTGGGGTTCCGCTACCGCTTCACCCCAGGCTATTTTCTGTCGCCTACCAGAGCAGGCTCTTTGTAGAATGGGAGTCGGTCTCAAATGGGTCCATCGCCCTACCCCGGGCTATTCTCTATCGCCCTCTCCGAGGGCTCTTTGCGGAATGAAACCTCCTCCTGCCCGGGATTCCCAGGGTTTCGCTGCGCCCTACCCCGGGCTACTCCCTGTCGCCTGCTGCGGCAGGCTCTCTGGTGCGGCGCTCACTCCGAGGTCGCCTCAGCGCCCGGAGGCGGGGACGAAAATCGGCGAAATTCCCAGAGTGCGCATCCGCGTGTTCAGCTCGGCCAGGTCTCGATCCAGGACCCGCTGCAGCTCGCCGAGATGCTGCGCGACCTGAGCCTTCAACTCCTCGAATCGGGCTCGCGCAGCAGCCGTCGGGCGCGCATCGGCGCTCGCCACAACTTGCGAGAGCGTGATCAGTTGATTGTTGAGCTTAGGCGGAAAGTTAAGCGGATCTTGTGGGCTCTCGTTCCGCGTCTGAATCAACTCCTCCTCGATGCGCGTGAGCCGCTCCACAAGAGTGCGTGCGTGCTCCGCAAGCGGACGTCCCAGCGGATGCTCGCCCAGGCGTCGGCCCAGCTCATTCAGTTGACGCTTCACATCGCGGATGCGGTTGACGGCCTCATGGACCTCGCTGATCTTATCCCGGATCTGCAGCAGCAGGTCGAGCTGCTCCTGGAATTCCTCCGGAGTCGTCGCCAGCCGCGGATCCTTCTTCACCTCGAAGGACTGTGTGAGCGTCTTCCCTCCGACACTGAGACGAACCTGGTACAGACCGGGCACGACCCGCGGGCCTCGCGCGCTCCCCCAGGTGACGGCTCCGGGCACGCGCACGGGATCAGGATAGCGCAGATCCCAGACGAACCGATTCAATCCCGCTTCGGCAGGCACACGCTCCTGGCGCGGACCCGCGCCGAAAAATTCCGCCATCGGCTCCGGCGGGGCCTCGCCGGGCTGCGTCCGACTGCTGAAGGCGCGAATGAGGCGTCCCTGAGCGTCCAGGAATTCGAGCTTCACCTCCTCGGAGGGTTTCTGCCGGAAGTAGTAGTAGACGATCACGCCGTTGGGGGGATTCTTCCCCATACCGGGGATATCGGCGCTTCCCCCCTCCATGCGATAGGCCGCGCGCGGCTTGAAGAGATAGACGTCCGATTGCGCGACAGCATCTGTCAATTGATGCAGCGGCGTGAGATCGTCCAGGATCCAGAACGAACGCCCGTGCGTCGCGGCCACCAGATCGTTATCCTTGACGACGAGATCGTGAACGGGGACGACCGGGAGATTCAACTGCAGCGATTGCCAGGTCTCGCCATCGTCGAAGGAGACATAGACGCCCGTCTCCGTGCCCGCGTAAAGCATACCGCGCCGAGCCGGATCCTCGCGCACGACGCGCACGAACGTATCTTCGGGCAGGCCGCGCGTGATCTTTCGCCACGTCTTCCCGTAATCGTTCGTCTTGAAGATGTAGGGTCGGTAGTCGTCGAGCCGATAGCGATGCACGGCGATATAGGCCGTGGCCGGATCATGAGGAGAAGCCTCGATGGCATTCACCGTCCCCCATTCGGGCATCTCCCGAGGCGTCACGTTCTCCCAGTTCTTCCCTCCGTTTCGCGTCACCCAGACCAGACCATCATCCGTCCCGGCCCAGAGCAGACCCGCCTGACGCGGCGACTCGGCCAGCGCGAAGATCGTCCCATAGACCTCCACGCCCGTATTATCGCGGGTGATCGGCCCTCCGGAATACTCCTGCTTGCTCTTGTCATTGCGGGTGAGATCGGGGCTGATCTCCTGCCACGTCTGCCCCTCATCGGTGGAGCGCAGCAAGACCTGGGCGGCGTGATAAATGACCTTCGGATCATGTCGGGAGACCAGAATTGGCGCGTTCCACTGGAACCGATATTTCAGGTTCCGAGCTGCCTCGCCGACGGCCGTCTGAGGCCACGCCGTGATGTTGCGCGCCTGTCGCGTCCGATGATCGTACCGCGTGATGAGTCCGCCGTAGCTGCCCGCGTAGACGATATTCGGATCCTCAGGATGCGGGATGACGTATCCGCTCTCCCCCCCTCCGACCGGATACCAATCGGGCCGGTCAATGCCGGGACCGGTGGTGCGGCTGGCGATGGCCACAGTCGTGTTGTCCTGCTGCGCGCCGTACACGTAATAGGGGAAGCGATTGTCCACAGCGACGCGGTAGAACTGCGCCGTCGGCTGGTTGCTTTGCGGAGACCAGGTCTGCCCCCCGTTGAACGTCACATTCGCGCCTCCGTCATTGCTGTTGATCATGATCTGAGGATTGTGGGGATTGATCCAGAGATCGTGATGGTCCCCATGCGGAGCGCGAATCTGGATGTCGAACGTCCGGCCTCCGTCAATGGATTTGAAGAACTGCACGTTGAGGACGTAGACCGTATCGGGATCTTTCGGATCGGCGTAGATGTGCGAGTAATACCAGGCGCGCTGTCGCAGCTTCCGCTCCCGGTTCACGAGCCGCCAACTCTTCCCCCCATCGTCGGAACGGAAAACGCCTCCATCCTCGGCTTCCACGATCGCCCAGACGCGTTCGGGGCGAGCCGGAGAGACTGTCACGCCGATGCGCCCTTTCAGTCCCTGCGGGAGCCCTTCGGTCAGCTTCGTCCACGTCTCGCCTCCATCGGTCGTCTTGTAGAGTCCACTACCCGGGCCGCCGCTGATTAACGTCCAGGGCTGACGCAAGACCTGCCAGAACGCCGCATAGAGGATGCGCGGATTGGTCGGATCCATGGCCAGATCAATGGCTCCTGTCTTTTCGTCCACATAGAGCACCTTCTCCCACGTCTTCCCTCCGTCTCGGGAACGAAACACACCGCGCTCCTCATTGGGGCCGAAGACATGTCCCAGGGCGGCGACATAGACGAGATCAGGATTCTGCGGATGAATGCGAATCCGGGCGATATGGCGCGTGTCGCGCAGTCCAACATGGGTCCACGTCTTGCCCCCATCGGTTGATTTGTACACACCGTCTCCGTGCGAGACGTTGCCCCGCGGACACGCTTCACCGGTGCCGACGTAGATCACGTTCGGATCCGATTCGGCGACAGCGATCGCGCCGATCGAGCCCGTCTTGAAGTACCCATCGGAGATATTGCGCCAGGTCAGGCCACCGTCTTCGGTCTTCCAAACGCCGCCTCCGGTCGCGCCCATATAAAAGGTCATGGGCTGGCTCGGGACGCCCGCCACGGCCGTCACGCGCCCGCCGCGAAACGGGCCGATCAGGCGCCATTGCAGGGCCTGATAGAGCTTCGGATCATACCGGAACGGGCGATCCTGGACTCCTTCCGAATCGGGCTGAGATAAGATCGGGCGAACTCCTCCGATCAAAAGGATCAGGGCGATAAGCGTCAGGATCTTTCGTCGCACCATCGTCTCTTCCTCCTGAAGGACGTTCCTGAGGGCGCCCTCGACGCGCGAGGGCGCCCCATCTCATCTATTCGGGCCAATAGGCGTAGGCGAAGAGAATATCTACAATAGACTGCTCGGCCTTCACGAGTCCAGCGACACGATCGTTCCCCTCGATCACCAGATACTCGTCCACGGCATGGGCGCGACCGCCATGACCGAGTCCCCCCGAGCAGGCCGGCAGATTGAGCGGGGGACGCGTGTATTGCGCTTGCGGGCTCGATCCGGCCGAGCGCGGCCAGATGGCCGGCTCGATGCCATAATGCTTGTAGACCGAGAGCACGGCTTGCACGACCGGCACGCGGACGCTCGTGCGCGACCATTCGTCGCCACCGCCGAGTTTGGTCAGCTTGATGTCGCTGAAGCCATGCTTATCGAGATGCCGACGAATGAGCGCGATCTGTTCGTCAATCACCTGATTCGGGACGAGACGACTGTCCAATTTCACCGTCGCTTTCTCGGGCAGAATCGTCGCCGAGCCCGGCCCCGTATAGCCCGCCCAGATGCCGTTGATGTTGAGCGTCGTATCGAAGACCAGATGCCAGATCGCTTCAGCGGCCGACCAGTCGTTCATCCACACCTTCACGTTCTCCCGTTCGGACGCGAGCGCGCGCTCGCCAAAGCGCGCGATGAGCGTGTTGACGAGCATCACCTCCTCTTCGGTGGGCGGCACGATGGTGTCGTAGTACCCCTCGATGAGAATCTTATTGCCCGTTTCATCCACCATCGTCGAGAGCGCTTTGACCAATCTCCAGACGGGACTGTCCAGAATGGCCTTGCGGCTCGAATGAATGGGCATGCGCTGCGGCCCGCGCCCCCAATACCGACCGTGACACTCCAGCTCCACATAAGCGATCCCCTTATTGCCCAGATACATGTTGACGAACCCGTCGCGATTCTGCGAGGGGCCAGCGCTCAAGTGCGCCCGGCACGTCTTCAGCCGATCTCGATACGGCGCGAGGACTTGATGGAAATGCGGGCTCCCCTGCTCCTCCTCCCCATCGCAGGTGAACATGATATTGAGAGGCAGCTTCCCTTCGCAGGCGATAATCGCCTCGCAGGCGTTCAGGAACATGCGGTTCGGCCCCTTGGAATTGATCGCCCCGCGCGCGATGATCACCTCTCCGAACGGGTCCATCTTCACCCGCGCGGCGGCCAGCGGCGGCGAGGACCACTCTTTCTCGTTGAAGGGCTGCGTGTCGTACATCATATAGGTCGAGATCGTCTTGGGTGCTCCAGCATCATACCAGGCCCAGACGCCCGGATAGCCATCGGTCTTGACCAGCTCGGCCTCCTTGCATCCCAGCTCCTTGAACGATTCCTTCATCAACTCGGCCATCTCTTGAATCCCCATGTTCCAACTGCTCACGGACGGCTGCCGGAGATCCCGCTGAATCTTCGCGATGTGCTCCTCCTTGTGATCCTCGATGTACTTGTGAATCTTCTTCACGCGCGGCGATTCGAGAATATCCTCGATGAACCCACGCGGAGCCTCCAGAAAGTGAAAGAAGTCGGGCGCGACGAGCGCTCCCATCATCGCCCGACCCGTGAGTTCGAGGAATTCCTTTCGGGTCATCCTCATAGTCCCTCCTCCGGATCAGATTCTCTCACAGCGAGACACCAAGCAGACAGAAGCGGCGAGCGCACCCTGCGCCTTCCCGGAAACGCCCTGGTGACGCTCGCCGCCGTGCATGCGCACACACCGTGAGGCCAAAGCGGCCGGCCGCGAGAGACGTGCGCGGCCAGCCGGCCCGAAGATTCAGAACGAATACCGAAACGCCAACCGGAAGACGCGCGGACCCAGGATCCGCGTCGGCTGCCCGAAACGCGCTCCCGTCGTCGTCACGACCGCCAGGGGCGTGTTCGCGTTCGTGACATTGAAGAGATCGAACATCGCTTCTATCCGATGGCGCTCGGCGATCCGAAAACGCTTCAGCAAGCGCATATCCCAGAGGTTGACGTTCGGCAACCGCAGTCCGGAGTCGAATCCTTCCGCCACGACGGTCACAGTTCGCAGTTTCGGAAGTGTCGCGGCGAAGGTCCGCTGGTAGGGATCGCCCCTCTGGTGCTTGAAGACCGTGCTGAACTGAAGGCCCCAGGGCAACTCGTAAATCCCCTGCAGCTTGTAGAGCCATTCCCAGGTGTGACGCGCGCTGTTCAAGAGCGCATTGGGATTGGTCGGATACTGGTCGTTGATCCCCTCGGTCCAGCCATTGAGCTTCTCCAGCGTATAGCCTGTGATCAGCATCCAGCGCCGCGACATGCGCTTGAAGACTTCGACCTCGTAGGCGGTGAAATTGTTCTGATAGGCCGGATTCGTCGCAATGAGAAATCGCGGATTCGCCAGGCGCGCCGCATCATCAATATCGTAGAGCGTGATCCGGCGATCGTCGCTCGTCCCCACCTGTCCGTCTCGTCCGGGATCGGTCACGGTCACAGGAACGCTGTAGGCCGAGAAAGGAGCATGCAACGGGAAGCTCGTCCACCGATTCTTCTCGAACTTCCGCACGAAGTTGAAGCGCACCGAGAGATCGCGCAGAAGCTCCCGCTCGATCCCCGCTGCGAACTCATCCGTGTAGGGGTGCTTGACGTTCGGATCGAGCGTTCGATTCTGCCCTCCCACCACGGCGATCAGCGTCAGTTCATCGGGAGACCAGTCGCGATCTCCGTTCTTGTCGTTCCACGCGAAGCGCTTGTACGTGAGTGTAGAGGGATTCACCGCTGCCACAATATCCGTGCTCGGATTGAAATAGTAGCGTCCGTAGCTCAGGCGCAGCACGGTCTTCGTATCGCCGAAAAGATCCCATACCAGTCCCAGTCGGGGAGCGACGCTCGTCCAACTGAGGACGTCGTCGTTTTTCGGGATCACGTGCTCCTGTTGGAATCGCCCGGCCGGCTGCTTCTGATCCCGCCAGAAATTGCGATAGCTGTCCAGCCGCATCCCGAGATTGAGCCGGAGATGCCGTCCCGCCTCCCAGCCGTCCTGCACGAAGAACGACGTCGTATGCAACCCGTGATGGAAGAACCACGGGTAATTGTATTGTCGAATCTCAACCGGCGTCGCCGTATCGCAGGAGAGGTTCGGAGCGACCCCCGTGCATCCTCGGAACCAGTAGACGACGTCCTGCGCGTTCCCGGCCCACACGCCGTATTCCGTGCGCCGTCGCGCCTCGAAGAGCCTCCAGACGCCGAACTTCAGGTTATGGCTGCCTTTCAGGAAATTATCCACGCGCCAGGAGAGATGTCCCTGCCATTGCCACCGCCGCTGTTCATTCAAGAAGAAGGCTCCTTCGGGAGGTCCAATCTGGAACAGGCTATTGTTGAAGTCGCGATAGCGCGGCCGATTGCTGTAGGGACGCTGCGGCCAATCGTATCCCATGTGCCCGACATTCACATCGAGCAAGACCTTCGGCGTGAGCGTGGAGACCCACTGGATCTTCCCCGCCCAGGACCAGGAGTCCTGATTGGCGACAGCATCGGGCGAGGTGAACCGATCCGGGGCCGGAGCCAACCAATTGCGGTAGGGTTGGATCTTCCGCCCCCCTTGAGCGAACCAGTGGATCGTATTCTTGGGCGTGAGCTGATAGGTCAGCTTGATCGTTTGATTCTGCAAGCGCGTGGGGAAGAGATCCTTCTCTCCCTTGGGAGAGACCCACCCGAGAGCGCCCGCGTGATTCCGCTGATCGCGCCAGGAGACGAACCACCAGAGCTTGTCGCGAATGATCCGTCCGCCCACATTCGCATTCCAATCGTTGTAGAGTTTGATCTTCGCCGCACGAGGGATCCCCATGTCCGTGAGCAGCAAGTTGGATCCCGTCGGCAGAGTGTATCGGCGCCCGGTCACATTGTCGGAATTCCATCCTTCGCGCTCGTAATCCACATACAGATCACCGTGGAACTCGTTGGTCCCGGTCTTGATGACCGTATTGATGAAGGTACCGGGAACGGGGACCTCGGCGCTGTGCGACGCAGCCACAATCTGCATCTCGGTGAACGCCCCGTAGTCGTAGTAAAACCCCGCCGCCTCCGATCCCTCCGCGGTGATCACCCCATCAATGTTCGGCCAGTTTTGCCCTCGCGCGCCGTAGTTGCGATAGGCCGTCTGCGTCCCGGCTGTCGCTCCCCCGACATCATGCCGTCCGATCATGGTGATCCCCGGAGTCATCGCGAGCGTCACCCAAATATCCCGCGCCGTGGGCAGATCCTTCAGAAGCCGCTCCGTGTAGTTGACACCCACTTGCGTCGCCGAGACATCCAGAATAGGCGTCTCCCCCACGACGGTCACGGACTCCTCGATGGCGGCGACATCGAGCTTCACATTAATGGTTGCCGTGAAGCCCACCCGCACTTCGATGTCCGTCCGGATGAGCGTCCTGAATCCCGCGGCCTCGAACTTCAGGGTATAGAGCCCCGGAGGCAGCGCCGTGAACGCGTAGGTGCCCAGTTCGCTGCTTGTCGTCACGCGTTCGCCCATCAGGACGGGACTGGTGAGCGTGATCTTCACGTTCGGAATCGGATCCCCCTTCTCATCAGTGACGCGCCCGTTGATGTGGCCGGTGATCTCCTGAGCCCCCAAGGAGAGAGGCGACGCACTGAGGAGAAGAGTCAGCACAAGAGCGCTCACTCCTTTCTTCATACCTTCCCACCTCCTCCTTAGTTTGGACCGCAAGGCGGCCTTGAGTTTATTCAAATCTTCCGGAAGAGGCAAGCATGTTTTCGGCCAAGCGCCCGATCGCACGCGTTGACCGACCTCCCTTTTCCGAAATACACTCCTTCGGGCCGAACATATGCGGAATCGCGACGAGCATCTCCGACGCGCACTGATCCTGTGCTTCGCGCTCTCGGGATTCTGCGGCCTTCTGTACGAAGTACTCTGGATGCGCGTCCTCTCGTCGGTGCTGGGGAACACGCTCTTTGCGACGAGCCTGGTCCTTTCGGCATTCATGGGCGGGCTGGCCGCGGGGGGGTATCTCTTCGGACGATGGGCGAATCGGTGGTCTGGACCGTCGGAGCTGCTGCGCGTCTACGCCCTTTTGGAGCTCGGGATCGGACTGTGGGCCTTCCTTTTCCTGTGGAGTCACGCGCGCCTGCATTCCCTTTGGGCCTCCCTCTTTCCGGTGACGACTCCCAAGATTTTCGCTCTGATTGAATGCGCCGTCAGTGCTCTCCTTCTGCTCCCTCCGACGACACTCATGGGAGGGACTTTCCCTGTCCTCGGCGCGTTCTTCGGCCGCGAGCGCTTCGAACGACTGGGTGGGGATATTGGTCGGTTGTACGCCGCCAATACTTTCGGAGCTGCTCTGGGCAGCGCGAGTGCGGGCTTCTTCCTTATTCCTGCTCTGGGACTGCGCAGATCACAAGAGATGGCCGCGGCCATGAATCTGCTCATCGCTGCTTTCGCGTGGGGACTCGCGCGCGTCTATTCGCCATCCGATGAGGCGAAGGTTCTCCCCAGGGAGGAGACGGCTGGGCGACAGATCGCCCCCATATCTTCTGACAAAACCGTCGCTCCTTTGCTGCTCATCTTTTTCCTCTCAGGATTCATCGCCCTCTCGTATGAAGTCGCCTACACGCGCGTTCTGGCCCTTCTTTTGGGACCGACCGTTTACGGCTTCAGCACGATGTTAACTCTCTTCATCTTGGGACTGGCACTGGGAAGTCGCCTCTCGGCCCTTCGAGCCGATCGGTGGAGCGCACAAAAGGCTCGCGGGATCCTGGCCAGCCTCTACATCGCCTCCGGAGCGGCAGTCGCGGCGACTCTTCCCCTTCTGAATCACCTGCCGATTCTGGTGGGCGAGATCGCCCGAACGTATGCCGATGACTACGTGCGCCTCCAACTGTTTCAGGTCCTCATGATCGCCGGCCTTCTGCTCATCCCGACGACGCTCTGGGGCGCCGCCTTCCCCCTGGTCGTGAAACTCTATGTCCGGGAGAGGGAGATTCTGAGCGAACGTTTGGGGCGGGCTCTGGCCGCCAATACCCTAGGAGCCGTGGGGGGCTCTCTGCTGACGGGATTTCTCCTGATCCCGCGACTGGGAATGGAGCGCACGTTCTGGACCGGCATTCTTCTTGGTGCGGGGATGGGAGGTGCGCTCTTTCTGGGGCTCCCGCTCTCCCGGTGGGTTCGAGCGGGACTGGCCGTTATCCCCTCAGGACTTCTTCTCCTCCTTCTCGCCCTGCTGCCGCACTGGGATATGGAACGGCTCCTGGCCGGAACGTATAAATACGCGCCGTATTACGAGAACCTCGACGTGGACGTCATGGCCCATCGCGGTGAATTACTCTTCTACAAAGAGGGAGCGATCGCGACCGTCGCCGTTCGCCGTGTGGGAGCCGAACACTGGCTCTCTCTGGACGGAAAGGTGGATGCCAGCGATGGCGGGGCTGATATGCTGACTCAGAAGCTGCTGGCTCATCTTCCCCTGCTAGTCGCCGATTCCCCGCGGCGCGTCGGCATCCTCGGCCTGGGAAGCGGAGTGACGGTCGGGGCCGCCCTGAAGCATCCCGTTCAAGAGGTGGACGTCCTGGAGATTTCGCCCGAAGTCGTGCAGGCTTCCCGATTCTTCGAACACGTCAACGAGCGCGCCCTGCAGGACCCGCGCGTGCGCCTCATCCTGGGCGATGGGCGCAAGCACCTGCTTCTCACAACACGCGCGTATGACGTCTTCATCTCCGAACCTTCGAATCCCTGGATGGCAGGCATGGGCGCGCTGTTCACCCGCGAGTTCTTCGAGCTGGTGCGCGAACGGTTGACCGAACGCGGGATCGTCTGCCAGTGGCTCCACAGCTACAACATGTCTCTTCGAGACCTGAAGATCGTGCTGCGAACGTTCCATTCGGTCTTCCCCCGAGCCTTCCTCTGGGCGCTCAATGAGAACGACCTCCTTCTGCTCGGAGCGAAGGATCCCGCTTTCGATCTGGATCTGGAGCGGATCGCGCGACGTGTCCAATATCCCGCAGTCCGCGAAGACCTCCGACGGTTGGGATGTCAGGACCTGTACGCCCTGTTGAGCCTGTATGTGATGCATGGGGAAGACATCGAGCGCTTCGCGCGCGGAGTGCCTTGGCATACGGACGACCATCCTCTTCTGGAATTCTCCAGTCCGCGCTTCATGCACGCGCAAACGAGCCTGTCGAATTCCCGCGCTCTGCTCGAATTTTCGCGTTCCCTGCCTCCGCCGCGTGCCGTTCGTGAGGTTCTGGAGCGAGCCACCTGGGAACACTTTCAGAACAAGGGCCGGATGTACGAGCAAGCTGAGAGCTTCGCTCTGGCCTTCCGCGAATACCGGAGGGCCATTGAGAGAAATCCGCGCGCGCGCGAAGCTCTGGACGGACTTCGGCGCGTCGCCCGCACGCGCGAACACCGAGAGGAAGCGAAACGGATTTATGAGGAATTGCTCGCCCAAGATGCGAACAATGGGGAAGCCCGTCTCGCCCTGGCCGCGTGGTATGAGGGGGAGCAACGCTATTCCGAATGTCTCGCTCTTTTTCAAGGCGCGCCGCTTGGGATTCCCGAGGAGACCCGCGGGCTGGAGCGTCAGGCCGCGTGCGCCGCAGGAGCCCAGGAGCCGACTCTTCTTGAAGCGATCGGCCAACGATGGCTTCGGGCCGATCCCGGAAGCGGCCTCGCGCGCTTTTACCTGGCACTCGCGCGATTTCACCAGAGGGAATGGGACGACGCCCTGCGGCTCGTTCAAGAGAGCCGGCGCGCCGATCCGCGACATTTCCAGGCTCACACGCTTCTGGCCATGATCTACGCTGAGATGGGGCAGACTCGCCACGCGGAAGCCACGTTCCGGGAGATCCTACGTCTCCATCCTCACCAGGCGCTGGCCTACTACAACTACGGGCTTTTTCTGCTGGACGCGGGGCGATGGGAGGACGCCCGCGAGAACTTCCGAAAGGCGCTCGACTACGATCCCTCTCATCTGGAGAGCTACCTTGGGCTCGCGGAAGCGTCTCTGCGAGGCGGGCAGAGAGAAGAGGCGCGCCGCTGGGCCGAACGCGCTCTGCGCCTGGACCCACACAACGCCCTCGCTCGGGAGATTCTGAGATCGCCTTGAACGAGCGGCTCGCAGTTCGGGATGCAAATGCCGATTTTCCCTCCCATTAGCCCCGGTGAGGACCTGGCACGTTTCTGGCGAAGAAACACACCGCGCCCCTTGGGTCACTTCAGAGCCCCCGCCGGCTCGCGAGTCGGCGGGGGCTCCATCCCTCAGAAGATCAGCTTGAGCGCCAGTTGCACCAGACGCGGATCCGCCGCGGCCGTGACCTTTCCGAAAAGCGGTGTGTCGAAGAAGCGCTCGGGATTGAAGAGGTTCGGGTGGTTGAAGAGGTTGAAGATCTCGGCGCGGAATTGGAGATTGACCTGTTCCGTCAGATGCGTGTTTTTGATCACGGAGAAATCAAAATTCACCCAGCCGGGACCCGGAAGAATATTTCGTCCGGCATTCCCGAAACGATACGGAGGTTGCAGAACAAATGCCGTCGGATCCCAGAATTGATTCGGCGTCGGATTTTTCACCTTCACCTCCCGGGCTACTCGATCCGGCCGATCGCGGAAGACGCCTGTGTTGCTCCGATCAATGGTGAGTTGAATATCCGAGGGCATCCCCGATTGCAGCGTCGTGATCCCCGTGATCTCCCATCCGGAGACCAGATGGCCAGCCAGTCCCGTGAGACCGCTCCCGTAGGCCTGTCCGCGCCCGAAAGGAAGCTGGATCAAATAACTCAACGAGAATCGATGCCGCATGTCGTAGGAAGAAAGCCCCTTCTCGGCGCGCAGGTTGTTCCCGTCCTGAGCGTTGTTCGTCGTATGGGCGTTTCCGGCATAGGCGGAGTTGGAATCAATGGACTTGGAGAGAGTATAGGCGAGCAGGAAACCGAAGTTCTTCGCGAAGCGCTTATCCGCCTTGACCTGAAGCGAATGATATGTCGAATGGCCGCTCGATTCGATCCCGTTGATGCTGCCGAACATCGGATACGGACGTCGCGGCTGGACGGGTCCCGGAGCCGGCCGCGGCTGATTGATCTGGCGCTGACGATACAGATGCGTCCCCTTCGATCCCAAGTATCCCACTTCCACCAGCAGATCTCCCAGCACCTGCCGCTGGATGTTCAGGCTCCATTGCTGGACATATCCGTCGCGGAAGTTCTTGGCGAAGAAATTCGGCGACGGCAGAAGCGGAACGCCCGCCTCGGCCGGGAAGGGATTCTCCAATGTCAGCTTGGGAACGGCCGGGTCGCTCAAGAAGAGATTGAATTCGTAATGAGGCGGATTCAGGCGCAATCCCAGGATCGTGTTGAGGATGGTGCGGTCATAGTAGATCCCGTAGCCTCCGCGAATGGCCATCTTCCCATCTCCGAACACGTCATAGGCGAACCCGAAACGCGGACCGAAATTGTTCGGATCGTTGTCATATGTGGATCGCGAGATGCCCTCCCGACCGGCCAGCACCAACCGAGGAGGATTCGTATAGAAGTTGGTGAAACGGTCCTTCTTCTCGACATAGGGCGTATTGTACTCATAGCGCAGGCCCAGGTTGAGCGTGAGCCGAGGCGTCACCTTCCAATCGTCCTGGATGTAGAAATCGTAAGACTGTTGGTAATTCGTGAAATCCGATGCGCCCACGCCCCGGAAGCTGCTCACGGGATATCCCAGCAGCAGATCGGCGATCGGATGGCCGCTGAATTGACCAGTGAAGGTGAAGGACCCACGCGCCGAAGCGTCCAGGAAGAAGTTCCCGAAGCGATAGAACCAGAGATCGGTTCCGAACTTGAGCGTGTGCCGCCCTTTGAGGACGTGCAGCGATTCCGAGATCTGATAGGTGACTCCCGGCCCTCCCTGCGGCAAGTTCGTCGCATCCCCGATGTTGATGAATCCCGTCACCGTGAAGAGCGGCCACCCCGTATTCCGCGGCAGGTTCGTCAGGCCGGGAATCCCCAGCTCGCGTACCATGTTCCTCCGCTCTTCGGTCTTGTAGTTCAGGGTCCATCGGGTATACCCCACGCGCAGTTCGTTGATGACGTTCGCCGAGAAGACGTGCGTGTAGCTGCCGCCGAAGGTCTGGAAGCGGGATTCGTCCAGCCGTCCGAAGCCGGGCAAAATCGAGGGTCCACCGAAGAGATTGATCCCGAAAAACTTGTTGAAGTCGTCAAGGGCATAACGGACGAAGAGCTTGTCGTTGGCCGAGAACTCATGGTCCACCCGTGCGAAGAGGCGATTCACATCGTTTTTGTTCGGCGGCGAGGAGACGAAGTTCCGCACCGGGTCGGCCTGATTCGGCGCCGGGTACACCTGAGCCACACGCTGACCGATCCGACTCATGCGTTCGGGCGGAATGATGTTCCCCGGGAAAGGTTGGCCCGTCAGCGGATCTCGAATCACGGTCCCCGGAAGCAAGGCCGAGAAATCCCCCCGCACCATGGCCGGCGTGGGCACGCGCCCGACGCGCGTCGTCACATCGCGCAGACGCGTCCCCTCGAACCCCACGAAGAAGAAGTTGCGATTCTTCACTACCGGTCCCCCGAGCGTGAACCCGAACTGATTCCGCTTATAGGGTGGTTTCACAGCATCGAAGAAGTTCCGCGCAGCCATCGCATTGTGGCGCAGGAACCAAAAGAGCGATCCGTGAAACTCATTGGTCCCTGACTTGCTCACGACATTCATCTGCGCGCCGGCCGCTCGCCCGAACTCGGCCGAATATCGCGCCGATTGAAGCCGGAATTCACGGACGGTGTCAATGATCGGGCTCACGGAGAACTGACCGATGGCGCGATCCGTCTGATCAATGCCATCCAGATAAAACGAGTTCGAATGCTCGCGCATCCCGTGCGCATAGATGGCTCCCCCTTGCGTCCCCAGTTGCGAACCGCGCACGGCTGGAACGACTCCGGGGACGAGCAGATTCAGTTGCAAGACCTCTCGTCCGTTGAGCGGCAGTTCGAGAACGCGCTTCTCATCAATGACGCTCCCTACCGAAGAGCTTTTGCTCTCGACGAGCGAGACCTCGCCCGTCACAAGAATCTCTTCGGTGATCTGTCCGACGCGCAGTGTGAAATCCACGACGGCGATCTGCTGGACCTGAAGGAGAATACCCACGCGCACCTCCTTCTTGAATCCCGCCATCTCGGCCGAGACCTGATACTCTCCGGGCAAGAGGAGTGGAATCTGGTACGCGCCCGCCTCATCGGTTGTCGTCGTGCGCGTCGAACCGGTCTTCACATTAGTCACTGTGACCGTGGCGCCCGAGATGACCGCGCCTGTCTCATCCCGAACAACTCCCATGATGGTCCCCGTCGGCGTCTGAGCCCTCAGCCCGATCGCGCCGACGAGTACCGTTCCGACAATTGCTAACGCAAGGTGGCTTTTCATGGTCGCGTCCCTCCTTTCTGAGAGAGGAGTGTGTGAAACCTCGGATCCCTCTTCACTTTTTCAAACGATGGATCGTTCTGTGCCAGAAGTCGAAACGAGGGAGTGAGGGCGATGGCCCGCCGAAGCGCCTGGAGCGCTTCCGCTGGACGATCCGCTTTCGCCAGCAAAGCGGCGAGGCGGTAGTGCTTCTCCCCGTCTTGCGGATCCCGCTCGACGACCTCCCGGACCAGGCGGATCGCGTCCTCCAGCCTGCCTTCTCCTTCCAGCGCCAGAGCGCGATACATTTGCAGCGTCAACCGGTATCGCGCAAGAAGTCGTTGCAGCTCCTCGATGGGGCGCGGATGATCGTCCACGCGCAGATCAATATAGCGATCGCTACCTCCAAAACCCGCTCCTTTGCGCACGACCAGCAGTCCGGCCGACTGTTGTCCCCGCGCATCACCTCCGGCCGCTTGCCCGGCGGCCAGAGCCGCCACGAGCCGATCGGCCAGATCTCCTCGCGCCGTCTCGAACGCTCTTCCCATCGCACGCACCACTTCCTCTCCGACCAGAATATTTCCCTGCGCACTGTAATTCGGCCCGGCGACAGCCCCCGCCCAGGGGATGCACCGGCTCCCCGTGAAATGGGCCACATTCCCCCGCGCATCAATGACGGCCAATTGCCTCCGCTCTCGATCAGGATCCGCTTCGGTCAATCGGCGAACGACTTCCGACGCCGTCAGCCCCTGCTCCAGAAGCTTCAACCCTTCCGGGCCATAGGAATAGTTGGCGAAAGCTTGCGTTGCAATAGCTCCCACGCCTGCTTTCGCCCAGGGGACGATCGCCGCCGCATTGAAGAACTTCGACTGCACGGCAACCCCAAGATCGCCCGTCTCCGGATCGCGAGCGACAATGGAGAAGGTCGCTACAACTGGTTCTCCTCCCATCGAGCGAGGGAAAAGCCACAAGGCGAGAAGGACGAAAGCTCTCACAAACGGTCGAATCCACATCGCTTCCCCTCCCACGACACCTTTGAGGCGGCTGTATTATACTACACTCTTAGGTTGGAAGGCAACAGGATCGGAAATTTCGCCGTTGCCGGCGAGTTTTCATCGCACGGTCCAACTCCGGTCCCGAGGAAGCTCGATTTCCTGCTTCCCGGGTGACGTGAGCTGACACGGCAGCCTTGCGGAAGCGATGATCACGACACTGGACTATGCGATTTTGGGAGGCTACTTCGGTGGACTGATCGTGTTCTCCTACTTCCTGGGGCGGCGCTTCCGGGGGCGAGCCGATTATTTCCTGGGTGGTCGCCGGATGCCGGCCTGGACTATCGGCTGCTCCATCCTGGCGACCCAGGCCAGCGTCATCAGCATGATCAGCGCGCCGGCATTCGTGGCCCTGCGTCCGGACGGCGGCCTCCGCTGGCTGCAATACGAGTTCGCCGTACCGCTGGCGATGATTCCGGTAATGGCCATTCTGGCGCGAGTCTTTCACGGAGCGGGCGTGATCACCGTCTATGAATACCTGGAGCGTCGTTTCGGAACCCCGACGCGATTGCTCTTCAGCCTGATCTTTCAGATCAGCCGCAGCCTGGCCACAGGCGTGGCCATCTACGCGGCGGCCATCTTGCTCTCGACGATCCTCGGCACCTCACTGTCCGTTTCGATTCTGCTTGTCGGGGGCATCTGCCTGCTCTATACGACAATGGGGGGGATCGCAGCCGATATCTGGAGCGATGTGATTCAGCTCTTCATCCTCTGGGCGGGAATTTTTCTCGTGCTCGGCTATGTGCTCAAAGCGGGCGGTGGGTGGGAACACCTGCTCGCCCATGTGCCGACGGACCGATGGCAAGCCCTCGACCTGACGGCTCATGGGCTGGGCGACGGCGTCACGTTCGGCTTCTGGCCCATGGTGCTCGGCGGGCTCTTTCTCTACAGCTCCTACTACGGATGCGACCAGAGTCAGATTCAGCGCGTCCTCTCAGCACCCGACATGCGCGCCGCGCGTCGAGCGCTTGTGCTGAACGGAGCGGGACGCTTTCCGATCGTGCTCTCCTACATCCTGGTCGGATTGTTCTTCTCCGGATTCGTGCGCGCAGTCCCGGAATTTGCCGCCCTGATCCCGGAAGATCACCCGGACTACATGATTCCCCTCTTCATCAAGCACTATCTCCCTTCAGGAGCCACCGGGATCTTGCTGGCCGCCATGTTCGCGGCTGTCATGTCCAGCATTGATTCAGCCTTCAACTCGCTGGCGGCGGCGACCGTGCAGGACATCTACGCCCGCTACGTGCGCCCGGGCGCCAGTGATCGGCATTACCTGCGGGTGTCCCGAGGGATGACTGTGGGTTGGGGCGTCCTTTGTACTGGCTTCGCCTTCCTAGTTGGAGGATTGGCACCGACTGTGATCGAAGGTATCAATCAGATTGGCTCCGTGTTTTATGGGCCGATCCTGGCCGCCTTCCTTCTGGCTATTTTCAGCCGACGGGCGACGGGCGCGGCGGTGATCATCGGGATGCTGAGCGGAGTCGCCGTGAATCTCGGACTTCGGATTGGATACGCCGATCGTGTCTCCTGGCTGTGGTGGAACGCAATCGGATGCTTGACGACCGTGGGCTCAGCGCTCGCGCTGAGCCGCCCAGGGGCTTCCGCTCCCCTTCAGCCGATCCTCAGCCGAGAGCAGCTTCTACAAGACGCGCGCGCGCACGCCGCCCTCTACGGAAGCCTGATCGCGTATTTCGCGATGATCGTCCTGATCTCCTATGCGCTGGAGCCTCTGAGCCAATGGCTCCGTTCGTAAAATCCCCCGGATGTGAGAAGAGAGTGAGGACAGGGCCTGAAGGTCCTCAACCAAAATCCTCAAAGGGGCGGAAAAAAGACCTGGAGCGCAAGCCCGTTGAGTTTTGCGGAAACGACATCCATCCGCAGAAAGAAAGCCCGTGCACGCGAGCGACAAAAAAGAGCCTGGGGCGCGAGCCCATTTTGCGGAACGACCCCCTTCCGCAAAAAGCTCCCGAAGGGAGCGACAGAGAATAGCCCGGGGCGTCAGCCCTTTTACGGAACGACATCTTTCCACAGAAAGCCCCCGAAGGGGGCGACAGAGAATAGCCTAGGGCGTCAGCCCTAGGAAACCGCGAGCCCAAAATTTTCTCAAGAGCCCCCGGAGGGGGCGACACATCGCGTTGTCACCCAACCGGTCGGGTTCATGAACGCCAGGTCACCACATCGGGGGATGCGGGAATGGCGTTATCCCCATCGTCCGGCTTCTGACCCGGTGTGCCGCCCGCTGGCGCGGGCTCGGGGATAATTGGGGGCTCCGTGTCCTGGGGTTCCGCTGGCGCTTCACCCCAGGCTATTCTCTGTCGCCCTCTTTGAGGGCTCTCTGGTGATAGGCTGCCGAACTTTTTTGACAGTCCCTCGGCGGAAGCTCTAAAGTATCCCTACTCCGCACAGGCTTTCGTGAGGAGAGGGATCTATGGGAGCGGGAACACGTGCGCAAGAATTACGACAACGCCGGCATCGGAAGATGAAGCGGCGCAAGCAGCGTCTGCACGAACTGTTCCGACTTCTGGAGCAAGGGCGCACGCGCGAGGAGCGGGTGAAGATCGCTCGGGAATTCTGGCAGAGAGTGCGGGGCGCTTCTCCCTCCCCCTCGTCGGCCTCCGCATGAGCAGGTGGTTCGGTCATTGCGGGCGATCAGCCTCCTGCTCGGCCGAAGAGCGCTTCCGATCGTGCCCGGAGACATCTGGAGAAATCGCGCCGCTGTGATCCAGCCGGAGTGTCAGGCGCTTGAGTACCATTGTGCCGTAGGCTCCGCGCGGCAGAACAAAGCGAAGCACGGCTTTCACGCGCCCCGGATACAGCTCGTCCGAAGCGACCCCCACAAGATCCAAGGACTCAGGGAAAAGCAACACCTCGCGCGGCACGGCTTTCAGATAAGCGCGCCGGAGCTTCGGCAAAGCGAACGCGTGTTCGGAGGCGATCCCCGCGCGTTGCAAGACCGCCCGGTAGACGTGCTCGATATAGGGATCGGGAAGAGCGACCCGAGGACCAGGCGTGGGGACGGTGAGCCCGCGCAAGTACTCAAGCGCTTCTGACGAAAGCTCCAGATGAAATGCGTAGCGGGTGACGACGCCGCGAAGCTCGACTACAGAAGAAGCCCACGTGCGCACGATCTCTCGCACGATCTCGTTCCAGAGGAAGGACTGATAGGCCGAAAGGATCAAGCTCAACTCCTCGCGCGGAATGAGATTGACCGCGGCCACATAGTCCCCCCCTTGGCGCAAGAAGCGAAAGAGGCGTCGTTCGGTTACCGTTCGAGCCTCGCGCAGGCAGGCTTCCCAATCCCCCCAGTGTGCGAGGAAACGTCGCTTGCGCTCCTTGGCCGCGCGCTTCTCCCGAGGATAGCAGAGCGTGAGGTAAATTTTCAGCGCGTCTTCCCACTGCCCCTTCAGCAGCCGCTCGGCGATGAAACCTCGCCTGCGATCATAAGAGCCGAAGCGCTGGTCGTCGAAATAATTCGGCACACCATAGGCGCTCACCGCCCGAAGGTTACGCTTCAGATGGACGATGTCCTCCGACCGCATCGCCCGCAGCGTGATTCGGAACTCATTGCCCCGAATGAATTCGGGCGTCATCGGCTCGTCCACCCATCCGAGAGCCTGAAGCGAGAACGCGGACTCCTCGAGCGAGAGATCGCGCGCGTCGCGAATCGTGATGTACTGCGTCGTGAGGGCATGGCGATCTTTCCGCCCTCCATAGGAGAAGGCCTCATAAGGGAGGCCGAATCGGCGCGCCAACCGGCGCAGCAGATCCACCGTATTCCATCCGGCTTTCGTTAACCGATAGAGGCGATAGATCCCACGCTCCGCCGGGACGAGATCAACGATCTCCGTGACCTGAAAATCCTCCGGGCGGACTTTGATCTTATAGGTGATCGGCCGGGCTCTGAGGGCTCTCGGAACGCGCTCGCTCTCAGACAGAGATGTGTGCTTCAGGAGATCGCTCACGGCACAAAGGTGATGCGTTCAATGCGCCCCTGGGCATCGAAGATGACTTCCAGAGCCTGTCGCTTCTGATGCAAAAGGTGAGGCCAGATGCGCAGAAGGCCGCGCGCGATCGTTCGCCCCACGGCATCCAGGTCTTCCCATCGCCCTTGAAATCTCAAATCGGAGAGGATGACACGAGACTTCTCTCCCTCGTTCCACCGTTCGGCCAGGGGGAAGCGCGCGAACCACCGATAGCGCCGTCCTTGCGGTGTCTCCCACGCCCGCTGGATCAGGGGATCCTCGGCGCGAAAGGGCGAAGGGTGAACGGCGATCGGCCCGAACTCCGCGCGCGCGAAGCGCACCGGAATGTCATAGACGCGCTCGGGCGTCAGGACAATACCCTTGCGCTGAAGAGGCGAGAAGGCCACAGGGATCGCCCCGATCCTCACGACTGAAAGGCCCTGTTCCTGCGCCCAGGTCTCCAGACGCCGAAGCGCGGTCACCTGCACCAGGACACTGAGCAGCAAATACCCCACAAGGAGCAGAGCCCCCAGGCGATCGCCCCACACTTCTTCTGGCGCCCGAAAGGCTCCGAACCGCCGAAGGATCCACGGAAGGCTCAAGATGAGCCAGACGTAGGGATCCAGGATGAACCAGAGATCGAGACTGAAGCGCCGATCGGAGAAAGGCTGCAGGATCATCGTTCCATAAGACGTCACCAGATCGAAAAAGATGTGCGAACAAATTCCCAGCACGCTCGCCAGATACAGCGTCCGAAACCTCCAGGATGGCGGCGATCCTCGGGGATCATCCTTTTGGGCGGACCAAGCCAGGGAGAACTCGACCGGCGCTTCCCGAGTGCTCCCGATCCGCCCACGGTTGCGCCTGCGCCATAGGCGAGGGACTCCATAAGCCAGAGCTGCCAAAGGAAGGCTCAGCAAAGCTGCTCCCAGAAACGAGTGCGTGATCCCGCGATGGTTTTGCAGGACGGCCAGCGGATCGCTCCCGCTGTAGAAGATGTCCACATCGGGAAACATGCTGCAAAAGGCCGCCCAGGCGACCAGTCCCCGCCGGCGCTCCGGCGGCACAACGGCTCGCGCGAAAAGCCGCGTGATCAATCCGTGCGTGACCGTATCCATGCGCCGTTCCCTCTCACAGGAGCGCACGCCGCGCTGAACGATCGTCACCGCTGCGCCCTCGTGCGGAGAGACCGGGCCGGCTCAAGACCACCATCCGAGGACCCTCCACCATATGGGTCCGAGTCCGAACCAGATGAGCAGATTGACGAACGACGCGATGGCGCCCAGCCGCCACCAGGTCGTTTGCATGACATACCCGGCGCCGAAATAGATGGGAGCGGGCGTCGTCCCATAATGCGTGAGCCCCGCCATCAGGTTAGAGAGATACGCCAGAAGCGGAGCAGCCAGAAGAGCCGGCGCCCCGGCTGCCAGAATGACGATCAGAAACGGCATATACATGGCCGTCGCATGCGCCGTGATGCTGGCAAAGCCATAATGGGCGTAAAAGTAGACCAGCCCCAGAAGCACAAGCGCTCCCCACCACGGCCAACCCGTCGCCATCGCCTGGGCGGCTTCAGCGAAGCGCCGCGTGAGATCCGTCTGCCCGAGCGCTTCCCCCATGCGCACGAGCCCTCCGTACCAGAGGAAAACATCCCACGCGCCGCGCTCCGAGAGGACATCTTCCCAGGTCAGCACTCTTCCGATCAGAAGAAGCGCGATTCCCAAAAGGGCGATCACGGCATAGTGGAGGCCATGCCAGCCCATGGTCATCCACAAGCAGGAGACGATCACAAAGATGGCGAGCATCAGCTTCTCGGCGCGCGACATCGGCCCCAGCCGCTTCAGCTCGGCCTGGGCCAGAGCAGCGGCTTCGGGCGTGCGCCGACACTCCGGAGGAAAGAGCCAATACAGCAGCAGGGGCACAAGCAGCAGGGAGAGCATCCCGGGCACAAGGGCTCCGAGCGCCCATCGCGCGTAGGTGAGCGAGACGTCGGCCACCTGCTGGGCGAATTTCGCGATGAGGGGATTCGAAGCTTGGCCGGTCAAAAACATGGCGCACACGATGACATCGCACTGATAGACCAGAAGCATCAGGAAGGCCCCCAGACGACGCGCCGAATCCCCGGGCCGCGAATCATAGGCCTCGGCCAGGCTGCGCGCGATGGGGAAAATGATCCCCCCGCAGCGCGCCCCATTGGAAGGAATGATCATAGCCAGCACCAGGTCCGTCGCCGCCAGAGCATATCCGAGACCAAGCGCATGATGGCCGACCGCTCGAATGAAAAGAAGAGCAATACGCCGCCCTAGTCCCGTCTTGATCATCCCGCGCGAGAGGAAGAAAGCGGCCAGCACAAGCCAGACGATGGGATCCGCATATCCGGCGAGCGCGTCGCCGATGGGCATCGTCCCGGTCACCGCGAGCGCGAGCACGCCGAGCAGGACAACAGCTCCCCCGGGCATCGGCTGCACGATCAATCCCACGATCGTCGCCAGAAAGATCGCCAGCAGGTTCCAGGAGGCGCGCGCCACTCCCTGAGGCAGAGGCAGCAACGCCATCAGGACGCCCGCCGCGAGCACAATCCCCCAGCGCGCAGGAACCGATCTGATGCCCCCTCGTCCCCTCTGAGCGAGTTCTCGCACAAGCCCATCCGGCCCTTTCGACACAGCGAGCACTCACCCGGCCAGTTTCACTCTCTTCTGCATCTCGTACATCTGCAGGATCTCGCGAACCGTATTGGCATCCTCGGGGCGCTTGTCCTCTCGAATCCAGCCGACGACGCGCGGAAAGCGCAGGGCGTATCCGGGTTCCTCCCCCCGCTTGCCACAGGTGTGCACGGGCGACTGAGTGATCTCATCGGCCAGCACGGTCACGACATAGCGCGGCTCGACCCACACATCGGGCTCCAGAAGCGAATCCACGCGCGCCGGACGATGAGAGAGCCGATGCGCATCCAGCAGCTCCCGAATGCGCACCCATTCCTCTTCGCTCAATCCGCTCCCGATCTTGGCGATCGTCTTGAACGTATCGGTCTCCTCATCGTAGACCGCCCCCAGCAGCGCTCCAATACCGAAGCGGGCTCGCGATCCGCGCCCGTGGAAGTACCCGACGAGCACGACGTCAATCGTATCGCTCAACTCTCCCTTGTACGAGCGCTTGAGTTTGATCCAGTGGAAGCCGCGCGCGCCGGCCTGATAGGGGGCATCCAGGCGCTTGGCGACAATCCCCTCCAGCCCCCGCTCGATGCTCTGCTCGAAGAAGCGTTCCACTTCTCGGGGATCCTCGGTGAGGATCATCTCGGCGAGCTTCAGGCGATCGCCCGGCCGAATCAATCGCTCCAGCTCCCGTCGCCGCTTCTCGTAGGGCTCGGGCGTGTAATCCACACCCTCGCTGTAGAGGAGATCGAACGCGTAGAGGACCAGCGGATACTCGCGCGCCATCTCCTCGATGCCGTGCTTGCGCTTGCGCTGTACGGTGACCTGGAAGGGATAGATCTCGCCCGTCTCCTCGTTCACCGCGACGGCCTCGCCCTCGAAAATCGCCTCCCGCGCGCGGACCTGTTGGCGCACTCCTTCGACGATGTCGGGGAACATGGGCGTCGTGCGTTCCAGGTTCCGGGAGAAAATCTCCACCTCATCGCCCCGCTTGTGCACCTGGCAACGGAAGCCGTCAATCTTCACCTCCACAGCGCACCGACCGAGCCGACGGATGATCTCACGGGCTGTGGGCAAACGTTCGGCCAGAGCCATGCGAATGGGATGTCCGACCTGCACGCGAAAGGCGCGAATGCCCTCCAGCCCCTTCTCCCGAAGCGTCCGAGCGACCAGGCCGAGATCGGAGCACAGATTGTAGGCCCGCTCCAGCTCCGGCCTCAAACTCCGATCTCCGGCCACGGCCTTCGAGAGCGCATCCAGGATCGTGGGGTCGCCGATCCCCAGGCGCAAGCGCCCCATGACGAAACGCGCCACGTAGCGCGCTTCCCGGGGGGAACAGTGAGCGAGCAAACGTTCCAGTCCCTGAACCTTCCGCTCGACGCTTCCCTCGCCGCTGTGCGCGGCGATCTCCCAGAGGCGTTCATACACGGCGACGACCGAGAGTTTGCCCCGCGCCGGCGCTCTCTCCTCCGATTCGAGCAGCCGCTCGACGACCAGCCCCGGATCGCCCAGCTTCTTGTAGAGCGCGGCCACGCGCGCTTCGTCCGCTCCGGTGGCCTTCGCGATCGCCCGCAGGACGAGCTTCTCCGCCATCCCGATCTCGATCCCGCGAAAGGGAGGAGCCAACTGCTCCTGCAGCATGTAGACGACCGGAGCGATCTCCTCCGCTTCCACCTGCTGAAACAGTTCGCTCAGGATGTCGAACATCTCCAGCCGCTTGGTCGTCGCCTCGAGCCGCTCGAAATAGTGAACGAGTTGAGCAAATCGCACAGCTCACCTCCCGGAGCGCACGCGCTCGATGATCACCTTCTGCAAGAGGACCGGACGAATCGGTTTATCCGTGGCATCGCGAGGGACGCTCGCAATACGCCGCGCGACATCCAACCCCTCAATGACCTCCCCGAAGATCGTGTGCTTGCCGTTCAAATGAGGCGCCGGAGCAACCGTGATGAAGAACTGACTCCCATTGGTATTGGGCCCGCGATTGGCCATGGCCAGACGCCCCGGCTTGTCGAACTTCAAATTCGGGTGAATCTCATCCTCAAACGTGTAGCCCGGCGTGTAGCGTCCGGTCGCCGTCGGATCCCCCGATTGGATGATGAAGTTCGGAATGACACGATGAAACAGCAGGCCGTCATAGAACCGCTTCTTGACCTTTCGCCCCGTGCGCGGTGAGAGATGCTCCCGGGTCCCCTCAGCCAAACCGACGAAATTAGCGACAGCCTTGGGCGCTTCCTTCTCGAAGAGCCGGCAGACGATTCGTCCCATGCTCGTCTCCAAAATGGCATAGAGTCCCGGGGGCCGAGGACGCTGCGGGGAAGATCCCTGTCCCCCCCAGACCGAAAGCGCCAGAGCCGCCCATAAGCCGAAAAAGGCCAAGCCTCTCTTCATACGCTCACCCCCCTTCCGTAAGTCAGGGCGAAGCGATCCCTCCTGCGACCGCACGCCAGAACCTTCAGCACGACGGCGCGAACGCGCGATCATTGGAACCTCAGCCCTTCGACGACGATCTCAAACCGCGCCAGCTCCGCCCGAGGCGGGACATTGTCCACATTGACCTGAATGACCATGGACTCCTGAGGACCCAGACTCGGTCTCCGACGCGGGATGGGAAAGGCCGTGCGCTGGGCGACGGGCCGATTCTCCAGATCATAGACAATAGCGCGCACCTGCACGCCCGTGAGCGTACGCGAACCCCGATTGGTGAGCCGTCCGTAGACGACGACCTGCTTCTGCCCGATGAGATTCTGCGCTTGAGTCGCCTCTTGATCTTCGACGGTCACAAACGGGCGATAGGCTTCAAACTCCGGAGAACCTGCGGAGACGAATCCGGCAAGCGCCGCCTCACCCGCTGCTCCCGGCCGCGATTTTGTCCCCCGTGCGCTCCAGAAGAGGATCAGCCCGACGACCCCTACGAAAACCCCAATCGTCACAAGAAGGATCGCCCTTCGCCTCCGCCGTTCTTGCCTCTCCTCATGCTCCAAGGGCGATTGGAACATACGTTCCCCCCTTCTTTCGAGACTATACCGCTTCGATCGGCGAAGGACAAGGCGTCCGAAGAAGCGTGGGCTTCAGAAAATGTGACGGGGGATCGAGACGCTCGCACCGGCGCCTCACCAGACCAGGAGAAGGCTTCTTCGGGAGCCGGCGAGCGATCGCAGCCCGCCCTCGGCGCTCATCCCCCCCACAGCGGAGGAGGCGTGATGCCCAGCAGGCGCAGATAGGCCACGATCTGCCCCCGATGATGCGCCTCATGCTCGCAGAAGCCGAGAGTCACATCGTAGAGGGTCACACGACCGGCCAGCCCATTCATCGGACGAGTGAGATCCGCCTCACTCAGTTCGGCCAGAAGCTCCAGCGTCCGACGATGCGTCACCTCCAGCAGCATCAGCTCGGTTCGGAGATCCTCCACCGGACCAGTCGCCTCAATGAGATCCAGGTCGCGACGGACACTCAGAAACTGCTTCATGGTCCAATGCCCCTGCACGACCTCCTGCCACATCATCTCCGCCTGAGCCAGATGGCGCACCAGTTGTCCCAACGTGAGCGTTCCATGAGCCGGTCTCCAGGACACGCGATCCGGCGGGATATGTCGGAGCACCGAGAGCGTCCGCGCGCGAACGCTCTGCACATGCGCTCGAAGTCGTTCGGCCGCCTGCATGATCTCCTCCCCGTCTTACCCCGATTTGTGTCTTTGCCTCCGAAAGCACGCTCTTCTCTCACAGCTCATCCAGAAATTGCGTGGGCACACGCGCCGCACACGCGACCAGCTCCTGGGCCGCGCGCATATAGCGCAGGAGCAAAGAGAGATCCCCTCTCACTTTCACCCGCCCCATCCAGAGGGCGCGGACCGGATCGAGTTCTCCGCGTAAGATCTGCTTCCAGATGTCGTACGGGGCGGAGATGAGAAACGGGACCGCTTCCCCTTCTTGCGGAGAAACCAGCTCCGCCGCGCGGCATACCCCCCGATGAAGGTCCAGCCGCATATACGTTCGGGTCTGAAGGCCCGCCCGATCGTTCGTCAGGATGACAAAGCAAATAGGTCCCGCTTCCCATTGGGCTGCCGATTCCCGATACGCAGCGCTCGCGTTAATTTCCTCTTGGAAGGCCTGCGCCCATTCGGCACTGGGGAAGAGAAAGGTCATCGGAAAGCTCCCCGACGGATGGCTTCATCGCGGAGGCGGCATGGGCAGATTGAATTTCTCCCAGAAGTTGCCCGCGATCGCTCCCCCCATTCGATTGAAGGCATAGAGCGATCCGGCGAACGTCAACGGAATGAGCAGCGCCACAATCATGCTCAGGTCCACTTTCTGAGAGAGCGCCCGAAGCCACGCCGGCCCCCCTTGCAGACGAAGCCGAAGAAGCTCGCGCAACGCGAGCCGCCGCCGAATCTCATGCGCGCAAAGAAGAGTGCTCGCGACCGCCGCCGCCAGACCCAGCCCCCGCACGGGAAAACGCTTGCTCATGAGATCGGCGCGAATCAACTCAGTGAGCTTCGCAATGTCTTCGGTGGGAGGCACACGCACCTCCATGATGAAGCCCACGTAGATGAGAATCACCCCCAGAAGGACGAGAAACGGCAGAAGCGACGTCGTCACAATCCCATAGAGACTGCGCGCCCGCGCCTTGATGTCAATCAGATAGAGCCAGCAGTAGATGAAAACCATGCCCAGCGGAACGATGGCCGCCATGAAAAGGGCTTGGAAGAGGAAAAATATAGCGACGGTCATCAAAAAGAGGCCGCGCCATTCGGCCGGGAACGCTCCCGCATACCGATAAGCCACCAAATATTGCGCCAGAAAAAGGCCCAGGAAATAAAGAAGGGTGATCACATGGTAGCGCTTCAGCCGAACCTCTTCGGCGGGCGTCTCCAACAGAGCCATATCCGCTTCCTCCGCTTCACGCATGTCGCAAAACGCGCGTGAGTATATCGGCCCGATGCACACCCTGTCAAGCAGAGCCGATACGGCCGTCTCCTCGCAAAAAGCTTGCTGCCGCAAGCGACGGAGAATACCCCGGGGTGAAGCCCGAGCGGAATCCTGTTTGGGACCGAATCTCATTCCGCAAAGAGCCCTCAAAGAGGGCGACAGACGATAGCCTGGGTGAAGCGCGAGCGGAACCCTGTTGGGGATCGAACCTCATTCCACAAAGAGCCTGCTCTGGCAGGCGACAGAGAATAGCCTGGGGTGAAGCGGCAGCGGAACCCCAGGAAACGAGGTCCCCAATTATCCCCGAGCCCGCGCCAGCGGGCGGCACATCGGGTCAGAAACCGAACGAACCGAAGGACGCCATTCGTGTATCCTCCGATGTCGCGACCTGGCGTTCATGAACCAGACCCGCTGGGTGGCCGTCCGAGGTGTCGCCCCCTTCGGAGGCTCGTGAGGAAAATTTTGGACCTCGCGGTTTCCTAGGGCTGACGCCCTAGGCTATTTTCTGCCGCCCCCTTCGTGGGCTCTATGCGGAATGTCTCATTCTCCAAATGGGCTCGCGCCCCAGGC
>CAZTMT010000015.1:0-1875 GCA_964615335.1 uncultured Clostridia bacterium
GAGGCGACAACAGGTTATCCAGGCATTCGAAAAGTTGGGCAACCTGATTGGCCAGTCTCCGGTGGGAGACAAGTTCTGGTTCTGGAGTCGGAAGAACGGGAGTGAGTGGCGCACGGCGCTTTTGGATGCTTTGGAGCTGCTTGAGCTTGGCGCTCAACAATGTCTGACGGAGGAACCATGAGTCACGCCTTGCAGATCGAAATGCACTTCTCGCTGCTCTCCGGCATACATATCACCGGAGAACAAGGAAAACTCTGGACCGATAAGGTGCTCGTGGTGGATTGGGAGGAAAGCAAACATCCCATCATCCCTGCAACGACGCTCAAAGGTTGGCTGCGCGAGAGTGCAGAGCGGTTGCTACGAGGCCTGGGCGTGGACATATGCGATGGCTCGACTCCTCAAACAGTATGCGGAAAGTGTGTAGTTTGCGCAATTTTCGGTTCTCCGCGTCAGCGCTCCTCTCTGCGTTTTGAGGATGCTCTTCTCAAAGAGGCGGCAACCGATGTTCGTATGAACGTCTCGCTCAGCCGTCATCGCAAGACTGCGTACGAAGAGCGGCTCTTTTCGACCGAGACGGCTTGGCAGAAGACCGTGCAGGCAAAGGTGTCGGGCATTTTCGCTTCGGACGCTCAGGCAAAGGTAGCTGCGGCGCTCCTGTATTTCTCAGCAAAAGCTGGCTTCGCCATTGGCGCGGCGCGCTCGCGAGGGTTGGGCTGGTTGCACCTGGAGGAGTTTCAAGCTCGGCTCGATGGTACTGCACTTCGCCTTGAAGAACTTGCCGAAGTCCTGAAATCGCAGATTCTCCAAACGGAGGTGAGCCGATGACCGAGTACGTTATGAGATTGACGCCGACGGCTCCTCTGCGCACGGGCACGCTCAAGCCCCGTGGCGATTATCTGGACACGCGCAGTTATCTGCCGGGCAGTGTGCTGCGCGGGGCGCTGGCCGAATGGCTCAAACTCCAGGGACGTGAACACGAGATCGTGTCCGTTGTTCGGAAGATCCGTTTCGGAAATTTCTTTCTCTCGCCTTCTGAGCGTGTGCTGGCGCTCCCATTTCCCATGACCGCTCTCGAGTGCAAGTTACATAGCGGATTCCGCTCGGTGCCTCGCAATGAACGCGACAAAGCGGGTCACGGTATCCGAGACAGTTTGCTCATCACCTTGGCTTATGCGGAGCTTGAACGGAAGGGCGCGCGGTTTCCTGTTCCGATGCTTCTTCGGTGTACCTACGAACAAAACGGAGCAAAATGCGGTGGGCGGATGGAGCGCGCAAGCGGCTTCTATGCGCATATGCCAGAAGGGTGGAAGAAGGTTGAAGCGGCGAAGATGCTTCAGACTAAGGTCGCCCTGAGCCGATACCGACGCGCGGCGCAGGAAGCAATGCTTTACCGTGTGATTGGAGTTCGCCCAAAGGGCGCGTTCGTGGGACGGATCTGGACGGATGATGATGCACTCTTGCAAGAACTTCACCAAGCAGTCGAGTCGGTCGGCGTCGGCGCGCTCACCAGCCGTGGGTTCGGCTCAGCCCGATTGAAGGAGGTGGACACGGCTCTCGAGTCCATATCCGAACGGCTTCGCACATTCAACGAGCGTCTTCGGGAAGTCTGGCATGATCTGGCTGATCTGGCAGCTCAGGTCGGGGCTACGGTGCCCGAGGAACCAGAAAGCACCTACTTCAGTGTGGACTTACTCGCGCCGGCGATTCTGCACGATCCGTATGGGATTCCCACGCTCAAGCTCTCTCTGCAGCGCAATGGGCAGTGGCTTGAGCCCGTTTTCTGGGCAACGCAGCCGGACTTCGTCGGCGGCTTTTCCACCGCTTGGGGACTGCCCAAGCCCACGCATCTCGGTGCGGGGATGGGAAGTGTCTACG
>CAZTMT010000015.1:1975-75918 GCA_964615335.1 uncultured Clostridia bacterium
GTGTGGACGAGCCGCAAGAGACGCTCATTCCATGGCTTGCAGAACTTGAAGCCCATGGCGTCGGCGAGCGCACTGACGAGGGCCTGGGTGAAATCTTGATTTGTCATCCATTCCATCAGGAGGTAATGCCGGTATGATGCCCAATGTGAAGATTCTCCAGATCATTGAGCAACACTGGCTGGACCAGGTGGTTGATCTTGCCCAAGAGGCAGTGCAGACTTCTGGTGTTTACGGAAGAATATGCAAAAATGACCACTGGGTCCAAGGAGAAAGAAGGTGTCCAATATGCCGCGAGCGGACGAGAGAGATTCTTCAGCGCGCTCAACTTTCTAACCTGCAAAATCTGGCCAATTCTACGGACTCTGTAAAGGCGCTGGAGCTGTTCATACGCTACCAGATGGGACGGAAGGAAGGCAAGGGTTGGAAGTTTACTCGAGAGAAGAATGAATCTTTCGGTGATATAGTAATTAACCATTTGGACAAGCTTTGGCAGTGGGCGCAACAGATAGCGCAAGGACACGCAGCAGATGAGATAAAAGCGGTGCACCTTTGGTTGATTCGGCTTTATTGCGGTTTCTTGAGCCGATGGTTCGTTGCCCTAAAGGGCGAAGAGCAGGTAGAAAGTGTAGAGGAGGATTGAGTGATGAGGACTTTTTTCCGTTTTGAAAACCGCTGGATCATCACGGCGTCGCTGCGGATGAAAACAGCACTCTCCGTTGGCAGTCGCGCCTCGCTCATGCCCGCAGGTTCTGATCTGCCCGTCATCAAGACGCCGGAAGGCATCCCCTTCATCCCGGGTTCCTCGCTCAAAGGAGTCGTGCGATCCCACATTGAGCAGGTTCTGCGAACGATGGAGGCGCTGAGCAAGAGGCGCAACGGGGAGAGACTCTGGGCGTGCGATCCTCTGGATGAGCAAGCCCGCTGCGTGACGGCAGAGCGCAAGAAGTCGATTATGGAGCAAATAGGAGGCGATGACCAAAGGTTTACTGAACGCGTTTGGAACGAGTCCTGCACGGTCTGCCGCCTGTTCGGCTCCCAGTGGCTGGCTTCACGCGTGTCGTTTCAGGATGCGATGTTGGTAAACCAAAACGCCCTACTCCGCCTGACCGAAGTCCGCGACGGCGTGGGCATCGACCGGGACTTGGGCTCCGCAAAGCCGAAAATCAAATACGATTTCGAGACCGTGCCTCAAGGAGCATCTTTCGGTATGCGTATCATCGTGGAGAACGCCGAAGAGTGGGAAGTCGGACTTCTTGTCCTAGCGCTTGAAGCGATGGGCCGAAGCGAACTTCCCGTTGGCGGCAAGACCACACGCGGGCTCGGCTGGGGCGAGCTTGACGGTCTCAAGATTCAGTGTATCGGTCAGAACCAATTGCTCGACTACCTCGTCGGCACAGTGCAGCCTACCGAATTTTCGCCGCAGGACCTGCTTCGAGGGTTTGTAGCCACTATGCAGGAAGGAGGTGAACGCCATGCATAAGCGACGGTGGAATGCGATCAAACTGGATCTGGAGATAACACCGCGCGCGCCGCTTCTGATCAAATCCGGCACGCTCTCGCCCAATCCCTCGCTTCCGGACATGCAGTTTGTACGTACGATGACAGCAGAGGGTGAGAAGGTCTTCATCCCGGGCTCTTCGCTGAAAGGCGTGTTCCGGAGTTTCAGCGAGAAGGTGCTGCGCACGATAAATCCGGATTGGGCATGCGAGCCGTTTCCTTCCAACCCAAACTACTGCGGACGCAAACTGAATGAGGAAGAGGACACTGCCAAAGTGTACCAGCTCTCCTGTCGCGCTTGCAGAATCTACGGCAACACGCGCCTGAAAGGACGTCTCTCTTTCACGGATGCCTTCCCCAATGGAGAAGTCAAAACGGAAACCCGCTACGGCGTAGCCATTTCGCGACTGACCAATGCCGTCGCTGTGGGTCCCTTTGATATGGAGGTGCTCGTGGAGGGCAAGTTCACCACATCGCTCGTACTCGAAAACTTCGAGGTCTGGCAGTTGGGGCTTGTGGCGCTCACCCTGCAGGCGCTCAATGAAGGGCTTGTGAAAGTCGGCTTTGGCAAGAATCGGGGATTGGGCGAGGTCTCCGTGCAGGTGAAAAGCGCCGTCATCGAAATGGCAAAACGCTCCGGGATCAACAAGACGGATGTCTGGGGAGTGGGTGCCTTTGTCACTGAGGAGGAACGGAAGGCATACGGTTTGCGCCCCGATGATCAGCTTAGCAGTCTGCTCGAACCGAGCGAAGAAAAAGACCTGGCGATATTCATTCGCCGAAGCTACGGCGCGGAGCAGTGGAAAGCGATCTCGGAGAAAGCCATCGAGGCACTGTCCCAGCTTACGGAGGCAACGCAATGAAACCAGGCTACGTTTACGCGGGACGGGTCGCTGAAGCAGGACTGAAGGACCTGGTCGCAAAACTTTCCGGTCCGGTCATTTTGAGTTGGGACCTAGCGCGCCTGGACTTCTCAGGAGCACTGCGGGATGCCGGCTGCGCCTTCGATGCTACGTTGGAAATCCGCTGGCAGCGTGCAGGAGATGCTTTTCGTGTCCTGGTTTTGAGCGATCAGGAAAGACCTGATCTCGGCTTAGAGCCCGTCGAGGGCGAGTGGACCGTCACCGATGAAGAGACCGTCCAGCTTGTGGATCTCCGGGATCGCCGGTATTCGCCTCAATTTGGGGCGTATCCGGTCGTGCAAGACTCAAAGGCGCGTTTGAAGTGCAAAGTGTTTTCTCGAAATCATATCGCAGTATTTCTCAGTCCACGGGGGGTGTTGAAAGATGAAAGGTCATCGTCCTGAAGCCGAACCCAAACCGTTTGCCTTGGTGCCCATTCCAAGCCAGGCGCCGAGCAGAGCCAGGGCGGCCACGCATGAACGATTTGCCGGGCTCACAGGTCGCTTAGACCTCGTTATCACCGTGGAGTCCGAGTATCTCTTCGTGGGCTCAGGCAGCTACGAATTTGACCCCAATGCGCGGGGCGGTCCGGACGTGTGGCACACGTTCTACCGCCGAAACGGGCAAATCTGCATACCAGGAACGAGCATCAAAGGCGCTATTCGGGCAATCGTGGAGGCGATTTCAAATTCGTGCGTATCGCAGAGTCGTAAGCAGGAGCAAAGCGTGGTAGACTCTAATCACCGACCTTGTCAGTTTCAGAATGAAAAAAGCAAACTCTGCCCTGCCTGTCGGCTGTTTGGCACTACGGGCTTTCGGGGGCGCGTGCATTTCAGCGATGCCTTGCCGCAGGGCAACGTTCAGACGTGCCCTGTCAAAATCGCTGAACTCTGGGAGCCGAAGCGCTGGGAGGCCAAGCGCCGTTTTTACGAAGTCAAGAGATTTCAGCCAGTAGGGAATCAGCGTCCGGAAAGGAATTTCCGTTTTGTTGAGGCGGTTCCAAAGGACACCCCGTTTTCTGTCTCATTACACTTTGAGAATCTGAGCGAGGCAGAACTGGGCCTTATATGCCATGCACTGGGATGGAAATCAGAAGGTGGGCAGTTCAACACCGCTTTCACACCGAAACTGGGGGGTGCCAAGCCGAGGTGTTTCGGCGCGGTGAAAATCTCGCCCGTGCGGTTGCGCCTGTGGGAAAACAACATGCTGGTCAGCAGCGTGAAAGCCAGGATTCTTGAAGGAGCAGAATTGAGTTGCTTTCTCGTAGAGTCCCTCCAAGCCTGCCAGAAAAGTGTGGGCGACTTGTTCCATCGTCCCTCGTGGGAGGCTTTAGTGCGGGAGCTCCGACTGCAGAGTGATAATTGCCCCAAGGAGGTCTACTGATGACAACGGATGAGAAGGTAGAACTGGCCAAGAGAATTGCCGAGTCTCTTAAAAAAGAATGGGAACTGAATGTGACTCGGCGTGCGGCTCAGCGGAAGAAGGATCCAAAGCCTCGTGATTTTGAATTCCCAAGAAACGAATGGGAAAAGTTTATCGGATATGTTTCGCGCAAGGGGATGCAGAATGGGGTTCAGTTGGTCGAATACATGGCAAAATCGCCTTCGCTGAGGACCGATCCTCAAAATGTAGCAGCCTGTATGAGTCGTGTTATTCGAGGTCATCTGCCCCGACTTGTAAAGCTGTCGTCGGATGAGCTTGTCGAGATTTTGGGGTATGTAAGTCGGTGGATCGTATGGCTGAACTTCACAGGAGTTATGGAACATGAAAAAAGTCTTGCTCGCTACACTGGGCGAAAGCCCCGCGGTCGTCACCGAAGCCATTGACCGTCTACGCGAGGACGGCATCCGCATAGACTACGTCGTGATTCTCACGACAAAGGACACGTATGCTCAAGATGCCCTGGACTTACTTTTAGGGCACCTCCCTGACTACTACAAGAACCAGATTTCGATCTGGCCCTGGCACATTTCTGACTCGATTTACGACATCAACACCGACGACGCGGCTCTGGAGTTTATGACCCAAGCCTGCTCCGCGCTACGGGACTATCGGAAGAAGGGGTGGGATGTCTACGTGTGCATCGCCGGTGGACGCAAGACGATGTCGGCGCTGCTGGCACTTGCAGTGCAATTCTACGGCGCCAACATGCTTTTCCATGTCCTTGTGGACGATCCCGTGGTGGAGGAAGAGGGGCACATTCTGAAATTAAAGAACAAATCTCCTGACGAGCAGAACCGACCGCTTCACCCGGATGTGGGTCTCATCAAGATCATTCGCATGCCTTTCGTTGGTCTTTTCCCGTTGCTGGACAGCGTGATCGCCGGATTGAAGGGACAAGAGGTCGGTCCTGAAATCAAAGCTCTTCTGGAACAAAATGGCTTGTGGCAGCAAGGCAACCCAACGGATTTTGGTCGGCGTGTGCTGGATGTGCTTGAGAGCGTTGAAACTCTTCCGCCGCCGAGACAGAGCGAGGATTGTGATATCGCTCTGGCCACGAAGGAACCCAAGGAAGCCCCAACTACACGCCAGTGGGCCGATCGCATCTGCCGCCGTTTTCTCTTTGTCGAACGCATCGAGGACATTGGATGGCGACAAGGTCAGCCGAAGGCTATAACAGAACCTCCGAACCACCTGAAGGTGTACTTGCCGGGCCGCCGTATCCCGGGGATCGGATTCCGGCTGACGACGACAGCCCGAACGCCGGGACAACTCGAACGCGCTCGCCAGGAAGTGGAACGCTGGATCGAAAAGGAGGTGCGTCTATGAAAGCCCTCACCTTCCTCGGCACCGGTCGCTACGAAACCGTCACCTATGTCTGGGACGACGGCTCGCAGCAACGCGAACGGCGGACGAACCTTTTCCCTGAAGCCGTCGCCCACATCTTTCAGCCTGAAAGGGTACTGGTTTTCGTGACGTCCCAAGCGAAGACGCATGAACATTTTCAGGCGCTCAATCAGCGATTGGGCAGCTTGCTGGAACCTGTGGATATTCCCGAGGGCAGGTTGAAGGAAGAGCTCTGGACGATCTTCGAGCGGGTGGCTTCTTCGGTTGAAGAAGGCGACACGGTGCTTTTGGACATCACCCATGCCTTTCGCTCCATCCCGATGATCGTTTTTGCCGCCGCCGCTTACCTGCGGCGAGTAAAAAATGTGACGATTGAACGCATCGTCTACGGAGCGTTCGAGGCACGAGACACAAATAACCGAGCGCCCATCTTTGACCTCACACTGCTTCTGGACCTGCTGGATTGGCTCAATGGCGCGGAGTTTCTGCTTCGGCGAAGTGATGCCACCTTGCTGGCGGAGCGGTTGGAAAAGGTCCATCGGCAGGCGTGGAAAACGCAAGCAGGCGAAGATTTGCCGAAGCGTCTGCAGACCGTCGCCACAAAACTGCGCTCCTTTTCCCAAGCTCTACACCTAGCGCGTCCGCGCGAGGTGATGGACTATGCCCACGAACTCGAGTCGCTTCTGAAAATAGCAGCAACAGAAGCTGAGCGCTGGGCAAAACCTTTTGCGGTCATTCTGGAGCAAGTTCGCTCGGAAGTCGCCAAGTTCGCTCACGATGCTCCGACCCAACTGGACCGAGAAAACCTGCAAAAGCAACTGGCGCTCATTGAGCATCTGGTGGAAAAGAGTCTCTGGATGCCGGCTGTGACGCTGGCCCGAGAGTGGGTCGTCAGTTGGCTAGCGCCCGAGAAAGGCGATGACGATTGGCTGGACAAAAACCAACGTGAGCAGTTTGAGCAGGCGTTGGGTGCGGCTGCCCAGAAGCTTCAGCATAAACATGTGGAAGTGCCCGAATGGTTTGACAATCTGCCTAAGAGCGAGGCAGTCGCTCAGTTGTGGAACTGGCTCATCCAGCTTCGCAATGACGTCGCACACTGTGGGATGAGCCAGCAGGCTGCTGGCATCCAGAGCATTGAGCAGCGGGCAAAAGAAATCACTGAGCGTCTGAAAGCGCTGATGGACGATGTCCCCGAGCGGGTGCTTTATGGCGGGCGTGTGGTGATTGACCTCAGGAGCTTCTACGGCGAGGTCGCCAAACTGGACGAACTGCCCGATTACTTGGAGCGGGCAAAAGAGTTGGCCGGCGAGGGAAACGACGTGGTGCTGACCGGGCAGGCGCCCATCTGGTTATACCTGGCCGTCGCCCACGCTCTTCACGGCAAGGCGCGTCGGCTGCTCTACACCTCCCCGGTGACGGGCGAGGTGCTCATCTTTGATCATTCAGCGAAGTGAAGGGCACAGGTCGCGTGCCGAGGCGTTGAGCACGCCCTGTGCGGGCAGATCTCGCTTCAGGAGCCGCACCGTACCTGGATGCAGAAGGAGGGCAGCGGCTTCCGAGCGCTCGTGCATTCGTTCGGGGACCTCCTCCTCAAGGCGAGGGCCTTTTGTGGAATCCTTGCGGCAAGGTTGCTCCCTCTTTGAGAGGCATTTCAAGCACCGTATGATAAGCCACATGATGAAAGCCACAGACATACAGATCACCCGCCACGCAGCCCGTCGGTTGCGTCAGCGGGGGATCTCGCCCGAAGACGTACAGCTTGTGCTGCGACTGGGGCGCCGGCTCCATCGCACCGGTGTGACCTTTTACTTCTTCGGGCGGCGCCAGATTCCACGCGGACTGGAACGCGCGCTGGAGCGGCTGGTTGGAATCACGCTCGTCGTCGCCGAGGGACATCTTGTGACCGCCTATCGCAACAGACGCGCTCTCGCCGAGATTAAGAAAAAACCCAAGCGCCGCCCGTTTCCGCGCAAGGCTTCCGGAAGGAACATCGGCTCGGAGATTCCAGCCGATCCGAAGGTCACCCGGGAGCCCTTCCGCTGGAATCGTTGCGCGTGAGGGAAAGGGGGCCCACGTGGCCCCCACGGAGACATGCGATGAGTTCGCTCTATGTAATCGAGCAAGGGTTGGCCATCCGGCAGGAGCATGAGCGGCTCATTCTCTGCCGGGACAAAAAGCACGTGGCCGAGATCCCCTTGCTGAAACTGGAACGCCTGATCCTCTTCGGACGCGTTCACGTGACGACGGGAGCAATCTCTGCTCTTTTGCGCCACGGCGTTGACACGACCTTCTTCTCCTGGCACGGGCGCCTGAAGGGCCGATTGGTCTCTCTGGAATCCAAGAACATTCCTCTGCGCCTGAAGCAATACGAGCGGGCACATGATGAAGCGTTCGCTCTGGAGCTGGTTCGCCGCATCGTGTGCGCTAAGATTGAATCCTCCCGGCGCGCCCTTTTCCGGTATCAACGGAATCATCCCGACTGGAATCCGGGCGAAGCGCTCGGCGAGCTGGAACAGGCGCTCCGTTTGGTCGAGCGCGCTCGGTCGCGGGAGAGTCTGTGGGGTTTGGAGGGACAGGCGGCTGCCGCCTATTTCCGCGCCTATAGCTCGATGTTCCGCCGCTCGCTGAGCTTTTCCAGGCGCTCGCGTCGTCCTCCCCAAGATCCCGTCAATGCCGCCCTCTCGCTCGGATATGCTCTCCTTTTCGGTGAGGCTCTGGCCGTTGTCGCTGCGGTCGGATTCGATCCCTATCTGGGCTTCCTGCACGCCCCTGAATACGGGCGGTGCAGCCTGGCCCTGGACCTCATGGAGGAATTTCGCGCCGCGATCGTAGATCGGCTCGCGCTCACGCTCTTCAACAGAGAAGTCTTTCTGCTCGAGCACTTCACCGCTTCCGAGAACGGAGGCGTCTGGTTCCGCCCTGAAGCCAAAAAGCGCTTCCTCCAGGAATACGAGAACACGATGCGCCGCCCTTTCATCTCCAAAAGATCGGCCGGTCTGCCGGATGAGGGATGGAGCGTCTCTTCGGAGCCTCACGCCTTCGGGGGCGAGGAGCGGACGACTTTCCGCCGCCTTCTCTTCCGACAGGCGGAGCGGTTAGCCCAGGTGATTCTTAACGGGGGAGAATACAAACCCTACATCGCGGAACCATAACCATGCCTATCAAGCGCGTTATGTTCTACATCCTCAGCTACGACATCACTTCAACTATGGGGCAATCCTTCCATACGAACCCTGTCGGAAGCCAGGACTCGCTTCGAAGAGGCACAAGCCCCATGTGGAGAACGACTCTAAAGAGCCCGCGCGAGCGGGCGACAGAGATTAGCGCCTGGAGCGTGAGCCTCATTGGGGGAACAACACATTTCCGCACGGAGCCCACGGAGTGGGCGACAGAGAATAGCCTAGGGCGTAAGCCCTAGGAACGGAACGTGAGCCCCCCCATTTCCCCACAAGCCCCCGAAGGGGGCGACACACCAGGTCGTCACCCGACGGGTCTGACTCACACACGCCAGGTCATACCATCCGAGGATGCGCAAACGGCGTCCTCCCCATCGCGGGGCTTCTGACTCGATGTGTCGCCCGCTCCGCGGGCTCGGGGAGAAATAATTGGGGAACTCCGTTTCCTGGGGTTCCGCTATCGCTTCACCCCAGGCTATTTTCTGTCGCCCACTCCGTGGGCTTTCTGCGGAATGAAATTTTGTCCCGTTGGGATTCCCGGGGTTTCGCTTCGCTCCACCCCAGGCTATCATCCGTCACCCTCTCCGAGAGTTCTTTGTGGAATGGGGTTTAGTCCCAAACGGGGTTTCCGCTACCGCTTCACACCAGGCTATTTTCTGTCTCCTTCTTCGAGAGCTCCTGGCAGAATGAGGCTTGATCTCGCATAGGATTTTGCTGCCGCTCCACCGTTTGTCGCTCTCTTCCAGAGCTCCCTGTGGAATAGGGTCTGATCTCACGCGAGGTTCTGTTCTCGCCTCCCGGGCTGTTTTCCTTTGCCTGGCAGGCTCTTGGAGCAGCCGAAAAGACACTCTCGGAAAAAGGAGGTTCCGGATGAATCTGCGAAGTCTCAAGAGGTATGTTCTCCTCGTTGTTCTCCGGCCTTGGGGTCTGTGGTAAGCTTTAAAAGCCCGATCTTCTGACAGGGGGGAGAGTGGCCATGGACGTCCGAGCGAAGGGGCATCTTGTGGGATCGCGGGGAGCTTTTCACAGGCGGAGCGATGCTCTCGATGGAGATGCTTCCCACGCAAAAGGGCGAGGCGACTATGGCCTGATCCCCTGGAGGAAGCCGAGGGGATACAAGGAGGAGCGCAGCCATGAGGAGCTTATTCGGTCGCAAACGGTTTGCTCTGGCTCTTGTTCTCATCGCGGTTCTCATCCCGGTCATTTCGGCCCAGGAGAAAGTTCTCACGCCGGATTTGATCCTGAGCATCCGGTGGATCACGGACGTGCAACTGTCGCCTGATGGGCGGCAGATCGCTTTTCAGGTCATGCGGTCGCGGCGCGACGACGAAGGGCCGGGGCCGGCGCTGAGCGAGATCTGGCTCATGCCGACCGAAGGGGGCGAACCCATGCGTTTCACCTACAATGACAAAAGCGATCGCGCGCCGCAGTGGTCGCCCGATGGGCGCATGTTGGCCTTTCTTTCTCAACGCGGGGCGTCGCCGCATGTGCAGATTTATCTCATCCCGATCTCCGGAGGGGAAGCGCGTCCGCTCACCCGGGCCGAGAATTCGGTTCTCGCCTTCCGCTGGTCTCCAGATGGGCGCCGCATCGCGTACACGGTCACCGATCCGAAGACGAAAGAGGAGCAGCAGGCCGAACGCGAAGGCCGCGACTGGATCGTCGTGGATCGCAATTACAAACACACGCGCCTTTACGTCGTGGACGTTCAGACAGGGCAGAGCCATCTGGTCACGCGGAGCGATGTGACCGTGCATGATTTCGATTGGTCGCCCGATGGGCGCGAGCTGATCTTGGCGGCGGCCGAAACGCCTCTTGTGGATGATTCGTTCATGCGGGTGAAGCTTCTGCGCGTCTCGGCCGAAGGGGGGGAACCGCGCCTTTTCGTCGCGACGGAAGGGAAGCTCACGCATCCCCGGTGGTCGCCTGATGGACGATGGATCGCCTGGCTCGGAGCGACGTCGCGTGATGATCCTTATGCCGGGAGCGTTTTCGTTGTCCCCTCAACGGGGGGCGCGCCCGAAAATCTCCTCTCGGGCTACGAGGGCACGGCCACGTGGCTGGGCTGGCTGCCGGGCTCTCCGAGCACGCTCGTTTTCACGGCTATTGAGCGGCAGGCGCACGCTATGCACACGATCGCGCTGCCCGAACGTCGGCGCGAACTTCTCTGCAATCAGCCGATCATCTACGCATCGGCTCCGAGCTTCAGCCGGGATGGACGCCTGATGGCGATTGCGGCCAATACCCCACAGCATCCGAACGAGATCTTCTTCGGCCCGACGGCCCGTCGTTCTCTGGCACGTCTGACGACGTTCAATCCGCATCTGGCCGACGTGCGTCTGGGCGAGCAAGAGATCGTACGTTGGCGGAGCACCGATGGATGGGAGATCGAGGGGGTGATTGTCAAGCCTGTCGGCTATCAGCCGGGCCGCCGGTATCCGCTCGTTGTGCAACCGCATGGCGGTCCGGAATCGGCGGATGTGAACGGCTGGCTCGGCAGCTACTCCCGCTGGGGACAGATGCTCGCCGGGCGCGGATTTGTTGTCTTTTACCCCAACTATCGGGGAAGCATTGGGCGCGGCCCGGCTTTCGCCAAGGCCGATCATCGCGACCTCATGGGCCGGGAGTTCGAGGATATCCTGAGCGGGATTGATCACCTGGTTCGGATCGGCCTGGTGGATCCCGAGCGCGTGGGCATTGGCGGCGGCAGCTACGGCGGGTATACGTCGGCGTGGGCGGCGACCTTCACCAGCTCTCGTTTCAAAGCGGCTGTGGTCTGGATGGGCATCTCCAACTGGTACAGCATGACGGGCACTTCGGACATCTTCTGGGAGAATTCGACCGTGCACTGGAACGCCATCATGTACGAGAACTTCGCCCTCTATTGGGAGCGCTCGCCGATCGCTCACATCGCCCGAGCCCAAACGCCTACGCTCATTATCCATGGGGCGGAGGATAAGCGCGTGCCGCTCGGCCAGTCGCAGGAGCTGTATACGGCGCTCAAGTGGAAAGGCGTTCCCGTCGAATTCGTCATCTACCCGCGCGAGGGTCACGGCGTGGCCGAGAAGGCGCATCAACAGGATTTCATGAACCGGGTGATCGCCTGGTTTGAGAAATATCTCAAGCCTGCGGGCCCATGACATGGGGCGGGATCGTTTCGGTGAGACAACGGCCCGCAAATGACATCGAGCCGGGAGTCCCTAAGCAACAGTGGTATGATGTCGGCAAGCCTAGGGGATCGCCCGGTCGGTGCCTCCGCTCTTTCGATAGAGAAAAGTGGTCCGAGGTGAAGTGGCCGCGGCATTTTGAGACCAAACCTCGCTCCGCAGAAAGCCCTCGAAGAGGGCAAGAGAAAACAGCCCGGGGTGAAGCGGCGGCGAAAAAATTCGTTTGTGACAACGGGGGCATCACTTCGGCTTAAGGGATGAGATCTGCGCATATGCATAGACCCCGCCATCGAACGCACGGACCTAGATCCGTCCCCGTCGGACCAACGCACCGTAGGCGCGGGCACCGCGGAGGGGAATACCGCGAGCAATCCTGGGGTGTGATCGTGGTGGCTGTTTGAGCTGCCGTCGGAGCGACAAGAGCTTTGACCGTGGGGAGTAAAAAAGCAAGGCTCGCCGAGAGTCCCCAGCGTCCGATCCGACGGATCAGCTCGCGTCGCGAAGGGGACCATTTGTCGTTCAGAAAAGGCTGCCCGTTCTCCAGAAGGCGTGCTCGGGCCAGGCGATTCAGGGCCAGCCGAACGAGGGCTTCCCCCTCGCCTTCGGGCACACCGAACGCGCGTTCCACGTCGCGGCTCAGCGTGGCGATCGTCCGGCGCCCATCGGCCTGCTTCCATACGAACGCCGCCGTTGGGTTCAAACAAAACGCTCGATGCCGCTGCTCATCATAGATGAGCAACTCGTCGAGCAGCTCCTGGACAATCAGTCCTGCGCGTCGCGCTTGAGGTCGCTCCATCATGACATTTCCTCCAGAAGGGCGAGCAGGTTCGGAGCCACTTCGCTGGCTTCTCCCCGAGCGCTTTTCACGGCTGGCACGCGCAGGGTGAGCGTGCCGAGCGTTCGGAGCACGAACTCCGGAGCCCAGGCTGTCGAGAACACATGGCGCAGTAGCTCCACGCTCGCTTCTCCGGCCGAAAGCTCCCGAGGGCGCCAGCGCGCTCCCGCGCGATACTGCGTGAAGACGATCAAGCCGACGGGAAGCGCGCGGCGGCAGACCTTCCCTCCCAGGCTCTCGACCGGATATTTCACGGGCGATCTGTTCTGCTCGGAGGCGAGTTCAAGCGGAAGCGGATACGGATGGACGCGTCCGCGACGATCCAGCACGGCGAAGCGGTCCGAGAGATAGCTCGCTCCGGCGCGCACAAGGGCTGCCACGAGATGGCTCTTGCCGCTTCCACGCAGTCCGGGCAGCAGCAGTGCTCGCCCTCTCCATCCGACGACGCCGGCATGTACGAAGACATACCGCCGGGCTGCCTCGGCGATGTAGAAATGCAGATCCAGCTCAAACAGCCGCAGCGCTTCCTCCAGGTTCAGTGTTCGCGCCAGGCGCGTCACTCCCGAATAGACGAGGTGATACCGGCGCACGCGTTCGCCCGGTCGCGTATCCCCCACGATGAGCGAATAGAGATAATCCACGCGCGGCGTCCGCGCTGGCTTCCATCCGGGAGGCAAAAGCGGCCCGATCATCTCCAGGGCCTGCGCCCGATTCACGCGCACGCCGACGCGCACGCCGAAGGCCTCGAAGGCCAGTCCCGCCGCCCACCCGAGGCGGTCCAATTTCTCCATTCAGCGCGAGCCCCACCGCAACTGCGGCAGAGGACCCGAAAGCGTATCGCTTCTCCTCATTCCCGACACCATATGGAGTCTTCATTCTACTTTGATTTCAGGCGCGCGATCAATACCCCCTTCTGCGAGCCCGGGCGCAAAAAGAATCGTGGGCTGCGAATTCGCGAGCGGATCATCGCGGGAGATCGGCTGAGAGCCCTCTAGAGAATCCCGATACCGCAGGGGGTCCCCTCTGAACTGAATGAGGGCCCCCCCACCGTGCTCTAAGGATTAGCGTTCACGCGCTCGCGCGGCGGAGCGTTTTTCACATACTTATCGAACCAGGCGAGCATCTCATAGAGGACATGCTCGACCGATTCGCGCGCGACGTAACCGTGCGACTCATGCGGAAGCATGACCAGACGCACAGTCCCGCCATTGCCGCGAATGGCGTGGTAGAGCCGCTCGGATTGGATCGGGAACGTCCCCGGGTTGTTATCGTCCTCGCCGTGAATGAGCAGGATGGGCTCGTTGATCTTGTGCGCGAACATGAAGGGGGAGACCCGGATGTAGAGATCGGGTGCTTCCCAGAGCGTTCGCCGTTCGTTTTGAAAGCCGAAAGGAGTGAGCGTGCGATTGTAAGCTCCGCTGCGGGCAATACCAGCGCGGAACAGATCCGAGTGCGCCAGAAGATTTGCCGTCATGAACGCGCCGTAGCTGTGTCCGGCGACGCCCACGCGATCGGGATCGGTCACGCCCATCTCGACGGCCTTGCGAATGGCCGCGCGCGCGTTCATGACGATCTGGTCAATGAAGGTGTTATTCACCGTCTCCGGATCGCCGACGACCGGCATGGCGACATTGTCCAGGACGGCGTAGCCGGCCAGCGCGAAGAAAAGCGGCGAGGGCCCCTGAATCGTCAGGAAGCGATGGGGCGAACCGGTGACCTGACTGGCGACGGTCGGATCGGTGAATTCGATCGGATAGGCCCAGACGACCGTCGGAAGGCGCGTCCCTTCCTTGTAGTCGGGCGGCAAATAGAGCGTGAACGAAAGCTGCACGCCGTCCTCGCGCTGATAGGTGACCAGTTGCTTCCGAATCTTCCGAAGCTGCGGCGCCGGATCCGCAAAACGTGTGAGGGCGCGAAGTGAAGCCGCCGCCTCTCCCGGGCCTACTGTGCGAACGTAGTAGTTCGGCGGATCGGTCGGCGTCTCTCGACGCGTGAGCACCTGTGTCCCATCGTCCCGAAGCAGGGCGATGACCATCTCATAGCTTCGCTCGTCGCATCGGAAGAGGCGCTCGCTCGTGAACGTCCGCAGGTGGAAGCGATCCAGGAAGGGGCGTTCGCCCTCCGGGGACGCTCCCGCTCCGATCAGGAAGATCCAATCTCCATCTTGCTGGATCACGTGATGGCCGCTCGGGAGCGTGCGCAAGACAGGCGCGCCCGGATCCTTATACCGATCTTGCGCGCTCAAGCTCCAGACCAGACGCGGAGCTTCCGAGCGATTGTCCGGATTGATCCAAAACGTGCGCTGCCACCGGCGACGGCGATCGAAATCGCGCACGAAGGCCCATCCCCCTTTCTCCCCCCATTGAATTCCGGCGAAGCGATGCTCGAGCTTGAGCACCTCGGTGGGAGAATCGGTGAAAGGCGCGCGCAGCAGGAGCAGACGATCCCGATAGGGAACGTTTTTGCGCGGATCGCCCTCATCGAGAGCTTCGACCCATACGAGCGTGGCCGGATCCGTGGGCCGCCAGGCATACGCCCGTGGGCCCGTGGGCACTCCTTCGATCGGAACGTGCTCCTGAAGCGGCAGGCTCGCCAGCTTGTAGACCATGCGTCCGGAGCGATCCCACACTTCGACCTCTTTGGGGAACGCCGTGTGAGGCACAAGATAGGAATACGGGCGGTGAACGCGCGCGACCAGAAGATACCGACCATCGGGCGAAGGTTCGATTGTTTGGAAAATATCGGGCGATCCGATGCGCGTCAGACGTCCATCGGTCACATCCACCAGAGCCAGTTGCGCTCGGGCATAGTACTCAAAGAGCGCTTCATCATGGGGCGTTCGCAGCAGGTCCTGGTACGTGCGAACCGGCGTGGGGCGTCCCGATCCCTCTTGAACATTCGGCCCGACAGGGACTTGGGGAGGCGCGGGCGGCTGTCCGCGATCGGCCGGAACGAGCTGAACAAGGAGTTCGCGCGAGCCAGGCATCCATTGAAACGGTTCTCCGTAGGCCGCGTTGATCCGGGCTTCGACGAGCCGACGCACGCGCCCGGTCGCCGTCTCCCCCACCCACAGTTCAATTCCATTCTCCAGCGTGTTGAGGAAAGCGAAGTATCGTCCGTCGGGACTCCATCGGGGAATCCCCGGACGCGACGAGGGCGGAAGCGCGACTTTGATCTCCGTCCCGTCGGCGATCTTCACCAGGGTGAGCGCGGTGACCGATGGAACGCGATACGGCCCGTTCGTCTTCGGGTTGATCCGAAGACCAGCCAGACGGAGCATCGGCCGAGCCAGATCGGCGATCGGAGGGTACCGCTCCTCTTCAATGAGCATCAGGACATCGCGCGTCGGGCTGACGGAGACCTGCGGCGTGGTCTTCGCGTGAAGCACTTGCAGGATCTCTGGCGGCGGCTTCTTATACGTTTCCTGCGTCTGCCCTCTGGCATCTCCGCCGAAGATGAGGCTCAGCAGAACGAAGAACAAGATTCCCCCCGCGGTGAAAGCTCGAGCGGAAGGAAATACGCACTTGGTCGTTTTTCTCATGGCTCACCTCCATGTTTTCTCATGAAGGGCGCACCTGTTGGGCACCCATGTCACGCTCTCCTCGGATCAAGTGATTTTATGGACCGCCCCTTCCAAAGACAAGCCTGCGCGCGTCTGAATTGCGCAGAAGACGGGACTGCCCCCTCACTCTGTATTCTCCGGTGGGCTCCCGAAATGACCGGGTCACGCTCGCAGCTCCCCTTGATTTGCCTGCCTATCGCTTTGGGAGGGGGGCATAGGATACACGCGCGCGGGCTGATCGAAAATGGTGAAGAACTCGTCAGGGATCTCCAGCCCCTTCACGCATTATGCCGAGGATTCGCCCTCCGGGCCTCTCATCGTGTGCTCGGGCTGGGAACCGATCTTCCTGAGCAGCGCATATCCTACAATCCCGGCCACAAGCGACGCCGTGAGAATGCCTATCTTCGCCCTGGAGAGAAGGGGGCTGTCGCCAAAGGCCAGGTTCGCGATAAACAGAGACATCGTGAAGCCGATTCCACCCAACCAGCCCACGCCGTAAACGTGTCGCCATCCGACCTGGCTCGGAAGAGCGGCCAGGCGGCTCCGAACGGCTATCCAGGAGAACAGCACGATGCCCACTTGTTTGCCGACCACCAGACCCACGATGATGCCCAGGCTGATGGGATCCGTCACAGCGGACGATAAATCCCCGCTCAAGGACACGCCTGCATTGGCCAGGGCGAAGATTGGCATGATGGCGAACGTGACCCAAGGGTGCAGGGCATGTTCCAATCGGTGCATTGGCGTGGCCACGTGCTCGCACATCTTCTCCAGCGTGTGCACGGCATCGTGTTGGTCGGCGGAGATGAGCCCGCTTGATCCCGACTTCCCCGCGCGCTCGAAGTCTTCAAGCACAGCCCAGCTCTGGACCAGAAACTCCTCCGCATGGATGCGTGCTCGCGCGGGGATCGTCATGGCCAGCAAAACGCCAGCCACAGTCGCATGGACTCCGGATTTCAAAAAGGCCAACCACAGCCCCACGCCGAGCAGCGCGTAAACCAGAGGGTGACGAACCCCAGCCCCGTTGGCCACGACCAAGAGAGCCAGGAAACCCGCTCCCAGAGCCAAGCTCATTCGCGAGATCTCGGCTGTGTAGAAAAAAGCGATCACCAGCACCGCCAGAATGTCATCCACAATAGCCAACGCCGTGAGGAAGACTTTCAGGGCGAAGGGAACGCGGTGGCCCAACAGCATCAGCACGCCCAGGGCAAATGCGATATCGGTGGCCATGGGAATCCCCCAGCCCCGGGCTCCCGGCGTCCCAGCGTTGAAGGCTGTGTAAATGCCAGCCGGCACGAGCGCGCCCCCAAGAGCCGCCGCGATCGGCAGTGACGCCTTGCGGAGGGAGTTCAATTCCCCAACCAGCACCTCGCGCTTGATCTCCAGCCCAACGACGAAGAAGAAAATCGCCATGAGTCCATCGTTGATCCACAGCCACAGCGGTTTGGAGAGCATGAACTCCCCCACTCCGACCGTCACCTTCGTTTGCCACAGGCTGAAATACGTGTCAGCCCAGGGGGAGTTGGCCCACACCAATGCCGCGGCTGTGCACACAAGCAGGAGAATGCCACCTGCCGCTTCGATCTTGGCGAATTCCTGAAAGGATCGCAGGATCCTCTCCGCAGGTCCCTGTGAAGCGAGTTGTCTCATCTTCGCCATAACCCACGCTGCCGACTCATGATCGCTGCTGGAAGCAAGGGCTCAAATATAAAACTTCTTGCGTGATAGTGATGAGCCTGCTTTTCTTCCCTCCCTCGTCAACATCTTCTCTCATCTTCTTCACCTTCTTGACCAAACCATCCCTGCCATCTGCCATCCCATCCCTCCCCTCACCATCAACTCCATGTTCACTAATCCAGCAATTAATCCCACCATCCCTTCATATCCTCTCCCACGACCACGGGACAAACCCCCAAAGGCTTGATACCTCTTCATCTCCATTATCTTATGCTCTACCTTCACCCTGATACGGTTAACCTTCCTGTTTCCTTCCCTCTCTCTTTCCCTTAACTCCTTACCTTTTGCCTTCTTCTTTGGCTTCCTTATCTCCCATTCAGGAACTATCCTCTCTATCCCCTCCTATCCCTGTCAAACCATCCCATCACCTTCAACCCCCTTAACCTCCCCTTTATCCCTGAAACCTCAAACACCATGATGTCCTGTCTTTTCCCTTCCCATCCCGATGAAACATCTATGATAAGCCCTCCCCTCCTTTCCAGGATCCCTTCCCTTTCCCCATCGTACTCTCTCCTCATCCCCTTCTATTTCTGCAGCCGGATGCGACGCGGTTCCAAAAGCAAGCCATACCGCGCCGAGCGCGGGGCCGCACCGATATTGGTGATCTGTAACTCGCGCGGGAATCCCTTCCGTTCGAGCAGCCGATTGATCTTAGACCGATAGGAGAGGAAGCGATCGGGATCTAATTGCCACCTCTTTTCGGCCTGTTTGGGGGGAAACGCCCAGGGGGAGGCGAAGGTCTCGCAGAGCTGACGATAGCGTTCCGGGACGATTTCGGAATAACTCGGGAAGCACGCGGGACAGGTCTGAGGAGCATGGCGAAAGCGCGCGTGCTCCCGATGCCGGGCGCGAAGTTCGGCGAAGTAGGTGAAGAGGGCCAGTTTCACACCGGTGAGAGGGAGCAAACGCTCGCTCAGTCGCGCGTTCTTCGTCTGATAGTCAATGACCAGAGGCTCCCACTTCTCAGCCTGACGATCCAGCTCGCACTGCACGACGCGAATCTGCTCCTCGATAGTTCGGTACAGCTTCTTCTTCCCGAGCCACGAACGCAAGCGGACGAAGGGAATTTCGGCCAGCTCGATCCGAGCCTCGCGCGTGTCGGCGACTTCGCCCACGCCGACTCCGATGAGTCGGCTCCGCCGAGGGGGGAAGAAGAACTGGGGATTATGTTCGAAACGCTCAGGCACGAGCACGTGATAGAGCTGGTCCCGCTCTCGCCCGTAGAGAGTGAAGGCCAGGGCCATATAGGCCGACATCGTCTTGCGCCCTCCGGCGATCGAGCCGTGGAGCACAGTGCGCGGATCTTCGGTGAGCTTCTTGATGAAACCCAGAAGCTGTTCAGCCAAACACCGGTTGTCCTCGACTGTGCGAATGTCCTCCAGCACCTCGGCCTGAGCGGACGTCGTCCGTGCGCCCGACGGCTGTCGCGCGCGACGGGATGACAACCTCCGGATCGTTAGGATGTGCGCCGCGTCAAAGGAGATTCTGGCCGGATCCAGCCCGTATTCGCGACAGAAGGCGAAAAATTGCCCCCGTTCGGGATCGAGCAAATCGCGCCGAGCGCGCTCGGCTCCCGTGCGCGTCGTGATCACAAAGACTTCCGAGATCGGAATGCGCCGCTGCACCACCAAGGCGTAAAGCGTCTCGGTGACGATCTGCGGCGTCTGGCCGAGCACGGCTACCAGAATGTGACGGGCCGTACGATCGGCTCGCTGTTTATGCCGCTTCGCCTTCACTGCATCACCAAGCGATCGCCCCGAAGATGATGTCCGCGTTCATCAATGCCAGTGGGCCATGAGCCCTTAAGGGCACTTTCACTCCAAAAGGACGGAAAACTATAGATGGCCACCGGAGCTATTGTCAACACATCGCTCGAAGCAGCACGGGATGACCGCCGGAGATGCTGCCGAACGACACTCTTCCACAAAAAACCCGAAGGGGGCGACTGGGAATAGCCTGAGCCCATTGTGAGAACGACACCTTCCTCAAGGAGCCCCCGAAGTGGGCGACAGAGATTAGCCCGGGGCGTGAGCCTTTTTGCAGAACGACCCTTTTCCGCAAAAAGCCCACGGAGGGGGCGGCAGAGAATAGCCTAGGGCGTAAGCCCTAGGAACGGAACGTGAGCCCCCCCCAATTTCCCCACAAGCCCCCGAAGGGGGCGACACACCAGGATGCCACCCAACCGGTCGGGTTCACACACACCAGGTCACAACATCGGGGGATACACGAATGGCGTCCTTCGATTCGTCCGGCTCCTGACCCGATGTGCCGCCCGCTGGCGCGGGCTCGAGGATAATTGGGGACCTCGTTTCCTGGGGTTCCGCTGCCGCTCCACCCCCCGTCCTAGGGTTCCGCTTCGCTCCACCCCGGGCTAGTCTCTGTCGCCCACTCCGTGGGCTTTCTGCGGAATGAAATTTTGTCATGTTGGGATTCCTGGGGTTCCGCTCGTGCTTCACCCCAGGCTCTGTTGCCTGCCAGAGCAGGCTCTCTGCGGAATGAGGTTTGGTCTCACATGGGGTTCCGCTTGCGCTTCACCTCAGGCTATCGTCTGTCGCTCTCTTCCGAGGGCTCTTTGCGGAATGGGACTCGATCTCGCATGGAGTTTGGCTGCTGCTCCGCCGTCTGTCGCCCTCTTTGAGGACTCAAGCTCAAAAGAACCGTCGGGGGATGAGGACCGTATCGCCAGGTTTGAGTTCCACATCAGGGCTCTGGCCACGAAGAATCCGATCCAGATCGGCGCGCAGGATCTCGATCGTCCCATCGGCGCGCCGCCGTCGGATTTGAACCTTGCTCCGCTTGGCGAATTCCGTCGGACCGCCGGCGTGGATGATGGCTTGTGAGAGCGTGAGGCCGGGCGTGTATTCGATAGCCTGAGGAGTTCGGATCTCTCCGGTGATGAAGATGTACTCCCGGGACGAATGCACTTCCACGACGTCGCCCGACTGCACGAGCATCGTATACTTCTCGGGCGCATCGAGGGAGATCGTGAGTGTCACCGGACGCCCCTCGCTCCACCGCGTGAGCGTGACGCGACGAGCTGTCGGGCGCACACCTGCAGAAGCCAGGATCTCGATCAGAGGAACGCGTTCCCGCTTCAAGATGAAAGGTCCGGTAGTCCCCATATCGCCGAGCAGATAGACGCGGTGACTGCGATATTCCTTGACGGCGACGACGAGCTCGGGATTTTCGAAAAAGCCGTTTCGCAAAAGGCGCTTAAGCTGGTCTTCGATCTCGGAGGTCGTCTTCCCGGCGACGGCGATATTTCCGACATAGGGGAAGAAGATGTAGCCCCCCGAGGAGACGCGGTATTCGCGCGGCACCTCCGGATCGTTCGCGAGCAGGATCTCCAGGACGTCTTCCGGGCCGACGCGATAGATTTCTGTCAGCGGTGGCTCGGAGGCTCCCGCGGCCGGAGGCATGGCTTGGCGCGGGACCTCTTCCTGGCCCGATGAAGCTCCAACGCGCGGGGAGAGCAGCAGGACGAGCAGAAGGAGCAGGCCCCCGTATCCTCCGCACCTGCCAAGATGAGCTTTCGGCGCACTCATGCTCGTTCAGAATGGACTCGTGCTCGCCCTGGGGATCAGTCGGCCCAGGGCAAGACCCATTTTAAACCGGCTTCGCTCGAAGGAAAAGGGAGTGATCGTCGAGCCTCGCTCGTGAAAGATATATCCGACGTGAACGGCCAGAAGCTCATGGATTCGGAAAGTGATTTCCGCGCGAGCGCCGACCACATGATCCGTGCGCCGAATTCCCGCGAAAGTCTCAAGCGGCGTTCCTCCAAATGTCGAATCGGGACCGACGGGAACAGGGAACGTGAGCCGCTGCACATCGGCGCCAAGTGTCCAGACCAGGTGGGGCCCGATGCGCTGAGCGAGCGCGACCCCAAGACCTGAGGTCACGACGAAAGCGTTCCCCGCTTCGGGATTGAAGGCCGAGAGCGCTGTCGTGCGGACACCGCTCAGAGAGAGCGTCACCCGGGCGAACTGGCGCTCCAGGGAGAAGGCCAGATAGGGCCCGAAGAAGCTCTCCGCAGCGCGGGGGAACCGATGGCGGCGTGCGGCCACGCGAACCTGGGCTCGAAGCGTAGGCGTCAGCAGGCTCTGCAGCCCCACTCCGACTTGCAGAAGCCGCGCATCGTTCAATTGCGGATCGCGCGCGTTCTCGGCCCGGCGGGAATCGGTGCGCCCAAGCTCCAGATCAATCTGCATCGTGTGGCGTCGGCTGAGGCCGTGGGCATAGGAGAGCGCTAGCCCCCACATCGTGTGATCGAAGAAGAGATCCTCGGGCTGGGGAGAGCCGATCAGCTCCACGTGATTCACGGCGAGCTGGGCGCTCAGGCGATCGCGAACGGTCAGCTCGTACTCCGCGCGCACGGCGAGATCGTTCCGCCAGAAAGGCTTCGGATTGAAGAAAAGCTCGCGGGCCGGATCGAACTCGAGCGTCTCAAACGTCGCCCGCGTCCAGTGTTCACGTACAGCCAGGGCCAGCGCGGGAGACAGGCGCGTCCGGAAGTCGAAATCAAGCCGATGGGCGACGTTGAACGAGGGCAATTCGGGAACGCGCAGCCAGCGAAGCACAGGAGAATATACCAGACGGAATCCGCTTCGCAGAGCGGGGACCTCCAGGTCCAGCCCGGGTGCCAGCGCGAAGATGCTATTGGTCGCCCCGCGCGTTTCGGCCAGCGTCAGGAAGTTGCTGTCTCCTTCAAGCCCCAGATCCAGCGTGGGGCGCAACAGAGCGCGCCCGAGCACAATCCCTCCGCGCAGATAATCGCGCGCGACCGAACTCCCCGGAGCGAAAACGGCCACGTCGCTTCCCGGTGCTGTGATGGGCGGCGGTTCGGAAGGAGGTTTGGTCCGCTCCGATTGTCCGGCAGAAGGCCTCTGAGCCCACACACCCCCCAGGCTCCCCCAGAGCACAAGAGCGAGCGCACCGACAGCAACTCTCATCGAGTCCTTTCACCCGGAGGCGCTTCTCTCTCGGAGACGTGCTCTCGATCGGCCTTTTGTTCGGAGGCCGAAGGCGAAAACCTATCGGAGAAGAGGCGAATCTCGATGAAGCTCGTGCGCCGGGGGACGACCATAAGGATCGTCGTCACGGCGATGATCGCCAGAACCTGTCCAAGCGCGAGCACTGTCAACAGCGGCGTCGCATCCCGCAGCAGAAGAGCGCTGGCTCCCAGACAGAAGGTCAGAAGATAAATCGTCCCCACAGCCTCGCGCTCGGTCATCCCCAGCTCCAGGAGCCGATGCGACAGATGCGACCGATCACCCCGATAGATCGGCCGGCCCTCCCGCCATCGAATCCAGATGACCGAAGCCATGTCGTAAAGAGGAAGGCCGAGCACAAGGAGGGGCATGAAGGGACCGAACCATTCGTTGCGAATTTTCTCTTCCGGAGCGACGTAGGTCGCCAACACGGTGATCGCTCCTATCAGATAACCAATCACCAAGCTGCCGGCGTCGCCCAGGAAAATGCGCGCCGGGTGAAAGTTGTGCCGCAAGAATCCCAGGAGCGCGCCCCCCAGGGCCGAGAGGAAGAGGCCGATGTAGAACTCCCCAAGCGCCGTCGTGATCAGCCAAAGCAGGAAGCTGCAAATGAGAGCGACACCTGTCGTCAGTCCATCCATGTTATCGAGCAGGTTGAAGGCGTTGGTGATGCCCACGATCCAGACGAGCGTCGCCACCGTGGCGATCCACGGATACGCCTCCAGCAGCGAGATACGCACGCCGACAGCGACCGGGAACGTTGCCGCCAGCACCTGCCCCATCAGCTTCGCCCACGGAGGGAAGTGCGGGCCATAGAGATCATCGGCCAGCCCTGTCACGAGGACGAGGATCGATCCGGTCAGAAGCGCAAAGAGCGTCGGCTGCACAAGCGGGAGCGTCTCGAACTTCGCAATCACTTCGGGGAAGAGGCGCAGGACGAGCCCGTGCTCCCGAAGAAGCGGAAGAGCGGCCACATGCCCGCCGATCACCAGAACCAGTGCGAGCCAGAGGGCCACGCCCCCCAGAAGCGGTTTCGGCTCACGATGGATCTTGCGCTCGCCCGGATGATCGAGCACTCCGAGCGCCAGGGCCGCCTTTCGCGCCAGCGCGGTCAATCCGTAAGAGAGAAGGAAGGCCACGGCGGCGATGTAACCGTAGGCCAGCAGATGCTGCGCGTTCATATTTCGAAACGATGTCAGCGGCTTCCCGCGCTGAACCTCAGAGCGGAAGTTCGAGAGCGATCGGCCGGCTCGGCTTCAGGGAGGTTCAAAAACAGAGCGAGCGGGCGACTGTAGGCAGGGGCTTTCAGCTCGACGCCTAAAAGCACAGCCAGCGTCGGTGCGATGTCCGTCATCCTGACCACAGGAGCGCGCGCGCCGCGACGCACGCCTCGTCCCCAGAGGATGAGCGAGGCGAACATCTGCGGGCGATCGGGCAAATAGCCATGTGTGCCGCGATAATTCGGGCGCGGGGGGCGAATCGCTTCACCGCGATAGGAGCCTCCGAGCGCCCAGAAGTCGGCCGCTTCAAGAAAGAAAGTCGCTCCGGGAGCGGCGCCCAGCCGCTCCACATCCGAAGACTCAAGCACCCGCAGCAGAGGAGCATCCGGCCGCTGCACCCACGCTTCGAAGAGGCGCCGCACGGTCTGGCGCACGGCGTGATTCTGGGGATCTCGCAGGAAAATGGCGGCCGATCCCCCGTTGGACCACACCGCCGCCTGCCAGTCGGTCGGGCGTCCTTCGGCATTGAAGGTCACAAGCCCCGCCTGCGCGAGCACAACCCCCGGATGGAACTCCCGCTCCACAGGCATGAACCCGTGATCGGAGACGATCGCCACGGTCGTTTGCTCGTGAATCCCCACCTGACGAAGGGCGTCTAAGATGCGCGCAATGCGCGCATCCTGCTTCTCCAACTCCGCGTAGGCCTCCTTGGAGTGAGGCCCCGTGCGATGTTGCACGCTGTCTAACTGAATGAGATGCACGAGCAAGAGATGCGGCCGATACCGCCGGATCAGATGCACAGCGGCTTCCACGCGCAGATCGTCGCCCGGCAGGGACTCGGGCTTCTCCACGGCGCGGAAGACCTCCTCCCACAGACCGACCGGTCGAGTATGCTGCGCGACCAGGGCCCAGGCGCGAGTCTCGTCCCCGGAAGCATTCGGATCGAAGATCTCGGGAATGTTATAGGTGATCTCGGCATCCACCGTGACGGGCCAACTGAGGGCTGCCGTGCGACGCCCCGCGCGATGGGCCGCCGCCCAGAGCGTGTCGGCCTGAAGAGCGGACGCCCACCAGTACCATCGGCCCGTCTGCGGAACAGTCGGCTCTTCAAAAATGCGATTGAACCAGATCCCATGATCGCGCGGGCGCGCCCCCGTGATGAGCGTCGTATGCGAGGGATAGGTCACCGAAGGATAAACGCCGATCACCGCATCGGCGAACGCCCCTTCATTGCGCAAACGCCGCAGCGTCGGAATCTTCAGCCCATAGCGGTCGGGATTGCGGTAGTACTCGGGCATAAGCCCATCAATGGAGATCACCACGACATGAGCCTCAGCCGATGACCTCTCGAAGACAGAAGCCGTCGCCGGATGAGACGAGAATCCCGAGGGAAACACAAGAAGCAAGAGAATCGCGCCGCAAAGAATCCCTGTGAGGAGGCGTGGCGCTTTCCCTCCCCTATCGAACATCCGGACCAGGCGGCGAGTGCGCGCGTTCTTTTTCCCGTCCTTCACGATCTCCTCCCGATATCGGTTCTTCATGCCCGTTTTATTTCATCGCACCGGAAGCTCTTTCGGCAAGGGGCGCGGAAGGGTCTTCCCACAGGGAGAGCGGTGGGAGCCGGAAGGGAGAGCTGCGTCGGCAAGAAATCTTACGGGCGATAGATCAGCAGAGTTTGGCCGGGTTTGAGGAGATCGGTCCGAAGGCGATTCCACTGGCGAAGCTCAGCCACCGTGACGTCATATCGCGCGGCGATTTCGCTCAGCGTGTCCCCACGGCGCACGCGATAGGTGAGACGGCGCCCTTGTGCCTTCGTCGAGGAGACCGTGCTTCGAGAAGCCTTCGAGACGGAGGATGTTTTCACCCGGCTGGCCGGCAGAGCGAGGACGATCTTTTGACCGGCGCGCAATCGCGCGCGAGGGCTCATCCGATTGAGGCGAGCGATGTCATGAGCCGAGAGGCCGTACCGCGCCGCGATGCGCGTGATCGTATCTCCGGGGCGCGCGCGCACCGTGATGCGGACGACCGAAAGCCGGGTCACTTCAAGGCCCAGAGACCGCCCCGATGCCTGGCGCGCAACCGATGTGGGAATGATCACACGCGTGCCTGCTTCCAAGGAGGCCTTCCCATCCAGAGCATTCACCTCGGCGATCTGCTCCGTGCTCACGCGATACTGCTCGGCGATACTCTGGAGCGTCTCCCCTTGGGCGACGCGATGGATCCGCCAGGAATCTCTATGCTCGGTGGGCACGCGCGCGAGCATCTCGCCCACCAGTTCCCCCACTCCGACAGGGACGCGCACCGTGTAGGTCTCCCCCGGCGGGATGTATCCCCGCTTGAGTTCCGGATTGAGGTCTTGAATCTGCTCGGGAGTCGTACCTGCGACCTCGGCGATCAATCGCAGATCAATGGGGCCTTCCACAGGCACCGTCTCATACTCCAGGGGAGGCTCCGGCTCGACCTGAAAGCCATATCGCGCAGGATCCTTCGCGATGATGATGATGGCCAGGATAATCGGGACGTAGTTGCGCGTCTCCGCCGGCAGCAGACGCCTTCGATGCAGATACCAGAAATCGGCGTATCCGGAAGCCGCGATCGCCCGATCCACGGCAGCTTCCCCACAGTTATATGCCGCCAGCGCCAGAGACCAATCGAGATACCGCTCGTAGAGGAATCGCAAGTACCGAGCAGCGGCCCGCGTCGGCTGTTCCAGGCCCAAGCGCTCGTCCAGCCAACCGGTTTGCCGCAGGCCATATTTGGCTCCTGTGCCCGAAATGAACTGCCAAATGCCCAAAGCATTCATCGGAGACCGCGCATAGGGACGCCAGTTGCTCTCGGCCTGAGCCAGCCAGACCAGATCCAGCGGAACCCCTTCTTCCTGAAAGATCCGCCGAGCCATCGGCAGGTATCGCCCGGCTCGCTGCAGCCCCACCTCCATCGTCGCCCGTCCCTTCGGATTCCGAGTGAAGTAGTGGATGAACTGCCGAACCTCGGGCGTGATCGTGACCGGGAAGTCCAGCGCGATGTCTTCAGTCTCGCGACTGCCGGCTTTCAGATCCTCCTTTCCCAACTCGATCTGCGCGAGCTGTTCGAGCAACGACGGCTCGTACCGCTGCAGGGGAGCGCCTCCGCGCCGAGCGACTTCAAGCTCGACCGCGTGAACCCTCTCGATCAAAGAGCGATAATAGGCCAGAAGCTGCGGATGCTCGGACACTTTCAGCCGAGCTTCCAGAATCGTATCCACAGCCCGATCGAACTCCTGACGGGCTTGCGAGAAGTCTCCCCGGCGGCGAGCAGCCTCCCCCTGACGGAAGTGACGTTCGGCCCGCTCAATGAGCGCCCCAATCTGGGGATCTTCAACCGGTGAAGATCCCTCTCTCACCTGCGGCTCCGGAAGCGGGGACGAAGAGAGGCCCCCTGCCGGAGATTGAGCCAGAAGCAGAGAGGAGAGGCCCAGATGCAACGCTATGAGTCCGCTGGCGACTTGTCGTAGCATTCTGTTCGCTCCGACATCAAAAGTCTCCTTCCCCCTTCAGAAAAAAAGACTTCAACCGGCGCTTCCCTCACAAGTAGCGCCATTAGATAACATAAAACGGCTTTATCTGTCAATGGGGAAGATATTATGTGAGGTCCTTACGGCCTCGCCCAACCGTTGTCCCCCTATCGTCGCTCCTCGCGTTCGATGCGCCCATCGCGAAGATGGATGATGCGATGGGCATGGGCAGCGACTTCGGGCTCATGAGTGACGATGATGACCGTATTGCCCTGCGCATGAAGGCGATCGAAAAGCGCCATGATCTCGGCTCCCGTCTTGGAGTCCAGCGCGCCCGTCGGCTCATCGGCGAGCAGAATCGAAGGCCGGTTCACCAGAGCGCGGGCGATGGCCACGCGCTGCCGTTGTCCTCCCGACAGCTCGTTGGGCCGATGATGCATCCGATCGCCCAGATCCACCATCTCCAGGGCCTGACGCGCCCGCTCCAGGCGCTCCTTGGCCGGGACGCCCGCATAGATCAGGGGCAGTTCGACATTGTGCAGGGCCGTCGCGCGCGGCAAGAGATTAAACAACTGGAAGACGAATCCGATCTCCCGATTGCGAATATAGGCCAGCTCATCGTCGTCCATCTCGCTGACGAGCCGCCCGTTGAGCCAGTAGCGACCGGCTGTGGGAGTATCCAGACATCCGATGATATTCATCAGAGTGGACTTCCCCGAACCGGAAGGACCAATGATGGCGACGTACTCATTGGGCTGAATGACCAGGTCAATCCCGCGCAGAGCGTGGACCTTCTCCTGTCCCATCTCATAGGTGCGCCAGATCCCCTCCATGCGAATCAGCCCGTCCGCTGAAGGAGGGGCCTTGCGGAGGCTCCAACCGATCTCCTGCTCCACGTCCGGCATCGTGCTTGAGCGGCTCATCGCAGATCCTCACCCAGTTCGGGGCATGTCACCGACCTCGAACATACTCCTTTTTGACGATCGCACCCGGCTTGAGCGTGCGCAACTCGCGATAGGGGCCGACGATGACCTCAGTCCCCTCTTCCAGCCCGCTGACGATCTCGACCTCCATCTCCCCGGAGATTCCGACCTCGACAGGGCGAAAGACGGCGCGATTCCCCTCGACGATGAAGACTCCCTGCACGCGCTTCTTCTGACCATCTGCCGAGGCGGATTGCCCGACTTCCTCCGGATCGCGCTCGACCAGAGCGGCCGGAGGGATGGCGATGACGTTCTCGCGCATATCGGTGGTGATGGTCGCTGTTGCCGACATGCCCGGACGCAGCCGGTCACGAACCTCGGGCGTCAGATTGATCAACTTGATGACGACCTTGAAATCTTTGGCCTCCTGTCCCGCAGGCATCAGATCGGGCAGGGCTTGTCCTCCCCCACCCCGAACCAGAGCCGCGCGGCCCACTTCCGAGACGACGCCTTCAAGCACCTGGTCTCCCAGAGCATCCACACGAATGCGCGCCTTTTGGCCCACCCGAACATGGGCGATGTCGGTCTCATCCACCTGGACCTCGACGTTGATCTCCGACATATCGGCGATCGTCAAAAGGGGCGTCGTGCTGAAGCTCGCCAGCACATACTGGCCGACGCGCACCGGGAGATTGGCAATGACGCCATCAATAGGGGCTTTCTGCACGGTCTTGGCCAGACGATCCAGGGCGCTTCGGTAGTTCGCCTGAATCTGGGCGACGCGGGCCTGCGCGCTGCGCAGTTGCGCTTGAGCCTGGCGCACTCGGATCTGCGCGTCACGAAGCTGGGCTTCCAGTTGCTGAATCCGCTGTTGCTGGGCTTCGACCAGAGCCTTTGCCCCCCGATAGGAGGCGCGCGCGCGATCGTACTCGGCGCGAGAGATGACTCCCTGTTCCAACAGTTGCTCCCGGCGCTGGAACTCCTCCTCGGCGAAGACCAGATCAGCCTTCATGCGCTCCAGCTCATATCGAGCGGCCGCCAGGCTCGCCTGAACGTTCAGGACGTTATTCCGTGCCGCATCCACCTGCACCTGGGCGTTCTGCACCTCGGCGCGCGCCGCTTGCAGATTCGCCTGGCTGCTCTCGGCCTCCGAAGAGATCTGTGTCGGATCTATTTTCAACAGAGGGGTCCCTGCCTTCACCCAGTCCCCTTCCTTCACATAGATCTCCAGGACGCGACCGGGGACCTCCGACGTCATGTTCACAAAGTTCCGCGGGCGAATCTCGCCGTTGGCTGTGACCTTGGATTCCAGAAGAGGGCGACGGGTCACCTTCTCGACCTGGACGGTGGGGACATCGGTTCGACCGCGGGTGACGCTGATCCCAAGCACAGCCCCCAAAACGGCGATGAGCCCCAGCGCGATCAAAAGCTTCTTCCGACGACTCGCGGCCATATGACCTCTCTCGACTCCGCTCTCTCTGAACGAACAGAAAAACGCAAAGGTTCCGCCAAAGTTACAATGCTACTGCCTTCTCTCTCCCGGTGTCAACTGACGGTCTCTTAAGCAGATACGCCTTATGGGAAGATCCCGCGCACGCGCGTGGCCTCGGCCACACGCCCGATGGCCAGAATATGAGCGCCGCGACGCAGGTCCACGCCATAGCGTTCGGCTGTCGCCCGCACCTCGTGAAAAGCCTTCGTCATGATGCGCTCCAGGTGGGAACGGACTTCCTCTTCGGACCAGAAGAAGCTGTACCGATCCTGAACCCACTCGAAGTAGGAGACCGAGACGCCCCCGGCACTGGCCAAGATATCCGGGATGACCATGATCCCCCGATCGAAGAGGATATCGTCGGCATCAGGAGTCGTCGGCCCATTGGCGGCTTCGGCGATCAGGCGCGCGCGAATGCGATCCGCATTCCGTCCTGTGATCTGATTCTCCAAAGCGGCAGGGACGAGAATATCGCAGGGCAGCTCGAGCAGCTCCTCGTTGGTGATCGCCTCCGTATTGGGGAGCCCGCTCAGCGCGCCCGTTCGCGCCTTGTGCTCCAGAGCAGCCACCGGATCAATCCCACGCGGATTGTAGATGCCCCCCTTGGAATCGCTCACGGCGATGATGCGCGCGCCATCCTCATGAAGAAATCGGGCCACATTGCTCCCGGCGTTTCCGAAGCCCTGGACGACGACTGTCGCTCCGGTCAGAGGGAGACCGAGCGTGCGGCAGGCCTCGCGAATGACGAACTGACAGCCGCGCGCGGTGGCCTCCTGCCGCCCGTGCGATCCCCCCAGCTCAACGGGCTTGCCCGTGACCACCCCCAGTTCCGTATATCCCTTGAACATGCTGATCGTATCCATGATCCAGGCCATCGTCTGTGCATCGGTATACACATCGGGTGCGGGGATATCGTGATCCGGGCCGATCAGAGGAGCGATCTCTGTAGCGTAGCGGCGCGTCAGGCGCTCCAGCTCCCCGCGCGAAAGCTCCCGGGGATTGACGCGCACACCGCCCTTGGCTCCCCCATAGGGGAGGTTCACGGTCGCGCACTTCCAGGTCATCCACATGGCCAGGGCCTTTACTTCATCCAGCGTCACGTCGGGATGATACCGAATCCCCCCCTTGCCCGGACCGCGCGCGATGTTGTGCTGAACGCGGTATCCCTCGAAGACGCGCAAGCTCCCGTCATCCATCTTGACGGGGATGGAGACGACAAGTTGCCGCTTGGGTGTCTTCAACAACTCGCGCAAGCCCTCATCCAGATCCAGGTAGGAAGCGGCCCGATCGAATTGCCTCTGAGCCACGACAAACGGATTCAGGTTCTCCTCGATGGCCATAGGCTCTCCCTTCACGTTGGAATGACCCCGGCTACCGTTTCGGAGCTTCGGGGAAAGAGAAGATCATCTCGTCGGGACGGACCATGTGCAGCTCCTCGCGGGCGATCCGCTCGATGACTTCGGGATCGCTCTTGAGGGCTCGGATCTCTTCGGCGAGACGTTCCGTCTCCAGACGCAGATGTTTCACCTCGGCCTCCAGCCGCTCATATTCCAGGCGTGCGGCCCGATATTCACGGTGCGCCCGCAGCAGAATCGCGCCGCACACGGCACCCACCCCGATGAGCAAAAGAAGCATGCCCACGATCGGCCCGAGTCGAGGCGCAGCCGCGCGCTTTCGTTCATCGGAGCGCGAAGATTCGCCCTTGTTCAAGCAGCACCTCCAGGTCCGCTTCCGTTGTCGCTTCCGCGTAGCATCGAGCCACAGGCTCAGTGCCCGAGAGCCTCCACAAGATCCACGAATCGTCCTCGAAAAGGAGCTTCATCCCGTCCACTCGATTCACCCCGATGACGCGGCGTCCGAAGAAGTCCGCCGGAGGGTCCGCGCTCAGCTTCTCTTCTAAGCGTTGGCGCGCCTGTTCGGTCAGAGGGATTCCGATGCGCCCGCTCCAGAGCCGTCCATCCCGCTCGTAGAGGCGCTCGAGCCCCTGACTCAGGCTCGCGCCCGTACGGGCGACGACCTCGACGGCCAGAAGCCCGGCCAGAATCCCATCTTTCTCCGGATAGTGCCCGGCCACAGAGAGGCCCGCGCTCTCCTCCCCCCCGAGCACGATCTTCCCCTGCTTGAGCAGCTCGCCGATGTATTTGAATCCGACCGGCGTCTCGTAGACTGGGCGCCCGCGACGCCGCGCGACGCGATCCACCTGATGCGAGGTCGCGACGCTGCGCGCAACGCCTCCCTCCGCAGGGCGCGTCTCACAGAGATAATCGAACAAGAGCGCCAGGATTTGATTCGGCGTCAGGAAGACTCCTCCGCGATCCACGATGCCGAACCGATCGGCATCGCCATCGGTCGCCACGCCGAGATCGAACCCTCCGGATGCGACACATTCCCGCAGAGCGTGCAAGCGCTCGGCGGAGGGCTCTGGCGCTCCTCCTCCAAAGAGCACATCCCGTTCGGCATGGATGATCTGCACAGCGCAGCCGGCCTCCTGCAGGGCGCGATCCAAATACCCGCGCGCCGTCCCCCAGAGCGGATCCACAGCGACGCGCAAGCGAGCGCGCGCGATCGCCGAAAAGTCAATCTTCGTCCCGAGATCGCGAAGATACCCCTCGCGCGGATCGAAAGGGCGAATGCGCCCCAGCTCCCGACCCACGGGAGACGCGCGCTCCTGCCCGGCAGACATCCGCTCGATCTCGGCTTCGATCTCTCGCGTAACTTCCGGGAGCGCGGGCGCTCCGTCGGAGGTGGAGAACTTGATCCCCTGATACTGGGGCTCGTTATGGCTGGCCGTGATGTTGATTCCGCCCTGTGCTCGCTCGGCCACAATGGCATAGGCCACAACCGGCGTGGGCACGGGCTCGGTCGAAAGGAGGACCTCGATCCCTTCCTCAGCCAGAATGCGCGCGCTCTCCCGCGCGAATTCTTCAGCCAGAAACCGCGTATCGTAACCGACCACCAGGCGAGGGATCGCCGGGGATGCTTCTTTCTGAGCGCGCCAGAGGTAGCGCGCGATCGCGCGCACGACCCGACGCACGTTCGGGAACGTGAAATCCTCGGCCAGGACCGCGCGCCATCCCGATGTTCCGAACCGAATAGGCTTGCTCTTCATCGCCACACCGGCAGCATGTAACTCACGCCGAAGACGAGGCCGCTGCGTGGATCAATGGCATGAACTCCTCGCACAGCGGCCACATCCCACCAGAGCTGCCCTGCACGAAATCGCAGACCCAGGCGCAATTGACCTCGCGACTCCGTCCCCAGGGGAGCGGCCCGGCGTGTATTCTCCCACCCGTTCACCTCGGCGACGACATGCACCCGCTCGGTCATCTCGTACACGCCGGCCACGCCGTAAAGCAGCACATCATTTTGGGTGAACGGCTGCACGGGAGCCGGCAAAATACCCAGACCCACATGCCCGAAGAGATCGAGCGTCCCCCAGCGCTTCTCGGCCAGCGCGGCGGCGAAGAAATTCGTCTGATTGGTTCCGATCCCCCGCGCTTGGTCGGAATTAGGTAGCTCCACGCCGAAGCGCACCCCGAGGGCCGGCCATCGCCCCTCGTCTGCGCGCAGGCGGATTTTGGTCCACAGGCTGAAATCCCCGACATCGTGCGTGCTCTGAGGCGTCGGGAGACGAAGCGGGATCGCCCCCGGAGTCCTCCCGTCAATGCTGAGATAGTCCTGAATCGTCCCTCGGATCTGGACTTCCACATGAGGAGCCAATCCTATCGAGATCCCCACGACGCCCACGCGCGAGAGGTCTCCCCGCAACCCCGAGAGGGGGAATCGCTGCGCCTGTAAGAATTCGAAGCCCAGATCCAATCGCATCTCCCCAGCGGGCACAGTCGCGACGCGCTCCGTCCGCAAAGGACGTTGCTGAGCGGAGACGGCCATGACCAATCCCACGCCCACAACCCAGCTCATCCATATCCTCTGTGCGCTCATGCTCCTTGCCGGGACGCTCGCTCGATCCCGCATCCGACTGATCGCGCCCGTGAGCGCCCCGCATTCTAGGCGAAAGGAACCTCCCCGTCAATCCGCCGCTACCGTTTGGGCCGCTCGATGCGCGCTCACCGAATGAGCGTTCCCACCCGCCGCCATCGCGTGTGGCGAAAGATGCGCCACAGGAGGTTCTCTCCGCGCGCGGCGGCCGCGCGCTCATCATAGGACCAGTAGACGACCAGAGCGCGCCCCACGACGTAATCGCGCGGCACAGTCCCCCAGAACCGACTGTCCTCACTGTCATCGCGATTATCGCCCATGACGAAATAGGCGCGCTCGGGGATCAGGAAAGGACGACCGACCCCATACCGCCCTGCGGAGGGAAAAGTCTCCTCCCCTCGATCCAGGTGGTATGATTCCCAATAGACGCGATAGCGGGCCCCTGGCGGAGGAGGATCCTCGCGCACGATCTGCAAGGCCGAATCTTCGGCGTCAAATCGCGGATTCTGAACGTAGAGGCGATGTTCGGGCAGCTCGCGCTCGTTGATGAAGACGCGCGTCCCGCGGATCTCGACCGTCTCCCCGGGCAGTCCGACGACGCGCTTCACGTAGTTGACTTCAGGGTTTTGCGGATACTTGAAGACGATGACATCTCCGCGACGGACTCCCCGATAGGGCAGCAGCCGCCAGAGAAAGCCCTCCCGTTTCTCGGCGAAGAGGAATTTGTTCACCAGCAGATGATCGCCGATGAGGATATTGTTTTGCATCGAGCCGGTGGGCACCTTCACGGCCTGCACGACGAACGTCATGCCGAACAAGGCCATGATCACCGTGACGACTGCCGATTCGAAATACTCGCGAAGAGCCGACTTGCGCGCCGGCAGGCCGGCTGGCTTTTCCGATTCGGGAGGAGCCGAAGCCAGCTCCGACATCGAACCCAGGGGCTCGGTCATGAGGTCACGACCTCCGCGAAAGCATCGTCTCCAAGATCCGGTCGAGCTGCGAGAGCGCCGCGCGCGCCGCCCGCTGCTGAGCCGCTTTGATCGTCGGCCCCTCACCTGTGGCGACCACGGTCCCTTCGATGCGCAGGTCCACTCGGAAGTGCCGGGCGTGGGCCGGTCCTTCCACGGACGTCACCTCGTAGGTGGGAGGCGAAAGACCGCGCGCTTGCAACTGCTCCTGAAGTGTCGTCTTGTAATCGCTCCACTGGACGCTCTCGGGATCCAGATGCCGCACGACCTCGTGAAACTGCTGCCGGACGAACGCCTGGGCCGCTTCGATCCCCCCATCCAGGTACAGAGCGGCGATCACGGCCTCGTAGGCGTCCACAAGGAGCGTGCGTTTAGTTCGCCCTCCGGTCTTCTCCTCTCCCCGGTTCAGGCGCAGGTACTCGCCCAATTGCAAGCGCTGGGCATGAACCTGCAAATTCTCGGCGCTCACCAGATAGGCCTTCATCTTGGCGAGCTTCCCCTCCGGCAGCGTGGGGAACAATTCGAAGAGCCATGCGCTCACAAGGAATCCCAAAATGGCATCTCCCAGAAACTCCAGGGCCTCATTGTCGGCCAGGCGCATCCCTCCCCGCTCATGCGCGTACGAGCGATGAGTGAGCGCCCGATCCAAAAGGTCCCGCCGCCGGAAGGTATATCCGATCTTCCGCTCCAGTTCGCTCAGATCCCGCCTCTCCGCCGACATGCTCCTCACGTAGCTGAGGCTTGAGCCGAGGGCTTATATTTTTTGATCAGCTCATCCAGGCCTTCGGTCGTATCGTTGTGACGATAGCGGTAGAAATTCTCCAGGATCTTGCGCGCCTCTTGATGGAGCACCTGGAGATTGGTATCCGCCTCGGAGATCGCGACCGTTCGAGCGTACATCTCGATCATTTGATCCACGATCTCATCAACCTGTCGCAGCAATTCCTTCCCCGCCTCGGCGACCTTCTCCTCCGGAGTGAGCTTGTCGTAGCTCTCGCGCAGCTTGGCGTACTTGCCGAGCTTGAGCGATTCGCCGATCAGATAGAAGGTCACCGGATCGCTCGCATCCCATTCGGCGGCTTTTCGAAGATGCTCGATCGCCGAGTCGTACTCCGTCTTATTGAAGAGGAAGAGACCGGCCGCCTGATGCAGCGCGCCCAGGACCTTGGCTTTCTGCTGCTGCCAGGCCTCGGGAGAGAATCCCGGCGGAGAGTTCCCGCTCGCCGCAAGCTCCAAGGCCTTGAGGGCGTAGGTTAAGCCATCGGCATCAAAGCGCGTATCGCGTCCTTTGGAGGCCGTCGCCGCGGCCACGGCGAGCATGTAGAGGATCCCGAAGTTATTGGGATCGGCGCTCAAGACGTCGCGCCCCAGGCTGAAGGCCTTCTCCAGGTGATTGGCCTGCACGTAGACGAACAGAAGCAAAAGCTTCACGCGCCCCAGGAGCACGCTATTGGGATACTTGGAGAGAAACGCCTCGCCCGCCTGAATGGCCTCCTCCCACTTCCGCGCCTGAGAGGCCTGATAGAGCGCATTATAGGCCTCGGCTTCCTCCCGAGTGTACTGAGGTTGCACCGGCGCCTGCGCTCCCCACGCGATCCCCTTCCCTTCTCCGACGATTCCCAAACTGAGGACGACGCAGAGGATTCCTCGCGAAAGGTTCCGAGCCTTTCTCATCCAGCCCCTCCTGATTGTAATCTCCCTCATCGTCGAAACGCTCTTTGCGGGGCAGGTCGGAAAAAGCACACTGGATGAGCAGCCTTTTCTGACCCGCTCGCCTTCCGCCCTTATTCTACGGCAAGTCACAGGCGGGGACAAGGATGGGGTATCCGGACGACTTTGTCAAGGGGCGCGTTGACGCTCTTCCCCCGGGCTTGCTATGCTTTCTCAGCTTGAAATCAAGACGCGCTTTTGCGAAGGAGGTGGACGATGCTCTCATTCAATAAGATCCCTGTGCCCTCCGAAGGGGAGAAGATTGAGATTCACCAGGGCCGGCTCGTGGTCCCGAATCGTCCGATCATTCCCTTCATCGAAGGGGATGGAACGGGACGCGATATCTGGCGGGCCGCATCCCGCGTCTTCAACGCGGCTGTCGAGAAGGCCTACGGTGGAGAGCGCCAGGTCATCTGGTACGAGATCTTCGCCGGCGAGAAGGCGTACAATCGGTTCGGCGAATGGCTTCCTCGCGATACCGTGGAGGCGATCCGCGAGTTCACCGTGGCCATCAAAGGGCCTCTGACCACGCCCGTGGGAGGAGGTATCCGGTCCTTGAACGTCACTCTGCGTCAGGTCCTGGATCTTTACGCCTGTGTGCGCCCGATCCGGTGGTATCCGGGCGTCCCCTCTCCGGTGAAGCATCCCGAGAAGCTGGACGTCGTCATCTTCCGCGAGAACACCGAAGATGTGTATGCGGGGATCGAGTTCCAGCAAGGGACCGAGCAAGCGCAGAAGACGATCGCCTTCTTGCAGAGCCTCGGCTACACGGTGCGCCCCGATAGCGGCATTGGCATTAAGCCCATCTCCATCACAGCGACCAAGCGCCTGATTCGCAAGGCCATCCGATATGCCCTCGACAATGGACGCAAGGTCGTCACCCTTGTGCACAAGGGCAACATCATGAAGTTCACCGAAGGGGCCTTCCGGGATTGGGGATACCAGGTAGCCCAGGAGGAGTTCGGCGATGTCACCGTCACCGAACAGCAACTGTGGGAGCAGTACAACGGAAAGCTTCCCGAGGGGAAAATCCTCGTCAACGATCGCATCGCCGACTCGATGTTCCAACAGGTCCTCACGCGCCCGGACGAATACTCCGTCATCGCGACACCCAATCTGAACGGGGATTATCTGAGCGATGCCTGTGCGGCCCAGGTCGGGGGATTGGGCATGGCGCCCGGAGCGAACATCGGCGACTATATTGCGCTTTTCGAAGCGACCCATGGGACAGCGCCCAAGTACGCCGATAAGGACGTGATCAACCCGAGCGCCGTGATCCTGGCCGGCGTCATGATGTTCGAGTACATCGGATGGCGCGAAGCGGCCTCCCTCATCACGGAAGCCCTCGGGCGCACGATCGCGCAGAAGGTCGTCACCTATGATCTGGCTCGCCTCATGGAGGGTGCCCGTCAGGTGAAAACGAGCGAGTTCGCCACGGCTATTATCGAGAACATGGGGTGATCGAGGAACCCCGCGCTTTGGCCGGAACGCGTGCGTCTCCGACAGTTCCAGGCGCGCGTGGGGACGGGCGCGTTCGGAAGGCGATTCTCACAAGGAGGAATTATGGCGCGAAAGAAGATCACCGTCGTCGGCGCTGGAAATGTCGGCGCGACTGTCGCTCATCGCCTTGTGGATAAGGAGCTGGGGGACGTCGTCCTGGTGGACATCATCGAAGGTTTGCCTCAAGGGAAGGCTCTGGACCTGGCCGAGTCCACGCCTGTTCTCGGATGCGATGTCCGACTGGTCGGCTCCAATGGCTATCGCGAGACAGCGGGCTCGGATATCGTCATCATCACGGCCGGCGTGCCGCGCAAACCCGGAATGAGCCGATCCGACCTTCTGGCGGTCAACACGGATATTGTCCGGAGCGTCACGCAGGAGGTCGTCAAGTATTCCCCCGAGGCCATTCTCATCGTCGTCTCCAATCCCTTGGATGCCATGGCCTATGTGGCCTACAAGGTCTCGGGCTTCCCGCGCGAGCGCGTGCTCGGCATGGCGGGCATCCTCGATACAGCACGCATGCGCTATTTCATCGCTGAGGAGCTGAACGTCTCCGTCGAAGACGTCTTCGCCTTCGTGCTCGGATCGCACGGAGATGAGATGGTCCCTCTGGTGCGGTACTGCTCGGTCGCGGGCATTCCGCTCACGGACCTGCTTCCTCAGGAAAAGATCGAAGCCATCGTCCGGCGCACGCGCGAAGGGGGAGCCGAGATCGTGAGCTTGCTCAAAGCGGGATCGGCATACTATGCGCCGTCGGCGGCTGTCCTGGAGATGGTCGAATCCATTCTCAAGGACAAGAAGAAGATCCGTCCCTGCTCGGTCTATCTCAATGGGGAGTACGGCATCACGGGGATTTTTCTCGGAGTCCCCGTGAAGCTCGGGGCTGCGGGCGTCGAACAGATTCTGGAGATCGGCCTGACGCTGGAAGAGCGCGCGGCCTTGCACCGCTCGGCCGAAGCCGTGCGCGCGCTCATCGAAGCCGTCCGTCTGTGAGAGAGCCCATCCGGGTTCAGCCGGACCTCCGTTCTCCCGAAGGGCGCGAGGGGGAATCGGAGCGGATCGCCGGAAGAGAGAGCGCGCGTTCCAGACGCACGCGCAGGATGGTCCCCGGAGTCAGGCGCAGATCGGCTCCCCGAGTCAAGAGCACAGCGCCTCCCAGGGTGCTGGCGATGACAATCCCGGCGGCTTTCCCGCTTCCGGTGATCAATCCGACTGCCGAGCCGGCCGCCAGGCCCACATGCGCTCCCCGATAGACATTTCGGAACGTGCGCTCGCCATCTCGGCCTCCGCGCGCCACACCCTCCTCATCGCTCCGCACCTTTCGATCCCGCTGCCAATCGTCAATGGCCACAAGCGCGGTCGTCACCGGCTCCTCTCCATAAGACACCCGAACGCGATCGAACACAAGAGCCAGCTCCGACTGCCGCTGTCCCCGACGCGCCGGTCGCACATGCGTCACACGTCCGAGGAATTCTGCCCCGCGCTCGAGCACGACCTTTCCCTCCACGACAAGATCATCATAGAGCGTCGCACGCACGGGATCGCCGACTTCGCTGATCTTGGTGCTCACCGGCGTCTGGAGGGAGAGGCGTATGATCGTCCCTTCAGGGACGGTGACCTGGACGGCCCCTTGAGGCCAGGCCAGAAGTCCAAGAGAAGGGAGAACCAGAAACGCGCCCAGATACTTCCTCCACAGGCCTTTCATCGCTCACCTCCTCACCGAATCTCTGCCGGAAACAATTATACCCCTCTTGCCCTCACGGGGCGACCCTGCGAGAGCGCCGCTCACATGACCTGCAGGATCACGCACTTCAGATAATGCGTCTCCGGCATGGCGAGCAGGATCGGGTGATCGGCCGCTTGCGTCCGCCGTTCCAGGATGCGCACCTGGCGCCGGGCATCGGCTGCCGCCTCGCGCAGCATCGCCAGAAACATCTCTTCGCTCATATGGTAGGAGCAGCTGCAGGTCACCAGGACACCTTCCGGCCGCAAGAGCCGCAGAGCGCGCAGGTTGATCTCCTTGTATCCCCGCAGGGCGTTCGGGACGGCGGCGCGACTCTTAGCGAAGGCCGGCGGATCCAGCACGATGAGGTCGAACGCTTCCCCCCGCCGATCCAGTTCGCGCAAGAAGTCGAAGAGGTTGGCCTCGACCACAGTGACCTGAGAGAACGCATTGGCCTCGGCGTTGCGCCGGGCCTGTCGGACGGCCTCCGCCGAGATGTCCACCGCGAGCACGCTCTCCGCACAAGCAGCCAGATGCAGAGCGAACCCCCCGGCGTAGCAGAATCCGTCCAGGACGCGCCCTCGCGCGTAGCGGGCCGCCGCGCGATAGTTCTCTCGCTGATCCAGAAAGGCGCCCGTCTTCTGTCCGCCCAGCACATCCACTTCAAATCGGAGGCCATCGAGCGCGATCTCGACCCGTTCGGGGACCGTCCCGTAGAGCACCCCCTTTTGGAGAGGAAGCCCTTCGAGCGCTCTCACCTTCGCATCGTTGCGCTCGACGATGGCTCGCGGCGCATAGAGTTCCACAAGCAACTCCACCCAGAGGGGTTTCAATGCCTCCATCCCCTGCGAGAGCGTCTGCAGGACGAAGTACTCCCCATACCGATCAATGATGAGCGAAGGCAGCAGGTCGCTCTCGGCGAAGACGAGCCGATAGGCATTCGTTTCTCCGATGACGCGCTGGCGGAAGGCGGCCGCGCGCACGAGCCGCTCGCGCCAGAAGGCGCGCCCGATCTCCACATCCGGCTCGGCGATCCATCGGAGCGCGATCTGCGAGCGGTCGCTATAGAGGGCCCAGCCCAGGCGCCGGCTCCGCGTGTCGGTCACGGCGACGACATCTCCCCCGCGCGCTCCCCCTGTGTCCACAAGATCAGTGGCGTAGACCCAGAGGTGCCCAGCCTGAAGGCGAGCGGCCCCGCGCGCCGTGATCGTGACCGTCCTCGTTGACGCCTCCACGGACTCGATCTACACTCCTTCATGCGATCTCCGTACAGCTCAAGAGATGCCGTGAGTGAGCATATCGCAACGCTGGGACTCGGATCAAATCTGGGCGATCGAGAGGCCCATCTGAGCCGCGCCAGAACACGGTTGGCCCAGCATGGGATCCTGGACCGCTGCTCTTCGATCTATGAGACCGAGCCCGTGGAGGTTCAGGACCAACCGCGCTTTCTCAATCAGGTCGTCCAGTTGCGCACGGCTCTTGATCCCCTTTCTTTGCTCCGCGCCTGTCAGCAGATCGAACGCGAGCTGGGCCGCGAGCGCTTCATTCCGAAAGGTCCCCGCACGATTGATCTGGATCTTCTGCTCTACGACGAGGAGATCCTCGCGCTTGAGGTCGAAGGGCTCTCGCTTGTCCTGCCCCATCCGCGCCTGCATCTGAGGCGTTTCGTCCTCGTCCCTCTGTGCGAGATCTCCCCCGAGGGTCGGCATCCCGTTCTGGGAAAAACCTTCGCCGAACTGCTCGGGGAACTCTCCGACTCGGCCGAAGTCATCCTCTTTCGATACGCGCCTCGGTGACGCACTCGGGCCGGCCCTTGCGCCCGCGTGAGCTGCCGGCTCTTAATGATCCGGTGTGTGAGAAGCCATAAGCAGCGCCTCTACCGGCACCAGTCGGCGAGCCACCGGATCGGGCGCTAAGGAGAACTGCTCCAGCGTCACCGCTCCCAAGAGAGCCTCAGAGGCGGGATCGCCGAAGATCACCACCGTCGTGCGTCGGGCCCCATCAATCTCCACAACGACTTCACATCCATCCCGCTCAATAATGCTCCCATTGGCGAGCCGGAGCCGCTGGCGGAAGGAGGGCGTGTGTCCCAGGTCTTCCAACACAGACCGTGGTACCCATGTATACGTGGCGCCCGTATCTACCAGAGCCTCTATCCGATGGCTCCGAGTCCCGTCTGAACTGTAGAGGACAATCGGATAGCGAAACGTCCCCATACCATTTCGAGACTACCAGAACAGCCCCCCTGCGGCAAGCTGAGCCGCCGATAGCCACAAGAAGATGAGAGATGCGGGAGCGTCGAGCATATGGGCCTTCGCTTCTTCCTTCTTGCTGCACGGCTGACCGTCCAGCAGGCTATGGCCTCATCAAGGCAATCTTTACAAGCCTCAAGTGACGCGCTATCATGGGGACAACTTCAGCAAAAAGAGGCTACGACGTGGGAGGTGGAGTATGACCAAGTTTACCACACGGAGGGAGCTGATACCTCGACCTGTGACATCAGCGATCGGAGCGCTGATCGCGGGACTTGTGCTTTTGGTGGGGGTATCTCCGGCGGGCTCTTCTCTCGCTCATGGCCTCATGATATGGGCTGATGATCTGGACCACGCAGTGCTGGAAGGGCTCGTCCTGGATCCGAAAGAGGCGGCCATCCCCGGAGCGAAGATCACGCTTGTGGAGCGACAGACGGGAATTCGCCGAACGACGGTGAGTGACGAACGAGGGTGGTATCGAATCGTGAGGCTCGCGCCGGGGATCTATCGGCTGCGCGTGGATGCTCCGGGATTTTCCCCTCTGGAGCACGCTGAGCTGCACCTGAAGGCCGGACAGACGCTGCGACAGGATGTGCGTCTTCAACCGGGAAGTCTCGTCGAAGTCATCACAATCTCGGGAGGGGAAACGCCTCCCCTGGATCCGACGCGCACGGTCGTCGGCCTGAGCCTCGAAAGCGAGGAGATCGAACGCCTCCCTCTCTATGGCCGCAATCCCCTGGATCTCGTTTTCCTCTTTGCGAGCGTCCAAGCCGAACCTTTCGAAGTGCGCGATCTCGGTGATCCGGCAACGCGCGATTCCGTTCCTCTGCCTCCGCAGGAAGCGGGGATCTTCTCCCTCTCGGGCGGGCGTGCGTACTCGAACAACATCACGCTGGACGGATTCGACAACAACGATGACCGCACGGCGCGCGAGCGGACGATCCCGAGCCTGGAGTCCGTGGCCGAGGTACAGATCATCGCCCATCAATTTTCGGCCGAGTATGGACGCGCGTCCGGAGGCCGCGTGAACTTTTTCACACACCGTGGGGGAAATCGGTTTCGCGGGGCACTCTTCGGCGAGTTTCAGGACGAGAGTCTGAATGCCAACAGCTTCTTTCGCAACGCGCGCGGTCAGAAGCGCCTGCCTTTCCAGCGGCGCGCCTATGGAGGTCGGCTCGGCGGCCCGATTCGGCGCGATCGTCTCTTCTTCTTCGGCGTCCTGGAGCGTCAGGACGAGCCGGATACGGATTCCATCATCGCCTTGCTTCCGGTGGATCCGCGAGCCAACCCGGCCTATCCCTTGCAGGAAGTGCCGACGGGCCGCCCCTTCGTGCGGGATGGGGTCACGGTCGCTCTTTTCGAAGAGGATGTGAATACAGCCGGCCAGCGCACCTACGTGAGCGGGCGGCTGGATGCGGCAGTGGGGACAACGCATCAGGTCATGTTCCGCTTCGATACAACGCACACGCGCCGGCTTCGCGTGCGCGATCAGGGAGCGACGCTCCGAGAAGGACTTTTCAACCGGTGGCGCGACTCAAGGGCCTATGCCGTTCAGGATACGTGGACGATCGGGACGCGATGGGTCAATCAATTTCGCTTCCAGTATTCCGCTCTGCTGCCCAGGGCGACACCGAGCGTCGTGCGGCCGGGTGTGATCGTGGGCAGCAGTCAGGGGTTGAGCTTACCCATAGCCAGTGGCTTCATCGCCGGTGCGGCCGGATTCCCCGAGACGCGCAGCGAACGGCGCTTTCAATGGGCCGATGTGCTCAGCGCACACTGGGGGCGCCACATGCTCAAGCTCGGCGCCGATCTCATGCATCTGCGCTCGGCGACGCGGCAGCTTCATCTTTTCTTCGGCTTCTACAACTTCCCGAGCTTTGGCGACTTCGTCGCCAGCACCCCGTCGCGTTACCGGCAGCGCCTGGGCCAGCCCGAGCAACCCATTCACAATACGATCGTGGGGTGTTTCCTTCAGGACGACTGGCGCCTTCGTCCGACGCTGACGCTCGGCCTGGGTCTGCGGTATGACCGCGAGACGCTGCTCGATCGGGACAAAAACAATGTCGGTCCCCGCGTGGCTCTGGCCTGGGATCCTCTGGGGAGCGGGAAGACGGTGATCCGGGGTGGTTTTGGCGTCTTCTACAACCGTGTGCTCTTGCGCACGATCGAAGACTTCGCCGTACAGTCGCAGCTTTTCGAAATTGATTTGGGGAGCGGTCCTGGTTCGACCGGAAGCCTCGAGGAGCTGCGGCGCATCGGGGGCTTTCCCCACATTTTCCCTAACGATCCGACGCATCCGCTGGTGCGCGATCTCATCCGTCCGATTCTCACCACGCGAAGTCTCGCCCCCGATCTTCGCATCCCGTACAGCCTGCAAAGCAGCCTGGGGATCGAACGCGAACTGGGGCGCGCGCTGGCGCTCGAAGTGAGCTACGTCTTCCATCGGACGCTCAAACTCTGGCGGGATCGCAACGTGAACGCGCCCGTGCCTCCGCCGGGTGGACTGGCGGCCTTTCTGCTCAATCCGCCCGAAGGTTTTCCCGGCGTCGTGAGGGCTCCCGATGGCCGGACGGCCTTCGATAACAGCGCGCGACAGATCGCCGATGTGGGAATTCGCCTCATCCGGTTCGATGAGAGCACAACGCGCGCGCGCGATGTCGGCCGAGGCGCCGATCGCATCCGCATCTACGGCTTGAACGCTCTGGGGGGAGGAGCGCCGACGACCGATCCCGTGCTCGCGGCCTTGAACGCGGTGCGCTTCTTGCGGCCTCATCCCGAACTGGGGGAGATCGAGCAATTGCAATCGGACGGCCAGGCGACGTATCACGGCTTGCAGGTGATCCTCACCGCGCGCTGGGTGGCGGGCTTGCGCTTCCGCGCCTCCTACACGCTCTCCAAGCTCATTGATCTTGTGGATGTGAACACAAGCTCTCCGCAAGACGAGTTCAACTTCTTTTTGGATCGGGGCCTGGGCCGAACGGATGAGCGCCACCGATTCGTCTTGAGCGGTGCGCTGACGTTGCCCCAGGTGCTGGGGGGATGGGAGCTGATCCCTCTGGTGACGTTCTCTTCGGGCCGCCCCTTCAACATCACGACGAATGCTCAGGACCGCAATCTGAATGATACGCTGACGGATCGGCCGCATTTTCTCGGGCGCGGCCCCATTGGCTGGGTACGACCCGGCGACACGGCGCGCTCGGAGGCAATGGCGGCGCTCTTTCTCTTCCCCACGATTGGAACTCAGGGGACGCTCGGGCGAAATGTGGGGCGAGGCCCAGGGACGCGCCGCGTGGATGTGCGTCTGAGCCGGACCTTTCGCTGGGGGGAACGTCTTCATCTCCGCCCCTGGGTGGACGTGTACAATCTCCTCAACACGCCGAACTTCCTCATGGCTGGCTTCTACGGACCGCTTGACGAACGGGCGGGCGCGTCGGTCTTCCTGCAGCCGCGCGCGACGCGCCGTCCGCGCACGATCGCACTGGGCCTGCGCCTGGAGTTTTGAAACACCAGAGAGCGCGCGCATTCCCGATCGCGAAGGTTGCCCCCCGAGAGCCCAGGTGATACGCTTGAAAGAGCATGGCGCGGATCGGAGAGAGCTATTGCTGGATGATCGCCGGGGATCCGACCGTCTGCCCGTATTTGCACCCCGATGAGGGGCATCTGCTTCTGGATGTGCGGCGGCGGAATCGGGAGAAGTGCCTCGGATGCGAAGAGCTGCGCCGAGATTTGGCCCTGCTGCAGCGCAGCGAGAGTGCGCTCCTGCAGGCAATGGCGAGGATCGTGGAAGAGGCCCTGAATCGGTGCCATCCGCTCCTGCGAACGCTTCACCTCAAGGAGGAGCTTCTGGACACTCTGCGGCATCTCTCGCACAGTCTGCGCCTGGCACTGGATCCGAACGAGATCCTCTACAAGGGGCTTGTCGCGTTCACCGCCGGCGGCAGTCTCGGGTTCAATCGCGGTCTGGCCCTCTTGATCGAAGGGGAAGAGCTGCGCGGCTATTTCGCTCTGGGCCCGCGCGACGGGGAGGAGGCCGCGCGCATCTGGCAGGAGGTGACTGAACGCGGGGCGACTCTGGCCGATCTCTTGCAGTACTCGCCGGAAGCTTTCGCCCGAGAACGGGAGAAGTTCCGCCCCTGGCTGGAAGGATTCCGCTTCGCGCTCTCGGATCCCCCTTTCCGCGAAGCTTTCGCGCGCCCTCTCCCTCAGGCGCCAGAGGCGGGAAGAGTGCTCGAGATCGGTCCTGACGCGGAACTTCCGCCCGCGTTGCGCGCCTTCTATCAGGAGATGACCTTCTGGGTCGTTCCGCTGGTCTCGCATGAGGAGCGTCCTCTGGGAGCCCTGCTGCTCGATAACTTCCTGACAAGCCGCCCGATCGCCGACGAGGACCGGCTCGCGATGGAGCTGTTCGCTCTGGAGATCGCCGTCGCCCTGGAACGCGGTCTCGCTTACGCCGAGCTGCGCGAGAAGGTGGAGATGCTCCAGCAAGCCCATCGTCGAATTCAGGAGCATCAACAAACGATCCTTCGCCTTCGAGAAGAAGCGGCCGTTGCCGAGCTGCTCTTTCAGCTCACGCATACGATCAAGAATCCGGTCGTCGCCATCGGGGGACTCGCCCGATACCTCTCGACCAAGCTCGATAAGCAGTCTCCTTATTGTAAGTTCGCCGACGCCATCGCTCAGGAAGCCTCCCGCCTGGAAGAGATGGTGCAGGATTTCGTGCGCTTCGCCGCCGCCCGATACGCGACCGAGCGCCATCGGGTGAATGTCAACGAGATCATCGAGCTTCTGGCCCACGAAAAGAAGAAGGCCGTGCAACACAAGGCGCCTATCCGATGGCATGTGAATTTGACCTCTGTGCCCCCCGTGCTCATCAATGAGCGGCAGCTCTATACCTGCCTGGAGAACATCGTGAACAACGCCCTGGAGGCCATGAGCGAAGGGGGGGATCTCTTCATCGAGAGCCGGCATGCGAACGATATGGTGGTGATCTCGGTGAGGGATACAGGACCCGGCCTCGCGGAGGAGGCCGCGCGCAATCTCTTCAAACCCTTTTTCACAACGAAGCCCACAGGGAGCGGACTGGGCCTCTACACGTCCAAGCAGATCGTCGAAAGCTGGGGAGGAGAGTTGGTTCTTCTCGGCCATGCGGGCCAAGGCTGCGAGGTCATCATCCGTCTCCCCATCTCTTCTCCCCTGATCGAAACGCCTTCGGCGGAACCGGCGCAGAGGGCGGATGCGGAAGGAAGGACTTATGGCGAAGATCCTGATCGTGGATGATGAGCCGAACATCCGGCTTTTCTACGCGACTGTGCTTGCGGAGGAAGGACATCAGGTCGTCGAAGCCGGGGATGGGCGCGAGATGTTCGCTGCCCTGGAGCGCGAGCCTTTCGATCTGGTGATCCTCGACATTCGCCTGAAGGCGGAGAATGGTCTTGACCTCCTTCAGAATCTCGTCGCGCGATACCCGCAGATTCCGGTCATCCTGTGCTCGGCCTACGTGTCTTTTCAGGATGATTACACATCCTGGCTCGCCCGGAGCTACTGTGTGAAGTCCGGAGATCCGCAGGTGCTCCTCCAGGAGGTGCAGCGCGTCCTCTCCGAGCGCGCGACTGGGCGAGATTCCGACTCCTGAAGACCGGGCGCTCCCGCTGCGTATGAAGCTGCTTCTGCTCTGGCATCTGCACCAGCCGATGTACAAGGATTACCGGACGGGGCACTACAGGCTCCCCTGGACCTACCTGCACGCGATGAAGGACTACTACGAGATGGCATGGCTCGTGAGCCCGTATGAGCGTCTCCGGGTGACGTTCAACCTCACTCCCTGCCTGATCGAGAGTCTCGAAGATTACGCGAGCGGTCGCGCCGAAGACCCTTTTCTCCTCCATTTTCAGAAGGCCCCGGAAGTGATGGACTCGGGCGAACGCGCCTTCCTGATCGAGAATTTCTTCCTCGCTCCCGCGCGAGCGATCGCGGCGCACCCGCGCTCTCGGGAACTCTGGGCCATGAGGAACGAGGGGCGTCAGTTCACCGCTCAGGATCTGCGCGATCTCCAGGTTCTCTTTCACCTGCACTGGCTCGGCGAGAGCTGGAAACGCACGCATCCGGAAGTTCGCGCGCTTCTGCAGAAGGGGCGCGACTATCGGGAAGACGACAAACGGCTTCTTCAGGAGGTGATGCAGCGGATCTTCCGCGCGACGCTTCCGCTCTATCGGACGCTTTGGGAGAGAGGACGCATCGAGCTTTCGACGACGCCGTACTATCATCCCATCTTGCCGCTTCTGTGCGATGTGGAGATCGCGCGGCAGGCGACGCCGGGGATTCGCCTGGATGATCTGCGCTTTCGCTTCCCGGAGGACGCGCGCGAGCAGATCCGGCGCGCTCTGGAGATGTTCGAGGCCACCTTCGGGCGTCGCCCTCAAGGCCTGTGGCCCGCCGAAGGAGCCCTGAGCGAGGAGGCCCTCGAACTTCTTCTGGATGCAGGCCTCACCTGGACGGCCAGCGACGATGCCGTTCTCTACCGGAGTCTTCCTCCGGAGGCGCGGTCCGAAGGCGCGCATCTTCGCCCCTATCGCTTCGCGCGCCAGGGGCGGACGATCGCGCTCTTTTTCCGCGATCATCAGTTGTCCGATCTGATTGGTTTCGCCTATCCTCAATGGCGAGAGGAGGACGCGGTGGAGGATTTCCTCGGCCGGCTCAGGGCGATCCACGCGCGCGATCCGAACGCGTGGGTTTCGGTCATCCTCGATGGCGAAAACCCGTGGGAGCATTATCCGGCCAACGGATATGATTTCCTCACGCGCCTCTATCGCCGCCTGGAACAAGAGGCGTGGATTGAGACGCTCACTCCGAGTCAGGCCCTGGCGCGCGTGCCCGCGGGCGCTGAGGGCTCGCGGACGCTCCCGGAACTGCGTCATCTGCACCCGGGCTCGTGGATTGATGCGAGCTTCACGACTTGGATCGGAGACGAAGAGAAGAACACGGCCTGGCGATATCTGGAACGCGCGCGCCGGCGATGGGAGGCCACGGCCGCATCAGGAGCGGCGCCCTCAGAGCGCGCTTCTTCCGCGATCGCCCGACGCTCGCTTCTGGCGGCTGAGGGGAGCGACTGGTTCTGGTGGTTCGGCGAACCGCACCAGAGCCCACAGGACCCGATCTTCGATGAGATCTTCCGCCGACATCTGGCCAATGTGTATGCGGGCCTCGGACTGGATCCCCCCTCTTATCTGGAGACGCCCATTCGCACCGAGCGGAGCGCGATCCTGCGCGCGCCGGTGGCTTTCTTCCGCCCTATCCTCGACGGACGGGACACGCACTATTTCGAATGGGCTCCCGCCGGAATGCTTCACCTGCGCGCGCATGGAGCCATGCATCGGGCAGCCGGACAGTTGGTGGCGCTCTACTTCGGGTTCGATCACGAGCGCCTCTATCTTCGCCTCGATCTGCGAGAGAAAGCGAGTCATATCCTGCAGCGCGCGACGCTGTGGATTGAGATCTACACCCCCGGAGGCGAGTTCCGCACGTCGGTCTCAGCCGATCACGGCACGCCTTCGCTCGCCATCGCCGATGTGGTGGAGATGGCTTTCTCCTTGTCCGAGCTGAAGCTCGACTTCGGGGACAGCTTCGATCTCGTGCTCATCTTGAAGGAAGACGGTATCCTCGAACGGTATCCGCCCAGCGGGACCTTGCGCCTTCAGGTCCCCGGGCGCGAATTGGAGACAGAGAACTGGATGGTCTGAATCGGAGGAGGAACAGCGCGATGAATCTTCACCGCGACACGGTGCGCCAACTGCGTTTTGATCCCCTGCGGAATCGCTGGGTCATCATCGTTCCCGAGCGCGCGCGCCGCCCGAGCGATTATCTGCTGGAGACGCGACCGGCAGGGGAAGCGAGAATGCTGGCCTGCCCCTTCTGCGAAGGGAACGAAGACAAGACGCCGCCGGAGATCTTCGCCGTGCGCCCGACGGAGACAGCTCCCAACACGCCGGGCTGGCGCGTGCGCGTCGTCCCGAACAAATTCCCGGCCCTGCGCATCGAGGATCAGGCCATGCGCTACGGCGTCGGTTTGTTTGACGTCCTGAGCGGCGCCGGCGCTCACGAGGTGATCATCGAGACGCCGGACCACGCGCAGACGCTGGCCGATCTGCCCCTGCCGTGGATCCGCGATGTGCTCCTGAGCTATCGCGAGCGCATTCGCGATCTCTTCCGCGATGCGCGACTCCGCTACATCCTCATCTTCAAGAACCACCGGGTGGAAGCCGGGGCGTCTCTGGCCCATTCCCATTCGCAACTGATCGCCACGCCCATGGTCCCTCCGGCCGTCAAGCAGGAGCTCACCGTCTGTCGAGAACACTTCGTGAAAAAGGAGCGCTGCTTGATCTGCGATCTTCTGGCGCAGGAGCTGACCTTCGGGGATCGCCTCATCTATCAGGACGAGGCCTTCGTCGTCTGGGCTCCCTTCGCCTCGGCCTTCCCTTTTGAGACCTGGATCCTGCCCAAGAAACACCTGCACGACTTCTCGCGCTTGAACGACGAGGAGCTGCTGCGCATGGCTCAGGCGTTGCGCGTGGCGCTGCGGGCCATGAAGAAACTGCTCAACGATCCTCCGTATAATTTCATCCTGCACACGAGCCCCCCGGCATTCTCCCGGCCCGGTCATCCCGAATACTGGAGTTCCATCGAGTACGATTATCACTGGCATGTGGAGATCGTCCCCCGGCTGACGCGCATTGCCGGGTTCGAGTGGGGGGCTGAACTCTTCATCAATCCGACTCCTCCGGAAGCAGCGGCCGAGTATCTGCGCCGCGAGATCCAGGAGAACCTGAAGGAGGATTCCGATGCCGCGAGCCATTGATCTGCACGTGCATCTTCCCACGGCGAGCTTTCTGGAGGGCGCGATCCGTCCCTATCGCGCGGCCGCCGAGCGCTTCTTTCGCACGCACGTCCCCGTGCGCGAGATGGACGAAGTCGCTCGCCTCTACGAGGAATGGGACATCGTGGGGGTTCTGCTGGCCTGGGATGCCGAGACGGCCACGGGCCTTCCTCCGGTGACCAATGACGAAGTCGCCGAGATCGTGCGCCGTTATCCCGGGCGGTTCATCGGATTCGCGAGCGTGGATCCCTGGAAGGGACGGCGTGCTCTGGAGGAGCTGGAGCGCGCGATCACCGAGCTGGGACTCCGAGGCGTGAAATTCCATCCGAGCCTTCAGGCCTTCTTGCCGTCGGACCCCCGCTTCTATCCGATCTACGAACGCATCGCCGCGCTCGGCGTTCCGGCGCTCTTTCACACAGGCACCAGCGGATTGGGAGCCGGACTTCCCGGAGGAGGCGGTATCAAGCTCGACTACGCGCGCCCGATCTATCTGGATGCCGTGGCTGCCGATTTCCCCGACCTGATCCTCATCGGCGCCCATACGGGGTGGCCCTGGCACGAAGAGCTTCTCGCCATCATCGGGCACAAGCCCAACGTCTATATGGACCTCTCGGGATGGTCGCCTCGATACATCTCCCAGACGGTGCTGGAGGCTGCGCGCAAGCGCCTCTCGGACAAAATGCTCTTTGGGAGCGACTATCCCTTCATCACGCCCGAACGCTGGCTCGCCGATTTCGAGACTCTGGATGGATTCTCTCCCGAAGTGCGGCGAAAGATCCTCTGGGAGAACGCGGCCCGAATTCTGAAATGGGATGCCTCACCGTAAAGCAGGAGAGGTCACGCGCGCGTCTCCGGATTCTGCTTTTGAGCGGCCTCCGCACGCGCCCCGCGCTCAAGCTCCTCCAGGATCCGCCGCAACTCTCCGGCCTCCTGCTGCAATCGCCGCTGTCGTCGCGCCAGCGTCAGCAGATACGCCAGGTGAATGAGCCAGGCCACGATCATCGCGATGACCAGGTTCCTCATATTCCCCCCTCAGGCGCCGAACGCTCCAGACGCACGCGGTGAAGACGCGCGCGCATCTCAGCCAGCTCCGCTCGCTGCTCCTCCAGACGATACCGCCAGAAGAAGAGCAGCAGAAAGAGCAGCAAAAAGGCCGCGAAGCACACGTGCAGGGCCAGGAACATGCGCGGGTCTATTCCCGACTGCTCTCCCCCAGCGATGACCGGACCCGGATGCTGCGTCCTCCAGATTCGAATCGAGAAGTACACAATGGGGATATCCACGAAGGCGAAGACGCCGAAGGCGGCGGCCCAGATCCGCTGACTCGGTTGTTCGGCCGCAAACTGTCGCAGAAGCAGATAGCTCACATACAGGAGCCACATCACCAGTGTCGAGGTCAATCGCGCATCCCACGTCCACCAGATCCCCCACACGGGCTTCGCCCAGATCGGCCCGGTGACCAGATTCACCGTGCCGAAGACCACGCCGACTTCCGCCGCGCTGACGGCCACCGCATCCCACTTGGGGCGCCGCGTCTTCAGATACGCCAGGCAGGCCAGGAAGTTCATAAAGAAAGCGACGAAAGCCGTCCAGGCCGAGCTGACATGGTAGTAGAAGATGCGCTGCACCGTCCCCATCGTCCGCTCCGTCGGAGCGAACCACAGCGCATGGAGCACGCCCCAGATCAGGGCGGCCCCGGTCACACCCACCAGTCCGAACCACCATCGAGGAAGCGTCCAGGCGTCTCTCATGTCCCCTCCAGGATCGTCTCAAAGAGAAGCAGAGCGAGCGTCGTGTAGATGAGATCAAACGCGATAAGCATCTGCATCCAGACCCGAAGCGTTCCTTCGCCCAAAAGGGCGACGACCGTCGCCTCGATCACCGCGATGAGCGCCGGCACGGAAATGGGAAGCAGAAGAAGCGGCAGCAGAAGCTCTCGACTCCGCAGGTTCGTCGTCATCGCCGCGAAGAACGTCCCGTTGACGACCAGAGCCCACGTCCCCAGAAGAAGCGCCGGAAGCCACGCGTTCAGCCCACCTCGAAAAGAGAGATCGAAGAAGACCAGAAAGAGGGGAATGAGGATAGCCTCCGCGAGCAGAAGAAAGAGGAAATTCGCCACGCACTTGCCCAGAAAGAGCGCGCTCGCCTGTGCCGGCGTCAGGCGCAAGGCGTCCAGGCATTCGTTCACCCGCTCGCGCCCAAACGAGCGATCCAGCACGCTCAATCCCGCGAAGAGGACAGCGATCCAGAGCACGCCAGCGGCCATACGTCGCTCCTCGTCCGAAGCCGGCTGAAAGGAGAAGCTGAACAGCAGCAAGACCAGCAGCGCGAAAAAGAGCATGGCGTTCAGAGTCTCGCGCGTCCGCGCCTCGCTCAACAAATCCTTGGCCGTGATCCGCGTCGCGACCGTCCAGTAACTCATATTCCGCGTCTCAGTTCCGAAGAGGTCATGAGCGCGTGGGGACTCCCCAGGCTGTTGAAGCCCGACTTCGGCAGGCGATCACGCGCCCGCGCTCCAGAACGATCTCTCCATCGGTGATCCCTTCCAGAAGCTCCGCCTGATGCGTCGTCACCAGAAGCGACTTCCCGCGCCGCTTCCAGTCCTGAAGCAGCGCGCGCGTGCGCTCGACGCTCGCTCGATCCAATCCGGAGAAGGGTTCGTCCAGAAGGAGCAGATCCGGATCCGACAGCAACGCGCGCGCCAGCGAGACCTTCTTGCGCATCCCATGCGAGAGGGCGCGCACCGGACGGTGACGAAACTCCTCGGCTCCGACCTCCCCGAGCACGCGCGCCAAGCACTCCTCGGTCCGGTCTCCCAGAGCGTAAAGGGCGGCGTAAAATCTCAGGTTCTCCTCGGCCGAGAGGTCCTCGTAGAGAAACGAAGCATGGCCGAGAAACCCGATCCGCCGCTTCACTTCCGGCGTCGGACGTGTCTCCCCGAAAACGGAGACTCTCCCCGAACTCGGTTTGAGCAGAAAAGCCACGATGCGCAGGAGCGTGGATTTTCCCGCCCCGTTCCCTCCGAGGATCGCGAGCGCTTCTCCGGCTCCTAAAGTGACACTCACGTCCCAGAGCGCGACGGTCTCGCCGAACGTCTTACAGACGCGCTCGAGCACGAGCACCGGGACCTCGGACGCCTGTCTCACCATGGGGGACAAAGAATGCGTGCTGGGAAGGAAGGGCTCCCGAGCGCAGGGGTCTCCTCCGCGCGATCCGGAGCCGTCTTCTCTCGGTCCTGAGAGATCCTCACCGAAAGCTCCCTCGCCGAAGACGTCAGGGGCGCGCCTCTTCGGCCGCCTCATACTTGGAGGCGCACTTGGCCTGCAGCTTTTGCGCCTGAAAGACGCCCTCGGAGCTCCACCGCCCCTCGACGAGCGTCTCGGCGTGATCCACAAAAGTATCGGGCACAGGATCCCTTCCCACGTACACGACGGGAATGGTCTTGGAATCCTGCTCGAGGAGGAACTCCACGCGCCGCCCCTCTCGTCGGATGCTCCCGGGGACGACGCGCCCGCCGACGCGGAGCCTCTTGTCGCGGACGCTCTCGCCCATCTGCTTCAACTCGGCGACCGTGATGTAATAGGTTTTGCTCTCCTGCATCCCGATCACAGCCAGCCAGGCCAGAGCGCCCAGCAGGATCGCGATGGCCACAGCGAACTTCACTTTCGGATTCCCCATTCTTCTCCTCCCTGAAAGATCTCAGGACTCAGGCGAGAACTCACGACGCCCGGCGCCGCCTTCCCGAACCATCCCAGAGCGCACGCGCTCTCGATCGCACGCTCGGCGGGGTTTCAGGAAGGCTGGTGCGTCTCGGAGCGCAAGGCCGCCTCCAGTGAGCGGCGCAAGGCCTGACGCTTCTTCTCGTATTCCTCATCGGTCAGCTCTCCGCGCTGATGCTGCACTTCGAGGGCGAAAAGCTCTTCCTTCAAAGTCGCGATCTCGCCCGCCGGAGGCGACGAGGAGACGGCAGATGGGCCGGGTTGAGCCTGCGCGCCTCTGCGACGCACGCTCATCACCCCACCCAAAGCGAAAGCCAGAGCGAGGGCCGCCAGCAGAATCCACCGCTGCTCTTCCAAAGGACCCGCCACGACCTGCACGGTTCCCGTTGTTCCCCCTTCCGATTCCTCCACAGGTGGACTCGGAGCACGTCCGCTCACGCTCCAACGGATCTCCTGTCCGGCGCGCGCGCTCTCGAGCACATAGACCGAAAGCCCTTGCTCCGTTCCGAGAGAGCGAAAATCCGCAGCGTCCAGCTTCATCGGCTCCGGAACGAGCAGTCGCACGCGTTCGACATCCCAGGGGAGAATCTCGCGAATAGCCGCATGCGCCTCCGCATAGGGGGTCTGAGAGACGACGAAAAAGTGCGTCGTCCCCGGACGCAGCGGATACTCGATGCGCCACCGACCGTCCCCGGCCGAGCGCGCTCCGATCGAAAGCGGCATCCCACTTTCTCCGATCACCGAGACGCGCTCGGGACGCATCCCCTCGGGCAAGGTGAACAGGAAAAAGCCTTCGGGGCGAGCGAGCGTCACCGGAGGCGTCGTCTCGTTCCGGATGATGAATTCCCGCCCGATGAGGAGCTGATTTTCGACCGGTTGCACCAGATACGTGAGCCGCTCGACCTTATACGTCCCTTCGGGCCGAGCCTCGTAGATGCGGAGTGTGACCGACCTGTCGCCCGAAACCATCTCGTGATAATTGACCCCCTGGTAGGTCGCTCGCACCATCGTCGGCTTGGTCACTTCGGTCGCGAACGTGAATCGCCCCTGGGCATTCGTGCGCACTTTCTCAGCCACCTGCATCCCGCCTTCGAGGACGACCAGATGGACTTCGACGCCCGAAGCCGGCTTCCCCGTCGTCCCGTTGATCACTGTGCCCCGCACCTCGGCGCGCACGAGCGCGGGCGCACCGAGAAGCAGAACCATTCCTCCCCACCACCGAAAGTCCCACCGGGCGGCGATTCGCCCGAGCCGAGAAAAAATCCGCGCGCAAAACATACCCCTCCTCTCACCGAACATCGGCTTCTTTCGCTCGACGCGCCGCGGACTGGGAGGAGAGATTCTCCAGCTCAGCCATCACGGCGGCGATCTCCGCCTCCAGAGCCGCGCGCGCTTGCTCGTAATCGGCCTCCGAGAGCTTCCCCGCGCGATATTCGAATCGCAGGTCTCTGAGATTTTCGAGCAACTGTTCCCGCTTCTCGGACAGAACGGTCCACGGGTCCCTCACGCGTCCGACGTCGCGCGCCTCCTCGGAGAAGATGTACATGAGCGTGGCCAGCGCCAGAAGGCCACATAGGATGATGACGAGAACGGTCATCAGAGGCCTCCCAATTCCTTCTCGATCTCCTGACGCACGCGCTCGCGCCAGGCGGGATCTTCCGGAACTGGAACTGGCGCCGAGGCCACTGCTGACCGGCGCGACCATCGCCGGAGCACCAGGGCGATGAGGATGAGCCCTCCGGTCACGGCCGCAAACGGCGTGATCCACGCCGTCAGATGAAAACCCTGCGTCGGAGGAGCCGCCAGCACGGCCGTCCCATACTGCTGGATCATCGCCTGAATGGCTAGATCGTCGCTCTCATATCGCCGCACGGCCTGCCGCAACGTCGCCAGAGCCGGTCCCGAGAACGGACAGTTTCGATGATTGCACTCGACCAGGATCTGATTGCATCCGCAGAGGCAGAGCAACTTCTTCCCGATGCGCATGACACGCGCCTGGATCGCCGCATCCTCTCCCGCCGGCGATTGCGCCAGGACCAGTCGGGAGGAAAGCGCCAGGACTCCAAGCAGCAGAAGGACGAGGGCCCCTCTTCTCCCCGCTCCGTCCGAGCCCCCGTAGTCTCGAATCTCTCGTTCAGTTCCCTTTGGCATAGGCGATTTCTTCCTTCTGGGCCGGAGCGCGCTCGACGGCCGCCACCTTCACCGGACGACGCCCGGGATGCAGAGCCAGAAGCGTCCCCAACAGGACAATCCCCCCGCCGATCCATAACCAGCGCACAAGCGGATTCACGTAGGCGTGGATGATCGGCGCTCCCGTCTCCGGATTCACCCCTGCGAAGTAGATGTAGAGATCCTCACGCCATCCCGAATGAATCGTCACTTTGGTGAGCGGTTGCTGGCTCGCCTTGTAGAGACGTCGCTCCGGCACGAGCGTCGTAAGAACGTCATCACCTCGCCGCACTTCGAGCGTGAGGCGATCGTAGAGATAATTGGGCGTCTCGCCCTGAACGCGATCCTTCAGCGTCACGGCATAACGCGAGAGCGTCAGCGTCGCTCCCACGGGCATCTCCATCTCCCGCTCCTGATCGAAGGCCGATCCGGCGACTCCGATGAAGACGACGACGATCCCGAAATGCACGATATATCCTCCATACCGCCGCGTGTTCCGCAGCACCAGATGCACGAGGGCCTGCCCCCAGCTCCGCCCCGTCTGCGAGCGGATGACGCGCGCTCCGCGCCAGAACTCGCCCACAATCGTCACCGTCACAAAGGCCGCCAGCGCGAAGGCAACCAGAGCATACGGATCCCTCACGCCCAGCAGAAGAAGGAGAAGACCGGTCGCTCCCCCGATGAGTGTGGGATACGTGAAGTTCCGCTTCAGGCTCTCCCACGAAGTCCGCCGCCACGCCAGAAGCGGTCCCACTCCCGTCAGCAGAAGCAGAAGCAGGAAGATCGGAATGTTCACGCGGTTGAAGAAGGGCGGACCGACGCTCACCTTCGTCCCGGTGATGGCTTCCGAGATCATCGGAAAGAGCGTCCCCCACAGCACGGCGAAGCAGGCGGCCAGAAGCACGAGATTGTTGAACAGAAAGGACGACTCGCGCGAAAGCACCGCCTCCAGACGATGTTCGCTCCGCAAGTACTCCCGACGACGCCAGAAGAAGAAGAGACACACGGCCCCGCAGAGCAGAAGGAATCCGGCAAACCAGTGCCCGATCGGCGACTGCGCGAAGGCATGGACCGAGCTGACCACACCCGAGCGCGTGAGGAAGGTGCCGAAGACGCAGAGCAGGAAGGTCAGGAAGACGAGCCACACGTTCCACACCTTGAGCATGCCTTTGCGCTCTTGCATCATCACCGAATGCAGGAACGCCGTCCCCGTCAGCCACGGCATGAACGAGGCGTTCTCAACCGGATCCCAGCCCCAGTATCCCCCCCATCCGAGGACAGCATACGCCCAGTGCGCGCCCATCAGGATCCCCAGCGTCAGAAAGCCCCAGGCGATCATCGTCCAGCGACGCGTGACATGAATCCACTTCTCCCCGGGCGAGCGCGTGATCAAAGCCGCGAGCGCAAAGGCGAAGGGAACAGAAAAGCCAACATATCCCAGATAGAGCGTCGGAGGATGCAAGATCATCTCCGGATACTGCAGGAGCGGATTCAATCCCCGTCCATCCGGGGGGATGAAGGGACGCCGCGTCCCATCGGCGGCGACCTCCGCCAGATGACGAAATGGGCTGGCGACGAAGGCATTCAGGATGAGGAAAAAGAGTTGCACCCCCGCCAGGATCACACCGGCCAGGGGCCGCAATTCCCCCTCCTCCCGATGCTTCACAAGCACAACGAACGTATAACCCGCCAGAATCCAGCTCCAGAAGAGCAGCGATCCTTCCTGCCCCGACCAGAGCGCTGCGAACTTGTAGAACAGAGGGAGATCCCGATTGCTATGATTGGCCACATACGCGATCGAGAACTCATCGCTCAAAAAGAGCCCCCAGAGGCAGGCCATCGCGATGCTCACAGTGGGGAAGAGCGTCACCCCGGCGCGCCGCGCGGTCTCCCGAAGGACGAGGTTCCCTGTCACATGCGCTACCACCCCGGCCACAAGAGCATAGGCGCACGCCGCGACCGCAAGCAGCAGGGCGAAGGAACCCAAAGAGTCCATCATCGCATCCGTCTCCTTGAGAAGTCGAAGGAAAATGGTACTCGCCGCCCTCTGAGAGCGTCAAGGAGACGAGAGATCCCCACCGTATGTCCCGTCCCCTTTTCGTCCGCGATGCCCGAGCGGGATGAGCCGGCAGCAGCACCTCGGGGAGTCCACCGATTCCCCACCAGCCGACAAAAAAGAGCCAGAAATCAGCAAAGAACCCTCAAAGAGGGCGACAGAAAAGAGCCCAGAGTGACGCGGCAGTGAAACCCTAGGCATGAGTCTAACGGTTGAAAGGCGAAGCGGTGTGTCGCCCCCTTCGGGGGCTCTTGAGGAATTGGGGGCCGCGGTTTCCTGGGGCTCACGCCCCAGGCTATTTTCTGTCGCCCCCTAAATGGGCGCGCGCCCCGGGCTAATCTCTATCGCTCACGGCGTGGCTCATGGCGGAAATGAGGTGTTCCGCAAAGTCTCTGCCGCTGGCTCGCTCGGGCTCTTTCCGTCTGTTCAGTCGTAATATTCCAGCCCGAGGTGGGTGATCAGCTCCTCCCCGCGAAGGTAGCGGAGCGTGTTCTTGAGCTTCATGAGCTGAATGAACAGATCGTGTTCCGGGTACAGGCCGGGGGCTGTCATCGGGCTCTTGAAATAAAAGCTCAGCCACTCCTGAATCCCCCGCATGCCGCAGCGCTGGGCCAGATCCAGAAAGAGGACCAGATCCAGGACCAGAGGTGCCGCCAGAATGGAATCCCGGCAGAGGAAGTTGATCTTGATCTGCATCGGGTAGCCGAGCCAGCCGAAGATGTCAATGTTGTCCCACCCCTCCTTGTTGTCGCCGCGCGGCGGATAGTAGTTGATGCGGACCACATGGACGAAGTCGGCGTAGAGATCGGGATAATGTTCCGGCTGCAGGATATAGTCGAGGACGGAGCGCTTGGATTCCTCCTTGGTGCGGAAGCTCCCGGGATCATCGAGCACCTCGCCGTCGCGATTCCCCAGGATGTTAGTCGAATACCAGCCGCTCAATCCAAGCAACCGGGCTTTGAGTCCCGGAGCGATGATCGTCTTCAGGAGTGTCTGTCCCGTCTTCAGATCCTTTCCGGCGATGGGGACACGATTCTGCTGAGCCAACTCGATCAGAGCCGGAATATCCACCGTCAGGTTCGGCGCAGCGTTGGCAAAAGGAATACGGCAGCGCAGGGCGGCGTAAGCGTAGATCATCGAGGGGGCGATATGAGGGGAATTCTCCCGGAGCCCGCGCTCGAAGGCCTCAAGCGACCCGTGCACTTCGGCGCGCGGCTCCATGTACACTTCCGTCGAGCCGCACCAGATCATGACCAGACGGGCGCACCGATGGCGCGCGCGAAAGGTCTCGATATCTTCGATGAGTTGCTCGGCCAGCTCATACTTCGTCCGTCCCACTTTCACATTGGTCCCATTCAATCGCTTCACGTAGGCGCGATCGAAGACGGCCTTCATGGGACGGATCTCCCGCAGCTCGGGTTCCAGCACAGCCAGCAGCTCCTTCTCCAACACGCCGGCATGCAAGGCGGCTTCGTAGGCATCGTCCTCGAAAATATCCCACGCTCCGAAGACGAGATCCTCCAGGCGAGCCAGCGGGACGAAATCCTTGATCTTGGGCACGCGCCCTTCGGTGCGCTTCCCCAGCCGGATCGTTCCCATCTGCGTGAGGCTGCCAATGGGTTTGCCGATACCCCGACGAATGGCCTGAACACCCGCGATGAAGGTCGTGCTCACCGCCCCCAGACCGACGAGCAGAACGCCGAGCGTCCCCGTGGGTTCGGCGATCCGAACGCCTTTTTCGATCATGCGCCTCCCTCCTTTCGTGCGACTTCCGCCCGAGGTCTCCCCCGGCGCGGAGCCCCTCAGCGCCATCCTTGCCAGATGTCGCGCGAGGATTATAGAGGAGGAACGCCCGAAGTCGTCTCGCGCTTTCTTGCTTATTTTTCGCGCTCGGTTGCCCGGGAGGCTTCGGCGCGCAGTCCGCCGCCGCTGGCCTGACGATACTCGCGTGGGGTCAGGCCGGTCCAGGCCTTGAAGGCTTTGGCGAAATGGCTTTGACTCGCGTAGCCGACGCGCTGACTGATCTCCAGCACCGAGAGGTCCGTCGTCGCCAACCAGCGCGCGGCCTGCTCCAGACGCACGTTCGCCAAATAGGCATGCGGAGTCATCCCGACGAGTCGTTTGAACAGGCGCGCGAAATGAAACGCGCTGAGGAAAGCGGCGCGCGCCATGTCCCGCAGGCTCATCCGCTCATCGAAATGCGTGTGAATGAACTCGATCGCCCGTCGCACGCGCCGATCCACCGGTCCGAAGCGCGAGAATTCCAGATCGAGATTGCGTCGGACCAGGAAATGTTCCCGAAACAAATGAACGAGCACCTGTTCTACGAGCGCCCCGAGGACGACGTCGCGTCCGATGTCGCTCCGCCGCATCTCTTCCCGAAGAGTGCGGAAGAGCGCCACCAGATGCGGATCGGCGACCACGCGCGCGCGGAACGTGAATTCCTCACCGATGCGCGTCAGCCGCAGACGCACGGCCATATCGGCGACAAGGCTCGGATGCATATGCAGCGAGATCAGCTCCACTCCCCCCCGCTGCGCGCGCAGGACAGAAGGCGTGGTCGGATCCAGCAGGATGCTCATTCCCGGTTCGATCTCGAATGCCTCCTGGCGGACCAGCAAGCGCACGCGTCCGGCCAACACGCATCGGAGCGTATATCCGGTGAGCGCCGCCGCCAGGGCGAAGGACGGGCGCCGGATGTAATGCAGCTCATATCGCGGCGCGACGTGAACGAGGGCTTCCTGAGCGCACGTCCTCTCCTGCTCAGCGTGGGGGGAGATTGAAACCTTCGATCCGATAGGCATGGAGGGGCTTCCTCGTTCACACGGCTTTCGAGGCGCCGGGCTTTCGCGCGGCGACTTCGCGCAAGATCTCCGGAAGCCGCGCGACGAACGCTGAGCGCGGGAGCAGGAGATCGCATCCGGCCTGAGCCGCTCGCTCTCTCACATCGCTTCGCACATGCGAGAAGTAGCCGATCGTCCAGATCCCCTGCAGGTCGCGATCGGCCTTCATCTGAGCGATGCCGTCAAGAGGCCGCAGGCTCTCCGCATGCAGATCGAAGATGATCGCCACCGGCCTCTCCGCGCGAGCCACCAGCACGAGATCCTCTGATGGAGCGACCCGTCGGCATGTGAGCGCCAGGGCGCCGGCCGCCTCGCGAATGCGCGCCAGAAACATCAGATCGGTGAGCACCAGAAGCACATCGGCCATCTCCGGGACCTCCGAATCAGAAGGTGCACAGTCGCCGCGAGGGCGCGGCCGACGTCCCACGACCCTGCTGAAAGCGCAAGGCCTCCGAGAGCGTGCGCACTCCGCGCTCCCGGAGTCGCTCGAGCACATGCAGGAAGATGTGAGCCGTCGCCCAGGCATCCGAACGCGCGCGATGCCAGACGTTCATCCGGACACCGACATGGCGGGCGACCGTCGGAAGCCGATGATTCGGCAACTCGGGGAAAAGGCGGCGGCTCAAGGCCAGTGTGCAGAGCAGCGGATCGTCCAGGGGACTTCCCCCGGCACGCTGCAGTTCGGCATTGAGAAAGGCCACATCGAACCGCGCATTGTGCGCCACAAGAACGCGCGACCCGAGAAAGGCCCTGAGCGGCCAGGCGATCTCACGAAACCGCGGCGCACGCACAAGCATCGCCTCGGTGATCCCCGTCAGCCGAACGATCGCCGGGGGCAGTGCCCGCTCCGGATTCACGAGTGTGACAAACTCCTCCACAATGTGCGCGCGCTCGCCTTGGGTGACGACGCGAAATGCGGCGACTTCGATCACGCGATCCACCTCTGCGCGCGATCCCGTCGTCTCGACGTCCACGACAACATATTCGCTTTCCGCGAGCGCTCGACTCTTCCCCCCATCCGGCACAAGCTCCAGGCGATCGTTCTCGCGCAGGATCAGTTGCGGATCGCTCGCAAAGAGGCGTCGCAGGAGCTGCCGCAGGAAAGGCACATGCGGATTCCGGAAGCAAAAGACCTCGCGTCCCAACGCCGCGAGCGAGACCGAGCCTCCGCGCGCTTGCACAAAGGCTTTGATTCGTTCGCGAATCGCTACATCGCCGAGCTCAGGAGTCCTCGCCATAGCCAGAGGGAGTGTAGCACAGAGGCCCCACGTTGAACAGCACGGCGCGAAAGAGCATGCCCCCCCACCTTGAGATGCCGATCTTCGCGATGCTATACTCCAGAAGCATGCGCGAAGCGATCGCGACCGAGCGCACGACAAGGGGAGGAGGAGGATGAAAGCGCTCGATCTGTTCGCGAGGACGCTTGTCCTGGGGCTCGCCCTCGCCTACTCGACTCCCGCTCAGTCCTGGGAAGTACGACGCCTGGGATTCACGCAGAACTTCAACGCCATCCACTTCCCGACCAAAGAGCACGGATGGATCGTCGGCGACGAGGGGTTGATCCTTCATACTGCGGATCGCGGCGTGAGCTGGCAGGTTCAAACCTCCAGTGCGCGCACGAACCTGAACGATGTCTTCTTCATCACCAAGAAGAAGGGGTGGATCGTCGGCGATCACGGCGTGATCCTCATGACCACCGACGGAGGACAACGCTGGGCTTCGGTCGCGAGCGTCGTCCAGGAGGACCTCTACAGCGTCTGGTTTCACAACGAGAAGCGCGGATGGATCGTGGGCGCCGAAGGCGTCATCCTCGCGACCGACGATGGCGGGCGGAGCTGGACCCGCCAGATCAGCGGCACCGATGAGTATCTCTACCATTTGCATTTCCAGAACGAGAATCTGGGCTGGGTCGTGGGCTCTCGGGGGACGATTCTTCATACGGAGAACGGGGGGAGGAATTGGCTCAAGCAATCCAGCGGGACATCGCTGGATTTGTTCCGCGTCTTCTTTCGAGACCGGAAGCGGGGATGGATCACGGGCTCGCGCGGGCTGATTCTGCACACGACCGATGGAGGGAAGACCTGGACGCCTATCCCCAGCGGCGTGCAGAAGATTCTGCTGGGCATAGCCTTCTGGAAGAAAGAGGGATGGATCGTGGGATGGGACGGAACGATCCTTCACTCCACCGATGAGGGGAAGACGTGGACTCCTGTCTCCGTCCCGACAGAAGAACGGATCTACGCCGTCGCCCTGCGCGATGAGCGCGAGGGATTCGCCATCGGGCGCAAGGGGTTGCTTCTGGTGTACCGCCGCCCCTGACGTCGCTCTCTCAGATGTCTAGATAGACCTGAGCGACCCACAGCCCCTCGGTCCTCTCGACGTCGGAAACCAGGACCTGCTTCGAAGAGGATTGAAACTCGACCTTCAGTTGATGCAACGTCGCCGCCTTGACGTAAATCCGCCCTTCGTGCCGGGAGGGATCGAAGGGTTCCCCCGGCAGGCGAGCCCGCACGTGCTCGGATGAGAGCTGCTCAACGCGGACGTCGGCGAAGGCCAACTTTTCGGCGTCAAAAAGATAGAGGATTTCGTTGAAGAGGTCCACAAGCAGATATTCGTACCCTTGAGCCCAAGCTTCCACCTCTCGTTCCAGGCGCTGCGCGACTGTCGCCGGATCGTACATGAGATGCAAGAGGGCGCGAACAGCCTGCTCGAACATCTCCTCAGGTGTTCGCCCCCACGCGCGGATGCCGATGTCCGCCGTATGGTCGAGAATTTCAAAGCCAGCTTCCACAGGATGTCTTCCTCCGCTCGACATCCCGGTTGGGGACCTCTTTGGATCGAGATCTTCACACATCGTGTGGAGGGCTCAGGATTGGCGCGGGAAAGAGTCCGACGCGCTCACGCCGGGAGCATCGGGACCAGTCCCAGGGCTTCCTGCAGCTTCCGTATGACCCGGCGCTCGACTTCCGGCAGCGGCCCTTCGAGCGCACATCCGGAAGCATTCCGATGTCCTCCGCCGCCAAAAGCGCTCGCGATCTTGGAGACATTGATGGCTCCCTTGGAACGCAGCGATGTCCGATAGCGTCCCGGAGCGACTTCCTTGAAGAGGGCGACGACTTCGACCCCTTCGATCGAGAGGGGGTAATTCACCAAGCCCTCGCTATCTTCCTCGCCAGCCCCGGCCTGCTCGAGCATCTGCTGCGTCATCACCATCCAAGCGATCCGCCCGCTCTCGTCACGTCGAAGGGTCGAGAGCACAAGCCCCATGAGCTTCACCTTGCCGAACGGCTGATTGTAAAAGAGCATGCGCGCGATCTCGGCCGGATTCGCTCCGTGAGCGACCAGCTCGCGCGCGACCTTGAACGTGCGCTCGGTCGTGTTGGAGAACTGAAACGATCCCGTATCGGCCAAAATGGCCGCGTAGACGCAGGAAGCGACCGCCGGCGTCACGCGCACACCCAGGGCCTTGCAGAGATTGTAGATCATCTCCCCGACCGCCGAGGCCGTCGAATCAATCCAATTGATGTCTCCAAAAAGCTCGGTCGTCGCGTGATGATCAATATTCACGAGGAACTGTTTCTCCAGATCGAGCAAGCCCGGTCGCTCGATGTCGCTACACTCGATGACGAAGACGGCATCGTAGCGCTTGTCCAGCCGAGTGAGCTGAAGGATGCGGTCAGCTCCCGGCAGTTCCCGATACGCGCGCGGAATCGGATCGCGCATGACGACGGTGACGTCTTTCCCGAGACTCTCCAGGATATGCATCAGGGCGAGCGAGGACCCGAGCCCATCCCCATCCGGCCGCGCGTGCGAGGTGATGGCGAAACAGTGCTGCGATTCGATCAACTCGACGACCTGGCTGAGCATATGCGCGAACCTTGCAATTATAATGGCCCCGCTCTCTCCGTCAAGGGCGCGAAACCGGCGGCCTGCCTCCGCACAATCCCCGTCTGTTGTCCCATGCGACCAAAGGCGCGTAGAATATCTTCGATGACGGAGGCACGGAGCGATTCGGAAGCGGCTCTCCAAGTGGGGGAGTTCTCCCCTGACCCGCCCTCGGACATTGTCCCGAGGGGCCAGACCCAAGAGCCCCTGCAGGCTCCCCGAACCCGGAGGTTCCTCCCTGAGGAGATCCGGCGCTGGCTCCAGGGTCACAGGGAGGCGGAGAAACGAATCGCCCGAGAGCGCCTCCGGTGGCTGCGATCTCTTCGGAAGGAGGAAGCTCTTGAGCTGTATCGGAACCTGTTGATCTGCTGGCCCCGGCGCCACGAGAACCGTCCCTCACCACTCCTTTGGTCCATGCGGAAAGCAACGCAAAAGCTTCAGGAGCGATACGGGCGATGAGCGTGTTTAGGGCTGCTCAGCAGATCGCTTCTTTCATGGAAGCCCAGCAGGTCCCCTATGCCTTCATCGGAGGATTGGCTCTGCCGCATTGGGGCGAACCGCGTTTCACGCGGGACGCAACCTTTATAAAGGCGGAGAGCAGAGAGTGAATGCACTATGGCCTCAGCTCACTGCTCTCCGCTCTAAGCCTGCGAGAGCTAAGGGCTTTGAGTCGCACGACCAACCTTGCTCGCTAGCGAGCAAATCGCAGCTCGTTCACCCCAGTCTGGAAGGCATGGCGCACCTGAGCGTTGTCGAACACCGCTACACCGAAGAAATAGCTTTTCGACAGATCGCTGAACTGCACGTCGAACGGACTGCCTGTGATGAGCTTACGCGCTATCTCTAGGGTCCACACCCCATCCTTCCAAACGCCCTTGCCGGTGATGTCACCTCGATCCCCCTGGAAGTGACTGACGAGGATTCCAGCTACTTCATCGCCAGGAGCATAAGTGTCCACAAAAGGCTTCTTAGCGACATCGTAAATCCAATAGGGAGGAGCTGGTTGGTCTTCAGAAGTGAAGGCTGGTGCTGTTCGCTCCGCGTTCACGTTGTCGCGGTATCCGCCGAGGAATCTCGGATCGCTGTGCCGCCCCGCTTCAGGCGCGCTCACCGGATCATAGCGCGTGTGGTCAACATACTGATCATCCACCTGATTGACCGGATTGGTGCGCACAGCTTTCCAGTGCCAGATGTCGCCAATCTCACCAGCAGTCGCTGTGTATTTGTTGCCGTAGGGCTTGCCTTCGCCCAGATGGCAAGTGACAAAGCAACCCGCGCCTTCATTGAATCCCCGGATCGAGTCGTTGATGTTCCAGATGAAAGCGAACTTATCTTCATAGTAGACGTTCTCATCGCCCGGACCCGCACTCGGATCTCTGAGCTGCCGCCAGGTCCCATCGGCTTGCTTTTGCCAGGGGAACCGCCGGAGGCTCTCGGTCGGATCGGACCACTGGACGAGGAAGTAAATGGAATCGCTCGTGTAGACAGACTTGAGAGTCACCAAGGTGCTGCCCATATTGGCGCCACCGAAGACCTGAACCTGAAGTGCCGGAGCTTGGTCCCACAGAGCTTCAGCCACACCGTCGATGGTAGGCCCTCGATCAACCTTGACAGCCGTGAGGAGATTGGTCGTTTGGGGCGCTGTTCGCACCACATGGAGCACTACAAAACCTATAATCACGACAACGGTGAAGCGAATCCACTTTTCTTTACCCATACTCATCCTCCTTAACTGAGATCAAACTTCGCAGTTATTCCATCCGGCCGACGCGAAAAGGATAAAGGTCAAGTACTCTCGATGGAGTTGAAGCCAGGCCTGTGTGAGCGCAAGCAGCCCCTCATAGAAGGGGTCTGGGTCGAAGGCTTGCACGTCGCAGCATGTCTATCCAGTCCAGGTCATCACGCAGGCGCGCAAGAACATCTCTTATGGCCACTTGGACCATGATCGAAGCCTCCTTCCTTCGAAACTGTGCGCCATTTTTTGTAGCAAGTGGCGTGCCGGGCTCTTTCTCAGAAGGCTCCCCTTGAGCATGTCATTGACGTAACTTAACTTTCTGCCTCAGGAGTCCGCAGCCCGTCCGTGGGACTTGGGGAAAATCGCACCGGAGAGGGTGAAATCTCCCGGCCCGTGTGACCGTATGTTGCGGAACGGCAGAACCGACCGACGCAGGAAAACGATCCGCTCCGGTTCGGAGCGAAAAGCTGCGCGCCCAGTGCACACTCCCCTGGCTCAAGCGGTGTTCATCCAGCGGCCACCACGACGGAATTCTCAACCATCAGGACGATGAGGGACCACCCGGGCAAGCCCCGAGCGGATTGATCCCCACGGGATCCGCTTGTACGTCTCCGTCAGCGCCGCATTCATTTTCATTTCTCCTGCAGCAGGCGAAAGCGAACAGTCCGGCCATCAGTCAGCAGGGTGATCATCCCCTGCTGTCCCGTATGGAAGAGCGAGATGCCCCGCTGCTCGTACCTCTGCCGGACTTCAGGATGTGGATACCGAAAGCGCCCACCGGCCGTCGGATCGGATGCCGAGATGATCGCCCACCGAGGCCGAACCAGATCCAGAAAAGGCTCAGAGCTGCTCGTTCGGCTCCCGTGATGCGGGACTTTCAAGACGGCGCTTCGCAGCTCCCAGCCCGAGCGCAAGAGCGCCTCTTCAGCCGCGCGCTCGATGTCACCAGTGAGCAGGACGGAGACCTCTCCATACTGGAGCCGCAGGACCAGCGAATCGCGGTTCTCCCACATTTCCGGTTCCGATTCCCTCGATGGTGGCCAGAGGATGGTCAGCGTGGCTTCTCCAATCCTCAGGCGATCGCCCTGCATGAGTCTCACCGTGGGAATCTGTCGTCTGCGAACTTCCTGCATGAATTCCGCAAAAAGGGGATCCCCTGTAGGACTCCGCCCCAGGAGCACGCGCCCGACCTCGAAATTCCGCAGAACGTCCAGAAACCCGCGCAGATGATCGGCATCGGCATGCGTCGGGACGAGATAATCAATGCGCCGAAGGCCTCGCGCCCAGAGGAAATTGGAGACGACGATTTCCCCAACAGACGGGCGATCTTCTTCAATGAACTCCGACTCGCCTCCGAAGGCCTCCTGTTCTGCGGCGAGCGCGCCAGGGGAGCCCCCCATCGTGGAGTTCCCGCCCGAAGCGGCGTCGGATGCTCTCTGTGCCGCAGAAGGAAAAGGTCCCAGCTCTCCGCCGGCATCCAGAAGCATCGTCGTTCCATTGGGGAATTCGATGAGCATCGCATCTCCGTGCCCGACATCCAGGAAATGGAGCGCAAGCCATCCCTCCGGACCCGCAGGCCTGAATGGATGTGTGATGAGAAGCCAAAGACACAGAATGAACAGAAGCGCGACTCCCGCGGCTGCCGGCGCACGAAGAAGCACGGGACGCCGAGGCGCAGACGTCCGCCGAGCACGAACAGGTGCTGACATCTCTGAAGGGGGAGCGAGCGGATTCCAGGCGTGAAGCCTATAGGCGAAGTACAAAAGCGCCATCCAATAAGCGAGGTACACGAGCGCGCCTGAACCCGACAGGTCTGGAACGCGAAAGCTCGCCCCGGGGAGGCGCAGGGCCAGTTCAGAGCTGGAGATCGCCAGATGCGTGATCTTGCGCCCCAGCTCGGCCACAGTCATCGCCCACGGCATATTCAGAAGCGAGATCGCCCAGGCCAGCACGGCCACAAGACTCAGAAGCGCAACGAGCACACTGAGCAGCACATTCAACAAGATGCCGATGACGGTCACCCGATGGAAGTATTCGATCTGCAGGGGCAATACCGCCAGTTGAACTACAAGCGAGACAAGCGCTCCGCCGGCAATGGCGCGCACGAGCGGTTGCACGCGGAATTGATTGAGCGCGCGGGCCAGCTCGGATTTCTCCAAGCGAAAGCGGATCGGCGAAGTCGCCTGCTCGCGCTGAAACGCACGTTCGTTCCAAAAGAGACATTCGGCGAATCGGCGCACGAACTCCGGACCGCTCGGAGGATATGGAGATGCGGGCGTTGGCCGCCACGCTCCCACAGCCTGTAAGCGCGCCAGAAGAGGAGCGACCAAAAGGGCCAGGCTGCCCGTCGCCAGAAAGGAGAGCTGAAACGAGGGAGAGAAGAGCTGCCGGGGATCAACGACGAGCAAAACCAAAGCGGCGATTCCCAGGCTATTGGCCGCCGGAGCCCGCCGAAACAGGAGCATGCCTCCCAAAAGCGCCATCACCATGACGGTTGCGCGCCAGACGGGAGGCTCGTTCCCGATCAAAAGCGCATACCCCAATATGGGCAAGGCTGTGCCGAGCACCCGCCCCAGAGGTCTCCGCGTGAACCAGCAGATAATCCCCCAGATCGCTCCGGCCAGAAGCCCCACCTGCCATCCCGAGATGACCAGAAGATGAAACGTCCCTCCGGCGCGAAAGGCTTCGGCTGCGCGCGCATCGAGGAAATGTCGGTTCCCCAAAAGGAGAGCCTGCACCAAACCCGCCGTCCGCGGTCCGGCCCGCTCGAACACGCGATCGAGATCCCTCCCCCACATCTCCCGGACATCGGAGAGAAGAGCGAGAATCCGATCGCCGAGCGCCCGCCCGAAACGAATCACTCGGCGCACGCTCTCTCGAAAGAGACTCGGCCGGGAACGCCGATTCTCGGGGCAGTCGGCCGCATGGGCGATCGCCTGCAAAGGAGAGGACTCAAGCGGCTCGAGCAGAAGCGGGCTCTTGCTCACAGCCGCCAGATCATAGCCGCGCCACTCCAGATACTCATCGTAATCCGGCGAGCCGGGATTGCGATACCGCTCCGGCCTGCTGATCCGAACAAGCGCGTGAAGGCGCCTCCCGTAGCGGAGACCCAAGCTCTCGAACGCGGCGCGCGCCGGCTCATCGGGCAGAAGAACCATCACGCGCAACCGCCCTCGTGTACAATATGTGTTCCCGAACGCCATGACGTGCTCGGCCTCGACGTCCAGATAGACCCTCCCCGGCGCGCGCTCGACGGGGGCGACCAGGCGCCCGATCACCCGCGCCGATTCCCCGGCTGCCAGAAGGCCGCGCTCATAAAGGGCGCGAAGGCCAGTGGGAGAGAACCGCGTCTGCACAACGTGAAGGTGAAAGACTCCCGCCAAAGCGTATCCCAAGAGAATCAAGGGGATGAACGCGCGCCTCTGCCGCAGAGCGAGACCGAGAAATCCAACCCCAGCGGTCACGAGGCCCCAGAGAACGGGATTCGGAGGGAGGAATCGGCCCAGAGCGATCCCCGCGGCGAAGGCAGACGCCAGAAAGAACGCGGGGTGAAACCGCGGGTGAAGAGGCACGAAGTCAGAGGACCCGACGCGTGGTTCTGCCGGCCACGGACCCATTCACGCCGATTCGATGACCCACGTCTCGAAAAGATCGGGATCAACCTCTGTGAGAAATCGGGACGGACGCAACAGGATCGTGCGCAATCCCTCCCGTGCGATCAGAGGATAGCACACGTACAACTCATCGCGAGCGCGAGTGACCGCGACGTAGAAGAGCCGGCGCTCCTCCTCCAGAGCCTCCGGATCCTGAAGCGATCGCGTCGTGGGGAAGCGCCCTTCGACGGCCCAGATGAGGAAGACGATGCGCCATTCCAGGCCCTTCGCCTGATGGATCGAAGAGAGCACGAGATACTCCGGCTCGCCCTCCGCTCCGAAGATGTCCTCCCCGGAGAGATCCTCGCGCAGGGAGAAACGCTCCTGACCCAGCAGGACGACATCGCTCACAAACGCCTGGATCGAGGAATAGCGGGCCGCGAAGTGGGCCAACTGGCGCAGGTCTTCCAGCCGCATCTCAGCGTTGCGATAGGTCGCGCGAAGATGATCCACGTAAAAGCTCGCCAGGATCAGCTCGATCTGCTGGGCCGGGCGCTCCGCGAGCGATTCGTCGGCGAGCGCTTCGAGCAGCTCGCAGAGATCGCGCCATCCGGAGAGGGCACGACGAGGGATGTTTCCGGAAGCGGCTTCCAGCGCCCCGGAGAGATCCGCGCTTGTGGCGATGATCGGCCAGAGGCGCTCGATCGTCCGCTGCCCGATGCCGGGCACCATGCGGAGGACGCGCCGCCAGGCCAGCTCATCGCGCAGGTTGAGGACAGCGCGCATATAGGCGAGCACGTCCTTGACATGCGCCTGCTCGAAAAAGCGCAGCCCCGAGCGCACGACGTAGGGCACACCCCGCCGCCCCAGCTCAATCTGCAGCTCCATCGAATGGTAATGCGAACGATAGAGCACGGCGATCTCCCGAAGCGGCACTCCCTCCCCGTGAAGCTCCAGGATGCGCGTGGCGACGAAAGCCGCCTGCTCGTACACGTCCTGAACCGACACAAGGGCCGGTTTCGGTCCGTCGGCCCGTCGCGCGCGCAACTCTTTGTGAAATTGCCGCTCGTTATGGCGGATCGAGGCATTGGCCAGAGCCAGAATCTGCGGCGTGCTCCGATAGTTCGTCTCCAGACGATAAATCCGCGCATCGGGATAGCGCTCGGGGAACTCGTAGATGTTGCGGAAGTCCGTCCCGCGCCAACTGTAGATCGTCTGGCAATCATCGCCGACGACCATGACGTTGCGATGCCGGCGAGCGAGCCGATCTACGATCTCCGCCTGAAGCCGATTCGTGTCCTGATACTCGTCCACCAGGATGTGCTGGAACTGCTCGGCATAGAGGGCTTCGATCTCCGGATGCTCCGTGAGCAAGCGCCACCAGTTCCAGAGCAGGTCGTCGTAGTCCATCACGTTCTCGCGCCGCTTGCGCTCGGCGTAGGCCAGGGCGACGCGCGCGATCTCCGGAATCAGAGGCTCGAAATAGGGGAAGCGCTCCAGAATCGTCTCCTCCAGCGAGCGCCCTCTGTTCACCGAGAGGCTGAGGATGTCCTGCAGGACTTCGCCCCGAGGGAAGCGACGCGCGCGTGTGTCCACGCCGCAGGCGCGCACGCAGGCGTCCAGCAGATCGCAGGCGTCCTCGCTGTCCAGGATCGTGAAGTTCGGATGATATCCGAGCCGCTCGGCATGCCGACGCAAGATGCGATTCGCGATGTGATGGAACGTGCCGCCCCAGATGCGACGACATTCGGCCTGAAGCAGAGCCTCGACGCGTTCGAGCATGCTGCGGGCCGCCTTGTTGGTGAAGGTGACCAGCAGAATCCGCCCCTGCTCCACCCCCTGCTCCACAAGCCAGGCCACCCGATACGTGATCACGCGCGTTTTGCCCGAGCCGGCTCCGGCGATCACCAGCGCCGGCCCCTCTCCCGAGGTGACCGCCGCATACTGCTCCGGGTTCAGCTCGGCTCGATAGTCGATCAGCGTGCGTCGGGTTGCCGTTCGTTTGAGGACGTAGCGCCTCATCGTTGCCTCTTGGGCCCCGCGCCGCGCATTCAAGGTATCGCGCCGCTTCCCGCCTTGTCAACCACAAGGCACGCAGCACTCAGACTGCTTCCCCGGCTCACAGGGACAGGAGCCGTTTCCAAGAGAGGCCCGGCGCCCGCACGGCGCGCGTCACACCAGAAAGCACGCGACGAAATGTCCGGGCTCGACTTCCCGGAGTTCGGGCTCGGCCTCACGACATTCGGCCTGAGCCAAAGGACATCGGGCGTGGAAGCGACATCCGGAAGGGGGGTGGGCCGGGGAGGGGAGTTCTCCCCCAAGCGGCACGCGCTCCCGACGCGCATCCGGATCGGGCTCGGGAACGGCGCGAAGAAGAGCCTGCGTGTAAGGATGCAGCGGATGGCGATAGAGCGTTTCGGTCGGAGCGATCTCGACGAGCTTGCCCAAATACATCACGCCGACGCGCTCGGAGATATACCGCACAAGCGCCAATCCGTGCGAGATGAAGAGATAGGTCAGGCCATACTTCTGCTGCAGGTCCTCGAGCAGATTCACGATCTGCGCTTGAATGGAGACATCCAGGGCCGACACGGGCTCATCGGCGACGATGAATTTCGGGCGCAAAACGAGCGCCCGAGCGATCCCGATCCGCTGCCGCTGTCCGCCCGAGAATTCATGCGGATACCGATCCAGAGCGTCAGCCGAGAGCCCCACCTCCTGGAGCACCTCTCGAACGCGCGCGCGCCGTTCCCGGGGCGTCCCCACGCGGTGAATGCGCAGAGGTTCCTCCAGAATCTCTCCCACCGTCATGCGCGGATTGAGCGACGCGTAGGGATCCTGGAAGATGATCTGCATCTGGCGGCGTTGGGCCCGAAGCTGCTTCCCGGAGAGCCGGCGCACGTTCACTCCCTCGAAGAAAATCTCCCCAGATGTCGGCTCGATCAAGCGGAGAAGGCATCGGCCCGTCGTCGTCTTGCCGCATCCGGATTCGCCGACCAGGCTCAGGGTCTCTCCGGCCCGAATCGCGAAGCTCACGCCATCCACGGCGCGCACCCAGGCCGATCCCCCCCGCAGTCTCTCCCACAGGCTGCGGCGCACGGGGAAATACTTCTTCAGATCCCGAACGACGACCAGAGCCTCACCGCCAGACATCGCTTCTTCCCTTCGGCTCTGAGCGAATCGGCGACCCCCGAGCCACA
>CAZTMT010000016.1:0-68223 GCA_964615335.1 uncultured Clostridia bacterium
TGAAGCAGGAAGTGGCCGGTCGTTTAGCTTCACCCTGCGCGGTGAAATAAACGACGATGAGTCACAGAACGGCTTTTCGTGTCGGGGACGGCAATCCGAAGGACAGAGGCGGCGCGTGACTTCCTCCGAAGTCCGATCAGGACAGCTTCGTGAAGAGCGCCGAAGCGGCGAGGCGCTCCGGACTCTCGCCTGTCGCAGGCAACGTGCGAATCGAGTTCGATGAAGATCTCTCGCGATCTGTGGCAGGAAGACCTGCAGAAGCCCACGGTGCTGACGTTTGGAGTCTTCGATGGGGTTCATCTGGGACATCAGAGGATCCTGCAGGCCGTGGTCGAGCGGGCGCGCGCGTTAGGGGCGACGCCGACCGTTCTCACCTTCGACCCCCATCCCCTTCAGATCCTGCGCCCGGAGACGGCTCCCCCGCTTTTGCAGACGCTGGAGCAGCGCTTGGAATCTCTGGCCGAAGCGGGGATCGAGCAGGTCGTCCTTCTTGACTTCACGCGGGAGTTGGCGATGACATCGGCTGAGGAGTTCCTGCTCACCTACGTTTTTGGGCATTTGGAGGCGCGCGAGCTGTATTTGGGGAAGGGGGCGGTCTTCGGACGAGATCGGCAGGGGCGAATCGAGCTGGCGCAGGAGATCGCGGCACGACTGGGGAGGCGAGCCATCGAGATCGAAGAAGTCACTTTGCGGGGTCATCGCGTCCGCGCGACCCTGATTCGGCGCCTCCTGAGGGCCGGGCGCGTGAACCTGGCGCGACGCTTCCTGGGACGGCCCTACGAGATCCGCGGACACATCATCTCCGGTTCGGGGCGGGGGCGCGAGCTGCTTGTCCCAACGGCGAATCTCCATGCGGAGAATTCCATCATCCCGGCGACAGGCGTCTACATCACGCTCATGCGCGTGGGAGATCGGTGGCATCCGGCGGTGACCAACATCGGCCATCGCCCGACCTTCGGCGAAGGGCTTGCTCTGAGCGTGGAAACGCACCTGCTGGACTGGAGCGGGGATGTGCTGGGTGCGCGCGTGGCGTTGCGCTTTTTACATCGGCTGCGGTCGGAGCGGCGCTTCCCCGATGTGGCGACTCTGCGAGCCCAGATCCGGCAGGATATCGCTCGGGCGCATCGCTACTTCGCCCATCCTCGCGTGAGCGCCGCGTTGAAGGCGTTGCCTCCCGTCTCTCGACGTGATAATCTTGAAGGGTTCGCGCGATGAGTATGCGTCGCATCGTCTTGGCCAAGCCGCGCGGTTTTTGCGCAGGCGTTGTGCGCGCCATTGATATCGTCGAGCGGGCGCTGGCGCTCTTCCCCCCTCCCATTTACGTCTTCCATGAGATCGTCCACAATCGGCACGTCGTCGAGGGGTTGCGCCGTCGAGGCGTTGTCTTCGTCGAGCGCCTGACCGATGTGCCCGAAGGAGCAACCTGCATCTTCAGCGCGCACGGCGTTTCCCCGCAGGTCCGGCAGGAGGCCGCGCGCCGAAAACTGCGGGTCATTGATGCGACCTGTCCGCTAGTGACAAAGGTGCATCTGGAAGCTGTGCGTTTCGCGCGGGAAGGGTATTCGATCGTCCTCATCGGGCATCCCGGTCATGAGGAGGTCGAGGGGACGATGGGCGAGGCCCTGATGCATCTGGTCAGCTCGCTCGAAGACGTGGAGCGTCTGCAGGTGGAGCATCCGGAGAAGATCGTCTACCTGACACAGACGACGCTCAGCGTGGACGACACGGCCCATCTGGTCGAAGCGCTGCGCCGTCGGTTTCCGCATCTGGAGTCTCCGCCCAAGGATGACATCTGCTATGCGACGCAGAATCGGCAGAATGCCGTGAAGGCTCTGGCTCAGCGCGTGGACCTCATTCTCGTGATCGGGTCGCAGAACAGCTCGAACTCGCAGCGCTTGCGAGAGGTCGCGTGCGCGGCGGGCGTGCCGGCCTATGTCATTAACGATGAGACGGAGATCGAACCGGCGTGGTTGGAGGGGGTGGAGACCGTGGGGGTGACGGCCGGAGCCTCGGCTCCTGAAGAGCTGGTCGCGCGCGTGATCGCCTATCTTCGGGAGCAGGGGGCCGAGATCGTCGAAGAGATGCCCGCCGAGGAAGAGTCCATTCATTTCGCTCTCCCTCCGGAAGTGACGCGTTCGGATGGAGATTCCCGTCGGTTTTCGATCGCACGAGAAGTCTTCGGGAAGGCTCCAGCCAGCTCCCGCTCGCCTGAAGAGAAGATATGACTCGGAAAGCCATCGTCCTTCTGAGCGGGGGAGTGGATTCGACGACGACGCTCGCTATCGCCCAGGCTGAAGGGTACGAAGTCTACGCCCTCTCTTTCCGCTACGGGCAGCGACACGAGGTGGAACTTCTTCGCGCTCAGGCCACAGCCGCGGCACGTGGCGTCGCGCGGCATCTCATCATCACCGTGGACATGCGGGAGATCGGGGGCTCGGCTCTCACCGACGAGCGCATCCCCGTGCCCAAGGATCGTACGTCTGAAGAGATCGGCACGGGAATTCCCATAACCTATGTCCCCGGACGCAATACGATCTTTCTGGCTTTTGCTTTGGCCTGGGCCGAAGTGCTCGGGGCCGAGGACATCTTCTTCGGAGCCAACGTCCTCGACTACAGCGGGTACCCGGATTGTCGGCCCGAATATCTCCGGGCGTTCGAGCAGATGGCCAATCTCGCGACGCGCGCGGGAGTCGAGGGACGCGCGCGATTTCGCATTCATGCTCCGCTTCTGCGGATGACGAAGGCCGAGATCATCCGTCGCGGCCACCAACTGGGCGTGGATTATCGTCTCACCTGGAGCTGCTATGATCCGATCGAGCGCGCAGGGGAGGTTCTCGCCTGCGGGCGGTGCGATAGCTGTCACCTGAGACGTCGGGGCTTCGCCGAAGCGGGACTCATCGATCCAATCCCTTATGTGATCTGAGACTCGCTGGGGAGGGCACGTCACCCCTCCCCGGGAGATTTCGCAGGAGGTGAAGGGAGAAGATGCGCGCAAGAGTCACGCTGGGACTTCTGCTTGTGGGACTTCTTTCGGGGAGCGCCTGGGCTCAATCCGAGAGCGAGATCACGTTGCCCACTCTAGGGCGCACCGAGTGGATGATCCTCTGGGCTGTTTTGGCCTCCGCTCTGGTCGCCCTGATCTATGGAGCGTTTCTGGTGCGGCGCGTGCTCCGGCATGAGCCGGGGCCGGAAGAGATGGTGCGCGTCGCCCGCGCTATTGAAGAAGGGGCCATGGCCTATCTCGGACGGCAATTCCGCACGATGATCTGGTTCGTGCTGGCGATCACGGCGCTGCTCTTTTTCGTGTACCGAGGGGTCTATCCCGAGTGGCGTTTTCCTGTGGGGATCGCCGGCGCTTTCTTGATGGGCGTGATGGCCTCCTACGGAGCCGGATATGTGGGGATGTGGCTCGCCATCCGAGGGAATGTGCGGACGGCGAATCTGGCGCGCACGAGCTTCCCGCGCGCGTTCGAGCTGGCCTTTCGCGCGGGTGCGGTCTCGGGTCTCTTCACGGTGGGGTTTGGATTGCTCGGAGCGACGCTCATCTTCTTGCTCTTTCAGGAAAATGCCATGAAGGTGCTTGTCGGGTTCGGATTCGGAGGAAGTCTGGCTGCCCTCTTCATGCGGATCGGAGGAGGGATCTACACGAAGGCCGCCGATGTGGGAGCGGATTTGATCGGGAAGGTGGAGAAGGGAATCCCCGAAGATGATCCGCGCAACGCCGCGGTCATCGCCGATAATGTCGGAGATAACGTGGGCGATTGTGCGGGAATGGCTGCCGATGTTTTCGAGAGCTATGAGGTGACGCTTGTAGCCGCCATCATCCTCGCTGCGGCTGCGCTTCTGGATCCGGCCTTCACGCAGTACTATGGAGCGCATGCTTCGGCTTTCGCGTTGAAGTTGATCCTGTTCCCACTGCTTGTGCGCGCGCTGGGAGTTTTCTCGTCTCTGATGGGCATCTGGAGTGTGCGCATGCGCGAGGCTCAAGTGAAGGATCCGATGCGTCCGATCACGGTGGGGTATTGGGTCTCGGGCCTGGTCTCGATTCTGGGGTTCGCTCTGATCAATTTCTTCTACCTGAGGGATCCGGTGACCGGAGAGCCTGACTTCCGCTTCTTCCTGGCGACGAGCATGGGGATCGTCCTGGCACTCCTGACGCTGTGGATCACGAACGTGTTCACACATCCGGACAAGCCGGCGGCCACGGAGACGGCCATCTCGACGCGGACGGGAGCGGCGACGATGCTGCTGACGGGGATGGGGGCGGGATTGGAGAGCACCGTCTGGGCCATCCTGGCGATCGTCGGAACTATTGTCGCGTCGCTTCTGATCTTCGCCGGAAGTCCCGCTCTGTCGGCCTATGGGATTGCTCTGGCCGGTCTGGGGCTGCTCACGACGACCGGGTTCATCCTGGCTATGGACACTTATGGGCCGATCACCGATAACGCGCAAGGCATCTTCGAGATGTCGGGCACGAAGGCCTCTCCCGAAGTGGGACGGAATTTGGCTTGGCTGGACGCCATCGGGAATACGGCCAAGGCGCTCACCAAGGGGCTGGCCATCGCGACGGCCGTGATCGCGGCTGTCTCGCTCTTCAAATCTTTCATTGATGAAGCGCGCCTTTTCGAGAAGGGGATTCAAGTGAATCTGCCCGAGGTCTTCGCGGGACTCCTGATCGGAGGAGCTGTGCCGTTTCTCTTCTCGGCCTTCGCACTGAAGGCCGTGGGCCGAGCGGCGCATCAGGTGGTCGAAGAGGTGCGACGTCAGTTTCGCGAGAAGCCGGGAATTCTGGAGTGGAAAGAGCGACCCGATTATGGCCGATGCGTGGAGATCGTGACGGCGACAGCGCAGAAGGAGCTGGTCGGACCGGGAATCCTCGGCATCTTCGCACCCATTCTTGTGGCGTTCGCTTTAGGACCGGGAGCACTCGGAGGATTCTTGGCCGGCGCGATCCTGACCGGGCAGCTTCTGGCTGTCTTCATGGCCAATACGGGCGCGACCTGGGATAACGCGAAGAAGAAGATCGAAGACGGATTCCTCGGAGGGAAAGGGAGCGAGGAGCATAAGGCGGCTGTCATCGGAGACACGGTCGGCGATCCTTTCAAGGATACGGCGGGACCTTCGCTGAACCCCTTGATCAAGGTGATGAATCTGGTCAGCATTCTCATTGCTCCCTTCGCGACGCGCCCGCTGTCTTGGACCGTTCGAGGAGCAATCATCGCAGTCTGTCTGCTTCTGCTCGGCCTGGCGATCAGCTTCAGCAAGAGAGGATCGCTTCGAGAGGCCCTTCATCCTGGGACCGAAGCCCCCTCCTTGTGAGAGCGCCGAGGGCGCGCTTCGCTTTTGCAGAGGAAGTCCTGGGCGGCGCAGCGGACGGGCGATGAGAAATGTAGATCTGCTTCCCAGTCCAAAGTGACGTGCTCTGACGCAGCGGGAGGAGCATGCGGTGGAGTCTCTTTCCCAGGGCACGCGTGGCTTGCCCGCCGCAGGGGAGGAACGACACATTCTCCACAATAAGCCCGCGTGAGCGGGCGGCAGGGGCGCTCATCTCTCTGGCGCTACAGGAACCTTTTGCTTCGCGCGTCGCCGCAACTCGGCTTTGAACCATTCCAGCAGATCCCATTCCTCGGCCTCTTCGAGCAAGAGCATGTGCTGGGCCTCCCAATTGCGCCAGAGGCTTTTGAGAACCGGCTGGCCTTGGCGACGCCGGTAGTAAGCGTAGTAGGCAATCCAGAAGACCACCCACAGAGGACCGACGATCCGAGCGATCTCGTGCGTCCAGAGCACGATGGCGACCATGAAGCCCGTGCCCAGAACGCCTAGAATCCCGAGAATCGGAAGGGCCGTCTCTCCCCAACGGATGTTCAGAGGGGCCCGGTAAGGACGCGGCACATGCGGCTCTTTGATGCGCAGTGCGATCAAAGCTGTGCAGCTCAGCAGATAGGCCAGCATCGCTCCGAAGGCATACATGTTGGCCATCGTTTCCATCGCTCGGCGACCGCTCAGGAAAGCGAACACTGCTTCGATCATGGCGACCCCCGAGAAGAGGAGGATGGAGCGGACTGGCGTCCGAAATCGAGGATGAACGTGCGCCAGGTAATCGCTGATAAGCCCCAATTCTGCCATGCTGAAAGCCAATCGGCTCGCTCCCATGATGCCCGTATTCGCTGAGATGAGGACGATTGTGGCCGCCAAGAGGGCCGCAAGGGGTCCGGCCAGAAAGCCGATGAAGGGGAGCTTGCTGGCCAAAAGGGCGACCGGGTCCCCTTCCCGAGCAGCGATCTCCTGCCAGGGCAAGATGCCCAGCGAGACTGTCGGAAAGGCGAGGGCAAACAGCAGGACGATTCCAATTAAAGCGAGCGACGTGCGGGGAATCACCGTCCCCGGACGGAGCGTCTCCTGAGCTGATTGAGAGACCGATTCCAGACCCACATAGGAGATCACGGCGATGGAGACGCCGTAGAGTAAGCCCTCGGTAGAGGGGAACTCCGTTCTCCACTGAAGGGCGAAGAGCTCCGGTCGCCACGCGAATGCGAAGCCGATGACGATCAGGGTCGTCTCCATGAGCAGGTCAAGGGCTCCCAGAATCTCGTTAAACAGGGACGACTCGCGAATCCCACGGATATTGAGAACAGCGAGAAAGAGGATCAGAGCCATCGTCTCCGCGAGCCAAATGAGGTTGACTTGCGAGAAAGGTCCTACAGAGACCTCCCACCGGCGAATGGAGGGGAAGAAGAAGTTGATGTATCCGGCTGAAGCCATCGCGAAAAGGGCGACATCTACCGTGTAATCCAGCATCAAGGCAGCTCCGGCCACCAGGCCCCAGAAGTCCCCGAGCCCGCGGAGCGTGAAGTATTGGCCTCCCCCAGCCGAGGGATAAGCCGAAGCCAGCTCCGTATAGGCCAGTCCTACCATGATGTAGACCAGACCCGCGATGGCGAAAGCCAAAGGAGTGCCCCCCTGAGCTGCTGCCATGACCAGACCCAGTGCCACATACACGTCAGCCCCGACATCGGCATATCCCCAACAAAAAGATCCCCACAAGGTGACCTGACGTCGCAGGCCCACCCGCTCGCCTCGTTGCACCCCTTCGGCCATGTCTCCTCAGGTCAAGAAGCCCAGCTTCTGGAGACCCTTCGCGCGGCTTCGGATCAGACTGGAGACGTCTCCCGAACCGACAGCGTCACAGCAGATGGAATTCCACATAGATCGTCCCCCGCCAATCGATCGGACGGCCTTTGGCGTCGCGAGCTGGGATGAACTTGATGCGCAGAGCGGCTTCGATCGCCTTCTCATCCAAGCCATACCCCAGACCGCGAAGGACTCGAACATGTCGAATCGTCCCATCAGCCGCGAATGTGGCGCTCAGAACGACAATGCCCTGAATGCGGTTGCGGCGGGCTTCTTCGGTCCATTCGGGCCTTGGCTTGAAGGTGATGATCGGACGGCTGGCGGCGCGGTCTCCTCCTCCGAGGTGAGGCTCTCCGCCTCCCGTGTTCCATCCTTCTCCCGGACCATACCCGAGGCCCCGACCCGGTCCGACTCCTCCCCCCTGACCCGTCCCAATCCCCCCTCCAGAACCCGGTCCCGAAGAAGGAACTGCCGAGCGACCGGTGGGATCCCCAAGAGGAAGAGCCAGATCCATTTTCGGCAACAGCTCCGGTTGAGCCATGATCGTTGGCAAAACCGGCAGGGACGGACGTTCGATCTTGGGCAGATGCGGGCTGGGAGCGACAATGGGCGGAACTAATTCCGCCTTGGGGAGTCTCCCGAAGGAAGGAGGACGCGGCTCCTTTCGCCCTCCCCCCCCGCCTCCTCCCGCTCTCTCAGACCGCGCCGGAGCATAGAGCGGCAGCAAAGGAGATGGTTCGACAAAAGCCACAGGCCGAGAAGGCACAGGTCGCAGTTCAATCTCAGGGGTGAAGAAAAGAGGAATCAGCTTCCCCCCCAGAAGAAGAAGCCCCACCGTGAGGACATAAACCAGACTCCCGAGAAAGAGAATGCGCTTCCGCTGCCTTCGATCAGCTTCCTCTTGAAAGAGCAGACGCAGATAGCTCCGAGGATCCGTTCGGAATTCTCTCCACTGCTCTCGCGCTCCGCGCCGGAGCCTCTTCCAGAGAAGATCCGATTCCGTGTCCAGGAGAGCAGCAAGGAAACCTCTGGGGTCCGCCCGGAATTCTCGCCAGCTCTCTCGCAGTTCGCGCAGCAGACGGACACCTAAGGCCTCGGACTCCAATTCCGTGAAAAGTGGCCGATCTCTCATAGGCCCTCCTGAAGACAAACACTGATCAAAACGGTCTATTCTCTAGAGGGATCGCGCAGGAGAGGAGGCTGGGCACAGTCTCGGAGGACCTCTTTCGGGAAGACCCCCAATCAGCCAACGTCCCGACATCTTCTGAGAGAGCGTTCCCGGAAACTTCAGCTCCAGTGCCGGGGAGAGAAGGACGCGGTTTCTCTGGACATAAACAAAGGAAGTGTGCGGGGGATTGGGAGTCGTGTTCTTGGTCTCAAGGGCCAGATCGGGCCGCTCGTCTCTCACGAGCCGCCATTGCGAGGGCGTGCGAGAGAAGGGCCCGCTTGAGCTCTCCCAGCGAAGGGAGCATGCGTGACATCCGTTCTCCGCAAACGTCCCACCTGCGGCTAAGAGGAGTGAGCCGATCAGTCCCCAGACCTTCAACACGCGATTAAATATACCATAGCCGGTCTTCGCGAGCAAGAAGATCGCGCGAGGGTCTGGCTTTCTGGCTTTGTGAGATGACTCTGGTATATAATGCTTCCTCTTGGCGATGGAGTCCGCCGTTAACCGCCTCCCCGAGGGGCTGATGACTCCTACCAGCGGATCTCTGAAACACGGGGTTTTCTTGGGGTGCGGCGGGACATGAGATTTTTTTGCCCAGTCTGTTGGAGAGAGGTGGGAGGCGAACACCGCATCTGCCCCGGATGCGAGACAGACATCCAGCAGTATTCGCGTTCGGCGAGCTATGTGGAGAAGCTCATAGCGGCCTTGCATCATCGGGAGCCTCAGACGGTTCGGCGGGCGGCATGGGTGCTCGGGCGACTGAAGGCGCGCGAAGCCGTTTCGGAGTTGCTGCGCCTGGGGGAGCAAACACAAGACCCGTATGTGCTCGAATCGGTCGTCGAAGCGCTCGGGGAGATCCGCGATGAACGGGCTCGGGCATTTCTCGCCCACTGCGCCGAGCGCGGACCCCTGCGCGCCCGGAATGCGGCTCGATGGGCCCTGACGCACTGGAACGAGAAGGAGGACATCCCCAGTGCTCAATGAACATCAGCGGCGGCGCGTGGAAGTGAGTCTCGGGCTTTTCGATCGCGCTCTTCTGGAAATCGAGCGAAACTATTTATCAGCCGATCTCCCGCAGGGCGAAATGTTCGCGGTGAGTAGTGACCTCTCGGCCGAGGAGCGCGCGCACATCCGCACGATGATCGCACAGATTCGAGATCGATTGCGCGTCCTTCGCGAGATCTTCCACCTGACGCCGTATCGGAAAGATGCGCGGAGCTTTCTGCGGGGATACTTCTCGCATTTCTGGGCGGTGCTCTCTGATTGTCGCGCGAGCGCGCTCAGAGGATATGGGACGGTTGCCCCCGAACTCTCGCGAACCCTGGATCCGGAGATCGAAGCGATTCTTGTTCTCCTGGAGCGGCTGGAACGCCTGCTGGAGCGGCGCACGGTCCCTTCAGGGGAACGCGCGGGATCATCCGATCAGACGAGCCAGCAGGAAGGCCGCCGTGGCGGCGAGTCCTCCGATGAGGACGGTCTGTAGCGCCCCGCGCCATGGACTGATCCCCGCCCACCGCCCCTTGACGTATCCGAAAAGCAGAAGAGCCAGAGGCGTCACCACGACCGAAGCCCCAAGCGCCACGCCGATGCGATGTGTGAGCATGTAAGGGAACAAAGGGATGAACCCTCCGGCGACGTACGCCAATCCGATCGTGAGAGCACTTTTGCGCGCGCGCACGGGATCGGGAGGTTCCAAACCCAATTCGAAGCGCATCATGAAGTCCACCCATCGGTCAGGGTCAGACCGCACGGCGGCGACCAGAGGCGCGATCTGTTCTTCCGTGAGCCCGTAATGACGAAAGATCTCAGCGACTTCTCGCGCCTCTTCTTCGGGAATCCTCTCGGTCTCCCGCTTCTCGCGCATCCGTTCGGCACGATAGTGCTCCAGCTCCGTCTTGGCGGCCAGATACCCCCCGAGTCCCATGGCGATGGCCCCGGCCGCGATCTCCGCTAATCCCGCTGTGACGATGAGGCTGGTAGACGTGCCGACGCCCGAGAGTCCGGCCGCCAGAGCGAAGGGGACGGTGAGCCCATCTGACATCCCGATGACGATGTCGCGAAGGATCGGGGCAGCGCGGAAGTGGCGCTCGACATGAAGACCGTTCGGCATGACCGATCTCCTCCCTGAGATCACCCGTTCTCTTCATGCTGCCAGATGATGTAGTCGGAGTACACATAGGGGAGGCGAACGCAAGCGCGCGTCAGGGGGGAGCGCAGAAGGAGACGTTCAGCCAGGGTCAGAAAAAGCTGCAGGCGCTTCGTCTTGGGATAAGCATTGAATCCGGGCAGGAAGGCGTGCAAGTGCAGCCGGTGAGCTCGCGCCCAACTCTCGATCTGCGCCCACGATCGGCCCAGTAGCGCGTGCGATCCCCCGGTGAAGAGATACGACGTCGAGGCCTTGCGGAGGCAGGCCTCAGCGGCTGTGAGAAAGAGCACCATGTCCGACACGGCGTAAATCGGATCTGTGATGACGATATCGTAGGCGCCCTTCATATCCTCCGGCAGGGGACGTCGGATGTCTGCGCGGCGACAGGTGATGCGAAGACGGCGCTCGGCCGCTACGGCTGCGATCAGGCTCAGGACCTGTGGATCAATGTCGAGAACCGTGATGTCATTGGGGAGGAACCATGCCAGAGCGACGCTCACGAAGTCATCGTCCCCGAGGCAGAGGATCCGACTCTCCGGCCGCGCGTATTGTCGGATCAGCTCGGCCCTTCTCACCGTCGTGGCGGGAGTGCAGGGGAGTTGATGCAGCGCATGCGACTTAATGCGCAGGCGCCGCTGCAGCGAAGCAATTGTATCCAGGAGTTCCGGCGCCGCTCCCCTCGCCTCTTCTTGGGCACGTTCTCGAAAGATCTCCGCCTGAGCCAGGAGAGCGCGCAGCAGCGCCTCGTTCTCCGTCTCCACGAAGATCCGAACCTCATGAAATACGTGATGCAGACCCAGTCGCCTGGCCACGCGCTTGGCCCACTCAAGCGACGCTTCGACGCGAGCGCGCCACGGGGACTGCTCCGGTGATGAAAGAAGCGGAGACGATGGAGCCTCCAATGAGGGGCTGGCGCTGTTCGGCTCCGGGCATTCGGGAGATGCCGATGGGGGGGTCGCGAAGGCATCTTTGCGCTTGACCATCGTTCTCACAGGCGCTTCGCCATAAGATACGCCCCCAATACGATGAGAAAAATTCCAATCCCTCGGGTAGCCCAATGGACGAAAGACCACGGGAAGGAGTAACGCCGAATTACGGCATGCAGGAGAGCGAACCAAAGCCCAACCCCTATGCTCACGCCCAGGGCAAAACCGAACCGCCCAGCCAGAAAGACGATCTGCGGGAGCCGGGTCCGCAGAATGAAAGCCGTGCTCAACCAGAAAGCGGCCAGCGCGGGATTCAGCAGATAGAGCACCGCTCCCAGAGTCGCTCCGGCCAGGGTCCCTCGTATACGGCGTGAGAGGGAGGTCTCTTTCGGAGTAAGTGAGCGGGGACAGACAAAGGAGATCCCATATCCGATGAGAAAAAGATAGGCGAGCCTCTGAATCGGAGGAGCCAGGGAGAGAGGGAAATGGTCAGCGGACGTCGCCGAGAGAGCGGCGAAGGCATAGAGGCCATCCAGAAGGACCACAGCAAGAGCCAGAGCCAAGCCCTCGCGCACTCTTCCACGAGCCTGCGATGCGAAGAAGGTTATGTTGATCGGTCCAATCGGCATCGAAGAGACAAACCCCAGCAGCATTCCGAGACCGAACATGACGCTGAGATCCGTGTTCACCATGCCCGTCGTATCATATAGCAGATTGGAAAAGGGCTCAAGATCTGTTTGTAAGGCGATGCGCCCGAGCCGGGGAGCTTCGCCTGAGGCCATTTTGCCATGTGGACAAAAAAGCCACAGCCAGTGCGCCGGAGACGACCCGTTGGGGAGAGAGCGCCTCTGTCGCCGTAATGCTCTGCCTGTGAAGGAGGTGCGGGCATCTGGGGGAATTGCCCTTCTGATTCCGCCGCTATGGCACGCCGATTGCTAATTCCCCCAAGCGGGAAGGTGGGGAGAGCGCGGGCGGCAGAGCCGAGTCGAGAGAGGAGAACCAGAACGCCCCCGCTCCCCTCTTGGTCTCGATCCTCTGCCGCCCGTTGCTGCGGAGGGCAAAGGAGGTCACAAGGAGAGAGTCCGCGGGCGACTCTCCCCTTTTTTCGGAGGCCATGCGATGTTCTCTCTTCAGTTCTCCTCGATCGGAATGCCGGAGCTTCTTGTCATTTTGGTGATTGTGCTCCTTCTTTTCGGCACGAAGCGGCTGCCGGAACTGGGCAGCTCGCTGGGCCGCGCCCTGAGCGAGTTCAAGCGGGGTCTCTACGGGATTCCTTCCAAAGAGGTGCCGTCGGAGAAACAGCGGGAGCCATTGCCGGGCGAGAAACCCCATGAGGAAGCTCCATCCTCCTGATGGGCGTGGTGTGACGAAATGGGCGGACCAGTCCAATCCGCCACAGGAAGGGAGAGGTATGTGGATCTCTTGGGACGGGTTAAGTCCCTGCAGAATCACCTCATAGGGTGGAGCGCTCCCCTCTGGCGATCTTGGCACATCGTTTGCATTCCCCTCAGATGGGCCCTATGAGGGCCGAAACTGTGAGAAAGGAGGAGAAGGTATGTCGAAACTGTGGAAGGTGTTCTCCTTGATCGTGCTTCTGACCTTCGGCGTGTCGGGAGCCTTCGCTCAGGTGGCGCCGCCGAAAACGACGAAGCCGGCCGCGAAGACGACGGCCACTCAGACGAGCACGACTCAAACTCAACCGACGGAGCAGAAGGAGACCAAGAAGGCGAAGAAGAAGGCCAAGCGGGCGAAGAAGGGCACGTCGGAGTCCACGGAGACACCGACTCCGAAGAAGCCTCAGTGAAAGGCGTGAGCCTTCGCCGGGAGCGGATAGACCCTGCGGGGTCTTCCGCTCCTTTTTTCGATCGGGGGCGCTGATGAAGGGGCATGCGGCTGAGAGACCTCGCTCTTGTGGGGGGCATCTTCCTGTTGGGGGGGATCGCCTTTTGGGCGCGCGACCGATTTTGGGTGTCGGTTCCACGCCGAGTGGGGTCCTTTCCTCCGGCGGCGACTCCCGAGGCGCGCGTTGAGGGGACAGCGCCATTCGATTTCCGGCGGGCTTTGACGGAGCTGGACGAGCTGATCGAAGCGGTGGATGGGGGAGATTGGGCGGGCGCGCGGTCTCATTTCGAGGAGTTTCAACGCGCAGTCCGAGCGCTTCCCTCGCCGGGTCTGAAACATCCGGAGATTTCGCGCGCGCTCGTAGATTTCTTCGCTCTCTATCGCGTGCAACTTGAGCGCGCGCTCTCAGCCCAGGATGCGGCGGGAGTGCTCTTTGCCTGTAATCAACTGGGCGATATCCTCTGGGATCTGCGCGTGCAACTGGGGCGGGCTCCTCTGCCCGAGCTGGGGCGACTCCGGTATCTGGGGCGCGATCTCAGATATTGGAGCGAGGTGGGCGACGAGACGATGATTCGTGTCCGCGCCCTCGGACTGGAGGAGGCCTGGAACGACCTGCGTCCGGTCGTCTCCGGGGAGAGCGACAAAAAGGTGGTCGCGCGTGTGGACGATCTTCTGGCGCAACTGCGCATGGCCCATCAGGTCGAGGAATATCAGGAGATTGCGACGGAGCTGGAGGAGGCCGTCCGCCAGATCGAGGCGCATCTCTCGGACGCGCGCGGAGGAAGATAACAGAGTCTTCCGCGGCGCTTCTCGCAGGAGGGTGGGGTGAAAGGTCTTCTCTCGCATCTGAGGGGATGGTTTCTGGTCTGGGTCCTTATCGGGCACGGAAGTAGTCTTTCCGCCTCCCCGGTGCCGGAGCCAGCTCACGGGACGTCCTTCTCACCCCCTCTTTTCGCGGACTTCGACGAAGATCGCCGTCCGGACCTCGCGCTGGGTCGCTACGAGCCGCGCGGATATCGGATTGAGGTGCATCTGAGCCGGAGCCGGGTCGAAGTCCTCCTCGATACGTCCCTTCGAGAGTGGGGGCTTCTTCTGCTGGCTCTCGATCTCAATGGCGATGCCCATTCTGACCTTGTCCTGGCGAGCGCACATTGTGTGCGCCCCCGGGCGATCTGGTTTGGAGATGGTCATGGGGGGTTCCGGCGCAGCCGAGCGCGTGGCATCACGCTCGCGCTCCTGAACACGGCCGGATATACGACAGCATCCGTCCGGGATCTTGATCTCTCGCTGGGTGCGGAAGACCGGTGGCCCCTCGAATCTCCCCCGGAAAAGGTCCTGTGGAAGGGGGTGGAGATTCGAGAGCCCCTTCCCTTCGACACGACCGATTGTCCCCAGGCATTCCACTTGATCTCCCGTGGCATTCGCAGTCCTCCGGAGGCCTTCCAGCATGCGGGGTGATGCGTGAGAGCGTTTCACGCGGACGTCTCAAGGACGGTCCTTCTCAGGGCGCATCCCCGCTCTGAGGTTCTCTGCGGAGGAAAGCGATGCGCGTCATTCTGGCCGATCTCAAAGGGCGTGAGGGGTTCGTCACCAAAGATACGATCGCCGGGGGATATGGATCTCGGTTCCGGGGAACATCACGGACGATGCGCTGGGTGGAGCGCTTCCTGAGCCTTTACCACAACCTGCCGAGCATCCAGTTGGGCTATCTGGCTGCTATTTTCGCTCGGGCCGGGCACGACGTCGTGATCACGCGTCAGGATCTGGTTCCCGGGGACCTGGCGCTGGTGCTGACTTCGATCGTGGACTTTCGGAATGAGATTCGGTGGGCGCGAGCTGCCCGGCAGCGTTACGGGATGTCCGTGGGCTTTCTGGGGACCTTCGCAACCTATATGACCGAGGCGCTCGTCGAACACGGAGACTTCGTCATTCAGGGGGAGCCCGAACACGCAGCGATCCGTCTGGCTCAAGGTGAGGCGCTTCGGGGAGTCATCCCCAGCCCCCCTGTTGTGGACCTGGATGCGCTTCCCTTTCCCCGGTGGGATCTGTTCCCGCGCGAGTTCTTCGGGCATGCTCTCGGGCGCCTCTTCGGGTTCACACGCTTCGCTTTTCCGGTACTCTCGAGTCGGAGTTGCCCGGAATTCTGCACCTATTGTCCGCATCGCATTCTCGCGCCGTATCGAGCCCGGAGTCCGGAGAATGTCCTCAGCGAGATCACGGAGCTCTGCCGACAGTACGGACGCACGTATTTGATCTTCCGCGACCCCATTTTCACGCAGGATCGGGAGCGAGCGCGGGAGATCGCCCGAGGCATCCGACGCCGGCAGCTCCCCGTGCTCTTCGAATGCGAGACGCGTCTGGATGATCTGGATGAGGAGCTTCTTCATGAGCTGCATCGCGCCGGATTGCGTTCGCTTCGCTTCGGTGTGGAGTCGGTTGATCCGCTGACACTCAAGCGCGTGGGGCGGCGTCCGATTCCCTCGGAACATCAACGGGAGATCGTCTCGTTCTGCCGGCGTCACGGGATCATGACCGTGGCCTTCTATATCCTCGGGTTTCTCACCGATACGGTCGAGACGATTCGCGCGACCATCGAATACGCTGTCGAGCTGAATACGACCCTGGCGCTGTTTAAGATCCTGACCCCCTATCCGGGGACACCTCTGTACAAACAGATGGCCCCTTTGATCACGGAGACGGATTGGGAGAAGTTCGATGGATACACGCCCACGTTCCGGCATCCCAGGCTCACGCGCGAGCAATTGATCTTTCTGCTCCAGACGGCCTACTCGCGTTTCTACGTGCGTCCGTCCTGGCTGTGGACCTACCTTCGCCTTCCGATGTCGAGCTTTTGGGAGCGAGCGATCGCGTGGGCTGATGCCTATGCCGTGCGTCGGCACATAGAGATTGAGACCGCACTCTTCCCGAGATGAGGGGGAAGGGGGGGGTATCATGGTTCGGACGATCGGACGGTATGGAGCGCGATACGTGCCGGGCGCGATGAAGAGGGCTCTCCAGGCTCTCGCGTCCGGGCATGGGGTTGACGGTCCGGCCATCGGCCAGTTCGAGGAGCAGTTCGCGGCCTATCAGGGGGTTCGCCATGCGATCGCGGCGTCCTATGGGCGCATGGCGTTTTTCTACATCCTTCGAGCCTTGGATTTGCCCCCGGGGTCGGAAGTTCTCATCCCGGCGCTCACCTTCTGGGTCATCCCCGAGATGACGCGCGTAGCCGGACTGCGTCCGGTTTTCGTGGATGTGGATCCGCGGACGTATACGCTCGATCCGCGGGATATGGTTGCCGCTCTCACCGAACGAACGCGCGCGGTAGTTCCCACGCATCTCTACGGCCAACCGTGCGACATGGAGCCCATCCTTCGCGTGGCCCAGAGGTACGATCTCCTTGTCATCGAGGATTGCGCTCATGCTCTGGGCGCGACCTATCGCGGTCGAAAGGTGGGCACATTTGGGCATGCGGCCTTCTTCAGTTTTCAGCTTCTGAAAGGCTTGAACACCTATGGAGGGGGTATGGCCGTGACCTCCGATGATGCGCTCGCTCGACGGATTCGGCAGTTCGCCGAATCCGAACCCTGGCCTTCGACGCGCGAGGTCCTGACGAAGCTCGTGCTCGGATGGCTTCAGCAGGTTTTCATCAGTCCGCGAGGCTTCACCTTCACGCTCTTCCCCTTGTTCTGGATCGCCTCTTTCCTGGGCGATCGAGATGTCTCCGCCCTGCTTTGGGAGAAGATTCGCCCTCTGGACCCTCTGCCGACGTCCTATCGGCGGCGTTATAGCAACGCGCAGGCGCTCGTTGGGCTGGAGGCCTTGCCTTTCGTGGACGCCTGGAACCAGCGGAGCCGAGACTACGCGCGCCGCCTGAGCGAGGAATTGCAGGGGATTCCTTCGCTGGCTCTCCCCCCCTCTCTGCCGGAGTGTGAACCCGTCTACTACCAGTACTGCATTCGCGTGTCCGATCCGGCGACGTTGAGTCGTCGGGCGATCCGGCGCGGCGTGGACATTGAGATGATGCATGTGGACATCTGCCCGAAGCTTCCGCTCTTCGCTTCGGAAGCGCGCTGCTGTCCGGTCGCCGAGCGCGCCGTGGAGACGCGCCAGTTGCCTGTCTATGCGACGCTGCGTCCGAGCGACGTCGCGCGCCTGGCTCGCGTGATCCGAGAGATCAGTCGGGATCTGCCTCCTCTTCGCGAAGAACCTGCGGAGGCCATGACTCATGGAGCCGCATGTTGAATCTGGAATTCGGGCCTATGGCTATTGGGGAATCTTCCTCTGGGCCATCCTCGGAGGGGAGGAGAGCGTGCTTGTGGCGACCTGGTTCGTGCAGAAAGGGTTGTTGACTCTGCCGGGAGTCCTCGTGGCGTCGGCTCTGGGAGGGGCTGTGGGAGACCAGATCTTCTTTCACCTGGCGCGCCGATACGGATATTCCCGGCTGTGTCGCTCCGCGGGAGCCTATGAGAGAGCGCGCGCCTGGATCGCCCGTTATGGAGCGAGGATCGTTCTCGCCTCTCGGTTTCTCGCCGGATTGCGGATTGCGATCCCCCTGGCGTGCGGAGCCTTGGGGATGTCCCCCCTCACCTTCAGTTTGCTCAATCTGCTGAGCGCTTTCTGCTGGGCTTTGTTCTATACCGGCATACTGACGTGGGTTTGGTCGGTCTTTCGCGTGGAAGACATCGCCGGAGTTGGGCTCGGGGCTCTGGGGCTCCTTTTGTTGAGTCTATGGGTTCGCTCGCGCCGGCGGGATCGCGGAGGCATCCTCCATGGGGTCGAGAAGGAGGGAGCCTGTGGGAGTGAAGGGACAGGCCCGATATCTGATTGTCACAGCCGATGACTTCGGCCTCACGCCGGGGATCACGCGCGCCGTCCTTCACGCTCACGAGCAGGGGATTGTCACCAGCGCCAGTCTCATGAGTGTTGGCGCAGCCTGTGATGAGGCGCTCGCGCGAGCGCGAGACTTCCCCCGGCTGGGACTCGGCGTGCACCTGACGTGGGTGGACGAGCGTCCCCTCTGCCCTCCGAGCGAGATCCCCACGCTGGTGGATGAGCGGGGACGGCTCTTTTCGCTCCCACAGTTCCTGGCCCGCCTTCAGAGGGGGCGCATTCGCCTGTCGGACATCGTGCGAGAGACGCGAGCCCAGTTGGAGCGCGTCTTCGCCGCCGGGATCCGACCGACGCATGTGGATAGTCACAAGCATTTGCATCTCTATCCCCCTCTTCTGGACATGCTCCTTCGCCTCCTCCCGGAGTATGGGATTCGAGCTTTGCGCCTCCCCCTGGAACCGCTGCCCTCACCTTTCTCGCGTCTTTTTTGGCACGCCCTCCCTCGTGCTTTGCCTGTCTGGATTCTGGCTCGGCGGGGGCGACCGAAGCTCGCTGCCGCGGGGATGCGTCATGCCAACGCCTTCTTCGGCCTTTTCCACACAGGACGACTCACCGAGTCTGCCCTGATGAAGATCGTGAGCCGCTTGCCGGAGGGGGTGAGCGAGCTTCTCTGTCATCCCGGCTTCCTGGACACGGAGATACAGGCGGTGCGGACGCGGCTTCGCTCCTCTCGGGAGGAAGAGTTTCGCGCTCTCACCAGTCCGGCCGTCAAGGAAGCGATCCGTCGGAGGGGAATTCGCTTGGTGAACTATGAGGGGTTGTTCTCCCCATTCGCCTGGCAGTGACGTTTCGGAAGAGCCGATCCGTTATTCCGTTGTGATCCCCCTGCGTGACGAAGAGGGGAATGTGGAACCCTTGTGGCGAGAGCTGACGGAAGTCATGAGTGAGCTGGGGGAGCCTTACGAGCTGATCTTCGTCGACGACGGGAGCACGGATGGGACATTCCAGAAGCTCAGTGGTCTTTATGAGCGGGATGCGCGGGTTCATGTAATCCGCCTGTGCACCCATTTCGGGCAGACGGCTGCCTTAGCGGCCGGATTCGATTTCGCTCAAGGGGAGATTGTGATTACCATGGACGGAGACCTGCAGTACGATCCGCGCGATATCCCCCGACTGGTGCAGAAGCTGGCCCAAGGGTATGATCTGGTGAGCGGGTGGCGGAGGAGACGCTCCGATGCCTTCTGGACGCGCCGTCTGCCCTCGCGGGTCGCGAATTGGCTCATCGCGCGCCTCTCGGGAGTTCCGCTTCGGGACTTCGGTTCGACGTTCAAAGCGTATCGGCGGGAAGCGCTCGCCTCGATTCGACTCTATGGGGATCAGCACCGATTCATCCCGGCCTTGATCAGCCAGTGGTGGGACCGCCTCGCGGAGATCCCTGTGCGCGTGCGTCCTCGACGCTGGGGCCGTTCTAAGTACGGACTCTCGCGCACGCTGCGCGTTCTCTTCGATCTGGTGACGATGACCTTTCTCCTGCGTCATCTGGCGCGTCCTCTGCACTTCTTCGGGAAGTGGGGGGCCGTGGCTTTCGCCCTGGGCCTTGGCCTGGAAGGGTATCTTCTTGAAGAGGAGATCCTCGGGCATGCGCCGCTCCTGCGGGAGCATGGCCTGCTACTCCTGCTCGGTCTTCTTCTTCTCATCACGGGGATGCAGTTGATCTCGCTCGGGCTGATCGGAGAAGTCCTCTCGCGAACCTATTATGAGTCGCAGCGCAAGCCGATCTATGCGATTCGGGAGATTCACAGCCGAAGGCGCGGTGCGTCTCCGAAGCGGGCTGAGCGGGGACATCTTTCGGAGCGGCGCGCCCGCAGAGTTAGGTCTCCGCATTCGTTCGGTCCAGCACGATCCCAAAGCGCTCCGCCATGCGATAGAGAGTCCGCCGATCGATGCCCAGGATCTCCGCCGCCCGACTCCTGTTCCCTTTGACACAGTCCAGGACGTAGAGCAGGTAGCGGCGCTCCAGCTCATCCAGAGAGGGGAGATCGTGAAAGAGCGTCGCCTCCAGCGTCGTGGCCGCTCGCGTGCGTCGGAGGTGCGGGAGGGAGGACCGAATCTTCTCCGGAAGGTCTTCCGGAGCGATCACTCCGCCGCGGGCGTGGATGGCGGCGTACTCGATGCTATTCTCCAACTCGCGCACGTTGCCGGGCCAAGGATAGGCCATGAGCACATCCAGCGCCGCCGGAGAGAAGGCTAAAGCCCGCCCGGTCCGCTCCTGCGCGCGCCGAAGGAAATACGCCGCCAGAAGCGGGATGTCTTCCCGGCGTTCCCGCAGAGGGGGGACGCGCAACGTCACCACGCTCAGCCGATAGTAGAGATCCTCGCGGAAGCGCCCGGCCTTCACTTCTTGCTCCAGATCTCGATTCGTCGCGGCGATCACGCGCACATCAACGGAGCGGGAGCGCGTCTCGCCCACGCGCTTGATTTCACCTTCTTGCAGGACGCGAAGCAGTTTCACTTGCAGAGCTGGCGTCGTCTCGCTGATCTCATCCAGAAAGATCGTCCCCCCATGGGCTTCCTCGAAGAGCCCCTTTTTATCCGCGACGGCTCCGGTGAAACTCCCCCGGACATGTCCGAAGAGTTCCGCCTCCAGCAAGGTCTCGGTCAGGGCGCCGCAGTTGATGGCGACGAAAGGATTTTGGGCCCGTCGGCTGTGCGCGTGCAGGGCGCGGGCGATCAGTTCTTTTCCCGTCCCGGATTCGCCCAGGATGAGCACCGTCGAGGAGGTCGGAGCGACGCGCGCGATCTCCTTATATAGCTCGATCATCTGGGGAGTGCGTCCGATGAGGCCCGAAGCTTCGTAGAGACGGAGCACACCGTCCAGGCTCTCATCCTCTCGGGCCGATTCCTGTGCGTGCAGGGCACGGCGTACGGTGGCGATGACCTCCTCGATCCGAAAGGGCTTGGAGATGAAATCGAACGCCCCCTCCCGCAAGGCCTCGACGGCGGCCTCCAGAGTTCCGAACCCCGTGATCAGGATGACCTCTGTGCGGGGCGATCGGCGCTTGAAGGCTTTGAGCACGTCCAGACCCGTGCGCGATTCCTTCAGGTTCAGATCAGCAATGACGCAGTCGAAGACGTCGCGCTCCAGATGCTCCAGGGCTCCTTGGGCGGAGAGGGCGACTTCCACCGACCACTTCTCAGCCGAGAGGATCTCGCGCAGGAATCCGCATGTCTCCGGATCATCGTCCACGACGAGGATTCTCCTCATGCTCGTTCCTCCGAAGCGGAGTGCGGCGCGGCCGGAAACGTGAGGCGAACGGTCGTCCCCCGTCCCGGCTCGCTCCGCACAGTGATCTCGCCCCCGTGTTCTTTGATGATCTGCCTCACAATGGCGAGGCCCAGTCCGCTTCCGGCCCCGTCGGGCTTGGTCGTGAAGAACGGCTCGAAGATGCACCCGAGGACGTCGGCGCTCATCCCGACGCCGGTATCTTCGCATTCGAGGATGACAGTGCCGCTTTCTCCGGCGAACGCGCGCAGAGTGAGGCGCCCACCTTCCGGCATCGCATCCAGGCTATTATCAATGAGGTTAATGAGCACCTGCTGGAGCTGTTCGGGCGATCCGAGGATCTCGGGGAGATCGGGGGCCAGCTCCATGAGAAGTTCGATCTGTCGATCCTTCAGAGTCGGAGCGACGATCTCAGCGACGTGCTCAAGCAGAAGCCCCACGCGGAGCGGGACTCGCTCCGGCCGCGGTCGGCGCGTGGAATCGAGCACGTGGCGCACGATGCGCTCGATGCGTTCGATTTGTCCCAGAATGATATCCAGGCGGCGCGTCCACTCCTCATCCGACACGCGCGCGCGCAGCAACTGAATGTGTCCGGAGATGAGATTGAGAGGGGTGCCGATCTCATGCGCGAATTGAGCCGCAAGCTGGCCGGCTGCCGCCCACCGCTCCATCTGCAGGAGCTGACGTTGCAGCGCGAAGAGTTGCCGATTGGCCTGCTGGAGCTGCCGATTCCGCTCACTCAGTTCCGCCGTCGCCTCGCGCACGAGGACTTCCAGACGTCCCTGCTCGGCTTCCAAAGCTTCGGTCATCTCCCGAATGCGGGAGAGCAACGCGTTCAACCCCACGCTCAGTGCCCCCATCTCGTCGGGAGAGTTCACAGAAGCCCGAACGTGCAGCTCGCCCTGTTCGGCGCGGCGCATGACACTGAGAAGCTCCGCGATGGGACGATAGATCCATCGGCGGAAGAGCAGATGCAGAGCGGCCGTGATCCCCCCGACGGCGATCAGGAGAGCGAAACCGGTGAGCCGATTCAAGCGGTCCAGAAGGGATCTGTAATAGGCCATCTCCGCGCGCACGAGGACGAAACCGATGAGTCGCCCTTCGTTCTCAATGGGGGCTCCGGCGGAGATGCGATAGCTTCTCCCTTTTGCCTCCTCGATGCGAGAGGCGACCCGCCCCTGTTGCGCTTCGCTCAACAGATCAAGCGGAAGAAGCGGCGGCGGGGAATGGCCGGCGACCCCGACCGGAACCGCCACGACTTCGCGGACACCTGACGACGTCACCCCGTAGATGCGAATTTCCGCGATCTCGGCGTGCGCGCGTTGATAGTAGAAGGCGTCGTTTCGCAAAAGGGCGAGATTGTTCGCCACCTGCTCGGAGGAGAGATGTTGCGCCAGTTGGGCGGCCAAGAGTTCCGCTCGCCGCCTGTTCTCCTCCACAATGAGTGTTCGCGTCGCCGAGAGGTAGATCCAAAAGAGCACGCCGAAGATCAGAAGGACCAGCGCCAGGAGGGAGAGCGTGACCTTCGCGTGAAGAGTGAGAGGGCGCCTCCGTCTCTTGGATGCCTCCTCCATACGCATACGGAATTTTAGCAGAAGCGCCTCGCGAAGGGCAGAGTCTGGCGCGGCGTGCATCCGTCCGAGTCGCTTCAGGGCGCAAAGAGGGAGCCGTCCGTGCGGGGTCAAAGAGCAACTCTCTGCAGCTAGGCCCGGGCCGCCGCAATGACCTGACGGAGCATCCACACGATAAGGCCGAATCCCACGCCGAGGAAGAGGAGGAAAAGAAGAAGTGGGCTCCACTGGAGATGGACCGGTTCTGCCGTCACGTCCAGGAATCGGCTGAGTTCGAAGTTCTGCACGACCTGACGGCTGATGGCGTTCAGCACCAGAGCGAGGACGTGAGTCAGGACGGTCGCTGCGACGCGCCCGCGTGTCGTCCCATAGCGCCATTGCCCCAGAATCAGGAGCCAGGGCGCGCCCGGGCTGAGGGCCGTCAGCGCGGTCACCAGGCCAAGCGAGCCCGCGAACATTTTCTCCCGCAGGTCTTCCGGCCATGTCCCGAAAACGTACCAGGAGCCCGTGAGCGCGAATCCCACAATCCCGCTGGTGGAAACCCACAGGGCCATCCTCCGAGCCGCCGCGCGATATTCCGGTCGTTCGGAACGCGCGAACCATTCGGCATCCACGAGAATGAAGACGGCTGTCGTCCCCAGCGCCAGCGCGAACATCATGAGCCAGCGGGGCCAAAACGTCGGATCCTGCGTGTTCAGCGCCGTTCCCAGCGAGGCTCCGCCGACGCTCTGATCCAGCCATAATCGGGGCCACGCCGACACGTTCGTCATCAGACTGAAGGCATTGGAGAAGAAGAAGCCGATCAGCAGAAACAGCACGGCCGTCGCCCATCCGATGGCCTGACGCCAGCGCGAGATCCTCGGGGCGTTCGAGCGCAGTCCGGCGACATAGAGGTACACACCGTAATAGGCGAACGTGAGCATGAGGATGATGCTCACCCACGGCCAGGCCATCAGGATCGTCGCCGGGTAGAAGGCCTTGTCGTACACGACCTGCGTGAAAAGCAGAGGGACAATGCCGAAGTTAATCCCGAGCGCGATCACAATCGGCATCGAGCGCATCAGTCGGCATGAGAGCCGCTGGGCGTGTTCTCCCCCACGCCACTGCAGCAGCATGGCCAGAGGAATGCCCGCATACCAGATGTGCATGGGGATCATATGCAAGATGAAGCCGAGGACTTTGAGCACAAGGAGGAACTCGTACGGAGCGGGATAGCCCAGAGGGCTCGACGGTCCGATCAAGCTCGTCGGGTCCATAGACGCCTCCTATCGCCCCTCTCCAAAATACATGCCGGCCGGTCGCGGTCGGGCGATCTCCAGCAAGTACTTTGTGAGCAGTTCGGCTTCCTCCGGCGTGCCGGCCCAGGGCGGCATGAAGAAATGGACTTTCTCTGGATGATTCACAAGCGTGTGCACCATATCGGGTGTCCACCCGCGCAGAAGTTGCCCGACGGCCGAGAAGCCCCGCCGTCCGGCATGACAATCATTACAGTGGTGCAGGAACAGGACTTCGCCGAGTTTCACCTGATCAGCTTCGGGCAACGAGAGCAAGCGCGTGGAATCAATGCGCCCATCCCGGAGAACCTGAGGGTAGTGGTGGCTCACCCAGGCTTTCGTCCAGGTCCCGGCTTCCAGAAAACCGCTGCGACGAAGGTGGGGCACCTGTTCGGCATAAATCTGATTCCCCAGGACGACATTGTAGATGATGTAGGGCTTCCGCACGGCCTCGCGAATGTACTCGCCGGTCGTGATCGCCACCAGGCCGAAGGTGAAAAAGAGCAGGGCGAATCCGGGAGAGAGCCATCCCGGATTCCGATACGGCCCCAGATACAGCATGAAGAAGACGGCGATCGTGACGGCGAAGATGAGGACGACCAGGATATTCAGAGTGCTCGCCGCCGCCAGAGCCGCCTTCGCGGATTCCGGTAAAGCGAGGTACCATCCGATCCCTCCCAGAGTGATCAGAAGCGAGCCCCAAAGAGCCGGACGCGCCGAGCGCGCGGCGATCAGGTCGCGCAAGGACGAATCCTTGACCGTGAAGGACGCATGCAAGTAAACATAGAGCGACGCGAGCAGAAACGAACCTCCCGTCCGCGCGAGGACTTGTGGGATGAACTGAGGGTTCAGGAAACCCGCCCAAAACGTCCGTTCTTCAGGCCACCGTCCCGGATTCAACATGAACGCCGTGATGCCCGTGATGAGCACCAGGCTCATCCACGCCGATCCGGCATAGATCCATCCGACGCGCACATGCGTTTTCGGATTCAATCGTCCCCAGAGGTAATAGAAGATGAACGCCGAGACGATCTCCAGCACGAAGGTGACGTATTCCATCGCCCATCCGAAGACGAAGATGTGGATGAGCGTCTGCGTGGCCAAGGGCGAGGCGACGCCGATCGTCCACCAGATGCCGACACCGGTTATCGCTCCGTAAACGACCGTGATCAGGATGAAGAACCCCGCGTGCTTTTTCAAATAGTCCAGATACTCGCGGTGGTTCCGCCTGTAGGCGTAGGAGGTCTCGACGGCCAGGAAAAGCCCTCCGCCGACAGCATAGTGAGCAACCCAGACATGGAGCACGGCGATGAGAACGATGAGCATGGGGGACGTGAGAAACGGGACATACCACCACGGGTAGGACATCGCGCCATCCCTCCTTCCGAGATCCCAAGAGGCGCCACCGAGGACTTCGCGGCTGAGTGCGACATCCCCGATCCCCTGTTGAGATAAGCTCTCGTGGGAGCCCGCATGAATTTTTTATTTTCTCTCCCGAGGCTTGCATTGGTCAACGGGCGGTCGGATATGCCGTGAGCTGTTTCGGGTTTTCCTGAGTCGGCTCCCGAGTCTGACGCTCAGGCGGGGAGAGGACTTCTTCTCCACCGTTGGAGGGAGTCGTCCTCACTCCCGCGATCTGATCAGCTCGTGCATGACCTGGACGGGAAGATTCGCCAGATATTCGTACAGGCGCCATCGCGCGAGAACGTCCTTCTCGGCCAGCTCGAACAGAACCTGCGCCGCTTCGGGTCGGCTCTGAAGGAGCATCGTGTAGCGCGTCTCGTGCGAGAGGTAGTGGCGCAGCGGAAGGCTCGGGGCCTTGGAGTCGAGGACCAGCGGATTCTTCCCCTCCCGCAGCCGATCGGGGTGATAGCGCAAGAGGGGCCAATATCCCGAGAGGACGGCGGCCTTCTGCTGTTCCATGCCGTAGCGCAAGTCGTAGCCGTGCGCGATGCAATGGCTGTAGGCGATGATGAGCGAGGGACCGGCGTAGGCTTCGGCCTCCCGGAGCACCTTCACCGTATGCGTATCGTTGGCGCCCATGGCGATGCGAGCGACGTAGACGGTGCCATAGGTCATGGCCATCAGGGCGAGATCCTTCTTGGGCGTCGGCTTGCCTCCGGCGGCGAACTTCGCGACGGCTCCGCGGGGCGTCGCTTTGGAGACCTGACCACCCGTGTTGGAATACACTTCCGTATCCAGCACGAGGATATTGACGTCCTGTCCGGAGGCCAAGACGTGATCCAGTCCTCCGAAGCCGATGTCGTACGCCCACCCGTCTCCGCCAATGATCCACACGCTCTTGCGAACCAGCGCATCGGCGACGCTCAGAAGCTCCCGCGCTTCGGGATGGGGCAGTCGGGCGAGTTTCTCCTTGAGCCGCTGCACGCGCGCGCGTTGCTCTCGGATTCCCATCTCCGTGGATTGATCGGCGTGCAGGAGAGCCTCCACCAGCTCCTCGCCCAGATATGCGGCCAAGCGCTTCAGAAGGAAGCGCGCATATTCCGCCTGCTGGTTCAACGCCAGGCGCAAGCCGAGCCCGAATTCGGCATTGTCCTCAAAGAGCGAATTCGACCAGGCCGGTCCGCGTCCTTCGCGATTGACGGTATAGGGCGTCGTCGGCAGGTTCCCTCCGTAGATCGAAGAGCATCCGGTCGCGTTCGCGATCAGGAGGCGATCGCCGAAAAGCTGCGTGAGCACCTTGATATAAGGAGTCTCCCCGCATCCGGCACATGCGCCGGAGAATTCAAAGAGCGGCTCCAGCAACTGGACGTCTCGGACCTGACTCAGGTGAAGATGTTGTCGGTCCACATCCGGGAGGTTCAGGAAGAATTCCCAATTCGCGCGTTCCGGCTCGCGCAACGGAGCCTGCGGGTGCATGGCGAGCGCCTTGCGGTTCGGATCGCTCTTATCCTTCGCCGGGCAGACTTCAATGCAGAGAGCACAGCCCGTGCAATCCTCCGGAGCGACCTGCAGCGTATAGCGCCATCCTTTGAATTCGAGCCAGCGCGCGGGGGCCGATTTGAACGTCGGAGGAGCATTGGCCAAAAGGGCCGGATCGTAAATCTTCGCCCGGATGACCGAGTGCGGGCAGACGAGCACGCATTTGCCGCACTGGATGCAGAGGCTCTCGTCCCACACGGGGATCTCCGCGGCGATGTTGCGCTTCTCCCAACGCGTCGTCCCGCTCGGATAGGTGCCATCGGGAGGGAAGGCGCTGACGGGAAGCTCATCGCCTTCGCCGGCGAGCATCCACGCTGTCACTGTGCGCACGAAGTCAGGCGCCTCCGGAGGAACAGGAGGACGGAGATCGTATGCGCTAGTTACGCGTTCCGGAACGCGAACTTCGTGCAGATTCTCCAGAGCGCGATCCACCGCCGCGAGATTCTTCCGAACGATGGGATCGCCGCGCTTCCCGTATGTCGCTCGGATCGCCTCGCGCATGGCCTCCAGAGCCCGTTCGAGCGAGAGCGCTCCCCTCAGATATCCTCCGTGATTCCCGGAAGAAGAATGAGCGACCTCTCCCGTCATAAGCGCGAAGAAACACGCCTGCATGATCGTATTGATGCGCCCGCCCAGCCCCACCTCGCGGGCGATGCGATAGGCATCAATGACGAAGAAACGCAGGCGCTTCTGGAGGATCTCCTGCTGAATCGTGCGCGGCAGATGGTCCCACACCGTATCCGGCCCGTAAGGACTGTTGAGCAAAAAGATGGCTCCCGGTTCGGCGACCTTCAACACGTTGAGGCGCTCGAGGAAGGAGAATTGATGGCATGCGACGAAGTTCGCGCGCGTGATGAGGTAGCTCGAACGGATCGGATGCGGTCCGAAGCGCAGGTGCGAGATCGTCATCGAGCCCGCTTTCTTGGAGTCGTAGACGAAGTATCCTTGGGCGTAATAGTCCGTATGTTCCCCGATGATCTTGATGGAATTTCGATTCGCGCTAACCGTTCCATCGGCTCCCAAGCCGTAGAAGATGGCGCGCACGGTCTCCGCCTCTTCTGTGGAGAAGGTTGGGTCATAGGTCAGGCTCGTGTGCGTGACGTCGTCATGAATCCCGATCGTGAAATGGTTCTTCGGATGCTCTTTTTTCATCTCGTCGAAAATCCCCTTGATCATGGCCGGGGTGAACTCTTTCGAGGCCAGACCGTAGCGGCCTCCGATGATGCGCGGGAGCGCTCGGAAGGGGGCTTCCCCCTCTGAGAGGGCTTCCGTGCACGCCGTCACGACATCCAGGTACAGGGGTTCGCCCGCGCTCCCCGGTTCCTTCGTGCGATCCAAAACGGCGAGGACGCGGACCGTCGGAGGGAGCGCCGCAACAAAATGCGCGACCGAGAACGGGCGATAGAGGCGCACTTTCAGCACGCCGACGGCTTCGCCCCGGGCGAGCAGATATTCGACCGTCTCGTGAGCCGCTTCCGCACCGGAGCCCATCAGGATGAGCACACGATCGGCATCCGGAGCGCCCACGTAATCGAAGAGATGGTAGGATCGGCCCACTCTCCGGGCGAAGCGGTCCATCACATTTTGCACGATCGCCGGACAGGCGCGATAGAAGGGATTGGCGGCCTCGCGGCTCTGGAAGTAGACGTCCGGATTCTGAGCCGTCCCGCGGATGAAGGGGCGATCGGGCGAGAGGGCGCGCTGGCGGTGGGCTCGAATCAGTTCATCGTCCAGCAGCGCGCGCAGGTCCTCCGGGGTGAGCATCTCCACCTTCATCACCTCGTGCGATGTGCGAAATCCATCGAAGAAATGGAGGAAGGGGACGCGCGACTCCAACGTCACGACCTGCGCGATCAGAGCCATGTCCATCGCTTCCTGAACGGAACCGGAGGCGAGCAGGGCGAAACCGGTCGCACGCGTGGCCATGACGTCGCTGTGATCGCCGAAGATCGAGAGAGCATGCGTCGCCACCGAGCGTGCGGCGACATGAAAGACCGTGGCGTTCAGCTCTCCGGCGATCTTGTACATGTTGGGGATCATCAGGAGCAATCCCTGGGACGAGGTGAATGTCGTCGCCAAAGCTCCGGCCTGCAGAGCGCCGTGCACAGCTCCTGCGGCTCCCGCCTCGCTCTGCATCTCAATGACCTGGGGGACGATGCCCCAGAGATTCGGTCGCCCTTCAGCCGCCCACTGATCCGCCAGCTCTCCCATCGGGGAGGAGGGCGTGATCGGATAGATGGCGATGACTTCGTTGAGCTGATAGGCGATGGAGGCGACGGCTTCGTTCCCGTCCAGGGTTGCAGAAGGTCGTGTCGTATTTTTCATAGCTCTTCTTCCTCCTCGGAATCGGAACATCGGGAGAGCGAGGGCGAAGCGGGAAGGTCTTCCTCCTCAGGAACTCCGATGTGAAAGAGCGGCGGCAGGAGCTTGCGCTCGCGAGCGGCGCGGGCCAGCTCCTCGCGAAACTTCGGGTGCGCGATGCGGATGAGTGCCCGGGCGCGCTCCCGCAGATTCTTCCCATACAAATCGGCGATCCCATACTCCGTGATGACGTAATGGACATCGGCGCGCGTGGTCACCACCCCGGCTCCGAGCCTGAGCGCAGGGACAATACGCGAGACCTCACCCCCGCGCGCCGTCGAAGGCATCGCGATGATGGGCTTCCCTTGAGGAGCGTGCGCCGCTCCTCGGATGAAGTCGAGCTGCCCGCCAAAGCCCGAGTAGATGTACGTTCCGATCGAATCCGAGCACACCTGGCCTGTGAGATCCACTTCGATGGCCGAGTTGATCGCGACCATCTTCTCGTTGCGCGCGATGAGGAAGGGATCGTTCGTGTGATCGCACGGATGGAATTCGAAAAGGGGATTATTGTCCAGATATTTGTAGAGACGGCGGCTTCCGAAGGCAAATGTGCCCACGACCTTGCCCGGATGGAGCGTCTTCCGCGCTCCGGTGATCAGGCCGGCTTCGATCGCTTCCATGATCCCGTCGGAGATCATCTCCGTGTGGACGCCCAGATCGCGCTTCCCTCGGAGAGAGGCCCAGACGGCATCGGGGATGCTGCCGATCCCCATCTGAAGTGTCGCCCCGTCCTCCACCAGCTCCGCTACATATTCCCCGATCCGCCGTTCGACGTCGGTGAAACCGGAGCGCTCCAGTTCCAGCAGCGGACAGGAGACTTCGACCAGTCGCGTGACGCGCGAGATATGCACGAAACAATCGCCGAGCGTGCGAGGCATCTGGTCGTTGACCTGAGCGATGACCACGCGCGCGCTCGCGACAGCCGCCATCGTCGCCACGCATTCCACCCCCAAGCTCATGAAGCCGTGTTCGTCCGGCGGGGTCGTGTGAATCAGGGCGACGTCCAGAGGCAGGCGTCCGGTCTTGAAAAGACGGGGAACCTCATGGAGATGGATCGGGACATAGTCGGCGCGCCCCTCATTGACGGCCGCACGATCGGCCGGCCCGACAAAGAGCGAATTGTGGCGGAAGTGGCCGTGCATTTCCGGTCGAGAGAGGGGATCTTCGCCCGCCAGCAACACGTGGATCACCTCGACGTCCCATAGTTCCGAGGCGCGAGCGGCCAGAGCGTTCAAAAGGACCATGGGCGTCGCGGCATTCCCGCTGACGAAAAGACGATTGCCCGAGCACACAAGCGCGACGGCTTCTTCGGCCGTGACCTTCCGCTTTCGATATTCATCCATCCACCGCATCGTGAGCGTGCTCAACCAAACGCCCCAAATCCGCGCGCGGGAGATCGGAGGGAGGGAGGATGTCGGTGAGATACCCGGCGAAGGCATACAGGCCATGGCGCAAGGCCACGTTCCTCTTCAGGGCCTCCAGCGTCCCGTAGTGCGCGATCTCCCGCACGTAGGGCAGCAGCGTGTTCGTCAGGGCATGCGTGGCCGTGCGCGCGACCATGGCCGGCACGTTCGGTGCGCAGAAATGCGTCACACCGTAGGCCGTGAAGAGAAAGTCCTCGCTCGGCGTGAGCGTGGACGTCTCCACGCATCCTCCCTGATCTATGGAGAAGTCAATGATGACACTCCCCGGACGCATGCGTTGAACCATCTCTCGGGTGACAAGAATCGGCGCGCGCTGTCCGGGCACGAGCACAGCGCCGATGAGAACATCGGCGAATGCGACGAACTTCTCGATGTTGCTGGCCGTCGCCAGAGCCGTCACCACCCTCCCCTCAAAGAGCTTATCCAGCTCCAGAAGCCGCTTCATATCTTTGTCCAGAACATAGACGGTGGCTCCGGCGCCCACGAATGAACGGGCGGCATAGTACCCGAGCGTCCCTCCGCCGAGAATCACGACATCTGCCGGAGGAATCCCGGGAATTCCGCCCAGGAGAATCCCTCGCCCTCCCGACGTGCTCTCCAGAAGACGACTCGCAATCTGAACAGCCATCTTCCCGGCGATCTCGCTCGAGGCCCGAAGGATCGGTAAAGCCCCATCGGGCTCCTGAACGATCTCCAGGCCGATGGCCGTCATGCGCTTCGTGACCAGAAGCTCGAGCAGCTCGCGGGGCGCTACGGCCAGATGCAAAAAGGCCATCAGCGTGGATCGCTCGTTAAAAAATTCCCACTCCTCGGGCGCGGGACGCTGCACCTTGACAACGAGGTCCGCGCGTCGGATCGCCTCTTCGTTGGAGTAGACCAGATGCGCGCCCACGGCGCGATATTCCTCATCGGTGAATCCCGCTCCGCGTCCGGCTCCTGAGGTCACATAGACTTCAGCTCCCAGGGCGACGAGCTCGCGGACGCCCGCCGGGGAAAGACTCACGCGTTTCTCCTCAATCCCTTTCAGCGCCGATCGTTCTTTGGGCACGCCAACGATCATGCTCGGGCCTCCTCAGGGGCGGAGCAGCAGAAGCCGTCCTCGTGGAAGGAACCAGAGACTCTGCGGCGGCCAGATCGGCTCCGCTCGCCGAGTCGGAACGGGCAGTCCTTCATCTGACGAGAATACCAGCCGGGAGGGCTCTCCCCCTGTATGCGCACAGGGTACGTCATCGCACTGACCTTGTGACCTGACATGGCGACCTCGTGATGGGCCTCGAGAAAAAGGCTACTGGCGGCCAGGCCTGTTTGTGGTGAGGTCTTTTTGGTGGAAGGCATGCAAGGCGAGGTCGGCCTGCGCCATCCAGTAGCCGATTTCAAAGAGCCCAAGGTCACGTCTATTCTCTCGGCATGCAAACGACGTTCCACAGGAAGCGCCAGGGATCTTTCGGGCCCCGACGCTATTGATCCTTCAAGACTTGCTTCCGAACTTCTCAGAAACTGCCTTTGGAACCTTGGCGCGTCTTGCGCGAAAACGAGCACTCGGTGGGGATTTTCCCCCGCAGACTCTCCCTTGTCCAGCAGTGCGGGAAGAAAGGCCCTCAGGCCCCATCAGGTGGACACGGCTTCTTCAGGGGTGCTCACGATCAGTCGCCTTCGGCTTCTTGCCTTAAGCGTTCGAGGTCTCGGATGATGAGCGTTCGATTCTCCACGGTAAGAACACCCTGCTGCTGCAGACGTCTGAGCGTGCGGGAGACCAATTCGCGGACCGTTCCGATGTGTGCGGCCAGCTCCTGATGCGTCAGATCCAGGGGGAATTCCAGGCCGCGAGGCGTCTGCTGGCCTTGCTGCTCGGCCTTCTCCAAAATCCAGCGGGCCAGCCGCTGCCCGACTTCCAGAAAAGCCAGGGCCTCGATCAATCCCACAAGCCTCCGGAATCGTCCGGCCAGGGAGCGAATGACGCCGAAAGCGATCTCCGGATGCTGGCGGCAGAGCCGATGAAAATCGCTCCGGGGGATGAGCAAGACAGCCGTGTCCTCCACAGCCATCGCGGAAGCCGGATAAGGGCCTTCATCCAGAACGGCCAGTTCGGCGATCGGGCGCCCTTCGGATTCAACCGTCAGAACCTGCTCGCGCCCTTCGATCGAGGTCTTGAAGATCTTCACCGCTCCCGAATGCACGACGAAAAGCCCAGGACAGGGCTCGCCTTCAAGAAAGAGGATCTCCCCTTTGCGGTAGAGCTTCGGTTGGGACGCTTCAGCCAGAGCCCGCAGTACCGGCTCCTCCAATTGTGCGAAAAAAGCGACCTTGCGCAATGTCTTCATGCGGGTTGTGACATCTATGCTCCCTCGCATGGCCGCGAGAATTATACCACCTTTTGTGGGGAGCGACACCCCGCCGGAGTTCGCCCTCTTCACGAGCCATCCAGCCACTGGCGGGCGCGGCGGAAGATCGCGTCGAACATCGGTTCCGTAAGCTTCCCCGTGAAGGTGTTCTGCTGACTCGGATGGAAAGAGACCAGAAGAGTCCGTGTGGGAGTCAGCCTGAGCTCCAGTCCGTGTCGGAAGCGAGGCCATGGAATGGGTCTCTGCGCCTCCGACGTCTGAAGGGCTCGAAAGGTTCTCAGGACCGTCGTGTACGCAATCTGTCCCAAGGCGACGATCACTCGCACGTTCTGAAGCAGAGCCCATTCGCGCTGAAGGAACGGGCGACAGTTTTGCAGCTCTTTCGCCTGAGGCCTGTTCTGTGGAGGAGCGCAACGAAGAGCGGCTGTGATGTAGCAGTCTCGAAGGTGCAGTCCGTCATCTCGATGGCGAGACTCGGGATGGCTGGCGAAGCCGAAGCGGTGAAGGGCACTGTAGAGCCAATCCCCACTGCGATCTCCGGTGAACATGCGCCCGGTGCGATTGGCTCCGTGGGCCGCGGGAGCTAACCCGACGATGAGAAGCCGCGCGTGAGGATCGCCGAAGCCGGGGACAGGTTTCGCCCAATAGGTCCATTCGTGATATCGGCGAGGCTTTCGCCGAGCGGCTTCCTCACGCCACCACACGAGGCGAGGGCATCGGGAACAGGCAATAATTTCCGCTTGCAGCTCGGCGAGCTGCTGCTCCGCGGATACGGTCACCGTGATCTCTCTTCAGACGTATTCGGCCGGGACAGCGAGCCACTCCGTCGGAGGACGATCGGGCGTATCCGGGAGTTTCATCCCGTGACGGCGCTCCCACTCTTCGGTCGGGACCATGTCAATGGCGTCCCAGGGGCACCCGTCGAGGAAGGTCCCATCGGGTCCCTTACTCGTGCACTTGGCGCAGCCGATGCACAGGGTCTTATCCACCTCGATGCGCCCAAACGGAGGATGCTCTTCATCGGGCACCCAGAACATGCAGGCTTCGACCGGACAATATTCGACGCATACAGGCGTGCCCGCGCACCCGGTGCAGTTCTCGTTAATAACGGCCAGAAGTTTCGGCTTGCGCTTTCTCAAATCGGTGCGCCCATGAGACATCGGAGCGCGCTTCTGAATGAGAACTGTGCTCATCAGTGACCTCCTGTGGACGAGCGTGTGGTGGCTCTGCCAGACATCCCACTCGCCTCACTAGGGGCTTTATGGTACCGCAGACGGACGCTCTTCTTCAAGCTCTGGAAACAGACCGGAAGCCTTCAGGATCGCGCGGATCTCAGCGCGGATTCTCTCGTCGGGTGCCGGCAGGGGAGAGCGCGGAGGGCCTCCGTAGAGGCCGATCAGATCCAGGGCTGCTTTCAATCCGGCGATCCCGAACTGCGTGGTGACGGCGCGAGCCACGGGCAGGAGCCTCAACTGCAACTCTGCTGCGCGCGCCGTCTCTCCCTGGCGGACGAGCCGCATGATCTGCAGACACGTTTGGGCGGCCAGGCAGCCGACGGCCAGAACGGCTCCGTGGGCGCCCAGCGCCATTGCCGCGTGCAAGAGAGCAGCCGAGCCCGTCAGAACGCTGAAGTCCTTCGGGACCAGCCGCAAGATCTCAGCCAGCGTGGCCAGGTTCCCCGCGCTGTCCTTGATCCCCAGGATATTGGGATGTTCAGATAGATGCGCGACCGTCTCCGGATCGAGCGCGACGCCCGTGAACTGCGGGACGTTGTAAAGGAGGATCGGGATCGGCGAGGCATCGGCGATCCGGCGATAATGATCGCGCAGGCGCTGGGGCGTGATCTGGTCCCGATAGTAGTTGGGCGTCCCGACCAGCAGAGCATCGGCGCGCGCGTGGGCCGCCCGCCGCGCGAAAGTGATGGCCTCTTGTGTCGCGTTGTAGCTCGCTCCGATAATGAAGAGCTTATCCTCGGGGATCGCCTCACGCGCCGCCTCGATCACCGCCCATCGCTCGCTCTCGGTGAGGTGCACGAACTCCCCATTGGAGCCGAGGACGACGTAACCGGAATATCCCCACTGATTCCACCGTTCGATGTTGGAGCGAAATCGGTCCAGGGCAACCTCTTCGCGTTCATCGAAAGGCGTGGGGATCGGAGGCAGAAGCCCTGAGATCGGTCTTTTCATGAGCGACCTCCATATGCGCGATGTGTTCTTTCTGTGCCGAATCGGCCCACTTTTTTACTCGGCGCGCACGGGATTGCGCAAGGTCCCGATGCCTTCGATCTCCACTTCGACCAGATCTCCATCGGAGAGGGGGCCGACGCCCGCCGGCGTGCCCGTGAAGATGAGATCGCCCGGCTGCAGCGTCATGATCTGCGAGATGAAGCGGATGAGCGTCGGCACCGGGAAGATGAGATCGCGCGTGTGCGCCCGCTGGCGCACGCGCCCGTTGACGCGCGTCTCCAGCCACAGGTTCGCCGGATCCAGGTCCGTCACGATCACCGGACCCACGGGAGCGAACGTATCGAAGCCCTTGGCCCGAGTGAACTGCCCGTCTCTCCGTTGAAGATCGCGCGCTGTGACATCGTTCCCGCACGTGTAGCCGAGGACATAGGCGAGCGGATTTTCATCCTCGGAGATCCGGCGGGCGCGCGCGCCGATGACGACGACCAATTCCCCTTCGTAATCCACGCGAGCGGACATGGACGGAAGCCGAATGGCCTCTTCCGGACCGATGAGAGCGCTCGGAGGCTTGAGGAAGATCAGCGGTTCGGCAGGAACCGTATCTCCCATCTCCTCGGCATGGGCTCGATAGTTGCGCCCCAGGGCGATGATCTTGCTCGGCTCGCACGGAGCGAGCAAGCGCACGCGCTCCAGGGGAAGCGCTCTCCGCTCATCGCGCGTGATCGAACCAAAGGGGGTGTCTTCCCGAATGGGGCTGATATGATCTCCTTCCAGCAGACCATATCGAGCGCGATTCGGTTCTTGAAGATCCAGGAATCGGCAGAGTCGCATCTCAGAAGACCTCCTGAACGACGGGGGATGAAGGACGGCTTTCATTGCCGGCGCGATCCACGGCCGTGACCCGATACGCATAGCGCGCACCTCGCTGCACGGCCTCATCGCGATAGATCGTGAAGGGATGAGGAGCCGGATTCAACCGCATCCATTCCGAATCCGGAGCTTCCGCCGATGACGCGCGATAGATGTAGTACCCCACGACGTCCGGTTCCCGGTTGGGCATCCAGAAGAGGCTGATGACCCCTTGAGCTGAGGCGGCGACCACCCCTTCCGGAGGAGCCGGAGGGAACGTGTCGCGCGGCGTGAAGAAAGCGGGCGGCGAATCGCGGCTTTCAAGGAGCGTCCCATCGGGAGCCCGCGCGACGGCCCTCACGATGTAGACGTACTCCGTTCCGTAGGAGAAGTCGCGATCATGCCACTGCGGTTCCGGGATGAGAGTTGTGCCGTTGAGCGGAAGATCGAAGTGAGCGTCCGTGGTCTTGCGACGATAGATGTTGTATCCGAGGACGTTCGGCGGAGCCGATCCGTCCACATTCCGCGTGGGGGGCTCCCACCGAATGAGGACGACGCCCTGGGCTTCGTCGGCGACCTGCAGGAGACGGGGAGGATGAGGGACATCCCCTCGCGGAATGACCGTGACGACGTTCGAGAGGGGACCGGCTCGCCCGCGCGCGTCCACCAGACGCGCCGCGTAGGACGCCCGCCGTCCGAAGAAGGTGATCGGACCATCTTCGATCACCAGGGTTTCTTCCGGGCGCGCGAGATCCTCGCGCCCGATCCAGGCGATGAGTCGCGCGCGTTCCCGGAAGGATTCTTCCGCAGAAGAGGCGGAGGGCAGCTCGAGCGCCCGGTAGATTTCCAGATGATCCGGAGCGATTCCGCGTGCGGCCAGAGCCTGAAGATCCGGACGCGGGAGCACGAGCCGGATCGCGTCCCCCTGCTGCCGGGCGCTGAGTCCTTCAACAGGAGGAAGCGTCCATCGCCGGGGGGGGACCGGAGCGCCCACTTTCCCGCATGAGAGGAGGAGCAATCCACTTCCCGCAAGGGCGAGCAGAGGCAGAGAACGCACGCGACGCAGAAGCCCCGGCAGCATCACAGGATGTAGCGGCTGAGGTCCTGGTTCTGCACGATGCCCGCCAGGCGACGACGGACGTATTCGGCGTCAATCCGCTGATGCTTCTCCTTGAGATCGGGGGCTTCGAAGGAGATGTCTTCGAGCACCTTCTCCATGATCGTGTGCAGGCGCCGGGCGCCGATGTTCTCCGTCTGCTCGTTCACGGCGTAGGCGAACTGGGCGATCGTATCAATGGCGTCGGGCGTGAATTCGAGCGTGACCCCTTCGGTGGCCAGAAGCGCCGTGTACTGCTTGATGAGCGAGTTCTTGGGTTCGGTGAGAATGCGTTTGAAGTCCTCGACCGTCAGCGGATCCAGCTCCACGCGAATGGGGAATCGGCCCTGCAGCTCGGGGATGAGATCGGAGGGTTTGGTGACATGGAAGGCACCGGCCGCGATGAAGAGAATATGGTCGGTGCGCACGGTGCCGTAGCGCGTGCTCACGGTCGTCCCCTCGATGATCGGCAGCAGATCGCGCTGCACGCCTTCGCGGGAGACATCCGGTCCGTGTCCGGATTCTCGGCCGGCGATCTTATCAATCTCATCCAGGAAGATGATGCCCGATTGTTCGACGCGCTCCAGGGCGATGCGCGCGACCTGGTCCATGTCAATGAGCTTCTGCTCCTCCTCCTGGAGGAGATAATCCATCGCCTCATCCACGCGCATCTTTCGCTTCTTGGTCCGTCCGGTCCCGAAGAGGCCGGGGATCAGCTCCTGAATGGCGATGTCCATCTCCTCGACGCCCTGGCTCGTGATGATCTCGAAGCGCCCGGGGAAGAAGCGCTCGCGGACTTCGATTTCGACGATGCGGTTATTGAGCTTCCCCTCGCGCAGGAGCTGGCGCAGCTTCTCGCGCGTGCGCTGCAGTTGCTCGAAATCGGCTCCTTCTTCGAAGGCGAACTCCCCCTCTTCTTCCTCGAGGAGGTCGGTGAGGCTCTGGCGACGCGTCTTGCGTTTGCGCCCCGAAGGGAGCAAGAGGTCCAGGAGGCGCTCCTCGGCGTTCTGCTCGGCTTTATCGGCGACCTCCTGCATCTTCTCGGCGCGCACCATATCCACCGCGACATCCACGAGATCGCGGATCATGGATTCGACGTCGCGCCCGACGTATCCGACCTCGGTGAATTTCGACGCCTCGACTTTCAGAAACGGCGAGTTCGAGAGGCGGGCCAGGCGTCGGGCGATCTCCGTCTTGCCCACACCGGTCGGTCCGATCATGAGGATGTTCTTTGGGATGATGTCCTGAGCGAGATCGGGGGGGAGCTTCTGCCGCCGGATGCGATTGCGCAGGGCGATGGCGACGGCGCGTTTGGCGGCCGTCTGTCCGACGACATATTTGTCCAGCTCCTCGACGATCTGACGAGGGGTCAGCTCGTCCAGTTTCGGAAGCGTTTCGACCTCGCTGGAGAGGTAGATCACCATAGGATGTTCACAGCTCCTCGATGATGAAATACTCGTTCGTGTAGATGCAGATTTGGCTCGCGATGCGCAGAGCCTCCTCGGCGATCTCGCGAGCCGAGAGCGTCGTGTACTTCAGGAGGGCGCGCGCGGCGGCCAGGGCGTAGGGTCCGCCCGATCCGATCGCCGCGATGGGATCATCGGGCTCGATGACCTCGCCGCTGCCCGAGAGAATGAGCGAGCGCTCTCGATCGGCGACCAGCAGCAGGGCTTCCAGATGGCGCAGGTATCGGTCCGTGCGCCAATCGCGCGCCAGCTCCGTCGCCGCTCGAAGCAGGTTGCCCCGAAACTCTTCGAGTTTCCCTTCGAAGCGCTGAAAGAGCGCCAGGGCATCGGCGGTCGAGCCCGCGAATCCGGCCAGCACTTTGTTGTTGTAAAGGCGACGCACCTTGCGCGCGTGCTGCTTCAGAACCGTGTCCTGAAAGGTGACCTGTCCGTCGCTGGCCATGACGACCTGCTCGTTGCGGCGAACGCAGAGAACGGTCGTTCCTCTGACGCGCGTGTCGTTCCTCATTGGTATTCCGACAAGGACTATAAGAGTCGTCGCCCGAATTGTCAAGAAAGCGGAAGCCGAATCGCGTTGACTTCACAACCTTCACCGACCTAGGATTACTCCGCATGCGCTCTGGGGGGAGAAGCGATGAGGACAGCGCGCGACCTCGCCGAGCAGATCCGGGAGCAACTGGCCGAGGAGTGGATCCCCGCGATCTACGAGAGAGAGATCCTCTCGGATCGCACGCGCCGATATGCGTTGAATTGTCCGCAGGGGGCTCGCCGCGTGGAGATCATTCACACGCTTTTGGGGATCGAGGTGAAGGCCGATGGGCGGCGGCTCCTGGTGCCCGATCTGGCCCTGGCGCGGTATCTGGCGACCTTCGCGCGCATCGGCGTGGAAGTCATCGCCATCCCTTACGACATCACGCGCGTGTCGCGGATGGCCGATCGGCTGGAGCAGGCGTGGCATCGGCTGCGGCTGCTTGTGGAGCAGGCGACCGAAGGGCGCAGCGCGCCGTTTCGATCTCGCGTGCGATCCTCTCTGCTGCAGTGGATGCGCGCCGAACTGAAGGAGCTGGGAGCGGGCCCTCTGTATCCTTCCTTCGAGATGGTGCGGCGACGACGATGAGGCCGATTCTCACACAGCCTTCGTTCTCGCGGATCCTCCTGCTGCATCTGGGGAGGGTGAGCGAGGTCATCTTCGCTCTGCCGGCATGTCAGGTCCTGCGGGAACGATTCCCTCAGGCGGAGATCGCTCTTGTGGCGACGCCGCCCGCCTGTGACCTGTTCGCCTTAAGTGGGATCAGCGTGCGTGCTGTTCCTGTGTCGCGCCTGCATTGGCCCGATTTCCTGCTGCCGTGGGTCGGCTTCGATCTGGCTTCCACCCTGTGGGAACTGCGGCAGCGCGCGTATGAGATCGCTGTGGATTTCCATCCTTCGCCGGAAACGGTTCTTTGGCTTCTGGCCGCCGGCGTGCGCTCTCGCCTGGCGGCTGTGCGACCGGAAGGGTTCGTCGGCCTCCTCTACACGGTCTGGCGGGTTCCCGATGATCCGCGGCGGCATCTGGTGGATCGGTATCTGGAAGCCCTGCGAAGCTTCGGGATCACACCGACTCGTCGTCTTCCGCGCGTACGAACGGATCCTTCGACCGATGCGCGTCTGGAGCAGTGGCTGCGGGCCCGAGGAGTCGGAGAGGGGGAGCTGCTGGTTGGGCTCTGCGGAGAAGCCGATCCGGGAGAAGCGGCCTGGCCGGCAGACCGTTTCCGCGACCTGGCGCACCGGCTTTACGGACACTTTCGCGCGCGCCTCCTTGATGTGGGATTGGGGAGACGCCGCGCGAGCCGACCGGATCTCCCTCGGGGCGCGCTCTCTCTGCGGGCGCGTTCTCTCGGTGAGCTGGCGTCGGCGCTGGCTCGATGCGCGCTGGTGATCTCCGGGGACACCGCTGCGGGACATCTGGCCGCGGCGCTGGGAGTTCCCACACTGATGCTCGGCTGTCGGAGAACCAGACGTCCCCTTGGGGAAGAGCATCGGTTCATCGCGCGCGAGGACCTGCCGACATCTTCGGTGGAGCAGGTCTTCGATATGGCCAGCGAGATGCTCGGCAGAAGTCGCACGGCCGCTCTTTTCCGCTCCTGAGAGTTGCCCTGTGCGACGCTCCCGTGATAGAGTAGCCAGCGAGAGGACATTGGCCATGAGCATCAAGCCGGAGCTTTTGGAGATTCTCGCCTGTCCCGCCTGCGTGCGGGAGGCGAACGAACGAGCGAAGGTCCGTTTGACGAGCGATGGTCAGGGTCTTCAGTGCCCCCTCTGTCACCGCGTCTATCCGATTCGCGAAGGTATACCGGTGATGCTCGTTGAGGAAGCGCAGATCGCGGAGCGACCATTGTGGCGCGAGGACTGAGGGAAGTGCGGGCTCGGGCAGAAGACAAGGGGGGGACATGACAGGTGGAGATCGCGCAGCTCAGATCGAATTGCCCTGGGATCGAATCCGGCGCGTCCTGTTGATCCGGTTGCGCTCGATCGGAGACACGGTGCTCATGACGCCGTGCCTGACGGCGCTCAAGGCGTGGAAGCCGGAGTTGTGGATCAGCGTTCTCAGCGAATCTCTCTCGGCGCCGCTTCTGGAAGACCATCCGCTTGTGGATGAGGTGATCGTTCTGCAACGAGAGGGGCACCTGATCCGCGATGGACGACAGCGCTGGCGCTTGGCCCAGCTTTTGCGGGAGCGCTTCTTTGACGTCGTCTTCAACCTGCACGGAGGAACAACGGCCACGCTGCTGGCGTACATGAGTCGCGCTCCGGAGCGGATCGGATATCGCGGCTATCGCTACGGCTGGTTGCACACGCGGCGGGCGCCTGACCCACAGGAGATCTGGCAGAAGGCGGAGATTCACTCGGCCGAGCAGCAATTGGGGCTCGTGAAATGGTGTGGCGTTCCCTGCGCCGCTCTCCCTCTGCCCTCGCTTCGGGCCAGTGAGCAGGCGGTTCGGAGCGTGGAGCGGCGTCTCCGACAGATGGGGATTCGCGACCCGTTCGCCGTGATCCATCCGGCGGCCACGCAGGAATCCAAGAGATGGTCGGCCTATCGGTTCGCCCAGGTTGTGCGATACCTGGCCGCCCGGCACGGCTTGCCCTCGCTCGTCATTGCGGCACCGCAGCAAGAGCACATCACCGATGCCGTCAAAGGGTTCGCTGGGATGGCCGCCCATCCGGTGACGGATTTGAGCCTGAAGGAGGTCATCGCGCTTTTGGGGCGCGCGGCGCTTTTTGTCGGCAATGACAGCGGACCGGCCCATATCGCGGCTGCGATGGGCTGTCCGACCGTCGTGATCTTCGGAGCCTCAGACCCGACGATCTGGAGGCCCCTGGGGAGCGCCCCTTCGGCCGTCGTGTGTGTGGAGAGAGATCAGTTCGGCGTCCCGTTGCCTGCCGCCGAACGGATCCGTCATGTGCGCGTCGAGCAGGTCACTGAAGCCATCGAAAGGGTGCTCGCCGCGATGGCCGGTGAGCCGACCCGGCGCGCGAAGATTGTCCATTGGGATCAGCCGGCGTCATGAGGGCGAGGGAAAACCAAGGGTCTGACCAGCGCATACCCCCCGAATGGGCCGAATGTCTGCTGGAGCGGTTCGCCGGACATCGCTTGCTTGTGCTGGGAGATCTCATGCTCGATGAATACCTCTGGGGAAAGGCTCGGCGCATCTCCCCGGAAGCTCCCGTTCCTGTGGTCGAGATCGAGCGGGAATCGCTCCGCCCTGGGGGAGCAGGTAACGTGGCGAGCAATCTCGCAGCGCTGGGAGCCCAGCCGGTGCTCGTCGCCGTGACCGGAGCGGATGCCGCCGCCGAGCGCCTCCGCGCCCTCCTCTCTGCAGAAGGGCTCGAGACCGAAGGCGTGCTGACCGATCCCACGCGCCCAACGACTGTGAAAACGCGCATCCTCGCGCAGAATCAACAGGTCGTGCGCGCCGATCGCGAGAGTCGAGAACCGCTCTCGGAAGAACTCACGCGCCGGCTTCTGACCGCCGTGCACGAGCGGTTAGGGACAATCGCCGGCGTCATCATCTCCGATTACGAGAAAGGAGTGATCACGCCGCTTCTTCTGCGGACGCTTCTGCCCGAGCTACAGCGTCGCGGCCTGCCGGTCTTCCTGGATCCGAAGATACGGAACTTCCCCTACTATCGGCCGGTGACATGGATCAAGCCAAATCAACGCGAGGCCGAGACGGTGACCCGGCGGGAGATCACCGATGAAGCGTCGCTTCAGGACATCGGTCGCCAATTGCGGGATCTCGTTCAGTGCGACTACATATTGCTCACGCGGGGCGAGCAGGGGATGACGCTCTTCTCCCCCGATGGCCGGCTCCAGCATATCCCGACCGTGGCGCGCGAGGTCTACGATGTAACGGGTGCCGGGGATACGGTCATGGCGGCGCTCAGCCTCGCAGTCATCGCCGGCGCGCCTCCCCTGCGGGCTGCCCAACTGGCCAATTATGCGGCCAGCGTCGTCATCGGAAAGGTCGGAACGGCTGTCGTCACGCGCCGTGAGCTTCTGGCCGCCATTCGCGCCGATTGGCTCCTTCAGTCCACTCCTTCATAGGATCAGCCCCATCCCGCAAAGAGCCCGCCGCAGCACGCAATGACCCGAGGTGGAGCACGAGCGGAACCCCATTGGGGATCGAACCTCGTTCCACAGAGAGCCTGCTCTGGCAGGCGACAGAAAATAGCCTGGGGTGAAGCACGAGCGGAACCCCAGGAATCCCAACATGACAAAATTTCATTCCGCAGAAAGCCCACGGAGTGGGCGACAGAGAATAGCCCGGGGTGGAGCGAAGCGGAACCCCAGGAAACGAAGTCCCCAATTATCCTCGAGCCCGCGCCAGCGGGCGACACACCGGGTCAAAAGCCCTGCGGCGGGGATAACGCCATTCCCGCATCCCCCGATGTGATGACCTGGTGTTCATGAATCAAACCGGTTGGGTGGCACTCTGGTGTGTCGCCCCCTTCGGGGGCTCTTGGGAATTGGGGGCCTTACGTTCCGTTCCTAGGGCTTACGCCCTAGGCTATTCTCTGCCGCCCCCTCCGGGGGCTTATTGAGGAATGGGATCGGTCTCCCAATGGGGCTTACGCCCTAGGCTATTTTCTGTCGCCCACTGCGTGGGCTCTATGCGGAAGTGAGTCGTTCTCCAAATGGGGCTCACGCCCTGGGCTAATCTCTGCCGCCCCCTCCGTGGGCTCGGTGCGGAAATGTGATGTTCTCCCGATGGGGCTCGCGCCCCAGGGCTGTTCTCTGTCGTCCCCTTTAGGAGCTTTTTGCGGAACCTATCTTGGCTTGTTGTCATGTCGGGGCTTCAGCGTTCGCCCAGGATGATCTTGGCGATCGTCTGAAGCTGCATGTTCGAGGTCCCCTCGTAGATCTTCCCGATCTTGGCGTCGCGGAAGTACTTCTCGGCCGGATAGTCCCTGGTGTATCCATAGCCGCCGTAGATCTCGATGACATGAGAAGTGACCTTCTCGGCGACCACCGAAGCGTAGTATTTGGCCATGGCGGCCTCTTTCACGAAGGGAGAGCCGGCGTCCTTCAGGCGCGCGGCATTGTAGACCAGAAGGCGAGCCGCCTCCAGCTCCGTCGCCAGCTCCGCCAGGAGAAACTGAATGGCCTGGAATTCCGCGATCGGTCGGCCGAACTGCTTCCGCTCCTTGGCGTACTGAATCCCACACTGCAGGGCCCCTTGAGCGAGCCCGATCATCTGCGCGCCGATGCCGATCCGCCCTTCGTTGAGCGTCTCGATGGCGACCTTATATCCCTTGCCGACCTCGCCGAGAATGTTCTCCTTGGGGACGGGGACCTCATCCAAAATCAGCTCGCAGGTCGAAGAGGCGCGGATGCCGAGTTTGTCTTCCTTCTTCCCCACGGTGAAGCCGGGGAAGTCGCGTTCCACCAGAAAGGCCGTGATGCCCCGATAACCCCATTCGGGATTGACTGTGGCGAAGACGATGAACAGGCCGGCCTCCATAGCGTTGGTCGTCCAGAGTTTTCGTCCCGTCAGCACGTAGTGATCGTTGCGCTCAAGAGCCCGGCACTGCAGGGCGAAGGCATCGCTGCCGGCTCCGGCTTCTGAGAGGGCGTACGCCCCGACCGTGTCCGAAGCCAGTCGCGGCAGGTATTTCGCCTTCACCTCCGGAGATCCCCAGCGCATGATGGCATTGTTGACCAGCGTGTTCTGCACGTCCACGACGACTCCGGCCGATGCATCCACGCGCGAAAGCTCCTCGACGGCGAGCACGGTCATGAAGAAGCTCCCTCCCGCTCCACCGTATTCCTCTGGAATCGCGATGCCCATCAGGCCGAGTCGGAAGAAATTCTGAATGAGTCCCGGATCGAACTTCCCCTCCTCGTCCATCGTCCGAACCAGAGGGCGCACGCGCTCCTCGGCGAACTGTCGGACGCTCTGGCGGAACAGCTCCTCCTCTTCGGAGAGCTGGGTCAAGGGGGGGAGAATCGAAAGGCGTCCTGCTTCCTTCGGCTCCCTGGTCATCCTCTTCTCCTCCTTCGGCTTTTGCATCGGAGGGCATAGTATCTCACATTCCGGCAGAGGAGGGCAATGAGGGAGTCCCCCGGTGTCCGTTCCTCGTTGCAGCCCTCTGGGCGCTGTGCTAGCATTCAGGTCTTCTCTTGGGATGTATGGCGCGCGTGCGGAAGACGGTGACATCCAGTGGGCTCACGATCGTGAGCGAGCGCATGGATCACCTTCGCTCGGTGAGCGTGGGCATCTGGGTGCGCGCCGGATCGCGTCACGAGCCGCTGGAGCAGTCGGGGATCGCGCATTTCATCGAGCATCTGGTCTTCAAGGGGACCGAGCGGCGCAGCACGCGAGAGATCGCCGCGGAATCGGACCTTCTGGGGGGGACGCTGGATGCCTTCACCAGCCACGAATACGCCGCCTATTCGGTGAAGATCCTGGATGAGCACCTGCCGCGCGCTTTCGATCTGTTGGCCGATCTGGTGACGGCCCCGCGATTCGATGCCCAGGAGATCGAGAAGGAGCGGCAGGTGATCCTGGAGGAGATGCGGCTTGTCGAGGATACGCCCGATGATCTGGCCACCGAGATCTTCCTTCAGAACTTCTGGCCGCATCATCGGTTGGGGCAGCCGATTCTGGGGACCGAAGAGACGCTCTCGCGCCTCACGCGCGAAGCTATCGTTCAGTACTGGCGGCAGCTCTACACGCCGCCCAATCTCATCGTCTCGGCGGCCGGGCAGATCGAGCACGAACGTCTGGTCGAGCTGGCCGTTCGGTATTTCGACTCCATCCCCGACAGCGGGATGCGCCCTCAGGATACGACGCCCGAGCCGCGCCCCCGGATCGTCTTGCAGGAGAAGGAGCAGCTCTCGGAGACGCAGATTCTGCTCGGCGCGACATGTCCCTCCTTGCGTTCCCGAGATCGGCACGCCGTCCTCATGCTCAGCTCCATTCTCGGAGGGGGGACGAGTTCGCGCCTCTTTCAAACCATTCGCGAGGATCATGGCCTGGCCTATGCCACAAGCACCGGGACCATGCTCTTCTCCGATACGGGCATCCTCTTCGTTCACGCGGCGACGTCTCCCCGAAATGTCCCGCGCACACTGGATCTCATCATCGCTGAGCTGCGACGCCTCAAGCGAGAGTCGGTCTCCCCAGAGGAATTGCATCGGGCTAAGGAGCAGGCGAAAGCGGCGACCGTGCTCAGCCTGGAGTCTTCCAACGCGCGCATGGCGCACATTGCGCAGCAGGAGATCTACTTCGGGCATCAGACCAGTTACGATCAGATCCTCAAAAGCATCGAAGCCGTCTCCGTGGAGGACGTGCATCGGCTCGCTCAGCAGATCTTTCAGACCGAGGCTTTGGCTCTGGTCCTGCTGGGGCGTCTTAATGGATTGCAGGTGGATTACGCGCAGTTGGCCTGTTGAGCCGATCCCGGCGGGAGGGCGTGAGGGGGAGGAGCATGCGGATCAGCATCCTGGGAAGTTCCAGCTCGGGCAATGCGACTCTGTTGGTCTTTGGGACGACGCGCGTGCTTTTGGACGCCGGGTTCTCGGCGCGCGAGCTGGCCCGGCGGTTGAAGGCGGTCGGGGAGGACATCTCGCGCCTGTCGGCCATCGTCCTCACGCATGAGCATACGGATCACATTCGGAGCGTTCCGCGGCTGGCGCGCACGCTGGGAATTCCCGTCTTCATCTCGCGAGCCAGTTGCGAGATGTGGAATCGGATGAATCCCGCCCATCCCCTTGTGGCCGCCGAGTACATCGTGGCCGAACAACCCTTCCAGATCGGACCGATGACATTCCGCCCTTTCGCCGTCCCGCACGATGCTGCCGATACGCTCGCCTTCACGATCGAGGCGGGCGGAGTGAGGGTGGGATATGTGACCGATCTCGGCTATATCCCCCACCTGGTCGCCGAACGAGTGAAGGGATCGGATGCCCTCTTGCTGGAAGCGAATCACGATCTGGAGATGTTGCGCAACGGACCCTATCCCTGGTCCGTCAAGCAGCGCATTCTCAGCCGGCATGGGCATCTCTCCAATGAAGAGATGGCGCGCTTTTTGCGTGAAGACTTCGATGGGCGCGCGCACTACATCGTGCTCATGCATGTGAGCCGGACCAACAATCATCCGGAGCTGGCCCGCTGGGCCGCTCTGGAAGCTCTGCAGGCCCGCAGTTCTCTCCTGGCCCGCGATGCTGAGAGACGGATTCGCGTGGCCGAACCCGATCGTCCGAGCGAATGGATCGAGCTATGATCCCGCGCTACACGCTGCCCGAGATGGGCGCCATCTGGAGTGAAGAGAACAAATTCCGGAAGTGGCTGGAGGTGGAGCTGGCTGTCTGTGAGGTCCTGGCCGAGCGCGGGCGCATCCCTGAGGAGGCGCTGGAACGCCTTCAGGCGCGCGCCCGCGTGGATGTGGCGCGCATTCAGGAGATCGAGCGGACGACGCGCCATGATGTCATCGCTTTCCTGGAAGCTCTGGCCGAGGCCGTGGGTCCCGACGCGCGCTTTCTCCACTGGGGGCTCACCTCTTCGGACGTCGTGGATACGGCGACGGCGCTTCTTCTGCGCGATTCGGCCGATTTGCTCCTGCAGCGCCTGGAGCGATTGAGCGAAGTCCTGCGACGTCGCGCCTTCCAGTTCAAGGAGACCCCTATGGTCGGACGCACCCATGGGGTCCACGCCGAGCCGATCACGTTCGGATTGAAATGGGCCCTCTGGTATGCGGAGGCGGGGCGCCATCGAGAACGCCTGCAACGGGCGCGCGAGCAGATCAGCGTGGGGAAGATCTCAGGGCCCGTCGGGACGTTCGCCCATCTGGATCCTGATGTGGAAGAGGCCGTCTGTCGCCGATTGGGATTGCGGCCGGATCCGATCTCTTCGCAGATCATTCAGCGAGATCGTCATGCCGAATTCCTCGCCGCGCTGGCCCTGCTGGCTTCGTTTCTGGAGAAGATCGCTCTGGAGATTCGGCATCTTCAGCGCACCGAGGTGCGGGAGGCCGAGGAGTTCTTCGCGACCGGCCAGAAGGGGTCTTCGGCCATGCCCCACAAGCGCAACCCCATCGCGGCGGAGCAGATTTGCGGTCTGGCCCGCGTTGTGCGCGCCAATCTCCTGGCGGCCCTGGAGAACATCCCCCTCTGGCACGAGCGCGACATCTCGCACTCGTCAGTCGAACGGTTCATCTTCCCCCAGAGCTGCATCCTCACCGATTATCTGCTTCATCGTACGACGGAGTTGCTCGAGCGATTGATCGTCTATCCGGAGCGCATGCGGGAGAATCTCGAAGCGACGCGCGGGTTGATCTTCAGCGGAGAGCTGTTGCTGGCGCTCACCGAGCGCGGCCTCTCCCGCGAGCGCGCCTACGAGATCGTTCAGCGCCAGGCCCAGCGCGCCTGGGATGAAGGGGCGGATTTCCGGCAGCTCGTGCGCGAGGACCCCGAGATCCGGGCCTGGCTCACGCCCGAGGAGATCGAGGCCCTCTTCCGCCTGGACAGGATGCTCCGGCATGTGGATACAATCTTCCGTCGTGTCTTCGGCGAATCGGCGGGTCAAGCCGAAGGGGAGAGAGCACAGCCGTGAGAGCGATCGTGCGCGTCACCTTGAAAAAGAGCGTTCTGGATCCTCAAGGGCAGGCCATTCATCAAGCTCTCCGCACGCTCGGATACGAGAGCATCCGCGAGATCCGACAGGGGAAATACTTTGAAATCGAAGTGGATGATGCCGTGTCGCCGGATGAGGGGCGCGCCCTGCTGGAGAGAATCGCTCGCGAGGTGCTCGCCAATCCCGTTCTCGAAGACTACGAGGTCGAAGTCGAAACGGAGGGAGGAAGGGGATGAAGTTTGGCGTCGTCGTCTTTCCCGGTTCCAACTGCGATCATGATGCCTATCATGTGATCAGCAAGGTTCTCGGTCAGCCGGTGGACTTCATCTGGCACGAGCAGCGCGCGCTGGGCGAGTATGACGCCGTGATCCTCCCCGGGGGCTTCTCCTACGGCGATTATCTGCGCGCCGGCGCGCTGGCCCGCTTCAGTCCCATCATGAGCGCCGTGCGCGAATTCGCCGCGCGCGGAGGGTTCGTCCTGGGCATCTGTAACGGTTTTCAGATCCTCTGCGAGAGTGGCCTTCTGCCGGGCGCCCTCATGCGGAATCGCGGCCGCCGCTTCCTCTGCCAGTTCGTGCATGTTCGGGTCGAATCTTCGGAGACTCCTTTCACGCATCTTTATCGGAAGGGGCAGGTGCTCTATCTCCCCATCGCTCATGGGGAGGGGAATTACTACTGCGATCCGGAGACGCTCGCCGAACTCCGGCGTGAGGACCGCATCATCTTCCGCTATTGCGATGCTCAGGGGAATGTGACCGAGCAGGCCAATCCCAACGGGTCTCTGGATAACATCGCGGGCATCTGCAATCGCGAGCGGAATGTCCTCGGGATGATGCCGCATCCGGAGCGCGCGTCCGAGGAGATCCTGGGCAGCGCTGATGGGCGGGAGCTTTTTCACTCGCTCGCCCTCGTTCTGGCCGCCATAACGCGCGAGTGAGCGCGCTCTCGATGAGACCGGCGAAACCTGTGAGCCGCAGGCATCCCAAGATCGGGCTGGTCCTCGGCGGGGGAGGAGCCCGAGGGCTGGCGCATATCGGCGTCCTGAAGGTCCTCGAAGAAGCCAAGATCCCCATTGCGTGCATCGTCGGGACGAGCGTCGGAGCGTTCATCGGTGGAGCTTACGCGAGCGGCATCCCCCTGGAGCGCATGATCGAGATGGCACGCCGAATTCGCTGGAGGGATCTCGGGCCGCTTCGCCCCTCGCGGTTCGGCTTGCGCGATGGACGGCGCATGGAGGAATTCATCCGCGCTCACTTCCCCGTCGCGCGATTTGAGGAGCTGCGTATTCCCCTGGCCGTCGTCGCCACCGATATCGCGACCGGTCAGATGCGCGTCTTCACTCGGGGGGATCTCGCTTTCGCCATCCGCGCCAGTTGCGCGATCCCGGGCTACTTCACACCCGTTCGGGATGAACAGGGGCGCCTGCTTGTGGACGGAGCGGTCGTCGCCAATCTCCCGACGCTGGTGGCCGTGACGCTTGGGGCCGAGCGCATCATCGCCGTGGACGTGAACGCCTATCCGATTATGGACAGGCCTCCGCGCAATGCCTTTCAGATTTACACGCAGGCGCTCGCCATCCTCTCCTTCACGGCTCAATCGCACATGGCCGAACAGGCCGATGTCCTCATCTCCCCGGATGTCGCCTCGTTCCCTTGGGACGAGTTCCGCCATGCCGACGAGCTGATTCGAGCGGGAGAAGAAGCGGCGCGGAAGCGTCTTCCCCAATGTCGGGCGCTCCTTCGGCGTCGGCCCGGGAGGTTCCTGGAGCAGGTGCGTCGAGCGTGGCTCGCGGTCCGGCATCGCGCCGTCCCCCTCCGGCGGTGACGCTCCCTGCTTGCCTGCCCCGTACCGGGTGCGATATAGTGAACGGGGCGGATGATGCGGGCCGATCTCAAATCGCATGAGGGTGTCCGAGGCGTCATCTCTGCGTTTCACGTCTTCTGTATCGCCTTCGCTTCGTCTGCCTTCCCTGCCGACCTGGCGGGATGGTGTTTTCGCACGCATGACTTTTCTTCGGAAGCGATGAACTTCATCTGAGGAGGGAACTTATGGCGAAAGCGAAGCCTGCTCTGGATCGCGCGAAGGTGGCCAGGAAAGCCCCGGCGATCCGAACGGCGACAGCCCCGCGTTTCTTCAACTACATCAACGGGGAATGGGTGCCCTCGGTCACGGGGGAATATTTCGAGAATCGCAATCCGGCCGACACGCGCGATCTCATTGGTCTTTTCCCGAAATCCAATGCCGAAGATGTCGCGCGCGCGGTCGCTGCTGCGCGCGAGGCCTATGACCGATGGCGCTTGGTCCCGGCCCCCAAGCGCGCCGAGATCCTGTTCCGCCTGGGCGAGATCTTGATCCGACGCAAAGAAGCCTTCGCGCGCGACATGACGCGCGAGATGGGGAAAATCCTCAAGGAATCGCGCGGAGACGTTCAGGAGGCCATTGACATCTGCTACTTCACCGCGGGCGAAGGGCGCCGGATGTATGGTCAGACGACGCCCTCGGAGCTGCCGAATAAGTTCGCCATGTCAGTCCGCATGCCCGTGGGCGTGTGCGCCATCATCACGCCGTGGAATTTCCCCATGGCGATCCCTTCCTGGAAGCTCATGCCGGCAATCCTCTGCGGCAATACCGTCGTGATGAAGCCGGCGACGGATACGCCGCTGTCGGTCTATAATCTCGTCAAGGCCTGCGAAGAGGCCGGCGTTCCTCCGGGCGTCGTCAATCTCGTGACGGGCTCCGGATCGAGCGTGGGCACGCCGCTAATGACCCATCCCGATGTGCGCCTGGTCTCTTTCACGGGCTCGACCGAAGTGGGACGCAAAGTCTCCGAGGCCTGCGCGCCCTCGTTCAAAAAGTGCAATCTGGAGATGGGAGGCAAGAACGTCATCATCGTCATGGACGACGCGAACCTGGAGCTGGCTGTGGATGGAGCCATCTGGGGAGGATTCGGCACGAGCGGACAGCGCTGCACGGCTTCCAGCCGAATCGTCGTGCATAAGAAGGTCTACAAGCGATTCCTCGAGCGATTCGTCGAGCGAGCCCGGGCCCTGCGCGTGGGCAACGGATTGGACGAACGTACCGAGATGGGGCCGATCATCAACGAGGCGCAGGTGGAATCCATCCTGCGATACATCGAGATCGGAAAGACGCAGGACCGCGCCCGGCTCATGTGCGGAGGCCGCCGGCTGACGCACGGCGAATATGCCTACGGCTATTTCATCGAGCCGACGGTCTTCGCCGATTGCCATCCGGATATGGTCATCTGCCAGGAGGAGATCTTCGGTCCCGTCGTCTCGGTGATCCCCTGCAGCTCGCTGGAGGAAGCCATCGAGATCGGCAATCGCGTCCGCTACGGCCTCTCCTCGGCCATCTATACGCAGGACATCAACAAGGCCTTCATCGCCATGCGCGAGATGTACACGGGCATCTTCTACGTCAATGCGCCGACGATCGGGGCTGAGACGCACCTGCCTTTTGGCGGAACCAAGGAGACGGGGAACGGCCATCGGGAAGCGGGCGTGCAAGCGCTGGATCTCTTCACCGAGTGGAAAGCCATCTACATTGACTACAGCGGTCGGCTCCAACGCGCGCAGATCGACACGGCGGAACTTGGCGGCTTCCCATCTTGACGGATCGGGAGCGAGGGTCCTGCCGGGCCCTCCTCCCGCGTCGCCTTGCCCGAGGGAGGAGAAGCACATGATCATCGGTGTTCCCAAGGAACTCAAGCCCGATGAGTACCGCGTGGGCGTCGTCCCGGCCGGCGTCCGGGCGCTGTGCGAGGAAGGGCATACGGTTTACATCGAGCGGGGCGCCGGCGAGGGAAGTGGTATCTCAGATCGCGAGTATCGGGAGGCGGGCGCGCAGATCCTCGAGGACCCCGCCGAAGTCTGGGCCCGCGCCGAGATGATCCTCAAGGTGAAGGAGCCCACTCCTGGCGAATATGAGTATCTGCGAGAGGGTCAGATCGTGTTCACCTATCTGCATCTGGCCCCCGCGCCGGAGCTGACCCGAGAATTGCTCAAGCGCAAGGTCACCGGAATCGCCTACGAGACGATCACCGATGCCGCAGGACATCTGCCCCTGCTGACGCCCATGAGCGAAGTCGCCGGACGCATGGCCGTTCAGGTCGGCGCGACCTATTTGCAGAAAACTCATGGCGGACGGGGCGTCTTGCTTGGGGGAGTACCCGGCGTCCTTCCGGCGAAAGTCGTTATCCTCGGAGCCGGCGTCGTGGGAACGAATGCCGTTCGCATCGCCGTCGGCATGGGGGCCCAGGTGACCGTCATTGATAAGAATCTGGACCGATTGCGCTATCTGGACGAGATCTTCGGAGGCCATATTCGCACGCTCGTCTCCAATAGCTACAATATCTGGAACGCTATCGAGAACGCGGATCTGGTCATCTGCGGCGTCCTCATTCCGGGGGCTTCGGCGCCCAAGCTCATCACTCGGGAGATGCTCTCGTGCATGCACAAGGGGGCCGTCATCGTGGATGTCTCCGTGGATCAAGGGGGATGCGCCGAGACATCGCGTCCGACGACGCATAGCGATCCCGTCTTCTTCGTGGACGATGTCCTGCATTATTGCGTCGCGAACATGCCCGGAGCCGTCCCGCGAACTTCGACCTTCGCCCTGACCAACGTGACGCTCCCCTATGCGGTGAAGCTCGCCTCGATGGGATTGCGCGCAGCCATTCGATCCGATCCCGGCCTTCGCATGGGCGTCAATACGTACAAGGGATACGTCACGCATCCCGCAGTCGCCGAATCGCAGGGATTGGAGTATACGCCGATCGAGGACATCGAGTGACGCCTTTGAAGGGCGTGAGCGCGCCTTTCGGTGGCCCTATTGCGTGCTCTCTTTGCTCCGGGGTCTTGGCCAACTCTTCCTCCGACCGCTCACCGGACGCGGGGAGCTCGGCTGGCCGAAAACAGGGCGCTTCCGAGCCTCTCATCAAGCCCTCTTGAGAACCCCACCTCCGGCCTCAAGGAAATCAAAAGGGACTTGACAGACAGACACTATAATCCTGAGCTGTCTAGGTACTGAAATGCCTTGAAGGAGGTTCTGCCATGAACCAGGCTCAGGGCTTCATCCGAAGAAGCCTGGTCATCGCCATGATCTGGGCGGCTCAGGCGGTTTTGGGGATTTCTTTCGCAACCAGAGACTCCTCCGTGGCTCGAAATTCGAATCACGAAGATCGGGCTGTTGCGAGTCTGTCTACAGTCGAACTTGCTTCGAGCGCACAAGATCAAGAAGACCGAAACCCACCAGTTATTGAGTTTGTTCCACCATTTTTGGTCTTAGTCCCGATTTTAGGCTTTGAGGTAGGCACCATTACGGGACTCGCGTACGACCTCGATCCCCCCTATGTCGTTGTACTCGCCTCCCTTCAAGCGAGCGCCACATTCTTTTGTATCGTTGAGGATATCGTCCCTTTTGGATTCACCTTCACGATTCTCACGCCTACTGGGCGGGTAGAGACCGGATTGGGGTTAGGAGGGATAGCTGTATTCAGAGCTGTGGTACCGCCGCTTCCGAGTGCTTGGCCGTGTGGAGAGTATTCGATTTATGCTGTGGATTTCAACGGCAATAGCTCATTTGGAGTCGCCCCTGTAATCCTCTTCAGCATCTTTTGAGAATTGGCTGTAATTGGTTAAACTTCCCTCCGAGGGAGGGGAGGGTGAGCGGAACGAGGCCTGTGACAGGGCTATTACTCCTCGGTCTCATGTGGTGGGGTGCGGGGCAGGAACCGCGTCAGGATGAATACACGGTTCGCTTGAGAAGCACGTTGGTGACCGTCAAAGCGCGCGCGCTCACTTCGGAAGGACGCATTATTGAGGACTTAAGGAAGGAGGATTTCCTGCTCTACGAAGATCGGGTGCTGCAGGAGATCACCCAATTCGAGCGACAGGAGAGGTCGCTCGCCGTGGCCTTCATGATAGACACGAGTGGAAGTATGAAGGTTGGAAATCTCTTGAGGGCGCGGTTGGCCGCAAAACAGGTGATCCTTCACCTTCAAGAGGGTGAGGAGATTGCGCTCTTCAATGTGGGAGAGAAGCCAGAGCTGATCCTTCCGCTGACGACGGATCGGGAGGGTGCACTCAGGACATTGAATTTCTTCATTCAAAGAATGACCGCCCTTCCTGATCTGGTCAGGGGAAGTGGCCTTCACGTTCACGATGCGGTCTATGCGGGAGCAAACTATCTGAAGGAAGCCTCAAAGGAGAAGCAGCGGGTCCTCATTCTCGCTACAGATAACGGGACGACTCCTCCAAACGCGCGCTCGGCGACAGAAGCGCTTCACGAAGCGCTCGAAGCGGATGTTGTCATCATCGGTTTGATCACTGCGCCCTTGTCCCAGCTCAACCGGCTTATTCATGGCGATGTGAAGGACTATGCTCGGGAGACAGGGGGCGAAGCATTCTCCGTTCATGGGGGTGAAGGGTTGCTTAAGGTTACCGGTTTGCTTGAGCGGCTTCGGATTTGGTACCTTTTGGCATACTCCTCGACAAATTTGGCTCAAGGGGAGCAGCTACGTCAGATTCGGTTAGAGCTCAGCCGAGCAGCACAAGCACGATACGGTAAGGTGAAGCTCCTTTATCGACGCCGGTATTATCCGGCAGGGCCCCCGCGGGGAGAGTTTCGTGCACGGAGCCTTTCAAAGATCGAGGATCGGCATATGGATGCTTTTGGACTTACTAGGAGAGGGTGAGTGATGAGGGTGTTAAGAGTTGCCATGGCCAGCACAGGCCTTCTCCTCGTAGGGATCATGGGGCTTGTGGAGGGGCAGGAGCCATTCCGGCAGATCCAGCGTGAGCTGGAAGCGCGTTACCGGCGGCGCCTCGTGGATGTGAAGCAGGAAGTGCCTTATGTGAAGGAAGCCGTTGTGATCGATCGCGCAGGTCGGATCACAGTGCGGCCCGTTGAGCCAAAGGATCGAGCGGAGGAGCGGTATGCTTGGCCAGGTCGGAAGCATGAGATTTGGGCGGTGAAAGTCCAGCCCGAGCGGGTGATCTTCAAGATCGCGCCGGCTTACTTGGATCCACGGATCCTGCCAACTCCTCCCATTAACCCGGAAGCGCCTCCGTGGGATCCGGAAGATCCCCCACCGTCTCCAAAGCCACACCCGGTTCCGTCCCCGATTCCGCTGAAGCGGGGGCCTGTGCATTTTGAGCTTATTCTGGAATACGCGTCTTTGGATGAGCTGACGCCGGCCCGAATCGAAGCGCGGTGGGAGCCGATCCTCCGCGTGATCCCTAATAAATGAAGGCGCTTCCCATATGAACGTTCACCTCAGGAAAGGAGGCCTTTATGTGTGTCCGGAAGCTCATAGCGATAGTTCTCGTCCTCCTCACAAGAGAGGCCCTTGGTCAAGTCAAAGTCGCCTTCGTTGCCGAGTATGAAGTGATGCATGAGCAGAAGCTGACTGATGGGAATGTCCTTGAGAGGGTCCAAAAGGGAATGTACTACAGGGACAGCCAAGGGCGTACGCGTCTGGAGATGGGTCGGCTCGCTACAATCAGCGATCCGGTCATGGGGACGTACGTTGTTTTAGATACTGAATCGAAGGTCGCTCAGAAGGTCACGCGCGAAAAGCTCTCGCTCATGTCGGAGCGTGCCAAAGAGACGAAGATGATTCGAATCGAATCAGACGTACTGCTCGGTGGGAAGCGAGGAAGTGTTGTTAAGCCATTGGGCACGAGAACGGTTGAGGGGCTAGTTTGTGAGGGAAAGGAATTGATCACAACGATCCCCCCAATTCGGTTTTTGGGAATCAGCGTCCCATCCAGATCAAGACCGAGATATGGATCGCCATAGAATTGCAACTTCCAATCCTGGTGATGAGCGAGAATCCGGTGGTGGGGCGAACCGTTCAAAGGTTCAAGAATATTCAGAAGGGGGTTGATCTCGATCCCACTCTTTTCCAAGTCCCTGTGGGATACCAGGTTGTTGAGTTTTAGCTTGGCGGGGCTTGGTCATCGCCATGATCTGGGCGGCTCAGGCGGTTTTGGGAATTTCTTTCGCAGCCAGAGACTCCTCCCTCGTCAGAGGCTCGAGTCCTGCATCTTTCTTCCAAGGAGAGTGCGGGTATATTACGGATTCGGTCCGACGATTGGCTGTGTTGTCCCCCTCCCTATGAGGAGGTATGCGCAAGAGGGCCGTGCGACAACCGATTTTGCCGGTTCGCATTTTCTGGTATCGGGCCCCACCGATGTTGGGAAAACCTCGAGCCGTGTTTGCAGCTCACTTGCCCCAACGTGCCGGAGCCACTTGTCCTCTTTCGAAAGGCAGACTATATAATACCCTGTGAGACCGGGCCTATTTTGGTAGACTATCCGGGACCTGCTCTCCATTGCAAGTCCGGGCTCTTGGAGCCTCTTGATAATCAATGGAGGCAGTGGGAATTTTTATGAGGAGGTGAGATTATGCTCCACAAGAACGTGCGCCACGGCGGGATCATCGGTCTTCTCCTTGTGGTCGGGTTGGGAAGTGGTGTGCCCCTTCTTGCCGCTCAAGGGAAGATCGTCGTTGTGGAAAAAAAGCGATTCGGGAACTTTCGTCTCTATCTCCTGGAAGTAGATCGTGAGGGGGCTTTCTATTTCAGATCTTTCGAGGAGATCGTAAAGCTACAACCGGATGGTCAACGGGTGTTCGAGCTGAAGGCGAAGGATCACGGGCTGCAGAGGATCGCGGATTTTCGTATCGCTCCGGATGGGAATCTGCTTATTGTCGGACCGGCTTTGGAGACAGGAGGCCTCTACCTAGCGACGCGTGTGCTCGTGGTGAGCCCGAAGGGACAGGTGCGCACGTCTTTCGTCGTACCACGACTGTTTGCGGAGATCGTCGAGGCGGGAGATCGTGGGGAAATCCTCCTGGCCGGCTACACGGAGGGAACAACTCCCGGGCGTCTGGCTCCTCATCTGACAATTTCTTCGGTTCGGAGCGAAGGGTGAGCCTCTATCCTCCTTCGAAGTAGAAGGAGAGTCCCAAAGGATTAGGGTGGTGGGGGATCGTTATCTGATGACTGCCGGTTCAGAGATCCTCCTCACTCGGAGGACACACTCCGGCCTCTTGATTCAACGGTTCTCTCCCGAAGGACAGAAGCTCAGAGAGGATCGCCTTCCATTCGCGTGGCCAAAGGTCTCAACGGAACAGCAGGATACGCTCGTCAGGTACTTCTCTCCTCTTAACTCAGACGCTGCGATCATGGCGGTCAGTGTGCAGAGCAATCGCTGGGAGAGACGCGTTCTGAGAAAGGGAGAAGCTCGCGCTGTGCTTATGTATCAACCGTCCTCGTACACGCTGTACCTTGTCTCTCTTACCGATGGAAGCATTCGTCCGCTCGTCCTTTCGGAAGACATCGGCTCTCTGAGTGCTGTCGGGCGGGATGGGTTCCTCTATTTCTTATTGCACCGCCATAGCGCGGACGGAGAGGTACAAACCCAGGTCACCAAAGCGGCGTTACGGTGACGCGTTTGCGTATCCCCCGACGTGATGATCCGGCGTGTGTGACCTCGACCCGTTGCGAGGCAGCCTGATGTGTCGCCCCCTTCGGGGGCTCTTGGAGGATTGGGGGGACCTCACGATTCCTGGGGCTCACACCCCAGGCTACTCTCTGTCGCCCGCATGCGTAGCTCTATGCTCGGAAGATGGATCGTTCCGCAAAAATAAAAAGGCTTACTGCACCAGGCTCTTTTCTGTCGCCCGCCACAGCCGAGTTTTTTTATGGAAAATGTCATTCCCAGAATGGACTCGCACTCCAGGCCATTTTTCGTAGCCCGCTTTGTGGACGTTTTGCGGAAGAGGGGGGTCTCCACATGTTGTGCTCCAGGTTATTTTCTGTCGTCCGCGCCATCGCGGGCTTTTTGTAGAACGCTTCTCGGTCGCATGGAGACAAGAGAAGCGGTGTGAAGCCTTGGGGCTTATCGAAGGGGATAAGGGGCGTTCTTACGGGACGACATTGCTCGCGCCTGAATCGGGGTAGTATTCTCTCCCTCTCTTACTTTCTTGATCGAAGGAGGCGATCATGGGACGGAGAACTGCAGCAGGGATATTTATTCTGCTTCTGCCCTTTGTCAGCCCGAGGGCTTATGGTGCGCCGCAACGATTGAAGATCTACATCTCGGCGGACATGGAGGGCGTCGCCGGTGTTGTGACCGAGGAACAACTGGGGCCTGCAGGATTCGAGTACTCGCGGTTTCGCGAGTTCATGACAGCCGAAGTTCTCGCTGCGATCGAAGCCGCCCGCCAAGCTGGCGCGACCGAGATCGTCGTAAGCGATTCTCACGGCAACGGGCAAAACCTCCTTCTGGAGAAGCTGCCCCGGGACGTTTTCGTCGTCCGTTCGTGGCCGCGTCCCTTGCTGATGATGCAAGGAATTGACGAGACGTTCGATGGGGTCATCTTTCTGGGCTACCACGCCAGTGCGGCCAATCCTCAAGGGGTTCGAGCACACACAATCTCGAGCGCTTACTTCGCCGATGTGCGCCTCAATGGGGTGTCAGTCTCGGAGGCGCAGATCAATGCCGCCATCGCAGGCCATTTCGATGCCCCTGTCCTGATGATCTCCGGCGATGATGCGGCCGTTCGAGAGGCCGCGGCGTTCCTGGGAAACGTCGAGACGGCTGTTGTCAAATGGAGCTATGGCTTTCACTCGGCGCGAACGCTGACGCCTGAAGCGGCGGCGGAACTGATCCGGCACAAGGTCAGTGCCGCCCTTCGCCGGCTCAAAGAGTTCACTCCCTATAAGGTGACAACGCCCGTGCACCTGGAGATTGAATTCAAGAACATTCGTCCCGCCGAGATCTTAAGCTACCTTCCGATCGTCGATCGGGTTGGTCCGCGCACAATCCGATTCATCGGCAAAGACATGATCGAGGTCTCAAAGTTCCTGGAGTTTGTTGTGACCTACAGCCCTTCGCTGGCACCGTAAGGACATCGCCTCGCGCGAGAGCTAGGGCAAACGACGTTGCAATGAAGGCTCTCGGTGAGAGAAGGAGCCGGCCCCATGCGGAGCCGGCTCTTCTAGGTCGTGGGATCTATCAGCAGGGGGCGGTCGCCTTCGTTTTCAGAAGTTCACCTTCACGCCCAACTTGAAGAGGCGCGGGGCGACGATCACAGCCGGCTGATCGAGCGCAGCCCCCACGGCTTCAATGGCTGCGGTCGTCGTGTTCACATTCCCGAGGTTGAAGATATCGAGCGCCGGTTCGATCCGCCATCTCTCCCCGACGCCGAAGATGCGGGAGATGCGCAAATCGAGCAGGTTGATGTTGGGCAGGCGTACGGTTCCGCGCTCGACAAGGTCTATGGCCTGGCTCACCTGCGTCAGATCGGGAATATGGGTGCGCGTCACAGTGAAAATGCGCCGGAGCGGATAGCCCGTGAAGTGCTGGAAATTCCCGCTGATCTCGAACCCCCACGGCAGTTGGTACGTGCCCGCGAGTTTGAAAATGTAAGGCGAGTCGTTGCCGACGATCCCCTTGCGGTTGATGTTGAAGTTCGGATTGTTCAGATCGTCGAAGCCATAGACGAGATCTCCCCGGAAGGCTCCGCGTTCGCGTCCGATGGTCAATCCGCCCAGCAGTTGCCATCGCTGCGACATGCGCTTCATGAACGTGATGTCCACGCCATTATATTCGCTGTCCAGCTCTTTGAAATTCGTGAGCAGAAAGTCCACGCGTCCTCGCGTCGCCGGATCCTGATTGTAGACGGTGATCGTCTGTCCGGCGAAAGGCGCCGGGAGGTTGGATGGGAGCGTGAGGCGCACCGGGATATAGGCCGAGGGAGGAACGGCCACGTTAGCCCGCCCGACCTGTCGCCGATTGTCTCGATGCCAGCCGGTGATCGAGATGACCAGATCGCGATAGATCTGCTGCTGGATGCCGAGCGAATACTCCCACGCGTAAGGACGTTCCAGATTCGGATCCATGCGCGTGGTCAATCCGCCGACGAATCCCGGACCCGGGCCGATCTCATCCGGTTGCGCGAGTCCGTCGCCATTGCGATCGGTCCAACTGCGCGTCTCCACGCTCAGGCCCAGAGGATTCACGCTCACCGGATAGGCCATTCCGACATTTTGCAGATAGCGGCTCGCGCTCGCTTTCAGGACCGTGCGCCCGGTTCCGGTGATATCCCAGGAGAGTCCGAATCGGGGCGCGACGTCCTTGAAGTTGGGCGCATTGCGAATCTCGGGGAAGCTTCGCTCGGGGACGAACCGGCCGGCCGCCGAACGCTGCGGGGGGATCACACCCAGGGCATATTCGTACCGCAGGCCGAGATTCAGCGTGAGCCGTCCGCGAATCGTCCACGCGTCTTGAACGAACCAGGCGAACTGGTGCAGGTAATTGGCCTGCTCGATCGGCGTGTTATACACCCGCACGAAGGCGGGACGGCCATTGTCGAAGATCAGTCCGTGATCTCCGTTCATCGTGTAGATCTGGCGGAAGAGGCTGCGCATGAACTGAATCCCGAACTTGAAGCTGTGGGCTCCGCCCCAACCACTCGTCACATACGAAGCCGCCGAATCAATGGAGATTCGGTAGTTGGGATTCACGTAGTTGTAGAGCGCAGCATTGCTGCGCGTCGAGAGCGTGATGTCCTCCTTCATGATGTCGGTCGGTCGCACTTCTTTCTGATATCGCAGAGGGAAGACGATGTGCATCCCGGCAATTCCCGAATCAATGACCCATTTCGCCGAGGGCGTATAGGTCCATTTGATATGGGCACTGTAGCCGGGCTGATCCTGCAACCACGAGGCCTTGTCCTCGATGAAGAACGGCGGCGTGTCGCGCCGGTGGAAGCGATTCTTCTCATTGCGATTATACATGAACGAGAGCCGATGCTGCGCGTTCACCTGCCAGGTCACTTTCCCCGAAGCGTTGCGGATGCGATTATCGTCAATGGCTTGCGTCTCATCGGGATTGAAGGCGCCCGAGACGAGTTGATCCACTCCCCACTGGCGCACGGAGACGAACCACCAGAGCTTGTCTTTGATGAAGGGGCCGCCGACGTTCCCATTCAAGTCGTAGATGTTCTTGATGGGATTGCCGGCCTTCACGTCCGGGCGCTGGCGCAAGCGGGCGGGCACGCGGGCCAGCAGCTTCTCTCGCAGCTCGGGCGTGACATTGTTCGCCTGCATGGCTTCGGTCGCGCCGAAGAAGAGAATGGAGCCGTGAATCTCATTCCCTCCGTCCTTGGTCACCATGTTCATGTAGACGCCCCCTTGAGAGATCTCGGCCGGCAGGGCGCCCACCTGGTAGTTGACCTCTTTGAACATGCCCGCGTCGTAGTAGATCGCCGTCGCTCCTCCGGTGCTGCCCGGCCAGTTGATCTCCAGACCGTCAATGGCGAACTTCTTATCGCTGTCCCGCGATCCGTGAATGGTCAGGGCATACTGTTGCATTCCCTCGGTTCCCCCGACGTCGAATCGGCCCGACGCCACGCCCGGAACCATGCGCGCCAGCACCCAGGGGTCGCGAGGATTCGGAATGCGTTCCAGAATATCCTGACTGATCACCGTCTGCGTCACGACGTTGCTCACGTCAATGGCCGGAGATTCGCCGCTCACGGTGACGACTTCCACCACCTCCCCCACATCCAGTTGGACATTGACCGTCGCCTGAAAGGCCGAAGTGATGACGATGCCCTCACGGATATGGGTCTTGAACCCGGGGCGTTCGAACTTGAGCGTGTACTCTCCCGGTTTCAGATCCAGAAACTTGTAGTATCCGTTCTCATCGGTCGTCACCGTGCGCGGGCCGCCGATGAGCGCCGGACCGCTGACGGTCACCGTGACTCCGGGGAGGACGGCTCCCCGCGCGTCTCTCACCGTCCCCGCGATGGAACCGACCTGAACCTGAGCCGAAGACGGCGAGAGAGATCCAAACGTCAGAATCCCGATCACGATCGCCTGTAGAATCCCGTACCTCCTCATCATAGATCCCTCCTCAGTCTTGGTCGTTTTTAAAAATCGTGCTGATTTTACCCCAGGTCGGCTTCGCCTCCCGGGGCGCGCGCCGCTCGTTCAGGCCGCGCGCGGTCATTTCGACGCCGCTTGAGACTCCGGCACCTGGCGACGCTTCGCGTCAGCGACCATGCGCGCGACATCGGCCAGCAGCTTCTTGGCATCGTAGATGATCCCGTCTTTGATCGTGTACTTCACGCCGCCGACGCGCTCGACCCGGCGCGTTTGATCGTTGAGTCGAATCGCTCCCGTCCCGTAGAGGACCTTGAGGTTTTGCAGCGGGTTCTCCGCGACGATGATGAGATCGGCGAGCATACCCGGGCGCACGATGCCGAATTCGATCGGTTTCCCTTTGGGTTTGAAGAGCGCTTCGGCTCCCCAGAGCGTGGCCGAGCGGATCACCTCCAGGGGATGGAAACCCGCTTCCTGAAGCAGCTCCAGCTCGCGGATATAGTCGAATCCATAGAGCTTGAAGATGAATCCCGAATCGGAGCCCGTCGTGACGCGCCCGCCGCGATTCTTGTATTCGTTCACGAAGCTCATCCAGAGGCGGTAGTTGTTCTTCCATTCGATCTCGTCCTGGGTTGTCCAGTAGAACCAGTAGGATCCGTGTGCTTCGCGGTTGGGCTGGTAGAACTCCCAGAGCGAGGGCAGCGTGTACGTGTCATGCCATTCGGCGCGCATGGCGCGCATGAGATCGCGGCTGGCCTCGTAGATGCTGAGCGTGGGATCGAGCACGAGCCCCAGGCGCAACAGTTCTTCCATGATGGCGTTCCATTTCGGGCTTCCGGGAGGAGCGGCTTGCTTCCAGAGGCGGCCCGCCTGTCCGAAGCGGTGTTGTTCATCGTTGTAGTTGTAGTCGTAAGGAAAGTCTTGAACGGTACGATCGGCGAGGAGCGCTTCCGGCAAGCCGTACCAATGCTCGAGCGTCGTCAGTCCCAGCCGAGCGGCGTCTAGGGCATTCATGCGCGCCACGCCTGTTTGCGCCAGATGAGCGGCCGTCCCCAGTCCGTGCTTCCTCGCCTCGTCAATGAGAGCGGCCATGATCTCCGGATCATAGGCGGTGAGCTTGAGTCCATCCACGCCTTTGGCCGCAGCCCAGCGGACGTACTCGCGCGCCAGCTCGGGCGTGGTGATGGGGCCGCGGTCCCAGCCCATGCCCGGACGCACGTAGACGAAGATACGCGGCGCGACGATCTGATTCTTCGCGCTGCGCTCGCGTTCGCGCAAGGTCCAGTCCACGCCGTTGCCCGATCCCGGATCGCGCACCGTCGTGATCCCGTGCGCCATCCAGAGCTTGTAGACGTATTCGGCCGGAGTTCCTTGCGCCGCGCCCCCAATATGGCCATGCAGATCCACGAATCCGGGGAGCACGTACATCCCATGAGCGTCAATCTCTCGCGTTGCTCCCTGAGGGCGGCGCTCTGGGCGAATCGGCACGTTCGGATATCCGACGCTCCGGATCTCTCGAATGCGATTCCCTTCGATGACGATATCCACGGGTCCCATGGGCGGCGCTCCCGTCCCATCAATGAGCGTCGCCCCGCGAATGATCAAGCGTTCGAAGGGCCCTTCGCCTTCATCCGGTCTCCGATCCGGAGCCGGAGGAATGCTCCGCGCCTCTTGCGGCGACGTCTGCGGGAGCGCCGAGATCACCATCCCCCACATGAGGAAAGCCAGCGGGACAAGGGTCTTCACACGTCTGCGCATCTCTTTGCCCTCCTGTTCGAGAATTCTCCTGGACGTGTCACGTCTCCATCAGAACGCGCCCGCGGGCTCACAGTCTCAACCAGCACCACTCCCGCGTGAGCGGCGTTTGATTGAGCGCCGAGCCCCGATCCTTCCCGACGAGCACGCAGTTGGAATGGTTATATCCGAATCCTCCCTCGGGATCATAAAGTCCGGGCTCATTGCTGAACATCATGCCTTCTTCCAGAACGGTTTCGTCTCCCGGAGCGATGTAGGGAGCTTGATGTCCTTCCATCCCCTGGCCATGAGCCGGCCGATGGTAAACGTATCGCTGCAGGCCGGCGCGCACGGCGATCTCCAGGACCTTCTCGGCCACTTCCTGGCAGCGCACGCCGGCGCGGCTCAGCTCCTGTTGCTTGAGGACCATCTCCGTGTGCACATCCCAGAGGCGGCGCTGATGGTCCGTCATCGGTTCGATATGGAGCGCCCGATAGCCCTCACCTCCATATCCTCCGATCGTGATGACGCCGGCGATTTGAACGGCATCCCCCCGCCGGATTCGCGCGTAGAAGAATTGGTTCGGATGCGGATAGGCCGTCGCCACACCCGCGCGACAACTGATGCGGAGGTTGATGCCTACGGCCTGATGTGGGCGCCCGGTGGGTTGCAAGAGTTTCATCAGCTCGTGCGTGGCGAACTCCTCCGTCCGATGCCGGACTTCGAAATCGGTCGCATCCGTCCCTCGCTGGAGAATGTAGTCGCGGGCGAAGGCGAGCATCCGATCGTGCAGCGCGATCGCCTTGCGCGTCAGCTCGATCTCTTCGGGCGTCTTGATCATCCGCATGCGCAGGAGAATATCTCCGGCGACCTCAAAACGCGCTTCCGGCAAAGCCTCCTGCATGCGCTTCATCGTCGAAGGCCCCACCTCTTCCTCAAGACCCAGACGCGCGCGCCCGAATCCGCGTTTCGCCAGTCCCCGGAGCATCCACTGGAGAAGATCGACACGCGGTCCCGCCTTATGGGCGAGCGCATTGAACGGACCCGAATGGGGATAGTCGAAATACCACTCGCCCTCTGTGATCCACCACGTGTTGACCAGATCCCGATCGAGTCCGGGATAGAAGAACACGGGATCCCCCTTCGCCGGGACGAAGAGCCAGAACGGGCGTTCCGTCGTCGTGTGAAAGAGGCCGGAGACGTAGATGATGTTCCAGCGATCTTTCAGAATGATTCCGTCCAGACCGCGCTCGGAAAGTTTCTCCTGAAGCCGCTTCACCGTCTGGCGATACCAGCTCTCCGGAAGGCGAAAGGGGGGAGAGATCGGAGCGATCGAGAACATCGGCTCGCGCGTCTGAGCCCACGCCTGAAGAGGGCGGGCCAAACCTGCTGAAGCCGAAATTCCTAAAGAGGCGAGGAATCCTCGTCGCGTGAGGCGATGCATATGTCTCCTCCCTGGCAGAAACTGTCCACCACAAACCTCCCGTTCGGGAGGAGATTATAGGCAGGGGGTAAAGAACGTCAAGTAGCGACAGGGGATCGAACCATTTTTCAGCTCGTGCGGTTCATTGAAGGCGGAATTCGATCGAGCCGGACTTCTTCAGGGAAGGTTTCGCGCGATCCTCAGAGCAAGATCAGGGAGCGTTGCCCTTCATCCGGTTGCGAATCGCCTGAGCGGTTCGTCGAGCCTGTTCGCGCACGGCCTCAGGCCAGTCGGAGTCGGCATGCGCGTAGCGTTCGACATCCGGCAGGTCCTCCTCTCGCCCGATGAGATAGAGCGCGCGCAGCGCTTCGTACACCTGCTGGCTCTCGGGCGCAAGCGAGAGGATCTCCTCTCCGGCGCGCACGCGCTGTCCATTTTCCACCGCGAGGCGTTCGACGCGCCCGGGCAGCGGGGCGCGCACGTCAACCTGGCGTCCTTCAGGGCTTTGGATCCGAGCCAGGAGCGTATCCGTCCTCACCGTATCTCCCACCGAGACGCTCAGTGTGACAAAGCCCTCTTCAGGAGCGCGAATCCGCTCCGAGCGGAGCATCTGTTGAATCTCCGAGCGCCCGCTCTCATCTCCGAAGCGCACCAGGCCGAGAGCGGCGTTCCGCCGGACCATGGGAACCGCATCGCCAAGAAGGCGCCGCAGCGCGCGGTGAAATTCCTCGGAGGAATTATCCTGCCCCATCACCCACGCCGCCATGAGGCGGATCTCCGGGCGCGGATGCTCGGAGAGACTCACGATCTTCGGGTACCACCGTCGGACCGAAGGATCACCGCGCAGGATGCGATCGGCGATCTGCGAGAGGGCATGCTGCGCGTGACGCGGCTTCTCCGTATCGTTGAGATACCGTTCGATCTGACGCTCCGTCAGCGGCCGTCCGAACCAGGTCAAATACCAGGTCAAAAACGGGATGAAAATGAAAAGAAAAGCCAGCAGAGTCAAAAGCGCAATGGACCGCGGACGCCCCTTGAGAAGGGGTCGTTTTGATGACATATCTTCGCTCCGCCAGTGAGCCATGCGGGATACCTCGTGAAGTGGACATTGTACCGGGAGCCGGAGCCGCGGACAAGGCCAGTCGCCCGCTTCCTCGCTTTCGGGCCTCCCAGGTCCGGGGCGAGAGGGACTTCTCTCCGGAGAGCCCGTTCGAGAGGGAGTCTCCTCAAAGGGACCGTCTTTCCCTTGCGGGGAAGCCTGGATCGGTTTCCTCAAAAGGGTCTTGACTGGGAGTAGATCATGTGATATAGGAGGGGCAAAAGTTTGGAGGAAAGGGGGACCATGGGAGTTCGGGGGAGGATACAAAGCCCGGGGATGAGAAAAAGCTGTGGCCGACTGCGAGCAGTCACCGATACTGAGTTCACCACCGCACCGAAACCCGGGTTGCTGGACCGCGGGCAGGAGATATCCCAGGACCGTGGCCCGCTGGGAGGCCAAAGCCAATGCCCTCTTGGCGTTTCTCCGTCATCCCAAGACCATCCGGCAATATCTTTACACCTCGCCCTCCCTCAGGAGCGGCTGGCCAAGGAGGTGAAGAGAAGGACGGAGGGGGTGGAGGTATTTTGTGGGGGGGGAGGCGGTGGAAAAGCTCCTCTGCCTAGTTTTCAGTCACCGGGACGAGGTATGGGGGGCGAAGAGGCTCCCAGGATTTGCGGGAATCGTGGCGAAAAGGGCTATGATGCTGCCCGACACAATAAACGGGACACGATGTGAAAGGAAGTACGAGACACGATGATGAAGCTCGAGGACCTCAAACCTCACTCGCTTGTACGAGGCATACTGCCGGATTCTCCTATCACCGTTGTAAGTGTCCACTGGTTCGGCTCACACGTGGTGGAATTGACTTACAAGGACCCCCATGGCCGCTTGGGCAACGTCCTGCTCTACCGCGATGACGAGTCTCGGTTGGAGCTTGTCGAAAAAGGGCGGCCGTGGAGCTTCGACGGGGACGGCGCCCTCTTCCGGCTGGTGTCCGAGGCCCACCGCATCCGCCTGGCCTACCTGTTCGACCCCGTCCTGGCGGTCCACACCTCCCTCATTGAGCCCCTCCCGCACCAGATCACCGCCGTCTATGAAGCCATGCTGCCGCGCCAGCCGCTGCGGTTTTTGTTGGCCGACGACCCGGGGTCGGGCA
>CAZTMT010000017.1:0-62608 GCA_964615335.1 uncultured Clostridia bacterium
CGACGAGCCCAGTCGGAGAGCTTCATGGCTGAAATGGATGATAAGAAAAATGGCAACTGCTGGCAACCCCCAGAGATCCAGCACATCCGTTCCCGCGCGACTGGCCAGGAACGTGACCCATCGTCCGTCGGGAGACCAGCGTATCCCCGTCGGCACACGTCCGCTCAGACTCGGAGGGGTGTAGATGCGTTCGACTGTGAGCTGAGCCCGTTGCTCAGCGCTGCCCCCTGCTTGAACTGACATCAGCCCCAAGAGAACGAGAAGACCGAAAGTCTTCCGGTCAGCTCGCGTCGCTCTCATAGCTCCCCTCCCCGGCGAAAACCCAGGACCAGAGTCCCGATCGAGGTCCCATCTCGTAAAGGAGCGCGCATCCGATCCCCACGCTCGCCATCCCGGCCAGAAGACGCAGGACGCGATTGGCTCGCTCGAAAGCTCGGGCCGTATAGGCGAAGGGCGAACCGATGAGCGCACTGGTGAACATCATGCCCACGATCGAACCGATCCCGAACATGAGAAGATAGAGCATGCCCAGCCCGAGCGAGCGGATCGAGGACAGGACAAGAACAGTCAGGGCTGCGCTCCCGGCCAGACCATGGACCATACCGATCACCAGCGAACGATACTCGTGGCGGAATCCATGCTCGTGCTGATGATCCGGCCCGTGCCGATGCGAATGAAGGTGGATGTGTCGCTTCCCCTCATGCTCGTGAGCATGAATGTGAAGGCGCTCGCGCACACATCGGTAGAGGGTCTGCGCGCCCAAGAAGACGAGCATGACGCCGACAACCAGTTCCAGGCTGGCGGTGAGCCGCTCGGGGATGGCCAGCCGAAACACCAGAACAACAAGCCCGGCGGTCGCCAGCGTCACCGTATGCCCCATGCCCCAGAACGCCCCGATGCGCGCCGAACGCCATACGTCCTTGTGCTCGGCGACGATCGTCGAGACGGCGGCGACATGATCCGGGTCCAGGGCGTGCTTCATCCCGGAGACGAAGCCCAGAACGAGCACGAGCGCAAAATGCGTGGATTCGATCACGGTGTCCCTCCTTGCGGTCTCACTCTGGCAACGCCCAGAGCCAGGCGGGAGGCCTGAGCATAAGTCGCCGCCGCGCGCTGCACATCCGCCGCCGTCACGGCACGAATCCTCTGCTCCTGCTGCTCGACCTGCTGCGGGCGAGCCGAGCTGAAGAAAGCCCTCGCATAAGCGAGCGCCAGCGTCCTGTGATCCTCAAGCAAAACCTTGTGCTCCAGCAGAGCACGACGGATCGCGCGCGTCACACGCTCGGCGTCAAGCGGCGTCTGGCTCAGGCGTCCCCATTCCTGCTCGACGATTTGACGCGCGCGCCCGGCTCCTTCAGGAGCAGTGAGGATTGTGAGAGCGAGCATCCCTCCCATCCGCCGGAATTCCAGCGAGACGTCCTCAAGAGCGGCCGGTATCGAAGAGATCTCCCGGCGGAGCGCGCTCCCCCACCCGACAAGATGCGCGCGCAAGACCGAGAGCGCCGGCTCATCCTCGCTCGGACTCGCCGGGCCCAGGGAAGCGAACGTTTGAACGACCGCGTGTGCTCCTACTTCTTCCGAGAGCGCGCGCGCTTCGGGCGAAGGTTTGGGCAGTGTCGCGTAGAACACATGCTGCAAATTCTCACGTCGAATTTCACGCGAGATGACGCCCGAGACCAGAGCCGATCCATCCGTATCCCCGACAATGAGAACAAGAGGAAGCTGTTGTGCGATCGTCTGCGCGTACCAGGCGCGCACCCGTTCGGGAGTGAGGGCCCGAACCGAGTCCTCCTCCCCCACGGGGGCTCTTCCATAGGGGGTATCCCCATAGAGCGCGCGAGCGGCCAGATCGCGAGATCGTCGAACCGGATCCTCACGGCGCGCGCGAATCTCCAGAAGCAAACGCGCCTGCTCCAGACGGATCTCCTCGTCGGTGAGAGCCGGTCGCTCGACAAGATCCAGGAGCAATCGCAAGGCCGGCTCCTGATTCCGCGAGAGGACCGTAAGCACGTAGCCGAAGAAGTCGGGCTCATTGATGGTCACAAGCTCAGCCCCCATTTGCTCCAGGCGCAGGAACGTCTCGCGGGCCGAGAGCGAAGCCCCACCGCGTGAAGCCTCCGCGCGATCTCGCTCGCGCGCCCCTTTCAGAAGCGAGCGCAGCATCAGCTCGGTCAGGCCAGGGGAAGCTTCAGTCGATCGCCCGCCTTGAAAGAAAAGGCCCACGCTAAGAAGCGGACGCGACCGATCCTCTCGCACAAACGCGCGCGGTCCCTCCAGGACGGAGAAATCGCGCACGGGCTCCGGCTGAAGAGAAAAGAGAACATCTGCGCCCTCGCCCTCCGACTCCCGACGCACGCCTTGCGGCATCAAGGGGACTTCTGGAGCATCCGCGAGGCGCTCGTTCGGAACCTCCCGCTCCAGGATTCCCGGGACCTGCGCCCCAAGGCGCGCTCGGAGTCCCGCCGCATCCGGAGGACGCGCGATGCTCCGCGGCAGATACTCGTGAATCGCCATCTGCTCGATGTGCAGACACTGTTCGGCGAAGGCGCGAAGCGCTTCGGGAGTCATCCCCTCCAGACGCCGGAGAAAATCATCGGCGCGGCGGAAATCCCCCGACAGCGCCTCCTCGAGGGCCAACTGCTCGGCCTCTCCCACATATGTCGCGCGGTGCCGAAGCCACTGCAGTTCCGCCAGCGCCCGAATGCGCTGCCATTCTCCGGGCGAAAGGCGCAGCCTCCGCAGCGCGGCCGCTTCTTCCAGATAAGCCCGCAGAACGCGCTCCGCATCAGCCGGGTCCACACGCCATTGTACGAGAAGGGCCCCTCTGTCCCGGCGAATCACAGGTTCAGCCTCCACCAGGGCCGCGATGCGCCGATCTTCGCGCACGCCGAGTGCACCGCGCGAAGCCCGCCCCTCAGCCAACGCGATCGCCAGAAGGCGAAGAGCGAGAGGCCATTCGCTCTGATGAGAGAGAAGCGCCTGGGGGACCTCATGCAGAACCGTCACAAGCGCCGTCGCGATGTTCCCCCGATCCTGAGCATATCGAAAACCCGGGGCGGGCGCAGCCGGAGCCTCCTCCTTTTTCGGCGCCGGCGTGCTCTCATGCGGCTTTTGCTCCCCGGAAGGTTCGACATCAGGTGCGGGCTTCTCCGCGTACTCGAAATCCCCAAAGAGACGCTGCGCGTGTTCGAGAACCTCCGGCGTGGCGATAGCTCCGACAAGCGCGATCACAATCTCTTCTGCGCGATAATGCCGCTGGTAAAAATCCAGAACGGCCTGGCGCCCGAGAGCCCGAAGCATTTTCTCCCGTTCGGAGAAGGAGGGCAGCTCCCGCCCTTCCAGAGCAAAGGCCAGAGCGCGCTCGCGGGCGAACACGTCCGGTTGATCCCGCCAGAGGCGCTCTTCCAGAAGAATCTGTTCGATCTCCTGTCGCAGGGCCGCTTCGTCAAAAAGGGGATGCTGCAACCGATCGGCCAGAACCTGCAGAGCCTGACGCGTCTGCTCGGCCGCCAGGGTCATGCGGAAGATCGTACAACCGGCGCGCTCCTCCACGCTCAGCTCCCCGCCAAGAGCATCCATCTCCTCATGCGATTGTGGCCAGGCCCCCCTCAAGAGCGCTCGTCCGACCAGTCGCGCGATCCCGGCCTGCCCCTGCGGCTCTTCCGACCGTCCCGCCCGCACGACGACAACAAGTCCGACAAGCGGCGAGCGGTATCGCTCGCGCACGATGAGCCGAAGCCCGTTGCGCAGGCGCACGCGCGTCGTGGCGCGTTCCGGCAGATGGAGCTCTTCGGCGATCTCCGCGCCTTTTTTCACCGTCGGCGAAGCCGGCGGAGCGCCTTCGGTCGCCGGCGCCTTCTTCTCCTCCCCCCGTGGAGGAGGCGGAGGCTGACGCCGCCTCCCGGCCTGAGCGCCGGCTTCCCCAGAGAACACTCCCAGAATCGCCCCCACGAGGCCCAGAAGAATTCCGAGACTCAGAAGACGACGCCTTCGCCTCAGGGCGACGTTGCGCGCGTCACCCGTCCTTCCTCGCCCAATCATAGGGGATCCCCCCCTTGTGCGGATCCAGACGATATTCATCCGGCTGGGCGTGATCGTACACTTCGGTCGGGATGTTGATGACGATCGCCTCGGTCTCGCTGATGCACTTGAAGCCATGATAGACGCCCGGCGGAATCTGCACGAGCTGCGGATTCCAGTCCCCGAGGAAGAACTCGTTGATCTCCCCTCGCGTGGGAGAATCCTCGCGCGGATCGTAGAGGACGAGCTTGATCATCCCCCGCACGGCCACGAAGTTATCGTACTGCTTCTTGTGATAATGCCAGGCCTTCACGACGCCTGGATAGACGGTCGTCATGTACACCTGACCGAATTTGATGAAGATCTCATCGTCCGCTCGGAGAAGCTCCATGAGGCGCCCGCGCTCGTCGGGGATCATCCGCAATGGTTTCACCCGGACTCCTTCGATCATAGCTCCTACTCCCGATGATCTCGCGCATCTTGCGAAAGAGAGGTACATTGTACACCGCTTCCTCCCGGCGACAAACCGGGGATGGCGTTCGGGTGAAAGGCCTGTGGCACAAGACCTCGCCCGAACAGTATAATTGCCCTTCTCGGAGGGACGCATGAAGAAGATATCGAGCCTTTATTTGGGGATCATCGGTCTTCTGGTCGGCTTCATCGCAGGCTTCTTCTACGCGAGCCATTCCGATCGCGCGAGCGCGCCTCCGGCGGACCTGGCGGGGCAATTGCCTCCCGGACATCCCCCGATCGGAGCGAGCGAAGCGGAGATCGCCCAATCCGTGCAGAGGGCCAATGAGCAACCGCGCGACTTTGATGCGCAAATCACCGCCGCGACAGTGCTCTATCGCGCCGGTCGGTTGGAGCAGGCTTTGAAATACTTCGAACGCGCCCACGCGATTCGACCCGAGGATTACAATACGCTCGTGCAACTGGGGAACGTGCACTTTGACCTCGGGGATCATCACCTGCAACACCAGGACAGGGAGAAGTCGAACGCACACTTCCGGGAAGCCAGCCAATGGTACGAACGGGCTCTTGCTCAAAACCCCAACGATACGAACGTGCGCACGGATTACGGCCTCACGTTTTACAAGCGAGAGCCCAAAGACTTGGAGCGCGCGATCGCCGAGTATCGGAAAGTGCTCGCTGTTGATCCGAAGCATCCGCAGGCTCTGCACAATCTGATCGTCGCATTGACTGAGAAGGGAGATCTCGAAGAGGCTGAGAGCACGCTGCGACGGTTGGAAGAGATCGCCCCCGGCGCTCATGTCCTCGAGGCGTTGCGCCAGGAGATTGCCAATCGGCGCAATCGGCGCGGCGCGTGACCGAGTCGCTCCCCCCGACTTTTGCGACAGGCTCACGGCGCGGCGCGCCCGCAGAGGTCAGGCCTCAGTGCCCTTCCGCCCTATTCTCGATCTCTCTTCTCACTCGGCGCTCCAGGAGCGCTCGTAATTTCTCGGGATCAACTCTCTCCTCCTTCGAGATGAGCCGCGCGGCCGCGTCGCACACCTCGTGAAGAGGATGTCCCCCGTGACCGGGCGTCCACACCCAGGTGATCACATGCGGCGCCCGAGCCCGATCCAGGCGCGCCCAGAAATCCCAATTGGCCCTCCTTTTGTAGAGCCCCAGCATCGTGCGCACCACATACTCGGAGTCCGAAAGCAGGCGAACCCGCGAGGGCTCGTCCAGTGCTTCCAGCCCCAGGCAGGCCGCCACGATCTCCGCCTGTTGATTGGTCGCCGCGCCGAGATATTCGCCCCAAAGAGTCATTTCGCGGCCGCGCAGGACAAGAGCAGCCGCAGCCGCCCGACGCTCCCCAGACGAGAGCCGGCGGCTGCTCCCATCGCAGATGATGAGAACCTCCTCGCGGGGATCCTGCCAGGAGCCTTCCGAACGCAGCTCCTGATCCGCGAAAGGAAGAAAAGGCACCTCACTGAGCCGAAGGCTCACCGAGGACCTCAGCAGAACTTCAGATACCGCGCATGAAGCCGGATCTGCGGCGTCCTCCAGCGCCTGGAGATCCTCCGGCGTGTCCACATCCGCCAGCGACCGCGCCGAGGGAATCTCCTGCTCATGCACGCGCGCGCGATATTTCTCGATCAGGACGCGGCCCCCGACATCGCCCGTGAGCCCCATCAGCTCCGGGAATAACGAGGCGGCGAAGATCACCGGGCTTCCGCGCGTCCCCTCGTGAACGGGATAGCAGATGAGCGGACGATGCGTCCTGAAGGCCTCTAAGAGCGCATCGAGCAAAGCCGGTGTCAGGTACGGCTGATCACATGTCAGAAACATCGCCGCCTCCGCATCGGGATCGAGCGCGCGCAACCCGCGACGGATGGAGCTGGCTTGCCCCTCCTCGTACTCCGTATTGAAGACGATCCGCAGACGCGGATCCCCAAGAAGCGGCGCCAGCGCAGAACGCACTTCCGAAGCGGCATAGCCGAGAACGACGACCACATGCCTCAGACGCGAAGCCAAAGCGACTTCCGCAATATGCCGAACCAGGGGCTTCCCCCGCCACAAGATGAGTTGCTTGGGACGACCGAAGCGCCGCGAGAGCCCTGCCGCCAGAAGAATGCCATCAATCTTCATGCTTTTTCAGCCTGACACCGGGATTATAGCGGGATTCCACCCCTTCCACAACGAACGAGTGACCGGCCCACCCCTCCACAGTGGCGACCAATAGGTCCAGCCACTCACACAGGATACAATACGTCGCGCACGAGATAGGGATCAACCGATCTCGATCGGCGCGCCTGCCTTCAAGATGAGGGAGGACTAAAAAATCGCGCACGCGGGCGACAGAAAATAGCCTGGGGCGCGAGCCCCAGGAAACCGCGAACCAAAAATTTCCCCCTCCCAAAGAAAATGGACCCCATTCCGCAAAGAGCCCGCCTCTGGCGGGCGGCAGAGAATAGCCTAGGGCGTGAGACCTAGGAACGGAACCGCGAGGCCCCCCATTCCCCAAGAGCCCCCCAAGGGGGTGACACACGGGGTTGTCACCCAACGGGTCCGGCTCACGCGCGCCAGCTCATCGCATCGGGAGATGCGCAAACGGCGTCATCTCCGTCGTCAGGTTTCTGACCCGGTGTGCCGCCCGCTCCGCGGGCTCGGGGATGAATAATTGGGGGTCCCGTGTCCTGGGGTTCCGCTCGTGCTTCACCCCAGGCTATTGTCTGTCGCCCTCTTCGAGGGCTCTCTGTGGAATGGGGGTTGGTCCCACATGGGATTCCGCCGCCGCTTCGCTTCACCCCGGGCCCTTGTCTGTTGCCCCCTCTGAGGGCTCTCTGCAGAAGGAAATGGAGTCACGATCTGGAGAGCGCGCGAATAACTTCGTCATTCTTTCGTTGACAAGCCGAGTATGCTCCGGCGTATAATCGCCCCATTCCTACAGGGCGAGAAGATAAATCTTTTCGACCTGAGTGGGAAAAGACCAGCCTGAGGAGAAAATGTTTATGACGCCTAAGAGAACCGGACGCGCGAAGATCGGAGCGATAGCGATCTTGCTTCTCGGAGGGCTTTGGGGGATCGCCTTCGCTCAGGCGACGGATGCGATTCTCAAGGGGACAGTCACGGATCAGACGGGCGCTGTGATCCCCAATGTCAAAATCACCGTGCGCAATGTGAACACGGGCCTAGAGCGCACGACGACGAGCAACGAAGCCGGCTACTACTATCTCCCGCTTCTTCCGGTCGGCGAGTACGAGCTGACGGCAGAAGCGCCGGGCTTTGCAACGCTCAAGCGCAGCGGCCTTCGGTTGATGGTGGGACAGACGCTCACGCTCGATCTCACGCTGCAGGCAGCCGCCCTGGCTGAAGTCGTGACGGTGACGGCGGAGCCTCCAGCCGTCGAGGTCACGCGCACGCACGTTGCCGCTTCGGTGAATGACCGGGCGGTCGCGCACTTGCCCGCGCTGGGCCGAAACTTTCTTGACTTCATCTTGCTGACGCCGGGCGTCACGCGCGATCATCGCGCCGGAGACCTCGCCTTTGGCGGATTGCGCGGACCGCTCAACAGCCTGCAGATTGACGGCGTGGACAACAACAACACGTTCTTCGGCCAAACGCTCGGACGGACGGGATCCGGACGCGCCCCCTATCAGTTCAGCCTCGATGCCGTGCAGGAATTTCAAGTGAACACCAACAGCTATTCCGCCGAATTCGGCCGAGCCGGAGGGGCGGTCATCAACGTCGTGACCAAATCCGGGACGAACGACTTTCACGGCACGGCCTTCTGGTACTACCGCGACAAGGCGCTCAATGCGAATGACTTCTTCAGCAATGCGCGCCGATTGCCGAAGCCGCCCTTTCATATCAATCAGTTCGGCGGCACCGTGGGCGGGCCCATCGTCAAGGACAAGGCCTTCTTCTTCTTCCTCTACGATGGACAACGGCAAAATCTGCCCAACGTGGTCATCCCCGGAGGGCCGGGATTCGTCCCCCCTTCGGACCCGGACTCGCAACGCGCCTTTCAATCGCTCCTGGCTCTGGCCCAGAGCTACACGCGCACATTCAATCAGGATGTCTACATGGGGAAAGGGGACTGGCAGATTTCGACGGGGCATCGTCTGAGCGGGCGCTACAATGCCCAACGCTTCACCGGGGGGAATCTCGAAAATCCCGGCCAGACGAGCGCTCTGGAACACACAGGCGATAGCCTCGTGTGGACCGATACACTCACGCTCTCGCTTCAATCAACGCTGACGGCGCGCTGGTTGAACGAGCTTCGGTTTCAGTTCGCTCGCGATAAGCAGCCGGGCAGAGCTAACAGCGATAAGCCCGAAGCGGAGATCCGCGAGCGCGGACGCGTCGTGATGACGATCGGGCGCAATTTCTTCAGCCCCCGCGAGACGAGGATCCGCCGATACCAGATCGTCAACAACCTCTCCGCCCTCATCGGTCAGCACGGGCTCAAATTCGGCGTGGACATCAACATTGATCGGATCAAGAATTTCTTCCCCGGACAGTTCGGCGGGCAATATTTCTTTGACAGCCTCGCTCAGTTCGCGACGGGCCGACCCTCGCGCTACGTGCAAGCCTTCGCCGGAGAGGGGACAACGGGACCGCTCACATTCCCCCACAACAGCGAATTCGCCGCCTTCGTTCAGGACGACTGGCGCGTGACTCCGCGCCTGACGCTCAATATCGGGCTCCGCTACGATCTGCAAGACATCGCCGATCCTCCGACGCGGAATCCGGATCCGGGATTGGCTTCCCTCGGCTTGCGGACCGATCGGATCAATCTTGACACGAACAATGTCGCTCCGCGATTCGGATTCGCGTGGAATCCTCTGGCGAACAACCGGCTGGTGATTCGCGGGGGCTACGGCTTCTTCTACGCGCGGACGCCTTCGATCATGGCGGCGCAAGCCCACTCGCAGAACGCGATCAACGTGCGCGTGCTCACGTTCACCGGGGATCTGGTGCCCACCTATCCGCAGCGATTCGATCGGCCTCCGGCCGGAGGCGTCCCTTCGCCTCCGAGCATCTTCGTCTTCGCTCCGGATTACGTCAACCCCTATGTGCAGCAGGGAAGTCTCGGATTCGAATACGAGCTTCTGCGCGATCTCTCCATCTCGGTGAGCTATCTGGCCGTCAAGGGGACGCATCTGCACCGCACGCGTAATATCAACCTGCTCCCGCCTGTTTTGGCGCAGATCGAACTGGTGGGGGAAGGCATCCGGACGTATCGCCGCTTCCCGGGACGTCTGCTCCCGCAGTTTGTGCGGATCAGTCTCTTTGAGAGCACGGCGAATTCGATCTATCACGGAGCCATCTTTCAGGTTCAGAAGCGGTTCTCGCATAACGTCCAGTTCCTCCTCTCGTACACGATCTCCAAAGCCATTGACGACACGCCGGATGCTACCTCGGTCGTCGCCTTCAGCAGCGGAGACGATGCCAAGCAGGTTCAAGACCCCTTCAACCTGCGCGATGATCGGGGAATCAGCTACACGGACATCCCTCAGCGCTTCGTCCTCAGTTGGATCTGGGATCTCGCCTATGCTCGGGGCCTCTCCAGCCGCGTCGCGCGCGCGATTCTGGGGGGATGGTCCGTGAGCGGCATCCTCACGGCGCACTCCGCTCCGGCGTATTCGGCTCTGGTCGGAACCGATCTCAACAATGACACCAATGCTCGAACGGATCGCGTGCCAGGTTTTGGACGCAACACCTTCCGGGGTTTCACCTTCGTCAGCCTGGATCCCCGTGTGACGCGCGAGATCGCTCTGGGCGAGAGAGCGAAGCTGCACGTCATCTTCGAAGGATTCAACATCCTCAATCGGACGAACTTTCGAACGATCTCGCTCTCGGGCGCTCTGCCGAGCGTCAACGCGATCATGTACACGCTGGCTACCAGCGGACCAAACGCAGGCAAGCTCGTCCGCCGCGCCGACTTCGGCACGCCCACCGAGACGTTCGATCCTCGCATCTTGCAGCTCGCGGTGAAACTCGTCTTCTGAGCACCCGCGGGGCCCTCGCTGGGGAGGCGAGGGCCTCTCCTTTCCGCACGTGGCGCTCGGGGCGCGCGAGGATCTCTTCAAGAATTCCGTTCAGTCGCTCTCTTCTGGAACGACCTGGATTTTGAGCTGGGCCGTCACGTCGCGATGGAGCTTGATCGCAATCGTGTACTCGCCCAGGTGCTTGATCGGATGCTCCAGCAGGATCTTTCGCCGATCCACTTCGATCCCCTGCTCGGCCAGCGCGTGGGCGATATCCAGCGCCGTGACCGAACCAAAGAGCACGTCCTGATCTCCGGCCTTCCGGGAGAACGTGAGCACCATGTCCCGGAGCCGTTCGGACACTTTCTCGGCCTGCGTGCGCTCGCGCGCTTCGCGGCGTTCCAGAAGCTGTTTCTCTTGCTGAATCGCCCTGAGATTCCCGGACGTGGCGAGCACGGCCAGACCGCGCGGCAGCAAATAATTCCGCGCATATCCGGCTCTCACCCGCACGACCTGTCCTCGACGTCCCAGATTCTCGACATCCTCCCTGAGGAGAACCTCAACGGTCGCCATCTCCTGCCTCCTCCTTGGCGAAGCTCTTCTCTCGCCCTGGTGGGACCGAGCGAGCGTTTCCCGGACCCTTCGCCTAGAATCCCCAGAAGGGCTCAATCGGTCACGTAGGGCAAGAGAGCCATATTGCGCGCGCGCTTGATGGCGCGCGTCAACAGGCGCTGATGCGGCGCGCACACCCCCGATAAGCGACGCGGCATGATCTTCCCTCGCTCGGGGATGAAGGCCTTCAACGTCTCGACGTCCTTGTAATCAATCAGATCCACCTTCTCCCGACAGAATCGGCATTCGCGACGACGCCGGACGCGCGGTGGGGTCACGGCCCCACCGGGTGTCGCGATACTTCCTGCCTCAGTCGCTGCCATAACCGCTCACCTCCTTGAGAAATCTCACTCCGAAATGTTCGGAGCTACTTCTCTCCCTCTTCTCCTTTTTTCTTCGCAGCCGCTTTCTCCTCTCGGGCTTGTCGCGAAGCCGCTGCGCGCGCGCGACGCGCGGCCTTGCGCTGCCGCCGACGCTTCATCCGTTCGGCTCGTTTCAACTCCTCGTCAATGCGGATGATGATGTGGCGGAGGACGGCCTCCGAGACGCGCAGGCGACGATCCAGCTCGGCTACTTCCGTCCCATTCCCTTCGAAGTGCATGAGGACATACGTCCCCTCCCGCACGTGATCAATCTCATAGGCGAGCTGGCGACGCCCGAGGTTTTGAACGTTTGTGAGGGTCGCCCCGAGATTCCCGATATGCCCTTTCACCTGCTCGATGAGAGCCGTGACTTCTGACTCGGACAGAGTCGGGCGAACGATGAATAGAAGCTCATACTTTCTCACGTCTTTCCCTCCTCACGGATGTTCTTAATCCTCGAACAGCTCCGCACGCTTGTCGGAGCGAGGAGTCGGTCAGATCCGGTCCCTGGCGCGCATCCGAACAAGAGCGGCCATGTGACCGCCAGAGGACCGCCTCAGGTGGGCCCTCTGGGTTCTGAGACGCATTCGGCCTGAGAGAGGCGGATCTCCTCCTGTGCTCGCCGATGCGGCCGGACATTGAACTGGGCCATCGTTTTCTCCATTCCCGCGCAGACCCACATCTTGGCCGCTGCGACGGCTCGATGAATCATTTCCTCCACAAGCGGCTCTTCCTCGGGTTCAAAAGGAGAGAGAACGAATGCGACCACATCGGCGATGTCGGAGGCGCCCAGCGGTCGGATCCCCAAGCGCAGGCGTGGGAACGCCTCGGTGGAGAGCGCTTCGATCACCGAGTGCAGACCGCGATGTCCGCCGGCGCTCCCCCGGGGTCGGATTCGAATCGTCCCCAGAGGGAGAGCGAGATCATCGAGGATGACGAGCAGATCTTCCGGCAGGACGCCATAGCGTCGCACGAGGGCCTCGACGGCGCGCCCACTGTGGTTCATATACGTCTGGGGCTTGGCCAACAGCAGAGGAATTCCCTCCACGCTGGCCTCCCCCACAAGTGCATCCGCCTCGTGCCGCTCACATGCGCTCCCCACGTCCTCGGCCAGGCGATCCACGACGCGAAATCCGAGATTATGCCGCGTTCGCCGATAAGCCGGTCCGGGATTCCCCAATCCCACGATGAGCTTCATCCGGGGTCGTCACTCCTCTTCCGCCTCGGCCTTTCCCTTCTTGATCACTTCCGGCTCGGTCGGAGCCGTCGGGGCTGCCGCGAGCTCCTCCTCAGCGGCCATGCGCGGAGCGAGCACGCTCACGATCACCCGCTCCGGATCATCGAGAACTCGCACACGGTCTTCCAACCGGAGATCTTTCACGGCCACGTGATCTCCGATTCCCAGCCCGCTCACGTCCACCTGAAGGCGCGAAGGGATTTCCGCCGGCAGGCATTCGATCTCCAGCTCATGCGTCGCGAAGTCCAATAGTCCCCCCTGTTTGACGCCCACAGCTTCGCCGACAAGCTCCACAGGAACTTTCACGCGCGTGGGTCGGGTCAGATCAATGCGCAGGAAGTCCACATGAAGAAGCACGCCCGTGATGGGATCAAGCTGCCAGTCCTTGATGATCACGGGCACCGTCTGCCCGTTCACCGCCAGCGAGAAGATGCTCGTATGCCCATAGCGTCGGAAGATCTCCAGCACGCGCGCCTTTTCGACGGCCAGGGGGACCGACGGCTCTCTCCCCCCATAGAGGATGGCCGGAATCTTCCCCAGGCGGCGCAACTGGCGCGCTCCCCCTTTACCCAGCCGCGCGCGTACTTCCGCCGGTATGATCACGTCCAACAGACTCATGCTGCTGCCCTCCTTCTTGTGTTCTCGTGCGCCGCGTGTGCCTGCCTGTTGTCTCTCAGATGAAGAGGCGACTGACGGACGTCTCTTCGTGAATCGAGCGAATCGCTTCGCCCAGAAGCGGCGCGACGCTCAGGCAGGTGATCTTCGAAACGGACCTCCCCCGCGGCGAGAGCGGAATCGTATTGGTCACGACGACCTCCACAACCGGGGCCTTCTCGATGCGCTCGATGGCCGGTCCGGAGAAAACCGGATGCGTGCAGCAGGCATAGACCTGGCGCGCTCCTCCGTTCAGCAGGGCCTCGGCCACCTCGGTCAGAGTCCCCGCCGTGTCAATCATATCGTCCACGATAAGCGCCGTGCGCCCCTGGACCTCTCCGATGATGTGCAGCACCTCGGCGACGTTAGCCCGCTCGCGCCGCTTGTCAATGATAGCCAGCTCCGCATTCAAGCGCTTCGCGTAAGCGCGGGCGCGTTCGACCCCTCCGGCATCGGGAGAAACGACGACCAGATCCGGAATCGCCTTCTTTCGGAAATACTCGACGAGCACGGGAGCGGCGAAGAGATGATCCACCGGGATGCTGAAGAACCCCTGGATCTGTCCGGCGTGCAGGTCCATGGCCAGGATGCGCGACGCTCCCGCTGTCGTCAACAGATCCGCGACGAGCTTGGCCGAGATCGGCACGCGCGGCTTCTCTTTTCGATCCTGCCGCGCATACCCGAAGTAGGGGATCACCGCCGTGATCCGTCGCGCCGAAGCCCGCCGGAAGGCATCCAGCATGATCAGCAGCTCCATGAGATTCGAATCCACCGGAGGGCATGTGGATTGAATGACGAAGACATCGGCGCCGCGCACGTTCTCCAGGATCTGAAACTGAATCTCCCCGTCGCTGAACCGCCCCAAGAACGCATCGCCCAGCGGGACTTTCAGATACTGACAGATCTCCTCAGCCAGGGCTCGATTGGAATTTCCGGAGAAGATCTTCATCTCATTCATCGGCTTGGCCCTCTGTCGCGTCAGTCATACTTGTCGTATCCCGGAGAGGAGCACACGGGGGTTCTTTCGGGTGAAAGAGAAATGGCTGGAGGGGAAGGACTCGAACCTTCAACCTCGGCTCCAAAGGCCGGTGTGATGCCAGTTTCACCACCCTCCAGCATATATCGCTCCGTGTCGGGGTCACACGCCGCCGGCTCTCAGCCGTTCCCAGTACTGAGGCCGGGTCAACGTGCGCGCTCGCGCGCGCCACCATCGGCGCGACGCCAGTGCGTCCTCAGCCCGCCTCAGCTCGCGTTCCCCTTCAAAGACCGCAAAGAGCGTCGGCCCGCTTCCGGAGAGGCCCACGGCCTGCGCTCCCTGCTGCCGCAGGAGATCGAGTCCTTCGGCCCATTCCGGATACTGCCTCCGCATGATCTCTTCGAAATCGTTCCCCACGGCGATCTCCGAAGGACGTGGCGCTTTCTCCCCCCCTTCGGATTTCCGCACGATTCGGTGAAAGGTCCGCGAGCAAAGAGAAATGTTACCGGCTATGTCCCGCTTTGTCAATTGGCGATAAGCCCAGGGCGTGGGGACGGCGAAGCCGGGATGAGCGAGCAGCAGATATTCGGCTTGCACCTCGGGCAGCGGATAGACCTCGTCGCCGCGCCCGACGACCAGAGCGGTCCCGCCGAAGAAGAAAAAGGGGACATCCGATCCGAGGGTCCGTCCGAGCTGCAGCACCTCATCGGGCTCAAGTGCCACATCCCAGAGCCGCCCGAGAGCCAGCAGCGCGATGGCCGCGTTGCTGCTTCCCCCTCCCAGCCCGGCCGCCACAGGGATGCGCTTCTCGATCCGGATGCGAACTCCTGCCCGGATCCCCCGGGCGCGCTGCAGCAAATGAGCTGCTCGAAAGACGAGATTTCCCTCGTCTTCGGGGACATCCGGATGGGAACAGCTCACTTCGATCCCCCCTTCCGTCCGCTCGAAATGGAGCATATCGGCCAGATCCACGGTCTGCAGCACCGCGCGAATCTCGTGGTATCCATCCGGACGCGGGCCGAGGACTTCGAGCATCCAGGTGATCTTGGCGAAAGAAGGAACGCTCAGTCGCATCACCGATCCAGGAAGATTTGCGTGACGCAATAGGCTCCCCGAGACGTCACGGCCACGCCGACACCGGTGCGCGTGAATGGCCCGAGAAGATTGCGCCGATGCCCGGGGCTCATCATCCACTGATGGATCGTCGTGCCCACCGGATAGATGGAGTCGAAGGTGAGGGCGAGATTTTCAGCCGCCCGCTGGTACCGCCGGATCCCCACAGCGCGCAAGCGCGCCGGGAGATCCTCCCCTTCCGGCGTGAGATGTCCGAAAAACCCGCGCGCGGCCATATCGCGACTATGCCGACGCGCGGCCTCGGCCAAGGCGGCATCCCACAGAAGCGGAGGAAGAGCGCGCTGTCTCCGCTCGTAATTGATCCCCTCATAGATCCACCATTCCAGATGCTCCGGGAGGAAGCGCACCTCTTCCCCGCGGGCATCCGGGGGCCAGAGCGCCTCGCGGCTTCCCGACGCCCCCGTGAGGATCTGGCACAGCAGGAGGCCGAGGACAAAACCCATCCGTTTCATCTCTCACCCCCCGTCAGGTTGAGAGCGCGCACGACGCGCTTTTGGGAAAGATCGTTCCGAAGTCTTTTCGGTCCGGCTTTTCGGCGGCTGCTCCCAGGAGGCGCGCTACTTCTGCCCTTTCACCTGTCGTAGCTGCTGCAGCTTCCGCTCGATGCGCTCGCGCTCGCGCGATTCGGTCGCCAGTTGCAGGGCGCGCTCATAGGCCTGAAGCGCCCGATCCAGCTTGCCCTGGCGATGATAGAGATCGCCCAAATGCTCATGGATGGTCGCGTCGCGCGGCTGATAGAGGACGGCTTGTTCGAGATACCGCTCGGCTTCCTCCAGATTCCCGAGCTGAAAATAGACCCACCCCAGGCTGTCCAGGAAGGCGCCGTTATTGGGCTCGATATTCACAGCGCGGCGAATCAACTCCAGAGCCTCTTGCAGACGCTCGCCTCGTTCGGCCAGATAGTAGCCCAGATTATTGAGGGCCGTCGCATTATCGGCATCGCGTTCGAGCACCTGACGCAACGTGGCTTCCGCTTCGGCGAAGCGTCCCAATCGTTCCTGGATCAGGCTCAACTGAATGAGCAATCCGTTATTGCGCGGATCGCGCCGAAGGGCCTCTTGAAGGACGGCTTCGGCTTCCGCATAGCGTTCGGCTTCGCTCAGCACGAGCGCCTTTGTGGAGAGCACGTCCAGATCCTCGCTCAGCCCCGTGAGCAATCCATCCAGCAGGCGAAGGGCTTCCTCCAGGCGTCCGAGCCGTCCGAGGGCCTGAGCCTGAAGAAGTCGGAAGCGCAGCTCCTTGGGATAGCGCGCGGCCGCTTGCTGGGCATGTGCGAGCATGGCCTGGAAGTCTCGTTCCTCGCGAAAAGTATCCACGATGAGCAGGTCTGGCCGGGGATTCTCTTCTCCGAGGATGCGCCGCATGCGCTCCAGAATCTCGAAGGCTTGCGACCGCCGTCCCGCCTGCCGATAGGCCAGGGCCATGTTGGTCAATACCATCTCGGCGGCTTCCCGATGGCGCTCGGGCACGGTCCCATCGGGAGCCTGCAAGGCCTTCAGGATCTCCTCGTAAGTGGCCACGGCTTCGTCCACGTGCCCGACCTCCTCGTAAGTCTGAGCCAGGACAAAGCGCAGGTTCAGGCTCTCTCCGGGCGGGCTCTCCCGAAGCGCTCTCTTCAAGGTCTCGATGGCCTCCGCGCGACGCCCCGCGCGACGATGCGCTTGCGCGGTCAAGCGCAAGGCCTCCAGGTTCTTGGGCTGCTCGGCCAGGATACGCTGCAAGATCCCGATGGCTTCATCGTATCGGCCCGAGAAGATGAGCGCCTCGGCGTAACTGATTCGCAGCTCGCTGTTGCTTGGGTCGCGATCGAGGGCCTCCCGATAGGTCCGGAGGGCTTCGCTCGTGTGCCCCTGATAGAGGAGCGACTTGGCCAGCAGGATGGCGTATTCCGATTCGGGCTGATTCATCAGGGCGCGCGCGGCATTTTCGGCCGCCTGCCGATATTGCCTTCGGTCAAAGTAGATCAGAGCCAGCCGATAGAAGGCCTCATCAGCCGTCGGATCGCTTCCGGTCCACCGTTCGAGTGCTTCCTTTAACCGGTCTGTATCCTCCAAAAAGGCGTACAGTTGAGCCAGCGACTGCCAGGCCTCGATGTCCAGATCGTCCTGCTGGACGACCTTCCGAAAGGCTTCGATGGCCTGACGCGCCTTGTTCGGATCGCGAGCCGCCAGCGCTTCCTCGCGCCAGATGCGCCCCAGAATCCGATGGGCTCCGACCGCGTTCCCGTCCCGCTCGAGCGCGCGCTCGGCGGCGCGCCGGGCTTCCGCTTCATTGCGAAGCTGATAGTACAGCTCGGCCATGGTGATATAGGGTTGGGGAGCTGTCGGATCCAGCGCCGCCACCTTCCGCAACAGATCGAGTGCGCGCACGTAGTCCCCCCGCATGGCCGCGCGCATGGCCTCGCCATAGGTGAGCAAGGCCTCCACACGCGGCTTCAGCGTCGCCTGGTCGCGTTGCGGAGAGGGCGCGCTCGATCTCCCTTTGAGAATCACCTGCGCCGCCAAGCTCTCCCTCCCCCCCAGAAGGGCGAGAGTCACAAGCACCCCCCCCCACGCTCGGAAAGTGGAACACATCAAAGACCTCGCCGATGACATGCGCCTCTTCTCAATCATCCCTCCTCCTTATTATGCCTGACGTGCGCGCTCAAGCGCGCGCGACCACGCGGAACGCCACGGATATGTGTAGAGCAAAAGGATCGCCCCGATTCCGCCCACCCTCCACATGTCCTCAAACACACGTGTCCTCAGGCTCAATCCGAAACCCAGAAGAGCCACACATTCGCTGAGACTGCCCAGCAGCAGCGTCGCTTTCACCAGATGTTCGATCGCGCCTTCGACGCCCTGCTGCTGCATGACACGCGCCAATCGCCTCAGGCCAAGAAGCCACCGACGGAGCAGGATCACCCCGATGCCCATCACGAAAGCCAGGCCGTAGATCCCTTGCCGCCACAATCCATGCTCTTGGGCCGACGCCACAGAGATACCCGACGTCTGGCTGAAGAAGTAACTCACCAGGAAATAGAGGAGGGCGCTCAAAAGCAGCGCCGCATGAATCTGCGAGGCGAGCCGATGACGTCTCTGCAGACGCTCCCGCTCCTCCATACCTCTCTCCCCTCAGGACGAGGCGCGCGGAGAGATGACCTCTCCATTCTCGATGACGATCTCGTCTCCGGTGCCCGGCCGCCCATCCGGGCCCAGCGACTCCAGGCGATACCCCTTCGGCGTGATGGCGTAGAGGAAGGGACGATGCCACCGATCCTCCCGGATGACTCGCGGCAAATACCGGGGCACCAGATGATCGAGCATCGCGGCGAACGTGGCCACCGGAGGATAGAAGCCCCGCTCCTTGCGAAAGCTCTCCAGAGCCGTGGCCACCTCGCGCAAATCGGAGATCGTGCGTCGAATCTTCTCCGCGCGCACCGCCGTCGTCACCAGCTCGATGCTCTCCCACTGACGATCGCCCACGCGCACTTCTGTGACCTCCCACCGATCCTCCTGGCGCGTGAACTTGAACGCCGTCAGGACGAAGGCTTCCACGACGGCATCGCGATCCCCCAGGCGATCTATCCGGCGAATATGCACGTTTTCCTTGGGGAGTTGGAGACCTCCGACTGTGGCGATCAACTGGCGCGCCTCTCCGGGCGACAGCTCCTCACGCGCCCAGGCCCCCATCAGGAAGGCCACGATCACGATCAGAATCGCTCCCCCTCTTTTCCACACATCCCCACTCCTTGGTTTCGCCTGAGCCGCCACCGCGCAAGAGCTTGCAGGGAGTAATAGTACCAGAGAGCGCGCGTTTTTATCTACCGAAGGACTCTCTTCGACCTTACCCTCTCGACGAAAAAGAGCCGCGCGCGTCACCGCACGATGAGGATCTCCTCGAAGAAGGAATTAGCCACCTCGTCCCCTTCTTCGGTGAACCCTCGGACCTGCCACAGATATCGCTCTCCGCGTTGCAGCGTGCGGCGCACCGCATCGGGCAATCGAAGCTCGACCTGCTGTATGGGCGGACTGCGCCAGATCACCCGATAGCTCAGATCGCTCACTTCGACGACATAATAGTCGGCGATCGGCGACGGGCGCCAGACGAACTCCACCGTCTCCTCCCGCACTTCGCCCAGAGGGCTGATGACTTGGATGATCCGCGCCCGCTCGCGCTGACGCTGCATCTCGGCTCGCTGCGAGAGCCATCCCCACAACTCCCACATTCCCACTCCCGCGAGGCCCAGAAGAAGCCCCACGATCCCCCACCGGCGCGCGCGCCGCTTCCACTGAGGCCACTCGGGGAACTCCTCGATAATCTCTCGCTCGGTCTGACGGGCCCGCTCGCGCAATTGCGCCCACAAGCTCCCGGAAGAGATGCGCTCGGAAGGCCGCTCCCGCTCCATCGCCCCTGATCTTACCCCTGCTCTCTCATGCTGCGCAAGCCACATCCCCCAGGGCCCGCAATCCTCCTCTTGCCGACGCTCGATGAACGCTCTACGATGGCCCCCGAAGATGAGAGGGGATGCGAAAAGGCGATGTCCTTGGATTGTGCAAGGGCTGTGCCACAGATCGGGGATTCGTGATCTGACATGAGGAGGTTCTCGACATGATTCGCAAGATCGCTCTCATTCTCGTTCTCGGCTTCGGGTTCAATGTCACCCTGCCGTTCTTCATAACCCCTCGCCTTCGGGCCGGCGGCCCCCTGGCGGTCACGCGAACGGGCGCGCCCTTCCGATGGAATCCGTCGCGGCCCATTCCGTACACGCTCGATCAAGGAGCGCTCGGCCCGCTTACTCCGGAGCAGGCGCGGGAGCTTGTCGAGCAGGTCTTTGGGACGTGGGCCAGTGTCCCGACGGCGCGCGTGCGGTTTCAACCGGCCGGTTTCACGGACAGAGACGTGACCGGAGCCAACGTGCTCGCTTTCCTCAACGAGATCATCGGGAAATGCCAGCAATACCGGATCTGCGTGAACCCCGTCATCTTCGATTCCGATGGAAGCGTCATGGAAGTCCTCCTTGGGCGAGGGAGCAGCGCGCGAGTGGCCGCCTGGGCGCAACTGCTCGCGATGACCGAGACGGAGATCCTTCAGGGGATGATCCTCATCAACGGGCGATTCGCCACGGCGCTCGACCGGCTGCGCGGGATTCTCACGCACGAAGTCGGCCATTTCCTCGGCCTGGATCATTCGCAGCTCAACACGGAGGCCGTCTTCGACTCCGATCCCGGAAACGATCACACGGTCCCGACGATGTTCCCCCTCTTCACCGCCTCGTTCCGCGTGGAAGAATGGACGACGCTACATCTGGACGATCGCGCGGCGATCTCCCGCCTCTATCCCGCGCCGGACTTCGAAGCGACGACAGGGACGATCCGCGGGCGCATCCTCTATGCTGACGGCGTGGGCTTCATGGGCGCTAACGTGATCGCGCGGAAGGTGGACGACCCTCGGGTCACGGCCATCTCCACCGTCTCCGGGTACCGGCATATCGGAACCATTCCCACATCGGACAAGGACTTCCGCCTGGGATGGGTGGGTTCGGATGATCCGGATCTGCTCGGATACTACGAGATCAGCGGGCTCCCCCCGGGCACTTACACGGTCGAGATCGAACCCATTGATCCTCGCTTCGAGGGAGCTGCCCGCGTCGGTCCTCTGGATCCTCCGGCTCCGCTACCCGCCCCGCGCGAGTTCTACAGCGGCCCCAACGAATCCGATCGCGACGATCCGAACGATCGCGCGCTCATCACGATCTTTCCCGGCATGGTCCTGGAGGACGTCAACATCATCCTGAACGCACCCGTTGTACGTCCCGACCACGACGACTGCGCCTCGGCGCGCGTGATCTCCGGCCCCTCATTTGTGGACCGCGTGGACGTGTGGATGGCCACACAGGCGGCAACCGATCCGCCTCAGTCGTGCACGCAGGGGCGACGCAACAGCCACAGCGTCTGGTACCGCTTCACAGCGCCCAGCGCGGGGACGATCACGCTGAGCACGCTCGGGAGCGGATATGACACGGCGATCGCCGTCTACACGGGCTCCTGCGCGGCCTTTCAAGAACTGGCCTGTGGCGACGACTGGGGATTTTTCGCCCACTCGCAGCTCACTCTGAGCGCGAGAGCCGGTACGACCTACTTGATCGAGATCACAAGCGCCGGCGGACCAATCCCTCGGCCATCCCAAGCGACGCTCGTCTTCACTTTTCGCTTCGAGAGTGCGAGCGGATCCCTGGATGCTTCGGCTCACCCTTCCTTTGCTTCGACAAGCGACGTGAGCGAGACCGAACCCAACAACACACTCTCGACAGCCAATCTGATCGTGCCCGATGTCACCCTCCGAGGCACGTTCAATCCCCACGGGGATGTGGACTTTTTCGCTTTCGAAGCGGGAGCCGGGCAACAGGTGACCGTAGACATAGAGGCGCAATCGCTCACGCCTCCTTCTCCGGCCGATACGGTCGTGACGCTTTATGACAGCAGCGGGCGTCCGCTCGCCGAGAACGACGATGAATCGCCGGGCGTGCGGGATTCGCTGCTGCGCTTCACTCTGCCGACGGCGGGACGCTATGTCATTCGCATCCGCGATGTCGCGCAGCGCGGGGGGCCAAACTTCAGCTACCGGGCGCGCGTGACGCTCACCGGAGGGACGGCCCCTGGCCTCCTCTCGGAGTCCGAGCCGAACGATTCTCTGGCTCGGGCGAACGCGCTCACGCCGAACGTGACCGTCCGAGGCGTGCTCAATCCTTCGGGCGATGTGGACTTCTTCAGCTTTCAGGCGACGGCGGGCCAGCGCCTCCGCCTCGACGTCAGAGCGAAGGCCCTCACGCCCCCTTCGGCCGCCGATACGGTCGTGGCCCTCTTTGACAGCAGCGGTCGAAAGATCGCCGAGAACGATGACCGCGCACCGGGACAGCTCGATTCGCTGCTGGAATTCCCCATCACGACCTCGGGGCGCTACGCCTTCAGCATCCGCGATTTCGGGAACAAGGGAGGAGAGAGCTTCACCTACGAGGTGACCGTCACCCTCACCGGAGGCGCGCCCGCGCGAGTGAACGAATCCGAGCCCAACAACACCTTCTCCCAGGCTCAGACGATCTCTCCCGATGTTCTCATTCTGGGGAAGCTGGATCCCGAAGGCGATGTGGACATCTTCTCGTTCACCGCCACGGCCGGTCAGCGGGTGACGGTGGACATCAATGCGCGCTCGCTCAGGCCGCCTTCGGAAGCCGACACTGTCGTGACGCTCTTCGATAGCGCCGGCGCTCAACTGGCCGAGAATGACGACGCCGGTGATTCCCTGGATTCCTTCCTCACGTTCGAGATCCCTCGCTCGGGGCGATATTTCGTGCGCATCCGCAACTTCAGCTCAAAGGGGGGACCGTCCTATACCTACGAAGCCCTCATCACGCTGGCGGGAACGCCGCCGTCTCCACCTCCCGGGGTCTTCACGGAATCGGAGCCGAATAATTCGCTGGCGCAGGCCAACGGGATCACCCCAAATGTCATCGTCAGCGGCGCGATCCATCCGGCGGGCGACGTGGACTTCTTCGCTTTCGAGGCGCGGCGCGGGCAGCAGGTGACGCTTGACGTGAACGCGCGCTCGCTCACCCCCGCTTCGCCCGTGGATACGGTCATCACGCTCTTTGATAGCCGCGGACAGCAGCTCGCGGAGAACGATGATGCTGAAGGCTCGACGGATTCGCTGCTCCGATTCACGATTCCCGCCGATGGTCGCTACATCTTCCGCGTGCGGAGTTTCGATGGGAAGGGAGGCCCCGACTACCTCTACCAGGTCGTCGTGACCCTCTCCGGTGCGGAGCGCCCCCAGGAAAACGAACCCAATGACCATTTCGCCCAGGCGAACCCGCTCTCCCCAGACACGCCGGTCTCCGGGACGCTCAACCCGGCGGGAGACGCCGATGTCTTCTTCTTCGACAGCGAACGCGGTCGTCTGCTCACGATCACCGCGCGCGCCCGAACGCTCACCCCTTCCTCTCCAGCAACGCTCAAGCTCGAACTCTTTTTCGGAGCGGTGAAGGTGAGCGAGGACACCGGCTCGGACACGCGCGATCCCTCGATCACCTTCCCGACGCTGCCCCTCTTCGGGCGCTATTTCGTGCGCGTCACCGAAGCGCGAGGTCGCGGAGGACCGAACTTCGTCTACGAGATCCGACTCACCGTGCAGTGAGGGCGCCTCGCTGTGGAGCGCACCGCTTGGGCTTCCCCTGAGAGCCCGCGAGTAGGCCTCTCTCCCCAGAGAATCTCGCCACGTCAGTCCGCGATGCCGTATGCTCCGTCTCTCCCTCCTGTGGTACACTTACGAAGCGATGAAGGTGCTGACGGCAGCCCAGATGCGTGAAGTAGACCGTCTGACGACGGAGCGTTACGGCATCCCGAGCCTTTTGCTCATGGAGAATGCGGCCGCACAGACGCTTCGCGCGATCGAGCGGAAGTTCGGAGACCTTTCCGGTTGGCGTGTTCTCGTCCTCTGCGGGAAGGGGAATAATGGAGGGGATGGAGCCGCTTTCGCCCGCCAGGCATGGATGCACGGAGCCCGCGTGGACGTGCTCCTGTTCAGCCGCGTGGCGAATACCTCGGGAGATGCGCGTGTTAACTTCGAGGCGATTCGGAATCTGGCCAGCACCTCCGAGAAGCTCCGCTTCTTCGAGGGAGTGGAGTCGGAGACATGGCACGCGTTCCGGCAGGATCTGGATCGCTACGATCTGCTGGTGGACGGACTTCTGGGGACGGGGCTCGAACGCCCGGCCGAAGGGCTCTACGGCGAAGTCATCGCGGATCTGGATCGGTTCGCCCAGACGATGCGAACGACGCGCATTGTCTCTCTGGATCTCCCCTCGGGGCTGGCCGCCGATAGAGAGCATCCGATCGGGCCGACTGTGCGCGCGGATCTCACGGTGACGTTCACAGCACCCAAGCCAGCGCTCGTCCTTCCTCCAGCCTGTCTGTATGCCGGAGAAGTCCTCACTGTGCCGATCGGATCTCCCGAGGATCTGGTTCATTCGGTCGGAGCGATGCTGAATCTGCTGGAGGCTTCGGACGTCGGCCGATGGATGTCTCGAACGCGCCGACATCCTCTCAGTCACAAAGGCAGCTACGGGCATGTCCTTTTGATTGCGGGATCGCGAGGGAAGCCGGGGGCCGCTTGTTTGGCGGCGCGCGCCGCGCTGACGGCGGGAGCAGGCCTGGTCACCGTCGCCACTGTGGCCAGCGCCCAATCGGTCATCGTCGCGCAGGTCGCGGAAGCAATGACCGAATCTCTGGAGGAAACTCCCGAAGGGACAATCTCCGAACAGGCTCTGGAGCGCGCGCTCGCGCTGGCCGCCCAGCGCGATGTCCTGGCTCTTGGCCCCGGCCTCACGACGCATGAGAGCACACGCCGTTTCGTTCGGGAACTGGTCGCGCGCGCGCGCGGTCCGATTCTGCTGGATGCGGACGGACTCAACAACCTGGCCCCCTGGCCCCAAGAGCTGCACGGGCGGGAACGGCCTCTGATCCTGACGCCGCATCCGGGCGAGATGGCTCGCCTGATCGGGAGCACGACCGAACAGGTTCTGGCGCAGCGCGTCGAGGTCGCGCGCCAATTTGCCGTCGCCTATCACGTTCTGCTTGTGCTCAAAGGCCATCGGACGCTCATCGCAGCGCCCGATGGGCAGGTGTATGTGAACCCCACCGGGAATGCCGGATTGGCGACGGCCGGGTCAGGAGATGTGCTCACGGGGATCATAGCGGGATGCCTCGCGCAGGATCGGGGGAGAGATCCCCTGGAGGCGACGCTGGCGGCCGTCTATCTGCACGGATTGGCTGGCGATCTGGCCGCCCGTCGGCTGGGCGCGCGCGCCCTGCTCGCTTCGGATGTCACAGCCCATCTGAGCGAAGCCTTCGCCCTGGTTGGGAGCACGGATGAAGGAATCTCAGGAGACGGTCCTCACCAACTCGCCTGAGGAGACGCAGGCGCTCGCCGAACGCACGATCCGCGAACTGGACGCTCCGGCGCTCTTTCTTCTGATCGGAGACCTTGGCTCCGGGAAGACGGTTTTTGCGAAAGGTCTGGCTGCAGGCCTCGGCATTGATCCCCATGAGATCATAAGCCCCTCGTTTGCGCTCATCGCCGTGCATCACGGACGATGGCCCTTCTACCATATTGACCTCTATCGTCTGGATGATCCCCGAGACATGTTCGAACATCTCGGCCTGGACGAGATCCTTGCCTCTCCGGCCGTCGTCGCCATCGAATGGGGAGAGAAGCTGCCGCTGGCGAGCCTTCGCGCGGAGCCGGAGAGCGGAGAGCCTCCCCCGGCGGAGTCTCCGCACGGTCGAAGCCTGGATCACATCTACCGGGTCGAAATCCTCTGGGTGGATGAGACGACGCGTCAGGTGAGCATTCGCCGCGAAGCTTCGCGCGCGGCTCGATCGTGATCCCCTCGGGGGAGGGAGTGCTTGAATCCGCCCGAAGGCTTCTGCTATAACCTACTCACACGAGGCGAGGAGACGGCGATGGCACTGCTTGGCATACTTCAGGTGAAAGCGAGAGCGGGTGAGAAGACGTTCACCGTCGAGATCAGCCCGCCCATGAACTACAAGACCCTCGTGAAAACGAGCGAGATGGTTCAGGCCCTGAAAGATTTCGACATCGCCGGCATCGCTGTCACCAACAGCACGGGCGGGAGCTTTCGCATGAACCCTCTTGCCGTCGTGGAGACGATTCGCGCCTGGCGACCGCAGACACCGATCATCATCCATGTGACGGCGCGCGACGAGGGCTCAGTCCGCAGCCTCTACAGCCGCGCCGACGAGATGCACCGGAAATCCGTCTCCGACGTTCTCATTCTGCGCGGAGATCCCACGCCGCAGCGATCGCGCGAGGTGGACGCCTTCAAATTCTCGACGGTCGAATTGGTCGAACTTCTGCGCGACTATCGCGATCGGCAAGGGTACTCTCTGGACCTCTTCGTCGCCGGACATCCGGAATATCCCGCGTCGGCCCTGCCCAAGCACATGGCGTATCAGCAGCGAAAGGTCGAGGCCGGAGCCCAAGGGATCATCGCCAATATCGTCACCGATCCCGACGCCTATGTGCGCTATGTGGACGTCGCTCGGGCTCATGAGATCACCGTCCCGATTCTCCCCTCTGTGATCCCGCTGACGAGCGTGCGGCGCTGTCTCTTCCTGCAGTCAGCGCTCCACATTCCCGTCCCGCGTCGAGTCCTGGAGCGATTGGAAACGGCGGCGAGCAAAGAAGAAGCGATGCAAGTGGGTGTGGAGATCACCCTGGGGATCGTCGAAAGGCTCCTCCGCGAGGGCGCTCCGGGGATCAATTTCAATCTCATCTTTCCCCAGGACATCGCCTCTGTGGCCGACATCCTGCGGGCCGTTCGCGGCCATGCGACGATCTGGGAGAAATACCGGATCGAGGACCCCGAGGAGATCGAGTACTACAGCCACTTGCGTGGCCGCCTCTCCGGAACGGGGTCCTCGTAGCCTCAGTGCTTACCCGGATCGAGCGGCACTCCCTTGCGCGTGCTCGTGATATAGGCTTCGAGCGCGATCATCCGCGGATCATCCGGAGACAGGGGCTTCCCCTTCATCGGATTCTCGATGCACCAGTTGATCATATCGCGCAAGGTCGCCACGCGTTTGAGTTGCGTCTGGAATTTCGGATACGTCTCCGGATGCGTCACCGAGGCATCGGGATGGCACATATCGCAGGAGATGCCGATGGTGCCTCCCAGAGCCTTCCAATCGTGGAAGAGCTTATACCCCTCCTCGATCACGCGCTTCTGCTCGCGCTCCCACGTCAAGCGATCGCGCGCCGTCCACTTGGAGACCTGCTTGGCCTGCTGCTCGGCGTAAGCGGCCATCATCCGGCGCGCGACCTCGCGCGCTTTCTCTGGAGACAGGACCTCCCCGACGCGCGCCTCGGCGATCTCCATCTTCGTCTCACCATCGCAGAGCTGAACAACGAGCCGATCCCCGGAGGATCGCACCTCCTGTCCCGGATTTTGGGCCGCCCCACGCTCGCGCGTGGCCACGATCCCCAGGACGCTCAGCACAATCAAGAGAAGCAGAAAAAGTCTCGCCTGTCTCATCGCCGCCTCCTCCTAATACGGTGGGAATTCAGGAGCCGGAGGGATGGCCTCCTTGCCCCAGGATTCCAGGTACGCCTTCGCGACCGTGATGGGGTTCCGGCCCCAGAGGTTGTAGTGCTTGTCCACATAGCCGTCGCGATGCACGTCCACCGTCCCCCATCCCGTCCCATCGGCTTCGTCGAAGGGATCTGGCCGCTCCATAGGCACGGTCAATTTGGGTAATCCCTCCGGAGCATAGGGCCAGGGCCAGGCCGTCGAGAGCATCCCGTGGAAGTGGATGTTCTGAATCCGGTGCGTCAGGAGCTGATGCGTGTGCCCATGGATCACCGTCACGGATTTGAAGGGGAAGAGCATCTCGTGGATGGCCTCAGCATCCTCGGTCCAGAAGTTCCACGGGCGGTAGTACTTGTAGAGCGGCGAATGAGAGAAGATGATGATGGGCGTGTCTCGGGAGACCTTCGCCAGATCGCGGCGCAGCCACTCGCGTCCCTCCTCGCCCACCTCGAAGCGGCTCTGAATCGGATTATCCAACTGCGCGACCGTGAGCATGCGCTCCATGGGCGTCATCTTCCGCTCGGTCCAGAAATCCTTCTCGTTCACGCTCATGAGCACGATGAAGTGGACCCCTTTATGATCGAACGAGTAGTTCTCCGGCCCGAACAGCTCGCGCCACTTCTCTCCCATATCGAGGAACCAATCGTGCTCGCCGACCATCATCTTCACGGGGACTTTCAGTTCGCTCAGGATCTGCTTGCCCAGCTCCAGCTCCTTGGGCTGCCCCAACTGCGCCAGATCCCCCCCGAAGATGACGAAGTCCGGAGGCGGGTCGAGCGCATTGACGTCGCGCACGGCTCGAAGCGCCGCATTGACGAAGCGCTCGTTCAGCTCCCGCTCATACAGGTGCGTATCGGAGATATAGGCGAAGCGAAACAGGGGCTTCTCCTGCGGCTCGGCCCGCACGACGTCCACGACCTGAAACGAATGAGGGGGAACGACCGTCTTGGCCGTGAAGACGGCGGCCGAGAGACCGGCGATCTTCATGAACTCACGGCGATTGAGCCGCTTCACGGCCTCGAAGAACTCTTCGCGTTGCTGGCGATACTGCTGTTCTCGCTTCTTCCATTTCAAGGGCCACATGATTCTCACCTCCTCAGAGATCGAGATCCGCGCGCCGTCACCCGCTGCGAGGCGACCGACGTCGGATTCTCAGACGTTGCGGCGCCCAGTGTGATCTCTCCGCGAGCGACCCGCCGCACCCAGTCGCTCGTCAGACTCTTCAAGAACTCTTCCAGATCGGCCTTCTCCTGCTCGGTCAGGTTGAGTTTCACAATGCCTCCGTCGAGATTCGGATTGGGCTCGCCCCCTTTGTCGTAGAAATCAATCACTTCGCGCAGCGTCTTCAGGCTCCCATCGTGCATGTACGGGGCTGTCAGCTCGATGTCGCGCAAGGGTGAGGTCTTGAAGGCGCCCAGATCTTTCGGCTGACGCGTCACCAGAAAGCGCCCCAGCTCCGAGAATCCTTCGCTCAGCGCGAGCCGATCCAGCGCCTCCTGGGTCAGGCGCCCTTCTTGAGCCATCTGCTGGATCTGGCGCACCAGCGGCTCGAAGTTTCGCGAGGCTTTCATGCCGATGCCGATGTTGTGGTACTTGAAATCGGTGAAGAAGGGCGAAGAAGGGTTGAACTCATGGCAGGTGATGCACCGCGCCTTTCCCTTGAATAGCTCCCACCCGCGTTTGGCCGCCTCGCTGATGGCATTGGTCTCCCCGGCCAGAAAGCGATCGAAGGGCGAATCCCCGGAAAGGAGCGTGCGCTCGAAAGCGGCGATCGCCCGGGCGATATTCTGGATGGTCACGGGGTTGGGCCCTCCGAAGACCTCCTGAAAGCGCCGCACGTATTCGGGGATACCGCGCACCTTCGCGACGACGGCGTCGTGCGAGGGCATAGCCATCTCGACGGGATTGATGAGCGGCTGCAAGACTTGCTCCTCAAGAGTCTTCACCCGCCCATCCCAGAACTGCTCCTCATTGAACATGGCGTTTAAAACCGTCGGGGCATTCCGCGCTCCCTTCTTCCCTCCGACCCCTTCGGAGACAGGCTTCCCATCCGTGAAAGCGAAGCGCGGGTCATGACAGGTCGCGCAGCTCACGGTATTATCCACCGAGAGCCTCTTGTCGAAATAGAGATCCCGACCGAGAGCGACCTTGGCTTCGGTCATCGGATTATCCGGGGGAATCATCATCTCCCAGAGGTCGGCCGGAATCCCCCGAGGAATCCGCGGCTGAAACTTCTGCGGGGCGACGGACGTCTCCCGCGCCCCGGCGAACCCGAGGCCGAATCCCACAAGGATCAACCCCAGGACAAACCCTTTCGCTCCTTTTCCCTCTCTCATAGCGCTTTCCCTCCCGGTGTTCACCCGAAAGCCTTCTGCATAGAAGATACACAGCCGGGGCGAGGATTTATTCCCGACCGGCTTCAGATCGCGAGCGCGCAGAGTCCGGTAGCCTCCCCCGGCCCGGATCGGCTAAAATGAAGGCGGCATGACCGGGGTGACGCTCACACGCGCGCTTAGGGAAGAGGTTTTGACCATTGTCTTCGGATTTGGGCAGGGCGCGCGTCTATTCCCCCTGACGGCTGAGCGCGCGAAGGCCGCTCTGCCTTTTTTGGGGAAATACCGGCTCATTGATCTTGTGCTCAGTCGGTGTTTGATGGCGGGGCTGCGAAGGATCTACGTCCTGACGCAGTTTCATTCGGCCTCTCTCAACCGACATATCATGCAGACGTACCGGCTGGGGCGTTTTTCCGAACCGGCGGAATTCATCGAGGTCCTCGCCGCTGAACAGACGCCCGAGAGTCAGGATTGGTATCGAGGTCCGACGCACGCCCTGCGTCGCGCCTGGCGGCATTTCGAGTCGCAGCCCGCGCGACAGTATCTGCTGCTGCCGGGAGATTACGTGGGGGATGTTCCGCTGGATCGCGTCGTCGCCTTCCATCATGAAATGGGAGCCGACGTCACTCTGGTTGTTGTATCCGCCGACGAGGAGATGGCTCGCGCGCGCGGCGTTGTGAAGATCGCCGGCTCGCGGGCTCACCCTTCCACGTGGCGCGTCCTGGACTATCAGGAAGAGCCGCGCGGCGAGGCCCTGCGTCGTTTGCGTGGGGAGGAGGCCCCTGAGGGGAAGCCCTATCTGGTCGCCACGGGGATCTCGCTTTTCCGACACGAGGTGCTCGCGCGCCTTCTGGAAGAGGTCGCCGGCCCCTTTGATCTCGGCCTTGAGCTGCTTCCGCTGGCCATCGCGAAATATCGCGTCTGGGCCTACTGGCACGGCGGATACTGGGATGATGTGAGCACTCTGAGCGCCTACTACGCCGCCCAGATGAGAATGCTCGGGTCACAGCCGCCCCTGCGCCTGGCGGACCCGACGGCCTTCCTCTACACGCGCCCGCGATACCTCCCTCCGGCCAAGATTCGCGACGCCCAGATCGCCGACTCTCTGATCGCCGAGGGCTCGATCGTCGAGGGAGCTGAGATCCACCGCTCGATCCTCGGTTTGCGCACACGCGTAGGACGCGGCGTCTCGCTTGAGGGAGTCATCGTCTTTGGGGCGGAATTCTTCCCCTCATCCGAAGAGGTCGCGAGGGATCGCGAAAGGGGTCTTCCTCCAATAGGCATCGGCGAGGGAGCCCATATCCGTCGAGCTATCCTCGATCGCAACGTGCGCATCGGGGCGAACGTTCGCATCCTGAACGCCTCGGGACTCGAACACGCCGACGGTCCCAACTACTATATCCGCGAGGGCATCGTGATCATTCCGAAAAACGCCGTCATTCCGGAAGGGAGTGTGATCTGAGGAGGAGGGAGCCCCCGAAAAACTTCCGGACTAAAGGAGCGAAGACCATGAGGCGCATTCGCGTGCTGATTCTCGGAGCAGCCGGTCGTGACTTCCATAACTTCAACGTCGTCTTCCGCCGCGATCCGCAGTACGAGGTCATCGCCTTCACCGCCGCTCAGATTCCGAACATCGAGGGGCGGCGCTATCCTCCGGAGCTGGCCGGCGAGCTGTATCCCGAAGGCCTGCCCATCTATCCCGAGGAGGAACTGGAACGCTTGATCGAGCAGTACGAGATTGATCAGGTCGTCTTCTCCTACAGCGATGTCTCTCACGAACACGTCATGCACGTGGCCTCGCGGGCGCTTGCCCGAGGAGCTGATTTCCGCCTGCTCGGCGCGCGCGCGACGATGTTGCGGGCGAACAAACCGGTTATCTCTGTCTGCGCCGTGCGCACAGGTTGCGGCAAAAGCCCGACGAGTCGTCGCATCGCCCGGTTGCTTCGAGAGATGGACTACCGCGTCGTCGTCGTGCGCCATCCCATGCCCTATGGAGACCTGGCGCGACAGATCGTGCAGCGATTCGAAACGCTGGAGGACTTGCAACGCTTCCACTGCACGATCGAGGAGATGGAAGAGTACGAGCCGCACCTGCGCAATGGAGTGATCGTCTACGCGGGTGTGGATTACGAAGAGATCTTGCGCCGGGCTGAAGCCGAAGCGGACATCCTGCTCTGGGACGGAGGGAACAACGACCTCCCCTTCTTCGTGCCCGATCTGGAGATCGTTCTTCTGGATCCCCACCGGCCGGGCCACGAGCGCGGATACTTCCCGGGCGAAGTGAATTTCCTGCGGGCGGACGTCCTGATCATCAGCAAAGTGGATACGGCTCGCCCCGAAGATGTCGAAGCCGTTCGTCGGAACATCCGAACGTTCAATCCCGAGGCTCGGGTCATCGAGGCGAACCTCTCGATCAGGGTGGACGCTCCCGAAGTGATTCGCGATCGGCGCGTTCTGGTCATCGAGGACGGGCCGACGCTGACGCACGGGGAGATGAGTTACGGAGCGGGCGTTTTGACGGCGCGTCGCTTCGGCGCGCGCGAGATCCTCGATCCGCGCCCCTATGCCGTCGGGAGCCTTCGCGAGACCTTCGCCGCCTATCCTCACATCGGGCCTCTTCTGCCGGCCATGGGGTATGGGGACCAACAGATGCGCGAGCTGGAAGAGACGATCAATCGCGTCCCCTGTGAGGCCGTGCTCATCGCGACGCCCGTGGATCTGCGCCGCATCCTCCGAATTCATCACCCGACCTGTCGCGTCACCTACGAACTGGAGGAGATCGGCCCGGTGACGCTTCGCGAGGTCTTGCGCGACTTTCTCTCCCGGAGAGGCCAGCCGTGAGAGAGCGCCTTGTCATCGCTCTGGGAGGCAATGCGGTGCTCCGACCGGGACAGGCGGGAACGATCCCGGAGCAGCTCGCCACGCTGGAGGAATCGCTCCGCGGCGTGGTCGAACTGATCGGCGAAGGACATCTCATCGCGCTCACGCACGGCAACGGGCCGCAGGTCGGTAACATTCTCATTCGCGTCGAAGAAGCGCGCGGGAAAGCGTACGACCTGCCTCTGGATGTCTGCGTCGCGCAATCGCAAGGCGAGATGGGGTATCTCATTCAGCGCACCCTGCAGAACGCCCTGCGCCGCCGCGGCCTCGCGCGACCGGTCGTGACTGTTCTCTCGCAAGTGCTGGTGGACCGCGCCGATCCGCGCCTCGGACAGCCCACTAAACCCATCGGCCCTTTCTACACGGCCGCGCAGGCCGAAGAGCTGAAGCAGAAGGGATACGTGCTCATGGAGGATGCCCATCGAGGCTATCGGCGAGTCGTCCCCTCGCCCCAACCCCTTCGGATCGTCGAACAGGACGTCATCGCGCACCTTTTCGAAAGCGGCACGATCGTCATCGCCGTTGGAGGCGGAGGCATTCCCGTCGCGCTCACCGAAGAGGGGGACCTGATGGGCGTCGAAGCGGTCGTGGATAAGGACCTCGCCTCAAGTCTTCTGGCGACCGCTCTGCGGGCGGATCGGCTGCTGGACCTGACGGCCGTCGAGAAGGTCAAGCTTCACTTCGGGACGCCCCAAGAGCGCGATATCCAGAGGATGACGCTCTCGGAAGCCCGACGCTATCTGGCCGAAGGTCATTTCGCTCCGGGCAGCATGGGACCCAAGATCGAAGCAGCCATCGCCTTCCTGGAGCGCGGAGGCCGCGAGGTCATCATCACGCGTCCGGATGTGGTCGTGGCGGCCTTCCGGGGCCACACGGGGACACATCTGTATCCGGATTAACGCGGGACCAGGCAATCCCGGCAGACTCTCAGGAGGAATGCCGATGCGACACCTTCTCTCTCTGGGCGATTGGCCGACAGAATGGATCGAGGAGACGATCGCACGCGGCTTGCAGATCAAGCGCGAGCCGCGCGCCTATGCGCGCGCTCTCGAAGGCCGGGTTCTGCTCATGCTCTTTCAGAAGCCCTCCTTGCGCACGCGCCTCTCTTTCGAAGTCGCCATGCTGCAGATGGGCGGCCACGCCATTTACTACGATCTGGGCACCTCGCCTTTCGGGAGAGGAAAAGAGAGCCTCGCCGACGTGGCGCGCACGGCCTCGCGCTATGTGGACGCCATCATGGCGCGCCTTTTCGAGCAGGCGGACCTCGACGAGCTGGCCGCGCACGCGACAGTCCCGGTCATCAACGGATTGACCGACGTCGAGCATCCGTGCCAGGTGCTCGGAGATCTCATGACGATCCGGGAGAAGAAGGGCCGACTGCGCGGTGTGAAGCTGGCCTACGTCGGAGACGGGCACAACAACGTGACCCATTCGCTGCTGCTCGGCGGCGCGAAAGTCGGACTCCATGTGAGCGTGGGATGCCCCGAAGGGCCGGAGTATGAACCGGAGGCACACATCCTGGAACGCGCGCGCGCCTTTGCGCGCGAAAGCGGAGCGGTGATCGAAGTCTGCCACGAAGCGCGCGCTGCGGTCGCGCAGGCCGACATCGTCTACACCGATACGTGGATGAGCTACCACATCCCTCCGGAACAGCGCCAAGAGCGCGAGCGCCGCCTCCGCCCCTTCCAGGTGACGCCCGAGCTTTTGAGCGGCGCGCGAGCCGACGCCCTGTTCATGCACTGCCTGCCCGCGGAGCGCGGGGCCGAAGTGACCCCCGAGGTCATTGACGGACCGCAGAGCATCGTCTTCGATCAAGCCGAAAATCGGCTGCATATTCAGAAGGCCATCTTGCTGGCTCTGCTCGCGTGATCTCTTCCGCGCACCGATAGCTCGGATGCGTCTCAGGCGGAGATCTCACCGAGCACCTCGGTCAAGCGTTCCAGGTCAATGTTGCTGCCGGTGAGGATGACGCCGATCTTCCGACCGAAGTCGCGCGGGGATTCCAGAAGCGCTGCCACTCCGACAGCTCCCGCTCCTTCGACGACCTGATGCTCGTGCTTGAGCAGAAGCCCGATCGCCTCGCGAATCGCTTTCTCGGAGACCAGCACGATGTCATCCACGTACTGCCGGATGATGGGGAACGTGATCGCCCCCGGCTCGATGTTTCCGGCCAATCCGTCGGCCAGCGTCTCCTTCTCCTGGACGAAGACCAGACGTCCGGCGCGGAAGGACTCGTACATGGCGGGAGCATTCTCCGGCTGCACGCCGAAGATGCGGATCCGGGGACTGAGGGTCTTCGCCGCCAGCGCGACACCGGCCAGCAATCCCCCTCCTCCGGTCGGGACCAGCAGGGCGTCCAGATGCGGAAGGCTCTCGAGCATCTCCAGGGCGATCGTCCCCTGTCCGCTGATGATGTCCCAGTCGTTGTAAGGGGAGATGAACAGAGCGCCGGAGCGCGCGGCCATCTCGCGCGCCTGCTGCTCGGCTTCATCGTAATCCTCCCCGACCAGGAGCAGGCTGACGCGATGCCGGGCGATAGCCTCGATCTTGGTCGGCGCCGCCGTGCGCGGGACGATGATCGTCGCGCGCACCTGAAAGAGTTCCGCCCCATAGGCGACGGCGCGCCCGTGATTGCCCGCCGAGACGGTGAGGATCTCCTGGGACTGTGGTCCCAGGCGCGCCAGCTTGTAGAGCGCCCCGCGCACTTTGAATGAGCCCGTCAGTTGCAGGTTCTCGAGTTTCAAATAAACGTCCGCCGATCGGTGCTCGGATAACCAGCCGGAGCGAACGAGCGGCGTCTGCCAGATCAAGCCGCGCAGCCGCTGTCGCGCCCGCAAGATTTCACACAGGTTCATAGCCGCGCGTGGCATTATAGGAAGTCTCGGACGCCGTCTTCAAGAGCGCCCGCTCAGCAGCACGCCGGTCTTGCGCGCCGCCGTCGGAGTCGTCTATTTTTATCCCCCGAAAGAGTGACGATGGCCAGCGCATCCAGCGTGATCCGCGTAGAGGGCGTGACCAAGCGCTACGGCGCGGTCACGGCGCTTGAAGCTGTCTCGCTCGAAGTGCAGCGCGGTGAATTCCTCACCCTGCTCGGACCGTCCGGATCCGGGAAGACGACGCTTCTGCGGGTGATCGCCGGATTAGAACGACCCGACCAGGGACGCGTGTATTTGAGCGGAGAGGACGTGACCGACGTCCCCCCCTACCGACGCCGCGTGCACACGGTCTTTCAGCAGTACGTGCTCTTCCCGCACCTGAACGTCTACAAGAACATCGCCTTCGGACTGGAGCAAAAGCGCCTTCCCCGCCGGGAGATCGAACGGCGAGTGCGGAACGTGCTGGATCTGGTGCGCCTCTCCGGATACGAGCGGCGGTGGCCTCAGGAACTCTCCGGAGGAGAGCAGCAGCGCGTGGCGCTGGCGCGCGCCCTGGTTCTGGAACCGGAAGCTCTGCTTCTGGATGAGCCCCTGGCGGCTTTGGATGGGCAGCTCCGCAAGGAGATGCAACGAGAGCTGAAACGCTTGCAGCGAGAAGTCGGCATCAGCTTCCTTCTGGTGACGCACGATCAGGAGGAGGCGATGCGGCTCTCGGATCGGATCGCCGTCATCGCCCACGGACGCATCGAGCAGATCGGGACGCCTCGCGAGGTCTACGAGAATCCGGAGACGGCCTTCGTGGCCACCTTCCTCGGATCGGCGAATGTGCTGGAAGCCGAGATCCTCGGACGCGAGAATGGCGAGGCGCTTCTGGGCCTCTGCGGACAAACGGTGCGCGTCGCGCTCACGGGGCAGCCTCTGGAGGGATCGCGCGCTCATGTCGCCATCCGCCCCGAGAAGATCACTCTGCGCGCTCGGCCGCCGCGCCAACCCGATCTCGTGCACCTGGAAGGGATCATCGAAGAGCGCATCTATCTGGGCCACGCCACGCACTGGCGCGTGCGGGTCGGGGACCGGCTCGTCACTGTGACCGAACCCAACCCCTCTCGCGCCAGGGCCGAATCCTTCCGCGATGGCCAGAAGGTCTTCCTCTGCTGGACGCGCGAGAACGTGGTGCTTCTCTCCCGCTGATCAGCGGATGCGGCATAAGACCGAAGCGACCCGATGGCTGCTGCTGGCTCCCTCGCTGACGTGGCTGCTGCTTTTTTTCCTCCTCCCGCTTGGTCTCATCGTCCTGGTGAGCTTCGCCGAGCGCGGCCTCTACGGCGGCATCCGGTGGCACTTCGGACTGTGGAACTACCGCCAGGCGATGGATCCGCTCTATCTGCGCATCTACGGGCGCTCGTTTGCACTGGCCACGCTGACGACCACGCTGTGCCTGCTCATCAGCTTTCCGGTCGCCTACTACATCGCCTTGCGGGCACGCCCGAAATGGAAGAATCCGCTCCTTGTCCTTTCGATTCTCCCCTTCTGGACGAGCTTTCTCTTGCGCACCTACGCCTGGATGTTCCTTCTGCGCGCCGAAGGGTTTGTGAATACGACGCTGCTGTCGCTGGGCCTCATCGAGCGACCGATTCTGGGACTTCTCTATTCGGACTTCGCCATTGTCATCGGACAGGTTTATGGCGAGCTGCCGTTCATGATCCTGCCCCTTTATGTCGCCCTGGAGCGACTGGATGTGCGTTTGATTGAAGCGGCAATGGATCTGGGAGCGAGCCGATTCCGCGTCTTCTGGCGCGTGATTCTTCCGCTCATCAAACCGGGGCTCATCACGGCGATTGTGCTCGTCTTCATTCCCAGCCTGGGGGCGTTCATCACGCCGGATCTGCTGGGGGGCGCGAAATCGGCGATGCTCGGTACGGTCATTCAGAACCAGTTCGTGCAGAGGAATCCCCCCATGGGATCGGCCCTTTCGGTTCTCCTCACTCTTACGGTGCTTGTGCTTTTGGCCCTGGCGTCGCGCGCCGCGCAGACGGCCGCTCAGCGGGGAAGGCGATGAGCAGAGAACGCGCGCCCTGGCTTCTGAGACTGTGGATGGGAGCGACCTACCTCTTTCTCTACGCGCCGATCGCCGTCCTGGCTCTTTTCTCCTTCAACGATTCGCGTCTCCTGGCGGTGTGGCGCGGGTTCACCTGGAGCTGGTATCGGGCCGCCTTGAACGATCAGCCCCTGCTCGATGCGCTGCGCATGAGCCTGCTGGTCGCAGCGCTCACGACGGGCATCGCCACGATTTTGGGGACGGGCGCCGCATTGGCCTCCGAACGCATGAGCCGACGCGCGCGAGGGCTGTGCGACGCTTTCTTTGTGCTTCCGATCGTCGTGCCTGAAGTCGTCATTGGCTTCGCATCGGTCACCTTCTTCGGATGGATCGGCCTGAGGCTGGGCCTGGGGACGGTTCTGATCGCGCACATCGCCTTCAGCCTCTCTTACGTCTTCTTCGTCGTGCGCGCGCGGCTGGCCACTGTAGACCCGCGCCTGGAGGAGGCGGCGATGGATCTGGGCGCCGATCCCTGGTCGGCTTTCCGGAAGATCACGCTCCCGCTGATTCTGCCCGCCATCGCCGCTTCGGCCCTTTTGGTCTTCACCCTCTCGCTGGATGATTACGTCATCACGTCCTTTGTCGCCGGAGCCGGAGCGACGACTCTCCCCTTGCGCGTCTACTCGATGATCAAGACGGGGATCACGCCGGAGGTGAACGCCATCTCGACTCTTTTACTGGGAGCGACGCTCGTTCTGATGGCGCTGGCCTTCCGCATCGAACGACGAGGGCTCACACCAGCGAATCTCGTCCTGGTGGGGCTTGTCGTGCTCGGCCTGGTGAGCTTCGCCTTCGGAGGGCTTTCGCCCCGACGAGCGCGCGCCGAGCTGAACCTGCTCATCTGGTCCAATTACATCTCCCCCCGCGTTGTCCGAGAGTTCGAGCAGCAGACCGGGATCGCCGTGAACATCCAGACCTACGACTCAAACGAAGCGCTGCTGGCGAAACTGCAAGCGGGCGTCGTCACATACGACCTCATCGTGCCGAGCGACTACATGGTCGGGATCCTCATCCGAGAAGGTCTGCTGCAGCCGCTCGATCTCACCCGAGTGCCCAATCTCCGCCATCTCGATCCTTCGGCGCTTGGCCTGTCGTTCGATCCCACAAACACCTATTCTCTCCCGTACACGCTCGGAGTCACGGGCATCGGGTATCGAAGGGATAAGGTCGGCGAACCGATCGAAAGCTGGAGGGCGCTCTGGGATGCGCGCTTCCGCGGCCGGATCGCGATGCTCGACGATATGCGCGAGGCCTTCGGAGCGGCCTTGAAGCTGCTCGGATACTCGCTCAACAGCACGCGCCCGGAGGAGATCCGTCAGGCGCGCGATCTCCTTCGTGAACAAAAACCTCTGGTGCGCGCCTACGACAGCGCGAATTTCGATCAGCTCCTTCTGAGCGGCGAAGTCTGGATCGCCCAGGCTTGGGACGGCCAGATCATCAAAGCGCGCCGAGAGAATCCCAACATCGCCTTCGCCATTCCCCGCGAGGGGACGACACTGATCGTGGATAACCTGTGCATCCCGCGATCGGCCCGCCGTCCCGACCTCGCCCATGAGTTCATCAATTACCTGATGGACCCGCGCGTCGCTGCCGAGAACATGAACGACATCATGTATATCATGCCGAATCGCTCGGCCTGGCCTCACCTGCGCGAGGAATTGCGGCATCATCCGGTGTTCTCCCTCACCCCCGAAATGCGGAAAAAGAGCGAATATCTGCAAGACCTCGGACCGACGACGCAACTCTACGACCGATACTGGACGGAAGTGAAGGTCGCGCCCTGAGAACATCCACGCGCCGCTCATATTCCCCTCCAGAGGAACGCACGCGATGCGCACCGGGAAGAAGCCAGAGTGTGAAAATTTTGCCCGAGCGCTCCCCCAATGGTACAATGATTTTTCCGAACCGTGCTTCAAAATCCTTATGGAGGGAGGACGAGGGATGGGAAAGTCTTTTCGCACTCTCATCGTCGCCGGCTTCATGGGAACGGTCGGGTGGGCCTTTGCGGCGCGGCAGCAGACGCCACCTCCTCCATCGGAGGGGCAAGCCCTGAAGATCGCCATCATTGACAGCCGCCTTTTCACCACCGACAACGGCATCCAGCAATTACTCCAGCAGATGCGGCAGACGGATGAATCCTTCCGCGATCGCGCGACAGCCTTGCAGAAGCTGCAGCAGCAGATTCAAAGCCTGCAACGCGATCTGCAGACCCAGTGGGCGAACCTCACTCCTCAAGCTCGCGAGCAGAAGCAGGACGAGCTGGAGGAGCTGCAGCAGCGCTATCAGCGCGAGAGCGAGGATTTCCAGCGCGACTACGAGCGGGCCATGCGCCGGGCGACCGACCCCATTCGCGAGCGCATCTTCGCCTTCCTGGCCTCTTACGCGCAGGCGCGGCAGATCAAGCTCGTGCTCGATCAGGCCGTGCTCAGCCAGGCCGGCGCGATCAGTTATTTCGATCCCTCGCTGGATATCACGCGCGATTTTATCGCCGAGTACAATCGCGCGCATCCGGCCGGTCGCTAGCAGGACTCCCTGCCCTCGCGCTCCCTGTGATAGAATGAATCGGGCATGTCGAAGCGACATTCGCTCATTGTCGGCGCACCGACCGAAGAAGACCGGCAGTATGACGCCCGCTTGCGCCCGCTGCGCCTGGATGAATACATTGGGCAACCGAAGCTCAAGGAGAATCTGAGCGTCTACATTCGCGCTGCGCGCGCGCGGGGAGAGGCCCTGGACCATGTCCTTCTGCACGGTCCTCCGGGCACGGGCAAGACGACGCTCGCCTATATCATTGCCCATGAGCTTGGGGTCAAAATCCACGCGACCTCCGGCCCGGTCATCGAGCGGTCGGGCGATCTGGCCGCCTTGCTCACGAACCTGAATCCGCGCGACGTGCTCTTCATTGATGAGATCCACCGGCTCAATCCGGCTGTCGAGGAGATCCTCTATCCGGCCATGGAGGCCTATCAACTGGACATCATTATCGGGCAGGGACCGGCGGCCCGCTCGATCAAAATAGACCTGCCTCCCTTCACCCTGATCGGGGCGACGACGCGAAAAGGGCTTCTGGGAGGACCCCTGCGGGGCCGCTTCGGCATTGACCTGCATCTGGATTTCTATCGCCCGGAGGAACTGGAACTGATCGTCCTGCGCTCGGCGCGCATCCTGGGGATCGAGATTGAGCCCGAGGGAGCGCGCGAGATCGCCCGCCGCGCGCGCGGCACGCCGCGTATCGCCAACCGCTTGCTGCGCCGCGTCCGGGATTTCGCTCAGGTCGAAGCCGACGGACGGATCACGCACGAGATCGCCCAGTATGCCCTCAACCGCATGGACGTGGATCGCTTCGGGCTGGATGAGGTGGATCGGAAGTTGCTCGGGACAATCATCGAAAAATTCCACGGCGGTCCCGTCGGCCTCAATACCCTCTCGGCCGCCATCCACGAGGAGAAGGATGCCATCGAGGAGATCTACGAGCCCTATCTCATCCAGATCGGATTCTTGAACCGCACGCCGCGGGGGCGTGTGGTCACCGAGGCGGCCTATCGTCATCTCGGATATCCGGTGCGCTCCCTTCCCCTGGCCGAGGCCGGCCTCTTCTCCGATCTCCCCAAGACCCCGCAGGACTCCGACGTCGGCCCTTCGACGAAAGCCCCTTGAGGCCCTCCTCGTTGCTGGCCTCTCCGAGATCGTGTATGATTGAACCCAGACTCGAGCCTCAGAGGGATCCGGAGCCGATGAGGAAAGGGGGAGGAGATATGTCGGAGTCATCGAGCGCCAGACAGCGTCTGGCCGAGGAGATCGAAAATCTGAGCGAGGAAGAAGCGGTGGAGGTCCTCGAGTATATCTCCATCATGCGCCTCATGAAGGAGGAGGAACGCCATCCGGAGAAATTCCAGCGAGAATTGCTCTCTCTGTTCTCGCACCCGGAGAAAGGGACTCCTCCCGCTGCGCGGAGTCGAAAGAGTGGGGACTGACGGTGGTGTTCATCGAGCGCCCGCTCAATGAGAGGATTCACACCGCAGGATCTTCCCGCGCTCGGCGCCGTTTCGGGAGTATGTGCCCCTTCCTCACCGCCCCTCCGAAAGATCCCTGGAGCTGTCAAAAGAAGCCGGAGGCCGGCTTCACGCAATAGGCGCATGCGGCTCCTTGCGGTGATATTCCTGCTCTGCCTGGGACGCCACGAGGCCCACGGACTCATCCTCCAAAGCAGTGAGGCCGAGCGTGAGATCGTGCGCGCGCTTCAGTCCGGGGATGCCGCGCGGCGTCTTGAGGCGGTCCTTCGGGCCAGCGCACTGGACCAAGCACGAGCACTGCCCCTGCTTCAGAGGGCGGCCACAGATCCCGACGTCGGCGTGCGTGCGACAGCCGTCACCGCCCTGGGGCATCTTCTGGCGGAGAGAGGCACTTCGGAGACTCCGCATGCGCTGCCGACTCTGCTGGCGGCTCTCACCGATCCGCATCCCCTGGTCCGGCAAGCCGCCGCATGGGCTCTCGGACGGGTTCGCGATCCACAAGCCAGTACAGCTCTGGAGGCTGCCCTGCGCGATTCAGATGCTGCCGTGCGCGCAGCAGCCGTTGAGGCGATTGGGGAACGTCAAGAGGAAACTCTCCTCACGGCTCTCCTGCACCGACTCCACGATCAGGATGCCTTCGTGCGACGCCAGGCCGCGCGGGCCCTCGGACGACTCCGCTCGCACGCGGCGACTCTGGCTCTGATGGAACGCCTCCTGAAGGAGAAAGATCCCGAAGTGAAGCGGGCGATCGCGTGGGCCCTGGGCGAAATCGAGGACCCGCGCGCGCAAGAGACCCTTCGAACCCTCTCGCGCTCACCCGATCCGTACGTGAGTGCGATCGCCCGCGACGCTCTGGATCGGCTCAGCTCCCAAGCAGAGCGCAAGCTTCGCTGAGTCTCCCAGTCGCTTGTGAAGAAAGCGCTTCTCGAAGCCCTATCCCTGCTTGACGAAAACCTGCTTGCGCGTCCGCTCGCCCTGTGGCGTCACCGTCCGGGTTTCGATGATCAGCGTCTTCCCATCCTCGGAGAGCGTGCGCGTCTCGGTGATCTCCAGCTCCACCGTCCCCATCGGGGACTCGATCGTCTGCGTCCCCTTGGTCACGAGCTTGCCCTTGTCCCACTGCGTCTTGGACCGGAACTCCCCGCCGCGCATGCCCGGATTCTTGTTCTCCTTCCCGTCGGTTGTGAAAACCTGCTCTTGAACCTGCTCCCCCCGCTCCGTCTTGACAATGCGCTTGATCTTCAGAACCGGCTCCTGATGCTCGATGATCAGGGTGACGTCCGGGTTGAACCCTCCTCGCCCCCCCATCCCCATGCCGGGCGGATCACTCTTCTCCTTATCCAGGACCCATGTCCCGCTCAGATTCGGCTTCTCCTGGGCCCAAACGGAGCCCATGACCCCGAGAACGACCAATAATCCCACGGCAAAGGCTCTTGCGGCTCTCATTCTGATCCCTCCTTGTTCACGGTTCACGAATCTCTCTGCCGGAGGCTAAAGACGCTTTCGGCCAAGGGGAGGTTACACCCCAAATACAGTGAGGATCTGCGGCACTCCCATCAGGGGGATCCTGAGCCCGAGGGGAGCACGAGAGAGAAACTACGAGTGCAAGGCGCGCTGTCGAAGGGCTTCGAAAAGGACGATGCCCACAGCGACCGAGACGTTGAGCGACGTGATCTGCCCCTTCAAGGGGATCGAGACGATCAAATCGCAGTGAGCGCGCGTGAGGCGGCGCAGTCCCTTTCCCTCACTGCCGAAGACGAAGGCCACCGATCCCCCATATTCGGCTTTCGTATAAGGGACTTCCCCATCAGCTTCGACGCCCACGATGCGCACCCCGCGCTCCCGAAGTTCGCGACAGAACGCGACGAGATTAGTCACGCGCGCCAGAGGCGTATAAACCCATGCCCCCGCCGATGTCTTGGCAACGACCTCGGTCAGCCCCGCTGCGCGATCTTTCGGAATGATGACAGCATAAACCCCCGCACAATGGGCTGTGCGAAGGATCGCTCCGAGATTCCGCGGATCCTCGACGTGATCCAGAAGCACGAGCAGGGCTTCCGGAGGGAGCGCGGCCAGAATGTCTTGCGGATCGACGTATTCCCCGGCTGCCAGATAAGCGACAACACCCTGGTGTGTCCCTTGCGGAATCAGGCGATCCAGGACGTCCCGCGAGACGAAATGAACGGGGATGCCGGCGCGACGGGCTTCGGCCAGAAGCTCAGTCAAACGATGGGGCTTGCTCTGCCGGGCGACCAGAAGCTTATGCACGGCCCGTCCCCGGGCGCGAACAGCCTCAAAGACGGGAGCCCATCCGTAGATGATCGCCGATTTCGCCGCCATGATACTCCCGGGTGACTTCAGTCTAGCACAAAGGGGGAAAGAGTCGCGAGAGAGCGAGATCCTCACCGCCGGGACGCTTTCGATCGAGAAGGGGCGCGGCGAATCTGGTATTGGCAGACGGTCTCCCCATGCGGGATGAAGCACTGGCGCGTGACGCAGGCTTGCAGGATCTCCTCATGCATGCGTAATTCCTGCTCGCACAACTCCGGGCAGACCGAAGCGACGCGCCGCAAGGGACAATGCGCCTGCGTGAGAACGAACTGCCCCCCTCGAACCTCCCTCCAGGAGGCCAAAAAGCCCATCTCCGTCATCGCTTCCGTCAGAAGCGCCACGCGCTCTCGAAGCGATTTCCCCGCCAAACGGGCTCGGATCTGCTCGATCACTTGGTCCGTCCGATAGCGCAGGAGCCGCTGAAGAGCGCGCTCGCCCAACAGCTCCCGCACGCTTTGCACAAGATCCACGGCGAATTCGCTATAGCGTTCGGGGAAAAACCGGTCCGCCGCCTCCGTGAGCCGATAGACCTTCACCGGGCGACCTCGCCCCCGAGGCTGGATCTGCGTCACCACCAGATGATCTCGCTCCAGGATGTCCAGATGCCGGCGCAGACTCACTCCGGAGAGGTTCAAATCGCGCGCCAGCTCAGCGACCGTCGCCTTCCCCCAACGCTTCAGCCGTTGGACAACGCGCAGGCGCGTGGATTCATTTGTGTTCACCCCCCGCTCCATAAAAGACCCTCATATTGTACCACACTCTCGGAGGCGGGCAAACGTAAATTATTCAGGCAAAATATTGCCTATTTCGGGAGGAGCTGGTAAGATTATCCCCTTGCACACAGAGAAGAGATCTTTCAAGGAGGCCGTCTATGACACTGACGATCACCGAAGCCGCCGCAGCGGAGATCAAGAAGTTCATCGAGAGCGAGAACCTCTCGCCCAGCCAGGTCGGATTGCGCGTGCGCGTCATCCCGGGAGGATGCTCGGGATTTCAGTACGATCTCGCGCTGGACGAAGCCCCGGAGAGCGGCGATGAGGTTCTGGAGATCAACGGGATTCGCGTCTTCATTGATCCGCTGAGCAAGCGCTATTTGAACGGCGTCGAGATTGACTACGTGCGTTCGGTGATGGGATCGGGCTTCACCTTCCGGAATCCGAACGCGCGCGGGACCTGCGGTTGCGGCAGCAGCTTCACCGTATAGCCTCAGGTCCAGAGGAGGCGTTCATGTTCGGGAAAAAGGTCAGCGAGGAGGATGTCCTTCACGCGCTGCGTCAGGTCCTGGATCCGGACCTGCACCGGGACATCGTCTCGCTGGGATTCGTCAAAAACCTCAAGATCGAAGACTCCGTCGTGAGCTTCGACATCACTCTGACGACCCCGGCCTGCCCCGTGAAAGAGCGCCTGCGGGAGGAGGCGCGGCGCGCTGTCGCCCATCTGGAGGGCGTGCGCGACGTGCGCGTGAATCTGACGGCCGAGGTGCGTCCCCACGCCGCCCTGAACAAATCGGCCTTGGCGGGCGTGCGCCATCTGGTCGCTATCGGCAGCGGGAAAGGGGGCGTGGGGAAATCCACAGTCGCCGTGAATCTGGCCGTCGCTCTGAGCCAGAGCGGAGCCCGCGTCGGATTGCTGGATGCTGATATTTATGGCCCGACCGTCCCCATCATGCTTGGCCATCAGCCGCAGGTCCAGGTGCAGGGGAATCGCATCCTTCCGGTCGAGCATCAGGGCGTGCGCTTCATCTCGATGGGACTTTTCGTCCCGGGCGATAAGCCCTTGATCTGGCGCGGTCCGATGGCCCATAAGGCGCTGCAACAATGCCTCTTCGATGTGCAGTGGGGGGAGCTGGACTATCTGCTTGTGGATCTGCCTCCGGGCACAGGCGATGTGCACCTGACGCTCGCCCAATCGGTTCCGGTCACCGGAGCCGTCATCGTCTCGACACCTCAAGACGTCGGGCTGGTGATCTCGATGAAGACACTGCGCATGTTCCAGCAGACGAATATCCCCGTTCTGGGGATCATCGAGAATATGAGCTACTATGTCTGCCCCCACTGCGGCGCGCGCGACGAGATCTTCGGGCATGGCGGGGCTCGCCAGGCCAGCGAAGCGCTGGGCGTTCCTTTCCTGGGAGAAATCCCCCTGGATACACGAATTCGCATTCAGGCGGATACGGGAATACCGATCGTCCGGGCCGATCCGGAATCTCCGGCGGCGCGAGCCTACGGGGAGATCGCCCAGCGACTGGCGGCACAGATCAGCATCGTGACCTATCAGATGACTCCGCTTCAGATCGAAGAGGTCTCGATGTGAGGGGCTGTGCGGAATCATTCGTCAGGGAGCAGCCCACGGGCTTGCCTATGAGCGCGCAGGCCTCATCTTCGACCCGCCCCCGCGCGATCCGAAAGTTCGGAGATGCGCAGATTGAGATCGTCTGGAGCGACGGGCATACGAGCACCTATCGGGCGAGCTACTTGCGGCGGCATTGCCGATGCGCCCTCTGCGTGGACGAGATGACCGGTCGCCCGCTGCTTACGCCCGAGGCGATCCCCGAAGATCTGTCCATCCGACAGGTGGAGCTGGTCGGCCAGTACGCCCTCCACTTCCAGTGGAGCGATGGACACAGCACGGGCATCTATCCGTTCTCCCAGCTTCGCGCGCTCTGCCCCTGCCGCGTGTGCTCCACCGCCCCAGCGTCGGATGAGAATCCTTCGTGAGCGCACATCATGCACCTGGCTCGTGTCATCGGACGTGTCGTGTGCACCGTGAAGAATGAGGCGTTGCACGGGATGAAGCTCCTGCTGATTCAACCGATCACCCCGGAGGGACGCCCTGTCGGGAAGCCTCTGGTCGCTGTGGATTCCACCGGAGCGGGAGCGGGCGAGCTGGTGTTCTGGTGCCGGGGGCGCGAAGCGAGCTTCCCCTTCCTGCCGCGCGAGGTCCCTACGGATTGCACGCTCGTTGGGATCGTGGACGCGATCGCTCTCTCCTCAGCCGATCAGAGCGAAGGCCCGAATTCACAGTCCCTCTCATCCCGAACGTCGCCGGATCAGAAGACTTCAGAAGTCGCCTCGTGAATGGCCGAGATGATCCGCTCCAGGTCGGATTCGGTCATATCGGGATGAAAAGGTAACCGAAGCAGTCGCCGGAAGACTCGCTCGGCCACCGGACAATCTCCCGCGCGATAGCCCAAGCGCTGCCCCATCTCCGACAAATGCAAGGGGACATAATGCGGCGCACTCGCGATGCCTCGCTTCCGAAGAGACTGCCGCAGCCGATCTCGCGCTCTCTCCGAAGGCAGGATCAGGTAGAACAGGTGATAGGCCGGCTCGCACGGCGGAGGAACGACCGGCAGTTGAACGCGATGCTCTTCGGCCCACGGACGTAAGCGCTCGATATAGGAGAGCCACAGGCGACGCCGCTTCTGCTGAAGCGTCTCGGAGGCCTCCAGCTGAGCATAGAGAAAGGCGGCTTGCAACTCAGAGGGGAGATAACTCGATCCAATCCCCCTCCACATGTAGTGCTTCACCTCACCCCGCAGGAACCGCGCCCGATCCGTCCCCTTCTCCCGGATGATCTCCGCCCGTTCGATATATTGAGGATCGTTGATGAGGAGCGCCCCCCCTTCTCCACAGGTGACGTTCTTCGTCTCATGAAAGCTCACGGCGGCGAGGCTCCCGAAACTCCCTAAGGGTTTTCCCCGGTATCGGCCGAACAGGCCGTGCGCGTTATCCTCCACGACGGCGAGACCATAACGGCGCGCCAGCGTCAGAATCGCCTCCATTTCACATCCGATGCCCGCGTAGTGGACCGGGACGATGACCCTCGTGCGCGAGTTGATGCGCGACGGAAGCTGCGCCTCATCGAGATTGAGCGTGTCGGGCCGAATATCCACAATGACGGGACGCGCTCCGCGCAAAAGAAAGGCGTTCGCCGTCGAAGGGAATGTGAAGGTCGGGATGATGACTTCATCGGCTGGCTGCAGATCCAGAAGAAGAGCCGCGATCTCCAGAGCGTGCGTCCCCGATGACGTCAAGAAGACCCGTGCGACGCCCGTGATCTGTTGCAGCCAGGCCTCGCATCGTCGCGCGAAGGCTCCGTCGCCCGAAAGGCGCCCGGAGCGCACAACTTCCGCGAGATACTGAAGCTCGTTTCCCCCGACGGCGGGCTTATGGAGCGGAATCCATCGGTTTTCCATCCCAGCGGGATTGTAAAGACCTGCGGATACGGGGTCAAGCGATGACTTCCGTTGACCTCTGTCAGGGAGAGGGGGCTTTCTCCCCGTATTTCTCCAGTTTGCGATAGAGCGTCTTGCGCCCGATCCTCAAAAGGCGCGCCGCGCGGCTCTTGTGCCCTCCCGTGAACTGAAGGGTATGCAGGATGACGCGGCGCTCCACCTCATCCAGCGGAGTCCCGACGGGGATCTCCAGAACCGGCTGCGTGGATCGCGCTGGCACGTTTTCGGTCGAGAAGCTCCGCAAGGGTTCGGGCAAGCACTCCAGGGTGATCACGGGACTGCTGGCCCGCGCCACAGCGTGCTCGAGCACGGCTTCCAGCTCGCGGATCCCTCCCGGCCACGGATACTGGCGCAGGCGGGCGAGCACCTGTTCGCTCAACTCCAGGGCCGGACGCGCATACTTGCGCCGATAGAGTTCGAGGAAATGCAGGGCCAGCGGGTAAATGTATTCGGGCCGCTCTCGAAGCGGGGGCATCAGGGATTCCAAAAGAACCCGCCGCTCGACCTCCTCCATCGGGGCGCCGATCTCCGAGTCTCCGCTCTCGCGAGCCCCGCGGCGCACAGTCTCCGGTAAATCGGTGACGGTGATCATGCGCCCGGCCGCGAGAATGACAGCCCGCTCGATCGCATTCTCCAGCTCGCGCACATTCCCCGGCCAATCGTAGCTCTCCAGAAGCGAGAGCGCCTGCTCGGTGATCCCCGTCACGCGCTTGCCCGATTTCTTCTGGTAGAGCTTGATGAAGTGAATGACGAGCGGACGAATGTCCTCGCGCCGCTCGCGCAGCGGGGGGATGTAGATCGGATAGACGTTCAGGCGATAGAAGAGATCGAGCCGGAACTTCCCGGCCTCGACGGCCCGTCGCAGGTCCACATTGGTGGCCGCGATGATGCGCACGTCGGTCTTGATGACCTGATTCCCTCCGATGCGCGTGAACTCGCCGTCCTGGAGCACGCGCAGGAGCTTGACCTGTGCGCTCGGGCTCATCTCTCCCACTTCGTCCAGAAAGAGCGTACCTCCGTGGGCCTCTTCGAATTTTCCAATCCGGCGCGCTCGGGCGTCGGTGAACGCCCCGCGCTCATGGCCGAAAAGCTCCGTCTCCAGAAGCGATTCCGGAAGCGCCCCGCAATTGATCTTGATGAAGGGCTTGTCGGCCCGGCGGCTGTTGTAGTGGATGAGATCGGCAAAAAGCTCCTTCCCCACACCGGACTCCCCCTGCAGGAGCACCGTCGTCGGGCTGTCGGCGACATGCAGAGCCATCTCGATGCATTTTTTGATCTTCTCGCTCACGCCGATAATGGGAAGAGCCGCTTGCGCTCCGCGTAACTCCTGGCGTAAGCGCACGACTTCGGCGCTCAGTTGATCCTTCTCCAGGGCCAGGGCGATCTGATTCGCGATCCCTTCGACAAGCCCCATCTCGTAGCCGGTGAGCCGCGTCCCTTCGGACGTCCACGCCAGCAGGAGAGCCCCGAAGGCTCGATCCTGAATGAGAATCGGGACGATCAGAGCGCGCCGCGCTCCGGCAAGAACCTCCTCCAAAAGCGCGCGCGCGGAAGGCTCTTCCGAAGGCTCGACTTCAAGCACCTTCTTCTCGGCGAAAGCCCGCTGGAGGATCGGATAGGAGGGGATGGGAATCTCCGTGGCCGACAGGGAGTGAGCTGCTCGCCCGCGCACCGTATCCAGCCCCAAGCGCATGGCCGTCGCATCCAAAACGGCCAGGCACCCCAGATCCGCCCCCACAAGCGCCAGCGCCCGATCCAGAACCGATGCGGTGACTTCCAGGAAATCGCCGCTCCGATGGATCTCATTGGCGATCTCCAGAAGAGCCCGGTTGATCGTGGCCTCCTTCTCCTTCTCCATGTACAGCCGGGTGTACTCGTAGCCGATAGCGACCTGACGCGCGATCTGCTCGATGAAGCTCACCTCCTCCGGCAGCCACCGATGCGGATGCCGGCAGTGATGCAATCCGATGAGACCGAGCACCTCGGACTTGCGCATCACGGGAACGATCAGAAGCGAACGCGTCTGAGTCATTTCGACGATCCGCGCCAGAAGGGGATCCAAAGAGAGCGCCGATGTATCGTCAATGGCGATCGGGCGGGAGAGATCCACTCGTCCCTCGAGCGCCCGAAAATCCAGGGGGATCTTCATCCCCCGCATCGAAGGGATCTCCTCATCGGCGCGATACTCGTACTCGATGCGCAATTCTCCGGATTGCGAGCGAGCCACCAAATGGCAGCGATCCACCTCCATCAGCTTCCCCAACTCTTCGGTGGCCGCCCTCAGGAAGGTGTCCAGGTCAATGAGCTGGCTCGCTTCCGGATTCAAGCGCGCGATGATCGCATCGCGCGCCTGATACATGCGCAGGCGCTTCTCCAGAGTCAATCCGCTTGTTCCCACTACCTGCGACATCCCCCCTCCGTCTTCTTCAAAAGGGCTCATGCGGCGACGGAGAGAGTATACCACGGGAGATCCCACGCGATCGAGAGAGCCGTTGTTCCCCTGGCTGCGTGCCGTATCTTCTGGCGGCAGGGCTTTCAGGCCCACCGGCCTGACCTCCGACTTTGAAAATCGGCGCCCCCCGAGATTATACTCGTGCCTTTCAATACCTTTCGTGCCGCGCATGTGGAGGTCGGTGCATGAAGCGACACAGGATGAAAAGCTCTTGGTCTCTCCTTCTCCTCAGTTTGGGACTGACGTTCGGATCGGGGGAAGGTCTCACACAGGTGTGCGCCCAAGAGAGCGCCCAGACCGGGATCCGTGCTCAAAGCCCGGAGCAGGCTCCGCGCGTGCCGGCTTCTCTCACTCTCTCGGGAGCAATTGAGTACGCCCGGCGATGGCACCCCCTGCTGCAGGCCGCGCGAGAGCGCGCGCGCATGGCCGAGGGCGAAGCCCTGACAGCCCGCTTGCGCCCCAACCCCACATTCACGCTGAGCGGCGAGAACTTCCTCGCCGGAAGCCGCGACTTCGAAGGGCTGGCCTTCCTCTCGCACACGATCGAAACAGGCCACAAGCGAGAACGACGGATGGAAGCCGCCGAATGGGCGACCCGCGCGGCCCAGGCCGAAGTCGAAGCTGTGGAGCGACAGGTCATCGCTGAGGTGAAGTTCGCTTACGAGCGCGCTCTGTTGCAGCGGGAGCGACTGAAGCTGGCCCGCGAGACTCTGGAAACTTTTCGCCAGATCGTTCGATATAATGAAGTGCGCGTCGCCGAGGGATACACAGCCGAAGGGGAGCTGATCAAGGTGCAACTGGAAGCGCAACGGGCTGAATTCGCCCTGCGGCACGCTCTTCTGGAATACGAGCGCGCTCGGATCGCCCTGCTTCGCGCCATGGGGGCCTCTTCGTTCGATCATGCCTTTGAGCTGCGGGAAGAGCTGACGTTCGAACCGGTGCGGCTGACAGTCGAAGAGCTGGAGCGTGCTGCCCTGGAACGCCCAGAAGCCGTGCGCGCCCGAGCGGTCCTGGAGCATGCGCGCGCGATGCTGCAGTTGGAACGGGCGCGCGCCAAGCCCGATCTCGTCCTCTCGTTCGGATACAAGCGCAACGGCCCCGACAATACCCTCTATGGAGCGGTGAGCATCCCCCTGCCCATCTTCCACCGCAATCAAGGACAGATCGCACGCGCCGAAGCCGAAGTCCGATGGGCGGAGGCCCAGTGGCGACATGTGCGCGAGGGGATTCTCGCCGAGCTGGCCACTGCGCGCCGCGCTGTCCAGATCTGGGCCGAACAAGCCCAGAGCGTGCGCCAGGAATTTCTCCAACGCGCCGAGGCCTCGCGCACCATTGCGCAGGCGGCCTATCGCGAAGGGGCTGCTGATCTGCTCGTTCTGCTGGAGGCCGAGCGCGCGCACGTGGCGGCTCGCGAGCTCTATCTGCAAGCGCTTTTTGAGTATCGCCAGGCCCTTCATGATTTGGAGCGAGCCGTAGGATGGGATCGCTTGCCGCCTCAATCCCCCTCGCCGACAGGCTCCCCCGCGGAGATGCCCTCCACGGGCTCCCGACACGAGCGATGAACGTCCGGGAGAATGCACCATGAAGGCCGCCCATGAGAAAACAGATCGCACGCGTGGGATGAGACGGACGACTTTCCTCGCGATCCTCCTTGCGGCTGCGGGACTGACGGCTGGCTTGACGGCACGACGCCTCTTTCGACCGATGGAACAAGCTGCCCCTCCGAGCGAGCAAAAAACGGAAATTCAGGGAAACCTCATTCTTCTGCCCCAGAAGGCGCTCAGGCGGGGTGAGATCCAGGTCCTGTCCGTGGAGCGACGCCCTTTGCCCCAGGAACTCCGCGTGACGGGACGCGTGCAGGTCAACGAAGATCGCGCCGCGCGCGTCGGATCGCCGGTCGAAGGGCGCGTCACGCGCGTTCTGGCGACCGTCGGGGATCGCGTGAGAGCGGGCCAACCCCTTATCGCTTTGCATAGTCACGAACTGACAGCTGCCCGCAGCGATTACGAGAAGGCCAAGGCGGCGCTGGCGCAGGCCGAGAAGGCACGCGCTTACGCCCACGCGGAATGGGAACGCGCGAACCGACTGCTGGAAGCCAAGGCCATCTCGCGCCGCGAGCAGCTTCGCGCGGCCGCCGATCTGGCCGCTGCTGAAGCCGAGCTGGAACGCGCGCGCGCTGAAGTGCGTCGCGCCGAGGAATGGCTGCACCATCTCGGAGCTTGGCCCGAGATCGGAGATGAGGTCCTCATCCGCGCCCCGATTGACGGCATCGTCCTGGAGCGCCGCGTGACCATCGGAACGGTCGTGACCCCTTCGGCTGACCTCATGACCATTGCCGACCTCTCCACGCTCTGGGTGATCGCTCAGGTCCCGGAACCGCAGGCCGCACTCATTCGCCCCGGCCAACCCGTCTGGGTCACCGTCGCCGCCTTCCCCGGAGAACGCTTCGCCGGCCGCGTCACTTACATTGGAGAACTGCTGGACCCGCAAACGCGAACGGTTCAAGTTCGCTGCCTCGTCCGAAATCGGCGCGAGAGGCTGCGCCCGGAGATGTACGCGACTATCACGATCGCCCTGGGGATGACCGAGCCCCGACTCGTCGTTCCCGGCCAGGCCATCGAGGAAATTGGCGGAGAATCGGTCGTCTTCGTCGAGCGGGGACCGGGCCGCTTTGAGAAGCGCACGATCCGAAAGGGATTGTCGGTCTGGACGCCCGAAGGGGAGTGGGTCGAAGTGACTGAAGGCCTGCGCGCAGGCGAACGCATCGTCGTGCGCGGCAGTTTCCTGCTGAAGTCCGAGGTGCTGAAAGGCGTGATCGTGGAGGACTGAGAAAACCTTCCGGCCGGAGATGTCGGGATGATCCGAGCGCTCGTCTCCTTCTCCCTCGAACAGCGCGTGCTCATCCTGGCGCTGACCCTTCTTATGGCCGGGATCGGCCTGTGGGCCCTCAGCACGCTTCCGGTGGACGCTTTTCCCGACCTGACGAATATTCAGGTCAACGTCGTGACGGAAGCTCCGGGTCTGGCGCCGGCCGAAGTCGAACAACTCATCACCTTCCCCATCGAGAGCGCGATGATGGGCATTCCCCGCACGGAGCAGGTGCGCTCGATCTCCAAACTCGGCCTTTCCATCGTGACGATTGTCTTCGAAGACGATGTGGACATCTACTTCGCCCGCCAGCGCGTGGCCGAGCGGCTCGGGGAGGTCAAAGCGCGGCTCCCAGAAGGAGTGGAACCGACCCTAGGACCGGTCGCGACAGCCTTCGGCGAGATCTATCAGTACACGGTCGAGGGAGAAGGATACAGCCTGATGGAACTCAAGACGCTCCACGACTGGGTGATCCGCCCTCAACTGCGCACGATCCCCGGAGTCAGCGAAGTCAACTCCTGGGGCGGATTCATCCGGCAATACCATGTACTCGTGGATCCGGAGCGCTTGCTCGCGTATGACCTCTCGCTCTCAGAAGTCTACGAGGCCCTCGCCCGAAGTAATACGAGCTTCGGCGGAGGATATCTCGAGTACGGATCCGAAGCCTACGTCATTCGGGGAATCGGACGCGTGCGCTCCGCCGAAGATCTGCAGAATGTGGTCATCACAGCCCATCGGGGAACGCCCGTGCGCGTGGGAGACGTCGCCACGGTCCAGGTCGGTCCGGCGCTGCGCCACGGGGCGGTGACCAAAGACGGCAAGGGAGAAGTCGTCTCCGGCATGGTGATCATGACCAAGGGGGAGAACTCCCGTCGCGTCATCGCGCGGATCAAAGAGCGACTGCGGGAGATCGAACGCACGCTGCCTCCGGGCATTCGGATCGTCCCTTTCTACGATCAATCGGAACTCATCCGGCGGACGACGCGCACCGTGATGATGAACCTGCTCAAAGGGAGCTTGCTGGTTATCCTCGTACTCTTCCTCTTCCTCTACGATGTGCGCGCCGCGCTGATTGTCACAGCGGTCATCCCGCTCTCGATGCTGGCTGCCTTCATCGGGATGCGCGCTCTGGGCCTCTCGGCCAATCTCATGAGCCTGGGAGCCATTGACTTCGGTCTGATTGTGGATGGCGCCATTGTGATGATCGAGAATTTCGTGCGACGGCGCGACCTGGTTCTCGCGCGCGGACTGATCTCCCGCGCGCAAGCTTCCGGATCTTCGCTCCTCTCCTCCCGGGAGATCATGCGCGAAAGCGCGCTTGAGGTCGCTCGACCGATGCTCTTCGGTGTCTTCATCATCCTGGCCGTCTACTGGCCCATTCTCGCGCTCCAGGGGATGGAGGCGCGCATGTTCCGACCGATGGCCCTGACAGTCTCCATGGCCCTTCTGGCTTCGCTTCTTCTGGTCCTCACGTTCGTTCCGGCCCTGGTCTCCTGGATGCCCGTGCACAGGGAAGAACGGACGACGCCTCCTTGGCCGGAACGTTTCCTGACGCGCCTGCAGAAGCGATACCGACGCGCGCTGCACGGAGCGCTTCGGCGTCGCTCTCTCACCGTAGGAGTGGCGGTGGTGCTGGTCATCGGAGCGCTCGCCTCGCTGCGGTGGATCGGCACAGAATTCATGCCCGAGCTGGATGAAGGGGCCCTGCTGATCGAGACGCGCCGGCTGCCCTCGATCTCCCTGAGCGAATCCGTAGAGGTCGCCGCTCGAATCGAGCGACTCCTTCTGGAATTCCCCGAAGTCGCCACTGTCGTGACGAAGATCGGACGCCCCGATCTGGCCACGGAGGCCATGGGGATCTATCAGGGCGATGTCTATGTCCTTCTGAAGCCGCGCGCGCTGTGGCCTCACGCCCGCTCGCGCGAGGAACTGATCGAAGCTATGGCCGACCGCTTGCGCGAGATCCCCGGCGTCGCTTACAACTTCACGCAACCACTCGCCATGCGCCTGGACGAAGTTGTCTCCGGCGTCCGCTCCGATGTGGCCGTGAAGCTGTTCGGTGATGATCCGGAGACACTTCGTGAGTTAGCGGAACAAATAAGCCAGTTGCTCGAACGCGTTCGCGGAGCTGCCGATGTTCAGATCGAACCGCTGCTGGGCGCGCGCGAACTGCGCATCGAATTGAACCGCGCCGAGATGGCGCGTTTTGGCCTTTCGGTGGACCACGTCGCCCATCTGGTGGAGACAGCGCTTGGGGGGAAAGTGGCCACGCAGGTCATCGCCGAATCCGCGCGCTCCCGATTCGATCCTCCTCGCGTGGATGTGCTCGTCCGTTTGCCCGAAGCATATCGCACCCACCCGCAGGTGATCTCCCAACTGCTCATTCAGGTCCCCTCGGGCGAACGCGTTCCTCTCTCTCGTCTGGCTCGAATCACCACGGCCGAGGGGCTTGAAGTCATCCATCGGGAGAACGCGACGCGCCGCATCGTCATCCAGGCCAATGTTCGCGGCCGAGATCTGGGCAGCTTCGTCGCCGAGGCCCAGGACCTCATTCGACGAGAACTTCGCCTTCCCGCCGGATACTACATCGCCTGGGGGGGACAATTTGAGAACCAGCAGCGCGCCATGCGCCGTCTTCGCCTGGTCGTCCCACTGGTCCTCTTCCTCATCTTCCTGCTCTTATTTTCGACCTTCGATGACCTGCCCCGGGCCCTGCTGATCATGGTCACTCTCCCCTTCGCGCTTGTCGGAGGAGTGACAGCCCTCTGGGTGCGAGGGCTGAATCTGAGCCTGTCGGCCGCTGTGGGATTCATCGCCCTTTTCGGCATCGCCGTTCTGAACGGGATCGTCATGGTGAGCGCGATCGATCGGCTCCGGACACAGGGTGCCTCTCTCCGACAGGCCGTTTTCGAAGGCGCGACCATGCGCCTGCGTCCCGTTTTGATGACCGCCCTTGTGGCGAGCTTGGGATTCGTCCCCATGGCTCTGTCCACATCCCCGGGCGCAGAAGTCCAACGCCCTCTGGCCACGGTCGTCATCGGCGGGTTGATCAGCTCGACTCTGCTGACGCTTTTTGTTCTACCGGTCCTCTACGAGTGGATGGAACGAAGACGTCGTACAGTGCGCGTCTCCCCTGGAGTTTCTCACGCTCTTCGCGACTGATGGCCCTCAGGAGTTTCCTGAATGATTCTCGACCGCTCGGAGTCCTTGATCGGAGTCTCTCACAGTGAGCTGATCATCCCCACGCGAAATTCCCGGAAGGGGACGAGCGCTTCCCTCTTTTTCAAAATCTCAACTCCCACTCGGTAAAATTCCAAAGCGTCGTCGCGCCTCCCGACGGCCATGAGAGCTTCAGCCATTCCCACGACGTGCCAGAACTGGTGCTGTCCCTGATTTTGAAAATGGATATAGGCGCGATCCAGATGTTGCAGAGCGTCTTCATACTGCCCGAGGGCGAAGAGGACGAGTCCCTTGATCCATGTCAAGCGCGTGGCCGCCTCGGCACGAACGATGGGGTCTTTCTCCGCCAGAAGATCTCCAAAGGCTCCTTCGATCTCCTGAAACGCTTCCTGAGGCCGATTCAGATCCAAAAGGGCGAGTGCCCGAAGCGCGCGAAGTTTCACCAGTTGAAGGGCTGGTCGGATACCGTACCGGGCGATCACCTCATACCCGTGCTGCGCCGCCTGCAGCGCATCGTGAGGCCGCTCGGCCAGAAGCGACGCGATGGTCAGTTGATAGAGAGCCGCTCCATATCCGCGCCAGGCTTTCAGGCGGCGTTCGGAAGCGGCACGAGGCTCCCTCTGAGTCACAGATTCGTCGGGATGTCCTTGGTCGGACTGCGCCAGATCCCGATACAGGCGCGCGGCCTCTTCAAGCAGAGCGCAGGCACGCGCATAATCGCGCTGAGAGCTGGCGCGAGCTGCTTCTGTCAGAAGAACGGCTGCGCGTCGCGATTTTTCCGCTTCCATCGCGCTGTTACTTCGCATACAAAAGAAAAAAGCCGCTGCGCCACATGCGCAGCGGCTCGTTTGGGATTCCCTGGCAGCGACCTACTTTCCCACGCCGTTGCCAGCGCAGTATCATCGGCCCTGGCGGGCTTAACTGCCGTGTTCGGGATGGGAACGGGTGTTTCCCCGCCGGTATGGCCACCAGGGAAAAGCTGGTATCATTCCCACACCTCACCTACAACAAAGAGCACACGGACCACATTCTACACAGTAGCCGGGATTGGGACAGCACCGCAGATCCCCACAACAGCAGCATCCGACAGGACATATAAGATCATCCCCGGTTGTGACCTTAATCTCGGGGATCTCGAATTCTCGCACCCCGAAACCGACCAGCTCCGAGAGGCGAATCACGTCGCCTATCTTCGCGTGATAAGACGCCACGGACTGCTCCTTCAGACCCTTCAACTGGTCGCACGAAGTAATTTGCGCCAATGTACCCGACAGAGCGGAAACATCAATCTGGATTGCCTCGGCATCCATCCGGGGAGCTATTTTAACGGCAGAGATCTGAGTACTCAGTACAGGGATGACGGCGAACCCTTGAACGGAGTTCGACGCAGCTACTGGAAAATGGAACGACGGCCTTCCGGGTAAGGTGATCGCCAGAACGGCATGTGCTCGTTCTCCTCTGGGCTGCTGAGAGGTAACGGTGAAGAGGCGCGGGTCGAAAAGAAGAACGCCCAGCGATAGCGCCAAGAGAATGCCCCTTGACCGTTGCATACTCACCTCCCTCGGGACAGGTCCTACAACATGAAGGGAAGGTCCGGCGTCTTTCATTTTTGCTCACCTGCGCATGGTGTGGTCAAGCCGAACGGGCGATTAGTACCGGTCAGCTGAGCGCCTCGCAGCGCTTACACCTCCGGCCTATCAACCTGGTCGTCTACCAGGGCCCTTCAGGGAGACCTTATCTTGGGTCGGGCTTCCCGCTTAGATGCCTTCAGCGGTTATCCCTGCCCAGCCTAGCTACCCGGCGCTGCCACGGGCGTGACAACCGGTACACCAGAGGCTGGTCCAGCCTGGTCCTCTCGTACTGAGGCCAGATTCCCTCAAGTCTCCTGCGCCCACACCAGATAGGGACCGAACTGTCTCGCGACGTTCTAAACCCAGCTCACGTACCGCTTTAATGGGCGAACAGACCAACCCTTGGGACCTTCTTCAGCCCCAGGATGCGATGAGCCGACATCGAGGTGCCAAACCGGGGCGTCGATGTGAACTCTTGGCCCCGATCAGCCTGTTATCCCCGGGGTACCTTTTGTCCGTTGAGCGATGGCCCTTCCACGCGGGACCACCGGATCACTAGGCCCGGCTTTCGCCTCTGCTCGACGTGTGTGTCTCGCAGTCAGGCCGGCTTATGCCCTTACACTCTGCAGGCGATTTCCAAACGCCTTGAGCCGACCTTTGGGCGCCTCCGTTACCGTTTAGGAGGCAACCGCCCCAGTTAAACTACCCCCCTATCACTGTCCCTCCACCCGATTCAGGGTGGCAGGTTAGAACCCGAATTTGATCAGGGTGGTATCTCACCGGCGGCTCCCCCGCCCCCGAAAGGACGGGTTCTCAGCCTCCCACCTATCCTGCGCAGACCAAACCCAGATTCCGTGACAGGTTGCAGTTAAGGTCCACGGGGTCTTTCCGTCTTGGTGCGGGCACCCGGCGTCTTCACCGGGACCACAAGTTCGCTGTGCAGCTCGGCAAGACAGTCGCCACGTCGTTACGCCATTCGTGCAGGTCGGAACTTACCCGACAAGGAATTTCGCTACCTTAGGACCGTTATAGTTACGGCCGCCATTCACCGGGGCTTCGGTTCGGAGCTTCGCCCGGACAAGATCCGGGCTAACCCCTCCCTTTAACCTTCCGGCATTGGGCAGGCGTCAGCCCCCATACGTCCTCTTGACGAGTTTGCGGAGACCTGTGTTTTTAGTAAACAGTCGCGTGGCGCTCTTCACTGCGACCCACCTCGGCTTCGGAGGCAAGCTCCTACACCTAGCGTGGGCACCCCTTCTCCCGAAGTTACGGGGCCAGTTTGCCTAGTTCCTTGCCGAGCCATCACACATGCGCCTGTGGATATTCTCCTCGCCTACCTGTGTCGGTTTGCGGTACGGTCACCCTCAGGGCTTGCCACCGAGGCTTTTCCTGGCCGCATGGACTCGGCCGCTTTCCCCCTAATGGGGTCGTTCTCCCCTCTCGGTGTTCGCGAGGGAGTGGGTTTGCCTGCTCCCTCCACCTACCGGGTTGAATCGGGACGTCCATCACCCGACCGGCCTATCCTTCGGCGTCCCCCCAGGCTACTGACGCCCTGAAGGTGGCGCAGGAATATTCACCTGCTTCCCTTCGGCTACGCCTTTCGGCCTCGCCTTAGGCACCGGCTAACCCTCTGCAGACTGACTTCACAGAGGAAACCTTAGGCTTTCGGCGCGCGGGGTTCTCACCCGCGTTATCGCTACTTATGCCGGCAGAGTCTCTTCCGGGGCCTCCATCCGCCCTTGCGGTGCGGCTTCGCAGGCAACCGGAATGCTCCCCTACCAACCGAGCGAGTGCGAAGGCCCGCTCGATTCCGCGGCTTCGGTGGCCGCCTTGAGCCCCGTTGGATTGTCGGCGCAGAGTCGCCTCGACCAGTGAGCTGTTACGCACTCTTTAAAGGATAGCTGCTTCTAAGCTAACCTCCTGGCTGTCATTGCGACTCCACATCCTTTCCCACTAAGGCGGCACTTGGGGACCTTAGCCGGCGGTCTGGGCTGTTCCCCTCTCGACCATGGAGCTTAGCCCCCACAGTCTGACTCCCGGGCATGACTCACGGGCATTCGGAGTTTGGTTGGGTTTGGTAGGCGGGTAAGCCCCCTAGCCCATCCAGTGCTCTACCACCCGTGGTATTCACCCGAGGCTAGCCCTAAAGCTATTTCGGGGAGAACGAGCTATCACGGAATTTGATTGGCCTTTCACCCCTACCCCCAGCTCATCCGAGCCCTTTTCAACGAACACCGGTTCGGGCCTCCACCGCGTGTTACCGCGGCTTCACCCTGGCCAGGGGTAGATCATCCCGCTTCGCGTCTCGTGTGTGCGACTCTGTCGCCCTGTTCGGACTCGCTTTCGCTACGGCTCCGCCTTCGGAATCGGCTTAGCCTTGCCGCACACACGAACTAGCCGGCTCATTAAGCAAAAGGCACGCGGTCAGGCCATCCCTACTCGCGCAGGGACTGATCCCTCCCACTGCTTGTAGGCATACGGTTTCAGGTCTATTTCACTCCCCTTGCAGGGGTTCTTTTCACCTTTCCCTCACGGTACTGGTTCACTATCGGTCGGACGGGAGTATTTAGCCTTAGGAGGTGGTCCTCCCGGATTCACGCAGGATTCCTCGTGTCCCGCGTTACTTGGGAGATGGTCCCAGGGAGACGGGTCGGCTTTCGCCTACGCGGCTATCACGCTCTCTGGCTGGCCTTTCCAGGACCATTCGGCTAACCGCCCGTTTTGTAACTCCCCGACCGTTCTGCCGCACGGTCCGGACCATTCCCGCGACCCCGGATACGCAACGCCGGCAGGCTTGAGCACGCATCCGGTTTAGGCTGTTCCCCGTTCGCTCGCCGCTACTAGAGGAATCGCCACCGCCGATCTTTCGACCGGCGATGCCCACCCGCAGGTGGGTTTGCTTTCTTTTCCTCCGGGTACTGAGATGTTTCACTTCCCCGGGTGTCGCCTCACCGTGCTATGGATTCACACGGTGATGACGTGCCTTTGGGCACGTCGGGTTCCCCCATTCGGAGATCCTCGGATCACAGGTTGCTCGGCACCTCCCCGAGGCTTATCGCAGCCCGCCACGTCCTTCATCGCCTCCGTCCGCCGAGGCATCCACCGTATGCCCTTAGTAGCTTGACCACACGCTGCGCGGGTGAGCAAACATGTGGTGGCTCGACGCCGGACTTCCCTTCAGTTGTCAAACATCAGTGCGACCTAAGCCCATGTGAACACTGAACAGCAGCACGGTGACGATCCCAAACGGCACGATCTCGGGCAACGCTGCTTCAGTGTTCACGGTCCCACACTCGCATCGAAGCGAGTGTCGAACGCTGAACACTGAGACCGCCACCTCTGGTGGAGGTGAGCGGATTCGAACCGCTGGCCTCCTGCGTGCAAGGCAGGCGCTCTGCCCGCTGAGCTACACCCCCCGAAAAAGGCGTGGTGGGCCTGGGTAGAGTTGAACTACCGACCTCACGCTTATCAGGCGTGCGCTCTGACCACCTGAGCTACAGGCCCATCCGGACATCGAGATGAAAATTGCAGATTTCAAATCCCGCCGATTTGAAATCTGCAATCTCCTCGGATGCCCGCTCTCCCAGAGCACCACCAGAACTTTTCAAAGAGCACCGCCGATGTCTCAAAACTAGATAGGCGTGATCGCGCTGAGCGAGTTTCGGTCGAGGGTCTTGGGACGCCCACACCGTCAAGCGCCCTCACCTCGCAGATCCTGTAGAAAGGAGGTGATCCAGCCCCAGGTTCTCCTAGGGCTACCTTGTTACGACTTCACCCCAGTCACGGACCACACCGTCGTGCCCTGCCTCCCTCATCGGGTTAGCCCAGGCCCTTCTAGTGCAGCCCGCTTCCGTGATGTGACGGGCGGTGTGTACAAGACCCGGGAACGTATTCACCGCGGCGTAGCTGATCCGCGATTACTAGCGATTCCGGCTTCATGCAGGCGAGTTGCAGCCTGCAATCCGAACTGGGACCGGCTTTTTGGGATTGGCTCCCCCTCGCGGGTTCGCAGCCCTTTGTACCGGCCATTGTAGCACGTGTGTAGCCCCGGACATAAAGGCCATGCTGACTTGACGTCGTCCCCACCTTCCTCCGGTTTGTCACCGGCAGTCCCCCTAGAGTGCCCGGCACTACCCGCTGGCAACTAGGGGCAAGGGTTGCGCTCGTTGCGGGACTTAACCCAACACCT
>CAZTMT010000018.1:0-58812 GCA_964615335.1 uncultured Clostridia bacterium
AATTCAAGGAGGGAAAAATCCATGTCCTGAGTTGCTCAACGACCTTTGAATTGGGTGTGGATCTGGGCGACCTAGATACCATCTTCCTTCGCAACGTTCCTCCAGAAGCATTCAATTATGCTCAGCGAGTGGGGCGGGCCGGGCGCCGAAGCGGATACCCCGGATTTGCCATCACGTATTGTCGCCGTGGACCCCACGACCTTTATCACTTTTCCGAGCCTCAGCGGATGCTCAGCGGTACGGTTCGGCCTCCTACCCTAAGCCTCCGAAACGAGAAGATCATCACCCGCCACATTGCCGCGGTCGCCTTGTCTCACTTTTTCCGAGCCTTTCCAGAAAGGTTCAAGACCGTAAAAGAGCTATTCAAAGACTTGGAGCATCCATCTGGCGTTACCGATTTCAAAGCCTTTCTCCATGAGCACCAGGCTGAACTGGAAGAATCTCTGCGCGCTATTGTGCCTTCCGAGATGATAATTCAGATTGGTCTTTCTGATGGGACTTGGATCGAGCATAGGACTGAGAGCGTCACAGGGAAGGACAGCCGATTTTATCTAGCCGAAGCAGAGGTCTCAAGTGATTACCGGACTGTTAAGAAGCTTGAAAAAGCGGCTGCCGAGAAAGGAGATTACGACACTGCCAAGTGGGCTAAGGCACGAGCGCGAACAATCTCCGAGGAAGACGTACTCTCATTCCTCTCCCGCAAGGCTGTGATCCCTAAGTATGGCTTCCCGGTAGATGTTGTGGAGTTGGATACCCAAAGAACGCAACAAAACCAAGAGGCATTTGAGGTCCTACTCCAAAGAGACCTCAGTATTGCGATCTCCGAGTTTGCCCCCACGAGCAAGCTGGTTGCCAACAAAAAAGTATGGACCTCTTATGGACTCAAACGAGTGGCCGAGAAAGAATGGCCACGGAAGTTCTACAAACGATGTGCCCGGCACCATGTATTCTTTCAGTGGGAGCGGGGTGAGGCTGCATCCGAAACTAAGTGTTGCGACGACATGGTCAACGCGAGCTACGTTATTCCCCTCTTTGGGTTCGTGACTGATCGTGATAAGCCCAAAGAGCCAAAATCTCGCACTGCTAGGATATTTACAACGCGTGCTTACTTTGCCGGGGCTTCTCCTGGCTCAGACCCCGCCACCATCGCTATACCCCGGGATTCTCCGGTGATCACGGTGAGGAAAGCATGTCCGGGCTTGATGGTTGTGCTCTGCGAAGGCCGACGTGGAGCGGGATTCTATATTTGCGGAGAATGTGGTGCGGGGTTTAGGAAGCGTGAAACAAAGCACAAGACGCCCTACGGTCAAGACTGTTCTGGAACACTCGAGCAGGTCTCTCTCGGGCATGAGTTTGTGACCGATGTGCTGCAACTTCAGTTTCATCGAGAACCTGTGGGAGGTATTGAGACTGTTGTTTGGTTCGCATACTCACTTGCCTACGCTGTGGTCGAGGGAGCGGCAGAGGTCTTAGAAGTACCCTCCACTGACCTCAGTGCGACAGTAACGTATAGCGAGCAACATACTGTCCCTCCAATCATCCTATACGATAACGTGCCGGGAGGAGCTGGCCTTGTCGCGCGGCTTCAAGAAGAGGAGGTGCTTAAGAATTGCTTGAAGGCCGCGCAGGAAAGAGTAAGCGGGATCTGTGGTTGCGATGAATCTACCAGTTGTTATGGATGCTTAAGAAGCTATAGAAACCAATTTGCCCATCAACACCTCCAACGAGGACCGGTGAAGCAGTATCTGCAAGCATTGAACTTGAAATGATCTCCACCGAACAAGCAAGGGAGTAATAGCAGTAGCATGCGCTCAAAACCAGAGCCATGCTCGTGTGCATGAGCCGGAGGATCTGCGTGGATGTGTACCGAGAGATCGTCCGGCTCCGGCCCGAGTGGCACCACGACGATGACGACAAGGGTATGGTCAAGGTCGTGATGACCGGATCGGCTGCCGATCCCGCGGACTGGCAGCCGCACATCCGGAACAAGCAGCGGCGCGAGTTTCTGGCCAAGCGGTTCCGCGATCCGAGCGATCCTTTCAAGATCGTCATCGTCCGCGATATGTGGCTCACAGGGTTCGACTGCCCGAGCCTCCACACGATGTATCTCGACAAGCCCATGCGCGGCCACGCCCTCATGCAGGCCATCGCCCGCGTGAACCGCGTCTTCCGCGACAAACCGGGCGGGCTTGTGGTGGATTACCTCGGGCTGGCCCACGAACTCAAGGCGGCGCTGGCGACCTATACGGAAAGCGGCGGCACGGGCCGCACGGCGATCTCCCAGGAGGAAGCCGTCGCTGTCATGCTCGAGAAGTACGAGGTCTGCTGCGATCTCTTCCACGGCTTCGACTGGTCGCGCTGGAAGACGGGAACCCCCGAGGAGTGGCTGAGCCTCATCCCCGCCGCGCAGGAACATGTCCTGGCCCTGGAGGACGGGAAGAACCGGCTGCTCGCGGCGGTGCGGGATCTCTCGCAGGCGTTCGCCCTGGCCGTTCCCCATGAAGAAGCCCTCCGGATTCGCGACGATGTGGCGTTCTTCCAGGCGGTCCGGGCGGCTTTGGCCAAGCGTGCGCCAGGAGAACCGAACAGCGAGGAGGAGCTGGACCTAGCAATCCGCCAAATCGTCTCCCGGGCCGTCGCGCCCGAGGGCGTGCTAGACCTTTTCGCCGCGGCGGGCTTGAAGAAGCCCGACATCTCGATCCTCTCCGACGAATTCCTGGCGGAAGTGAGGGGGATGCCCCACAAGAACCTGGCAGTGGAGGTCCTGCGGAAGCTCCTTCAAGGGGAGATTCGGGCGCGCATGCAGCGGAACGTGGTGCGGGCGCGGTCCTTCGCGGAGATGCTGGAGCAGGCGGTCCGCCGGTACCAGAACCGGGCCATTGACGCGGTGCAGGTGATCGAGGAGCTGATCGCCCTCGCCAAGGAGATGCGCGCGGCCGACCGGCGTGGAGAGCAACTCGGTTTGAGCGAGGAGGAGCTTGCCTTCTACGACGCGCTGGAAACAAACGACAGTGCGGTCAAGGGGCTCGGTGAGCCGACTCTGAAGCGAATCGCTCAGGAACTGGTCCAGACGGTGCGGGACAATGTGACAATTGACTGGACGCTGCGCGAGAATGTCCGCGCACAACTGCGCGTTCTGGTCAAGCGCATCCTGCGCAAGCACGGCTACCCGCCAGACAAGCAGGAGAAGGCCGCGGAGGTGGTTCTGGAGCAAGCCCGAGCGCTTTCCGGGCTCTGGATAGCGGCGGCGTAATGGAAGAGCGTGAATTCCCTGCTCTGAACGGATATTGGCTTCCCGACAATGTGCAGATGTCCATTCGGAGGTCCTGCCGTATCGCGGACTTCTTCTGCCAAACCATTTTTGATTTTTCAACAATCGTTCGAGAGTCCTCAGACCTCGGGTAAAGTCACGACTTTTGTGTAGAGGATCCTAAGGGGTGCCCTGTTCATGTGCCTCCTGAGAGCTCAGTCCTGGCTGGCCCGCAGGATGACAGCCGTGGCCAGCTCCAGGGCGTCCTCTCGTTGGGGAACGCGCCCACCATGCGGGTGCGGCACGGGCAGTTGCGGCAATATGGCGAATACTGTGCCCGCCGCCTTGCGCTGGAAGCATAGGAGAGCTTAAAATAAGCGCTGCCATGGCGGACACCCTGCGGGAACCGAGAATTCCCAAACGCCTGCGCCGGGAACCCCTCATCGAGGTGATCTGGCAGGCAGTCTTTGAAGCATCGTCGCAACTATATCCTGGCGACCTCCTGGGTGGAATCCTTTATGCTGAATTGCGGAAAGCTAGCGAGGCATGGGTGTTCCAACGCTTACCCACCGCCGAAATTCCCCCCTTCATCGCCGACCAAGACCCCAATCTCCGTTATGCGGTGAGATACCGGATCGAGTCGCCCGACGAGCCGGTCCTCTATCAGGTCGGAAACAGGATCCTATCGGTGAATTGCCGCCGTCCCTATGTGGGTTGGGAAGCCTTCAGGGCGAAAATTCTAAGTATTCAAAAACTGCTGGAGAGAAACGGTATCGTCCCCGGGCCGAGCTGGCATGCCCTGCGGTACCTGGACCTGATCTCACGGGAAGACATGCCGGACCTGAGCGGATTGCATTTGAGTCTCCAGGTAGGCGACCAGGAGATTCTAACTCAGCCTTTGCAACTTCGGGTTGAGTTTCCTTATCAAGGACAAATCCATATCCTGCAAATCCTTACGCATGCTCAAGTCCACTTGAAGGAAGGCAAGCAGGAAGGCACCCTCATTGACCTGGAGACCCGGGCTTTCTCTTCCCAGGATTGGTCCAGGATTCCCAAGCAGCTAGAGGACCTGCACAGCGCTTCCAAGGCGGTGTTTTTTCAGCAGGTTCTTAAGCCAGAAATCATTGAACGATTTGACCCTGAGTACTGAGGAGCAATGATGCAGACCGCCACACTCATCGAAACACCCTTTGTCCGATACGAGGACGCCGTTACCCGGAGCGTTTTTGGTGAACCGAATCTGTTAGTCCCTAAAAAGTACCCTCTCGCTACGGGTACTGTGGTCGCTCCGATTGAGACGAAGACTCTGGAAGGCCGTCTCGAGGCCCTGTGCGAGGCGGATAAAGAGGACCCCATTTTGAAAGATTACGAGCCAAAAACTTCTCTCGGTGAAGCCATCCTCAAGCTCCGAAGGCTCTACCTTGAAAGTGGCGGAAAATTGCTGGAGTGGGACGAGATTGAAGATGAAGTCAGGATGATGCGAGGAGGTTTGCGAGAGGAATAACAGGTAGGAAGAAACGGGGTGCGGTGTCGAACATACATTGATGCGAGCGTCCTGATCGCTGCGATCCGGGGAAAACCAGAGCAATCCAGAAAAGCGATGGAAATTCTCGATGATCCCGAGCGCCAGGTCATCGCAAGTGAAGCGGTACGTCTGGAAGTTATGCCGAAATCTATTTACGAAAAACGCCAAGAGGAGCGAGCGGCGTTCGACGAAATCTTCCAGAAGAGCGAAATGCTCTCCTGGAAACTGGAGGTTCTACGAAAAGCCTACGATCTGGCGTGTCGTTATGGGATTGCCGCTCTGGATGCCATCCATCTCGCTTTCGCCGTGGATGCGCAAGTGGACGAGTTTGTCACGGCGGAAAAACCCACCAAGTCCCTGTTCCGTTTCAACCAAGCCGGCACAAAACCGCGAATCCATTCACTCCAAGAGCGATAGTCATTTGTGGCCACCATGACCATTTTGATTTTCACCATGGTTTTGGTCATCATGAATCCGTCACCTTATCCCATTTGTTTCAGGGTCATCCCTACGGTTGATGAGTGCGCCGTCAGGGTGATTCATAGGGACGTCCGGTTTCCTACACTCGAGCGGGATACGGATTCAGATAACGGGGTGACTCGGAATCTGGAGGTTGGCCATGCGGTGTCTGGGGATAGCAGTGTTTGGGCTAATCCTGCTGGAAGGGACCATCGGGTGGGAGATAGGGGAGGAAGGGGGTAATGTAGCAGCGAGGCCACCCCGCGTCTATATCGACAGGCATATTTGTCCTGGCGAGGGCGGTTTCTATCAGGGGCGACAGGCCCAAGTGCTCAAACCCACGGTCATGTATGCGGCCTCAAGGGCGAGGTCCCGGCGGCTGTTCCGCATCCTTCCCGGCGAAAAGGTCAGGGCCGTGGACAGTGAAGTTCATGCCATCGCGGGGCGCTTTGTCGTGAAACGGCCTCATGGGAGGTACCAACCGGGCGATGTTCTCTGGGTTTACACCTATCTGGGCGAGGGAGTCTTCAAGATCTGGTATGGGGGGAAGATGTATGAGGAGAATTTGGGGTTTAGTCCCTGGGGAGGCAGCAGTGGCTCCCGATGCGAGCAAGGGAAGGAGTGTTGGGGCGAACTGGAGGGAGAGCTTCGAATGACGTGGTGGTTGAAAATTACGGACAAAAGGGGGCGCCAGGGCTGGATCCGAGTTGATTACGGTAGCAATCTGCAATGGGAACAAGAATAATAAGGTGTGTGGAGGTGACTGACCGTGAGGAGGATGGCTTATGCGAGGGATGCGACGGAGAGCCTGGGGACTGGGTCTTGTGCTAGTGGGAATGTGTGTGGTCCTGGGCGGTGAAGGATGTCGGCGTATGAGGACGGCGAAGACTTATCGCATCGCCGTCGTGACGAAAGCTCTCGATAGCGAGTTCTGGCTCGCCTTAAAACAGGGGGCTGAGGCCGCCGCGCGCGCGCATCCGGATGTCGAAGTCATCGTGCTCGCTCCGGAGCGGGAGATCAATATTGATCAGCAGGTGTCCATCCTGGAGGATCAGATTTTGAAGAAGGTCTCGGCTCTGGTCGTCGCTCCGGCGGGAGCCGCTGAGGTCATCCCTGTGCTCAACAAGGCGAAGGCTTCAGGGATTCCCGTTCTGCTGGTGGATACGGATGCCCCCTGGCCGGAGAAGCTGAGCTACATCGGGACGGACAATCGGCTCGGAGGACGGCTCGCCGGCGAGTTCATCGTGCGCGCGCTTGGGGGGACGGGCAAGGTAGCGGTCATTCGCGGCATTCTCGGGGTCGCCGCTCATGAAGACCGCGTGGCCGGATTTCAAGAGGCGCTCGCGCGCGCTCCCGGCATTCGGCTGGTCACGATTCAACCGGCCAACAGCGAACGCGCCCTCGCCATGACCGTCATGGAGAATATCCTGACGTCGCATCCGGACCTGCGCGCCGTCTTCGCGACGAACGATCAGATGGCGCTGGGGGCCATGGAAGCCATCGCCGCTCGAAATCTGACCGGCAAGATCATCCTCGTGGGCTTCGATGCGACTCAGGAAGCTGTTCGCGCCGTCAAGGCCGGACGCATGCACGCGGTTGTCGCCCAACACCCCTTCGAGATGGGCCGACGCGCCGTGGAAGCGGCGATCCGAGTCCTGCGCGGGGAGTCTGTAGAGAAACGCATTGACACGGGAACGACGCTCGTCACGCGCGAGAATGCCGATGAGTTCCTGAGATGAAGGAGGAGACGATGAAAATTGCGACTGCTCCCGTAAGCTGGGGCATCATCGAAGTCGAAAGGTTTGGAACCTCGCGCCCTTATGGGGAAGTGCTGGATCAGATGCAGGAGGCCGGCTATGAAGGGACGGAGCTAGGGCCATACGGGTATTTCCCGACGGATCCGAACGTTCTGAGGGCGGAGTTCTCACGACGCCAGCTCCAATTGGTCACGGCCTTCGTCCCGATTCCGCTTTCGGAGCCGGAGCATTTCGAGAAGGGGCTGGCGCACATTGCGCGCGTCGCCGATCTGCTCTGCGCCCTGGGAGCTTCGCTTCTTGTTCTGGCCGATGCGCTCCATCCGACCCGGATGGAGCGAGCCGGACGCGTTGCGCCCGAGGACGGACTCACCGAGACGCAATGGCGCGATGCCGTCGCGCTTCTGCATCGCGCCGCCCAGTTATGTCGCGCCCGCGGGTTGCGCGTCGCTTTCCATCACCACGCCGGGACGTTCGTCGAGACTCCCGAAGAGGTCGAACGACTCTGCGCGCTGACCGATCCCGAGCTGATCGGCCTGTGCCTGGATACGGGGCATTACGTCTACGGAGGAGGAGATCCGGTAGCGGCTGTCCGAAAGTACGGGCAGCGCATCTGGCACGTCCACGCCAAGGACGTCGCGGCGAGCGTTCTCGCGCGTCTGAGACGAGAGCCCCTCGCTTTCCTGGAAGCTGTTCGAGAGGGAGTGTTCTGCCCGCTGGGTGAAGGTCTTGTGGATTTCCCCGCTCTGCTTCAGGAGCTGAAAGCCTGCGGCTACACAGGATGGATCGTTGTGGAGCAGGATGTGGACCCCTCGCGGAGTGCAGGGGATCCGTTGCGCGATGCCTCGCGGAGTCGGATTTACATGCAGGAAGTGATGCGGCGCCTCGGCCTCACAGATTGATCCGGCTTCGCGCTTCTTGAGCATCGAAAGCGGGACGCTCGGCTCTCTTCTGCCCTTTCCACCGGATCGGGTCTTGCGACTTCTGCACGACCAGATCAATGCGCTCGGTCTCCATCTGGATGACATCGAGATGCTCGGGCATCGCCACCTGGGGATTGGCCAGCCGAAAACCGATGAGATTCGCCCGAATGGCATTGGCCGCGTTGGCGGCTTCGTATCGCAAAGAGAAGAGAGCCTCCTCCATGATCTCCAGATTCCGCTTCCACGTTTTCGCTCGAAATCTCCAGACGCAAGAGCGCCAAAACAGAAGTGTCGCCAGCAGCGCCGGCCCGAGCGTCACCCAGGCGATCGAAGGAAGGGGGATGGCACCTCGAATGAGCCATCCTGTGGCGATGCCGAAGACGTAGACGGAGACGAAAAAGAGAACGATGATCGGCCATGTCACAGCCTTAGGTGCTTCGCTGATCCCCATAGTTTCCAATGCCGCGACCGAGATGTCACCGATCACGGAGAGGGTCACCTGCGTCGGCTCTTTGCGCGTCCCTTCGGCGGCTTCCCCGCGCGCGCCGGAGAGATCTTTTCGGATCTTCTCGGCTTCCGTCATGATACGGCCTCCTGCCACTCCGGGAACAGCTCGCGAACGAGCGGATCCTTCAGGAAACGGTCCTTCTCCGTCTCCTGAGCCTCCGCTTCCGTGATCACGAGAGGATCCATCACCGGCTTCCCCGAAGCAAGATACTCGACGCTCTGGATCTTCTCCTTCTTCACGTAGACGTGCACGTTCCGAGCAGCCTCGTGCAGCTCCAGCAGCACGCGCTGAGCCGTCTCCCCCGGTTTCGCATCCACGCAAGTGACTCTCTCCAGGACCTGTCGTTCTTTCTCAAAGAGCCCCATCTCGTGAACGGGAGTGCTGTCGAACATGTGCCCCAAAAGCGTATCAACCACCCGCTTCACGGGCACGACGTAAGCGGAGCCGTTATAAACATCGTCCACGAGAAGCTCCCCTTCCGTGCCCGCGTGATGGATCGCGATCAACCGAAGCCGGTATTTGTCGTAGAAGATGTGATGATGCCGGAATCCGGCCAGCAACTCCTGATTCTCCTTGCGGACGAACTCCCACATCTGCTCGCGACTGGCCCCCTTGCGGTGCAAGAGCTGCAGATTATGCCGCACTTTATTGCAGTACCGATCCACGAGCTGGATCTTGACATGCAACTCGCTCAGGCCGAGCAGGCATTCCCCGAGCATGTAGATGTAGTCGAAGAAGACGAGCCGGAAACGCAGACCATTAATAGGCGAACGCGGCGTCATAGATTCTGACGGTTTCGGAGGCGCGGGAGGGGAAGAGATCGCTTGCCGGCTCTCCCCCTCCCGGCGATCCCCTCTAGTTCTTGGCGAAGAGCGAGCTCAAGCGATCGACGACCTCGTCGAAATCCCGGACATCCTCCTCGGGGACACCCGAGATCTCACCGGCGCGGACGGCGGCCTGAACGACCCCCGAGGTCACGATCTGCGCGAGCGATTCCGCGTGCTGCCGCAACCCCTTCAACTGCACGAGCGTTGGCGCGGTTTGAGTCCCACAGCCATTTCCGCATCCGGATGTCAGGCTGAATCCGCTGGGCATCGCGAAGTGGCTCGCCATGAGGGAATCTGCTCCGGTCGTCAGCTCCACCCATTCGTGGGCATTGTAGACGCATCCGGGATCGCCCGCCTGGATATCGTTCGTATAGGCGAGCGAGCGCGCTCGGCATCCTCCGCAATAGTGCTTGTAATCGCAGACGCCGCAGTGATCGCCCCGATCATCCCGATCCGAGAGCGTGCTGAAGAGCGCGTTCTCCCAGATCTCCTTGAAGCTCTGTCGGCGAATGTCCCCCACCTCTTCCGAGGGGATGTAGACACAGGCGTTGATGATCCCGTTCGGCTGGATGGAGCAATAGCAGCGCCCGGCCCCGCATCCGCCGATGTACCGGGAGAGGACGAGCGTCTTCTTCCCCTCGCCCTTGCCGGCGTGCCCGGTGGCGAAGGCGCCGTCCTCGGACCCGTAGATGATGCACGAGCGTCCGAACTGAGGGGCTGTGGAGATGATGTTGATCTTCCCCTCGGCCAGATGCCGCTGCAGCTTCCGCATGAGCAGCTCGCGCTGACCAGGCGTCAGATCGTGATGCATGATCTCCTTGCCGCGCCCGACCGGGATGAAGTTGAAGTGGGCGAAGGTGCTGCATCCCAGATCAATGGCGAACTTCACGACCTCATCCACCGTGTGCACGGTCTCTCGGGTGAAGCACGTCGCCATTCCCGTCCGAATGCCCGCAGCCACCGAGTTCCGGATCCCCTGGATCGAGCGCTCCCACGCTCCCTTCAGCCCCCGAAACTCGTCGTGCTCCTCCGGATTGATGCTATCAATGCTCACCTCGATATACTTCACGCCGACTTCTTTCAAGCGGGCGCACATCTCGGGCGTCAGAAGCATCCCGTTGGTCGCGATCGTCACATGGAACCCACGCTTCTTGCAGTGCTCCAGCACGGCCCAGAGATCCCGAGCGACCAGCGGCTCCCCCCCGGCGAAGGCCACAAAGGGCACGTACTCATCGGCCATCTGGTCCAGGAGATCGAGCTTCTCCTCGGTCGTCAGCTCATCGGGCATGGGCTTATGCTTGGCATCCTGATAACAGTGCTTGCAGCTCAGATTGCACACCTGCGTGATGTTCCACACCACAAACAGCGGAGCCGTGAACCGCTGCGGCACAGTCAGCCCGTAGGTCCCGATGCTCTTGGCCGTCAGGGCGAGCGACTTCACCGTGGGCGTGTGGTGGAAGAGATGCTTCTTCATCATCTCCTTATCCAGACCCGCTTTCTTCAGGGCCAGATCAATCGCCCGATTCGACCAATACCACTTCAGTCGGGTCCAAAAGTCAGCGTTCGGATTATCGTAGTTCTCGCAGAGCCTTTCGAGGAAGCACTTCCCGTCCGGTCCTCGCCGGGTCATCCAGAGCAAGGCCTTGCGCACGGACGGCTTGGAGAGAATATCCTCCAGCGGATGGTGCGCCTTGGGAAGTGTCACCGTGACTTTCGAAACCTGCGGTCTCTTGTACGTCATCACCTTCTGACTTGTTCGGCCTATGTACATAGCCCTTCCTCCTTGCTCAAAAGATCACCGTCTGCACTCGCTTTCAACTCGCTCCTCGCATCTTTGCGTGTTGCCCCCAGATCCGACTAACGCGGAGTATTATATTGCAGGGGTCGAACCGGAAGTCAAGCTTTTTTTTAAGAAGAATGCAGAAAAATTAGGGACCCCTCTATCGAAGGGCTCATGGAGAGGGCCCACGTGAGCTTCGGGCTCATCCGACGCCGTGGCACTTCTTGTATTTCCTTCCGCTTCCGCAGGGGCAGGGATCGTTGGGGCCGATCTTCGGTCCTTCGTGTCGGACCGTGCGCGGCTTCTCGGGCTCGCCGCGTGCGGACGCCGTGGCGCTGACGCTGGCATGGACGTACTGCACGCGCTGCGGGCGCCGACGCCGCTCCAGGCGCTCGCGCGGAGCTGCTTCGGCGGTGACCTGCAGGTTCCAGAGGAAGCGGATCGTCTCCCGATCAATGCGATCGAGCATGGCTTCAAAGAGAGCGAAAGCCTCCTTCCTGTACTCGACGAGCGGATCGCGCTGGGCGTATCCGCGCAGGCCGATCCCCTCCTTCAGGTGATCGAGCACCAGCAGATGGTCCTTCCATTGCGCGTCCACGATATTGAGCATAATGATCCGCTCGTAGTAGCGCAGGGCTTCCGCCCCCAGCAGCGCCTCCTTCTCCTCGTATTTGGCCTTGAGCTTGGGCCAGATGAGCTCTTTGAGCTCCTGTCGCCCGAGCTGCTCGTAGTCGGGAACTTCAGCTTCCAGATCGAATCCGTAGATGCGCCGCAGTTCGATCTTCAGGCCGGTGAAATCCCACTCCAGGGGGCTCACCTCGTCGCTCAGATATTGCTGCAGGATATCTTCGAGCAGATCCTCGGCCAGGCTCAGGATATAGTCCCGCTGATCGGTCTCCTCCAGAAGCTGGCGGCGGAGGCTGTAGATGGTCTCCCGCTGCTTGTTCATGACATCGTCGTATTCGAGCAGGTGCTTACGGATGGAGAAATTATGGGCCTCCACAGCCTTTTGCGCGCGCTCGATAGCGCGGGTGACCATCTTCGACTCGATGGGCTCGCCATAGGGCCAACCGCCCAGCCGATCCATGATCGCCTTCACGCGGGGACCGGCGAAGATGCGCATGAGGTCGTCTTCCAGGGAGAGGTAGAAGCGGGAGGATCCGGGATCGCCCTGCCGTCCCGAGCGTCCGCGCAACTGATTATCAATGCGCCGCGCCTCGTGCCGTTCGGTGCCGATGATATGCAGCCCTCCCAGACGCACGACCTCCTCGTGCTCCTGCTCGGTGATGGCTTTGGCGCGCGCGTAAGCCTGCTGCCACTGCTCGGGCGTCGCCTCCTCGGGATTGATCTCCTGCTTTTTGAGGAACTCCTTGGCCAGGAACTCCGGATTCCCCCCAAGCAGAATATCCGTGCCGCGTCCGGCCATATTGGTGGCGATCGTCACGGCCCCTTTGCGCCCCGCCTGGGCGATGATCTCGGCCTCGCGCTCGGCGTTCTCCGGCTTCGCATTGAGGACATTATGGGGGATGCCGAGCTTCTTGAGGCGCCGCGAGAGCATCTCGGAATTCTCGATGGAGACCGTGCCCACCAGAACCGGCTGCCCGCGCCGATGACACTCGCGGATCTCCTCCAGGACGGCGTTCCATTTCTCCTCGGCCGTGCGGAAGACCAGATCGGGATAGTCCACGCGGATCATCGGCTTATGCGTCGGGATGACGATGACGTCCAGATTGTAGATCTTCATGAACTCCTCGGCCTCGGTCTCGGCCGTGCCCGTCATGCCGGCGAGCTTCTCGTACATGCGGAAGTAGTTCTGGAAGGTGATCGTCGCCAGCGTCTGATTCTCGGCCTGGATGCGCACGCCTTCTTTCGCCTCGATGGCCTGATGCAAGCCATCGGACCAGCGACGACCGGGCATCTGCCGCCCGGTGAACTCATCCACGATGATGACCTCGCCGTCCTTGACGATGTAATGATAGTCGCGCTTGTAGAGATTGTGCGCGACCAGCGCTTGCGTCAGACAGTGGAGCAAATCCATGTTCTCGGGCGCATAGAGATTCCCGCAGCCGAAGAAGCGTTCGGCCTTCTCGATCCCCGCCTCGGTCAGAGCGACCGTGCGCGCCTTCTCGTCCACCTCGTAATCAACGCCTTTGACGAGGCGCCGCGCGACGGCGTCGGCATCGTAGTACTTCTGCACGGTCTCCTCAGAAGGTCCGGAGATGATGAGCGGCGTGCGCGCTTCGTCAATGAGGATCGAGTCCACTTCATCCACGATGGCGTAGTAGTGCCCGCGCTGCACGCATTCGGAGAGATCGTACTTCATGTTATCGCGGAGATAATCGAAGCCGAACTCGTTGTTGGTCCCGTAGGTGATATCGGCCAGATACGCCTCTTTCCGCGTGCAGGGGCGCAACCGCGCGAGCCGCGGATCGGGGTTCTTATATGTCGGGTCGTAGAGGAATGAGGCCTCATGCTGAATGACTCCCACCGTGAGGCCGAGCAGATGATAGATCGGCCCCATCCAGACCGTATCGCGCTTGGCCAGATAGTCGTTGACGGTCACCAGATGACAGCCCTTCCCCGTCAGGGCATTCAGGTACAGAGGGAGGGTGGCCACGAGCGTCTTCCCTTCGCCCGTCTTCATCTCGGCGATCTTCCCCTCATGCAGGACGATCCCGCCGATGAGCTGCACATCGAAATGGCGCATGCCTGTGGTCCGACGCGACGCCTCGCGCACGACGGCGAAGGCCTCCGGCAGCAGATCGTCCAGCGTCTCCCCATCGGCGAGCCGCATCTTGAACTCCTCGGTCTTGGCTCGCAACTGCTCGTTGGTGAGCTTCTGGACCTCAGGCTCCAGGGCATTAATCTTCTGGATGATCGGGCGAACCCTCTTCAGATACCGCTCGTTGGCCGTGCCGATGATCTTGGCCAGGATCCGACTCCACATAGCGCGCTCCTTTCGCTCATCCGTCCTTCACACAGGATGATTGTACAGGATGCCGAAAAGGGGGGCAACGAGGTCGAGGGACCTCGCCGCAAGGCGTTTTGAAAAACCCCGAGCGCTCTGATACAATCGGCTTCCAAGATGACGAGGGAGAACGCATGATGCGAGAACTCATTCACCGCCCACGCCGATTGCGTCGAACGCCGGAAGTGCGACGTCTGGTGCAGGAGACGCGGCTCTCGGTCGAGGATCTCATCTATCCGCTCTTCGTCTGTCCGGGGGAGGGCGTGCGTCGGGAGGTCTCCTCGATGCCGGGCGTGTATACGCTCTCCATTGATCAGCTCATCGAGGAGGCGCACGAGGTGAAGCGGCTGGGCATCCCGGCCATCATCCTCTTCGGCATTCCCGAGAGGAAAGACGAGCGGGGGAGCGAAGCCTATGATGACGAGGGGATCGTTCAGCGCGCGATCCGGGCGCTCAAGCGAGAAGTCCCGGGTCTCATGGTGATCGCCGATACGTGCCTGTGCGAGTACACCAGCCACGGACATTGTGGCCTGGTTCGGGATGGAGAGGTTCTCAATGATCCGACTCTGGAGCTGCTGGCGCGCACGGCCGTCAGTCAGGCGCGCGCGGGAGCGGACATCATTGCTCCCTCCAACATGATGGATGGATGCGTCGCCGCGATCCGGCAGGCTCTGGATGAGGCGGGGTTCGCGCACATCCCGATCATGTCCTACGCGGTGAAGTACGCCTCGGCGTTCTACGGTCCGTTCCGGGAAGCCGCTCAGAGCGCGCCTCAGTTTGGAGACCGGCGGGGGTATCAGATGGACCCTCCGAACGCCCGAGAGGCTCTGCGCGAGGCCGCTCTGGACGTCGAGCAAGGGGCCGATATCCTCATGGTGAAACCGGCTCTCCCCTATCTGGACATCATCCGTCAGGTGCGCGAGCGCTTCTGGCTGCCGGTGGCCGCCTATCAGGTGAGCGGAGAATACGCCATGATCAAGGCGGCGGCCCGATTGGGATGGCTCGATGAAGAGCGTATCGTGTGGGAGACGCTCATCGGGATCAAACGGGCGGGAGCGGACATGATTCTCACCTATTTCGCCAAGGACGTCGCCCGGCGGCTATGACGCACCCGATGGACGAAGTCTGGATGCGACTGGCTCTGGACGAAGCGGCCGATGCCGAACGGTTGGGCGAAGTCCCCATCGGAGCCGTTCTGGTTCTGGGCGAGAAGGTGATCGGGCGCGGACACAATCGCGTCCTCACCGAGCGAGATCCCACGGCGCATGCCGAGATCGTCGCACTGCGAGAGGCGGCCCGATTTCTCGATAACTACCGGCTCACGGGGACGACGCTCTATGTGACGATCGAACCCTGCCCCATGTGCGCGGGCGCTTTGGTCAATGCGCGCGTCGCGCGTCTGGTCTACGGCGCGGCGGATCCCCGAGCCGGCGCTGTCACGACACTTTTTCAACTCTGCACGGACCCGCGACTCAATCATCGCCTGGAGGTCTGCGGCGGCGTGCTTGAGGCCCAGTGTCGGGAGATGATACAATCCTTCTTTCAAAAGAAGCGCGCCGAGGTCCGGCGGGTTCGTCTTGAAGATTGATGGTCGGTCTTTGATAATGCCCTGGGCGGAGGGATGCTCCGAATTGGCTAAGGGGCCGGTCTCGAAAACCGGTGGGTCGCAAGGCCCGTGTGGGTTCGAGTCCCACTCCCTCCGCCACCGCTCAAGGAGGGATGGCCGAGTGGACGAAGGCGCCGTTTTGGAAAAGCGGTGTAGGGGCACAAACCTCTACCGTGGGTTCGAATCCCACTCCCTCCGCCAGTTTTCCAGACAGGCTTCGGGCTCCGTGCGACGGCTCTCTTGTGAACCCCGCCAGGCCCGGAAGGGAGCAACGGTAGCAGGACGAGTCGGGTGCTGCGGAGGATCCCGAAGCCTGGCCAGCCGATTGCCGCTCACCCCGTATGCATGAGGTCATCGCCCGGAAGTGGCGCCCTCAACGGTTCGAGGATCTGGTCGGCCAGGAGGCGATCGCGCGCACTCTGCAAAATGCCCTGCGGCAGCAGCGGTGGCATCATGCCTATATCTTCGCCGGTCCTCGGGGAGTGGGGAAGACGACGACGGCGCGCCTGTTGGCCAAGGCGCTCAATTGCGTGCAGGGTCCCACGCCCGAACCCTGCGCGCAGTGTCCCCCCTGCCAGGAGATCGCCCGCGGCAACGCGCTGGATGTCCTGGAGATTGACGCCGCCTCGCACACGGGCGTGGATAACGTGCGAGAGGTCATCCTCGATACGCTCGCGCTCAGCCCGGCCCGAGATCGGTATCGCATCTTCATCATTGACGAGTTCCATCAGCTCTCGACGAGCGCGTTCAATGCGCTTCTGAAGACGCTCGAGGAACCCCCACCGCATGTCCTCTTCCTGATGGCCACGACCGAGCTGCACAAGGTCCCGGCGACGATCCTCTCCCGCTGCCAAATCTTCCAGTTTCGTTTGATCCCCGAGGGCAAGATCGCCGAGCGCTTGCGCCACATCGCCGATGTCGAGGGGATCTCCATCTCCGATTCGGCGCTGCGGAAGATCGCGCGCGCGGCGCAAGGGAGTCTGCGCGATGCTCAATCGCTGCTGGAGCAGGTGATCAACTTCGCCGAACCGGGTCAGGTGATCTCCGACGAGATCGTCGGAGCCGCGCTCGGACTGATCGGCCCCGAGATGCTCTGCGCTTTTGCGGAAGCTATTGCCGATCGAGATGGAGCGCGCCTTCTGCATCTGGTCGGGGAGTTGAGCGAGCGGGGATACGACCTGCGCCATTTCTGCCGCGATCTGATGGCGCACTTTCGGAACCTGCTTGTGGCCAAGATCGCCGGCCGCGATCGCGAGCTGCTGCCGCTGAGCGAAGGGGAGATGGAGCGAATCGCGAAGCAGGCCGAGCGCTTCAGCGAAGAAGAGCTTGTGCGCGCCGCTCATGCGCTGGCGGAGCTGGAACAGACGATGCGCTATGTGAGCGAGCCGCGCCTGCCGCTGGAGGTCGGCCTGGTCCGGCTGACGCATCTGCACCGCGTGCGCCCTCTGGCCCAGGTGATCCGCTCTCTGGAAGAGCTGGAGCGCCGCATCGCCGAAGCGCCCCAGTCCAGCTCTCCCAGGATTCCTCCGGAGCCTCCGACGCCTCCGGCTTCCCAAGGCGCGCGCGCGTCCGCGGGAGAGAGGGAGTCCTCCGAGAGGAGCCCGAAGGGCGAAGCTCCCAGCACCTCAAGCTCCCCGGTGGAGCGCCTCAAAGAGGCGCTTCGAGAGCGCGGGAAGATGCTCCTTCTGGGAGCCCTCGATGGAGCGAAAACCCTGGAGATCACCGAAGGGACGCTGCGCGTTGTGTTCCCCCCGCATCTGGCCGTTCACCGGGAGACGCTGCTCTCTCCCGCCAACAAACAGCTCATCGAAGCGGTCGCCCGTGAGGTGCTCGGTCGCCCGCTGGCGCTTCAGGTTCAGATCGAAGAGGACCGGCAAGCCCTTCGGGAACGCCACGCCCGTGCGATCGCTCAGGAGGATCCGATCGTCAAAGCCTTCGTGAGGACGTTCAAAGGAGAGATCGTGAAGGTCGTCGCTCCGGAATCGGAGCCGCACGAGACGTCCTGAATCCCGATCCAGGAGGTGGATGCATGAAGTTCCCGAGCCCTCAGGAGTTGCGGAAGATGTTCGAACAAGCTCAGAAGATGCAGGAGGAGCTGCGCAATACGCTCCAGCAGATCCGCGTCGAAGCCTCAGCGGGCGGAGGCGCCGTCACCGTCACGATGTCTGGAACCAAGGAAGTCCTCTCGGTGAAAATTGATCCGGAGGTCGCCGGAGGAGATGTCGAGCTGCTGCAGGATCTCATCATGGCGGCCGTCAACGAGTGCGGACGCAAGGTGGATGAAGCCGTTCGACAGCAGGCGCTCAAGCAGTTGAACCTGAACATCCCCGGACTCTTCTAGGCCGAATCATCGGCCGGTCGCGCGGATGTACGACTACGCCGAAGCCATCCATCGGTTGATCGAAGAGCTCCGACGCCTGCCCGGCATCGGGCAGAAGTCGGCGCAGCGCATCGCCTTCCATATCCTCCGGATGAATGGGGAAGAAGTTCGGCGATTGGCGCGGACGATCGAGGAGGTCAAGGAGAAGATCATCCTCTGTTCGATCTGCAACAACCTGACCGATGTGGATCCGTGCCGCTTCTGCTCGAACGCCTCGCGCGATCGCAGCGTGATCTGCGTCGTCGAGGAGCCGTATAATGTGGCCGCCATTGAGCGGACGCGAGAATATCGCGGGCTCTACCACGTCCTGCACGGGGCGCTCTCGCCGATTCGCGGGATCGGCCCCGACGATTTGAAGATCAAGAGCCTGCTTGAGCGCCTGCGCTCGGGCGAAGTGAAAGAAGTCATCCTCGCCACAAACCCGAACACCGAGGGGGAGGCGACGGCCAATTATCTGGCGCGTCTGTTGAAACCACTGGGTGTGCGCGTCACGCGGATCGCGATGGGCTTGCCCGTGGGAAGCGACATCGAATTCGCCGACGAAGTCACAATGCATCGCGCCCTCATCAATCGGCGCGAGATGTGAGCCAGGAGGAGAGAATGTCCACGCCCTATGCGACTCCAGAGGAGCGACCGCTCAAATCCATGAAACCCCAGCAGACCAACTGCGACGAGAAGGACGAGAAGGGGAAGCCGTGCTGGGGTCCGTTGAAGATCTGGTACACGGCTCCTGCCGAGATCCGGCAGAAGGTCCCCGAAGGGATGCTCCTGTATCGCTGCCAGGCCTGCGCGACCCTCTACTACGGGCCGCCGCGCGAGCTGCCGCTCCGACGGCGGCCGCGTCGCATCTCGATTCTGGGCTGGTGAGCTGACGATGCGGTGCCCAAGCTGCGGGACGGAGAACGAGGAGACAAGCCGCTTCTGCTCTCACTGCGGGGCGCGCCTGCGGGAGACGCCGCTTTTCGTCCTGCATCCGACGGCGCTTTTTGTGGCCGCGCGATACCTGCTGGCGGCTCTTCTGATCTTCGGGATTCTGCTTCTCTTCGCCTCTTGGGAACGCGCGCGGCCGGGAGCGATCCCGACCTGGATCGTTCTGCTCCTGAGCGTGCTCATGTTTCTCTGGCCCCTGTCGCATCATCTGGCTCGGGCTCTGCGGACCTATACGCTCACGGAGCAGGACCTCACCCTGAGTGAGGGCGTGCTCCGGAGGATCCATCGTCATGTTCCCCTGCGCAAGATCCAGGAGGTCACCGTGATTCAAAGCGGATGGGAGCGCCTGCTGGGCATTGGAGACATCGTCATTGACACGGCCGCCGAAGCCGATAAAATTGTGCTCAGGGATGTGCGGCATCCCAGGAAGTATGCCGATCTGATCCTCCATCAGATCGAGCGCACATGAGCGAGGGGATGTGAGCGAGAGGGGCGCACCAATCCGGCACTTCGGGCCAGCGTGGGGCCGCCTGTGGCTGGTGCTTCTGCTCATCCCTGCTTCTGCAGGATATCCCCTGCAGGTGAAGGATCGCACGGGGACTCCCGTTCAGGTGCTGGAGATTCGGACGACTCCCCTGATTGCGACAGTCTTCGAGAAGAGATGGGGCGATTGGCAGTTGCAGGGGCCCGTTCAGGCTTTCCGTCCCGCCGAATATGAGGCGCACGATCCGTCGCGCGGGGCGATCGCGCGCGAATATGGACTGCGGGAGGTGGCCTTCGCCGATTATACCGATGCGCGACGGCGGATGGTACGAATCGAGCTGTTTCGCATGATCAACTATGTCTCCGCCTACGGCCTCTACTCCTTCGAACGCCGATCGAACGTACGTGTGAGCGGGATCGGGACCGAAGCGGAAGCGGGCGCGGACTTCATCGCCTTCTGGAAGGGCGACTATTATGGGCGCGTCATGATTCCCCCGCAGGCGCCTGCTCTCTCGGCAGGCGAGTTGAGCGATCTGGCGCGCGCGCTGGCCGAGAAGCTCTCGGTTGGTCCCCATGAGGTCCCCCTCCTCATCCAGCATTTGCCGTCGCAAGGGCGAGTCCCGGGGACGGAGCGCTTCATCGCCGGACCCCGCGGCCTGGCTCGCTTCGCGGAGTCGGAGAATCCCGACGATCTCTTCTTGCTGGCGAGCGAGGCTGTGGAAGCGGCTCTGGCGGAGTATCGGCTCAGCGGCGCTTCGGCCAAGCTCCTGCTCATCGAATACCACACCCCGCAGCTCGCTCACGCGGCTTATGAGCGCGCCCAGAGACACCTGCAGCAGCTCGCTCCGGCGGAGCGAGAGCGCCGGATCTTCAAGCGCGAGGGGAATTATCTCATCCACGCCTTCGAGGTCTCCGACCGCCCGACCATCGAGAAGATCGTCAACGCCATCAAGTACACCGCGCAAGTGCGATGGCTGAGCGGAGATCGGATTCGCCTGGTGCCCAGCCTCATTGAGGAGTTTCCCGTCGGGCGATGGCTTCTGGCTGTTTTCGCTTTCATCGGCGTCCTCATTCTGATCGCCATCGGAGCCGGAGTGCTCTTCGGATATGGATTCTTCCTCTGGCGGCGGCGACAGATGCAGCGATACCGTTTCTCCGACGCCGGAGGCATTCAACGGCTGAATCTGGACGGGTTGACGCTCCCTTCGGCCCCCTCTTCCCGCCAGCTTCCGCCGTGGCGAAACTGGAAGGAATCGCCTCCGGAGCTTCCGCGCTGAGGTCAGGGGCCGATCACCACGTCACGGCTCCTTCGGAAGCGGACCGAACCCATTGCGCGTACTTGGCCATGACGCCGGATGTGTATCGCGGAGGGGGAGGCGTCCACTGAGCGCGCCGTTGAGCGATCTCCTCCTCCGACAGCTCCACATCGAGCCGACGGCGCGGGATGTCCAGAACGATCATATCGCCATCGCGCAGCAACGCGATCGGTCCGCCCACAGCCGCTTCCGGAGCGACATGACCGACCATCAATCCGTGTGTGGCGCCGGAGAAGCGTCCGTCCGTGACCAGCGCCACGCTCTCTCCCAACCCGGCCCCCTGTAAAGCGCCGGTGACAGCGAGCATCTCGCGCATGCCGGGCCCTCCCTTGGGACCCTCGTAGCGAATGACGACGACATCGCCCGGCCGGATCTCCCCTCGCTCGACGGCCTCAAAGGCGTCCTCCTCTCGATCGAACACGCGCGCCGGCCCGCGATGAGAGAGACGTTCTTTGCCCGCGATCTTCACGACGCAGCCTTCCGGAGCGAGATTCCCGCGCAAGATGACCAGTCCCCCGGTGGGGGAGAGGGGATCGGAGAGGGGACGGATGACGGGCTGTCCCTCGGTCTCCTTGGCCTGGCGCGCCTCTTCGCCGATCGTGCGCCCGGTCACCGTCATGGCCTCTTCGTGAAGCAGACCGGCTTCCAGCAACCGCTTGGCGATGACTCCAATTCCTCCCGCTCGATAGACATCGTGGGCTACGTATCGTCCCCACGGCTTGAGATCGGCCAGAAGCGGCGTGCGCGAACTGATGCGATCGAAATCGTCAAGCTGCAGCGGAACGCCCGCTTCCCGCGCGATCGCCAGCAGATGCAGAACGGCATTGGTTGAACCTCCCGTCGCCGCGACAGCCGCGATGGCATTCTCCAGCGCCTCGCGCGTGATGATCTGGCGTGGACGGATGTCGCGTCGCAACAGCTCCAGGACGAGCTGTCCGCACTGAAAAGCGACCTCCTCTTTGAGCGGATCGGTCGCCGGGATCATGGCACTGCCCATCGGGGAGATGCCGAGCATCTCGCAGGCTGTCGCCATCGTATTAGCTGTGAATTGTCCCCCGCAAGCCCCTTCTCCCGGACAGGCGACGTTCTCCAGCTCTCGGATCTCCTCGGGCGTCATCCGCCCAGCAGCGCAGGCCCCGACCGCCTCGAAGACGTCCTGGATCGTCACGGCCCGACCCCGGAAAAATCCTGGCTCGATCGAGCCGCTATAGAGCATGAGACCCGGCAGATCGAGCCGCAGAAGGGCCATGACCGTCCCCGGGATCGTTTTGTCACAGCCGGAGATCACAACAAGCGCATCCAGCAGATGCCCCCGCGCGACCAGCTCGATCGAATCAGCGATGATCTCGCGGCTGATGAGCGACGTTTTCATCCCCTCGGTTCCCATCGCGATGCCATCGGAGATGGCGATGGTGTTGAACTCGATCGGCGTGCCCCCGGCCGCGCGAATGCCCGCCTTGACCTTCTCCGCCAAGCGGCGATGGTTATAATTGCAGGGCATGATCTCGATCCAGCAGTGCGCCACGCCCACAAGCGGACGCGCGAGATCTGCATCGCGGAATCCGACGGCTTTCATCATCGCGCGGGCGCCCGCGCGATGGAGCCCTTCGGTTAACAGAGCACTGCGATGTTTCAGGTCCCGATCCATATCGTCCTCCTCTCTCTGTCCTGACGAACGGTCAAGCAATTATAGCGCGCGGACTCACCCAAGGCGAAGGCGCGCCGAAGACGCTCGACAGGACATGGCGTCCAGAACAGATTTGCTAAAATAAGGGCCGTGACGGAGAGGGCGCTCAGGGAGTTGCTTCAGGCCTTTCGACGGGGAGAGGTGACGCTCGAGCAGGTTCTCGCGCGGCTTCACCATCTCCCGTATGAGGACCTTGGGTTCGCGAAGCTCGACCATCACCGACATCTGCGGCAGGGCTTTCCCGAAGTCGTCTTCGGCCAGGGGAAGACGCCCGAGCAGATCGCGGAAATTGTCTCCCGGATTGTGGAGCGCAGTTCTGTGGCCCTGGTGACGCGGACCAATGAGACGGCCTATGCGGCCGTCCGACGTATCGCCCCCGAAGCGATCTATCATCCGCAGGCCCGAATGATCACGATCCGTCGGGGCGATCCTCCGGAGCCCTACGGTCTGATCGCCGTCGTCTCGGCGGGAACGGCGGATATTCCCGTGGCCGAAGAGGCGGCGGTCACGGCCGAGACTCTGGGCAATCGCGTCGTTCGATTCTACGATGTCGGCGTCGCGGGACTGCACCGCCTCTTGAGCGTGTACGAACACCTGGCGGCGGCGCGCGTCATCGTCTGTGTCGCCGGGATGGAAGGAGCCCTGCCGAGCGTCGTCGGGGGACTGGTGGGCGCTCCGGTCATCGCCGTGCCGACCAGCGTCGGTTATGGCGTCGGTCAGGGCGGTATCGCCGCTTTGCTCGGTATGCTCAACAGTTGCGCCGCCAATGTCGTTGTCGTCAACATTGACAACGGCTTCGGCGCGGGCTTTGTCGCCAGCTTGATCAATCAGCTTTCTCGGAAAACCCCATGATGGAGGATCGTATGGTGGCCAGAGGATCTCACTTCACACGAGTCCGAGCCTGTGCCTCCGCGCGCTCTCTGTGGCGCGTGTGGGGAGTACGTCTTCTGATCCTTTTGCTTCTTCTGCCCCTGGGGATCTCCACCCTCCGCGGGCAGGAGCGCAGCGACAGACGTCCGATCACGGAAGATCTTCTGAAGAACCTGGAGTTCCGGAATATCGGGCCTGCCATCATGGGAGGTCGCATTGACGACTTCGCCGTCGTCGAGAGCGATCCCCGCATCATCTATGTCGCGACGGCTTCCGCCGGCGTGTGGAAGACGACCAACGGAGGGGTCACCTGGGAACCGATCTTCGACGATCAACCCGTCAGTTCGATTGGCGACGTCACCGTCGCTCCCTCCAATCCGAACATCGTCTGGGTCGGCACAGGGGAGCCGAACAACCGGCAAAGCTCCTCCTGGGGCAACGGCGTCTACAAATCTCTCGATGGGGGGAAGACGTGGCAGCACATGGGGCTCAGCGACACGCATCACATCGGGCGCATCGTCATTGATCCGACCAACCCTGACATCGTCTACGTGGCTGCGCTCGGGCGCCTCTGGGGACCCAACCGCGAACGTGGTCTCTTCAAGACGACCGATGGAGGGAAGACGTGGACGTGCGTCCTCTTCATCAATGAGGATACGGGCGTCGTGGATGTCGCCATGGATCCGCAAAGCCCGCAAATCCTCTACGCGGCGGCCTATCAACGCCGACGCACGCCTTATGGATTCAACGGCGGAGGACCGCACAGCGGACTCTACAAGTCCGTGGATGGAGGCGCGACCTGGACGAAGCTGACCCGGGGCTTGCCGACCGGAGATACCGGACGCATCGGCCTGGATATCTATCGGCGCGACCCTCGCATCGTCTATGCCATCGTCGAGAATAAAAACGGGGGCGTCTTCCGATCCGAAGATCGCGGCGAGACCTGGACGAAGATGAGCGACGTCAATCCCCGCCCCTCCTATTACAGCCAGATTCGCATTGATCCGAACAACGATCAGCGCATCTGGGTCATGGGCGCACCCATGTACTATTCCGAGGACGGGGGGCGCACGTTCCGCACCAACTGGGTCACACGCATCCATGGAGACTTTCACGCCATGTGGATCAATCCGGCGAACTCGGATCATATCATCCTGGGATCCGACGGAGGCATTCACATCAGCTACGATCGCGGACAGACGTGGGATTTCATCAACACGCTCCCGCTCGGGCAGTTCTACGAGATCTGCTACGACATGCGAAAGCCCTACTACGTGTACGGCGGACTTCAAGACAACGGGAGCTGGATGGGCCCCAGTCGCACGCTCTATACCGTCGGGATCACAAACGAAGACTGGATCCGCATCGGCGGAGGCGATGGGTTTTACGTGCAGGTGGATCCGACCGATCACAACATCATCTATGTGGAATCCCAAAACGGGAACATCACGCGCCTGCACATGAATACGGGGGAGCGCCGCATGATTCGACCCGAGCCCAAACCCGGCCAACCCCGGTACCGCTTCGACTGGAACTCTCCGATCCTCATCTCTCCTCATAATCCGAATACGATCTACTTCGGAGGGAACAAACTCTTCAAGTCCACGGACCGTGGCGAGACCTGGACCGAAAGCCCCGATCTCACGACGCAATCGGATCGGGATAAGATGCCGATCATGGGCGTGATCCCCGGTCCGGATACGCTCTCGCGTCATGATGGGGTGGAGACCTACGGGCAGATCACGACCATCTCGGAGTCTCCCCTGCGCGAAGGCATCCTCTGGGTGGGGACCGATGATGGGAACGTGCAGGTCTTGCGCGACGGAGGCCGGACGTGGGAGAACGTCGTCGGCAACATCCCGGGCGTCCCGAAAAATACCTACGTGAGCCGTGTGGTCGCCTCGCGCTCGGGCGAGGGGACGGCTTATGTCACCTTCGATGGCCACCGGAGCAACGACTTCACTCCCTACGTTTACATGACGACGGACTTCGGGAAGACGTGGAAGTCTCTGCGCAGCAACCTCCCTGACGGCTACCCGATCAACGTCATTCGCGAGCATCCGCGCAATCCCAATCTCCTGTTCATCGGAACGGAGTTCGGCCTCTTCGTCTCCTTCGATCGGGGCGGGCGCTGGATTCGGCTCAAGAACAATCTCCCGACGGTGCCTGTGGATGATATCCAGATTCATCCGCGCGAGAACGATCTCATTCTGGGCACTCACGGGCGCAGCATTTTCATTCTGGATGACATCACCCCTCTGGAGCAGCTCACGCCGAGCGTTCTGGAGTCCGACCTGCATGTCTTCGACATCCGACCGGCCACGATGTACCGGCTCTACAACCACAAAGGCAACACGGGACACAAGTTCTTCATCGCGCCGAATCCGCCTTATGGGGCGATCATCCACTACTACCTGAAGACGCCTCCGGGCGAGAAGGAAGAGGTGAAGATCACCATCCTGGATCGCGAGGGGCGCGTGGTTCGCGAGCTGCGCGGATCTAAAGAGGCGGGCATCAATCGCGTGGTCTGGGACCTGCGTCATGAGCCGCCGGTGCGAGCGGAAGCCGAGCCGCCGGCAGGACCGTTTGGCGGCCCGCAGGGCCCTTTGGTTCTGCCGGGCGAATACACGGTGCGCGTCTCGGTCGGCGCGCGACAGACGAGTAAAACCGTGCGCGTGGAAGAAGATCCGCGTCTGCAAATCAGCGAAGCGGATCTGCGGGCTCATCGCGAGGCCTGGCATCGCGTGGGACGCCTCTATGCCACAGCCGATGCGGCGCGCCGCCGTATCATCGAGCTGCGCACCCGCGTCAATGAATGGTCCGAGAACCTGAAGAAGCAGCCCAACGTCCCACAGTCAGTGCACGCGGCCGCGAGCGCGCTTCTGAAAGAGCTGGATGAGTTGCGGGATCAGTTCGTCGCGCGTCCCCGTCCCCTGGGATTCGCCGGAGCGGATCTGCCGGGAACCCCACGTCCGATCGTCGGACGCTTAGCTCAGCTCTACTCGGCGATCGGATCTTTCACGGGGCGTCCGACTCCTCGACAAGCGGAGATGATCGAAGAACTATCTCAGGAACTCGCACAGCTTCTCGAGCGCCTCAATCGGGTGATCGAGGAGGGGATCCCAAATCTCAACCGGCAACTGCAGGAGAACCGCATCCCTTATCTGAATCCGGGGGAACGGATCTCCATCCCGCGCTGACAGTGGACGCAGAGCGGGGCTTCCTGTACCCTTCCCGCAAGGGCATGGGGAGCCCCGAGCGTTCTCTCGAGCATGGGGAACCGTCTGTTCATCAGGGGGACAGGCTGCGTCAACGATAGTCATCGGGATTGACGAGCTGAACGGTTCCAAGCAAGTAGCCTCCCGCTCCGGCACTCTGGCGAGCCGTACGCCGTGCGGGGGTTCCGGCGATGGCCCCGGGAAGCCGCATGGTGATGAATCGTCCGAAGACCGAACGTCCATCGCTCCCCTCGATGAAGAAGGCGCCGATATTGGCCACGCGGATCGTCGTCCGTCCCCCTCGGGGAGGACTGGTCGGATCAAACAGAACGATGGGGACAACACGCGGACTCTCATTAGGGGGATAGCGATCGCTCCAGACATACCACTGGCGTGTCGTCGGGTCACGCCGAAGCTCTGCATTGGGGTCCTGAGCGATCAACGCGCTCACACCTTGGCGCGTGGGACCGACCATATTCCCGGGCTCGGTCGTGAGCGTGTCTCCCAGTTGAATGGTTCCACTCCATCCGGAGATGATGTTCTGGCGGTAGTCATTAGCTCCCCTCCCGCCGAGAGCCAGGCCATAGAAGTTGCCCGGATACTCGGGCGAATCGCTCTTGAGTTCGATATACCGTCCGTCCACATCGCGCGGGGCGATGAAACCTGTCGGAGCGCCGAGCGAGCAATCCCGATAGGTGCTCAGATCCTGCCCTTGAAATTCCGGATCATAGGGGGACTTGTAATAATCGCCATTCACGGCAATATTTCGCCAGGTATGAGGGGCGGGATTGAACGGCCCATGATCCTCATCGGTCGGAGTGACGCAGATCCCTCCATGCCCGAACTGATCCGGCGGCGCCCACGGACGCCACCCTCCGGTTCCTCCGATGGCCGGAGCGACCTGAGCTGCCGCTCGCACACGAATATTCACCCGCTGAATCCCGAGAACTCGGGCGAAATAGGTTGCCACAGGTCGCGTCACGTCAATGAGGATCACGTTGCTTTCGGGGAAGGAGATCTCGCTGGGTGAGAGCTGGACCGGCTGTCCATCGGCCTGATTGCGCGCCGCGTACTCGATGGCCAAACGCACGGCCGCGCCATCGGCCGTGTAGTTCCCCGGCTGCGCGAGAAGTCCTTGCGCCCCAGCCAAAGCCGCCGCATCCACGGCGTTCTGCAACTGCGCGCGCACGACATAGAGATACCCCACATCTACCGATAAAGCCGTCGCGCCCAGCAAAGCGACTAATCCCCCGGTGATCATGACGACGAGGCTGCCTCGATCTCGCTTCACCTGTGGCATAAATCCCTCCTTTCCAGCGCTAGCTTATCACCTCTGGGATCTCTGACAATCGGACAGGAAGCGTATTTTCGGACTCCCGATGTCGGATTCTCCCGGCGCAGTAGGGATGAGCTCCTCTTCAAGGGATCCTGGCAATGGAAACGAGGGCGCCTTCCGGAGTGACTTCGTGCACGCGGATCGTCATCCCGGTCGCCGGATCAGTGAAAGAGCGCTCCAGCGTCAAAGCGGGATCGGACCACGACGAGGTCTCCGGCGTCATATCCAGGAGAAAGCTTCCCCCCGAATCGCCTGATACCCCCAGGCGGATGACCACCCCGCGAGGGACGTTCGGATTTCGCAGAAGGAAGCGATCAAAGCCCAGAGGAGGACGGTACTCAAGATAATACCACGTCGCGCGCCCTGTGAGGTCTTCCTGGTCTCTGAGGACCTTGAGCGCTCGGAAACCCTCCCCTTTCAGTTGATACGGGGCCAATCGAAATGTCCCCTCGCCCGTGATCGAGAGGAGATTCCCCTCCTCTTCGCTCAGCCATCCGAGCTGCTCCTTTTGAAAGGCACTCAGATGTCCCGCCCCCATTCCCATGACATCCAGGGTATCGCCATATTCGAGGACCTGACATGTCTTGCCGAGCACAACCCATCCGCAGTCCAGGGCATGCGAATGGAGCAGACCCAGGTTATGGCCCAACTCATGAATCAAGACGTTCGGATCCAGTCTCCCATTGATCCAGGCCTGCGCGGGCATTCCTCCCAGACTTCCCAATCCCCACCACGAGCACACGTTTCGGGGGAACACGTAGACCAGATGCTGATACGCCGAGAGATCGGCCCCCGAAGCAGCAAGAGCAGCCTGAGCTTCCGCGGCCAGATTCAGGGGATCGCACGTCGTGACGCTCACCGGGAGCGTGAACCATCCCCAGACATCGCCCTCCAGCGACATCCGTCCGTAGGAATTCTCGCGAAAGAACGCGGCGGCTGTCGCCAGCGCCTGACGCGCGGTCTCCTCCGCATAGGGGCGCGCCGCCTGATCGGAGAAGTTCACCAGAATCAGCGCGACGCGGCGTACGACTTCCCCCACAGGGGCCTGCGGCAACTCGCCCACGGCTGCGCCGGAGACAAAGATCTGCGTCCCCGCGCGTACTCCGCGCACGCGAATGCTTATTCCCGTGCGGAGAGTGTTGGGCATCGGTCCTCTCCAGTGAAGCCAGAATCGTTCCTCTCCACGGCGCAGCAGATAATGGTAGCGGGCTCTGCGAAGGTGATCGGCAATGAGCACCTCCAGCACGCCTTCGATGTTGAGCTGATCCTCCTCGGGCCACGCCCACCCGATAGGGATCTCTTCAGCTCTCACCCCAGGGGCGATCTCCGGCACACAGAGAGTGCTCCCCCTTTCTGCCCCCCAGGCGAAGCCCAGGATCAGAAGGGTCTCCAGGACCCATCTCCTCCGGCGCACCGTCTCTCCGGGCGAACGCCGCTGGAACACCATCCCCTCCCCTGCTTTTTCTCAGGGAGGCTGCCCCGAAGAACTGGCATGCGCACATGCGCTGGAGCCCGCACTCTGGCGCCCATCACCGCACGAACCGAGAGCTCTGCTCTGGCACCCTGACCTTCCTCCTCCGCACCCCGATCCTCCCTGTGTGACGCCCTTAATTGTACGCCGCTATCTGACTGACGCAATCCGGCCAAGGCCGGATTCTCGCAAAGGAGCAGGCCGAAAGATCGGCGGGACCTTCGGCGAGATGCTTGGCGGCCATTCACTGCGCCCGATTTCCCCCGCCAGTTATGGTTTCCAAGGAGTGGAAGGGAAGGGGTATACTTGAGAAGAAAGGCCGGGGATGCCTTTCAGAAAAATCAGATCGTGAGGAGCGGCACGACCGATCCGATCGGGGCTCTCTGGGCCAGAGCAGAACGCGACGAGGAGAAATGGGAACCTATCGCCTCATCACGCAGGCGGAGGAGCTGGATCGGCTGCGATCGCGGCTTCTGTCGGAACCCGTGCTGGGAATTGACACGGAGACGACGTCGCTAGACCCCTACCAGGGGCAGATCCGCCTGCTTCAGATCGCGACGCCCGCTGAGGTCTTCGTGCTGGATCTCTTCGCGCTGGGTCCGCACGCTCTGGAAGCCTTGCGCCCCGTCCTGGAGGGAGAGCAGACGGTCAAGGTCCTGCACAATGCGAAGTTCGACGCCAAGATGCTCCGGCACCATGCGGGGATCGAACTGCGGCGCCTCTTCGATACGATGCTCGCTTCGCAGCTTATCGCGGCCGGCGATATGACAGAGCGGCATGGGCTCGCAGACGTCGCGGCGCGATACCTTCACGAGCGCGTGGAGAAAGCGCCCCAGGTGAGCGACTGGAGCGGGGAACTCTCCGGCACGCAGCTCGAGTATGCGGCTCGCGATGTTGAAATTCTGCTCCCGCTCCGACAGGCGCTCATTCAGAAGCTGAAAGAGCTGCAGCTCATCGCAGCGGCCAAACTCGAATTCGAATGCGTGCTCCCGACGGCCGCCATGGAGCTGTCGGGCATGCCTTTTGATGCCGAGAAGTGGCACGCTCTGGTCCAGAAGTGGGAAGAGCAACGCCAGGAGCTGGAACGCGCCCTGCAGAATGAACTGGCTCCGGCCGTAGCCCAACCGGACCTCTTCGGGCACGCGGAGGTCAATGTGAACAGTCCGCACCAGGTCCTGGCGTGGCTGCGCCGGCTCGGTCTGCCGGTCAGCGGTACCAGTGAGCTGGATCTGGCCCCTTATCGGGATCGCCCTCCGGTTCGCCTCCTGCTCGAATATCGCAGCGTGCAGAAGCTCCTGAGCACTTTCGGACGCAGATTTTTACACCATCGGCATCCGGTGACGGGACGATTGCACGGCGATTTCCACCAGATCGGGACGCCGACGGGACGCTACAGTTGCAGCGATCCCAATATCCAGCAAGTCCCCAACGTGCCGGAGATCCGGCAGTGCTTCGCCGCTCCTGCGGGGCGCAAGCTGATCGTCGCCGACTATTCGCAGATCGAGCTGCGCATCCTGGCCGAGTTCTCGCAGGATCCGAGAATGCTCGAAGCCTTCCTGAAAGGGGTTGATCTCCACCGCATGACCGCGAGCCTGATGTTCAAAATCGCTCCGGAGGAGGTCACTCCCGAGCAGCGCGCCATGGCCAAGACGATCAACTTCGGCCTGATGTATGGGATGGGGCCGGCCGCTTTGGCCGCGCGCCTGGAGACGTCGCTCAGTGAGGCCGAACATCTGATGGCCATCTATTTCGAGATCTACCGAAAGGTGGCCGAGTGGCTGCGCGCCGCCGGCGATACGGCCGTCTCCGTCGGTCACAGCCGCTCGCGATCGGGGCGGCTCTGGCGCTTCCGTTTCGATCCGAAGGATCGCGAGCAGATCGCCGCCGTGCAGCGCCTGGGGAAGAATTTCCCCATTCAGGGGACAGGGGCCGATATTCTCAAGCGGGCGATGCGCCTGGTCTACGAAGCCCTCCGCCCCTATGATGCGCAGATCGTCAATTCGATCCATGATGAGATCGTCGTCGAGGCGGCTGCCGAGCAAGCTCCGGAGGTCGCCGAGCTGGTCAGCGAGTGCATGCGAGCCGCCGGACGCGAGTTTATCAAGACCATCCCGATCGAAGTCTCGGCGGCCGTCTCCGACGTCTGGATGAAGAACTGAGCGATTCAGAGGCCCTCGCGCGGGAAGCCTCTGGCGCTCCAGCGCCTGCAGGTCCCGCCGAGGAGAAGCATCCTGCGGAGTAAGGACTATGCGCATGTGCTCACGATGCCATGCCCAGGTCGGCACCGACTGGCGCTTTTGCCGATATTGTGGAGCGCCTCTGGAGCCTCTCTCGCAAGAGCGGCCAGCGCCGGCTCCGGAAGAGAGCACGGAGACCCAGGTTCTTTCCCCTTCAGGCGCGCCCTCGGCTCCCCCTACAACGCCCGTCTACCTTCCCCCGGAGAAACCTCCTTCCGGCCAGCGGCTCGATGTCCCTCCCGAACGGACGCGATCGCGATTCTCGCGCCTGGTGATCGTCGCCATGATCGCTCTGGGAGCAACGACCGTCCTGGGGACTCTGACTCAGGTGGGACGTTACGTCTGGCGCGAGCTGGCTCCTCGGAGGATCGTCTTCCAGGACACCTCCTCCTCTCAAGGCGCTGTATTCTCCCAACGTCTGGCCCTCCCGGCTGGAAGCGAAGTCACCCTCACCAACGATAACGGAAGCGTCACGATCACGACCTGGGATGAAGAGGCGGCTCTCATCACGGCGCGCAAGCGAGGGAGGATGTCACGCGATCTGCAGGACGTACGCATTGAAATCGCTCCGGCCGGGCGCGCGCTCGCCATTCGGACGATTCGACCGGAGGATTCGGACCTCTCCGCGGTCCGCGTGGACTATGAGATTCGGCTCCCGCGACGCGTGACTCTCTCGGATGTGCGCGTCATTAACGGTCATATTCGCATCCGCGATGTCGAGGGGGTCGTGAAGGTGAAAACGATCAACGGTCAGATTGATCTTGAGGGAGTGACGGGAGCCGCTGAGGCCGAAGCGGTGAACGGAAACATCGAGGTGACGCTCGCGCAGTGCGCCCGCGAGCGCAATACGACGCTTCAGTCCGTGAACGGTCGCATCTTCCTGAGGCTGCCGCAAACCTGCGACGCTTCTCTTCGGGCCGAGACGTTTCACGGGGAGATTCTGACCGAAGGATTGAGCCTCGCGTCGGAAGAGGAGCGCCTCGTGGGCAAGAGCGTCGAAGGACAGCTCGGTCGCGGCGGACCAACCATTCAACTCCGCACGATGAACGGAACGATTCGCGTGAGGCGAGAGACGTCGCCCTGAGACGGGCTCGCCGCTCGGGCGCCCTTCGGAGTGCGCGGGGAATCTACGCCCGCCGTGACTTCGTCTTCAAGGAGTCGGGACATGACAGAGAACCGAGACACAACGATAGCGTGGAAATACCACGAGGCGACCAAACATTCCTACTGGAGCGTACGCACGAGCGCGCACTTTCTGGACTGGGAGAATCAACCGCTTCCATTTAAGATCTATCCGGAACTCGATCCCATTCCTCTGCCGCGCGAGCTTCCAGACACGGGCGTTCCGACGTTCGCGGCTCTCGGCGAGAGCCTTCCACCCCCGGGTCCTGCGATGCATCCGGTCGAGGCGAGACCGACGCTCGCTCAGCTGGCGCATGTGCTCTTTTACTCGGCGGGCCTCACGAAGAAGAAGGCCTATCCGGGAGGGGAATTTTTCTTCCGCGCAGCGGCCTGTGCCGGAGCGCTCTACCCCATTGAGCTTTACGTCGTCTGCGAGGACCTGCCCGACCTGCCGGCCGGAGTCTACCACTTCAGTCCGGCCGATTTCGGATTGCGACGGTTGCGCGCCGGAGACTATCGTCGAGTTCTGGTCGAGGCCACAGCCGAGGAGCCGGCCGTCGCGTGGGCGCCGGTGATTCTCGCCTACACGGCCATCAGTTGGCGCAGCGCCTGGAAATATCGGGCTCGCGCCTACCGGTACCACTTCTGGGACTGCGGCATGATTGTGGCCAATACGATGGCCGCGGCCACGGCTCACCGCTTGCCCCACAAGCTCATCGTGGGATTTCACGACGAGGCGGTCAATCGCCTGCTCGGCATAGATGGGGAGCGCGAGCTGAGCCTGGCCCTCATGGCGATCGGACAGGCTTCTCATCCGGTCGCGTCATCGGGGGGAGCGGGCGACGTGCCCGAATTGACCTGGAACGTCGTTCCCCTCTCGCGCGAGGAAGTCCCGTATCCGCTCATTCGGGAGATGCATGCCGCTTCCGCGCTCCGCAGCGCTCTGGAAGTGCGCCAGTGGCGCGCGCCTCTCCAGAGGGAAGCTTCCGAGACTCCCCCACACGAAGGCCCGCGCCCCCCGAACGCGCACGTCCCGCTCATCCCTCTGGACCTTCCAGATCCTTCTCAGCTCCCTGAGGAGCCTCTGGAATCGGTCATTCGACGCCGCGCCTCCACGCGACGCTTCGCCCGTAAGCCGCTTCCCTTCTCGGATCTGTCCGCTATCCTGGAGTATGGGACCAGAAGCTTTCCGTACGATGCGCCCCGGGAGCCTCTGAATGACCTCTACGTGAACGTGCACGCTGTGGCGCCGCTCGATTCGGGAGCTTACGTCTTTCGCCGCGAGCACCGGGCCCTGCAACAGCTCAAGCCGGGGGATTTCCGCCGCGATTCCCGATACCTGTGTCTGGAACAGGACCTGGGAGGCGACGCGAGCGCGACGGTCTTCTTTCTGGCTGATCTGCGCGATATTCTCGCGCGCTATGGGAATCGCGGCTATCGGCTCGCGCAGCTCGAGGCGGGGATCATCGGGGGGAAATTCTACCTGGCAGCCTACGCCTTAGGACGCGGAGCGACGGGTTTGACCTTTTACGATGACGATGTGACGGCTTTCTTCTCACCTCACGCTCACGGAAAAAGCGCGATCTTCGTGATGGCCCTTGGCGTGGCCGGTCCCCGCCCGAGATGGTGACGCCTGGGGGAGGAATCGCCTATGTCGGAGCAGCTCATCACAGAACAGCCTAATCCGCGCACGCAGGATATTGATGAGCGAAGCACCCTGGAGATCCTCCGCCTCATGAACGAGGAAGATAAGCTTGTGGCCGAGGCCGTCGGACGCGAACTGGAGCGCATCGCGGCAGCCGTCGAAGTGATCGTGGAGTCTTTGCGGCGCGGAGGACGCCTTTTTTATGTCGGGACAGGAACCAGCGGCCGCCTGGGCGTTCTGGATGCCGTCGAATGTCCGCCGACATTCGGGGTCTCTCCGGAAAAGATTCAGGCCATTCTCGCCGGAGGATATGAGGCGTGCTATCGCGCCACGGAAGCCGCCGAGGATGATCCCCTGGCCGGAGCGGCCGCTATCGCCGAACGGGGGGTGACCAGTCGAGATGTCGTCGTGGGCGTGACCGCCAGCGGACGGACGCCGTTCACCCTGGGGGCTCTGAAAGCCGCGCGCGCTCTGGGAGCGATCACGATCGCCATCGCCTGCAATCCCAATCCCGAGGTCGCGCGCGTGGCCGACATCACGATCCTTCCGATTGTCGGCCCGGAAGTGATCGCCGGTTCGACCCGATTGAAGGCCGGAACAGCGGAGAAGATGGTCCTCAACATGCTCAGCACAGCGGCCTTGATCAAACTCGGCTACACGTACGGGAACCTCATGTCGAACCTGCAGCCAACCAACGAGAAACTGCGGCAGCGCATCCGGGCGATTCTCATGCGCGAATTCTCCCTCTCGGAAGAGGAAGCCCGCCGTCGCCTGGAAGAAACAGGATGGGATGTGAAAACACTCATCGTGATGTTGAAGACAGGCGTCGGTCAGGACCAAGCGCGACGTGCTCTGCAAGAGGCGGACTTCTCCATCAAGCGCGCGATCCGGAGACTCACGCCTCCGACCTGAAACGCTTGGGCGACACTCCGAGAGCGTCCGACCGAACGATCGGTGCCGACACCCCACCCAGCGCCGCAGCGTGAGGGAGGCCAGACGCATCCCGTGGAGGTGATTCATGAGGACAAGGCGACATCGGGACTGGCTGACGCGAAGTGTCCTGGCCATCGGACTGGCCAGCTTCTTCTCGGACGTCAGCCACGAGATGGCGACGACGGTGCTTCCGGCATTCCTAGCTCTGGAGATCCGCGCGACGCCTCTGGCTCTGGGAGCCATCGAAGGCATCGCCGATGGATTGGCGAGCTTTTTTAAGCTGGTAGGCGGGTGGTGGACCGATCGCCTGGGTCGAAGAAAGCCCGTCGCCGTCTCCGGATACGCCCTGACCACGATGGCGACCGCCGGCTTCGCCCTGGCCGTGAACTGGCCCATGATCCTGTTCTGTCGCGCGCTGGCGTGGATGGCCCGAGGATGGCGCACGCCGGCGCGCAACGCGCTGCTGGCGGACACGGTGACTCCGCATGCCTACGGAAATGCCTTCGGATTCGAACGCGCGATGGACACGGTCGGGGCGCTGGTCGCTCCCGTTCTCGCCCTCAGCTTGCTGCAGGCCGGAGCGAGCTATCGCCATATTTTCGCTCTCACGCTTATTCCGGGGATGCTCGCCACTCTCTCGCTAGCCCTTTTCGTACCCGAAGCGCGACGCCCCCCACAACCCGAACGCACTCTCTTCACCGACGTGCGGCGTCTTCCCCGCGGCTTTCTTCTGTTCCTTCTCATCGCCGGCGTCTTCGGACTCGGACAGTTCGCTCCCACGCTCCTTGTCCTGCGCGCGACCGAACTGACCGGCGAGCCCGAAAAGGCGATGGCGCTCTATATCCTTTTCAACGGCGTGCAGGCGGCAAGCGCCTACGCTCTGGGCGCATGGGCTCATCGGGCCGGAAGCCTCCGTCTGCTTGGAGCGAGCTATTTTGCCTTCGCTCTGGCTGCGCTGGGATTTGCGCGCGCTTCGGGGGACATCTTCCTTCTGGCGCTGCTTTTCGCCCTGGCCGGTCTGGCCGTCGGAGGGATCGAAGCGATGGAGCCGACCGTATCGGCGGAACTCCTCCCTCCTGAGGTGAGAGGCACAGGCTTTGGCGCTTTGGGCGCCGCCAATGGACTGGGCGATCTGCTGTCCAGCCTCCTTGTCGGAGCGCTCTGGAGCGCCTACGGACCGGCTGTTGGTTTCGGCTTCGCCGCTCTCATGAACGGCACGAGCGTCTTTTTGCTCCTTCTCTGGCGACGCCCCTTGCTGCAAGCCCGAATGCTCACTCGGCCAGGGTGACGATCAGGCGAGCCGCCTCGCTGAGCGTGCGCACGATGGGACACTCGAGCTGTCCCGTAGCCCCTGCGAGCTTCCCCGTATAATCCACGAGCACGGGACGCACTCCCGCTGCCAGAGCCCCCAGATAGTCGAATACAATATCATCCCCCACATGCACGACGCGAGAAGGCTCATTTTGCAGGCCAACCTGCCTGAGCGCATAGAGGAAAATTCCCGGATCGGGCTTTTCTACTCCGGCCAAGTAAGACGAGACGACGCACTCGAAATACTCCCGGATGCCAAGCTCCGTGAGAAACCGCTCCAGCGTGTCATCCCAGTTGGAGAGAACGCCCAGCCGATAGCCCCGCTCGAGCAAGAACGTGAGTGCATCGAGCGTATCGGGAAAGAGCTGCACCCAACGTCCCTCGCGGTACTGCTGCCAGAGATAGGCAGCGATGCGCTCCGTGCTGCCGGGAAAGCCCACATGGCCGAGGGCCCGCTCGACGAACTGCCACCACCATTGTTCGTAGGCGCGCCGATCGAGCGTATTGGGGCGCGGGGGATGCATCTCGGCGAGCGCGTGAGAGATCGCCTGAGCGAGCGTCGCCTCTTCGATCCACATCCCGAAGTGCACACAGGCGCGCGCGATGACCTCCTCTAAAGAGGGGGTACGAATCAACGTCCCCCCGGCATCCAGGAAAACAAAATCCGGTCTCATCCTCTCCTCCTCACGCGCTTCCCCGCAAGCCAGTGTCACGCCGGATCACCGAGCGGGAACAAGGCGCAGCAGCCGATCATCTTCCGGTGCCGGGATACCCCGCCCGTCGCGATTGCTTGTCGCCAGATAGAGGAATCCATCCGGTCCCTGAACAACATCGCGAAGGCGCCCGAACTCTCCGACCAAGAGCCTTTCGGTGCTCTCGACGACCGTGAAATCGGGCGCGCGCAAGCTCACGCGCTGCAGATGCCGCCCCCGCAATGTGGCGAACAGAAGCCGCCCGCGCCACTCTTCCGGCAAGCGGTCTCCCGAATAAAACGTCGCTCCCGAAGGCGCCCATGTGTCCAGGCCCGATTCCAGAATGGGATCCACAAAGCGAGGATCGCGGGCGATGCCGAAGACCACGGGCCAGCCATAGTTTCTCCCTGGTTCGATCACGTTCACCTCATCATGACAGCAATTGGGCGGCAGCAGCCCCGAAGGGCCATGCTCGGTGCTCAGGAGCTTTCCCGTCACCGGATGCCAGGCCAGACCTTGCGGATTGCGATGTCCATAGCTCCAAACCGGAGAGCCGGGGAAGGGATTGTCCTCCGGAATTGATCCGTCGGGGTTGAGGCGCAGGATCTTCCCCGCTAAAGACCCCACCTCCTGAGCCAGAGAAGGAACATTAGCATCCCCCGTCGTGATGTAGAGCTTCCCATCGGGGCCGAACTTGATCCGTCCCCCATTGTGAATCGTACTGCCGGGAATCCGATCCAGCAGGACGACCAGCTCTTCCCCACGCCCCTGACGCTCCCTGAGGCGCGCGACGCGGTTCCACAGGCGCGCTCCTTCGCGATAGGTGTAGTAGATGTAGACGAAGCCGTTCTCCGCGAAATTCGGATCGAGCGCCAGTCCGAGCAGCCCCCCTTCACCCTCGTGAGCGACCGGGATCTGCGCCCACGGCTCCGGACGCAGTTGCCCGTTTTCGATCACGCGAATGCGTCCGGGCCTCTCGGTGAAGAACAGACGTCCATCCGGCGCAAAATCCATCGCCCAGGGGATTCGCAGGTCCTGCGCGACGACCTCGACCCGAACGTCCTCGGAACGAACGCCCTCCGGCCTCATACACCCGGAGGAAGGGGGCAACGTTCCGAGAATCACAAACACCCCCAGAAGAATATGCTCTCGGGCCGAACGCCTCATCTTCTCTCCTCAAGTCCTCGCCATCTGAACGCGAGTGTTTGTCACCGCACAAGCTCTAGCTTCGTCACATCTCCCGCCAGAAGGGCTTCCACGCGCCCCTCTTCGGTCTCCACGAGCAAGGCGCCTGTGGGAGCGATCCCACAGGTTCGCCCCCGCACGCGTCGCGGGCCGCAGAGCACGCTCACCCACTGGCCCCGCGCAGAGCTGGAAAGCTCCACATAGCGCGCCAGAATGCGCGTCTCCCCTTCCGCTTTCCAGACCTCATACCAGTGCTCCAGGCGCGCGAAGAAACGATGCCGAAGGCCTTCCAGATCATAGGTCAATCCGGTCTCCCGACGCAGCGATGTCGCGATCGGAGCCAGCTCTTCGGGGAAGCTCGCGTGATTGACGTTGACCCCCACGCCGAGAATGACATATTTGATCCGATCCTCTTCGACCTCCAGCTCCGTGAGGATACCGGCGATTTTCCGCCCGGCGACCAGCACATCATTGGGCCACTGAATGTCAGCCTCTACGCCATAATCCTCGCGCAAAGTCTCAGCCAGAGCCACCGAAGCCACCAGCCCGAGCACAGGAGCGCGCGCGGGCGGAACCTCGGGGCGAAGGATGATCGAGTGATATAACCCTTCTCCCCTGGGGGAATGCCACCGTCGCGCATATCGCCCGCGTCCTGCCGTCTGCTCCAGGGCCATGACGGTCGTTCCTTCCTCGGCACCGGCTTCGGCCAGCTCCCGCGCGATGTCATTCGTCGAAGGGGCGGAATCGTATCGGCAGACGATCTCCTTCAACATATGCGCTCACATCACACAAAGTGGCTTCGCGCCCCGGACGTTGTCAAGCCTCTGAAGGTCAGAACGGTTCCTTTCGACTCGAGATCGTTGGTCTTCCGCCTTCAGAAAAGATCGAGCCCACAGAGCTGGCCCTGCGGAGAGAGCGGTCCAGGACCGGTCCCTTAAAGCCATGCCGACGGATCTGCGGGCGTGAGCAGATAGAACCCCCTTCCCTCCTCTTTCACCCGGAAGAACTCCTCGGCGATATAGCCGGCGGCAAACGCCGTGAGGAATGCCTGCTGCACGCGCGCTCGCCAGCGACGGGCGGCTTCCAGATCGCGCTCCTTCAAGGCGTTGATGTCCATTGGGATCTCGATCAGGAAAGGTTCCCTTCGGCTCACCCCCTCCAGCTCCCCGTATTCGGGAGCATTCGCAATGGGCCACCGACGCCACTGGGGAGGTTCTGCCGCGCGCTCTCCACGCGCGACGCGCTCCAATCGCTCCCGGACGCGCGCGCTCGCAATGGGCCAGGTCACCCAGAGCCGATCCGTCCCCAACCCCTGATGCAAGAAGCTCGAGCTGGCCTCCCCGTAAAAATCCACCTCATACCGATCGGCATAGACGCCGAGCTTGGCGAAGTTGAAATAGGCATTGCGCGCTTGCAGGGGATCGAACGTCCAGGTGATCGCGCGAATCCCGCGCTCGAGCGCACGCTCTCGCTGTGCGCACTTCAGAAGGAAGCCGATGTTGCGGCTCTGATACTCCGGCTTGACGGCGAGCATGTGCGAATGCAGGGTGAGATGCCCCCGCTCCCATCCGATGAATCCGTAGACGAACCCCACCATGTGCTCGCCCTCGAAAGCGCCCACGAGAACTCCGCCGGTTTTTTGCACGGCGCGCAGGTGGGAACTGGGCACGATGTCCAGATCCTCGAAGCCCCACACTTCGCGCTGCAACTGCTCGACCTCCCGCAGCTCCGCGATGCTCTCCAGATCCCGGATCGTGATCGTCATAGATCGGGCTCTCCCGGGTCATGCTTTCGGATGGGTGCGATCGTACACCTCGATCAGCTTCTCCGCCGAGACGTGCGTGTAGATCTGCGTCGTCGTCAGGCGAGCATGGCCGAGCAGCTCCTGAATGGACCGCAAATCGGCGCCCGCATTCAACATGTGCGTCGCGCAGGAATGGCGCAAGCTGTGGGGGCTGATCCGCCAGGGGAGATCGGCGCACATCTTCGCGTAGCGGGCGATGATCCGTCCGACGCTGCGCGTCGTCAGGCGCGTCCCCTGATAATTTAGAAAGAGCGCGCGCGGATCGCGCTCCTCCTCCGGGGCCTGTAGCAGAAGCTGGCCTCGCACGCCCAGATACGCTTCGAGCGCCTCGAGCGCCTTCTGCCCGAAGGGCACGATGCGCTCCTTCCGCCCCTTGCCGCGAACGCGAATCGAGCGGTTTTTGAAATCCACATCGTCGAGATTCAACTGGACCAGCTCGCTCACGCGCATCCCCGTCGCATAGAGCACCTCCAGGACGGCGCGATCGCGCTTGCCGAGCACCGTGTCCGTATCCGGAAGCTCCAGGAACCGAAAGACCTCCTCGACCGAGAGGAATTTCGGAAGCTTCCGCTCGAGCCGAGGCGTCGCGACCAACCGCGCCGGATTCATCTCCAGGATCTGCTCGCGGCAGAGATACTTGAAGAAGCTGCGCAACGTCGCGAGCTTGCGCGCGATCGAGGTCTTCTTCTTTCGCTTCGCGTAGAGCGAGGCGAGAAACTCGCGAATCGTGATGTGATCAATCTGGCGCACGTCCACCGGACGGCGATTCCCCGCCTCATCGGCCGGCGCCAGATAGTCGTAGAACTGAAGCAGATCAATGCGATAGTTGCGGAGCGTATGCTCGGAGAGATTGCGCTCGTACTTGAGATGTTCGAGGAATGCCTCGATATACTCCTGCATGGCTCTTGCTCCCCAGAGGGACGCGCGGCGCTAGGGCTTCGGGGCGTAATAGCCCTCTCGCGCCCGCGCGATAACTCCCGCGCGCTTGACGCGCACGGTCAATCGGCGGAAAGTCCCATCTCGCGCTTCGTTGGTGCTGTAGAATCCCAGAACGTACTGCATCCGCAACTGCTCGGCCACGCGCGCGAAGACCGGATCCAACTCCTCCAGCCGAACGGGCGAGAAGACCTCTCCGCCCGTGTGCTGGGCCAGAGTCTGCAGGGTCGTTTCGCCAATCAGATCCCAGGCGCTGGCCGAGGAGGACTCGCGCAGGGTGACCGCGTACACGGTCGCCCCGACCTCCTGAAGGCGACGCACGGCCTGAGCGAGCGGGACCCGACTGATCGTATCCCGACCGTCAGAGAGAACAACCAGGATGCGTCGTCCCTGAACCGTCCCCACGTATTCGGCGCCCATTACCAGAGCATCGTAGAGAGCCGTCGCTCCTTCCGCCCTGAGCCCGCGGATGGCACCGATCAGCCGCGAGACGTCCTCGGTGAATTCCTGTCGGAGCACAGCCTCCGTGCTCACCGAAATGAGCGTCGCCTGATCGCGCGGTCTCATGACCAGGCGGAAAAAGCGCGCGACGGCCTGCTTCTGGAATTCCAATCGGTCCTTGACGCTGAGGCTGGTATCAAAAAGGACGACGAGCCGAAGCGGCAGAGCCGCCTCGCCGCTGAAAAACACGATGCGCTGCGGCACCCCATCCTCCAAGACCTCGAAATCCTCCGGCCCTAATTCGCCCTGCGCTCCCACCACCGTAACCGTGACCAGCACCAGATCCGAGCGCAGCGAGATGACTTCGGAAGAAGAAGGAACCGGATTCTGCGAGGAGCGCTCGGAGGGTTCCCCACGCGAAGCGGAGGAGTCAGGAGCCGACCGGACGCGCCGCGCTTGCTCCCCTTTTTCGGAAGCGCGCGCCCCCTCCCAGAGACCGATCGCCATCCCGATCCCCAGAAGGACGAAACCGATCCCGATCGAACGCGTCCGGCGGATCATCGCGGTTCGGAGGTCGCAAGGGCGCTCGTCTTCAGGCGTCGGGGCACGATCCATACCTCGAAGTCGCGCAACGCGCGCTCGATCTGCTGCCGATGCCGCTCGGCTTTGGAATATTTCCGCACGCCCTCTCTCTCCGGCTCCAGCGGAGGCAGCAGGGCGAACGTGATGTTCCCGGGCTGAAAATTCTTCGGATCGCTGTGCGCGACGTAATGCAGGAGACTTCCGAAAGCCGTCGTGCGCGGCGGCGGACTCGGTTCCCGCCCGGCCCAGAGATCGCTCACAAAGAGAGCCGTCATCAGTCCCGTCGCGATGCATTCGACATACCCTTCGACGCCGCAGATCTGACCGGCGAAGAAGATGCGCGGGTCGGCGCGAAGCTGCAGCGTCTCGGTCAAACAGGCCGGGCTGTTGATGTACGTATTGCGATGCACCATCCCATAGCGCACGAACTCCGCTCGCTCCAGACCCGGGATGAGCCGAAAGACGCGCTTCTGCTCCCCCCACTTGAGCTGCGTCTGAAATCCGACCATGTTGTAGCTGTCGGCCAGCAGGTTCTCCTGACGCAGTTGCACGACAGCATAGGGCTGGCGCCCCGTGCGCGGGTCCTTCAACCCGACGGGCTTCATCGGACCGTAGAGCAGCGTCTGGGGCCCGCGCCGGGCCAGTTCCTCAATGGGAAGGCACCCCTCGAAGTAACACGCCCGATCGAAATCATGAAGATCGGCCTTCTCGGCCCGCATGAGGGCTTCGTAGAAGCGCTCGTATTCCTCCCGCGTCAGCGGACAATTCAGGTAGTCATCCCCCCCTTTCCCATACCGCGAGGCGCGGAAGACGACATCGTAGTTGATCGTCTCCGCATCCACAATGGGGCTGATCGCATCGTAGAAGTACAGATGCTCCTGACCGGTCAGACGCCGAATCTCCTCCGAGAGGGCTTCGGACGTGAGCGGCCCGGTCGCGATGATAACGAATCCTTCAGCGGGAATGCGCTCGACCTCTTCGCGCACGAGCGTGATCAGAGGATGCGCCGTGATGGCGCGCGTGACCTGCTCGGCGAACAACTCCCGATCCACAGTGAGAGCCGTCCCGCCCGGGACGCGACAGGCGGCAGCCACGCCGATGAGGAGCGAGCCCGCGCGACGCAACTCTTCCTTCAAGAGGTACGGCGCTGTCCCCGGCTCGTCCGATTTCAGAGAATTACTGCACACCAGCTCCCCGAGCCGATCCGTCCGATGCGCGAGCGTCATCCGCTGCGGGCGCATCTCGTAGAGGCGAACGGGAATCCCCCGCTCGGCCAATTGCCAGGCCGCTTCGCTTCCCGCAAGTCCTCCGCCAATGATGGTGACAGGAAGTCTTCCGTGCGACATCACGCTACGAGTGTAGCATCTCCGGCCTCCGACGTGCCAGCACGAGATCACTCCTCAAAGAACCGCTCGGGATGATCGCGATACTCCAGGGCGCGACGCCGCGTGCGAAGGAAATTCACCGCCGCCCACAGCGCGGTCACCGCGAAGAGCAGGTAGAGGGGCATCTGGAAAACGCCCATCGGTTGCCAGAACGCCCAAATGAGCGCCAGAAGATTCACCCCACTGATCAGAAGCGCAACCAGAGCGAGCATTCCAAAGAGAGCCGCACGCCGTCCGAGTGCCCGACGAAAATGCTCTCGTTCTCGCTCCTCATCCGAAAGTCTCACGGTGAGCCTCGGGCGTTTAACAACTCCTCGATCGTTTGCCGGAAGGCCTCATACGGATGCGCTCCGCGCAATACGCGCGCGACCTTGACCCGGCCTCCGGGCTGCGCGAATCCGAGGAAAAATGAGGGTGTGCCGCGCACCCCGACCCGTTGCCCTTCCGCCAGATCGCGCCGCACGCGCTCGGCGAATGTGCCGCGACTCAAGCAGTCTTGAAATCGCCCCTTCTGCAGACCCAGGGCCTCCGCATGAGCGAGGAGGTCTTCTGGCCGAAGCGCCCCCGGATGGGCGAAGAGCCGATCGTGCATCTTCCAGAATTTCCCCTGCGCCCCCGCACAGTGGGCGGCTTCAGCGGCCTTGAACGCCTGCGGGTGAATCGCTTCCAGAGGGAAATCCCGGAAGACGTACCGCAGCTTCCCCGTCCGCACGTACTCCCGCTCGATCTGAGGCATCGTCTCGCGCACATGCCGCGCGCAGAAAGGACATTGATAGTCCGAGAACTCCACAAGTACCAGGCGCGCTTCTCTGGCCCCCTTGGCGGGCGCATCGCGAATGTCCAGGAAAATCTCCGACGTCGGCGTCTCAGCCACCGGTCGAGCCGGTCTCACCTCTCTCGGCGCCGCAGCCCGGGGCGTCGGCGAGGGAGCTGAACGCGACGTTTCCGTCACCGATCGGCGGGCCGACCTCCCCAAATAACCAATCCCTCCGACAATCACCAGACCGATGACAATGAGGATCACCGGGACGAGAACCTGATCTCGCGCTGTCTCTGGCCGTTTTCGCGTCATCGCCGGCTATTTTAGACACCTGGATCAGCGACGTCAACCACCTCCCTTTCTTGAATGAGCCCGCACGCACAGACAACAGAGAATATCCCGAAGTGCAAGCCCATTTGGAGAATAGCCCCTTTCCACAAAAAGCCCACACAGTGAGCAGCAGAAAAGAGCCCGGGACATGAGCCCATTTAGGAGAACGACACATTTCCACACCGAGTCCCCGGAGTACGCGACAGAAAATAACCTGAGGCGCAAGCCCCAGAACGACCCCATTCCGCAAAGAGCCCGCGCCAGCGGGCGACAGAGAATAGCCTAGGACGTAAGCCCCATTGGGAGACCGATCCCATTCCTCAATAAGCCCCCGGAGGGGGCGGCAGAGAATAGCCTAGGGCGTAAGCCCTAGGAACGTGAGGCCCCCAATTCCCAAAGAGCCCCCGAAGGGGGCGACACACACACGCCAGGTCATCACATCGTGAGATACACGAATGGCCTCCTTACAATTCGTCCGGCTTTTGACCCGGTGTGCCGCCCGCTCCGCGGGCTTGGGGAGGAATAATTGGGACCCCGTGTCCTGGGGTTTCGCTCGTGCTCCACCCCAGGCTATTTTCTGTCGCCTGCCAGAGCAGGCTCTTTGTGGAGTGAGGTTCGATCCCCAATGGAGTTCCGCTGCCGCGTCACTTCGGGCTCTTTTCTGTCGCCCTCTGCGAGGGCTCTTGGCGGAATGGGAGAGAAAACCTCGCGCCTCCCTTGGGCCGCTCCGCCTCACCGCAGGGCAGGCTCATATGTCTCAAACTGAGCGCGCGGGCGCGCCGGAGGAACATAGGCCGATACCAGGCTCTCGTTCCCCTCCCGATCCACAGCCTTCACCCCAAAAACCAGCGCATCTATAGAGACCCCCTCCAGCACGTACTCGTTCGCTCGTCCCACGAAGATCTCCTTCTCCCAGTCGGGAGCTGTCGTCGCGCGCATCAGAACGACATATCCCTCCAGATCCGGCTCCGGATTCTCCACGCGCCAGCGCAGATGGGCCGCATAACCGGAGCGTCCGCGCCCGAGAAGCAGCGCTCCGCGCTCGTCGGTCACCCGGGGAGGTTGAGGCGCCAGGGCCAGACTGGCGGCTACGGCGGCATTCACTCGGGTCACCAGCGTCGCGTACGCAGGCGATGCGTTGGCGAACGTATCGGTCGCCGAATGCTGATGCGCGAAATTCTCGTTGGGTGTTGTCAGCCGCACGGCGGCGTACCCCTCCTGATTGAACGGGATATGATCCCCTCCCCGTCCGAAACGATCCTGCCGGAAGATCATCTCCACGCGCAGGGAAGGGACGTATAGCTCGCCGATGCGCTTGACGTATTGGGCCAATTGCCGCGAGGGGGAATCCGCCGGATCCTCCGAGAAGACCCACACGACGCGATTGGCCGAAGCGCCGTCGCCGGCGACATCGCTGCCGATGATGTCGTTGTTGAGGACGGCTTCGATCGTGCGGTTCTCGCGCCGGGCCTTCTGCGCATAGAGCGTGCTTCCGACCAGCCCCTGCTCCTCGCCGGCGAAGGCGATGAAGACGAGCGTCTTCTCGAACTCGTACTGGCTGAGCACGCGCGCCAGCTCCAGCACGGCTGCCGTTCCGCTGCCGTCGTCGTTCACTCCGGGGGCGAAGGCTTCCGTCTGCGTCCAATCCACGCGGCCATCAGGTCCCCGTACGATCGCCAGGGAATCGTAGTGCGCGCAGATGATGATCTGTCGTTCCGGCTGGCGCGTTCCCGGCAGCACGGCGACGACATTGCGCAACTCGACATCGCGCACAAGGCGTTGCCCCTGCTTTTTCACGAAATACGTGTCGTAGTTCACCTGAAGGCGCGGGCTGTAGCTCCGGAATTGCTCGAAGATCCACGTCCGCGCGGCCCCGATGCCCCGCGTCGGATGGGTGGGATCCGACAACGTGTGTCGCGTATAGAAGCTCTCAAGCTTTTTCAAATTCTCGGCGATTCGCTCCTGGGAGATCGCCGCGACGATCTGTTGCACAAGAGGATTCACCCGCACATAGGGCTCCGGAGTGGCCCGAAGAGAGGGAGGCTCGACCCAAGAGCCCAGAAGAACGATACCCGAGATCACAAGACTGGCCCACCTCATAGGCGTTCCCTCCTCGCGAATGTGCGTTCTTGAAGGGCTGATTGTACCACAGCGTGAAGCGGAAAGACCTTGTTTCACGACTTCGGAGGCTGCTACACTGAAGGGCAATGCGCCGGAGGGACACTGCGGACATCGCCCTTGAACTGAGTGATCCCGCGCGCGATCTCCGAAGCGTTCGCGCGGAGATGGATGACTTCACCTTGTGTGCCTACGGAGTACGCATCGGAATACGGGCGCACGACTCGAATGTCCTGGCCCAGGTTCTTTCCGTTCTCCCTCCAGACTGGAAACCGGTCCGACCTCGTCGCGTCGAGCGATGGTATGAGATCTCCCTGGATCGCGCGGATGGCGTGGAATATGCCTTACGGGTGGATGCGCGCCTCCTTCTGAGGACTCCCCATCTTGGGGAGCTGCTCGATCTTCTCGTGGGCGACCTGCAACTCTACTTGGCCGAGCACGCGCGTGGCTATCTCTTCATCCACGCTGGGGTCGTCGGCTGGCATGGGCGCGCCATTGTTGTGCCCGGGCGCAGCTTCAGCGGGAAGACGACGCTCGTCGAAGCTCTGGTTCGTCACGGCGCGACGTATTACTCGGACGAATACGCGATCCTGGACCGGCGCGGACGCGTTCATCCCTTTCCCTGTCCCCTTCATATTCGCGAAGAAAGATTTGAAGATCGGCAGGTGCCGATCGAAGATCTTGGGGGCGTGCCGGGAACGATGCCTCTGCCGATCGGCCTGATCGTGAGCACAACATATCGAGCGGCGTGCCGATGGCGCCCGCGCAGACTCTCTCAGGGAGAGGCGTTGCTCGAACTTCTGGCTCATACGGCATCGGCGCGGATCCGTCCCGCATTCGCTTTGGCCGTGCTCTCGCGCGCTGTCTCTGACGGCATCGCCCTCAAAGGCTGCAGAGGCGAGGCTGACGAAACGGCTCGGGAGATCTTAAGCCGCTATGCCCTCTGGCCCACAGGAGGATCTCGATGAGTGCTCTCTATTGGCGAGTTCGAGAGGAAGATCTCATCGTCAGAGAACTCGGTGAGGAGCTTCTGATCTACGACCTGCGCCGTCATCGCGCATACTGCTTGAACCGGGCGGCAGCGCTTATTTGGCGTCTCGCCGATGGGCGCACAAGCGTCCGTGAAATGGCCAGGCGAGTGGAACGGGAGCTTTCTCTTCCACAGGGAGAAGACGTTGTGCTTTGGACGCTGGCCCGCTTGAGTCAAGCGGGCCTGATTCATCCCCCCCTTTCGATCCCGGGGAAGCGACTCACCCGACGCCAGCTCGTGCAGAGGCTGGGCCTTACCGGAGGAATGCTCGTTGCGCTTCCAACGATTCGTGCCGTTGTAGCCCCCACGCGGGCACAGGTGCTCACTTGCGTCAGGAACTGTCAAGGCGTTCCTGACTGCACACCCTGCCAGGATCAAAAAGGACGCTGTCGCAAGCGCTGCTGGAGGGGCCAGTGCGTTGACCATTCGGCTGTCCCGCAGTGCCCATGAATTCTTCTCTCTTCGCATCTCGAAACGACCGATGCGGCGTTCTGGTGGCCAGAGCCCTTGCGGGGTGCTGGCGGGCATTGCCTCCGCCGTGGGATCTCTCGCCGGAAGAACTGGATCAGGTCGGCCTGCTTCTTCTGAACTCCGGCATGGCCGGCCTTGTCTGGTGGCGGCTTCGCACAGCGCGCGGGGCGATGGGACGCTGGGCCCATCGGCTGCATCAAGCGGCTCGCGCCCTGGCGCTTCAGGCGCTCCGCTATGAGCATCAGCTCGCTCGCGCGATCGCCTTCTTTCAGGAGGCTGGAATCGAGCCCATCGTGGGAAAAGGATGGGCGGCCGCGCGTCTGTATGCGGAGCCGAGCCTGCGGCCTCGTGGTGATGTGGATCTTTACATTCCTCGGGAACGCCACGGGAAGGCTCTTGCTCTCATGCGCGATCCGCGCTTCCCCCCCTGTCCGGTGGATCTGCACGCGGGATTTGCGGAGCTGGATGACCGGTCCGAGGAAGAGCTGTACGCGCGCTCTCAAAGATTCCGGCTCGGAGAGGTGTGGATTCACGTCTTCGGGCCGGAGGATCATCTGCGCTTGCTCGCTCTGCATCTGCTGCGGCATGGAGCGCGGCATCCGCTTGCGCTTTGCGATGTCGCGGCAGCGCTGGAAGCGCGTCCTCCCGATTTCGACTGGGATCGCCTCCTGAGTGGGGATCGCCGCCGCTCGGAATGGGTCAAGAGCGCGCTCGCGCTCGCTCACACGGTGCTTGGAGCCGAGATCGAAGGGATTCCGGTGGAACTTCCGTCACCTCCCGTCTGGATGCTCTCCACGGTCCTGCGAGAATGGGGACGGCCCTTTCGCCCGCGCGCGCCGCTTGAGCTGGTCCTGCGATCTCCGCGCCGTCTTCTGGACGAGTTGATGCGCAAATGGCCCAATCCGATCGAAGCGACCATCACGGCACGGGGGAGTTTTGACAGCGGGCCTCGCCTTCCCCTGCAACTGGCCGATTGCGTGATTCGCGCGGGGCGGTGGCTGCAGAGGATCTCTCGCCGATCAGAGGGCGTATGAGTCCCCGCTCAGGGGCGAAGCGCGGCGCGCGCGCGCAGGCTTTCGATGCGCTGCCGGACGGATTCCACACTCGGAAGATCAGCCGAGAGCGCGAAGTCCTCGGCGCCGGGCGCCAGCCCCTCTCGGGCCTCTTCGGAGAGCATCTCGGCATGAGCGCTCACCATCTGCACGTAGGCTTCAAACTGAGCGATCGCCTGCGCCCACTTCTGCTGCCGCTCGTAGACCTCCCCAAGATAATAATGCGCCAGAGGGAACTCGACGGGCGCGCTCACGGCGATGGCCCGCTCAAAGGCGCGCTCGGCCTCAGAGAGCTCGCCTTTGGCGAGCCAGGCGCGCCCGCGCTCCAGATGCACCGACGGTGTCTCATACCCCTTCCGAAGGGCTTCTTCTAACTGCGCGAGGGCTTCATCAAAAAGCTCGGCATCCATATAGACCTGCGCCAGTTCGTAATGGACGGTCGGATGCGGATACCCCTGGGTGATGGCCGTTCGAAATTCCGCAATGGCTCCCTTCACATCGCCCAGAGCGTAGAAGAGGATCTGCGCGAGCCGATAATGGGCCTCGGGGAAGTGGGGTTTCAGGGTCAGAGCGCGCCGCAGCTCGAAAGCGGCCAGTTCGTATTGGCGCTCATCGAGCAGTTGCTCGGCGCGGGCATAGTGGTCTTCGGCGCGCGGCGTCAGAGCGCGACAGCCGGGCATGCAGAGCAGAAGTCCGAACAGAAGGATCTTCCCTCGCGCGAATCGGCGTGTCCCCACACGGGCGATCGTGATCTCCGGCGCCTCCTGGGCGAGATCGCCGGATCGCTCTCCTCTCACCATCCTGATGGGGAATAGTACGGGTTGCGTCCGGCGGCGTGATCGGTCGTATCGAAGATGTTCCCCACCTCGGGGATATGCTCCCGAATCAGCTCCTCGATCCCCATCCGCAACGTGATGTTGGCGGCGCCGCATCCCTGACACCCTCCGCCCATGCGCAGGAAGACGTCGTTGTCAATGACATCAATCAGCTCGACGAATCCTCCGTGCATGGCCACGGCCGGATTGATGTAGTTCTCCAGAAGCTCCTCGACCTTGCGACGAATCTCCTCGCTTGAGGCGCGGCGCGCCCGCACTTCTTCGGAGACCACGGGAACGCCGGACCGAAGGACCTGCCGAATGGCGGCCCCGATCTGTTTGGCCACAGGTACCCAGTCCTCGAAATCCTCTTTGGTGACCGTGATGGTGTTCCCCGAAATGAGGACGGCTGAGATCTGCTCCCCTACGGCGAAAATCGCTTCCGCCAGAGGTGATCCGTGAGCCTCCTCGCGGCTTCGGAAATAGACCGCCCCGTCGTAGACCGGACGATCCACCGTGAACCGACATTTCGCCGGATCGGGTTGAATCTCCGCGATGATCTTAATCTCTTCCATCGTTCTCTCCTCCGAAAGATGCGGAATCAGCGCCTCCCCTCGGGCGCCCTCTCAGGGAATCGCGCGCTCGCGTCCGGCCCACCGCACCGGTTCGCTGGGAAGCATTCTCCCGACTGCGGATCTCGACGTCATCGGTTTTCTCCTCAGGCGCGGCAGAGAGCGAAGATATAGCGCAGGACATCCTTGATCGAGACGACTCCCACGGGGGTCCCGTCGGATCGGATGACGGGAAGGCGCCGAAAGTCTCCCAGAGACATCTGATGCAGGGCGAACGCGAGCGTGTCCTCCTCGCGCAGGGCGATGGGATCCGGCGTCATGACCTCGCGCATGCGCAGCGCGTTCAGATCCGCCGAGGATCCGGCCAACTGCAAAAGCGCTCCCCGCTCGGTGAAGATTCCGACCAGTTTCCCCTCCTGGACGACGAGCACGCATCCGATGCGGTGCTCTTTCATCAGCTCGATCGCGCGGGCGACCGAATCGTCAGCGGAGACGACGACCGGAGGCTTAAGTGGGAGCACGCGAATCGGATCCTCCATGAGATGCTTTTGCAGTCCTTCCCGAGGCTGGGGCAGATCCAGTTCCATGAGGTCATGGAGACAGGCCTCGCACACTTCCACCCCGGGAAGATTTTCATATCCACAACTTGGGCAGACCCGCACAGTCCCCACGCGAGATGTCCAGGTTCGCTCGCCTTCGTTCATTCGACCACCCAGATGTCGCCGCTGCGAAGGAGCTTCTCCAAATCTCCCGGCCCGCGCTGTGCGACGGCCCTGCGGATCTGCTCCTCGAGCAGTTCTTCGTAGGTGGGCTTTTGGACAGCGCGAAAGACGCCCACCGGAACGGGATACTCCGGATAATCCATTCGCGCCAGCAAGAAGGCGATCGCCGGATCGGGCCGCGTCTCATCGTGGACGAGCAGATCCGATTCCGAGACGCCCTTCCCCAGGGTGACGACCTCCAGAGTCGTCCCCCGGAGTCGGATCCCCTTATCGCGATTCTTGCCGAAGATGAGCGGCTTGCCGTGTTCGAGCACGAGCATGCGCTCGTCCTTCACCGAACGCTCGGCGAAGGGCGCGAAGGCTCCGTCGTTGAAGATATTGCAGTTTTGAAAGACCTCGACGAAGGCGACTCCCTTATGTCGCGCCGCGCGCTCCAGAACATACGCGAGATGATCCGTATGCCGATCCACCGAGCGGGCGACAAAAGTCGCCTCCGCCGCCAGCGCCAGGCAGATGGGGTTCACCGGCGGCTCAATCGTCCCCATGGGCGAGGATTTCGTCTTCTTGCCCAACTCCGAGGTCGGCGAGTACTGCCCCTTCGTCAGCCCGTAGATGCGATTGTTGAAGAGGACGATCTTGATGTCCACATTCCGGCGCATGGCGTGCAAGAGGTGATTCCCTCCGATGCTCAATCCGTCTCCATCTCCGGTGACGACCCAGACCGAGAGATCGGGATTACACACCTTGATCCCCGTGGCGATGGCCGGCGCTCGCCCGTGAATTCCATGAAAGCCATAGGTGTTCATGTAGTAGGGGAACCGACTGCTGCACCCGATGCCGGAGACGAAGACGAACTTCTCGCGCGGAATGCCCAACTCGGGCAACACCTTTTGCATCTGCGCCAGAATGGCGTAATCTCCACATCCCGGACACCACCGGACCTCCTGATCCGAGACGAAGTCCTTCTTAGTCAACGTGACAGGCGTACGGTGTCCATTGCCCTGGTTCATAGCAATTCTCCAATGCGATCAATGATCTCGCTGATCTTGAACGGACGCCCCTTCACCTTCGAGAATGAGATCGCGTCCACCAGATAGCGGGCGCGCAGAAGCAGGGCCAACTGGCCCAGGTTCAGTTCCGGAACCAGAATCTTCTCAAAGCGCGGCAGGATCTCCTCGAGATTTCGGGGGAAGGGATTGAGGTACCGGAGGTGAATACTGGAGACGGGCGCTCCCTTCTTCTGCCAGTGCTCCACGGCCGAGGTGATCGCTCCGTAGGTGCTCCCCCATCCGACGACGAGCACCTTGCCTTCGGGCGCGCCGAAGACCTCAAGCGGAGGGATGTCCTCGGCGATGCGCGCGATCTTCTCAGCGCGCAGCTTCACCATGAGCTCGTGATTCTCCGGATCGTAGCTCACATTCCCCGTGATGTGCTGTTTCTCCAATCCTCCGATTCGGTGTTCGAGTCCGGGCGTGCCGGGGATCGCCCAGGGGCGCGCCAGCGTCTCCGGATCTCTCAGATAGGGGAAGAACCCTTCCGGGTCGGTGCGAAATCGGATGGGGATTTTCGGCAACTCCTCCACGGAAGGAAGCTTCCACGGCTCCGCTCCGTTGGCCAGATAGCCGTCCGAAAGCAGGATCACCGGCGTCATGTACGTGATGGCGATTCGGAAGGCCTCCAGAGCCATGTAGAAGCAATCCGATGGCGTCGCCGGAGCGACCACGGCCACAGGGCTTTCACTGTTGCGGCCAAAGAGGGCTTGCAGCAAGTCTCCCTGTTCGGTTTTGGTCGGCATGCCCGTGCTCGGTCCGGCTCGCTGAATATCGCAGATGACTACAGGCAATTCCGTCATGACGGCCAGATTGATCGCCTCCGATTTCAAACACATGCCCGGACCGCTTGTGCCCGTGGCCCCGAGATAGCCGGCGAAAGCCGCTCCGATGGCCGCGCACATGGCCGCGATCTCGTCCTCGGCCTGAAACGTGCGCACGCCGAAGTTCTTGTGAAGAGCCAGCTCGTGCAGGATGTCGCTGGCCGGTGTGATCGGATAGCTCGCATAAAAGAGCGGACGTCCGGCCAATTGCGAAGCCGCGATCAGGCCGAGCGCCAGAGCCTCATTGCCCGTGATCTTGCGATAGACGCCCGGAGCGATCTGCGCGCGCCGAACGCGATAGTGGACTGTGAAGATCTCCGCCGCATCGCCATAGGCATATCCGGCCCGCAGGGCCGTCGCGTTCGCCTGCGCGATCATCGGGTTCTTGCGGAACCGCTCCTCGATCCAACGCAGCGTCGGCTCCAGAGGCCGGTCGAAGAGCCAGTAGACAAGCCCGAGCGCCCAGAAGTTCTTGCATCGCTCCTTGTCTTTGGCCGGCAGCTCGATCTCGCGCAAGGCATTCAGCGTCGCCGTCGTCATCGGGATCTTGTACACCCGATACGGAGCCAGCGATCCGTCTTCCAGGGGATTGCTCGTGTAGCCCGCCTTCTTCAGGTTGTATTCGGTGAAAGCATCTGTGTTGACGAGGATCATCCCCCCCTTGGGCAGATCCGGCAGATGCACCTTGAGCGCTGCCGGATTGAAGGCGACCAGAACATCGGGCTGATCTCCGGGCGTCCGCACGTCCTGACTGCTGAAGCAAATCTGATAGGCGCTCACGCCGGGCAGCGTCCCGGCCGGCGCGCGAATCTCGGCCGGATAATCGGGGAACGTCCCCAGATCGTTCCCCACCAGAGCTGTCGTGTTCGTGAAGAGCGTCCCGGTCAACTGGATCCCATCTCCGGAATCTCCGGCGAAACGGACCGTGACCGTCTCTAGCTCGACCAGTTGAGGCCTGATCTCAGGCTCGACAGTTGTCAGCGTATGAGTCCTCTCTTTCATCCCCACCTCCTCTCTCACGCCCCTTCCGGAGCCCTGAAGACTTGATCCGAGCGCGGCGGAAGATTGAACACCTCCGTCGGGAAATGTTCGGCCAGGAAATCCACGATGTCCTGCGCGGAGATCGCTCCGACAACGCGTCCTCCTTCGGCGACAAGAGGGACATGCCGATATCCGCCTTCCTCCATCAGCCGCATGGCCTCCCAGACGCGATCCTCCGGATGAAGCGTCGTCGGCGACGGCGTCATGAACGCTTCGATCGGCGCCTCCAGATCCACGGGCTGACCGATGACTTTGTTCAAGACGTCTCGCTCGGTGAAGATCCCTCGAAGCTGGTCCCCCTCGCAGATGAGGACATAATGCGCGCGCGTGCGCTTCATGAGATCGAGCACATCCCCAAGGCGCGTCCCTGCAGCCACGCGCGTCGCCGGGGGCAAAGGCAGCTCCCGAATTCTCGTCTCTCGCAAGGCTTCTTCGACCAGCATGATCTCTTCTTCCGCGCCCTCTGTCGGAAAGATTTATTATACCTCTTTGTCGAGCGCCTGACCAGCCGCGGGTTTTCTCCGACGCGCCTCTTCCTGCTACAATGTAAGAGTATGAGCGAGCGGGAGGGCTTTGGAACACGACGGCGCTCGGTCGTCGTCACCGTCGGAGGGGTTCCCATAGGGGGCGATCATCCGATCGCCATTCAGTCCATGACGAACACGGATACGGCGGACGTGGAGGCGACGGTCGAGCAGATCATCGCGTTGGCCGAGGCGGGATCGGAGCTGGTGCGCCTCACGGTGAATACGGAGGCGGCGGCGCGCGCTGTCCCGGAGATCGTCGCGCGCGTGCGCGATCGTGGGGTCCTGGTCCCTCTCATCGGGGATTTCCACTACAACGGGCATCTGTTGCTCGCGCGCTATCCCGAATGTGCGCGCGCTCTGGACAAGTATCGGATCAATCCGGGGAATGTGGGCGCGGGCCGCCATCAGGAGGAGAATTTCCGCCGCTTCATCGAGATCGCTCTGGAACAGGAGAAGCCGATTCGCATCGGCGTGAACTGGGGCTCGCTCGATCCGGCGCTTCTCACGCGACTCATGGATGAGAACGCGCGACGCCCCGACCCGCAGGATGCGCGCGCTGTGCTGCGGGAGGCGATGGTCCGCAGCGCGCTCGAATCGGCCGCGCGCGCCGAAGCCTACGGGATGCCGCACGACCGGATCATCCTGAGCATCAAATCGTCCGACGTGCAGGACCTGCTCGCGGCGAATCGCCAGCTCGCCGCCCGATGCGATTATCCGCTGCATATCGGCCTGACCGAAGCCGGCATGGGCCTGAAGGGCATCGTCGCCTCGGCTATCGCCCTGGGCATTCTTCTGGAGGAGGGGATCGGCGATACGCTCCGCGTGAGCGTGACGCCGGCTCCGGGCGGGGATCGGCGAGAGGAGGTCTTCATCGCCCGAGAGATCCTGCAGGCGCTCGGGCTGCGCCGCTTCGCCCCGCAGGTCTCCGCCTGCCCCGGATGCGGACGCACGACGAGCACTTTCTTTCAGGAGATGGCCGCCCAGGTCCAGACGTACATCCAGCGCATGCTGCCCGAGTGGCGCCGACACTATCCCGGCATCGAGAATCTGCGCATCGCCGTCATGGGCTGTATCGTCAACGGACCGGGCGAATCCCGACATGCCGATCTGGGCATCTCGCTCCCGGGCACGGGCGAGGAGCCCAAAGCCCCCGTCTTCGCCGACGGCCGACATGTGGCGACGCTCAAAGGTCCGACACTCGTCGAAGATTTCCTGCGCCTGCTGAACGACTACATTCGCGCGCGATTCGGTCGCGCGGACCAAGCTCCTGACTCCGTCCACCGAGATCTGCTTCCGACGCCTCCGTCGGCGCGAGAGAAATGCGAAAGGAGGTGAGAACGACGATGTCGCCGCGAAAGGCGCTCGTTCTCGTAGATGTGCAAAACGACTTTCTGCCGGGCGGATCGCTCGCCGTCCCGGAAGGGGATCAGATCATCCCCGTCCTCAATCAGTACATCGAGCTTTTCCGCCGCAGAGGTCTTCCGATTTACGCGACGCGAGATTGGCACCCCGAACAGACGCGACATTTCCAGGCCTATGGTGGTCTGTGGCCGCCGCATTGCGTGCAGGGCACGCCGGGCGCTCAATTTCATCCCGATCTCGCTCTTCCGCCCGAGACGATCATCGTCTCCAAAGGGATGGATCCGAACGAGGACAGTTACTCGGGCTTTCAGGGGAAGACTCCCGAAGGGCTCGATTTCGCCGAAGAGCTGCGGCGGCGCGGGATCGAACATCTCTACATCGGGGGTGTGGCGACCGATTATTGCGTGCGCCACACGGTTCTGGATGCTCGACGCGCGGGATTTCGCGTGACCGTCCTCGAGGATGCCATCCGCGGCGTGGACCTCACCCCGGGCGATTCCGAACGGGCTTGCCAGGAGATGGCTGAGGCCGGAGCGGCGTTCGCTCGCCTGCGGGATGTCGCGCGCGAGATGGAAGCGGAAGCGCCCTCCGCACAAGCGCACCAGAGAAGGAGCTGAGCCCGGCTCCATCAGAGTGTCAGACACGCGCCACCCCGCTGCTTGACAAAGCCAAAACGGGGGTAGTAGATTTTGCACTCACATTGCTGATCCATCCGGAAGACCTCAAAGCAAGAACATGGGCAATCGTGAGGAAGGAGTTATGGACGTGAATGATATGAACCAACCGGTCGCCGAGGTGCCGATTCCCAGCTCTCCCTCGGCGCCGAACGAACCGGAGGCGACGCCTCCGAGCGAGAGCTTCGGGGAATTGCTCGGCTCGCTGCAGGACCAAACGACGACGACTCTCTCGACGGGTCAGATCCTCACCGGTCGCGTGCTTGCGATCCATGAAGACCAAGCCTTCATTGACATCGGATACAAGACCGAAGGAGTCGTCCCGACAGAAGAGTTGCAGCTCAGTCTGAAGGAGATCACGATCGGAGACGAGATCCCCGTCCTCGTCAAACATCTGGAAGGCCCCGATGGGTACGTGAAGCTCTCCTATGCGGAGGCGCAGCGCAAGATCCTCTGGGAGACCATCACGCGCGCTCTGAAGACGGGCACCCCCATTAAGGGGCGCATCACCGAGCGCATCAAGGGAGGGTTGAAAGTCAACCTGGGCGGAGTGGATGCCTTCCTGCCCGCCAGCCAGGTCGACCGGCGCCAGGTGCGTAATCTGGAGGCCTGGAAAGGGCGGGAGATCGAAGCCAAGGTCATCAAGGTCAATCGGCGGCAGAATAATATCGTCCTCTCCCGCCGCGCCCTGCTGGAGGAGGAAGAAGCGCGACGTCGCGCCGAAATCCTCAGCCAGCTCGAGGAGGGATACATCGTCGAAGGACGTATCAAGAGCTTCACCGAGTACGGGGCGTTCGTGGACATAGGGGGGATTGATGGCCTCCTCCACATCACGGACATCTCCTGGAAGAAGATCGCCCACCCGAAAGAGGTCTTCACGATCGGCGAGATCGTACAGGTGAAGGTCCTCAAGATTGACCGGGAGACGGGCCGCATCAATCTCGGGTACAAGCAACTGTGGCCCAATCCGTGGGACACGCTTCCGGAGCGATTGCCCCCGGGCTCCCGCATCAAGGGGAAGGTCACGCGCATCACAGACTATGGCGCTTTTGTCGAGATCGAAGAAGGGATCGAAGGGCTGATTCATGCCTCCGAACTGACATGGGAGAAGCGCCCGAAACATCCCTCCAAGTACGTCACCGTGGGAGATGAAGTGCTGGTCGAGGTCCTGCAGGTGGACGCGACGAATCGGCGCGTGAGCCTCAGCCTGCGACAGTTACAGCCAGACCCTTGGCAGCTCTTCGCTCAAACGCACTCTCTGGGGACGCGCGTGCGCGGGCGCGTGCGCGGGATCACAGACTTCGGCGCCTTCGTGGAGATTGAGAAGGGGATCGAAGGGCTCGTCCATATCTCCGACATCTCGCGCCAGCGCGTGAAACATCCCTCCGAGGTCCTCAAGAAAGGCCAAGAGGTCGAAGCCATCATCAAAGAGCTGGATCTGGCCGCCCGACGCCTGGGCCTCTCGATGAAGGAGCTGGAGCCCGATCCGTGGGAGGAGTTCTTCCAGACGCATCGGCCCGGGGATATCGTTCGGGGGAAGGTCGTGCGCCTGGCCAGCTTCGGCGCCTTCGTGGATGTGGGCAAGGGCGTGGAGGGCCTCTGCCATATCTCCGAGCTTTCGGAGGAGCATATAGAGAAGCCCGAGGATGCGGTTCAGGTGGGCGAGGAGATGGATTTCCGGATCCTGCGACTGGATCCGGCGGCGCGCCGCATTGCCCTCTCGGCGCGCGCGGCGCAGCGTCAGGGTGAACCCGCCTACCTAATCGGGGAAGATACGGGGCGCATTGCGAGTCTGGGGGAGATCGCCCGCCAGCGCGAGGAATAGGTCCCCCTCATTCTCCAGAAATCGGTGCGGGTTCATAACGGGAGCGGGACCAAATCCCCTGGTCATCTGCCGTCGT
>CAZTMT010000019.1:0-38102 GCA_964615335.1 uncultured Clostridia bacterium
GTCGAACAGGGGCGAGCGATCGCTGAGCAAGGGCAGGCCATCCGGGAGTTGCAGCAGGCCGTGGTCGAACAGGGGCGAGCGATCGCTGAGCAAGGGCAGGCCATCCGGGAGTTGCAGCAGGCCGTGGTCGAACAGGGGCGAGCGATCGCTGAGCAAGGGCAGGCCATCCGGGAGTTGCAGCGGACTGTGGCCGAACAGGGTGAGGCCGTGCGGGGATTACGGGAAGACTTCACGCGCCTGGAAAGGCGCGTGGATGTGGGATTCGCGCGCTTTGGGATTCTCTCAGAAGAGATCCTCCGCCGTTCTCTGCAGGTAGCTATCGAAAACTGGCTGAAGGCCGGGCGTGTGCATTCCATGGAGCTGGCAGGGCGACAGGTGGACGTCGTGATCCGCGATAGCGAGCATGTCATTCTGGAAGTGACCGCGCGCGCTCATCTTCAGGATATTGACAAACTCAAGATGGCCGCGCGGGACTATGAGCAACGATTTGGAATCACTCCGCGACTGGCCATTGCGTGCGCATACATCACGCCGCTTGTTGTCGAACGGTTGAAAGAGGAAGGGATTGAGCTGATCTCGGCGGAAGTCCCCGAGTAGTCCCCCCCCATGGTCTTTTGCACCGTTGGAAACCAAGACTCGTTGTGAAGAGGATTGAAACGTCGCCCCGAGGGCGGACCCCACAGAAGGCTTTCCCTGCCTTACTATCGCAAGGCCGTAGGGGATCTCCGCCCGCTCCTTCGATATGTGGGCTCTATTCCCCTTTGGCCTCCATCCAGTGGCGTCCGATCCCCACTTCGACGACCAGGGGGACATTCAAAGAATAGACGTTCTCCATCTCCGTCCGGACGAGCGCGGGGACGATCTCTCGCTCTTCTTCGGGAATCTCCAGAAGCAATTCATCGTGAACCTGAAGGAGAAGACGGCTCCTCAAACGCTGCTTCGCCAGCGCCTGGTGCACGCGAATCATCGCGAGTTTCACAAGATCGGCCGCCGTCCCTTGAATCGGCGCATTGATCGCCTCGCGTTCGGCGCGGGCGCGGAGGCTCGGATTTTTGTTGGAGATATCGGGGATCGGACGGATGCGCCCAAAGAGCGTGCGGACATAGCCCGTTCGCCGGGCGTATGCCGGTGTCTCCTCCATGAAGCGGCGCACTCCGGGATAGGTCCGGTAGTAGTTCTGGATCACCTTTTGAGCCTCCCGACGCGAAAGGCCCGTGCGTTGGGCCAGGCCGAAGGCGCCGATGCTGTAGGCGATGCCGAAGTTGACGATCTTAGCCAGGCGCCGCAGCTCCTGCTCTTGTTCGGGAGTTTGAGCGCCGAAGACCGTGCGGGCGACATGCGCGTGAATATCCAGACCGCGCCGAAAGGCCTCGGTCATGGTCGGATCTCCCGTGATATGCGCCAGAATGCGCAGCTCGATCTGCGAGTAATCGGCCGAGAGCAAAAGCCATCCCGGCTCGGCGACGAAAGCCCGGCGGATGCGGCGCCCCAAAGGAGTGCGCACCGGAATGTTTTGCAAGTTGGGGGAAGAAGACGAGAGGCGCCCGGTCGCCGTCCCCGTCTGATTGAACGTCGTGTGCACGCGTCCGGTCGTCGGATTCACAAGACGCGGAAGCGCATCCAGATAGGTGCTCTTCAGCTTCACCAGCTCGCGGTACTCCAGAATGAGCCGAGGAAGCTCATGCTCTTCGGCCAGCTCTTCCAAGACATCCGCGCTGGTCGAGATGCGTCCGGTCTTCTTGGTCCTTCGCGTGACGGTCAGACCGTGCTCTTCTAGAATTTCCCCCACCTGCTGCGGCGAGTTGACGTTGAACGCGCGTCCGGCCACGTCATAGATTCGCCGCGTGAGCGTCTCGATCTCTCGCTCCAGTTCCTCGGAAGCCTCCCGAAGAGCCTCGACATCCACCTTCACGCCGATACATTCCATCTCCGCCAGGATCCCGATCAAAGGGAGTTCGATCTCTCGATAGACGCGTTCCAGCTCCAGATCGGCCAACTTCTTCTTCAGCGCTCCCTGTAATCGAAAGATCACGTCCGCGCGGCGCGCGCTCGCCTCCCACGGAGAGGACCCTTCGTCCCACTCGATCCGAAGATGCTCTCGTGCCAGTGTCCGCAGATCGTACTTCCCCCGGTTCGGGTCCACAAGCCAGGCGGCGATCAGGACGTCGTCCAGACTTCCTTCGAGAGCTATCCCCAGCTTCCGAAAGAGCTTCAGAGCCGGTTTCGCATCATAGGTGCACTGGGCGATCAATCCATTCTCGAACAGTTCTCGCAAGATCTCCCAAGCTCCCGGAAGCTCCGCGAAATCCACATAGACGGCCACACGAGGCTCCAGCGCCAGAGCGATGCCGCGCACATCGTGTTCTTGCTCGCAGAGCACGAAGGCGAAACGATCCGAAGCCCACGCGCGCTCCGCCCATTTCCGAAGCGCGTGCTCGTCCGGGAGGCGGAGATATTCCCCTCCGGGCTCTTCCACCAGGATCGCTCGCGCCTTCTCGGCGGCGAGCGCTTCCACATCCACGATGTCCTTGAGCAGGGAGGAGAACTCCAACTCGGTGAAGAGTTCGTACGTGCGTTCCGGATCCGGCCCCAAGTAGCGGAGTGCTTCCAGCGTGATGTCCAGCGGGACATCGGTTCGGATCGTCACCAGCTCGCGCGAGGTGAGGATGAGATCCCGATGGTCTCGCAGCGATTCGCGATACGATTTCTTCTCGACTTTCTCCCAGTTCGCCAGCGCCGCGTCCAAAGAACCGAATTGACGAATGATCTGCAAGGCTCCCTTCTCTCCAATGCCCGGAGCTCCCGGGATGTTGTCCGTCGAATCCCCCCAGAGGGCCAGGAGATCCACGACCTGATCCGGTCTCACTCCCAAGCGCTGCTCGACCCCTTTCTTGTCGTAGTAGATGTAGACCTGGCGATCCGCCTTAAGGATTCGGATGTTGTCGTCCACGAGCTGGCAGAGATCCTTATCGTTGGAGACAATGACGACCTCCACGCCCTCCTGCGCAGCCCGCCGAGCGAGCGTGCCGATGACGTCATCGGCCTCATAGCCGGGGATCGCGAGAATAGGAACGCGCAAGGCCTCACACACCCGGCGAATGTAGGGGATTTGCAGCGCGAGATCGCTCGGCATCTCCGTGCGATTCGCCTTATAGGCCGGGAAGAGTCGGTGTCGGAACGTCGGCTCATCCGTATCGAAGACGACGGCCAGATACTCGGGTTTCTCCTCAAGAATGAGCTTGCGCAACATGGTCGTGAACCCGTAGATGGCATTGGTGGGCAATCCGCGCGATGTCGCCAGGCCGCGAATCGCATAATAGGCGCGGAAGACGTTCGACATCCCATCAATGAGGAAAAGACGCTGCCGCTCCATAGGGCTTTTATTCTACCGCGCCCCGGCGTTCAACAGAAAGCTCGCGTCCGAAGTCCTCTCCCCCCTCACCGGGTAAGAGGCGTACGAACAAGGGGGACCAGTCCAGAGCATGATCCCGAGAGGAACCGATCTCGAAGGCATCGGGCTTCTCCCGAGGAGGCTTTGCTCCGGGCGCGATCCTGAAACGCTCCGGTTCCCGTCCCCCTGAAAATCCGACCGATGCCGTATTGCTTTCGGCCTGCCAGCTCCCGAAAATGAGGAGGGCTTCGAGGAGGCCTGATGGGGCATGCCACGATGCGGAGGAGAACAAGGGGGACAGAAGAAGATGAGCTGAGGGATAGAGGGTGAAGCGTGCCGGAAATCGTGTACGCGTGCTAACGATGGCCGTGGCTCTGAGCTGCGCGCTCTCAGGAGAAGGGTGCAGGAAGCCGTCCCCAGGTCCGATTCGCATCGGGCACAGTCTCTTTCCGGGACATCAGCTTCTTCGCTTCGCCGAAGCGAAGGGGTTCTTTCAAAAAGAGGGCGTGGCGGTAGAACTCAGAGAATTCAGCTCCTTCCGAGGAGCCGTTCAAGCGTATGAAGCGGGACGTCTTGACGGATTGACCGTCAGCCTGAGCGGTTTTTTGCAACTGGCGCAGAGGATCAAAACGCTCAAGGGCGTCGCCTTGCTGGACTTCTCCGAAGGAGCGGAAGGCCTCATCACGCGGAAGGAGATCACAACGATCGCCCAATTGCGCGGAAAAAGAGTGGGGATCAGTCCGTGGGCCGTGGGCGACTATCTGCTGGCCCGATTCCTGGAACGCTCCGGCCTGAGGCGCGAGGATATGATCCTGACCAACGTCTCTTCTCCAGAAGGGCAGCAGATGTTCCTTCGCGGAGAGCTGGATGCTCTGCTGACTTTCGAACCGTGGCTGACAGAGACCGTCCGCCAAACGGGGGCGAACGTCCTCTTCACCAGCCGAGACCTCCCCGGAGAGATCATGGACCTGCTCGCGCTCGACGAACGCCTGCTGAGCGCGCGCCGCGAGGACTGTCGGCGCTTGCTTCGCGCCTATTTTCAAGCCGTCTCCTACGTGCAGGCTCACACGGAAGAATTCACCCGCTGGCTCGCCGGGCAGGTGCAGGTGGGGGGTGAAGACGCGCGCCTCATGTGGCGCTCCATCCGTCCGCTTGATCGTTCTGAGAACGAGCGCCTCTTGGGCGTATCTTCCGAACGTGCAGCACTGCAGAAAAACGTCGCGGCTCATCGCCGTGCCGGTGTGATCCGCGATGAGGTGGACATCTCCGTCCTCTTTGACTTCCGATTGATCCGGGAGACCCCGTGATGCCTTGGCGCGAACGCTTTCGCAAGTTCTCTCTCTCCTCCGCCTTCGCGGCGGCTCTCCTAGCGACCTTCCTTTTATCTGCGGGACTGACGGTCTTCGTGGATTATGAGAGGCAACGCGCTTTCTGGCAAAGAGAGATCGCCCAGCAGGCCTATGCTTTGGCCAGCGACCTGCAACATCCCGTTCAATTGCTCTTCACCCGCCGGGAAGAAGCGACCCTTCAACAGATGATTCAAAGCGTAGCCGCCGATCGCCGCGTGAAAGCCGTTGCCCTCGTGGATGACGCCTATCGGATCCTCATCGCCCACCGGTCCGATCTCAGGGGGCAGGATATCCGTAAAATCATCGCTCATCCCTCTCTCACTGCGCTGATCGAACAAGCCTTCGAGCAGAAGCGTATCGTGAGCGCACCGTGGCCGGACCCATTCCGGTACCTGCTCCTTGCTCCTCTTCCCACGACGGCGGAACAACACTTCCGGACCCGTCCGACGGCGCTTCTGCTTCTGCTCTTCGATATGACATCGGCGCGGGAACACCTGAAGACCTATTTGCGCGCGAGCCTGCTGGGTCACACGCTCAACGGCGTGATCTTCGCTCTCCTGCTCTTTCTGGCGCTGGAACGAGTGGTTGGAGATCCGATCCGCGCGCTCAAGAAAGCCCTGAAGCATGTCCGGCGAGGCGATCGGGACATCCGCCTCACGAGCCCGGCGCTCCGCGAACTGGGAGAGCTGGCTGAATCCTTCAACGAGACGGTCGCTCAGCTCTCGGCCCAGGAAGAGGCTCTGCGACGCCGGCAGCGCGAGCTGGAAGATCTCTATCGGACGACGCAGGAGCTAAAGGAACGATATCAAACATTGGTTGAACTCGCTCAAGAGGGGATCGCCTTCATAGATGCCGAACAGATCATTCGATATGTCAATCCGGCCTTCGCCCGCTCCCTCAACTACAGCGAAGGGGAACTGACCGGCCGTGACATCCTCTCGCTCATTGCGCCAGAGGACCGAGCCCGTTTCCTGACCCAAGCCGAGAAACTCCGTCAAGGAGAGACCGTGCGTGGCGAGCTGCGGCTGCGCACAAAAGGAGGCCCCGCGAAGATCTTTTTGATGGCCGCAGGCCCCTTGTTTGGGGAGAAGGGAGAATTCATTGGAACTCTCGCTCTGCTGGTGGACATCACCGAGCTGAAGCACAAGGAAGAAGCCCTGCGTCAATCGGAACAGCGGTATAGCGATCTCTACAACACGGCTCCCGACGGGTATCACACGCTCGCTCCCGATGGTACGTTTCTGGAGATCAATGAGACCGAGTTGCGATGGTTGGGATACCGCCGAGAGGAAATCCTGGGACGGCTCACCCTCTTCGACGTGACCGATGAGCACGGTCGGCGCGCGCTCGAGCGAGCTCTCTCCCGACTCCGAAAAGGCGAGATGATTCGCGATCTGGAACTGGAGTTGATCCGAAGCGATGGCACGCGCTTGCCCGTTCGCATGAACGCCATCGCGGAATTCGACGCGCAGGGGAACTACCTGTGCTGTCGGGCGACAGTGCGGGACATCACGGAGCAGAAGACCCTGGAGAAGCAGCTCCTGCAGGCGCAGAAGCTCGAAGCCGTAGGGGCTCTGGCGGGAGGGATCGCGCACGATTTCAACAACCTGCTGACGGGCATACTGGGCTTCACCGAACTCGCTTTGCGAGAGCTGGGAGAGGATGATCCGCGCAGCGAGATGTTGCAGAATGTACTCACACTGGGGCGGCGCGGAGCGCAGCTTGTCCGGCAACTGCTGAGCTTCAGCCGACGGACGGAAATGCAGCGAACGGTTTTCGATCTGAAAGCTTTTCTCACAGAGATGGGCGCGCTTCTTCGCCGCACTCTCCCGGAGACGATCGCTATTGACCTGGACGTCTCCCCGCAGATCGGAAACCTCGAGGCCGATCCTGTCCAGCTCCAGCAGGTCATCATGAACCTTGCCGTGAACGCGCGCGATGCGATGCCTCAGGGGGGGACGCTCACGATCTCCTGCACTCCGATTACGCTTCCGGGATGGGGAGGTTCCCCACTTCCTCCCGACGCGCCGCCCGGGCGATACGTGCGCCTGTCGGTCGCGGACACCGGTGTGGGAATGACTCCGGAGATACAGGCCCGAATCTTCGAGCCCTTCTTCACGACGAAAGAGGCCGGGAAGGGATCGGGCCTCGGCCTCTCAGTCGTCTACGGGATTGTCCGCTCCCACGGAGGGTACATCACCGTCCGGAGCGCCGTCGGGAGAGGGAGTCGTTTCGATATCTATTTGCCGATCACCGAGCACCCGATGGCCCGGGAGGAGAAGGAGACGATCCGTCCTCCCGTGGGCGCCAACCAGTTGATCCTGCTCGCCGATGACGAACCGGTCATTCTGGACCTTGAGGGGGAGATCCTTCACGCGCACGGATATCGCGTCGTGAAGGCGCGCAATGGTCGAGAAGCGGTGAGGATCTACGAAGAGCAAGCGCGCGAGATCGCCCTGGTCATCCTGGACGCCCTGATGCCGGAGATGACGGGGATCGAAGCGGCCCGCCGCATCCGAGCGCTCAATCCGGCGACGCCCATTCTGCTCGTCACCGGATACAATCCCCAAGAGAATGGACTGGACGATATGGCTCACCTCCCAGACATCCACTTCCTGCAGAAGCCCTATACACCGCGCCAGCTTCTGGAAACGATCGGACACATCCTGGCGGCGAACCGCGTGGACTCTCCCTCGCACTCTTCCTGACAGCAGGGGAGGAAGCGAGCCTCCGTCGCTTCGGGAGAACACGGTGAGCGAATCGAATGAGCACACAAGGAGGATCTGCCATGACGCGCATTCTTGTCGTAGATGACTCTCCGGTCGAATTGAAGCTCACGGCGAGGACCCTGAGCCAGGCGGGCTATGAGATCGTCACCGCGACCGGCGGTCCGCAGGCTCTTGCGCTCGCGCGCCAGAGCCGACCGGATCTGGTGATCCTGGATCTGAACATGCCCGGCATGGATGGCTACGAGGTGTGCCGGAGATTGAAGGAGGAGGAGGGCACGCGAGACATCCCTGTCGTCCTCTACACCGTCCGCGATCAGATCGTGGATGTCCTGCGGGGATTAGAAGTCGGAGCCGACGACTTCATCCCCAAAGGGACCAGCAAAGAGGAGATGCTCGCGCGGATTCGCCGGATCCTCTCGGGCTCCTTTCGAAGCGAGCGCGAGATCCCTCTGCCGGATTTCTCCTCTCTCGATGGAGGGGCGAATCCTGAGTTGGCTGCTCGCCTTCTGGAAGATGCCTTTCATCGCGAAGTGCGATCGTGTTTGAACATGCTCTTTGGCATCCACGCGACTTTCCTGATTCTGGAGAGGGCACGGCGACAAGCAGCCGAACGGTCTCCGCTGATCGCCCCCGCCGGATATGAGGCTTTGGGCGCCCTTCTCTTCATCCCCGAGCGAGTGCGCAACGCCTCGACATCCGAAGTGATCGCAGCGTTTCAGGCGTTCGCCTCAGAACTTGTGCGCGTCACGGCCAGACTCGCGCACATGCGCCTCTACGGCCCGAGAGAGCTGGATGAGCTGATCCGCGCTCTGAAGCGCATGTTCCAGACACTCGCCGAAAGCTCCGCCTTTCGCCGGTCTTCAACCCGTGACTCCGAAGGGCCTCTTCCTCCCGAACCTTCGATACGCCCTCTCCCCCCCTCGGGCGAGAAGCCACCAGGAGTCTCCGGCGCACAGGCCGAGCGCTCCTTATCGCTGTTACTGGACCTTCGAGGGATCGTCCAGAACGTGGATGACGAGATGGCGAACCTGCTGGGATACTCCAGGGCGGACCTTATCGGGCAGCCTCTTGAGACGATCGTTCCCGAATCGGATCGGGAATCGCTTCGCCAACTGCTGCAACGCGTGAGGGATCATGGAGAAGCGCACGCGCGCCTCCGGCTGCGCCGACGGGACGGAACGCTTCTGCCCTTCGCCCTTTCTTCCACAGCCCTCTACGACGCGCAAGGGGCCGTTGCCCTCTCCCGACACCTGGCTCGTCCGCTTTCCGAAAGCGCGGAGGAACGGGCTCTCTCAGAGAGCCTTCTTTACAGAGAACGGGAACGCCTGCGCCAGAGGCTCGAACGAATCGAAGAGGAGTATGAGACCCTTCTTCACATCCTCTCTCATGACCTCAGGCAACCGCTGCAGATCATCCTGAATGCCCTGCACCTTCTCAGCGAAGAGTACGGGATGAAAATGGACGAGCCCATGCGAGAATATGTCACGACGGTTCAACACTCCGCTCTTCGCCTGCGCGAGATGATCGGAGATCTCGTGAAGCTCTTCCGCATCACGCCTCGCACCCTGCAGCGGGAGCCCATTGATATGGCCCGTCTCCTGGAGAGCGTCCGCAGGTCCCTGGCGCCTCTTCTGGAACGCCGAGGAGCTCAGGTGGATGTCGTCGGTTCATGGCCCATCGTACGGGCTGATCCCACGCATCTTCACTCTGTCTTTGCGAACCTCATCGAGAATGGGATCATCTTCAATACGAGCCCGCGCCCGACAGTCGAGGTGGGATACTCCGGCGTGGTGGATGGGGAGCACACCTTTTACGTTCGCGACAATGGGATGGGCATCGAACCGCAGCAGCAGGAACGCATCTTCCAGCTCTTCTATCGCCTTCCGGCTCAGGAGGATTTTCCCGGCCGCGGCGTGGGATTGACCCTGTGCCAGCGGATCATCCAGGCCCATGGCGGGCGTATCTGGGTCGAATCCACACCGGGCGTGGGAAGCACGTTTTACTTCACCCTTCCCGCCGATCCCGAGGAGATGAGCTGATCCCCGAGCAGGACGATCTCACTCCTCCCCGCTGGATCGGGAGACGGTACGTCCGGTTGTGTCCACATCGAGGATCAGAGTCGTCGTGGACACCCCATAGCGTTCGAAGCGCGCGCTCACTTCTTCGGCAATCTTCTGGAAGTTGCTCGCAGCAATGGCGATGACCGTCGGCCCGGCGCCGCTCAGGGCGACCCCCACCAGGCCTTCAAGATCCCGCACGCGAAGAGCCTCCGAGAGACCGGGAACCAGATCCTGTCGGTAGGGCTGATGCACTCGATCGCGCATGGCTTCGCGGATCAGCTCGAGCCGACGATGCTGAAGGGCCGGCCAGAATAAGGCCGCTCGCTGGAGATTGAAGACGACATCGCGCAAGGGGACATGCTCGGGCAAGACGCGCCGCGCCTCGGCTGTGGACAGCGGAACATCCGGGACGACAGCAATGATCCGCAACTCCGAAGGCCACTCGGCCTGAAGGTACCTCACCTTCCCATCTTCCACAGGACAGGTGAGAACGAACGATCCGACGACCGAAGGAGTCACATTATCAGCGTGCCCTTCCAGCTCATACGCATACGCGAGCACCTTCTCCTCTCCGAGCACGCGCCCGGTCATCGCTTCGAAGGCCGTCAGACCGGCGACAATTGCAGCCCCGCTTGCTCCCAGCCCTCGCGCGACCGGAATGTGATTCTCGATGTCGAGCCGAACTTTGGGAACCTCCACGCCTTCTCGCTCCCCGGCGAAGTGCATCGCGCGCACGATGAGATTGCTCTCATCGCATGGGATGAGCGAAGCGTCCCTCCCCTGGACTGTCACGTGATGTTCTGACGCGCTCTGATTCAACTTCTCCACGCGAACCCGGAGATAGATCCGCAGAGCCAATCCGAGCGTATCGAATCCAGCTCCGAGATTGGACGTCGAACCCGGAACTCTGATCTCGATCATCGCTGCCTGTACCTCACTGCTTCCGCGTTGAATTCAACTCAGGGCAGTATACACGCGCTCTCTCATGACATCAAGGGGCGGCTCCTGACCTGTCCAGAGCCGGAACTGCGCCGCGGCTTGGCGGATGAACATCTCCACGCCCGAGAGCACCGGACATCCTCGCGCCTGGGCGCGGCGAAGAAGCGGCGTCTGCGGAGGATTGTACACGAGATCATAGACGAACGGCCGATGGCGCAAGGCCTCTTCCGGGATGAGGTCTTGCTCGGGATAGCCCGCCATTCCGACGGGCGTCGCATTGATGAGGACCTCGAACGAACACTGCGCCAGCTCCTCCAGCGCATGGGCTTCGGCTCCCAGTTCCCCCGCGAGCGCCTCGGCTCGCTCCCTCCGACGCCCGAAGAGCAGGACATGAGCCCCACGCTCCCGCACTCCACAGGCGAGGGCGCGCGCAGCTCCTCCCACGCCCACAATGGCCACGCGCGTTCCTCTCAGGGAGATGCGCTCGGATAACGGCTCCGTCCCCCCAGGGACGTCGGTGTTGTATCCCACCAGGCGTTCGTCTTCGACGACGAGCGTATTCACGGCTCCTACGCGCTGGGCCAGCGGGTCCACCTCGTCCAGAAAGGGCCGGATGGCGACCTTATGCGGGATGGTGACGCTCAGGCCCCGAAGCGGCCACGGCATCTGCCGCGTCTGCGGGCGCACGAACGCGCGCAGGAAAGGCTCCAATGCCTTGACTTCCAGAGGCACGTACACGTAATCCAGACCGAGATGTCGGAAACAGGCATTGTGAATGTGCGGCGAGAGCGAATGGGCGATGGGATTGCCGATCACCCCGACCACTCGGGTGTGCGACGTCAGCTCGGCGACGCGATAGAGCGCGCGCAGCTCGGAGACGGGAATCTGCCCGGGAGCCGCTTCGCGCCCGGGAGCAACGGCCCCATAGGTGAACGCGCTCCCGTAAGCCGGCCCCAGAATGCGCGTGATCCATCCGGCCACTCCCATCGCCAGACCTACCAGTTCCCTTCTCTCCTGCCGGGCGCGTTCCAAAAGCCGGAAGATCGGGAGCACATCCCCGACGTCATGCGCGAAAAGAGCAAGCTTCAAGATCCGGGCCGGTAACGCCTTCAGGCGCTCGTAGGTCGCTTCCACCTCCACCGATGGCGCCGGCTCGAACCAATGGTGCGAGACGATCACTCGCTCCCAGGGGAAGGACGCGCTTCGGATCGCGGGTCCGAAGCGATGCTCCTTCAAAAGAGCTTCCGCCAGGTCCACTTCGAGATCATAAAAAAGGCGCGCGCGCGCCTCAGCCGAGCGCTCGGCCCACGCGATCGCCCGGGACCAAAAGCGGAGGCGTTCCGGGAGGCCCACATCTGCATATCCCCCCTCTTCGCGCGGCCGATAGGTCCAGATCATCGGCCTTCGGCTCGCTCCAAGCAGAGACGCCAAGAGCGACATCGAATCCTCGGCCGGATTCACCCCCAATGCATCCAGCCGCACTTCGATCCCATCCGCCTCATCGCTCGCCCGCGCGATTTGAGCCAGAGCCTCTTCGCGCGTGGTCTCCACGACAGAAGCGACGATCTTCATCGGCCACATCACGACAGTGCCTCCTTCGGTCGCGGGAAAGGTGAGGGCCACAAGCGCGCGTACATGGGGCGGGGGGATTCGGCAGCTCGTTGAATGCCCTCCGACCGCGCATCGAGGGACATCGGGACGCATCCGGGTTCTGAGAAGGGCTTGCCGATAAGGCCCTCTTGCCCTCCGTTCACTTCACGACGAATCCCAGCGGCTTCTCCTTCTCTCTGACCTCCCAGAAGGCATGAATCTTATCGAGGGCGACGTAAAAGATCGTTCCCTCTTCGTCCTTCAAGCGCGCGACACCATCCACGATGTCCTCCAGCGTCCCTTTGACAGCCGACGTCCCTCCGTAATGAATCTCAATCGTCTTCCCGAGATACTCGGCTAAGACCTGCTTCACCGCTTCCTCCTCCGACACAACGTCACGAGCTGTGGGATCTGGCCTCCTGCCGCGTTGGGGCTTTCGCCATCGCGTGAGCGATGCGCTCGAGCGCGCGTTCGATATTCTCCAGGGAATTGGCGTAGGAGAAGCGCAGATACCCTTCCCCGTATTGTCCGAAGGCCGTTCCCGACAGGCACGCGACGCCCGCTTCTTCGAGCAAATAATCGGCCAATGCCTTGGATGTCCATCCCGTCCCCCGGATGTTCGGGAAGACGTAGAAGGCCCCCTTCGGAAGGCGACACGAAAACCCCTCGATCGTGCGGAGTCCCGCGACAATACGGTCGCGCCGACGCCGGAACTCGGCGACCATCTCGGCGACAGGCGTTTGATCTCCCCGCAGCGCTTCGATCCCGGCGATCTGCACGAACGAAGCCGTGCAGGAAGTCGAGTTCGTCTGCAACTTCGCGATCTGAGCCGCCAGATCAGCTCGCATGACGCCGTAGCCCAGTCGCCACCCGGTCATCGCGTAGGTCTTGGAGAATCCATCCAGGATGATCGTCTTCTCCTGCATCCCGGGGAACTGCGCGATGCTCACATGCTCCCCCTCGAAAATGATACGGCTGTAGATCTCATCGGAGAGGACCATCACGTCTCGATCCACAAGAGCCTCGGCGATCGCTTTCAGATCGGCATAGTCGAGGACGCCTCCCGTCGGATTATGCGGCGAGTTCAGGATGATGAGCCGGGTCCGCTCGGTGATCCGATCCAGCAGCTCACCCACATCCAGCGCGAAGTCGCGTTCCTCGCGAAGGGGGATCGGCACGGGCACCCCTCCCACGTAGTGGATCATGGATTCGTAAATCGGAAATCCGGGGTTCGGATAGATCACTTCGTCCCCCTCATCCACCAGAGCGAGGATCGAGAAGAAGATGATCGGCTTGGCTCCCGGAGTGACAACGACCTGGTCGGGAGAGACCGAGATCCCGCGCCGACAAGAGACCTCCTCGGCGATGGCCTCGCGCAACTCCAGCAGTCCGGCCGACGGGCCATACTTGGTCCATCCCTCCTTCAAGGCGCGGTACGCCGCCTCGATGATCGGGGCGGGAGTGAGAAAATCCGGCTCTCCGACTTCCAGATGGATGATCTCGCGCCCCTGCCGCTCAAGCTCACGCGCGCGTGCCAGAACGTCGAAAGCGGTCTCCGTGCCCAATCGAGCCATGCGCGCTGCAAGCCGCATCAGTCCTCCACAGAGCAAAACACTCACGGCTTCCTTCGAGGAGCCATGAGCGAAGGGAGCCCTCAGCGCTCCTCAGCGGGGACGCGACTGGGTCCAGCTTCCTCCAGGGCTTGGATCACCAGACCCGGTGTCAAGATCTCCGGGAGCGTGATCGGCTCCGTCAGTCGGCCGGCCGGGAAGATCACATAAAACGGCACTCCGGATCGGCCGAATTTCTGGAGCATCTGCGTGATCTCCGGATTGCGATTCGTCCAATCGGCTTTGATGGCCGTCACCCGCAGCTCCCGCATCTTGCGACGGACGGCCTCCGACTGAAGGACCGTTCGTTCGTTCACCTTACAGTTCCAGCACCAATCGGCGGTGAAGTCAATGAAGACTGTCTCGCCGCGCCGGACGCGCTGCTCGATATCGGCGAGCGAAAAAGGCTTCCACGCGATGTCATCCGATCCGGTCTCCTTTGCCGGCACCTCAGCCGCGACCGCACGCGCTTCTCGCCACCGCAACTCCTTCTCAAAGGCCCACACGTATCCTCCGACGACGAGCAGGGCCGCCAGTCCCCATGTTCCCCAACGCCGCCGCAGCCCAGCCTGCGGCTCCAGATGCCCGATCAGCCACACCGCGACAGCCACAAAGAGGAGAAAGACCCCTGTCCAGATGACCGCTTCCAAACCCATCTGGCTCCCCAGCACATCCAAAAGCCACAACAACGCTCCCAGCAGCAGAAACCCCATCGCCTGCTTGAACCGTACCATCCACATCCCAGGCCGAGGCACAAACCGCAACCATCCCGGATTCCACGAGAGCACGATGTAAGGCAGGGCGAGCCCCAGGGCAATCGCCGTGAAGATGAGAAAGATCAGACTCCCCGGCTGGGCGAAAGCAAATCCCACGGCCGTGCCCAGGAAAGGAGCTGTACAGGGCGTCGCCAGCGTCGTCGCCAGAACGCCGCTCAAGAACGCGCCCACCAGCCCCGACTTCTCCGACCATCGGCCGACGCTCGGCCCCCGAAACTCGAAGACGCCAAACAGATTGAGGGCGAAGACGAAGATCACCGTACTGATGACGACGACAAAAGTCGGGGATTGGAATTGAAATCCCCATCCGATCTGCTCACCCGTTGCCCGCAAGCCCATCACCACCAGGGCGAGCGCCCAGAGCGACACGAGCACGCCTGCGGCGAAGCTCACTCCCATGAGACGCGCGCGCTGACGATCGCCCCCGGCCTGATGCAGGAAGCTTAAGATTTTGATCGAAAGGACGGGCAATACGCAGGGCGTGATGTTGAGAATCATCCCCCCGAGCACGGCGAGCAAGAGAATGAGTCCGAGCGAATGAGAGCGTTCCTGTTGTCCCTTCACGCGGAAGGGCAGATTCAACCACCCTGCGCTTCCGAGAGCGCGTCCATCGGGCGCGGCCTCAGACGCGACCTCTTCCTCACTCTTTTCGCTCGTGGGGGGAGGCGCGCTCGCGGATGCGACAGGCCCGGACGCGGTCGGAGCAGATGTCTCGCTCACTGTCGCGCGCAGCTCATAAGCCCCTCGCTCGGTCAGGACGATGCCGCTCACTACCTTCCCGATCGCCGCGCCCGTCTCCTGCTCCACAGGGATGAGAATCGAACGCCCGGTCACTCTCACCCCCCCATGTTGAATCGTGGCCCCTTCAAGCCGTCGGGGGAAGAAATCCCGCACGGCCACGCGCCCGCTGAGATCAAGACGAATCATCCCCTTCTTCGCCCCTTGAGGCACCCACTCTGCTCTCACTACCCGAATCGGACTCCGACTCGCAGCCTGGGGAAGAGCCTTCTCAAAGCGCGCGATCAGTTCGGCCTCGGGACTGGGCGTCGCCTGTCCGACAGGCAGAGTGAGCTGAAGTTTCGCACGACCTGGAATGCACACCTCCTTACACACGAGCCAATCCGCTGCGGCCTCAAGCGGGACCTCTCCCTCCGGGAGGGAAGCCGGAGGCGTGAGCGTCACAAGAAGCATCGCTTCGTCCTGGTATCCGAAAGCCGTCATCCCTCCCGATTCCGTATATCGCCGCGGCGTCGGCCATCGCAGAGGGGAGACGTGAAACCCCTCCGGCACGTTCCACCGGACACGAATGGGCAACCCCGCATCCCCCGAATTCTCCCAGTAGATGTGCCACCCCGGCTCGATCCGAAAATAGAGACCGACGGTGAAGGATCGTCCCGGCTGAATCGCCGCGACATCGGCGACAAGACGCGCTGTGACAATCTGACGCCCCTGATGCATCTGCGCCCAGACCAGGGACGCCATCCCTCCGAGAACTCCGATCACGACGAAGGCGAATCGCTTCATCCCCCCCTCCCCGTACTTCACTCCATGAAACCGTCCCCTCACGCGGTGAGATGACCCAACAGATCCTCTCTCACCCCTGATTGCCAACTTCACTCCCCCATGCAGCACATGCTTTTTAATTTTCACCTAGGGGCTTTGCGCCAAGCAAGGAGATTTCCCGTTCTTCGGATCCAGAAGGAGGCGCGCCTCAGCGCGCTCCCGGGCACGCTCTTTCCGGCTCTCTCTCCATCTCCGCTCCCGCGAATTCCCCATATCCGTACCGCTGCATCCACGGGTTTGTCCGCACTCGGCCGAAGAATGCCAGAAGATCCGGATGGGAGACGAAAGCATACGCTCGTCGAGGATCTACCTGGCGCGCCGCCTCCTTGAAATCTTTCGCTCCGACGCCTGAAAGCCCGCAGAACGCCGCCAACGCGCGAAGATACGGGATCGGGCGATGCACGAAGTCTTCGTACTTCACGACGAGGCGCTCGTTATCGACCTGCCCCAGGACCTCTTCAGCCCGAGCGACATACTCCTGCCAGAGCGTAAAAGCTCCTTCCAGGGTCAGACATCGCGCCGATCCTCGAAATCCGATGCGTTCCAGGCGGCTCCGGCGGCTGGGACGATGCGCGCGTTCGCGAAAGCGGGCCTGTTGCCACAGGAGATATCGCTCTTCTCGAACGACCAGACTCCGCGCCACATCCACCCCGTTTCGCACGATGTAGATGATCTTCGCCCCGGGGAACAGATCAAGCCACAGCGGAAGCGTGAAGACCGTGCGCGGGTCCTTCCAGCCCCAGGGCCGATCGAATCGAGCGAGCGAACGATACCGGAGCCAGTTCCACCAGCCCAAATAGCGGTGAACCCGCCACGAGAGGAGATCGCCTCGGAGACACTCGAGCGTCATCCTCACAACGGTGGGATTCCTCAAAAAATCCCGAATCGGATCGGGATAGTCCCAGGAGGCTTTGGCCTGCCTCAAAAGGACCTCATTGAGATGCAGAAAGAAGAGCGCCTCATGATTGTCCTCCACACGGTGCCCGAGGAAAAGCCCCAAATCGCTCAGAAGCCGCGCCAGAAGTGTCGTCCCCGAGCGGTGCATCCCCGTGATGATCACAGGCTGGACTTGGAAGGAGCTGCTCATCCCCATCACGATGTCTCATGGGGGACGGGCTCCGGGCGTTCGGCATCACGCCATAGCGACCTCTTCGCGAAACTCGTTATAATAACAACGACATGCCCTTGGCCGGTCTGCGACCTCCATTGGGCTCACCTCTTCAGACCGGCCAATGCCCTCCCCTCACGGTCCAAAGACGGCATATCCGGCCAAAAAGTCTGACTCTTTACGTCTTCACCAGCTCACCTCGGAAATCCTCCGCCATATAACACGCTCACCGATTCCTTCGCGGTTACACACGGTTTTCCTCTTCTCCCGGAGGGCCCAGCCCTATACGAAAACTTGCACTTCTGCTCACAAAAACGACGAGCCGCCCGTTCTCTTCCGGTCTCCTCTTCGCTGGGCCGGAATTCAGGCTCTTGGCACTTCAGCGAAGAACCAGTAAAATGAAAGGCCCACTGTAAAGACGGGCCAAGAGGTGAGTCATGCTCGACGGATTTCGATCCGCAAGAAGGAGCGCATGCCTTTTGATCGGACTGGTCTTTCTGAGCTTCTCTTCAGAGCGCCTGTATGCCGAATCGCAGGGGCGGATTGGCGGGACCGTTCTGGATCCGACGGGAGCGCGCATTTCGGGAGCGCAGATTCGGCTCCGACAGGGACAGAGGACGGTTCGGAGCACTCGCTCGAATGAGGAGGGAGAATTCCTGCTTGTTGACATCCCCAGAGGAGTCTATGAGCTGAGCGTGGGAGCGCCGGGATTTGCCGAACGTCGCCTCCCTATTCGGGTGACGACAGTCGAGAGCCTGCGGCTTCAGGTGACGCTGGACGTCGAGCGCTTCACGGAAGAGGTGACCGTGACCGGAGAGGGCGGATTCATTGACCAGACGGCGCGTGCGATCCAATCGGTGGGCGTGATCTCGTCGGATCAGGTGCTGATGCGCGCGAAAACGGTCCTGGCGCAGGCGGTGAACGAAGAAGTCGGCGTTCATCTGCAACGGACAAGTCCCACGATCGCCGGCGTCTTAATCCGAGGATTGGGCGGCGACAAGGTCAATCTCTATGTGGATGGCATTCGCTACTCGACCTCGGCAGCGCGATCGGGCATTCAGACGTTTCTCAGCCTGCTCGATCCCACGCACGTCGAGGCGATCGAGGTTCTGCGTGGACCCCGCAGCGCCGACTACGGCAGTGATGCCCTGGGCGGGAGCTTTCAACTGTTGACCTGGTCTCCCCCTCTGGCGGCCGATCGCAGGCAGTGGCAGGGGAGCTGGGCGACGACGCTCAATACGGCGGATTGGAGCACGGGATCGAATCTGCGCCTGAGTCTGGGAACGCGGAAGTTCGGCGCTGTCTTCAACACCGTGGGGCGGCGCGTGAACACGCTTCGGCCCGGACGCGGACTGGATTCGCATTCCGCCGTGACCCGATTCCTCGGCCTTCCCCCGCGCGTCCTCTATGGGCCTCGGATGCCGGATACGGGGTTCACTCAGTATGGAGGCAGCGCGAGTCTGATGTGGGCTCCGACTCCTGTGGATGCCTTTCGCGTGCACTACCAGCGCGCGCACCAGGATGGAGGGAAACGCTTCGACCAGTTGCTCGGAGGCGATGGAAACCTCATCGCGGACTTGAGAAATCTGATGCTCGACTTCTTCTACGTGCGCTACGACCGTCAGGCCTTTGCCGGTATGGATCACCTGGCCCTCTCCTACTCCTTCTCGGCACAACGCGAGGAGCGCGTGAATCAGGGCGGCAACGGGAATCCTCGCGCAGCGATCGTCCATGAGTACGAGAAGATGCGCGTTCACGGGGTGCAGGCGCGCGCCGAGAGGCTCTGGGGCGGACATTATCTCCGCTTCGGAGGTGAAGTCTACCACGAGCGCATGCGCGCACCCTCTTTTGCCGTCAATCCGGTCACCGCTCAGGTGACGCTTCGACGCCCGCGCGTGCCCGATCGCGCCCGATACACCCATTGGGGCGCTTACGCCCTGGACGTCTTCGAACCTCGGCGCGGATCCCTCAAAATTATCGGGAGCCTGCGCGCAAGCGGCGCGCGCTATCGAGCGCGTGCGGAAGATGCCCCGATTGTCTCGGGACGCCCCCTCTGGCCGGATGATGCGCTTCGGGTCTCTAACCTCAGCGGGCGTATCGGTCTTCTCGTCCCTCTGGGAAGCTTCCTGAGCGCCTCCTTCCACTTCAGCCGCGGCTTCCGCGCGCCGAGCATGACCGATCTGGGGACGCTCGGGCTCACCGGATCGGGGTTCGAAGTCTCGGCCCGCGACATCGCTCCCTTGGGCGGATTCATCGGTTCCACAGCCGATCGCACAGCTGTCTCGACGGGACGTCCGGTCGCTCCTCTTCAGCCTGAGATCAGCTCCAGCTACGAGCTGGGCGTGCGCTACCGGCGCCCTCGCGTGCGCGGAGAGTTTGTTTTCTTTCTGAACGACATCGCGCGCCTGATCGCCAAGCAGGCCCTGATCCTCCCGCCGGGAGCCGTCGGCCTCTCGCTGGGAGGTGAGCCCATTGTCGCGCAGACGCCAAACGGAACGGTCTTTGTGGCCGCTTCCTCAGCGCCCGTGCTCGTGCGCGCCAACTTCGGAGACGCGCGCTTTTGGGGTCTCGAACAGAGCTGGACTCTGGAACCCTCTCGGCGCTGGTCTCTGGACATTCGGCATACGCACATCTGGGCCGAAGACCGACGCACGGGCCAACCGCCGAATATCGAGGGGAGCCTTCCGGCACCGGAGGCCTGGCTCCACCTGCGTTACATGCCCACGTCGGGCCTCTGGATCGAACCTTATCTTCATGCCGCAGCTCGTCACAGGCGGCTCTCGACACTGGCTCTGGAAGACCGGCGCACGGGAGCCATGCGCTCGCGCGCGAGCATCGCCCAATTCTTCCGCAATGGAGCCACAGTGCGGGGACTCGTCGCTCCGGGAGCCGACGGTCGCTTGGGAACTGATGATGACATCTTGATCCCAACGGGGGAGACGCTCAGTCAGGTTCAGGATCGCGTCCTCGGTCCCGGAGTCCAGAGCGCTCCGCTTTTTCGCGCGATCCCCGGCTACGTGGTCTTCAACGTCCGCGCCGGAGTTCGCCTCACGGAGAACCAGCAGATCGTCCTTGAGGTCGAGAACCTGACGGATCGAAATTATCGAGGGATTAATTGGGGGTTAGATGCTCCCGGACGCAGCTTCTTCCTCCGCTACCACTACAGCTTTTGAACTGGGAGGCACGCGATGAACCGCACTTTGAGCCACATGCCCTTCCGGAAGCGAACTCTCGCATTCCTTTTCCTCATTTGCATCGCCGGTTTTTTCCTCTCGCGACGCGCTGCTCCGCAGACGCCAACGGATCAGCCCTACGTCGTCGCCTACTACTACAAAGTCCGATGGGGATACCAGGAGGAGTTCCTTCGGCTTTTCAAGAAGAATCACTGGCCCGTCCTCAAAGCAGAACAGGAGAGCGGGCGCATCCTCCGTGTGGAGGCGTATCAGCCGACCTTTCATGGCGAAGGGCGGGCCGATTGGCACTTCATGACCCTCATCGTCTACAAGAACTGGAACGCCGTCGTGGATACGTCGGGTCGCGAGGAGCTTCTCCGTCGCCTCTTTCCGGATCAGGAGCGGTTTCGCGCTCAGGAGCAACGCCGCTTTGAGCTACTGGAAGCTCACTGGGATGTGCCCCTGACGCCCGTCCCCTTGGACCGATGAGCTGACGCTCACTTCGGTTCTTCGAGCGCATAGAAGAGGAGCCCCGAAAGGAGCTTCGGATAGAAGTCCGTGGACTTCTGCGGCATGAGGCGTCCCGCGAGGGCCATCTCGTATACTTGTTCGACGCGCGTCGGATTTAAAAAGAAACCCAGTTCCGCCCTCCCTTCCGCGACAGCGCGGACCCCCTCCTCGAACTCCCGAAGATAGAGGATGTGCCGTTGTTCTCGAATCGCTTCTTCGCTCATCCCTAATCCCTGCTCGATCAGCACGCGATGCAGCAGAACAACATCCAGCGTGCGCTCGAGCGGACTCAACCCCGCGAGCAGGCGTTCGGTTTCCTCCGTGGGGCGGAAGGTCAGGAAAGAAAACATCGCGCTCCCGGCGAGCATCATCCCGAACGTCGTTCGCCGCTCGCCGCGCTCGCTCAATTGTTTTCGCAGCCGCGCCAGAGTCTCCGGCGAGAGATCGTCCAGAGCAGACGATGTCACCTCGAAGTGCCGGGCGACGAAAGCGAGGAACTGCTCGGGATCGCCGACTCCCTGAACGATCAACCGATGAGTCGGCAGGATCGTCAGTCCCTCATCTCGCACGTTGAAGAAGGCCATGAGCATGCGCTCGTAGGGCGCTGACTCATCCGCGCGGCCGGTCTCAGCCCGTCGTTCATCTCGATAGAGCAGAGCCGTCTCATACCGATGATGCCCATCGGCGATCACCAGCGGGCGAGGGAGCATGAGCTGCTGAACGCGCGCGATGACTTCGCGCTCAAAAAGGGGCCAGAGCTGATGCGTGACGCCGTACTCATCCACGACCTCGACATCGGGCGGCCCGAGAGCGTGTTCGTCCAGCACGGCCTGGATCTCCCCGGCCGGATCCTCATAGAGCATGAAGATCGGCTCCAGATGCGCGCGCGTCGCGCGAAGAAGTCGCAGACGGTCCGTTTTCGGCGCGCTCAAGGTCCGCTCATGAGGGAAGACCGTGCCGCGCCCGAAATCCTCCACCTGCCCGAGCGCCAGAAATCCCCGCCGCGTCTTCATCGGCCCATCCGGCGGAACGCGATAACGCTGAACGTACACGTAGAGCGCCTCCGCGCGCTCGCGAACAAAAATGCCCTGCCGCATCCACCGGTGCAAATCCTCGCGCGCCCGCGTGTAGACGTTGTTCGTCTCGGTGTCCTCAGGGAGCGACCGGCCGAGAATCACACGGACAAAGTTGTAGGGACTCCGCGCGTAGTAACGCTCCTGCATCGCCGGAGTGATCTTATCGTAGGGCTGCGTCACAACAGCCGCCAGATCCCCGACCTTCTCCCGATCGTACCGCCACGCTCGAAAGGGAAAGATGCGCGCCATACGGACATTACTCTGGCATGGCGCTCCCGATTTGTCCAGCCGCCAAAGGATTTCCGGGCAAAGGTACCCTCCCTCCCGCTTCGAGGAAGCCACTCACCTCGATGTGAACGTCCCTCAGGCGGCTACGGGCAGACGCACAAAGGCGCTCTCACGCTGCCGCCGCTTCTTTATACAAGTACCCGGCCACGAGTGCCGCCACAACGTATTCGACGAGATTCGCGACAATTCCGACAACCATCAAACGCGACGGCCAAAGATGAGCGGGCGAGAATCCGATCCAGATGAGCAACCCTGCGACGATCCAGAGGTATATTCCGGCCCAGATCGCCGTCTTCGGCCCCGCTCCATACCGCGGCCGAATCGCCGCATAGAGCCAAGCAAGCGCAATACCAAAGACAAACCCCACAATCCAGATGAGAATCACTCCTGATGTCGTAGGCAGTTCGCGACCTAACTCCCGAAGAGCGTCCTCCCACCGCGAGCGAAAGAGAATGCCATGGACGACTGTCTCGAGGACATTGATGATCACCCCAGCGACCAGACCGCCGAGCACAATGCGCGCAATATTCATAGCCCCTTCCTCCTTAGTTTAGGCTGTGGGTGGCGCTTTTACAGTATCCTATCTCGGTCGGTCTGTCAAGAGACTTTTTACGCCCCGCGAGACCGCCCGGCATCTCCGGATCGAACCTGTGTCCTCGCAGATCAGGCGAACCAGAGAGGGGCCGAGGGGCTTGTTCCCGACGTGCGAGACGTTTTCAGATGCTCGGCATATCGGCGGAAGTCTTCGCTCTGAAGATACGACGGGGGCAGAACGCTCGCCAAATACGCGAGGTATTTTTCGGGTTCGATCGGCCTTCCTCCTTCGGTCAACAGATTCCCTTGCAGATCATAGGGTTGGAAGGCATACTCTTCGGGTCCGCGCCGCCGGAAGAACTTCCGATCCGGGAGAAAGAGCAAATCTTCCGGTCGAATGCCCCGGCGCGATTCTCCGGAGCTGTGAATCTCGCGGATCAGGCGCCGCGCTTCATCCGGAGGCAGATTCGGATGGCGCACGCGCACCAGGGCGATATTCACCCCCTCGATGATCCCTTCCACTTCGGCGATATATTCGGCCTGCGCCTGACCGTTAGTCTTCGGCTTGAAACCGAAAGCGACGGCCGTTTCGCCCGAGCGCTCGTTGCCGAACATCTCCAATCCGCGCGGATACCATTTGTTAATGGCTCGTTGAATATCTTCCAGACTATAGCGGCCCTGCCCCTTCGCCGCCGCCACGGCCAGGTCCCTGAGGGCTCTCCGGCCAAAACCCATGTGGAATCCTTCCTCGCCAAGCATCGGGGGCATGCTCCGGGCCATGGGGGCATAGCTGAAGATCTGCATCATGTCCAGTTGATACTTCCCCACCAGATCAATGATCGCCGTGTAGACGGCGTTGTCCAAAAAATCTCGAAACGCGATATTGAAGGCATCCAGAACATGCGTGCCCGTTCGCATCGAGAGCAGCTCCTCGATCGTCTCCGCGGCCACATCTCCATGTCCCGGCCGCTTCCATGTCGGATCGTGATCGAGAACCCAGAACATCTGGTAGGCGTGCCGCAGCTCCTCCGCCATGATCCGCAGGATCTCAAAACGGGCTTCGTCCGTAGGGGCCGTATCCAAACTCATCCGATGCTGCTCGATCGAGCCGAACTCGGTCGAGCACTGCGCGCGAATGATCCGACGGGCCGTGTAGAACATATTCCCGGCCATCTCGGCCGCCCGCTCGATCTTGGGTTGTCCGGCGTACTTCCCCACTTCGATCACATCAGAACGCAAATCCCCGACCTTCGCCACAAGCTGAAACCGGGGCAGACCCGGAAAGTACTTCTCCCAGTACCGGAGCAAGATGTCCAGCTCGGGGAAATTCCTCTTCTGCCAGTCCAGGATCGCTTCGTGGTATTTCGGGCTGATCGTCGCCACCGTATAGCGGATCGTCATAGGCCCTCTCTCCCTCCAAGATGCTCTCCTTCGAAAGGATTTTCGCACGAACCTGCGGAAAAGACAATACGCCTCTCGCGGCGGGGGCAAAAGGCCCAAAGGGCGCCCGTTGGGACGCCACGACCCACACGGCTTCCAATCTCCTGTTGAAACACTACCATCTTTTGCGTTATAATCCCCCCCCGAAATAGCCCAAATTACGTCAAGGAGGACAATGCGTATGACTCGAAAGCGAGTGATCGGTGGGGTCGTGGGGGTGTTTCTGTGGCTGCTCCTCCCGAACGGTTCGATTGGGGCGCAGGCCACGACCTCGCTCTCCGGCACGGTGACTGATCCGACGGGAGCTGTTGTCGTCGGAGCGACGGTGACGCTCACCAGCGTGGCGACAGGAGCTACTCGGACGACGACGACCAACGAGCGAGGATACTACGCGTTTCCCCAGCTTCCTCCGGGCACATACAACCTGCGCGTAGAGATGACGGGCTTCAAGAGTATCGTCCGCTCTAACCTGCAGTTGCTCGTGAACATGCCCGTGGTCCTCGATCTCCAGTTCACCGAGGTCGGAGAGGTCGTCGAGACGATTGAGGTCGTCGGCGAAGCGCTCATCAATAAGGCCGATGCCTCCATCGGCAATCCCTTCGGCGAGGTGCAGATTCGGCAACTGCCTCTTTTGGCCCGCAATGTCGTGGAACTCCTCAGCCTGCAGCCAGGAGCGGTCTTCCTCCCGACCGAAGATATTCGCAGCGGGAGCATCAGCGGGAGCCGCAGCGATCAACAGAATGTGACGCTGGACGGAGTGGACGTCAACGATCCCCAATTCGGCTTCGCGTACACCTCGGTCCTGCGGATGACGCTCGATTCGACGCAGGAATTCCGCGTGACGACGACCAACTACAATGCGAGCCAGGGACGCTCCAGCTCGGCCCAGGTGAGCCTGGTGACCAAACGCGGGACGAACGAGATTCATGGCTCCCTCTACTGGTACCACCGCAATACGGCGACCTCGGCTAACGAGTTCTTCAACAAGCTCTCGCAGATCGAATCGGGTCGGCCCAACAAGCCTCCGGTTCTGAACTACCACATCTTCGGCGCTTCGGCCGGTGGACCGATCATCAAAGACCGGTGGTTCATCTTCGGCAACTACGAAGGGCTGCGGGAGAAGCGGGAAGAACCGGTCCTGCGCAGCGTACCGTCGTTTTTAGTCCGCCACGGCTACTTCCAGTATCGCTGCGCCAATCCGGCCGAATGCCCGGCGACAACGATCACCGTCGCGGGACGCACGTTCAACATCCCGGCTGGAATTCGCGTGCTCACGCCGGCAGAAGCGGCTTCGATCGATCCCTTGGGCATTGGTGCCAATCCGGCCCTCATGCGCTATTTGCAGCAGTTCCCCGAGCCGAATGATCCGGGACGAGACGGGTTGAACATCATGGGCTTCCGCTTCGCGGCTCCGATCAAGAACGACTTCAACACCTACATCCTGCGCACCGACGTCAATCTGGATCGCACGGGCCGGCACACCCTCTTCTGGCGGGGGAATCTCCAGGATGACGTCATCAACACGGCGCCCCAATACCCGGGATTGCCGCCCAATCAGAAGAGCCTGGTCAACTCCAAGGGGTTCGCTCTGGGCTACGATGCGACGCTGAAGCCGAACGTGGTGAACACATTCCGCTATGGGCTGACGCGCCTGGGCTCGACGACAGCCGGCCTGCAGCAGCGCACGCAAGTGACACTGCGCTTCCTTGACAACATCCCGGCACCAACCAGCTCCTTTGGCCGCATCGCGAGCACGCACAATCTGGTGGACGATATCTCCTGGATCCGCGGCGCACACACGGTCCAAGCGGGCCTGAACATCCGCTTCACGCGCATCCCGCGTTTCAGCAACGGGACATCCTTCCACACGGTCGTCGGCAACGGGTCCTGGCTGCTTGGGGTCGGGCGCTATACGGCTCCTGGGCACCCGCGCTGCAGGCAACCGGGATGCCAGACGCTTCCGGCTGTCGCGCCAGGTTTCTACGCGGCCTGGGCTGATGGATTCCCTATCCTTGTGCTCGGGACGATCACCCAATTCACGGCTCAATATAACTACGACCGGCAAGGGAATGTCCTCCCCGAAGGGGCATTGGTCCGGCGCCGCTACGCCACGAACGAGTACGAGGGATACGTCCAGGATCAATGGCGCGTGACGCCGAATCTGACCATCACGGCGGGCGTGCGGTACTATCTCTATTCGCCCCCCTGGGAGACCAATGGATTGCAGGTTCGACCCACGCCAAGCTTCGGCGAATGGTTCGAGCTGCGGCGCGTGAGCATGCTCCGGGGGATCCCCTCCTATGACCTGCCGCGCATCAGCTTCGATCTGGCTGGTCCGGCCAACGGCAAGCCGGGCTTCTTCGCCAAGGACTTCAACAACTGGTCGCCGCGATTCTCGATCGCCTGGTCTCCGCGCCGGTTCTTGAGGTCACTCTTTGGTGAGGGACGGACGGTCTTCCGATTCGGATACGGTCTGGTCTACGACCGCATTGGGCATGCGCTGGCGACGACGTTCGACCAGGCCGGGTCATTCGGACTCTCCACGAGCCTCACGACCATCTGGGGGACGATTACGGAAGCCAATGCGCCACGATTCAGTGGCGTCTTCGACGTCCCGCGCGTCGCCCGCGATGGTTCGGAGTTTCAACGTCCGGCGCCTCCGGGAGGCTTCCCGCAAACCCCGCCGTTTGGCTTGTTCGCCATTACGACGAGCATAGACGATACGCTGCGCACCCCTTACGCGCACATGTTCAATCTCTTCATCGGACGCGAGCTGCCAAAGAACTTCAGCGTCGAGGTCGGATACGTCGGACGTCGGGGGCGGAAGCTTCTGACGCGGCGCGATCTGGCCATGCCGATGAACCTGGTTGATCCCAAGTCCGGGATGGATTACTTCACGGCGGCACAGATGCTCGCCCGACTGATCGAAGCGGATACGCCCGTGAGCGCTGTGCCGAAGATCCCGTACTGGGAGAATCTCTTCCCGACGGCGGGAGCGCGCGCTGGGGGAGGCTTGACGAACACGCAGGCTATCTACCAGGTCTTCCGCGAGAACGCTCCCGATTACCAGACGGCGCTCTATCTGATTGATCTCTTCTGCGAGCCGGCCTGCTTTGGCGCGACGCCTGACAATCCGGCGGGCAAACCCTTCGCCTTCTGGAACGACCAGTATTCGTCGCTAGCCGGGCAGAGCACGATCGGCTTCTCCGAATACCATGCCCTGCAGCTTCTGGTGCGCAAGCGCTTCAGTGCGGGCACGCAGTTCGACCTGAACTACACGCTCTCGAAGTCACTGGATCTGACCTCGGGGACAGAGCGCGGCGGGGCGTTCGGAAGCTTCTTCTCGGGCGGATACACCGACTTCATCATCAACTCCTGGATCCCGCGCCTGCAGTACTCCTTCTCAGACTTCGACGTGCGGCACCAGCTCAACGCTAACTGGATCGTTGAGTTGCCGTTTGGTCGGGGCAAGCCGCTCGGAGGGAACGTGCCGGGGTGGGCGAACCACGTCATCGGCGGGTGGCAGACGACCGGCCTGTTCCGCTGGACAAGCGGATTCCCTTTGAACATCATCAACTGCCGCTCTTGCTGGGCGACCAACTGGAACCTGCAAGGCAATGCCGAGCTGAAAGAGGGTCTGCGGGAGTACCCGAAAGGGGAGACTAACCGCAGCTACAAATTCCCGGATGGGAAGGTGCGGCCGGCCGCCTTCCGAAATCCGGCCGATGTGCTCAAGATGCTCCGGTTCCAGCGCCCGGGCGAAGCCGGATTCCGCAATCGCATCCGCGGGGATGGATACTTCTCCATTGACTTCGGGCTGATGAAGGCCTTCCAGATCACCGAGTCGCACCGGCTGCAGTTCCGCTGGGAGGTCTTCAACCTGACCAACTCCGTGCGCTTCGATACAGGCAGCTTGCTGGCCTTCCCCGATATTACGGGCACGTTCGGTCAGTACCAGGGGACGCTCACGCGGCCGCGCATCATGCAGTTTGCGCTGCGGTACGAATTCTGAACGTCCCTGTGGGGGTTCGGAGCGGGCTGGGGCTTTGGCTCCAGCCCGCCTTTTTTCTCGCGCGCTGCTCTGCAGAAGTCTCCGCTTCGGCCACGAGGGTCAGCACTAAAACACGGCACAGAGGAGGTCAGCTCCGGCTCACGGGCTTATAAGCGCGCTCCCAATCCTTCAGGAAGCGTTCCAGGCCAATATCCGTGAGCGGATGCCGGACCAATTGTTCCAGGACCTTGAAGGGCATCGTGGCGATGTCGGCCCCGATGAGCGCCGCCTGCACGACGTGCATCGGATGGCGAATGCTGGCGACCAGGATCTCCGTCTGAAGGTCGTAGTTGTCGAAGACCTCACGGATCTGCTCGATCAGCTCCATGCCCGAATGGCCGATGTCATCCAGTCGCCCGACGAAAGGGCTGACCACAGTCGCTCCCGCCTTCGCCGCCAGAAGTGCTTGCGGGACCGAGAAAACAAGCGTCGTGTTAATGCGAATGCCTTCTTGCGCGAGCACGCGAATGGCTTTGAGCCCCTCGACAAGGCAGGGGATCTTCACCATGACGTTCGGATGCAGGCGCGCCAGCTCGCGCGCCTCGGCGATCATTTCCGGCGCTGTCGTGCTGACAACCTCTGCGCTCACGGGTCCGGGCACGATCTCGCAAATCTCCCGAATGTGCGCGCGCGGATCGGAAACGCCTTCCTTGGCGATGAGACTCGGATTCGTCGTGACTCCTTCGATGACTCCCCAGGAGACCGCTTCGCGAATCTCCGCGAGATTCGCCGTATCCAGGAAGAATCGCATCCTCGCCCTCCCTGTGATGGACTGCCTTGGCTTCACCAAAGCCCTTTCACTTTAGCGGAAGCGCGGGAGAGAATCAAACGGCGCGGGACCTCTCCCGGCCGGATCCGTCCGGCAGGCGCAGGCGCGCGCGAATCTCCCGGAGCCGCGCGCGCACGCCGGCTTCATCGAGCGTGCGGACGACCTCCCCATCGAAGAGCACGCGCCCGCCCACGGCCACGAAACATACGTCGCTGCTCCGCGCCGAGAAAAGAAGGGCGGCCACAGGATCATCCACCGGCTGCACGTGCGCGCCCGAGAGAGAAATCGCGATGAAATCCGCCTCCTTGCCCGGATCGAGTGATCCGATGTGCGCCTCCAAAGAGAGCGCTCGCGCGCCTCCGAGAGTCATCAACTCAAGCATCTTCTCCGCGCTCACAAGGGTCGGAGAGGCAGCCCGAGCGCGTTGCAAAAGCAGCCCAAACCGCGCCTCTTCCCAGAGGTCGCACGTGTTGTTGCTCGCCACGCTATCGGTCCCCAGCCCGACGGCCAGGCCCGCGCGCAGCCACTGGGGAAGAGGAGCAATGCCGTGTCCCAGCTTGGCATTCGATTTCGGGCAATGCGCGATGCTCGCGCGGCTTTGCGCTATGAGCGCCACGTCCTCCTCATCCACGTACACACAGTGCACCAGAAGAGGGCGTGCGGCGAGCACCCCGAGATCATGAAGGTACCGAACAGGCGAGACGCCGGGCGCTCGCCACAGAAGGCCGCGCTGGGCATAGAGGTGCGCAAAATCTCCACGTCCTTGCTTGACGAACTCCACCTCCGCCTGCGACTCCGCGATATGGATGCACAGGGGCAGCCGGTGCTCTTGCGCATACTCCGCCGTGCGGCGAAACAGCGGAGCCGAGACCGTATAGGGCGCATGCGGGGAGACTCCCACGCGCACCTGCGCCGTCGCTCCCGGGTACGCGCGCAATTCTTCAACGCGCCGCGCGAGTTCCCGCAGGCTCTCCTCCGCATCCTCGGGGCGCAAGCCGAAGACCTCCTGGAAGAAGATGCCGCGCGCGCCGCTTTCACACAAGGCCTCGAATCCGGCACCGGTCGCCCCCACATCGGCGATCGTCGTCTGTCCGCTGCGAAGGGCTTCAATGACGCCGGCGCGCGCACTCTCGCGCAGCTCCTGGGCCGACAGCCCCTTGCGCAATCGCGCGAGCGTGGTGAGCCAGCGAAGGAACGGCAGATCTTCCAGGAGCCCGCGCAGGACCGTCACCTCCAAATGGGCGTGCGCATTCACCAGACCGGGAAGCAGTGCCGCCTCTCCGAAATCCCGCGCGGGGACATCCGAGAACCGGGCGCGCAACTCCGATTCGCCCCCCACAGCGAGAATGCGCCCGCCTTCGACCACAATCCCTCCGCGACGAAAGGGCGCGCGTGTTACCGGAAGGACCCAATCCGCCAGATACATCATGCGCGAAGACATCGTCGGGTCAGACCTCTCGGGAGAACTGGACATGCACACGACCGGGGAGCGCCAGAAGCTCTCGCAGAAGCCGTTCGTTCGCCTCCGGGGAAGCCGCCAGGCGGAAACGAATCTCAACTCCCTGCTCCGTCCTCTCAAAAGACGCCCCTTCCATCTCCACCCCCTGAGCGCGCAAGATGTCGGTGAGCCGCGTGAGAACCGCTTCGGCCGAGTGCGTCTGAATGGCGTACTCGTAGACGGAGCGAGCGCCGAGCAACATCCGCTTCTCCATCCTCCCCAAAGCGAACAGCGAGAGGATCGCCAGCGCCGTCGCGAGAAAGGCCGGCAAATAGTATCCCCCTCCGACGGCCAGTCCGATCGCCGCGACAATAAAGATCGTCGCTCCTGTTGTCAACCCGTAGACAGAACCCCGACTGTGGACGATCGCCCCTGCCCCGAGAAATCCAATACCCGTCACGACCTGCGCGGCGATGCGTCCCGGATCTCCTCCCTGGCCGGCCACCCAGATCGAAAGGAGCATCAAAAGCGCCGAACCCGTGCAGATGAGCATGTTCGTGCGCAATCCCGCCGGCTTGCGGCTCAGCTCCCTCTCCAATCCGACAATTCCTCCCAGGATCGCCGCGACCAGAAGTCGCGTCGCGCTTTGAACCAAAATCTCCATGAATCCCCCCCATTCAGGACATAGACCGTTGGGATCTTTCACAGCCGCGGATCCCCGCGCGCTTGCTGTGAGCCTCTGCCCGTCGGATCTCCGGCATCACGGGATCCCGCGCGCGGGACTGGCGCACGCGCACCTCTTTCTCCGACGAAGGCGAGGAGCCTCCCACAAGATTCACAAAACCGGCGAGGAAACTCACGTCAGAAGCGCCCACTGGGTCAGGGGCTCACAAAGGAGCGCAGGGCCTGAGCGCGCGCCGGATGTCGGAGTTTCCGGAGGGCTTTGGCTTCGATCTGCCGGATGCGCTCGCGCGTGACGCGCAGCTTCTGGCCGATCTCCTCCAGCGTGTATTCCTGATCATAGGGGGGAAGCCCAAAGCGCATGCGCAAGATCATCGCTTCGCGCTCACTGAGCAGGCGCAGGGCTTCCTCAGTCACCCGCCAGCGATCGGATCCGAGCACGATCTCCATGGGGCTTTTGATCGTCCGATCCTCGATGAAATGACCCAGACTGACGCCCTCATCGTCTCCAATGGGAGTCTCCAGCGAGATCGGATCCTGGGCGATTTTGAGCATGTGCGTGACTTTGGCCACCGAGATGCCCAGGCGAGCGGCGATCTCCTCCGGAGTCGGCTCGCGTCCCAGCTCTTGCCGCAACTGCCGCGACACACGCACCATGCGGTTGAGCGCCTCGATCATGTGGACCGGGATGCGAATCGTGCGCGCCTGATCGGCAATGGCCCGCGTCATGGCTTGCCGAATCCACCACGTCGCGTAGGTGGAGAATTTATACCCGCGCCGCCAGTCGAATTTCTCCACCGCGCGCATCAGCCCGATGTTCCCCTCCTGAATGAGATCCAGAAAAGGCAGGCCCCGATTCATGTGTCGCTTCGCAATGGAGACAACCAGACGGAGATTGGCCTCGATCATACGCTGGCGCGCCTCATTGGCTTCGCGCTCTCCCCGCTCGATGCGCTCATACAACCGCACCAACTCGCGCGCCGAGAGGCCGTACCGCCGCTCCAGAGCGCGCACCTGACGTCGCGCACGACGCAGGTATTCGAGCACCTGTTGACGCCGAGTCTGCGACCGCGCGCGCTCGCGCGCCTCCGAGAGCAGGCGTACCGACGCAAGCCCCTTCTGCACGTTCTCGACAGCCTCTCGAACAGAAGCCACCAGATGCTCCAGGAACTTCGGCGCCAGCTCAATACGAGACCCCCACGAGGGGATTCCCTTCCCCTTTCGCCCTCGCAGCACCCACTCCAGCTCAACGCGCGCCCGAAGAAGAGCCCATCGCGTCCGGGACCGCCGACGTCCCTGTCCTCGATATCGCGCTTCCAACCGCGCGACGCGCTCCCGCCGTTGCGCCACATCCCGGATCCATTCGAGCACCTGCAGGAGAACTCGATCAGCCTCTTCCTCACCCGCCGAAAACCCATCCGACTCGGCCAGCAGGATCACATCCGAAAGGCGTCTCTTCCCCTGACGCAATTCCTCCCCCAATTGCACAATCTGCTCGATGACAAAGGGGATCCGAAAGAGCGCCTTGAGAGCGCGATTCTTCCCCCGCTCGATCTGCCGCGCCAGCCGAACCTCATCCTCCTTCGTCAGCAGGGGAACCAGACTCATCTCCCGAAAATAGAGCCGCAGCGGATCACTCCCTCCCTCCTCCGGTTCGATCGCTCCCGGCTCGAACTCCTCCTCTCCCTCCGAGATCTCCTCCCTGTGCGCCCACTCCACCGCTTCGTGCTCCTCCTCAAAGGCCGGGATCGCACGCCGCGGACCCAGGATCTCCCGAACCGTCTCCTCCTCGATCAAAACCTCCACCTCCGGTTCACTCCCCTCAAGAGTCGGAAAATCCCCTCTCTCGGCATCTGTGTATCTCATCATAAGCGAACTCCCCGGCGAGGTCTTCTGAAACAATCGCGGCCATGATGACCTTCTGATCTCCCCGTGCTGAGCCGCTTATTATATTGATCCTGCCACAAAAATGCAACGACTTTTCACTCACCCCCCTTGAAAAGCCCTTGCCTTACTCATTAAGAGCATTACGCTTTGCTCGATTTCGACGACATCTGATTCTTCTTCTTCCGAAGCGATCTCCCAGGCAGGGCGATCGTGCGGGAACGCGGGAAGGAGGATATCGAAAAGTATTGCCTTCTGGCTCAGTTTTGGTCACAATGTAGGCGTCCCGGGCAAGTGGACGACGCGTGTGGGAGGGAGTCTTGGATCGGCAAGCAACGATGCCGCAAGGCCGAGCATCGCAGTAGGGCGAGATCGGGATGGGTCTGCGGCGATGCTTTTGGAGCACAGAGGATGGTGACGAACAGACAGCCTCACGGGGAATGCCTATGTCGTGTTTGAGATACCAGGATCGGCTCTCGGACTATCTGGATGGTCTTCTTCCCCAGCGTGAGCGCGTCCGCATGGAAGAGCATCTGAGGGTGTGCCGGGCGTGTCGGGGGATCTATGAGGATTTGCTCTACATCCGTCAGCTTAGTCGCGAGCTTCCCGAATATGAACCGAGCCCACAGCTTTGGGAGCGGATTGCGGCGGCGATCGCTCGGGAAGCAGCCTCGTCCTCTCGGCGCGTCCCAGCAGGTCTTCGGTATCTCGGGTGGCGACCGGCCCTGGCTGTGGCGGCTGCTGTCATGCTGGTGGCTCTTGTGGGGACGTTCCTGCGATGGCGCTCGCCCCAGCCGACTTCTCCGGACACCCCTCTTCCCTCTTCCCTCCAATGGAGCGTTCTGTCCCCCGCACGGGTGGAGGTTCAACCCACCGGATTCCTGCTCGTTCACAAGCCGACGATCGAGAGCGAGATCGTCCAGCAGCGCATCGAGGATCTCGAACGCCAGATTCGAGAGCACCGTTCTTCCTGGGATGCTGAGACCGAGCGCTTCTTTGAGCGCTGCCTGGAAATGGTCGAACGCTGTCTGAGTCACTGCGGCCAGGGATTGGAGCGTGATCCGGAGAATGCCGTTCTTCGAGAGCTTCATGCAGCAGCCCTGAAAGCCAAACTGGAACTCCTCAAGCGATTCTCCGAGCTCTAAGAGAAGGGGGGCATGGGGAGAACGGCCTCATGGGGTCTCAGCTTTCTTGTCCTGCTGTGCGGGCTCTTCGCCTCTTCCTCGCACCGTCTTGCCCAAACGCGCGCGGAATCTCCGCCGCCCCGCCGCCTGGTGAAGATATTCTCCGTGGGCCGATCTCCCGGAGTCGTTCTGGTGAACTCCTCTCTGCGAGGGAATATTTCTGTTCAAGCTTGGGATCGTCCGCAGATCCGGCTTGTGGCTCTCGGACAGGCTCCGGATGCTCAGGTGAACGTCCGCCTCACAAACGATGTCCTCACGGTGAAGGTTCAGAGGCATCGCGCGCCCGGAAGCGATGATGTGGATCTGGAAGTGACCGTCCCGGCCGAAGGCTTCGTCGAAGCCTCCACCATAGGAGGAAAGATCACCGTTCGCGGCATGCGCGGCCGCCTGAAGCTCTCCACGGTCGAGGGGGACATCGAACTGGTGGACCTCTCCTCCCCCAGCGTGGACGCCATGAGCGTCACGACGGGGCGTATTGCGTTCTCGGGCCAGCTCGAGCCGCGCGGAATCTACACCTTCTATTCCGGACAAGGGACGATCGAGGTCATCGTGCCCAAAGAGAGTTCGTTCACGCTGGACGCCTCAACGCACGAGGGACGGATCGAATCCGAGGGGATTCATCTCCGCAGCCCCTTGCGGACGGCATCGCATCTGCAGGGGGTTTCAGGAGCGGGAGGAGCTCGCCTTCAGCTCCGAACGCACGCGGGCCGCATTCGCCTGCGCTCCCGATGACAGCTCGGCGGCGCGGAAAAGAACCTGCCGCAGCAGGAGACCGGAAAGAGCAGAGGTGAAGCCCGAGCGGAAACCCAGTTGGGGACCGAATCTCATTCCGCAAAGAGCCCTCAAAGAGGGCGACAGAGAATAGCCTGGGGTGAAGCACGAGCGGAACCCCAGGAATCCCAACATGACAAAATTTCATTCCGCAGAAAGCCCACGGAGTGGGCGACAGAGAATAGCCCGGGGTGGAGCGAAGCGGAACCCTAGGACGGGGGGTGAAGCGCAAGCGAAACCCCAGGAAACGAGGTCCCCAATTATCCCCGAGCCCGCGCCAGCGGGCGGCACATCGGGTCAGAAACCGAACGAACCGAAGGACGCCATTCGTGTATCCTCCGATGTCGCGACCTGGCGTTCATGAACCAGACCCGCTGGGTGGCCGCCCGATGTGTCGCCCCCTCCGGGGGCTCGCAAGAGAAATTTTGGGGCCTCACGGTTCCGTTCCTAGGGCTTACGCCCCGGGCTATTTTCTGTCGCTCCCTTCGGGGGCTTTTTGTGGAAAGGCGTCGTTCCCAGAATGAGTTTACGCCTCAGGCTATTTTCCGTCGCCCCCAAGAGGCGAACTCTGCGCGGCGGGAGCGCCATTCTCCGATTGAGGGGCCTTCGGACTCACCCCCCGGTCTCCCTCGACACCAAGGAAGTGCTGACGTGACTCCGGCGGCCCCTCAAAAGACGAGGAGAATGATCTGCTGAACGCTCAAAGCCTGAGCCAGGAGGCTGATGAGAACAGCTGCTGCGAAGACGGCGATGTTGAGCACCTCCGGAGATGGGATGATAACGATGAGCAAAGCGATGGCGGATGGTATGATCACCGCTGTCTGCAGAAGCAGCGCCGTCACCCCCAGAGCTGCAATCGCGCCCTTCCTCATCATTACGTCTCCCTCCTCTCCTGAAATGATCCACCGCGTAGCGAAACGCCTCTCACTATACCCCATCTTTCCACAAGAGACAAGAGCTTTTTTCTCCACTCATCCGTGAAAAGCGCCGACCGGTCCCACTCTCACGTAAGCACCGCCCACCTTTCGATAATAGCCCCCCCGAAGAACGACATATCGGCTCTCCGACGGCTGTCCCAGACGACGAACGCACGGAGCGCAGACGACCTCCGCGTGTGTGAGGCGCTGCCATAGCTCTTCGGGAAAATCGCGTTCGGAGAGATTGAGCGTAACTTCCTGCTGGCAGAGCGCGCAGCGTCGTATCATCTCGGGTTCACCTCCGGGCGAGCACCGCGATCATCTCTTCGTGGATGAGGCCGTTGCTGGCCAGGATTTGGGGCTCATAGAGGTGGAATGGGCCTCCGTCCAGACGCGTGACGCGTCCTCCCGCTTCCTGAACCATCAGAGTGCCCGCGGCCATATCCCACGGTTTCAAGCCCAGCTCCCAGAACCCATCGAAACGCCCGCAGGCCAGATAGCAGAGATCGAGCACGGCCGAACCGTCGCGTCGGATCGCCTGGGCGGTTCGGACGAAGCGGGCGAAATAGTCCAGGCTCTCCTCGGGCCGACTCCGGATGTCGTAGGGGAATCCCGTGGCGAGCAATCCTCGGGCCAGGGCATCCGTTTGCGAGACGCGAATGGGGCGGCCATTGAGCGTCGCTCCCGCCCCTCGCTCGGCGACAAATAACTCCTCGCGCAGCGGATCGTAGGCGACGCCCAGGACGATCTCCCCTCGATACTCCAACGCCAGAGTCACGCAGAAGAACGGATACCCATGAGCATAATTGGTCGTCCCATCCAAGGGATCAATGAGCCAGCGATACTCGGAAGCCCCGGCATGACGACCGCTCTCTTCGGCCAGGATCTCATGTCGGGGATAATGTGCGGCGATGCGCTCCCGGATCAGCGCCTCCGAGAGCAAGTCCACTTCCGTCACCAGATCAATGGAGCTCGACTTATACCTGACATCTACGGCACGACCGAAATGGTCCCGCAGAAGCGCTCCGGCTTCTCGGGCTGTCTCCACGGCGAAATCGAGCACACTACTTGTGCGGAGCATAGTATCCCTCTCGGGCGATCGCGATATAGGCCGGATTTCCTGTCATCACGCGGATTCGGCGGAAGCGTCCGTCGCGCGCGGTGTTCCGAGGCACATACCGCAAGATATACTGCGTGCTCAACTCCTCGGCGATCTGCGCGTAAGCGTCTCTCAGTTCAGATTGCTCCAGCGGGAAGTAAATGCGCCCTCCGGTCTTCTCCGCCAACTCGATGAGTTGTTCCTCCGCTCGATCGAGCGCTTGAAGATAGATCTGAATGTAGGGATCGCGGGGATCCAGAGGTCGGAAGATGAACGGGGAGCGCTCGCCTCGGAGGAACGCCCGAATGGCTTTGGTCTTGCTGATGACATAGACGATGGCTTCGGCGCGTCGCACGGCTTCCATGGCCTCTTCGAACGTCTTCTGATCCGGTCCATCATAGGTATCCACCCCATCGGTGAAGAGGAGGATCGCGCGCCGCCCCTCGACCGTCTTGAGCTTGTTCGCCGCCACGCAGAGGGCTTTATAGAGAGCCGTGTTCCCCACAGCCGGCAATTGCAGAAGCGCGCGCTGCAAGCGCAACCGATCCGTTTCCCAGTCGAGCACCTCCTCGACACGATGATTGAACCGAATGATCGCGACGCGATCCTTCGGTCCCAAGGCGTTGAGGAAAGCGAGAGCCGAGAGGCGAATGTCGTTGATCTCGGTGGCGACGCTCCCGGAGATGTCAATGAGCAAGACGATATGCACGGGCACAGCCCCGACGGAGAAATCCACGATCTCCTGGCGCACGCCATCCTCGTAGAGAATGAAATCGTAGCGGCTGAGGCCGCGGATCAGACGTCCGTATCGGTCGCGCACAGTCACCGGGACGATCACTTCGGTCGCCTCCAAGGTCACCGCTGTCTCATCGGGCGTCTCTTTCGGCTTTTCGGAGGGAAGGCGGCGCCCGCTTTGCGCCCAGGCGCTCCCCACAAGCAGCGCGAGCCCGAGTGCTGCTATGCGCGCCCGCCTCATAGATCCCCATTATGGCAGAGGCCGACGCATATGCGAAAGTCTCAGAAGCGTTCGGGAAAACAACACCCTTCCACAATGAGCCCCCGGAGTGGGCGGCAGAAAATAGCCTGGGGCGCGAGCCCGTTTTGCGGAACGACCCCTTTCCGCAAAAAGCTCCCGAAGGGAGCGACAGAGAATAGCCCGGGGCGTCAGCCCT
>CAZTMT010000020.1:0-33102 GCA_964615335.1 uncultured Clostridia bacterium
AGAGGGAGGACGGACGGTCGGCGCCGGAACCGTCACCGAAATCCTCGAATGAGAGCCACATCCGAAGGGCGCGAGGGACTATGTTGAACGAGAAGATTCGAATCCGATTGAAGGCCTACGACCACCGGGTGCTCGACCAATCGGCGGCCGAGATCGTGCAGACGGCTCGGCGCACGGGCGCGCGCGTGGCCGGGCCCATTCCGCTGCCCACGGATAAGAGCCGGTACACGGTCTTGCGCTCGCCGCATGTGGATAAGAAGTCGCGCGAGCAGTTCGAAATTCGCACGCATAAGCGGCTCATTGATATTCTGAATCCGACGCCGCAGACCATTGACGCGCTCATGCGCCTGGATCTGCCCGCGGGTGTGGACGTGGAGATCAAGGCCTTCGGAAGGGAGCGGACATGATCACCGGACTTCTGGGTCGCAAGATTGGGATGACGCAGATCTATGAGCCGGATGGGACGGTCGTCCCGGTGACCGTGCTCAAGGCGGGTCCTTGCATCGTCGTGCAGCGGAAGACCGTGGCCACAGATGGATACGAGGCTGTGCAGTTGGGCCTTGTGGAAGAGCGGCCGCCCAAGCACGTGAACAAGCCGATGCGGGGACATTTCGAGCGCGCCGGAGTCGCGCCGACGCGCCTTTTGCGAGAGGTCCGGCTGGCGCCCGGCGGCGAGGATCCCAAAGTCGGAGAGGTCATCCTGGTGAGCATCTTCCGCGAGGGAGAGCTGGTGCATGTCACGGGGACGACCAAAGGGAAAGGGTTTGCGGGATTTGTCAAGAGACATCGGTTCGCCGGAGGACCCGCTTCGCACGGTTCGATGTTCCATCGCGCGCCGGGTTCGATTGGCGCCTCCAGCTATCCTTCGCGCGTGTGGCCGGGCTCGCGCATGACCGGACACATGGGGATGCGACGACATACGGTCCGGAATCTGCGCGTCGTGCGCGTGGATCCGGAGAAACATCTGCTGGTGGTCAAGGGAAGCGTACCCGGACCCAACGGCGGCTATGTGATCATTCGGAAAGCGCATGTGTGAGGAGGGATGAGCATGCCCGTTGTACCGGTGCGGAATCTGAAGGGAGAGATCGTCGGAGAGATCGCCCTCTCGGACGCGGTCTTCGCGCGCCCGCTCAATGAGGCGCTGATCTGGGAGGCTGTGCGCTGGTTCGAGGCCAAGCAGCGAGCCGGGACGGCCTCGACGAAGACGCGCGGCGAGGTCTCCGGAAGCGGGCGCAAGCCCTGGCGACAGAAGGGGACGGGACGGGCGCGCGTCGGTTCGATCCGCACGCCCTTGTGGCGACATGGAGGGACGGTGCATGGGCCCAAGCCACGCTCCTACGCCTACGAGCTGCCGAAGAAGGTCCGGCGAGCCGCTCTCGCCGTCGTCCTCTCGGAACGGCTGCGCGAGGGCAATCTGTTGGTCTTCGATGAATTCGCTCTGGAGAGTCATAAGACGAAAGGACTGGTGCAGATCCTTCAGGCGCTCGGGCTGGCCGAGAAGAAGGTTCTGCTTGTGGATTCCGAGAAGAATCGCAACCTCTGGCTCGCTTCGCGCAATCTGCCGCGCGTCGGGATGACCAGCGGGCATGGGGTGAACATTCGGGATGCGCTCTACTATGAGACGCTGGCCTTCTCGCAGGCGGCGATTCGGGAAGTGGAAGCCATTCTCTCGCGAGGTTGAGGGGAAGCGGCGATGAAGACGCTCTGGGACATCATCCGGGCACCGGTGGTTACCGAGAAGGCCTTGAAGTTGAAGGATCAGGCCAAGCAGGTCCTCGTCTTCAAGGTCGCGCGCGAAGCCAATAAGCAGGAGATCAAGCAGGCCGTGGAGCGCATCTTCAAGGTGAAGGTCGAGAAGGTGCGCACCGTCAATTACCCGGGCAAGCGCGTCTTTCGCTTCGGGCGCCTGCGCGGGCGTCGGGCGGCCTGGAAGAAGGCCTATGTGACGCTCCGAGCGGGGGAGCGCATCACCGAGTACACGGAACTGGTCTGAGCAAGAGGAGGGCCGTATGGGGATCAAGACGGTCGCGCCGGTGAATTCGTCGCGGCGGTTTCAAACCTTCCTGACCAAAGAGGAGGTCACGGCTGAGGAGCCCTATAAGCCGCTCACGACGAGCAAGCGGCGGATTCACGGTCGGAATCATCACGGGCATATCACGGTGCGCCATCGCGGCGGAGGTCACAAGCGGCGCTACCGCATCATTGATTTCAAGCGGGATAAGTTCGGCGTTCCGGCGCGCGTGGCCACCATTGAGTATGATCCGAATCGGTCGGCCTTCATCGCCCTGCTTCACTATGCCGATGGGGAGAAGCGATATATCCTGGCGCCGCATGGGCTGCGGGTCGGGCAGACGGTCGTTTCCGGTCCGGACGCGGACATCGTCGTGGGCAATGCCCTGCCGATCAAAAACATCCCCGTGGGAACGACCATCCACAACATCGAGTTGCGTCCGGGCAAGGGCGGGCAGCTTGTGCGCAGTGCCGGAAGCGCCGCGCAGCTTCTGGCCAAAGAGGGCGATTACGCGCACGTCCGCTTGCCCTCGGGCGAGATCCGCTTGATCCATGTCAACTGCATGGCGACGATCGGGCAGGTGAGCAACCTGGATCACGAGAACGTCTCGCTCGGGAAGGCGGGACGCACGCGCTGGCTCGGTATCCGTCCGACCACGCGCGGGACGGCCATGAATCCCATTGATCATCCGCACGGGGGAGGAGAAGGCCGCTCCAAAGGGAACCATCCGCAGACGCCGTGGGGACAGCCGACTCTCGGCTATAAGACGCGACGCAACCGGCGCACGGATCGGTTCATCATCCAGCGGAGGAAGTGAGAGCCTATGGGACGGTCGCTCAAGAAAGGACCCTTTGTGGATGATCATCTGCTTGAGAAGATCCGCAAGCTCAACGAGACAGGCGAGCGGAAGGTCATCCGGACCTGGTCGCGGCGCTCGACGATCATTCCGGAGATGGTCGGGCATACGATCGCCGTCCATAATGGGCGGAAGTTCATTCCCGTCTATATCACCGAGAACATGGTCGGGCACAAACTGGGGGAGTTCGCTCCGACGCGGACATTCCGCGGCCATCCGGAGAAGACCTCCAAGGCCGAACGGACGGCCAAGCGCAAGTGAGGGGGGGGAGACGGTATGGAAGCCCGAGCCGAAGGGAAGTACATTCCCGGTTCGCCGCAGAAGGCGCGTCTGGTCATTGACCTGATTCGGGGCAAGAGTGTCAACGAGGCGCGTTCGATCCTGCTGTTCAGCCCCAAGCGAGCGGCGCGCCGGATCCTGGGCGTCTTGCAATCGGCCATCGCCAACGCCATGCGCAAGGCCGACGAGGCCAATATCGCTCTGGACGTGGATGATCTGATCGTCTCGCAGTGCTATGTCAACTCGGGGCCGACGAAGCATCGCGCCGGATCTCGGCGCTACCGTCCGGCACCGCGCGGGCGCGCCTATCTGGAGCGGCGGCGATCGAGCCATATCACGATCGTCGTCGCAACGCGAAAATCCGAGAAAGGAGAGTAGGTCGTGGGGCAGAAGGTCCATCCCTACGGATTCCGGCTGGGGTACATTAAACCCTGGCATTCGGTCTGGTTCGCCAAGAAAGACTATGGGAAGCTCTTGCTGGAGGATCTGAAGCTCAAGCAGGAGCTGAAGCAGCGGTTTGGCGGAGCGGGCGTCTCGCATGTGGATATCGAGCGCGCGGCCAATAAGCTGAAGATCATCATCCATACGGCGCGGCCCGGGATCATCATCGGGCGCAAGGGGGCCGAAATCGAGCGGCTCAGAGAGGAGATCAGCAAGCGCACCAAGCGCGAGGTGATCATCTCGGTCCAGGAGATCGAGCGGCCCGAATTGAGCGCGCAGCTTCAAGCGGAGAAGGTCGCGCAGCAGTTGGAGAAGCGCGTCGCCTTCCGCCGCGCCATGCGCAAGGCCGTCGAGGACGCTATGCGCTTTGGAGCCAAGGGGATTAAAATTCGCGTCTCGGGGCGCCTCAACGGGGCTGAGATCGCGCGCTCGGAGTGGTATTTGCAAGGGCGACTGCCGTTGCAGACGCTGCGCGCCGATATTGATTACGGCTTCGCCCAGGCGTACACGACCTACGGCGTCCTCGGGGTGAAGGTCTGGATCTACCGGGGCGACATCCTGGACCCGCGCGCGGCGATGCTCAAAGCGGCCAAGGCGCCCGGACGACGGTGAAGGAGGAGGGAGACCGCCGATGTTGATGCCGCGAAAGGTGAAGTATCGGAAGCAGCAACGAGGGCGCATGTCGGGAATCGCAACGCGCGGAGCGACGATCGCCTTCGGAGAGTACGGGTTGAAAGCCCTCGAGCCGGCCTGGATCACGGATCGGCAGATCGAAGCCGCGCGCGTGGCGATCACACGACATGTCAAACGCGGGGGCAAGCTCTGGATCCGCATCTTCCCCGATAAGCCCGTGACGCGCAAGCCCCAGGAGACGCGCATGGGGAAGGGGAAAGGCTCGCCCGAATTCTGGGTCGCCGTCGTCCGACCCGGGCGCATCCTCTTCGAGATGGAGGGAGTCCCCGAAGAGGTGGCCCGCGAGGCTTTTCGCCTGGCGGCGGCGAAGCTGCCCATTCGGACTCGGTTCGTCACCCGAAAGCAGCAGGAGGAGGTCCTGGCATGACGCCGATCGAACGCTTGCGCGAAATGAGCGATGAGGAGTTGCGCGCCCATGAGGCGGCGCTGCGCGAATCGCTCTTCCGCTTGCGGTTCCGGCTGAGCCTGGGAGAGATGGACGTGCTCAAGAGCTATCGCCAGACCAAGAAGGAGCTGGCGCGCGTCCTGACGATTCGGCGCGAGCGCGAGCTGGGGATTCGGAGATGAGTATGTCGCAAGAGCAAACTGTTCGTCCGCCGACACAATCGCGCGGCCATCGCCGCGAGATGGTCGGTATTGTGACCAGCGATAAGATGACCAAGACGGTCGTTGTGACCGTCGAGCGGCTCGTGCGCCACCCCAAATACGAGCGCGTCGTGAAAAGGCGCTCCAAGTTCATGGCCCATGACGAGCTGGGCGCGCGCGTCGGGGATAAGGTGCGGATCATGGAGACGCGTCCTTTGTCGGCGCGCAAGCGCTGGCGCGTCGTGGAGATCCTGCAGCGGGCTGCCCAACGCGTGCCGGAAGCGGAGCCGGAAGTGACGACGGAAACTCTCTGAATCGGGAGAGGGAGAAGCCATGATCCAAATGCGCACGATGCTGGATGTGGCCGATAATTCGGGAGCCAAGAAGATTCAGTGCATCCTGCCCGTCGGCGGCGCGACCGGACCCGTCGCGACTCTGGGCGACGTCATCACGGCGACGGTCAAAGAGGCTGCTCCCGATGCCGCCGTCAAGAAGGGACAGGTCGTGCGGGCCGTGATCGTCCGCACGCGCAAGGAGGTCCGACGTCGCGACGGGACCTATATTCGCTTCGATGATAATGCCGCCGTTCTCATTAAACCCGACGGGGAGCCCATCGGGACGCGCGTCTTCGGACCCGTGGCCCGAGAATTGCGGGAGAAGAGGTTCATGAAGATCATTTCGCTCGCTCCGGAGGTGATCTGAATGGCGCACGTCAAAAAGAATGATACGGTCGTCGTGCTGGCGGGCCGCAATATCACCGAGCGCGATCCTTCGGGACGCCTTGTGCTCAAGCGCGCGCGCGTGCTGGAGGTGAAGCCCCGCGAGGGGAAGGTGCTGGTCGAAGGCATCCGGATCGTGAAGCGACATGTGCGCCCGAATCCCCGCCGGGGCATCGCCGGGGGCATCGTCGAGCGCGAGGCCTATATTGACATCTCCAACGTGATGGTCGTCTGTCCGGCGTGCCATCGCCCGACGCGCATCCGCCGCGAGGTGGGAGCCGATGGGCGCAAGACGCGGATCTGCAAACGCTGCGGGGGAGTCATTGATAAATGAAGGAGCGCGCATCGGCCGGGAGGGAAGCCCTCTCGGGCGATGCGGGAGGTAAGGGAGAGCTATGGTCGCCAAAGCGTCACGCTATGTGCCGCGCTTAAAAGAACGCTATCGCGAGGTCGTCGTGCCGGCCCTCATGAAGGAGTTCGGCTACAAGAATCCGATGGCCGTGCCGCGCCTGGAGAAGATCACCATCAACATGGGGCTCGGAGAGGCGATTCAAAATCCGAAGGCTCTGGACCGGGCCGTGGAGGAGCTGTCCCTGATCACAGGGCAGCGCCCGGTCATCACGCGGGCCAAGAAGTCCATCGCCGCGTTCAAGCTCCGCAAGGGGATGGCCATCGGAGCCATGGTGACGCTGCGCGGAGATCGCATGTGGGAGTTTCTGGATCGGCTCATCCATATCGCCCTGCCTCGGGTGCGCGATTTTCGCGGACTCTCGCCCAAGTCGTTCGATGGCCGGGGGAATTACACGATCGGGCTGAGGGATCAGCTCGTCTTCCCCGAGGTGGATCTCAATAAGGTGGATAAGGCGCGCGGGATGAACATCTCGATCACAACGACGGCCCGAACCGACGAGGAAGCGCGCGCGCTTCTGGCGCATCTGGGGATGCCGTTCCGAACGGGAGCGTGAAGGGAGGAATATGGCGCGAAAGAGTCAGTTCGCCAAGATGGTGAAGGAGCCCAAGTTCAAGGTCCGCTACCGCAATCGCTGTCGGCGATGCGGGCGCGCGCGGGGATATTACCGGAAGTTCATGCTCTGCCGGCTGTGCTTCCGCGAGCTGGCCCTGCAGGGGCATATCCCCGGCGTGATCAAAGCCAGTTGGTGAGGAGAATCGCTGCGATGATGACCGATCCGATCGCCGATATGTTGACCCGGATCCGCAACGCCGTGCGGGCGCGCCACCCTCGTGTGGATGTGCCGGCTTCCCGGATCAAGGTGGAGATCGCGCGCATTTTGAAGGAGGAGGGGTACATCAGCAATTACAAGGTCATGGGGGAGGGCGTCAAGAAGACGCTGCGCCTCTACCTGAAGTACGGACCCGAGGGAGAGACGCCGATCCAGAATCTGGAGCGCATCTCCAAGCCCGGGCGGCGCATCTACGTGGGCGTTCGGGAGATCCCGCGCGTCCTCGGAGGCTTGGGGATCGCCATCCTCAGTACGCCTCAGGGGATCATGACCGGGCGCGAGGCGCGCCGCCGTCGCGTCGGAGGAGAGGTCCTCTGTTACGTCTATTGAGGAGGGGCCGTTGCGAAGGGGGGTGACCGAGTTATGTCGCGTATAGGACGCAAGCCCATTCCCATCCCGGCCGGAGTGAGCGTTCAGATCGCGCCGACGCATCTGGAGATTCGCGGGCCGCGAGGAACGCTGCAGACGCCCGTGCCTCCGGGCATTCGCTTCCGGATTTCGGATGGGATGCTCTGGGCCGAGCGCGAGAACGAGAAGGCGAAAGCCCTGCACGGACTGGCCCGCGCTCTGGCCGCCAACGCCGTGCGCGGAGTCACCGAGGGGTTTTCCAAAGAGCTGGACATTGTCGGGATCGGCTACAAGGCCGAAGTGCAGGCCGACCGGATCATCTTCTCGCTCGGCTATTCGCATCCGATCGAATTCCCGATCCCTCCGGGGATCGAGGTGAAAGTCGAGCGCCGCAACAAACCGATCCCGGAGTATCAGATGACGCTTCTGGTTTCGGGGGTGGACAAGCAGCTTGTCGGGCAAGTCGCCGCCAATATTCGAAGCCTGCGGCGGCCCGACGCCTACAAGGGCAAGGGGATTCGATACGCCGATGAGCTGCTGCGTCTGAAGCCGGGCAAGACGGGGAAGTGACGTTCGCTTATGATCAAGAAGAAGACGCGAAGGGAGCAACGGCTGGCTGTCCACAAGCGGATTCGGAAGAAGATCCGGGGGACGGCCGAGCGGCCGCGCCTGGCTGTCTTCCGGAGCTTGCGCCACATCTACGCGCAGATCATTGATGACGAGCGCGGGATCACGCTGGTCGCCGCCTCCACGTTGGATCGCGCCTTGCGCCGTAACGGGATGCGCTATGGCGGCAACGTCGCCGCCGCGCGCGCAGTGGGCAAGCTCATCGCCGCTCGCGCTCTGGAGAAAGGGATTCGACGCGTCGTCTTCGATCGCGGAGGATTCCGCTATCACGGGCGCGTGAAAGCCCTGGCCGAAGCCGCGCGAGAGGCCGGCCTGGAGTTCTGAAGGAGGAACTATGGCCGTAGCCAAACGCGAGATCATCTCGCCCGAAGGATTGAGCCTCAAGGAGTACGTCGTCTCGGTCAAGCGCGTGGCCAAAGTCGTCAAAGGGGGGAAGAATCTTTCCTTCAGCGCTCTGGTCGTCGTCGGGAATCAGGAGGGGATCGTGGGCTTCGGTCTGGGGAAAGCCCGCGAAGTGCCCGCCGCGATCAAAAAAGGCATCGAGGCGGCCAAGAAGAACCTCATCCGCATCCCCCTCAAGGGGACGACGATCCCGCATCCCGTGATCGGGCATTTCGGAGCGGGAAAGGTGCTCTTGAAACCAGCCGCCGAAGGCACGGGCGTGATCGCGGGAGGGGCCGTGCGGGCGATCATGCAGGCGGCCGGGGTGCAGAACGTGCTCACCAAGTCCATCGGATCGAACAATCCGCATAATGTCGTGCGGGCGACCTTCGAAGGGCTGCAGAGGCTGCGCAGCGCTGAAGAGGTCGCGCGATTGCGCGGCAAGTCCGTCGCCGAGTTGTGACGTCGCGGAGGGCCAGGCGATGAGTGAGAAGAAGCCGGTCAAGAAGATTCGCCTGCAATACTATCGGAGCGTCATCGGGCATCCGAAAAAGCACAAGATCATCGTGCGGAGCCTCGGCCTGACCAAGCTCAATCAAATCGTCGAGCGTCCAGACCATCCGGCCATCCGGGGCATGGTGGCCAAAGTTCCGCACCTGGTGCGCATCCTGGAGGATGAGCCCACATCGTGAGGGCGTGAGGGGAGACCTATGGCTCTCGGACTGCATAACCTGAAGGTTCCGGCCGGAGCCGTGCACCGCCCCAAGCGCGTGGGGCGCGGTCCCGGGTCCGGTCATGGCAAAACGGCCACGCGGGGGCACAAGGGGCAGAAGTCGCGCTCGGGCTCTTCGCTGCGCCCGGGCTTTGAGGGCGGTCAGATGCCCTTCTTCCGGCGCTTGCCCAAACGAGGCTTCACCAATGAGTTCAAGAAGCAATGGGCCGAGGTCAATCTGGATGTGCTCGACGCCCGATTTGAGGCCGGCGCCGAAGTCACACCTGAGATCCTGCACGAGCGGGGGATCATCAAGAAGATCGGGGACGGCGTGGTCATCCTCGGACGGGGCGAGCTGACCAAGCCGCTGCGCGTGCGGGCCCATCGCTTCAGTGCCTCAGCGCGCCAGAAGATCCTGGCCGCCGGAGGTCAGGCCGAAGTGATCGCGCGCTAGCCGCGGAGGAGTTATGCTGGAAAATCTTCTGAAGACCTTTCGCAACGTCTTCATCATCCCCGATCTGCGGAAGCGCCTCCTCTATACGCTGGGCATGCTCGTCGTCTATCGGGCAGGGGCTGTCATCCTCACTCCCGGAATCGATCGCGTCGTGCTCGATCGGCTCTGGCGCGATGTGGCGGGGAATCTGCTGGGCGTTCTGGATCTCTTCACGGGAGGGAATCTGCGCGTTGTCTCAATCTTCGCTCTCGGAGTGACGCCCTACATCACGGCCTCGATCATCATGCAGTTGATGACGGTCGTCTCCGAGCGCGTGAAGCAGATTCAGCAGGAGGGGGAACTCGGACGCCGCAAGATCAATCAATACACGCGCTATGTGACCGTCTTGCTCTGCCTCATTCAGTCCACGGGGATCGCCTACTGGCTCACGCAGCAGCCGGATCTGGTGACGGGATTGAGCCCGAAGGCCTTCATTCCGCTGGCCGCGCTCACCTGGACCACGGGCACGATCTTCATCATGTGGATCGGGGAGCAGATCACCGAGCGGGGCATCGGCAACGGGATCTCGCTCATCATCTTCGCCGGGATCGTCATCGGGCTGCCCCGGGCGCTGGCCCAGATCTGGGAACGAGTCAGCCGGGCTGATCCCTTGACGACGCTGGGGATTCTGCTCATGCTCGTGGCGGGCGTGCTCATTGTCGCCGTCGTCGTCTTCATCGAGCGCGGGCAGCGGAAGGTCCCTATCAGCTACGCGCATCGGGTCGTCGGCCAGCGCATGCTCGGCGGACAGATGACGCATCTGCCGCTGCGCGTGAATATGGGGGGAGTGATCCCGGTCATCTTCGCCGTCTCGGTCCTCTCTTTCCCGCAGACGATCGCTCAGTTCACCAACTGGACCTGGCTCCAGCGCCACGTGCAGAACTTCAATCGCGGGGGACATCCGTTTTACGATCTCATCTTCGTGATCGCCATCATCTTCTTCAGCTTCTTCTACGTCTCGATCATCTTCAATACGGACGAGGTGGCCGACAACCTCCGCAAGCACGGGGGGTTCATCCCCGGCATCCGACCGGGGAAGCGCACGTCGGAATATTTGAACGAGATCCTGACGCGCCTGACAGCCGTGGGCTCGCTCTATCTGGCGATCATCTGCCTGATCCCGCAGTTCATCCTCACGGGAATCAAGGTGCAGGAGATCCCGGGGATCGGTCCGTGGCTCTCGAACGTGCTCGCCACAACGCCGGGGCTCAGTTGGATTCAGGACGGGTTGGGATTTCAGTTCTACTTCGGCGGCACGTCGCTTCTGATCGTCGTCGGCGTGGCTATGGATACGATCGCGCAGATCGAGTCCCAATTGATCATGCGCCACTATGACGGATTTCTGGGAGTACGAGGTCGACGCTTGCGCGGTCGGCGCATCGGGTGAAGAGAAGCGTGGGTACGATCATCGTCCTCATGGGCATGCCGGGGGCCGGCAAGGGCACACAGGCGCGACGGCTCGAGGAACGGTTGGGGTGGCCGAGGATCTCAACCGGAGATATCCTTCGGGAGATCGCTCAAGAAGAGACAGAACTGGGCCGTCGAGTGCGCGAGACCCAGAAAGCCGGCCAGTTGGTGAGCGATGAGATCCTGGCCGAGATTCTGCGCGAGCGCACGTCGCGGCCGGATTGCGCGCGCGGGTATATTCTGGATGGCTATCCTCGAACGCTCGCTCAGGCGGAGTTCCTTCGGGAGTTGGCGGGGGCGCAGGGCAAGCGCCTGCTGGTCATCAATATCGCCGTCTCGCCCGAGACGCTCTCCAGGCGCCTGGCCGGACGGCGCTCCTGTCCCCGGTGTGGCGAGATCTATAACGTGTATCTGAAGCCGCCGCGCCAGGACGAGCTGTGCGACCGCTGCGGCGTCCCGCTTGTGCGGCGCGCCGACGACGTGCCCGAGGCCATTCAGAAGCGCTACGATGTCTATCGGGAGCAGACCGCGCCGCTTCTGGACTACTATCGGCAGCATGCCCTCTTCTTCGAAGTGGACGGAGAGCGCTCCATTGAGGAGATCTTTCGGCAGATCGAAGCGATTGTGGAGGCCGAAGGGGCTCTGGGGTGAACGTTCTATGGTCGTGTGCCGGACGCGAGAAGAGATCGAGAAGATTCGGCGGGCCGGGCGCATCGTCGCCGAGGTCCTGCGCGACCTGCGCCAGATGGCTCAGCCCGGCGTGACCACGCGCGAGCTGGATCGCTACGCCGAGGCGAAGATCCGTTCGCGCGGCGCCATCCCCACGTTCAAGGGATACCGGGGATTCCCCGCCTCCATCTGTACTTCGATCAACGAGGAGGTCGTGCACGGCATCCCTTCGGATCGAAAATTGCAGTCCGGGGACATCGTGGGGATTGATTGCGGAGCCACGCTCGACGGATACGTCGCCGATGCGGCCATTACCGTAGCTGTCGGAGAGGTCTCCGAGGAGTTGCGCCGTTTGCTCCGGGTGACCGAGGAGGCGCTCTATCGGGCGATCGCGCAGGCGCGCGTGGGGAATCGGCTCTACGATATCTCCTACGCCGTGCAGTCGTATGCCGAGGCCCACGGATACTCGGTCGTGCGGGACTTCTGCGGACATGGCGTCGGCCGCCAGATGCATGAGGACCCGCAGGTACCGAATTTCGGCACGCCCGGCCGCGGCCTGCGCTTGAGGCCGGGATTGGTCCTGGCCATCGAACCGATGCTCAACATGGGAACGCACGAAGTGGAAATCGCCGAGGATGGATGGACCGTTCGAACCGTGGACCGTCAGCCCTCGGCGCATTTTGAGCACACGATCGCGATCACCGAGAAGGGGCCACTCATTCTGACCGCGCTGGATTCGGAAGCCCTTGGGCCCCTTTGCGAGCGGGAGCATCCTGTGCTATAGTTTGTGACTTGTGTCAAGGAGGAAGGCGCCATGAAGGTCAGAGCCTCCGTGAAACGGATATGCGCTCACTGTCGCATCATCCGCCGCAAGGGCGTCGTGCGCGTCATCTGCGTGAATCCCAAACATAAGCAACGGCAGGGGTGAGGGGCTATGGCACGCATCGCGGGTGTGGAGATTCCGCCCAACAAGCGCGTTCTGATCGGATTGACCTATATTTTCGGCATCGGGCGTTCGCGCTCGGCGCGCATTCTGCAGCAGGCCGGCGTGAATCCGGATAAGAAGGTGCGCGATCTCACCGATGAGGAGATCACGCGCATTCGGCAGATCATTGATCAGGAGGGGAACATCGAGGGGGATCTCCGCAAGAAGATCCAGATGGATATTCGTCGCCTGATCGAGATCGGCTGCTATCGGGGATTGCGCCATCGCCTGGGACTCCCCGTGCGCGGGCAGCGGACGCATACCAACGCGCGCACGCGCAAGGGGCCGCGCCGCGCGACCGTCCCGAAGAAGAAAGCTCCGGGCAAGAAGTGAGAAGGAGGCGCTATGGCGAAAGCGGCCAAGCGACGAGGAGCCAAGAAGAAGGAGCGGCGGATCGTGCCGCATGGCATCGTGCATATCAAGTCGACCTTCAACAATACGATCGTGACGGTGACCGACCTGGAGGGGAATACTCTGGTGTGGGCGAGCGGAGGAACTCTGGGCTTCAAAGGATCGCGCAAGGGGACGCCTTTTGCGGCCCAGCAAGCGGCTTTGCGGGCGGCCACACTGGCGCGCGAGCAGTGCGGCATGCGCAGTTGCGAGGTGTGGGTGAAAGGACCCGGATCGGGGCGCGAGTCGGCCATTCGAGCCGTGCACTCGGCCGGATTGGAGATCAAAGTCATTCGAGACGTCACCCCCATCCCGCATAACGGATGCCGCCCGCCCAAGCGCCGGCGAGTCTGAGCGGGCGTCCACAAGGGAAGGCGTATGGCCAGATATACCGGACCAGTTTGCCGATTATGCCGTCGGGAGGGCATGAAGCTCTTCCTCAAGGGGGATCGGTGCTTCAAGCCCTCCTGCGCGATTGAGAAACGCGGGACGTTCCCTCCCGGACAGCACGGCCGCGAGATGCGCCGGGCCAAGCTGATCGGATACGCCGAGCAGTTGCGCGAGAAGCAGAAGGTCAAGCGCATCTACGGGGTCCTGGAGCGACAGTTCCGGCGATATTTCGAGGAGGCGTCGCGTCGCAAGGGCGTGACCGGAGAAACGTTGCTCACGCTGCTGGAGCGGCGTCTGGATAATGTCGTGTACCGTCTCGGATTCGCTCTGTCGCGAGCGCACGCTCGGCAGTTGGTGAATCACGGGCATATCCGGGTCAAGCGAGGGGACGTCGAGCGCACCGTAGATATCCCCTCCTTCCGCGTGCGCCCGGGCGATGAGATCAGCGTCGCGCCCGAGATGCGGCAGAACGTCCACGTGCAGGAGGCGCTGCGGACGGCCGCCGGGCGCATGGGCCGTCCCTCCTGGCTCGAATTGGTGGATGCCGAGAACTGCCGCGGGCGCGTCCTCGCGCTGCCGGGGCGAGCCGATATCCCTCCCGATATTCGCGAAAACCTGATCGTAGAACTGTACTCGAAGTAGGGAGCTATGAGCATACAATATTGGAGGGGCTTCCAGAGACCCAGACGCGTGGTCTGCGATGTCCAGACCCTCACCGATCGCTATGGGAAATTCACCGCGCAGCCGTTCGAGCGCGGGTTCGGGACGACGATCGGCAATAGCCTCCGACGCGCGCTTTTGGCGGGCATCGAAGGGGCGGCGGTGACGGCTGTGCGGATCGAGGGCGTTCTGCACGAGTTCGCTCCTATTCCGGGAGTCGTCGAGGACGCCACCGATGTCATCCTGAACATCAAACGCATCCCCTTCCGATTGCATACGGAAGGGCCGGTGACGGTGCGACTCCACAAGGACACCCCGGGCGAGGTCTATTCCCGCGATATCGAGACCTCCAGCGACATCGAGGTCCTCGATCCGGACATCTATATCGCAACCGTCGCCGAAGGCGGATCGCTCAGCGTCGAGATGCGCGTCAAGTGGGGACGGGGCTATGTGCCCGCCGAGCGGAACTTCGACAGCGACCTGCCCGCGGGATACATCCCGGTGGATTCCGTCCATTCGCCCATTCGCAAGGTCAATATGACGGTCGAGCCCGCGCGCATCGGGCAGGTGACCGAGTACGATCGGCTCATTCTGGAGATCTGGACCAACGGCGCGATCCGGCCCGCTGATGCTCTGGGACTGGCGGCCAAGCTCGTCAAGGATCACCTCTCCATCTTCATTGACTTCGAGGAGGAGGAGGTCGAGGAACTCATCTCGCCTGTCGCCGAACCTCCCCGCGTCATCCCCGAGGAGGTGCTCAATCGCCCGATTGAGGAGCTGGAGCTGTCGGTTCGCGCGTTCAACTGCTTGAAGAACGCCGGTGTGGTGACCATCCGCGATCTCGTGCAGCGCACCGAAGAGGAGATGCTGCAGGTGAAGAATTTCGGCAAGAAGTCGCTCAATGAGGTGAAGAACGTCCTGGCGAGCCTCAACCTCTCGCTCGGGATGAAGCTGGATGAGAAGGGACAGGTGATCTCCTGAGGAGGCGAGCCCATGCGCCATCGTGTGGATCATCGAAAACTGAGGCGTCCGACAGAGCATCGCCTGGCTCTGCTGCGCAATCTCTGCACATCCCTGCTGATTGAGGAGCGCGTGGTCACAACGCTGGCCAAGGCCAAGGAGTTGCGCCGATTCGCGGAGCGCGCGATCACGCTCGCGCGACGGAGTCTGAAGGCGGATTCTCCGGCCCGAGCCCTTCACTATCGCCGCTTGGCCGCTCGATACGTCATCGGGGGGCATGCCCAGGTGCGCTTCCGCGAGCACAAGAAGGAGCCCGTGCGCACGATCGAACGGACCGCGGGTGTGAAGGCGCTCAAGAAGCTCTTCGACGAGATCGGCCCGCGCTACAGTGACCGCCCGGGAGGATACACGCGCATCCTCAAGCTCGGAACGCGAAAGGGGGATGGAGCCCCTCTGGCTCTGATCGAACTGGTTGACAGCAAGAAGGCCTCTTGAGGCGCGTCTGTGTCGAGGTCGCTTCATGGACTTTCAGGCGCGGCAGCAACGGGTTCGACGTGTGCTCGCCGAGCAGTCGCTGGACGCGCTGGTCGTCACCCATCTGCCGAACATTCGATACCTGACCGGATTCACCGGGAGCGCAGGGATCGTCCTGATCACCCTCGAGGAGACCTATTTTGTCACAGACGCTCGCTACCTGAGTCAGGCGGAAGCGCACGTCGCCGCTCGGATCGTCCCCTCGGAATCCTCGCTCGATCTGACGACAGCGGATCTCCTGGCGCGGCGGGAGCTTCGGCGCATTGGATTTGAAGCCGAGCGCCTGAGCGTCGCCCGGTGCGAGTTCTTCGCCTCTCGGCTTCATGAGCGCTGCTCGTGGGTTCCCACGCGCGGCCTGATCGAAGCGTTGCGCCTGGTGAAGGATCCGGAGGAGCAGCGCGCGATCCGTCGGGCTGTGACGCTGGCTTCTCAGGTCTTCGCCGACCTGGTGAAGGAGATCCGGCCCGGAGTGCGCGAACGAGACCTGGCCGCCGAACTGGAGTATCGCGCGCGACGAGCCGGAGCCGAGCGGATCGCCTTCGAGACGATCGTCGCCTCGGGAGAGCGGTCGGCCTGGCCGCACGGTGTCGCCTCCGAGAAGCGAATCGGATATAATGAGTTCGTCGTGATTGACTTCGGGATCGTCATCGAGGGGTATTGCAGCGATATGACGCGCACGGTCTACGTGGGCACGCCCGATGCGCGCGCGCGCGAAGTGTACGAGACCGTGCGGCAGGCGCAAGCCCAGTGCGAGGAACATCTGCGCGCGGGAATGCGCGCTTCTGAAATTGACGCCCTGGCGCGTCAGGTGATCGCCGCGCGCGGCTATGGCGATTTCTATCGGCATGCGACGGGCCACGGCCTGGGTCTGGAAGTCCACGAGGCCCCGCGCCTGGGACCATCACAGCAGACCCCTGTGCCCGCTGCCGCCGTGGTCACCGTCGAACCGGGCATCTATCTCCCCGGATGGGGGGGCGTGAGGATCGAAGATGTGGTCCTGGTCGGCGAAAAGGGCTGCGAGGTCCTGACGCCCACGCCGAAAGAGCTCCTGGTCATCTGAACGATGAACATCAAAGAACTCAAGGAGATCATTCGGCTTGTCGCCGAGAAGGAGTTCGCCGAGTTCGAGCTGGAGCAGCCGGACTTCAAGCTGCGCATTCGGCGCAATGCTCCGCCGATTTTGCAGACGGTCGCACCTATTCCGGAGCCGGCGCCTCGGACTTCGGGACCTCCGCCGGAGGAGGCGACGACAAGCACTGCGACGGCGGTCGCTCCGGCCCCCGCTCCGGCTTCGGTCGAGGAGGAGAAGCTCTACCATATCATCAAATCGCCGATCGTCGGGACCTTCTACCGTGCTCCCAATCCCACGGCGAGTCCCTTCGTCGAGGTCGGCGATCACGTGGAGCCGGGGACCGTGCTGTGCATCATCGAGGCCATGAAGCTCATGAACGAGATCACCTCCGATGTGGCCGGCGTCGTGGTCAAGATCTACGTGGAGAACGGAGAGCCGGTCGAGTACGGACAACCTCTGTTCGCCATCAAGCCCAATACCCGTCCTTGAGCCTATGTTCCGCAAAGTGCTTATCGCGAATCGAGGGGAGATCGCCTGCCGCGTCATCTGGGCCTGCCAGGAGTTGGGGATCCAGACGGTCGCCGTCTTCTCCGAAGCCGATCGCGAAGCGCTGCACGTACAGTTGGCCGATCAGGCCGTGTGCATCGGCCCTCCGCCTTCCAGCAAAAGCTACCTGAACATCCCCGCTCTGATCAGCGCGGCGGAGATCACTGATGCTGATGCCATTCACCCGGGTTACGGATTTCTCTCCGAGAACGCCTACTTCGCCGAAGTCTGCGAGGCGTGCCAGATCAAATTCATCGGGCCGCCGTCCTCGATCATTCGCCTGATGGGGGATAAGGTGCGGGCGCGCGAGACGATGAAAGCTCTGGGCGTGCCCGTGCTCCCGGGTAGCGACGGTGTCGTTCGCAGTGTGGAAGAGGCCCAGGCCGTCATAGACCGAATCGGGCTTCCGGTGATCCTCAAAGCGGCAGCCGGAGGAGGCGGTCGCGGGATGCGTATCGTGCGCGCGCGCGAGGAGGTGCCGACGGCTTTCCTGGCCGCGCAAAGCGAGGCCGCCGCGGCCTTCAAATGCGGCGATCTCTACATCGAGAAGTATCTCGAACGCCCTCGCCATATCGAGATCCAGATCCTGGCCGATGAACACGGCCAGGCCGTGCACCTGGGCGAGCGCGAATGCTCCATCCAGCGGCGCTATCAGAAACTGATCGAAGAATCTCCCTCGGTCGCTCTCACGCCCGAAATACGCGCGGAGATGGGCGCGCTGGCCGCGCGCGTCGCTCGGGAGATCGGATACACAAGCGCCGGGACGATGGAGTTTCTCTTCGACGGCGAGCAGTACTACTTCATGGAGATGAACACGCGCATCCAGGTCGAACATCCCGTCACCGAGATGGTCACCAACGTGGATCTCGTGCGCGAACAGATCCTGATCGCGGCAGGCGAGCCGCTCAGTTTCCGCCAGGAGGAGATCATCTTCTCAGGCCACGCGATCGAATGCCGAATCAACGCCGAAGACCCGGAGACCTTCATGCCCTCCCCGGGAACGGTGACGGCCATCACGATCCCTGGCGGACCCGGCGTGCGCGTGGATACGGCTCTTTATCCCGGCTACACGGTGCCGCCCTATTATGATTCGCTCGTCGCGAAGCTCATCGTCCGGGATCGGAATCGCGAGCGCGCCCTGGCCAAGATGCGACGGGCGCTCGAAGGCTTCATCATCGAAGGGATTCAGACGAACATCCCGATGCACCAGAAGATCTTTCAAGACCCCGACTTCATCGCTGGGCGCATCTCAACGCATTTCCTGGAGGAATGGATGCAGCGGATGCGCACTCCCGAGGAGGAACCGATCGGCCTGTGACGTGCGGATCGCCCCAGCCAAGTTCCCGTGAGGACGTCATGGCGTTGCCGATGCGCCCAGCACAGGGAACGGATGGTCTATGGACCTCTTCGCGGATCCCGCAGCTTGGGCCCAAGACGCACCGCGATTGCGGCGGCAGGCCGAATTGGCCATCGGAGAATATGTGGCGCGAGGGCGGAAGATCTATCGCGAGATGCCGCTGGCGCGATTGCTCGGAGCCCTGCAGCGATACGGGATCGCGGCCCATGAGGCTCCTTGGGCGCTGCGGCTACTGGGCGCACAGGTGACGCAGGTGCCGGACTTCGTCGCCAAGTATCCCTATCGCGTGACCTTCTCCGAGGATCTTCTCAAGCAGTGCCGCCGCGCCTATGAGGAATATCGCCGCTCGATGTCCTGAGACAGGCCGTCGTCCGACGGCCGCCCTCGCGCTGCCCGGAGGAGAGAACAATGCCATCCTGGCATGAAGAGCTGCTCCGTCACGCCCAGCCGATCTGGACGGCCATGCGAGAGCATCCGTTTCTCGCCCAGACGGCCTCGGGCACGATCGCGCACGAAGCGTTCGCGCGCTGGCTGCAACAGGACTATCTCTTTGTCGGCGAGGCCATCCCCTTCCTGGCCGTTCTTGTGGCGAAAGCTCCGCCGCTTCTGCGCCGTCCACTCAGTGAAGCACTCGTCGGCCTCCATCGGGAGCTGGAGTTGTTCGAGCGCCTGGCCCGCGCGCAGCAGGTCTCTCTGGCGGGCATCGCCATGAGCCCGACCTGCCACGCCTACGTTCAGTTCCTTCTGGCGACGGCCTACGGGCGCTCCTTCCCGGAAGCCTTCACCGTGCTCTACGCGGCCGAGAAGGCCTATCTGGATGCCTGGAGCTGGGTGCGGGAGAATCAACGCCAGCAGAGCCCCTGGCAGGACTTCATCGAGAACTGGACCAGCCCCTCCTTTCGCCAATACGTGGAATGGCTCGAGCAGACGCTCGATTCTCTGGCCGAAGAAGCATCGGAAGCGACGCGCCAATCCATGCGGGCGCTTTTTCTGGTGACCGCTCAGTACGAAGTGCGCTTCTGGGATATGGCCTGGGAAGGAGAGAAATGGCCCGCGGAGCCCTCCTGAGGGCGATCACGCGATCTCTCCTCGGGCTTCCTCCAGAAGGCGCAGGTAGCTCTCGTATCGGCGGGGGTGGATGCGCCCCTTCTCCACAGCCGCGCGCACGGCGCAGCCGGGCTCGACCATATGTGAGCAATCGCCGAATCGGCAGTTCGCACCATATCGGGCGATCTCTACAAAGAACCGCCGCAGGTCCTCTTCGGTCAAATCCCAGAGGCTGAATTGCCGGATGCCGGGCGTATCCATGACATACCCCCCGTCGGGCAGGCGCATGAGTTCCGCCGCCGTCGTCGTATGCCGGCCTCGCCCCGTGCGGGGATTCACATCGCCGATCTTCACCTCGATGCCAGGGACCAGGGCGCGCAGCAGGGACGACTTGCCGACACCCGAATGCCCGGCGAAGACCGACGTGGCGTCGCGAAGCTGCTGCCGTAACTCCTCAAGGCCTTCTCCTGTCTTGGCACTTGTCGGGATCACGACGTAGCCGAGGTCGCGATACGTCTGGAGCGTGTCCTGAAGCGCCTCGAGTCCTCCCAGATCTATCTTGTTCACGCAGAGGATCGGAACGAGCCCTCCTTTGGCTGCCGCCACCAAATACCGATCCACGAGACCCGGGCGAAACGGAGGCTCGGAGACCGAGGAGACAATGACCAGACGGTCTACGTTGGCGGCGATAACCTGTTCCACTTCCTTCGTCCCCGTGCCGACTTTCCGCGAGAGCTTGGTGCGACGCGGATATACCTGAACGATCACCCCTTCCTTCTTCGTTTCGTCCACGACCTCCAGCAGAACCTCATCGCCGACGACGATCGGATTGGCTGCCTGGAGCTTCTTGGTCAAGCTCTCGCGAGCCAGGCAGTGATAGAGCCCTTCCGGAGTCTCCACCCAGTAGTGTCCACGGATCGCCTTGAGGACCCGGCCCTGACGATTCCCTCCCTCCATATGTTCGGCGTTTTCAAGCGTAGCGTTCCCTTTTCCCAAAAGCAAGAGGTTCACCTCGCTCGGTCCCGCGCGCGTTTGACATCGGGGCGTGTTCTTTGACATCATCTTCCGCGGCTTCTGCGGGAAAAAGTCGCATGTGAGGAACGGGGCGGTGGAGCGAATGCTCGGGAACCGACGGATGCGAAGGCGAATGGTCGGGTGCGCCCGGATGCTGGCCGCGAGCCTTCTGATCTTGTGCACCGGGGTTCTGGCAGAGCGAGCGTGGGGTCTCGCTCCGTCTCCTGGGCAGGCCGGGGGGCAGAAGGCCGAGATCCCCGGGGGAGAGTTTCGCCGAGGGGCGCGAGACTATCGCCTGCGCGCGGAACGACTGCGCGAGGGGGAGAAGATCATCCTGGACGGGATTCTGAACGAGAGCGTGTGGCAGCGCGCCGCAGTGGCCGGAGACTTCATGCAGACCGAACCCCGGGAGGGGGAACCGGCGACCGAACCGACCGAAGCGCGCGTCGTCTACGATGACCAGATGCTCTACATCGGCATCATCGCCTACGACAGTGAGATCTCTCGCCTCATCATCAGCGAGCTGCGGAAGGACTTCAGCCTCTCCGATGGCGATGTCGTTCAGGTCGTGCTGGACACCTTCTTCGATCGGCGAAACGGATACGAATTCGCCACCAATCCGGGCGGCGCGAAATGGGATGCGCAGATGACCAGCGAGGGGCGCGAGGTGAATTCGGATTGGGATGGCATCTGGTACGTCCGGGTACAGATCAACGAGCGCGCCTGGACCGTGGAGATGGGCATTCCCTTCCGAACGCTCAAATTTCGCGCCGGTCCGGTCCAGGTCTGGGGCATCAATTTCATGCGGCGCATTCGGCGGAAGAACGAGGAGACCTACTGGGCTCCCATTCCCCGCATGTTCAGCAGCATCCACTATGTCTCCCGCGCCGGCGTGCTCGAAGGACTGGAAGGCATTCGCCCGGGAACGGACCTCCGCCTGAAACCATACGTCATCGGAAGCTGGGCGGACTTCTCCGCCGCAGGACCCACCCCGCATCGCGTCCTGCGTGGAGATGGGGGAGTGGATGCCAAGTGGGGCGTGACGTCAGGCATGACGCTGGACTTCACCTATAACACGGATTTCTCGCAGGTCGAGGCCGACGAGCAGCAGATCAATCTCACGCGGTTCAGCCTCTTCTTTCCCGAGAAGCGCGATTTCTTCCTCGAAGGGTCGGGGATCTTTCGGTTCGGCCCCGGCGAGCAGAGAGGGGGGATGGGAGGTGGCGCTGGAGGGGGAATGGGCGGACGCCTGGGAGCCGCGCGCAACGATCTGATCCTCTTTTTCAGCCGGCATATTGGTCTCTCCGAGAACGGGGAGCCGATCCCCTTGCGCGCCGGCGTGCGCCTGACCGGGCGCGCCGGCCCCTACGAGCTGGGCTTCTTGAATATCCAGCAAGAGGCGTGGAGCACGTCTCCGTCAACCAACTTCACGGTCGCGCGCGTTCGGCGCAACGTGTGGGCCAATTCCGATCTGGGCCTGATGGTCCTCAACGTGCATCGCCCCGACCGATTCAATCGCATCTATGGCGGAGACGCCAACTTCCGCTTCTTCGAGAATCTGAACATTCACGGCTATGTGGCCAAGGCGGCGGCTCCGGGCTTGCGCGAGGGCACGACCGCCTGGCGCGTCGGCATGAGCTGGCGCGACAACTTCTGGGATATGCGCCATTCCTTCACCAGCATCGGACCGAATTTCCGGAACGAGCTGGGCTTCATCCCGCGCTACGGTATCCAGAAGGCTTCGCATTTCTTCGGCCTGCACTGGCGGCCCCGCGCTCTCGGGCGAACTGTGCGCGAGATCTTCCCCCATTGGCAGCTCGACTACATCATGGATCCGTCAGGACGGCTCGACACGCGGCTGGTGGATTATCATCTCCCCATCACGTTTCAAGACGGCACGTTCCTGGAAGTCGGCGTCAATTCCACGCGCGAACACTTGCCGGATGTCTTTCGCATCCATCCGACAACGGATGTGCTCGCCGGAGACTACAGCTTCAACGAGTACTTCTTCCTGCTCAACAGCGATCGCAGCCGACCGCTTTCGGTGAGCTTCCGAGGGGGAACCGGACCCTTTTACGATGGGTATCGCCAGAGTTATTCGGGCGGACTGAACGTGCGCTCCGGTTATCGGTTCCGCATGAGCCTCACGTACACGCGCAACAACATCAATCTCCAGACGGGGCGATTCCGCACCAACCTCTTCTCCCTGCGCGCCACCTATTCGTTCAGCACGAGCATATTCCTCAATGCTCTGGTCCAATACAACAACGTCGCGCGAACCTGGTCCTCCAACATTCGATTCAACATCATCCATCGCCCGCTGAGCGATCTCTTCATCGTGTATAACGAACGGCGAGAGTCGGGCACGGGACGCCTGCTGGATCGCGCGCTCATGGTGAAATTCACCTATCTCTTCACCTTCTGAGGCCGTACCCTTGCCGAGGAATACCGTCCGCACCCTCTCATCGGGGGCGTGGGGAGGCTGCCGCGTCCTCCGATTCTTCGGGGAGAGTGGGAGGAGCCGTCAAGAGTTGGCGCAACCGCATCCGGGCTTTGTGCAGTTGCGATTTCGTCGTCCCTGTGCTCACCCCCAGCATCCGCGCGATCTCTTCATGCTCATACCCCTCGATGTCATGCAGGACGAAGACCGTGCGATATCCGGGCGGCAAGGCCTGAATGGCTCGCTCCAGGGCCAGGCGATCCACAAGAGTTCCGCTCTTCTCTCGCGCCGCTCGATCGGTGAGAGTCTTGATCTGCTCCTCGCCTTCCGCCTGCTCATGCCGCACGACGCTGCGGCGCAAGTGCATGAGCGCCGCATTGACCGTGAGGCGATACAGCCAGGTCGTGAAGGCCGAATCCCCGCGAAATGTCTTCAGTTTCCGATAGACTTGCAGGAAAACCTCTTGCGTGACGTCCTCGGCATCAGCCGCATTCCCCAGGATGCGCAAGACCAGCGAGTAGACGCGGCCCGAATGGAGCCGATAGAGCTGCTCGAAGGCCTGCTCGTCTCCGGCCGCCGACGCCCGAATCAACTGCCCTTCTGCCAGTGATCGAACCGCTTCTAGGCACATAGCTTGTTACCTCTTCCGCTCTCTCCTGCGAGCGAAAGCTCCTGTCCGTTTCACATTTGTACAGCCTCCAGTAAAGACGGAGAAGCCGCGCGGAAAGTTCCGGTTTTTTCCGCCGCCGGGAGAGCCCTCTCTTCGGGCCCATTGTCACGGATTTCGCCTTTCGGGCAGAACGTATCGGTAAGGAACCTCCGCCCCTGCGGCGAAGATACGCACGCGACGGTTTCCCATGAATTCGGAAGCTGAGACGACCAGTTCATACACTCCTTGCTCTCCCGGACCAAGTCGAGAGGGACGAATCGGAACGATGCGCGTCTCCATCAATTGGCTCTCGCGCCGAATAAGCGAGAGTTCGGCGTAGAGGGAGTCAAAGGTCTTCTGGGAGATATTTCGCACCGTTCCTCGAAAGATGAGGCGACCTTGCTTCTGTTCGACCTGATTCGAATAGGAGACTTCCAGGTCTCGGGGGAGGGGGGCAGGCTCCGGAGGGGGCGGGGGCGCGATAAGGCCCAGTCGCATGCCCATCCACACCAGAGAAGGCCTCAGAGCCGAACGCACCGAGGGGATGAGAAGCACAAGAGCCAGCGCTCCCATCGCGATCGCTCCCACAAGGAGCCGGCGGCGCTGCGCGCGGCGTCGCCGGTCAGCCAGCTCCCGCAGTTCGCGGTGCAGGCGCGCGCGCTCCAGTTCGGGCGGAAGCGCGCGACTGATCCAGAGGCTCCCGCGGTGCTCCCCGGCTCGGCGAATCCACGGTTTCTCCGATTTCCCCACCCATGCGGGGGACGACGGAGCCGGGGAAGAAGCCGGAATCCCTTCAGGCCCTCGGATGCCCGCTTCCTCGGCTCGCACCGGTTCGTGCATCGCCCTTGGATCCTGGCGCGAGATCTCCTCCGCGGGCACAGGACCTTTCCCGGCGGGCGCGCGAGCCCGGATCGCTCTCGGCTGTCGCACCAGAGAGCGCCAGAGGAGAAAAGCGCCCAGAATCAAAATCGCGCCCAACAGGGCTTCCAGCATGGCTCACTTCACACCTAAGCGCTCGCTCAGCGCGCGCAAGATGTTATCCTCGATGACCCCGCGAGACCGCCAGCGAATCCAGCGGCTGCTCAGAAGATCCTGGACCTGCCCTTCTATGTCTGCTGTGACCGTGACCATTGTGACGGCGGACTCAATGAGCTGAAGACGAATCTCCAGCCGATACCGGGCTTGTGTCCAGTTGTGCGGCTCGCTCTCCGGAAGATCCGCCACACGCAAAAGCTCGTTTCGGGTATGAATCCCTTTGCTGAAGACGTACCACTGGGTCCGAAAGAGCCCCAGCCGGGGCTGACTCTCCTTCTCATCCAGCGGCAATTCCAGTTCCTTGAGCAACTCCAGGACAGCTCCCGAGATGGTCTCCGGCGCAAGAGGAAATCGGTAGGGATTGGGCAACAGCTCTTCATGAGCTCTCCCCCCGAAGGTGATCGCCGTGCCTTTAGGACGCTCCGGCGTTGTGGGATTAGGCGGCGGACGGCGCGGGTCCTGAACCGAAGGCCAGAGCATAAGCCAGAGGAAGGCAGCCGCCAGAATCTGTGCCCTCACGTTCGCTTTTCCTCCCCGATCCTGTATGGTAGACCGATCGCCTCGCCGTCGGCAATGGTCGCCCGGTATCCTCGGGCGGCCCTTCGGGAAGGGAAAATGTAACCGGGGCGCGGCTGCGGGACGTCCTTGGGGAACGAAGGCCATCCGAAGGAGGGGAGAATGACGCTCTCGCGACGGGAGTTCTTGAGATACAGCGTGGTGACAGCCGTCGCGCTGCCGGCTGAGGAGCTGATCGCGTGGCCGCTCAGTTCCCGGCTGGAGGTGTCGGCGCAGACGCTGGCCTTGAAGGACTGGAAGGAGCTGGCCGATATCGCCCTGGAGACGGCGCGGCGGCTCGGAGCTAGCTATGCCGATATTCGCATCGTCCGGTCGCGCCGCGAGACCGTCGCTCTGGGTCCGGCCGGCGGCGGCTTCGGCGCCCTGCTGGCACCCCTGGGCGGGGAGGAGCGCGATCGCGCTTCGGCGCGGGTCACGCGCTCGGAGAGTTTCGGCTTCGGCGTGCGCGTCCTCTACAACGGAACATGGGGATTTTCCGCAAGCCCCATGGTCACCCCCGATGAGATCCGACGCATCGCCAGCGAAGCCGTCGCTATTGCCCAGGCCAACGCGGCCATCAACACGACGCGCGTGCGGCTGGCTCCGGTGAAGGCCTATCGGGACACCTGGCAGACGTCCTTGCGGAAAAATCCCTTCGACGTGCGCCTGGAGGACAAGGTCGCCCTTCTGACTCGCGTCCAGGAGATCGCGCGTCGAGTCGCCGGCGTGGCCCGCGTGAGCGTCTCTTTGGGCTTTCTGCATGAGCACAAGCGCTTCGCGTCAACCGAAGGCTCCTACATCGAGCAGCACATCTATCACGTGCTTCCCAATCTCGCCGTCACCGCTCTGCGACGAGACGCCCGCCCGCGCCCCGACGTCGCGACGCGCAATGCCTTCATCCCTCCGCAGAGCATCGGCTACGAATACGTCGAGGAGTTGAACTGGACTGAGATCGCCGAGCGCACAGCCCATGAAGCCGTCGAGATGCTCTCGGCCCGAGAGGTGCAGCCCGGACGCTACACCTTGCTCATCGCCCCCTCGAATCTCTACCTGACGATCCACGAGTCCATCGGACACTCGACGGAGCTGGATCGCGTCCTGGGCTATGAGGCAAACTTCGCCGGGACGAGTTTCCTCACCCTGGACAAGCGGGGGAAATATCGCGTCGGCTCGCGGATCGTCAACTTCGTCGCCGATCGGACGACGCCCGGCGGCCTGGCCACCGTCGGCTACGACGATGACGGCGTACCGGCTCAACGTTGGGACTTGATCCGCGAGGGAATTCTCGTGGGCTATCAGACGACGCGAGAGCTGGCGCATCATGTCGGAGAGAACTTCTCCCGCGGATGCAGCTATGCCGATAGCTGGAGCTCCATCCCGATCCCGCGCATGCCTAACGTTTGGCTCGAACCCGGGAAGGAGCGACTGAGCCCCGAAGACCTCATCGCCGATACCCGCGAGGGCATCCTCATTGACGGACGCGGGAGCTACTCCATTGATCAGCAGCGGCTCAATTTCCAATTCGGCGGCAACGCCTTCTGGGAGATCAAAAACGGCAAGAAGGTCGGCATGCTCCGCAACGTCGTCTATCAATCCTACACGCCGGAGTTCTGGAACGCCTGCGATGCCATCTGCAGCCAGGAATACTGGGTCAATCAGGGCACGCCCGGAGATGGCAAGGGCGAGCCGCAGCAAACCAACAACGTCAGTCACGGATGCGCCATGGCGCGCTTCCGCAATATCACGGTCTTGAATTCCGGGGAGGTGTGAACGATGACCACTGCAGGCCGAACGCGGCGCGATGTTCTCGGCTTCGGAGGATTTCTCCTGCCGAGGCCGACGCAGGGGATTTCGGACTTTCTGCTCGATCCAGATCACGTGCGCCGTCTGACGGAGATGCTCCTGTCGCTCTCGCCCTCTCGGGAGACGGTCGTGCTCTTTCGTCGCAGCTACGGAACGCATCTGCGCGCCGCTTTCAACGCCATCACGACCAGCGGCTCCACCTATACGACGACGGTGACCGTGGGGCTTGTGGTGGAGAATCGGCTCGGCACGGCGACGACGGCGGATCTGAGCGAAGCCGCTTTGCGCGAGGTCGTGCGCGAGGCCGAAAGCCGTGCGCGTTCGCCGTTGTTCGGAACGCCGCTTCCGGAAGAGCGCCCGCCTCTTCCCGGACCTCAGTCGTATCTGCCGATCCGCGCCTTTTTCGAGAGTACGGCTCGAGCGACGCCCCAGCAACGGGCCGACCGAATGCGACGGGTCCTGGCCGCCGCTCAGGCGAAGCAGCTTGTCGCCGCGGCTTTCCTGACCACAAGTGCCAGCGTCGTGGCCCTGGCCAATAGCGCGGGGCTTTTCGCCTATCACGCCGCGACGGATTCGCAGATCTCCATGACCTTTCGGACGCGGGATGGCAGCGGCTCCGGATGGGCGGCCACAAGCGCGCGCGATTTCGCGGAGTTGGACGTCGAGGAGGCAGCCGCCCGAGCCGCCCAGAAAGCCCTCCGCTCGGTGAATCCCCGCCCGCTGCCTCCGGGCGAGTACACAGTCATCCTGGAGCCCGATGCCTTCGCTGATATGGGACCGAACGTGACCCAGCTTCTGACAGGCCGACGCGGGGGGGGCGGAGGAGTCTTCGGCCCCGATCCTTCGCTTCTGCCGGCCGAGCGCGTGGAGCTGGGAAAGCCCCTGATCAATCCGCTCTATACGCTGCGCAGCGATCCGGCGCATCCGAAACTGCTCGGCATGCCCTTCGCTCTGCCCGGAGGAGGATTCGGACCCGGAGGCGGAGAGATGGGCGCCGGAGCCGCTCTCCTTCAGGCCGGACTCCCCACGCGACAGATCACCTGGATCGAAAAAGGCATCGTGCGCGCCCTCATCCTTTCTCCCGCACAAGCTCGGCGCGAGAATCGAGAGCCGACAGGCGCGCCCACAAGCCTCATCATCGAGGGCGGAGAAGGAACGCTCGAAGACCTCATCCGAAAAACTGATCGGGCGCTTCTGGTCACGCGCTTCTGGTACATCCGCGCGCTCAATCCGATCCTGGGGACGAGCACCGGATTGACGCGCGACGGGTTGTTCCTGATCGAGAAGGGAGAGATCACCTCTCCGGTCAAGAATTTTCGATTCAACGAGAGCTGGCGCACGGTCGTCCAGAATACGGACGCTCTGACAGCTCCCTACAAGCGCGTGCGCGACGCTCTCTATCCGGCCGTGCGCACGCACGCTTTCACCCTCAGCAGCGGTTCCGATGCCGTCGAGTGAGCCGTATGAAAGGGGGAGTCATGAAGAAGCGAGGGAGGTACGTCCTGGGGATCGTGAGCCTGAGCGCTCTTCTTCTCGGAGGGATACCGAAGGGGCTGGCTCAAGGCGCACTGGAGTTGCGCGGGATCGTCGTGGATCCCACCGGCGCGATCGTCATCGGCGCTGAGGTCGTCCTCCGAGATGCCCAGGGGCACGAGCAGAAGCAGGTCACCAATGCCCTCGGAGAATTTCGCTTCGCTGCCCTGGCCCCCGGGACCTACAGCATGCGCGTCACGGCCGAAGGGTTCGCGCCCTATGAGGAGCCCGCGCTCACCCTGGAACCCGGTCCGGCGGCCACCGTGCGCGTCCGACGCGGGGAGACCCTCGTGCCTCATCCGCTCACGATCGTGCTGCAGATTCTGATCACCGAGCAGGTGGAGGTCACCGAAGAGACGCGCGTTTCGGTCGAGCCGGATACCAACCTCTCGGCCATCGTGATCCGCGGAGAGGATCTGCAGGCTTTGCCCGATGACCCGGACGAGCTGCTGGAGGTCTTGCGCCAGATGGCCGGACCCTCGGTCGGCGCCGGAGATGTGCAGGTCTTCGTGGACGGCTTCCGCGAGCGCGGACGCATTCCTCCGCGCAGCGCCATTCGAGAGATTCGCATCAACAGCAATCCCTTCTCAGCCGAATTCCGCGAGCCCGGACGCGGGCGCATCGAGATCCTCACGCGCCCGGGCACGGAGCTGTTTCGCCTCAATGGCTTCTTCGATTTCAACGACGAGGCGCTCAACGCGCGTAACGCCTTTGCGCCCGTGCGCGCGCCGCTGCAGGTCCGCCGCTACGGCGGCTTCGCAAGCGGTCCGCTCATCCGGGGCAAAGCCTCGTTCTTCGCCCAGCTGCAACGCCGCGAGCTGGACGAAAACGAGACCATTCGGGCGACGATTCTGGATCCCGTGACGCTTCAGCCCACGCCTTTTGCCGCCGTCCTGGAGACGCCACAGCGCGGCACCGAATTCTCCATCCGCAGCGAATGGCAGCCCGCTCGCGATCACACCGTCGGCTTCAGCTACCGCCTCTTCGACAGCACCAATCGGAACGAGGGAGTGGGGGGGTTCTCTCTGCCCGAGCGCGCGGCCACTCGAGAGAGCCGACAGCAGACGCTGCGCTTCTCCCTGACCTCGCTCCTGCATCGGCGTATGACCAACGAGCTGCGTCTGCAGCTCAATCGCCGCGAGTCGGGAAGCCAAGCCCTCTCGGACCGACCGGCCATCATCGTGCTGGACGCCTTCAGCGGAGGGGGTAACCAGAACGCCCTCTTCAGTCGACAAACCGAGGATGAGCTGGAGTTCGCCAATAACTTCTCCATCCCCCGGGGACGACACCTGGTGAAGATGGGCGTGCGCGCCGAAGCCGAGCGCGTGAGCGATCTGAACCGTTCCAATTTCGGAGGCACGTTCACCTTCTCCAGCCTCGAGCAGTACCGCGATGTCTTGCTGGGTGTTCCCGGAGCGCGCCCGACGCAGTTCACGATCAATCGCGGGGATCCGCGGGCAGCCGCCACGGTCTGGGAGTTCGCCTGGTTCGTGCAAGACGACTGGCGCGTGCGCCCGAATCTGACGCTCTCGCTGGGACTGCGCCACGAATTCCAAACCCATCTGCGCGATCGGCTCAACCTGGCACCGCGTCTGGGCTGGGCCTGGTCCCCGCGCGGAAGCCGACAGATGGTCCTTCGCGGCGGCATCGGCCTCTTCTACGATTCGCTGGATACGGGCCTGGTGCTCAACACAATCCGCTTCGACGGACAGCGACAGCAGCAGATCATCATCCGCTTCCCCGGCTTCCCCGATCCCTTCTCCGAGGGCGAAGTGACCGTCCGCCCCACAAGCGTGCGCGTTCTGGCCCCGGATCTGGTCGCGCCCTATACGCTGCAGGCCACCGTGGAGATGGAGCGACAGCTCCCGCGCGGCTTCTTCCTGAGCGTCGGATATTCGCGCATTCGCGGCGTGCACCTGTTCCGCTCGCGCAATATCAACGCCCCGTTGCCGAGCACGTTCCTGCCTCCGCATCCCGAGCGCGGACCGATCTTTCAGATCGAATCCACAGCCTATTCGCTGCGCAACGAGCTGCGCCTGGGACTCCGCCGCCAGATGGGCCGCACGTTCACGCTCTTTGGGAATTACATCCTCTCCTCAACCCGCAACGATTCCGATGGCGCCTTCTCGACGCCCGTTAATCAATACGACGCTCGCTCGGAATGGGGACGGGCCAGCTTCGACGCGCGACATCAGTTCTTCTTGGGCGGACTGATCAATCTTCCCTGGAAGATCCGGCTGGCGCCCTTTGTGAATCTTCGCTCCAGCCGCCCCTTCAACATCACGACCGGGCGAGACAATAACCTGGATACGATCATCAACGATCGTCCATCGCTGGTCTCCCCGTCCACACCAGGAGCCATCATCACGCCCTTTGGAGCCTTCAATCCCGATCCGCGTCCGGGAGAGCCGATCATCCCCAGGAACTTCGGCACAGGCCCGGCCTATCGCAGCGTGGATGTGACCCTCAGCCGGACGTTCGGATTCGGACAGCCCCGCGCCAGCCGTCCGTGGCCCCCTGCGGAAGTCCAGGGACCCCAGGGGAGATTCCCCGGCATGCCCGGACCCGGAGGGCGAGGCCCCGGACGCCCCGGTGGGGGAGGGGGACCTATGGGTGGTGGAGGTGGCGGAGACTTCCGCGGAGGCCTCGGCGAGGGGGGATTCGGAAGCAGCGAATATCGCTACAGCTTCACCCTCGTCCTTCGGGCGACCAATCTGCTGAACACCGTCAACTTCGCCAATTACAGCGGTGTTCTCACCTCGCCCTTCTTCGGACGCGCCAACGCGGCCTTGCCCGCTCGCCGCGTCGAACTCCAACTGCGGTTCGCGTTCTGAGTCGCTCGGTCCCGACGGCGCGCTCTCAGCCGGACGGCGCAAAGAGCCTGCGCCAGGAGCGTCCCCGAGGGGAACGCTTCTCGCCGGTCAGCTCGCCTCTCCCACCGGTTCGATCAACGCGAGGATCTCCTGCTCGGTGAGAACGCGCGCCGACTGCTTCGCATGCGCGAAGATGCGCTCGACCCGCTCCTCGGTCGGCGCGATCCCGCGCTTCTCCAGCCAGAAGATGACGTTAGACCGCCCACTCATCGGCCCAATCTCAATGGTCTGCTCCAGCCCGAACCAGTGCGCCGGAACTCCCGAATAGACCATGTTGGCCAGCTCCACATCGTTCTTCCGATACGCCTTGATGACGGCCGCCGCATGCACGCCCGTCCCCGTCCGAAAGGCGTCGCGCCCGACAACGGGATAGTTGAAGGGGATCTCAATACCGCAGGCGCGCGCCACGGCGCGACAATATTCGCCCAGCCGCGAGAGATCCCGACGAATGTACCCCATCAGTTGCAAATTCACCAGCAGTTGATCCATCGGCGTGTTCCCACAGCGCTCCCCAATGCCCAGCGCGCAGCCGTGCACCCGATGCACACCCGCTTCAATGGCCGCGATCGTGTTGATCACGCCCAGGCCCCGATCCATATGGCCGTGAAAGTCAATCTTCACCTCCTCACCCGTCTCCGCGATGACCTCCCGGATGAACCGCACAAGAGCCTGCACCCCACGCGGCGTCGCATGCCCGACCGTATCGGCCAGACAGATGCGCCGCGCTCCGCATTCGATCGCTGTCTTGTAGAGCCGACGCAGGGTCTCCGGATGCGCCCGCGTCGTATCCTCGGTGACGTACATGACCGGAAGCCCATGCGCGACAGCGAATGTGACCGCATCTTCGGTCGCCCGCAACATCCCATCCAGCGTCCAATCCTCGGCATACTGCCGAATCGGACTGGATCCAATGAACGTGCAGCATTCGATCGCCAGGCCCACTTTCTCCGAAATGTCAATGACCGGCTCAATATCCGCCCGCACCGTGCGCGCCGCACAGTTGGGCCGAATCGGAAGACGCGCCTGCACGATCTCTTGCGCCAAACGCGTCACCGTCTCCACCACATGCGGCCCCGCCCCCGGAAGCCCTAAATCCACCGATTCGATCCCCAGGCTCGCCATCAGATGCAAAATCTCAATCTTCTCCTCCAGCGAGGGATTCCGCACCGAGGGCGATTGCAACCCATCCCGCAACGTTTCGTCATCGAATTCGATCTCTCGCGGAGTCGGATCATCCCCCCCAACCCGATTCCAATCATAAATGAGCGGATGCTCCTGCACGACGCTCGCCTCCTTTCCTTCGCTCGGGATTCCGAAGAAGATTCAACCAGGCTCGGAAGCGCCTTGTCAAGCAAGACGCCCTCCGGGAGAATCGTCGAGCAGGGGCACGCCGGGCGAAGTCTTGCCGCACAGGAAGAGGAGTGCTATAGTAAGGCCGCCGGAAAGGAGAACCAAAAGATGCCGCTCATCACCGTGCCGAAGGTGCTGCGGGAGAAGCTGGGCGAAGACGGAGCCGAAGCTCTGGTGCAGCTCATCAACGAGGCCACTCGCCAGGCCAAGGAAGATGTGCTTGAGCTTTCCGCAGAGAAGTTTGAGCGCCGGCTCTCGGAGGATACGAGCAGGCTGGAGGCACGAATTACCGAGGAAACAGCCAAGCTGGATGCCCGCATCACCGAAGAGGTGGCCAAGCTTGATGCCCGAATCACCGAAGAGGTGGCCAGGATCGAGGCCCGGTTTGTGAGTCTGGAAGATCGGTTCGAGCGCCGGCTCTCGGAAGAAGCAGCCAAGCTTCGAGAG
>CAZTMT010000021.1:0-32963 GCA_964615335.1 uncultured Clostridia bacterium
CGTTTAGCTTCACCCTGCGCGGTGAAATAAACGACGATGAGCCACAGAACGGCACCTTCGATGTCGCCTTCTGTCGGGTCCGGGACTTCCGCATTGACGTTTTGTATTTCGACGGCAACAGCGAGGAAGGGATCGGTCGGGCCGGGGCCCGCTTCGATCGGGAGTTCGTCCGCCTGCTCTTTCGGGCGAAGGAGGGGCGGGAGCCCACGGAGACTGAGTCATTGGAACTGGGCGAGCAGTTCGAGGAGATTAAGGTTTTGCACCACGAAGAGGCCGTGGACTTTTTCGAGCAATTGCGCCGGGGGGGCGCTATCGGCGATCCCCTCATCGCAGACACCCCCCTGGAATTCTATCAGCTCCGCGGGCATGGGAACGCATCTGGAGGACTTTTCTGGCCACTCTGAACGAGCAAGGGAAGCTGGATCGGATTAGAAGTGGGCCTTTCTGTCACTTTTGTCTCGCTAAAAGGGAGTAAGAAGGTTGGGCTCACCCGCAAGGGCAAAAGGAGCAAGGTGATGCGGGTTTTTGCTCGGGCTTCGCCACGGGCTTTTTTCTCTCGCCTGCGGCAGCGGGCTCTTTTTGTTGCAACGGCCTTTCGCGCGTCATCGGATCGCAGGGGCGAAGAGAAGGCTATTCAAGAACAGGCGCGTCAGCCCGTGCCAGAAGAGGCGAAAGTTGGGATCCTGAGCGTAGAGGATGACGTGGCCGCGCCCTGTTGGCTCGTGGATGAGATAGGACGTCCCGCTGAGCAATTCCACTGTGTTCCCGGGCCAGATGAAACCGCTCAGATGCAGATCCTTCCCCTCGAAGGTGACGACATTGGCTCCATCCCGACTGCGGGTGAAAAAGCGCGCCGAGTTCACAAGAACAGGCATGTGTTCCTCCTCATACCCGAGGGTCAGGAAGTGGTGGCGGTCCACAGTCGCCTTCAAGATGGCTCCCGGGACGGGCAGCGGGCGAGCCGAAGCCGGCTTCTCCTGAGCTGAAGAAGAGGTCGGTTGACCTGTTCCCGCCGCGGAAGAGGGAGGCGCTTCTTCTTCAGCCCCGAGGACCTTTGAGGTCGTCAGCTCGACACCCTTTTGCGTGAAGAATTCTGCGGCGCCTCCGATTCCGATGAGGACGCCTCCTTCAGTGACCCATTGCTTGAGCCGTTGCAGGCCTCGCTCCCCCAGTGCAGTGCGGTACGCTGCCGGATTTCCATCGGGGAAGAGGATAACATCATACTTGAACAGCTCGCTTCGGTTGAGGGAGGAGAGAGTCATCGGGATGAAGGGGATGCCGAAACGCCGTTCGAAGAGGAACCAGATCGCGCCGAAGCTTGTGACGGAAACGCCCTCTCCGGCGATGACCACGATTCGAGGCTTTCGCAGAGAGAGAACGGCTTGGGACCCGATCCCCGTATCGCCGCGATCCGTATAGGCACTGGCGGAGGCATAGACGGTCACTCCATAGTCTCGGGCCAGCTCGGCGATACGCTGATGCACGGATTCCGGATTCCGCGCGACGGGCACAATGAGCGTCCCGCGCGGGAAATCCCGACCTTCGGCACGGAGCGGCCGGGTCGCCACGGCGATCTTGTAGCCCTCGTTGAGAAGAGCGAAGGCCAGGCGCGCCGCCGCGTTCGTCTCATAGGAGAACAGATAAGCCATCGTCGCGCGTCCTCCGATGACCTGGCCGCTTGTGATCGGTCGGCGCTCTTCGGCTGTGACGACGCGCCCGGCGTCATCCAATGCCAGCGCCACCGAACGGACACGTGGGGTGTCTTCCGTCCAATAGGCCTGGACGCCGAAGGCCAGAGGCAGAGACCAGGCCGTCACGTCGTAGAATTCGTAACGCTCTTTGGGGACGTTCTTCCCCCGCCGTTCGTTCCTCTGACGAATCTCCTGCTGGCGCCGGACGAATTCCGGATCCAGTTCCGCTTCGGGCTCAAGCAACGCCTTGGCCAAGCGCATTTGCGGCTGGGCGAGATCCACGAAGAATGATCCTCGGGGGAACGAGCGCGCCGTCGTCGTCTTGTTCAGGTAATCGTACGCCGCGCGCGAGGAGAACTCCTCTTCGGCTCGCTGCACTTCGATGCCGGCGCGCAAGAGTGTCGCCACAAGCTCCGCGGCTCGTCCCGGATCGTTTCCGGGCAGCAAGACGATACGGCGCATGGGCCCGCGCGCTCCCTCTTCGAGAGCCGTTCGCCGGAAGTCGTAGAAGTAGCGCAGCAGACGCTCGCGATTTCGAACGGCCGTCTCCACCGTCGCGAGACTCGCGACGAAATGCTTCGCGATCCCATCGCGCAGCGTGATGACGGTCTCATCCTCGCGGAGCCAGCGCAGGCCTCGACTCCCCCCTCCATCGGTCTCGTACGTCATGCCGATGGCTCCATTGAGGGAGGGCCAGCTATCCCAATAGCCCGGATAGAAGAGGTCGAAGACATCGCGCACGTAATACAACCATCCGTGGCGATCGAAAGCTTCAGCATTGCCTCGCCCGAAGATGTCCATCCACTCATGGTACGCTCGGGGCAAGTTCGCATTCACGGGGGCAGCCGGGGGAGGGAAGAAGAAGGTCGTCGTCTGCCCGTGATGGTCCACGAAGACCTGAGGGGTCCATTGCAAATAGGTGCGCATAAGGGCCTGCGTCTCAATCTGCGTGCTCGCCAGGGCATCGCGATTGAGGTCGATCTGGTAGTGATTGTTGTTCGTCGAGAGCCCCCACGGAGCATTATGCTCGTAAGCATGGCGATCTTCAGCCCCGACGGCGAAGGCATTGTACCAGGCGACAAACCGCTCGTGGCTCTCCGGATTATGCGCGGGATTGATGAGGATGATGGCCTGCTCCAGAAGCTCGCGCGTTCGGGGCTCCTCGCTCGCCGCCAGGTGATAGGCGACCTGCATCGCCGCTTCGAAGGCCGCCGATTCGTTGCCGTCGTTGGCGTAGTTCAACCAGACGATCACGGGCGTTGCGCGAATGATCGCAGCGGCTTCGTCCGACGAGCTGAGCTTTCGCGGGTCGGCGAGCTTCTGAATCCGGGCGCGGATCTCTTCGATTCGATTTATGTTTTCGGGAGAGCTGATGATGAGCAGGCGCAAGGGGCGCCTCTCGTAGCTCTGCCCGTATTCGATCACGCGCACGCGGTCGGAGGCGGCCTGCGCGATCGCGAAGATGACCTTTTCCATCCCGCGAAAGTCCGTGTGGAATTCGCCCGGCTCATAGCCGAGAATCTGCGAGGGGCGCGGGACGGACGGACGATAAGGACCTCGCGCGTAGAAATCGAACGAATCCGCGGAAGCTCCCCGGGGCATGACCGAAAGCCCCAGAGCGCATCCCAGAAGGATGACCCCCATGCGCTTCATAAGAATCCCCCCTTGGCACAGAGTCGCATCGGCCCTGAAGCCCTCCAATCATACGCTGCCTCCCCAAGAGAGGCCAAGCCGACCAGGAGCATTCTTTCGGAGCGGCAACGAGCATCGCGCGACCTCTCCGCGCGATTGACCCAACCCACGTGTCCTTGATTTGATTAGGGAGGGGAGACGGATGAACGGATCGCTTCTGGCGAGCTGGCGGGAGCGAGGGCGTGCCGTTCTGGCGCGCCATCGAAAGTATGGGCCGCTTCTGGCCTTCATCGCCGGATTTGTGTACGACAGCGTGACGCTCACGCGCATTGATCGGTGGACGGACAATATGATTCTCCTCGGATACCTGCTCGCCTCCGGATTTCTGATCGCCGTCCTCGGCAGGAGCGAGCGAGGGCGCCTTCGGTCGCCGCGTCTGCGTCGGCGGCTCGATCTGATGACAAGCGGCGTGCATTTTTTCTTGGGAGGGCTTCTGTCCAGCTATGTCGTCTTCTACTTCAAGAGCGCGGCTGTCGGAAGGTCTCTGATCTTCGTGGGCTTGCTCCTGGGCCTCCTGCTGGCCAACGAATTTTTCTCTCATCGCCTGCGGGAGGTGAAGCTGCTCGTGACGCTCTACTTCTTCTGCTGGTCGGCCTTTTTGACGTTCTTTCTGCCGATCCTGATGCGGCGCATGAGCGCGACACTCTTTGTGCTCAGCACAGGGCTGGGCCTGATTCTAACCGGTGCTCTCCTTGTCGCGATCTATGGGAGCTGGAGAGAAGGGCTCAGGGCTCTCGCCTTCCCGAGCCTCCTGTGTGGAGGCCTTCTGCTCAGCTATTTCGCGAACGTGATCCCTCCGGTTCCGCTGGCGCTGAAAGAGGGAGGGATTTATCGCAGCGTCCGGCGCGTGGGCGCCCGATACGAGGTCGTCTATGGCGAACCGCCGCGCTGGCTCTTCTGGCGTCATGATGAACGCGAGTTCGCGTATCGGCCGGGAGAGGCCATCTATTGCTTCGCGGCGATCTTCGCCCCCACGGATTTCAGGGAAGGCGTCTTGCACGAGTGGCAACGGCTCGATGAGCGCGGCCGATGGGTGACGACGGATCGCCTCGCGTACGCGATCGTGGGAGGACGAGAGCAGGGATATCGCGGCTATACGTTCAAGCGAAGGATCGAGCTGGGCCGCTGGCGCGTGGAAGTTCGAACGCGTGAGGGGCGACTTCTGGGGCGCATCCCCTTCGAGGTCATTGTCACTTCGCGTCGGCCCGAGCGCGTGAGGGTTGAATATCGCTGAGCGAGCGGGATCTTGAGTCTCCAGGCGCGCGGGAACTCAAAGCCCTCTCCTTCCGTAGAAGAGAAGAGGGCGAGTTCCGGGATCGGGAGGTGAAGACGCCATGGGGAAATACGGGAGCGCGCTCGTGATCGGCTTGGGGATATTTTTCTTTCTTGGGGGGACCATGAGCCCGGCTCAGCAAGAGCGTCCGCGCCTGCGGCTCTCTCGCGTTTCTTCTCCTCCTCGATTGGAGGATTATGTGCGCAGGGTACAGTCTGCCGGTAAGGACCCCTCTGGACTTGGAGACGCAGTGGGAACTCCCGGTGAGGTCTGCGTCTCCGATTTTCGCCAGCGGGAGCCCGGAGATGGGATTCCGGTCAGCCTGGAGACGACCGCCTGCCTCTCCTACGATCAGCAGCATCTCTACGTCGTCTTCATTTGCAAAGACGATCCCTCCAAGGTGCGCGCGCGCCTCGCTCGGCGGGAGGCCATCTTCGAAGACGATCTTGTCGGTGTGCTCCTGGATACGTTTCAGGATCGGCGCCGGGCGTATATCTTCCTCGCCAATCCCTTGGGCATTCAAGCCGACGGGATCACGGGAGAGGGGCAGGAAGATGACTACAGCTTCGATACGGTCTGGTACTCCGAAGGGCGCGTGACGGAGGAGGGATTCATCGTGTGGATGGCCATCCCTTTCCGAAGCCTGCGTTTTCCAGCGGCGCGGACGCAGACCTGGGGGATCGCTCTGGGGAGGGTGATCCCGCGTCTGAACGAGACATCCTTTTGGCCCTATATCACACGGCGCGTCGCCGGATTCGTGCAGCAACTGGCGACGCTGGAAGGCCTGGAAGACATCTCGCCAGGACGCAACTGGTGGTTCATCCCCTATGGGACTTTCGCCGCCGCTCGATTCTTGGACCTTTCAGGCTCACAAGGGGCGGCCTTCCGTACGGAGGTCGAAGGTCGGGGCGGGATGGATGCCAAGTTCGTCCTGCGCGATGCCTTCACGCTTGATCTCACGGTGAATCCGGATTTCAGTCAGGTGGAGTCCGATGACCCGCAGGTGACGATCAACCAGCGGTTCGAAGTGTTCTTCCCGGAGAAGCGCCCCTTCTTCCTGGAGAACGCCGGCTTCTTCCGGACACCGGAGGATCTCTTCTTCTCCCGTCGGATTGCGGATCCTCAATTCGGCGCGCGCGTGACGGGGAAAGTGGGACGGTGGGCTCTTGGAGCGCTCGCTATGGATGACCGGGCGCCGGGATCGCGTGTGCCGCGCGACGATCCGGCCCATGGACGACGGGCGAGGATTGGTGTCCTGCGCCTGCAACGCGAATTCGCCGAGCAGTCGAGTCTGGGCTTTCTCTGGACGCATCGTGCGTTCGCCTCGCAGGCGAACAACGTCCTGGCCCTGGATACATTGCTTCGGCTGAGCCCAAACTGGACGCTCACGGGCCAGGTCATGCGCAGTTTCACGCGTCGTGAGGGCGAACGGTTCTCTGGGCCTGCGTACTCGCTCGATCTCTCATACTCCGGACGCCATTTCTTCTATTCTGGAGAGTACGTGGATCGCAGCCCGCGATTTCACGCGCCGCTGGGCTTCATCCGCCGCGTGGACATCCGACAGATGGAACATTTCGCTCGGTATCGCTGGATTCGAGAGGGACGCCGTCTTCAGAGTTTCGGACCGAACGTCTTCACTCTCGTCAACTGGGATCGGCGAGGTCGTCTTCAGGATTGGGTCGTCAGCGGAGGGTTCCAGATGCAGTTCGCCGGGCCGACCGGAATCTCCGTTCGTCGTTCGGAATCCTTCGAGCTGTTTCAAGACATCGGGTTTCGCAAGGACACAACGAGCGTCAGTGTGGAAACGGCCTGGCTGCGCTGGCTCTCCCTGAGCGGAAGCTACAGCTTCGGGACGGGGATCAATTTCTTCCCCCCGGCGGGACTACGCCCCTTTTCGGCAACGGCGCAAAGCGGAGAGCTGAATCTGACCCTCCGTCCGACGCCACAGCTTCGGATGAGCACGACCTATTTGTACACGCGTCTGGGAACGCGGCGCGAGGACTTCTTCGGGCAGCTTCCGGGGGTGGGGAATCGGTCCGCCAGCATCTTCAATAATCATCTGCTCCGCGCGAAATTGAACTATCAATTCACGCGGGAGCTTTCGCTGCGCGCGATCCTCGACTATAATGCCGTGCTTCCCAATCCTTCTCTGGTGCGCGCGGAGAGGGAGAAGCGGGTCGCCGTGGACTTTCTGCTCACGTACCTGGTCAATCCGTGGACCGCTCTGTATGTGGGGTACACGGACCACGTCGAAAACATCGTCCTGGATCCGATGTCCGCGGCCGGGGTTCAGCGAGGAGGTGCTCCGGCGCTCTCGACAGGCCGACAGGTCTTCGTGAAGTTCAGCTATCTCTTTCGATTCTGACGAGAGGGAGCGCGAAGGGAACGTGTTTTCGCAACGAACCCAATGGCCCGGGGCGGTCAATGAGCTGACGCGTCGCGTCCACAGGAGGCGCGAGCAGGGACAGCCCATTCTCGATCTCACCGAGTCTAATCCCACGCGCTGCGGCTTCGTCTATCCCGGCGAGGCGATTCTGGCTCCCTTCCGCGAATCCGAGAATCTGCGATACGAGCCCTCCCCGCAGGGCGCGCGCTCGGCCCGCGAAGCCATCGCGCGCTACTATGCCGAGAAGGGGGTAGAGGTTGATCCGGATCGCGTCTTCCTGACCGCGAGCACAAGCGAAGCCTATGCGTTTCTCTTTCGCCTGCTGGCCGATCCCGGAGATCGCCTTCTGGTCCCGCGACCGAGCTATCCGCTCTTCGAATTCCTCGCCTGTTTGAACGATGTGCACCTGGATGCGTATCGGCTGGTGTATCGCAAGCGGTGGTTTCTCGATGTGGAGAGCGTGCGGCAGGCCATTCGACCGACGACGCGCGCGCTGGTGTTGGTGAATCCCAATAATCCCACCGGATCGTTTGTGAAGCGGAGCGAGTGGGAGTTTGTTCTCGCGTGCTGTCGGGAGCATGACCTGGCCGTGATCAGCGATGAAGTCTTTCTGGACTTCGCCTATGAGGACGATCGGGAGCGGGTCGGGACACTGCTTCAGGGGGGAGCGTCCGCCGGTGTCGTGACGTTCGTGTTGGGGGGAATCTCGAAGCTTCTGGGGCTCCCTCAGATGAAGCTGGCCTGGATTGGCGTCGCCGGCCCTGAGGAGAAGGTCCGCGAGGCGCTTCAGCGCCTGGAGATCATCGGTGATACCTACCTCTCGGTGAGCACTCCAGTACAGCATGCGTTACCGCGCTGGATGGCTTTGCGGGAGGCGATCGGAGGGCAGATCGTGCGCCGCGTGAAGGAGAATCGTGTCTTTCTTTGCGAAATCCTCTCTCGGTCCGAGAGATGCCGATGCCTGCAGGCCGAGGGAGGCTGGTATGCGATTCTGCACATACCTTATGTGCGGGATGATGAGGCTTTTGCCATCGAGCTGTTAGAACGGGAGGGGGTCCTCGTGCATCCAGGGTATTTCTTCGACTTCGAGGAGGAGGGGTATTTCGTCGTCAGTCTCCTCCCTCCGCCTGAGGTGTTTCGGGAAGGGATCCGCCGGATCCTTCGCCTGAGCGGAGAGGGAGATCTCGATCCCTGCCGGAGGTGAAGCGCATGAGTGAGAGAGAGCCCGTACCCTCGCGTCCGACGAGTCCGGGGGAGCGCAATCCGAGAGATCGTCTGGTCCTGGCGCTGGATGTCTCGACGGCCGATCGTGCGCGGCAGATCGTCGAGCAGACGCGCGGGCTCGTGGGGATGTATAAGATCGGGAGTCCGCTCTTCACGGCGGCCGGGCCGGACCTTGTTCGCGAGCTGGTGCGGCAGGGGGAGCGCGTCTTTTTGGACCTCAAATTTCATGATATTCCGACGACGGTGGCTCGCGCGGGAGCGGAGGCCGCGCGCCTGGGCGTGCAGATGTTCACCGTTCACGCTCTCGGAGGGGAGCGGATGTTGCGCGCTGTCGTCGAGGCCGTTCGGGAGGTCGGCGCGCGCGAAGGGCTGACGCCGCCGCGCGTCCTCGCCGTGACGCTCCTGACGAGCCTGGGAGCCGAGGATTTGATCGGAATGGGTTGGCCGGCGGAACCGGACGAAGTCGTCGTCGCCCTGGCCCGTCTCGCTCATGCGTGCGGAGCGGGGGGAGTTGTCGCGTCCGCCTGGGAGACCGCGCGCATCCGCCAGGCTGTCCCTTCGCAGGAGTTCGCGATCGTAGTCCCTGGGATTCGCCCCGCCGGTGCGCCCGCGTATGATCAGCAGCGCTCGGCGACACCTCAAGAAGCCCTGCGGGCAGGAGCCGATTATCTCGTGCTCGGGCGTCCTATTCTTGAGAGCGATCGCCCGCGCGAAGCGATCGAGGAGATCCTGCGCGAGTTGTCGCCTTGATCACCGGGGCAGCTCATCCGGCGCAAGGGGGGTGATTCTCACGACGGTCGCATTGTGCGGGCGCACTTCGATCGCGAGGTTCCGAAGGGGATCGTGTGCCGGAATGCACGGGGGCTCATGGGGGCGTTGGCGTAGAGAGAGACGGTCTGTTAAACTGTGGGTGTGATGCCGGGCGGGATCAAGAAGGTTCTTCGGTTCGTTCTCGCGCTCGCTTTTGTGAGCGTCATCCTCGGCATGCGAGGGTCTCACCCGGTGTGGGCTCAGGATTTCCCCTCTCCTCGCGGTTATGTGAATGATTTTGCCCGTATCCTGGATGCGGAGAGCCAGGCGCAGATGGATGCGCTCATCCGTCAGGTGCGCGCGCGGCTGGGTGTGGAGATCGCCGTGGTCACCGTTCCCAGCTTGGAGGGAATGCCGATCGAAGAGTACTCGATCGAGTTGGCTCGCCGATGGGGGATCGGCGAGAAGGGGCAAGATACGGGAGTGCTCATCCTCGTAGCCCCTCATGAGCGGAAGTGGCGCATCGAGGTGGGATATGGTCTGGAAGGAGAGTTACCCGATGGGTTGGTCGGGGAGATAGGGCGTCGGATGGTCCCTTATTTTCGGCAGCAGAAGTACGGCGAGGGGCTTCAGCTCGGACTGCAGACTCTTGTCGCCACGCTCGCGAAGAAGCGTGGGGTGACCCTTGAGGGGGCGGATCCTTCGCTCGCCTACTCTCCGGAGCGACAGGCAGCCCGAGGAGTCGGGACGGGTTTGATCATCCTGCTCATCCTTTTGTTCGTCTTCACTTTCATCCTGGCGGCGACGACTGGAACGGGCCGTCTGGGAAGACGGCGCGCTCGGCGGGTGCATCCTTACGGGGGGTCAGATTGGCTCTGGTACCCGATCATCTTCGGTGGAGGGGGATCGGGAGGCTTCGGAGGGCATATCGGGGGCGGCTCGCACACGTGGGGGGGATTGGGCGGAAGAGGTTTCGGAGAGTTCGGGGGAGGATCTTTCGGAGGAGGGGGAGCGAGCGGAAGCTGGTGAGGTCCCGGCCGCGCGCATCCGGCGCCGGATTCGACTTATGGAAGAAACACTAACCCAGTTCGTCGAAGCACTCAAGCACGTACATGGACGGCGCCTCGTCTCGGTCGTTCTCTACGGATCAGCCGTCACAGGCGATTTCGATCCGGATCGGTCAAACTACAATATCCTCGTGGTTCTGGAGACGATCGGGCCGGCGGACTTGCGTGCTGCCGGCCCCCTTGTCGAAAAGTGGCATGCTCAGGGACATCCCCTTCCGCTTTACTTCACGCGCGAGGAGATAGCCGATGCGGCCGATGTCTTCCCCATCGAGTTCCTCGATATGAGCGCGGCGTATCGTGTCCTCTCGGGGGAAGACCCTTTCGTCGGTTTGAACGTCCCGACCGTCCATCTGCGCCACCAGCTCGAGTACGAGTTGCGTGGCAAGCTCATTCGATTGCGAGAGCTGTACATCCCGGCCAGCCACAGCGCCGAGCGCGTGACCGCGCTCATGACCGACTCGATCAAGAGCTTCATCGTCCTCTTTCGACACGTCCTTCGGCTCTTGGGCTCCACGGGAATTCCCCTTCAGCGGCGGGAGGTCATCGCGCGTCTGGGCGAGGCGCTCTCGCTTGATGTGACGCCCTTTCAGACGATTCTCGACCTTCGGGAGGCGAAGCGATCGCTCTCGCCGGAGGAGGCCGATCGGCTCTTCGCCCGGTACCTGGAGTCCCTTCAAAAGGTCATCGAACGAGTAGATCATCTGGAGGTGCAGCCATGAGCGAGTGGTTGGGTCCGGAACCGGAGGCGCGCGAGGACTTTCGTCAGGCCTATCTGCGCGAGCAGCAACAGTTGGCCCGGGCGCGCGCCGAGCGGCGGCGTCGCACACTGCTGGCGGGCCTCATCCTCGGAGGCGTGATCCTCCTCTTTGGCGGATACTCCGTCTCAACCTACAATGGCCTGGTCGCCAAACGGGAGGCCGTGCGCAGTCGCTGGTCGCAGGTGGAGAACCAGATGCAACGGCGCGCCGATCTGATCCCCAATCTCGTCAATACGGTCAAGGGGATCACGAAGCAAGAGGTGGAGGTCTTCACGCGGATCGCGGAGGCGCGGGCGCAGCTCCTTCGGCCCGATGCGACTCCGGAAGAACGGGTTCAAGCCAATGCGCAGATCGAGGCGCTCTTGCCCCAGTTGCGCGTGCAGGTTCTCTCGCTCGCCGAGCAGTATCCGGAGCTGCGTTCCAGCGAGACCTTCCAGCGCCTGATGGATGAGCTGGCCGGAAGCGAGAATCGCATCGCCGTCGCCCGCCGGGATTACATTCAGGCCGTTCAGGAGTACAACATCGCGACGTCCCGCTTCCCTTCGGTCCTGGTGGCACGCCTCTTCGGGTTTGAATCGGCGAAGGATTACTTCAAGGCTGCTCCGGAAGCGACGCGCGCGCCTCAGGTGCAGTTTTGATCCCATCGGGGAGAGGTTTCCGATCCCTCACTCCTCGGGGATCGGCGCGATCTCTCGCACAGCACGACGAATCTGCTCGTATTCGAATCCGAGTCGCGCCAGGTAGTCGAAGAGTCGTTTCAACTCAGCCCGAGTGGACGGTATCCCCTTGGTCCGAACCCATTTTTGGAGAGCGCGCTCAAGGAGTGACTCCTCATCGGTCTGAGCGTAAGCCTCCTGCAGGGCCGATTCGATCGCTTCGTCCGGCAGCCGCTTCCGGCGCAATTCTTCTCGCAGGCGTCTTCGGCCCATCGGTCTGACCTGAAGGCGCGCCGCCGCATAGTCGCTGGCCAGTTGCGCGTCGTTCACATAGCCCAGCTCGCACAAGCGGGCGATCACCTGCTCAACCACCTGCTCTTGTCCCGGGGCTTTCTCTAGGAGCTTGGCGCGCAATTCGGCTGCGCTGCGCGCCCGGCGCGAGAGGAGGCGAAAGGCTCGGTCCAAAAGTCGCTGATAAAGCGACGCGGTCATCGCCTGGAGATTATCTTCTCCGACTGTCCCCTCCGTCAATGCGCCGAGGCGAGCGTGCTCTCCGTCACTCGGGTCCACGGGTCTTTTCCGACCCGACCTATTAGGTCCTGTCCTCCGTCCTCGTGATGTGATAAACTTCGAGGCGATTCTTCCGGGACCGGGACGATCATTGGCGGCCTCCGTGCGCGGTGTCGCCCTGAGGTCTCACCCGGTGGGAGAGATCAGAGGTAGGGGAGGGGGGCTATGAGGGGCGGTCTCGACGAAGCCGTGGAGTTTGAAAGCGAGAATCAACGGTGGGCCCGAATGGATGAAGTGCACGAAGAAATCCTGCGGTTGGCCCGACGGCTCATGAACGCGCCCGAAGATTTAGCGGAAACCCCATTCCTTGTCTCCCGCCTGGAGCAACTGTTGGCTGAGCTGGAGCACCTGCGGCAGCGGTCGAGCGATCTTCAGAGGCGGGCTCACACAGTCCTCTGACGGCCCCGCGCCGAATCGGCGCCTGGGGATCGTCAGTGAAAGGAAGGGCATCGCCATGCCGCGGATTTTGCTCGTTGATGATGAGCCCAGTATCCGCCTTTTTTATTCCGCCGTCTTGGCCGATCAGGGATATGATGTCGTGGAGGCTCCCTCGGGATCCGAAGCCTTGAGACTTTTGGAGAAGGAAAAGTGTGATCTCGTCGTGCTCGATATTCGGCTGGGCCCTCACAGCGGTTTGGACTTATTGCAACAGATTGCGAGCCATCCTTCTCGAGTCCCCGTCATCATCCTCACGGCGTACGCCTCGTTCCAGGACGATTTCACGACGTGGTTGGCGGAGAGCTATGTCCTCAAGTCGAGTGATCCGGCGGAGTTCCTCAGGGAAGTCCAGCGCGTCCTAACGGAATGGCAAGGACGGCCCACGCGCTTCTCTTTCAGGTCGGGATCTCCAATTTCGGAGGTTCCGCTCCCGTGAGCGAGGCGCAGATCTTGTGGAATTCATTCTTGCGGCGGGGAGGGAGGAACTTTCCCTCCTTCTCCTCCGCTCGCGCGGAGAGTTTTCGTTTTCTGCTGTCGAGCGCGTTCGTCAGAGAGCCGGTGATTATGCGGCGAGTTTGAGCGTCCAGCTATGGTCGCGCTTCTCGATGACCACGCCGAGTGCGCGTCCGAGCCGTTCCAGTACGCTCCAGGAGGGCGGAGATTTAGGAAGCCCACGCTCGATCCGACTGAGGTATTCGACCGAGATGTCGGCTTTCTCGCTCAAGGCCTCTTGCGTGAGTCGGCGCGCCCGACGCAACTGGCGCAGAGCCTGACCGAACTCTTTCGCAAGATCCTTCTTCATGTCCTCTTCCTCCCTCCTGCAGTGTACCGTTCGGCGAGCGCGCGCTTCAAGGCGACGCCCCCCTGAAGGGACGTGCCGCGCAAGAGCACGTGATCTCCTGTGGCCTCGCTCGTGTCGGTGCCAGCAAGGCTATGGGAGAAGCTCGCGGACGCGGCGGATGATCTGGCGAGCGCTGAGGCCATAACGATCCAGCAGCTCCTCAGGTTTGCCCGAGCGCGGCAGATCCGTGACGGCGAGCTTCACGACGCGAAGCCCCTCCTCGGAGAGAGCGGCAGCGACGGCGTCGCCCAGTCCCCCTTCCGGATAGTGGTCTTCCACGGTGAGAACGGTTCCTCCGGTCTGGCGCGCCGCCCGACAGAGGGCTTCGCGATCCAGCGGCTTGACCGAGAAGAGATCAATCACGCGGACCGAGATCCCTTGATTTTTCAGCTCCTCGTAGGCCTTCAGCGCTTCATGAAGAGTGATTCCGGCCGCGACGATCGTGAGCCGATCCTGAGGACTCTGCCGGACGATCTTGCACTGGCCGATCGCGAAGGATTCCTCGTTCGGATAGAGCACGGGTGTTTTCGGTCGCGTCGTTCGAATGTAGACAATGCCCGGATGCGTGGCCGCCAGCTCGACGGCGCGTTCGGTGGAGACGGCATCGGAGGGGTAGAGGACGACCGATCCGGGAATGGCGCGCATCATGGCCAGGTCTTCCAAGCCCATCTGCGAAGGTCCGTCTTCGCCAATGGAGACGCCGGCGTGCGAGCCACAGAGCTTGATATTGGCGCGCGAGATGCCCGCCATTCGGATCTGATCAAAAGCGCGGGTGAGGAAGCAGGCGAACGTGGACGCGAAAGGAATGTAGCCGCGCGCGGCCAATCCAACGGCGGCTCCGACCATGTTCTGCTCGGCGATGAACTTCTCGAAGAAGCGGTGGGGATATGCTTTCTGGAACTTCTCCGAGAAGGTGGAATTCTTCGTATCGCCATCCAGAGCCACGATCTGAGGGAGCATCTGACCGGCACGGACAAGTCCCGTTCCATAGGCTTCGCGCGTGGCCACCTGATCTCCGATCCGATAAGCGGGCAGCGGCCAGGAAGCGCTCGGGATGACCTTCTCGGCCACGCGGATGCCATCCGGAAGAGGCGGGGGAGGTGCAGGGCGCAGTCCGACCGAAGGCTCGATGCGTTCGATCGGCCACTGTTCGGGAGACCTGAGGTTTCGCAAAGCTCTTTCGGTCTCCTCTCCGGGCTTCAGGGGCTTGCCGTGCCATCCGTCCTGATCTTCGAGGAAGGAGACCCCTTTCCCTTTGAGGGTCCTCGCGAGGATGGCGACCGGTCGCTCCATGCTCTGACGCGCCTGGTCCAGCGCGCCGAGGATCTGCTCCAGATCATGCCCATCCACGGAGATCGCTTCCCATCCGAAAGCGCGAAAGCGTCGCTCGTAGGAGGCCAGGTCGTGTCCATACATTGTCGCCTGGCTTTGGCCGAGGCGGTTCACGTCCACCAGAGCGATAAGGTTGTTGAGGCGATAATAGGCCGCCAGCGCGACAGCCTCCCATACGGCCCCTTCGGCCGTCTCCCCATCGCCCAGCAGGACATAGACCTTGTAATCAAGTCGGTCCAGATATTTCCCCGCCAGCGCCATTCCGACACCGATCGAGAGACCCTGCCCGAGCGACCCCGTGGCGACCTCCGCCCAGGGGAAACGAGGCGTCGGATGGCCTTCCAGCTCGCTCTCGATATGCCGCAGGGTCATGAGCCGTTCCGGCGGGATAGCTCCGGCTTCCGCCCAGACAGCATACAGCAAGGGCGCGGCATGCCCCTTGGAGAGGATGAACCGGTCATTGGTCGGATTGGCGATGTCCTGCACGTCGTAGCGAAGTGCATGAAAGAAAAGGGCGGCCACCAGATCGGCCGCCGAGAGACACGATGTCGGATGGCCCGATCCGGCCCGCGTCGTCATGCGAACCACGTTGCGTCGAAGCCGTTCGGCTAATTCGCGCAGTTGTTCGATGTTCGCCTTCATAAGCTCCCCTCATGTGGAGGATGTCAGAAGGCAGGAGGCCAGCAAGCTCACCGGCGGCTCTCCATACCCGAGCAGGCGATCGTGGAACTCCTTGAGAGAGAAGGTCTCTCCCCGAGCGCGACGGTATTCTTCGCGCAGCGCCTGAATCTGCCATTTCCCCCAGGAGTAGACCAGCACCAGCGGATCGCGCGTATAGCGCCAGACCTCGCGCCGCGCGTTCTCCGGCTCCTGGTAGCATTCCCGCACGAGAAACTCCATGGCATGCTCCAGAGGAAGCTGTTCCGTATGCATGCGCGTGGCGACGATCAGACGACCGATGCGCCAGAGGGCTTCATGAAGCTGAAAGAGCCGCAGCGCCGGATCTTCCTCTCCGAAGCCCTCATCCAGGACCATCTGCTCGCAATAGTGCGCCCATCCTTCGACGAACGTCCCGGAGGCGAAGACCTGCCTGACCTGCGACGGACAGCGCTTCAGGTGCAGCGACTGAACGTGATGGCCGGGATAGGCTTCGTGGATGATCGTCGAGACTTGCGCGTAGGCATTGTGGGCGCGCAGGTACTCTTGCTGGCGCTCCGGAGGCTGCGTGGGATCCGCCGGTGTGACGTAGAAGAATGTGGGATGCTCGTCCGACTCGAAGGGACCGGGCGGATCGAGCGCGGCGAAGATCAGGCTCCGGTAAAAGGGCGGCGTCTCGACGACCTCCAGATGATCTCCTTCGGGGATCGTGACGAGATCGCGTTCCAGGACGAAACGTTTCACCTCCTCGCAGCGCCGGCGGTAGGACGGGATGAGATCTTCGGGCGTCGGGTGCTCCTGGGAGAGTCGTTGCAGGACATCGGGCAAAGAATGCGCCGGGGCGAGCCGATGGGCGATCTCCTGCATCTGCTGTTGTGTCGCGCGCAGTTCCTGCCAGCCTCTCTCCAGAATATTCTGGACCGGCGTGAAGATCTGCTCCCGAGCAGCGAGCAATTGGGTGAAGGTCTCCGGGCCGAGCGCAAACGTGCCGTTGGCTTTCTCCAGAAGCTCGGTCATGAGGAACCGGTGCATATCGTCGCAGGCCTGAAGGGCGCGCTCCTGAGCCTGTTGCAGGGCGCGGACTTTCTCGGGATCGGTCTCGGCAGCCAGGACATCCGAAAGAGCCGTGGCGAGGAACTCGCGCGCGCCTTTGAAGTCCTCGAGCGCGATCCGGACGAAGATGCGCGGGACTCCTTGGGCGGGAGACTCGCGCGCTTGCTCCACCGTGCGGTGCAGATGCTGCTGGGCGTGAGCCAGCAAGCGGGGAATAGCGAGCAGGCGGCTCTGGAGAGCCTCTCGCTGCGCCGCGCGCTGCGTCGTCGGCCTCACCAGGAGGCTGTGAATGGACCATGCGGCGAGATCGCTGAAATAGCCCGGATCGCGCGCCCACCACCGAATCGTCCGCAGGTGCAAAAGCTCAGCTTCGATCTCCGAACGGAGAATCGCCAGATCCAGATGCGCTTCAGCCGGCAGCTCCTCCGGAGCAATTTCCCGGGCCAGGCGCTCGCGAAACTGCTCCAGACGGCGAATCTCCTGGGCGATCGCTTCCTCAGAGCGATCCTCCAGACGATCATCATATTCGTGCCGCCCCAGAGCTGTCGCGTGCGTGGGATTGAAGGCGAAATATCCGTCCAGGAACTCCTCGACGAGATGCTCGAAGGCTTTCGTCTGGCGTCCCGACATAGCCCAATGACGTTTCACCATAGCATGAGAGAGAATCCGGCGACAAGCTCGCTTCTTGCCGGAAAGCCTTTTCCCCAAGTGGAGATTTCCCTATAATTGCTCGGTGAGCACATGAATCGAAAGGAGACAAGCTATGGCCGTACGTGTGGGAATTAACGGATTTGGTCGTATCGGGCGCAATGTCCTGCGCGCCTCTTGGGGAGACCCGGACATTGAGTTCGTCGCCGTCAATGACATCACCGATGCGAAGACGCTGGCCCATCTGCTGAAGTACGACTCGATCCTGGGGCCCCTGGACGCCTCGGTGACATACACCGAGGAGACGATCGCCGTGGATGGGCGGACGCTGCGGGTCTTCAAGGAGAAGGACCCGGCGAAGATCCCCTGGGAGTCCGTCGGCGCGGAGATCGTCGTGGAAGCGACAGGGCTTTTCACCAATCGCGCGGACGCCGAGAAGCATTTGCGCGGGCCAGTCCGAAAAGTCATTATCACCGCCCCGGCCAAAGAAGAGGATATCACGATTGTCCTCGGGGTGAACGAAAAGATGTATGATCCGGGGCGACATCATGTCATCTCCAATGCGTCGTGCACGACCAACTGTCTGGCGCCGGTCGTCAAGGTCCTCCATGAGCGATTCGGCATCGTGCATGGCTACATGACGACGGTCCATGCCTATACGAACGATCAGCGCATCCTGGATCTCCCGCATAAGGATTTGCGGCGCGCGCGGGCAGCGGCCATCTCGATGATCCCGACGACAACCGGAGCGGCCAAGGCGATCGGGTTGGTGATTCCGGAGTTGAAGGGGAAACTCGACGGGATCGCCATTCGCGTTCCGGTGCCCAATGTCTCGGTCGTGGACCTGGTCGCCGAGCTGAGGCGTCCGGTGACGACTGAAGAGGTGCGCGCCGCGCTCAAGGAAGCCGCTCAAGGGGAGTTGCGCGGAATCCTCGCCTATTGCGGGGAGGAGCTGGTCTCGGTGGACTTCCTTCGAAACTCTCATTCTTCGATCGTAGACGCTCAGTTCACGCGGGTGCTGGATGGAAATCTCGTGAAGGTCCTCGCCTGGTACGACAACGAGTGGGGGTATAGCTGCCGCGTGCGCGATCTGATCAAATTTGTCGCGCAGAAGGGATGGTGAGGGGGAAGATGGCGAAGCTCTCGATCCGCGATCTGGAGCTGCGGGGGAAGAGGCTCTTTCTCCGCGTGGATTTCAATGTTCCGATCGAAGGCGGGCAGGTTGTGGAAGCCTGGAGGATCGAGGCGGCTCTTCCGACGATTCGATACGCTCTGGATCAGGGGGCGCGGGTGATCCTGGCTTCTCATCTGGGGCGTCCCAAAGGGAAGCGGGATCCGAAATATTCGCTGCAGCCGGTGGCGCGAAAGCTCTCGGAGCTTCTGGGGCAGGACGTCCCCCTGGCTCCCGATTGCGTGGGCGCGGAGGTTCGGACGCTGGTGGAGTCTCTGAAAGAGAGGCAAGCGATCTTACTGGAAAACCTCCGCTTTCATCCGGGCGAGGAGAAGAATGATCCGGAGTTCGCGCGCCAGTTGGCCGAGCTGGCCGATCTTTACGTCAACGATGCGTTCGGGGCAGCCCATCGGGCCCATGCGTCGACAGAGGGAATCACGCGATTTGTGCGCGTGGCGGCTGCCGGACTGCTTCTGGAGCGAGAGTTGCAGTATCTGGGGCGGCTGCTCGGCGATCCGGAGCGGCCCTTTGTCGTTCTGCTGGGCGGAGCCAAGGTCTCGGATAAGATCCTGGTCGTCGAGAACCTGCTCGCGCGGGCTGAGGTCGTGCTCATCGGAGGAGCCATGGCCTATACCTTCCTCCGAGCACAAGGAGAGGAGGTGGGCGCTTCGCGCGTGGAGAGCGATCAACTGGAGTTAGCGCGAAAGCTCATGGCGGAAGCGGCAGCCCGATCCGTCACCTTTCTGTTGCCTGTGGACCATGTCGTGCAGGAGCGGACTGAGGAAGGAACGCGGACGCGCGTGGTCCGAACGGAGGAGTTCCCGGAAAAGGCTGTGGGAATGGATATCGGGCCGGAGACCGTACGCCTGTTCACCGCGCGGATCGCCACGGCTCGAACCCTCTTCTGGAATGGCCCCATGGGTGTTTTCGAGCAGCCTCCGTTCGATCAGGGAACGGTGGCGATCGCGCAGGCCGTAGCCGAGTGTCCGGGAGTGACGATCGTCGGGGGAGGGGATTCGCTGGCCGCCGTACGTCGGGCCGGAGTAGCCGAACGCATCACGCATCTCTCGACCGGAGGAGGAGCGACGCTCGAATTCCTGGCCGGGATCGAGCTTCCGGGCGTGAGAGCCTTGAGCGAGAAGGCCTGAACGTCGAGCAAGATCATGCGCAAGCCCGTGATCGCAGGCAATTGGAAGATGCATAAGCTCATCGCCGAGGCGCTTCAGACGGTCGCCGATTTGAAGCCGCGGGTCGCCCGGGCTGCTCATTGTGAGATCGTCCTGGCGCCTCCCTTCACGGCACTTCGGGCCGTGGCCGAACTGCTGGAAGGGACCAATATCCGGCTCGCCGCTCAGGATGTGTGCGATGTGAATGGATTCGGAGCGCGGACGGGTGAGATCAGCGCGGTCATGCTGCGCGACGTGGGCTGTCAGTACGTGATCATCGGCCATTCCGAACGGCGCCAGTTCTACGCCGAGACAGACGAGATGGTGAGACGCAAAATCGGCGCGGCTTTGGAAGCGGGCCTGACCCCCATCGTGTGCGTGGGCGAAACACTGGCCGAACGAGAGGCGGGGATGGCCGAGACCGTAGTGAAGCGACAGGTGGATGCTGCCGTGAAGGGACTGAACCCTGACGAGGTCGCGGGTCTGCTCATCGCCTACGAGCCCGTCTGGGCTATCGGGACAGGACGCACGGCATCGCCGGAGCAGGCACAAGCCATGCAGGCCTATATTCGGCAGCAGGTCGCAACGCTCGCCGGAGAGGATGCGGCTCGCCGAATGCGCATTCTTTATGGAGGGAGCGTCCGACCCGATAATATCCGCTCTCTGATGGCCGAGCCGGATATTGATGGGGCTCTGGTCGGGGGAGCGAGCTTGGATCCTCGCAGTTTCTCAGAGATTGTCTGGTACGAGCGGTCTCCCGAACGTGTAGGGAGCCCGGATGAGGGGGAGAGATCATGTGGTGGCTTGACGTCTTGATCGTCATCTATGTTCTGGACTGTCTTTTGCTGATTGTGGCCGTTTTGCTTCAGCCGGGGAAGGCGGATGCGGCAGCGCTCTTTGGAGGCGGGGGGAGTCAGACGGCCTTCGGTCCTCGGGGAGCGCAGCATTTTCTGGGCTGGGTCACCATTGTGACAGCGGCTCTCTTCATGGGGCTTGGGCTTATCTTCAGCCTCCCCAATGTGTTCGGCCCCGCCTCCGTCGTGCGTGAGGTCAAAGAGCCTCCGCCCGTTCAGCAGCCAGCTCAGGCTCCGCCTTCTCAGTCGGCTCCGCAAAAGTAAATGCGAGGTCTTGAAAACCGGGGGGAATTGGTGTAAGGTTTTACAGGACTTTGTGGAGCAAACCGGCGACAGGGTGCCGAAGTGGTGGAATTGGTAGACACGCACGTTTGAGGGGCGTGTGGGGCAACCCGTGGGGGTTCGAGTCCCCCCTTCGGCACCATCTCCTTGATCTCCTTCATCCGGGAGAGGCCCTTTGAGCCTTGGCGATCCTGAGGAGTTGGGATCATGATCTTGCGGACCCTCGGTCGAAAAGTGTGCGAGACCCTGCAGACTCTGGGCGTGCCTAGGCCGACCTTGGAACATCTGGTCGCTGCGCAAAAGGAGTTGCTTCTGGCCGCCCGCTCGCTTCTGGATGCGGCCATTGAGGATGTCGAGAGCTGGTTGAAAGAAGAGCCGGGGAAAGGCGTCGAGCGGGTTGAGATTCAGTGATGCCTCATCCGGGGCGGCACCGGGGAGATCGCCTGTGAGATGTCCTTGACGGGAAGGGGATTTTTTTGGTAAATTTCAATCTAGTTTGAACTTAGTCAGCTCGCGAGAAGGCGGGATTCGGTGGCCAAAAGAGTTCGGAGGGTAGGACAAACGAGACCTTCCGCCAAGCGATCCCCGGCTTCGACTCAAGCTGTTTCTCGCCGGCGAGCTGCTCAGTCCAAGAAAGGCGGGGGCTCCTCAGGCTCCTCGCGTGCGCGGTCTGGATCCAAAGGGGCGTCCCGGACGGCGCAGCGGCGCGTGTCCGCTGAAGCGTCTTCCCCAAAGGGGCGAGGACGTACATCGGTGGCCGTCCTGGAGACGGCTCCTCCCGTGGTGAAGGCTTTCGAGCAGGCGGTGAAACTCTTCCATCGTCAGGAGTTCCAGAGGGCTCGCGAGGCCTTCATGTCTGTCATTGAGCGCTTCCCGGCGGAATCCGAGGTGATCGCCCGGGCGCGCGCCTATCTGGCAATTTGCGAGCAGCGGCTCGCTCAGCCGCGGCCGGTGCCGCGCACAGCCGAAGCGCTCTATGATCAGGGCATCATCGAGCTAAACCGGGGGCATATTGTTTCCGCGATCGCCTGTTTTGAGAAAGCCTTGCGAATTGACCCGCGGGCCGATCATGCCATTTATGCCCTGGCCGCCGCTTATGCGCGGGGCGGACAGGTCGAGAAAGCCCTGGCCGCTCTTCGTCAGGCGATCGCTCTGCGCGGGACCCATCGCGTGCATGCTCGTCGGGATCCCGACTTTCTCCCTCTCTATTCGAATCCGGAGTTCCAGAGACTTGTCGGGATCGAAATCCTCCAGTGAACGCTTCGGAATTCCCGGCTGGAGGGAGGCCTCCTCCGCTTCGGTCCCGTGGTCCCCGTGAGGTTCACTCCTCAGGGGAAGTCTCCGCTTCGGAGGGAGGCTGATCCTTGTACAGGTATTTGATCGCATGCTTGAAGATCAGCAAGTTGGGTTCTCCATTGCGGTGCAGCTTGATGCAGTTTTTATCGTACCATTCGATTGTACCTCGGACGACCTCCCCATCCGCCAGCACGACGACCATGGGCGTTTTCGCCTCCATCTGCTTCCGATAATAGTAGTTCTCGGCGTACGTCTGTTCGGGCGGCACGCGCTTTTTCGGCTGGGGCTGCACGACCTGCGTGCGCGTCAGATTGTTCGGATCGTAAAGGCCTCGACTGCTGACGTCCGTGTATGTCGTTCGCACTGTCTTTTTCGTCACAAATGTACCCTCCAATCGCGTTTTCTCGAAATCCCTTCTTCGGGGAGAGCACGCTGAGCAAATATTACAAGAAAAGAGCCCGCTTGGCAAGACGGAAAGAAGCACGTCTTCCAGCAAGAGGATCGCGCGTTTGACGTGCTCCTCTCGTGGGTGCTATAGATTGAGCGATGTCATTCTGAGAAGGGGCGTATGCTGGAAGAGCTGCGGGAACGCATCGCGGGCTCTCTTCGGCGGTATGTCGAAGAGCGGTTCGATCTGCCTCTGGAGGAAGTCATCATCGAAGTTCCTCCTCAGATCGAGTTCGGGGATCTGGCTTTTCCTCTGGCCTTTCACCTGGCGAGAAGGCTGCGCGAACGGACCGGGCAGAAGGTGAATCCGCGCGCGCTGGCTGAGACGATCGCCGCGAGCCTTCCCCCCCTTGAAGGGATCGCTCGGGTTGAGGTGGCGGGCGCCGGGTACATCAACATCTTCCTGGATCGCGCGCGGCTTCTGCTGGGACTGCAAGAGCCGGAAGCGGCTCCGGAGCCTTCTGGAGAGAAGATCATCCTGGAGCATACGAGCATCAATCCGAACAAAGCGGCACACATCGGGCATCTCCGGAATGCCGTCTTGGGAGATGCGCTCTGCCGGATCCTTCGCGCCCGAGGGGCGCGCGTCGAGGTCCACAATTACATTGACAATACGGGAGTTCAGGTGGCCGATGTTGTCGTCGGGTTCCTGTACCTGGAGAAGAAAAGTCGCGCCGAGATCGCGGCGATCCCTGTCAAGTTCGATCATTACTGCTGGGATCTCTACGCTCGGGTGACCCAGTGGTATGAGCAAGAGCCGCAGGCGCTGGCCCTCCGGCAGCGGACGCTTCATGAGATCGAGGCCGGAGGAAATCCGACCGCCGAATTGGCCGAGTATATCTCCATGCGCGTGCTCGAGGGCCAACTGGATACGGTGGAGCGCTTGGGCATCCGCTACGACTTGCTCCCTCGCGAGAGTGAGATCTTGCATCTGAAATTCTGGGAGCGCGCGTTTGAGCTTTTGAAAGAGGCGGGTCTGATCAGCTATGAGACGGAAGGGAAGAACCGCGGATGCTGGGTGATGCGCCTGCCCTCGGAAGGGGAGGAGAGCGCGCGGGAGGATGAGGGGAAGATTTTGGTCCGCTCCGATGGGACGGTCGTCTACACGGGGAAAGACATCGCTTATCATTTGTGGAAGCTCGGGCGGCTTGGTGTGGACTTCAGCTATCGGCCTTTTCGGCGATATCCCGATGGGCATACGACGTGGATGACGACGAGCCGGGAGGAAGAGGCCGCTTCGGATCCTCCGCAGTTCGGGCGCGGCTCAGCCTATTTGAGCGTCATCGGGTCGGAGCAGAGCTACCTGCAGCGCTTCGTGAAAGAAGCCGTTCGCGCTCTGGTGCAAGATCCGCGCGTGGAGCGAAGCGCCCATATCGCGTATGAGAAGGTGGCGCTGACGCCGCGAGCGTGTCAGGAGCTGGGGATCGAGCTGTCTCCAGAGGAGATGGAGCGGCAGCAAATCAGCATGTCGGGACGGCGCGGGCTCGGCGTGAAGGCGGATGATCTCATGGATAAGCTCGAGGAGAAGGCCCTTCTGGAAGTGAGCGCGCGACATCCGGCGCTGCCCGAGAGCGAGGCGCGACATCTGGCCCGGCAGATCGCCATGGGAGCCCTCCGCTATTTCCTGCTCAAGTACACGCGGGCGACGGCCATCGCCTTCGATTTCGCCGAAGCCCTCTCGTTCGAGGGGGAGACCGGCCCGTATGTTCAATATGCCGTCGTGCGCGCGCGCAGCATCTTTCGAAAGCTTCAGGAGGCCGGACTTTCGCGCTCTCGGCTGGGTCCGGAGCACATCCCGGAGATCAACCGTCTCCTGGAAGGGAATAACGAGCTGTGGGGGCTCATCTACTTCGCGGCGCGGCTGGGCGAGTTCGTCCGTCAGGCGTGTGAGAACTACGAGCCGGCGATTCTGGCCAAGTACGCCTTTCAGCTCGCTCAGCGCTTCAACAACTTCTATCACGGCTACCACATTCTGAGCGAGAGCGAGCCCGTAAAGCGCGAAGTCTACATCACGATCACGGACATCGTCTCGGAGCGACTCGCGCGGGCCCTGGATCTGTTGGGCATCGAAGTCCCCGAAAAAATGTAGAGGCGCGGGCTGCGGAGATCAGCCTCTCAGGCCGGAGCGGTCGCCCCGCGACGTTCGCGCCAGGCGCGCCAGATCCAGTTCGCGAGAGCCAGGGCGGAAGTCGCTCCCAAGACGATCACTTCTCCTCGTCCCATGCGTGTTACCAGAATCAGGGAAAAAGCCAGTGCGAGAACGGCCAGGATCGGTCCCCAGGGGAGATGGAACCAGGGGGGCTCGACGCTCTTTCTTCTCAAAACGATCAGCGCCAGGCAAGTCGAGGCATAGGTGAACAAGCGCGCGACGGCCGAGAGCATGGCGTTCCAGGCAAACGTTCCAGCCAGAGCCAGCCCCCATACCAGAAGGGCGAAGATCGCGATCGAGACATGTGGGGTGCGAAATCGAGGGTGGATGGCGGCGAAGACCGCGGGAAAATCTCCGCGTTCGGCCAGGGCGAACGTCAGGCGCGGAGCGTTCAACATCATCGAGCTGAGGTATCCGTAGACGGAGATCAGAGCGCCCGCGCTGATCATTCCCGCTCCGAAGGCTCCGGAGAAGACGCGCGCGGCCTCAGCCAGAGGACGATCCGTGCGCGTCGCTTCCGGAAGGACGCTCACCACGACCGTCTGAATGAGAGTGAAGACCACCGTCACCAGGACCAGGGCCACAAAGAGGGCAAAGGGAGCATCTCGCCGTGGGTTTCGAGCTTCGGCCATCGGGAGAAGAGCGGCTTCGAATCCCCCATAGGCGTAAACGAGCACGAGAACGGCTTGAAGCCAGGCGTCAGTCGAGGGCGAGGGGGAGCTTCCGAGAAGCGGCCTGGCGAAGAAAAGACCCAGCCCGGCGAACAGAAGCAGCGGGATCAGCTTCGCTACGGTGAAGACGTTGCTCAGTTGGGCGCCCGCCCTCACCCCTCGATAGTTCACCAGAGCGAGTCCGCCGATGAGCAGCGTGAGCACCAGCGCGCGCGGAAGAGGTTCGTTGGCCGGAGGCCAGAATTCCGCCAGGTACAGGACGAACAGGTTCGCGTTGGCGGCCGCAGCCGTCAGGCGAACCAGCCAGGTGAGCCAGCCTATTTGCAGACCGATGAAGGAGCCGAAGGCTTCCCGCGCGTAGAGATATGGGCCGCCCGCCGCGGTGAAGCGCGAGGCCACTTCGGCGAAGCACGCCATGATCAGTCCCATTCCAATCGCCGTCAGGAGATAGGCCAGGGGACTCCAGGAACCCACCAGTTGGGCGACGACCGAGGGCAGTCCGAAGATTCCGCTCCCGATGATGGAGTTGATGACCAGTGCCGTGAGGCTCCATCGGCCGATGGCGCGGACAAGATGCGCGTTTGGAGATTGTGACATCAGACTCGTCGCCGCCGCCAGTCCTGCAAGACAGCGTGCGCCGCATTATATCCGGGCACGCCCAGAACGCCTCCTCCCGGGTGCGCGCCCGCCCCGCACAGGTAGAGGCCTCGAATGGGCGTCCGATAGCGCGCCCATCCCGGCACGGGGCGGAAGGAAAAAAGCTGATCCAGGCTCATATCGCCGTGAAAGATATTCCCCCCCGTGAGCGCGAACTCTTCTTCGAGATCCCGCGGGGAGAGCACCTGTCGGGCCAGCACGCAGTTTTTGAAACCCGGCGCATACTCTTCGATGAGGTCCATCACGCGGTCGGCGTAGGCGTCCTTCATCTGGTGCCATTCGCCCTCTTGAAGCCGATAGGGAGCATATTGGAGGAAGACGCCCATGATATGCTTCCCCGGCGGAGCGAGCGAATCATCGTAGGTGGTGGGGATCGTGATCTCCAGCATGGGAGAGGTGGAAGGCTGGCCTCGCTTCGCCTCATCCCATGCGCGTTCGATGTAGTCCACGCTCGGACAGATATGGATCGTCGTTCGGTGGTGCGGCTGAAGGTGCGTCCCCGGGATCGCCGCGAAGCTCGGCAAGCTCTCGAGCGCCAGGTTGATCTTCATCGCATATCCGCTCATGCGGATCGCTTTCACCTGACGCGCGAATTCAGGATCCAGGGCGGATTCCCCGACGAGCGTCAGAAACGTTCGTTTGGGATCGGCATTGGAGAGGACGAGGCGAGCCGGGATCTCCTGGCCGTCAGCGAGCAGGACGCCCGTCGCGTGCTCCTCCCGGACGAGGATCCGTTGCACTTCCGCTTCGGTTCGGATGACGGCTCCGGCAGCGCGGGCCGCTGCAGCGATTGCTTCCGAGAGCGCGCCCATTCCCCCGCGCACGAATCCCCAGAGTCCGCGATGGCCATTGACCTCTCCCATGACATGATGCAGGAGCACGTAGGCCGTCCCTGGAGTCCTCGGACCTCCGGCCGCGCCGATGACGCCATCCGTGGCCAGCGTGACTTTCACTTCCTCGGATTCGAACCAATGGTCGAGAAAGTCGGCGGCGCTCTGGGTCAAAAGCTTCAGCCAGCTCACGCGCAGGGTGTCCTCCACGCGCAGGGTTCTCCAGCCGAGCTTCCCCAGGCTCCAGAGATCACGCGCCTGCATCCGCGCGAGATTCGGCGGCGGCTGCCAGAGCAAATGCTCCATCCATCGGGCGAGCCGCTCCAGATGCGCTTCGTAGAGCGGATAGGCTTGGGCGTCGCGAGGCGAGAACTTCGCGATCTCCTCGCATGTGCGCCGCTGATCTTGCCAGAAGAGAAGAAAACGCCCATCGGGGAACGGGGTGAAAAAGGCCGGATCTTTGGCATAGACATGGTAGCCGTAGCGGGGCAGGTCGAGATCGCGGACGAGGCGTTCCGGGAAGAGGCTGCATAAATAGGCGGCCGTGGAGACACGAAATCCGGGGAAGATTTCTTCCGTCACGCTCGCTCCGCCGACGCGCGCTCGGCGCTCCAGGACAAGAACGCGCAACCCGGCGCGCGCCAGGTATGCTGCGGCGACCAGACCGTTGTGTCCTGCTCCGACAATGAGGGCATCCCAACGCTCAGGCATGGGAAGGGATCGAGGTCTCCGCCGGCTGTGACATCTTGAGCTTGCGGTGCTCCTTGAGCATGCACCGATTCATGACGACCAGAAGCCCCGCCTCTTGGGCGCGGCGAGCCGCCTCTTCGTTGAGCACTCCCTCTTGCATCCAGATCGCCCAGGCGCCGATCCGGATCGCTTCCTCTACGATCGGAAGGACCGCTTCCGAGCGGCGGAAGATGTTCACGACATCAATCTTCTCCGGCACGTCCGAAAGCCGCGCATAGGCGCGCTGGCCGAGCACCTCCGTCTCGTGCGGATTGACGGGGATGATCCGATACCCCTCGGATTGAAGATAGCGGGCGACTCCGTAGCTCGGCCGCGTGGGTTTGGAGGAGAGCCCCACGACGGCGATCGTGCGCGCCCTGTGAAGGATCTGCCGAATCGCTTCTGACGTGTTCCCCCACATCGCGTCTGCCTCCTGACCTCGGGCGCCTTATATGAGTAGCACAAAACGAACCGCCGGGCAATCGCCGGGCTCATGAAGCTCTCCCTGAGGGACGCTCTTCGAGGAGCTCAGCGACCGACCTCTCGTCCCAGAGAATATCGCCGCTCTGGGGTCTGGTTGAGGATGCGTTCGACCTGTTCTTGATCCACCTCCAGGACGTGGGGGATGCCGCTGATGCAGGCGGCTTCCTGGGTGAGAGCCGCAATGTCATCTCGGCGGATATAGGAGAGGGCGAATTTGCGACTCCCACACATCAACTGACGCAGGCCCTGGGCGAGGCGCTGCATGTAGGTGTACAGCCCGATTGCGCCCGGAGGAATCCGCCGGAAATCCGATCCGAACCGGCGCTTCAGCTCCGGCGCTGTGATGAAGATCTCTTCGAGCGTCTCGCCGAAGCGCGCGACGTAAACGGGCAGATTCCCCTCTTCGACATAACGCCCGATGGTTTTGCCCACCATGGCGGCCGCCAGCGGCGCGCGCGCCATCCCGATGAGTTTGAAGTAGGGGGCGCCCAGAGCCAGCCCCTTGAAGATCTGGTCTTCGAAGGCGAACCCTCCGGCGATCGCGATATCCGGCACGTACTCTCCCCGCTCGGCCAGATGGTGCGCATAGCGATAGAGCAGCGAATGCAGTTCGACCGGAGGAATTCCCCATTCGTTCATCATGTGCCACGGGCTCATCCCCGTTCCGCCTCCTGCGGCATCCACCGTGAGCAGATCAATGTGCGCGATCGAGGAGAGCTTCACCGCGCGGGCCAGATCGGCCGGACGATAGGCCCCTGTCTTCAGGAAGACGTATCGGGCGCCGGCGCGCCGCAGCTCTTCGACGCGCCGGAGGAAGCTCTCCTCATCCACCATGCCGACGCGCGAATGCCGCTCGAATTCGTGAAATGCCCCGTGGCGGAAGGCCTCGATGACATCGGGATCTTCAGGATCCGGCAGCACAATATAGCCGCGCCGTTTCAGAAGTTGAGCCTTCGCCACGTCCTTGATCTTCACTTCGCCTCCGATATCCTTGGCGCCCTGTCCCCACTTCAGTTCGACTGCTTCGACGCCCAGCTCCGAGATGACGTACTCGTGGACGCCGAGCCGTGTATCTTCGACGTTCGCCTGCACGATGATGGCTCCGTATCCCTCCTGCTGCCACTCCTTATAGAGCCGCACCCGTCGGATCATTTCGGGCGAGCGGACGACGCGCCCGTTCTTGAACTCGGCGGCTTCGTCCATGCCGCAGACGTTTTCGCCGATGGTCAGGGGAATTCCCGTGATGGCCGCCCCGATGGCCAGTCCCTCCCAGTTATTTTTCGCGATGGCCGTAGAGCCCAATCCGGGGATGATGATCGGCAGTCGCGTCTTGATGCCTTTATCCCGACCAATGCGCTGTTCCAGCGACACAGCGGGAAAGATCGCCACATCGGGATCGGGAGGCACGCCCCACGCTCCGACGACCGTCCCCAGGATCGTGAAGTGCGAGAGATCCACCGGATACCGCTTTTCCGAAGCCGCCGTGATGATGCCGAAGGGCTGCGGGTAGAGCACCTCTGCCCCGCGGTAGGCCGATTTTCCGATCTCGCACATGCCGATGCATCCATCCACACAGGTTGCACACATCCCGCTCAAGGAGACGACGGACCCCTCCGTCCGATTCTTCGTCAGGGTTGCAGCCGAAGCATTCAGTCGCGAAAAGCTCATCCTGATCACCTCCTTAATTCTCTCAGAGCTTCATACGCCCGGCAGCGGGCGCGGTCCTCTCACGCACACGCCGCACTCGCCGGTCGTTCCCATAAAACAGGCCAGCTCTTCATAGACGGGAAGGCATGTGGGAGCTGGGCGCACGCACGCTCCGCAGACGCCTTCCTGCGGAGAGGCTCCCGGAGGGCCGGAGCACCGCAGTTCGCACACCGGGCAGATATACAGGCATCCCCCGCAGAGCCGACACACGTCGGATCTCCGGTCAAAGGGCGTCGTGACCCGACGGCGAAATCCGCGATGGGCGAATCCAATGGCACGGGCCATCATCTGCTCGGCGCACATGCGCACGCAGAGGCCGCAGAGGATGCACGACTCATCCCGTACCGTGAAACGCACGCGCTCGACCTGATATTCGGCAGCCAGATCTTGAATCCGTTTGGAGCGCGGGCAGATCGAAAGCAGCAGTTCGATCAGCATCTTCCGAGCGCGCATGACGCGCTGCGAGTGTGTGCGCACCAGCAGCCCTTCCTGCACCGGATACGTGCATGCGGAGACAAGCCGCGTCGGTCCGGACCTGGAAGCGCCGATCTCGACGACGCACAGACGGCAGGCTCCGTACGCACTCAAGCCCGGATGATAGCAGAGCGTCGGGATCTTTATGCCCATATGCTCTGCCGCTTCCAGCAGGCTCGTTCCTTCTTCAACGTCCGTTTGAATGCCGTTGATCCACAGTGTCGTCATACGATCTCAATAGCTCCGAAGGAACAGACCTCGTAACACATGCCGCATTTGATGCATCGGTCTTGATCAATGACGTGAGGCTGTTTGAGCTGACCACTGATGGCTTGTTGGGGGCACGGCGTGAGGCACGCTAAACATCCCGTGCACCGCTCGGCCACGATGACATAGCGGATGAGCGCCTTGCAGACGCCCGCCGGACAGCGCCGCTCTCGAACGTGCGCTTCGTATTCGGAGCGGAAATACCGCAATGTCGTCAGGACGGGATTAGGGGCCGTCTGCCCGAGCCCGCACAGCGACGTCTCCTGAACGACGTGGGCTAATTCTTCGAGAAGCTCCAGATCGGATTCTGTCGCGCGCCCCTCGCTGATCTGGGTGAGCAGCTCATACATCCGCTGCGTGCCTTCGCGACAGGAGAGGCATTTCCCGCAGGATTCATCGCGGAGGAAATCCATGAAGTAGCGCGCGACGTCCACCATGCACGTCCGATCGTCCAGGACGATGAGTCCGCCAGACCCCATCATCGCTCCGGCTTCTGTCAAGCTCTCGTAATCGATCGGGAGGTCGAAGAGATCCCGAGGGAGGCATCCCCCCGAAGGGCCGCCGATTTGTACAGCCTTGATCTCCCGAGGCGGGGGCGCTCCTCCCCCGATCTCCTCGATGAGTTCCCGCAGCGTCATCCCCATGGGGACTTCAACCAGGCCGGTGTTGCGGACCTTGCCGACCAAAGAGAAAATCTTCGTCCCCGTACTCCTTGGGGTCCCAAGGCGAGCGAACCATTCCGGTCCGCGCTCGATGATAAGGGGGACGTTGGCCCACGTCTCGACGTTATTGATGACAGTTGGATGGCCCCAGACTCCGCGCTGGACGGGATAAGGAGGGCGTTGGCGAGGCTCGCTCACCCGTCCCCCGACGGCTGCGATCAGAGCCGTCTCCTCGCCGGCGACGAAAGCGCCAGCCCCGCGCACGGTCTCCATGTCGAACGTGAGCGAGGAGCCCAGGATCTCTTGGCCCAAAAAGCCGTATTCTCGCGCTTGCTCCAGAGCCCGCTGTAATGTCTGAACGGCCAGCGGGTATTCCTCGCGCACGTAAATGATGCCCCGCTGGGCGCCGACGGCATAGGCGCCGATGAGCATCCCTTCCAGAACGCTGTGCGGATTGCCTTCGAGCAAACTGCGGTCCATGAAGGCGCCCGGATCTCCCTCGTCGCCGTTGCAGATGATGTACGTGGTCGCCCCGGCCGCGGCGCGAGCCAATCGCCATTTCTTCCCGGTCGGGAAGCCCGCTCCTCCGCGCCCGCGTAGCCCCGAGCGCTCGATGGCCTCAATCACCTCTTCGGGCGTCATCTGAGTGAGCGCCTTGGCGAGCGCCTGGTATCCTCCCCAGGCGATGTACTCGCGAATATCCATGGGATCAATGATGCCGTTCAGACGGAGCACGAGTCGCCTCTGCCGCCGGTAGAAGGGGATCTCTTGTTCGCTGAGGACGCGTTCTCCAGTCACCGGATCGTGAGCGAGCAAGCGCTCGATCACCTGAGCGCGCTCCAGAGTCTCGCTCACAACAGCCGCGACATCATCGGCGTCTACGCCCTGGTAGAAGATCCCCCGAGGAACGATCGAGACCAGGGGACCGCGCTCGCAGAGGCCGTGGCATCCGGTGAACTTCAGCTCGATGGACTCGGCGAGCCCTTTCTTCTGCAAAAGCTCGCGAAATCGCGCGAGCACAGCCGGGCTGCCCCGCGCTCGGCATCCCGTTCCTCCGCAGACGCGCACGCAGGTTTTCGACGCGCTTGCCGTGCGAAGCTCCTGTTGCAGAGCCTTCAGTTGCGCCCACGTGCGGATCTTCATGGGGAGACCTCCGTTGGGGATCTCTCCCGTCGGAGCCGGGCCAGCAGATGCGTCAGCTTCCTCTGCGTCATCTTCGGTTGATACTGCTCGTCAATCACAACCAGAGGAGCCAGAGCGCACGCCCCCAGGCATCGCACGGTCTCAAAAGAGAAGCTTCCGTCAGGGGTCACTTCTCCCTCCTGAACCCCAAGCTCGCGTTCCAGGGCCTCGACCAGGCGTGCCCCTCCCTTCAGGTGGCAGGCCGTCCCCAGACACACCCGGATGATGTGTTCCCCGCGAGGAACAAGCGAGAAGCTGTTGTAGAACGTCGCCAGACTGTAGACGTCAATCAGGGGCAGGTGCAAACGGGCCGCAACGTGAGCAAGAGCCTCTTGTGGAAGGTAACGAAATCGCGCTTGGATGTCTTGCAGAATGGAGATCACATGTCGGCGCTCACTCCCGTAGCGTTCGATGATCGCATCAATCTCTTGCATACCCCCTCCCTGGCTTTCCCCTCTGTGATAAGCAAGGCCTGTGCCGCAGGATGCCTCGATTTTCTCTTTGAGAGAGAAGGAGTTAGTCGGATGCCGCTCCGTTCGGCCCCTCTCCCCTGCGCGATTCTTCCCACCCGTGCGGGGGGAATCGCGATCTCCCACGGCGACGTGCGCGCAAGAAACAGGCCGAATCCGTCGGACCTCCATGGGAACCTCCTGACTCGGCTCATGAAATGTCCCGCCTTTTTAAGGCCGATCGCGCCCTTGCCCCAGGGGGAGCGTCTTTGTGCAAAGAAGGCCACGGCATGCCAGAAAGGAACAGAATTTGCCTCTCCTTTTCATGACCGAACGTTTCGTGACCGGGGACTTGCGCGGGTCGCGCAGGTAGCCTGGAAAGGAGGGTTTATGGCCAAGGACACGCTGACGGTTGTGGACAATCGGACGGGGCGGGAGTATGAGGTAGGGA
>CAZTMT010000022.1:0-32072 GCA_964615335.1 uncultured Clostridia bacterium
TCCCTACCTCATACTCCCGCCCCGTCCGATTGTCCACAACCGTCAGCGTGTCCTTTCCCATGATCTCCTCTCCTTCTGAAGTCTCGACACCCACGAGGGTAATTTTATCAAGCCTTCTGTCCAAGAGGCCACCTCTCTGCGTCGAAGAGTCCGAAGAGACCTCACGCCCTCCGAGCCGGGATCTCGTAGACCTTCGTCGTCACCACTCCATCCACGCGAATCTCCCCGATAGGGCGATACCGTTGCTCCAGCTCCCTGAGCCATCGCTCGTTCTCGAAATACCGACGGCCTCTCTGGACGATGACATAAAGAGGGCGCGAATCCGGCGCCAGGGAGAAACGGGGGCTGGACATCTCGACGCCCACGAGGTCCTCGCGACCGAACCGGCGCGTATAGAACCGCACGACTTCGGGAGCATCGTGCCCGATACGACTGCCCCGGGGAGCCCGCGCGGCGATCAGCGCGATCGCTTCCCGCATGCCCGCGTCATAGACCTCATCGTGAGGGAAATAGTAAGCCCGCCGCTTCTCTCCTCCTCCCAGTTCATTCACATAGAGCGCGTAATACGGACTGGCCGTCACCGTCGCCCAGGCCGGCACGCCCAGAAAAAGCGCCAGCGTGAGGATCGCCGCCGCGGACTGCACGCGCGCCCAGGGGATTCTTCCCCTCACCCAACGAACCAGCAGGGCCACGCCCACAGCCGCCGTCATGTAGACAAGCGGCATCAGGCTCAGCGTGTAGCGCAGCCATTTCCCCCCAAAGAGCGTATAGGGGACGAACCAGAAGACGAGCATGAAGCGCAGGAAGAACGGCCCCTCCTCCTTCCGTCCGCGCCGGACAAGAAGCAAAGCCAGAACCAGCGAGATCGTCGTGAATGCGGCGACGCGATAGACGACCGGCGTGAAGTGCGCAAGCTCGATCGCCCCGATTCCGACGGCGAGAATCCCCAAAATCCCGAAAGCATTCCATCGGGACAGCGCCTCCGCCGACTCCACAGGAACAGATGGCACCTGCGGCCCTCCCACGGCGCGACGGATGATCCAAAAGAGGCCGAGCCCGAAGGCCAGAAGCAGCAAAGGAGGCACCTTCACCAGGAGAAAGAGGGGGTAGAAATAGAGCGGCGTCCGATCGGTATATTTCCAGGCGTTGTTGTAGTAGAGCGTCCCCATCATCTCGTACCCGTGGTGAGGAACTGTCGTCTCCGTGAGGTAGAAGGCCAGATACCGCAACGTCTCCGGATGAAAGAGCATCGGATTGGCCGCCACGAAAGTGAGCGCGAACGCCAGAAAGAAGCCAGCCATCGCGCGACGTCCCAGCGGAGCGTTCGTCTGCGGATCGTGCGGGCGCAGGTAGTTGTAAAGGAAGATGAGCCCCATGTAGTGCGGAAAATACTTGGACGCGAGCATGAGGCCGAAACTGGCCCCGCTCAGCCGATAGAACCACTGGCGCCGTGGGGTATCCACCGGTCCTTCGTGCTTCGCCTTCATGAAGAAGAAGAAGGCGAGCCACATGAAGAGGACAAGCAGCGTATCCTCTTTGGCCACGCGATTGATGGCGATCGCATTCAGTCCGGTCGCCCAGAGAATGGCCGTGATCCACCCCACGAACGGGTCGAACATCTCACGCGCGAAGAGAAAGAGCACAACCGTCGTCACCGCACCAGCCAGGGCATTGGGGAATCGCAGGGCCGTCTCCTCAGAGATATGCCAGGCGGGACGATGCGCGGCGACCGTCTGATTCCACGTCTCGGCAGCCAGAAACGACAGCAGGATCAGGGATTTCATGAGCATCGGATGCTCGGCGTTGGGCGCGAAGTCGCCGCGCCGATAAGCCTCCACGGCCGCAATCTTCCGCGCTTCGTCTTCGCTCACACCCACGGCATCCAACCGATACGCCCGCAGACCGAGAGCCAGAAGGACAAGTCCTACAAGCGCCAGAACCTCAACGCGCTTGATCCGGGCGCGGCTGCTTTGTTCCGACTTCGCTTCGGTCACAGAAAGAGGAGCGCACATCCTCTCAGAACTCGATCTCGAATTTTCCGCGGAAGGTGCGCGGGACGCTGTTGTAGAACGTCCCGAAGGCCGGACTGTGGATGTTGCTCTGCACATCGCGCGGATTCCAGTGGTTCGTCACGTTGAAGATCTTCACCCCCACACGCGCGCGATACTTCTTGCCCCAAAAGGGAATGGTCACTCCCTTGGTGACCTGCAGGTCCAGCGAGAAGAAGCGCGGGAAGCGCCCGCCACGATTTCTCGGCCCGACGAAGTTCTGCTCCTCATCCACAAGAGAGAAGGGGAAGCCATCTCGCCAATCCACGACCGGAGAGAGCAGTAAATCGAAGGGCAGACGAACGTCTCCCCAAAGGAGCACCCGATTGGGAGCGTCAAAGGGGAGGCGCGAGGACTCGTTGGGCCGGATGATGGGATTGTGGAAGTTGCCGATATAGGCGGAGAAGGCATTGAGATCGCCGCTGGCCCGCGAACGGACATAGGCCAGGAAGAGGTCGTGACGCTCCTGCAGGCGGAGCCGGGCGACGACCTGGAACTCGCGGTAGCGCGAGCGCCCGCCGTTGCTCAGAAGAAGCGCGCTCTCCCCCGTCGCGAGATCCCGGGGCTCCAGGAGGAAGTCGCGCCGGGAACGCCGCTCCTCATACCCGACGCGCAGGAGCACGCGCCGGGTCAGCTCGCGATCCACCTGCACGTTCCACGCCGTGCTCCGCGGCACGCGATATCTTCCCCCCTCGACGAGGTTCTGGAAAAGGCGCGGCCCCTCGAGAACCGTCTGACCATCCGGACCGAAGCGCACAAGCTGCATCCTCTGACGCTGCTCGAAGGCGCCCACCTGCAGCGGGATCTTATCGTAGAAGATCCCCACTCCGCCGCGAACGACCGTATGCGGATCCGAAAAGGGCAAAAGCACAAAGCCCACGCGCGGCGCGAGATTGTTCTCCCGAGCGATCCCATCCCGATCGTAGCGAACGCCCCAATCCAGGATCAGGCGCGGATGAATCGTCCACTTGTCCTGCCCGTAGAAGGTCACTTCGGTACTGCGACGCTGCAGCCTTCCTTCGCCCAGGAAGGTGATCCTCTGAGCCAGCGTCCCATCCGCTCGCAGAACGTGCACGGGATCGCTCACATCGCGCCCCGCGAACGTGTTCCGGGAGATCTGAGCGCCGATCTTGAACGCATGCTGTCCCGCCCAAGACCACGTCGGGAAGTGATAGCTCCCCATCCCCTCGCAGCGCCGGCTGTCCCGATGCTGCCGGTTGAACCATCCCCCCAGATGACCATCAGGAGTGATCCGCAACGGCGGCGGACTGTTGCCGTAGACATCCACATCGAAGTCCTTGATGCTGACACTCGACTGCAGGAGCGAACCATTCCGAAAAGCCGTCTGCTCATGTACGGCGACGAACCATCCCCTCTGATGGAGGTTCGGCGTCGTCTCCATCGGGTGAAACGTGTTCAAATTCGCGAAGTCGAACTTCTGGGGAAAGATCGAGACGATGACCGTCAGCCGATGCATCGCCCCCAGAGTGGCATCGAAACGCGAGAACGAGTCGAAGGACTCCAGCCGCGTGTCATTGCGCAGATCCGGCAGGCTCGGGATGCGCGTCCGCACGAACCGATACTCCAATCCCTGGAAGAGGAAAAGACGCTCCTTCAGGAGCGGTCCGCTCAGGGCGAAGCGCGGCGTCGCCGATTCGATCCCCATGATCGTCCCGGCCCGCTTGCGCAACCGCGGGACGAAATTCGTCAGCAGGTACTTCCACTCACTGGTTCCGGCGCGCGTCTCGATGGCCGTGATCGCTCCGGTGAATTTCCCGAACTCCGCCGAGTAGGGATTCGAGTAAACCTGCACGCTCTCTACGGCCTCGATCGGCAGCTCGAGAGCCGCCTGCCCGGTCACCGGATCCGTGGCGTTGATGCTGGAGACGAGGATACCACTTTGCGCCGCTCGCGTCCCCTTGACGTTCAAGAGTCCATCGGGTCCGCGCACGACTCCGGGCAAAAGAGGCAACGCGTCCTGAAACTTCTCGTTCACAAGGGGGGCATTTCGCAAAAGGGGTGCCTCCAGTCGCGCCGGCACGCTGGATTCCACACGACGGATCTCATCCTCGCCGGCGGTGATCGTGACGGCTTCGCGCACGGCCTTGGGCCGCAGCTCGACGTTCGCTTCCACGATCGCCCCAAGCGGCAGCCGGATTCGCTGCGCGAACCGCTCGAAGCCCTCCAGCTCGACCGAGAGGATGTAATCCCCCGGCACGAGATCGCTGAAGACGTAGTTCCCCTCCTCATCGCTGATCGTCTGCACCGCTTTGCCCGGCAGCACGTCACCGCTCAGGACCAGAAGAACACCGGCCAGAGGCTCGCGCCGATCCGCCGTCACGGCGAAGACCTTCCCCTTAATGCGCCCGACCTGAAGGGGACCTCCCCACGCGAGAACTCCCATCTCCCCCCATCCGAGGCCCATCCAAAAGGTGAGGATCACAAGCCCCTTTCTCCACATCCCGGCAGGGGTTCTTCGATCCCTCGTGCTCATCTTTCCCCCTCCCGCGCGCTCGAAGCGCTCTGCTTCGAGAGATCTCAGGCTGAAACCGAAACCTCCGGCTCCAGCCGAACGACCGCTTTGATCGAATTCGAGATGAAGCAGCTTCGTTCGGCCTTTTGCAAGAGCCGTTCGGCTCGCTCCCGATCCGATTCGGATCGAATCACAAGCATGGGTTTGATGACGACTTCCGTGATCTGGTAGCCCGCGCCGTCGGCTTTCTCAAGCTTCCCCCGCGCGCTGGCTCGCAGGCTCACAAAATCAAACCGCGAGAGCTGCGCGATGGCCAGGAAGGTGAGGACGAAACACGTATTGACCGAAGCCACAAAGAGCGTCTCCGGCGTCCACATCCCCGCAGGGCCCTGGAACTCCGGAGGAGAAGCGACCTCCAGCGTCGGCGCGCTGGGCGCGCGCACCTCCGTGTGACGGGCACCCGTCCACACAGTTTCAGTCTCGTACAGGTAAGTTGTCTCCATCGCACTTCCTCCTGACGAAGTCTCCACCTCGGATCCGACTCCAGGATCAAGCCTATGTTGTCTCCAGAACAGCTCGGCCTGACCGGATCGTCCCTCCACCGTTTGCCTCATCACGCGATGTCCTGACGACACCCGGTGATTCTCCAACATCGCCCGAAAGTTTTCATTTTATCATCCTCACTGACGAAGACGACAACCTCCAGAGCATCACCATGCATGCGCACCGCGGCTTCGGCACGGCACACAGATTCTGCTACAATTCCCGCTCGATATGTCGAACAAAACCGGAAGAGATCGCCGGTCGCTCCATCCGGCGTGGCGCCTTCTTCTGATTCTCCTCGGGACAGGCGCGCTTCTCACCGGTCTGATCGGCATCTTCGTCCCCGGACTCCCGACAACGCCCTTTCTTCTGATCGCCGCCGGATGTTACGCGCGAAGTTCGGAACGACTCTACCGATGGCTTACGAGCCGTTCCTGGTACCAGGAGTCCGTGGGCGTGTTCCTCCAGAAGAGAGCCCTCCCCCTGAAGGTGAAAATCTGGGCGCTCGTTTTGGCCTGGGGCCTGCTGGGATACCTCGCGCTTTTCGTCGTGGAAAGCTTCACCCTGAAGCTCCTCATCTTGGCCCTGGCTCTGGCGAAGACTTTCGCCATGATCCTCATCAAGACCGCTTGATCACAGAGTAGGCCCTGCAAGACCTGAGACCCCAACCCGCGCCTTCCGAAAAGACGAAGGTCTTCCAAAAATCTGGAAGAAATTTCCGAAAATCTGGAAGGCGGAGCGGGGGAGGGCGCATCTCTCAGCTCTTCACTCCCTTGAAAATCAGAGACTTATGCATTCACCGGCACAATCCCTCTTCATGGCACAAAATTTGCTTAATCTAAAAGCGACTGTTTCTTCAATTCTCAACTTGGGAGGGGAGCTATGGGTTACTCCAAGCTTTTGGCCACGGCGGTAATCCTGGGGCTCCTGGTGTGGGCTCCGGGCTTATCCGCTCAAGTCCGACCAGTCGGTCAGCTCACCGGGATCGTGCAGGATCCGGCGGGAGCCGTCGTCCCGGGTGCGGAAGTGAAGCTGCAGGATGAGGCGACGGGAGCTGTACAGACGCAAAAGACGGGCCCCAATGGAGCCTTCACTTTCGTGAATCTCCTGGTAGGCACCTATAGGATCAGCGTGAGCATGCCGGGATTCAAGACGGCGGTTCTCTCCGGTCTCAAGGTGGATGCCGGGAGAACGACGAGTGTCGTCGTGACTCTTCAGGTGGGCGAGATCGCCGAGGCAGTGGAAGTAGTCGGTGGAACAGAAGTGCTCGAGCGGACTTCGACGACCATAGAAACAACGGTACGGGGGGATACCATTCGGCGCCTGCCGCTCAATAATCGCGACACATTGGACTTCACGCTCCTCATGCCGGGAGCGCAACAGGGGGGAACAGCTCGTCAGAGCACGTTCTTGGGCCTCCCCAAAGGCGCGATCAACATCACCATGGACGGAGTGAACATTCAGGACAATCTGCTCAAGAGCGCGTTTGGAGGAGGCATGTTCACGATCGTACGCCCGCGCCTGGACGCTGTCGAGGAAGTGACCGTGAAGACGGCCGGAGTCGGGGCGGATGCAGCCGGAGAAGGAGCCGTTCAGATTCAATTTGTGACGCGCCGCGGGACAAATCAGTATCGAGGGACGCTCTTTTGGGACCATCGCAATGACGCGCTCAATGCCAACACGTGGTTCAACAACGTCTTGGGATTGCGGAAGCCTCGCAATCTACTCAACGTCTTCGGGGGCAATGTGGGCGGACCGATCTGGAAGGACAAGATCTTCTTCTTCTTCAACTACGAAGAATTCCGCCTGCCGGAATCGCGCCCGCGGGAGAACCTGATCCTGACGCAAGAGGCGGCTCAGGGGATCTTCCGCTATCGCGGCACCGATGGAGTCGTGCGCGCCGTGAACCTTCTGGATGTGGCGCGAGCTGCTGGTTTCCCGAGCACGATTGATCCGACCGTAGGGGACATGTTGCGACAGATTGACGCGGCGCGGGCGCGGGGCGCCATCAGCTCGTTCGATCTCTTCCGCGAGCGCTATCGGTTCGAGGCGCCGAGCATGCAGGTGCGTCGCTTCCCGACACTGCGCATGGACTATCACATCACGGATAAGCTGCGGTGGCATGGCGTCTGGCATTACAACTTCTTCTCCTCGTTCCCGGACACGTTGAACTCCATGGATCCGACCTTCCCGGGCATCGGCAAGGCAGCCGGTCAATACTCCAACCGATTCTCGGTGACGACAGCTCTGCAATGGACGGTCACGCCGACAGTCAATTATGAATTTCGCTTCGGCGTCCAGGGAGCACCGGTACAGTTCTTCCCGGAGTCGGGTCCGGAGATCTATCCGGCGGGTCTACGTATTCTCTGGCCGCTTGGCCTGCAGAGTCTGCACGCGCGGCCCGGGGCCGCCGGGACATCCCGGGCTCTCCCCTCGAGCCGAAACACACCGGTGTATAACCTGCAGAACACAATGAGCCTTGTGCGTGGGAAGCATTCGTGGGTCTTCGGGAGCACGTTCACACGCATCGGGTTCATTGATAACTCCTTCGGTGGAGCTGGTGTTCCCACCGTCTCCTTCGGGGTCGTCAGCGGGGACCCGGTAGCTTCGGCGCTTCGGGAGGGACTGCCCAATATCAGTACTACGGATTTGCCGAATGCTCTCGCTCTTTATGCTCTGCTCACGGGACGTATCTCCGGGATTTCCGGCAGCCGCAATGTGGACGAGAGGGCGAAGCAGTACGTTCATCTGGCTCCTCTGGTACAGCGGGCGCGGCAAGATGAGTTCAGCTTCTACGTCATGGACTCCTGGCGCGTGACGCCGGAATTGACGCTCAATTACGGTTTGCGCTGGGAATTCCAGGGAGCGGCGATCAACACCAACGATATCTACACGAGCCCGCGAATGGAGGATCTCTGGGGCATCTCCGGTGTGGGCCGTCTCTTCCAGCCCGGAGTCCTTCGAGGGATCGTTGATCCACAGATTGAGCAGCGCTCGCGAAACGTCTACAACCGTGACTACATCAATCCGGCTCCCAGCTTCGGTCTGGCGTGGAATCCGCGCTTCGAGAATCCCGTCCTCCGGTTCCTATTCGGGAGCGAACGCAGTTCGGTCTTTCGGGGGAGCTACTCGATCGCCTACACTCGTGAAGGACTCAGTCACTTCACAACTTTCGCCGGTGGGAACCCCGGCCTGACGCAGTCCATCTCGCTCACGGCGGGCGTGGACTTCCCAATCGGCGGCCTGCTGCTGCGCGACCGACTGCCGGCCTTTCGAGAAGACCCGACGAGCTTCAGCTTCCCCACGCCGCTTTCCCGCTTCACATTCGTTGCGGGGGACTTCTTCGCGTTCGATCCGAACATCCGGACGCCATACGTGCAATCCTGGTCCTTCGGCTGGCAACGCGAGCTGGGGCGGGATATGGCGCTGGAAATCCGTTACGTGGGCAATCGCGGGACGAAGCTCTGGCGTGGGCTCAACCTGAATGAGGTGAACATCTTCGAGAACGGCTTCCTGCAAGAGTTCCTCAACGCTCAGCGGAACCTTGCGATCAGCCGGGCTCAGGGTCGCGGCGCGCGATTCGACAATCAGGGGCTGCCCGGACAGGTCCCGCTACCGATCTTTGAAGCCGCTTTCGGGGCGCGCGGGCGCCAACCGGCACTCCCCTTGACTTCCGGATTCGGGAATGCGACCTTCATCACCTGGCTCGATTAAGGTCAGGCGGGAGCGCTGGCTACATCCCTGGCGTCTAGCGCAACCTTCCTCTGCCGCATGGTCGGGAGCGCGCTCCCGCGCTGCGCCGCTTTGGGGTTCGATGCTGTCGGTCCCTTCCCCATCAACTTCTTCCAGGTGAATCCCTATGCGGCAAATCGGGGTGTCTGGCTGCTGACCAACGCCTCGTTCTCCACCTATAACGGGTTGCAACTCATCTTCCGGCGGCGTCTGGCTCAAGGGTGGCAGATGAACGCGCACTATACCTTCAGCAAGTCGCTCACCGACCTCTACGCCGACTCCGCTATTTCGAGTGTCGCGTTCACGACCCTGCGCAATCGGCGCATGGACAAGGGACCCTCGCCGTGGGATCTGCGCCATGTCTTCGTGAGCGATTTCCAGTACGAGCTGCCCTTCGGCCCGGGTCGGCGGTGGTCTTCGGGATCCGGAGCGCTCAACCGACTTATCGAAGGATGGATCGTGGGAGGAATCGTCCGCATCCAGTCCGGGCGGGTGTTCCGGCTCACAAGCGGTCGGGCCACAGTCAATCAGTTCGACTCCGGCGTGATCCTCCGAGGGATCACCCAGAAGGAGCTTCAGGAGAAGATCAAGGTGCGCAAGGTCCCTGGCGCACGCGACATCTTCTTCGTCTCAGAAGACCTGATCGGGCCCGATGGCCGCTCCAACCGCGCCATCCTCGATGTCCCGACGACGCCCGGTCAATTCGGCGCGCTCATCTTCCTCCGCGGTCCGCGCTTCGTCAAGCCCGACCTGACCATCCAAAAGCGCACGCGCGTGAGCGAGCGGATCAACGTCGAGTTCTGGGCCGAGTTCTTCAACGCGTTCAACTACCAGAACTTCCTGGTCGGAGGGCCGAATGCTGCCGGAATCACTCACAGTATTGATTCCACAGCCTTCGGTCGTACGACAGACTTCTTCAACGACCTGGGCAACCAGGATCCGGGTCCGCGCATGATCCAGTTCCGGATTCGGGTGAACTTCTGAGGTCTTCCAAGGAGCACTGGGGGGCAAGGAGCTTCCCAGTGCTCCTTGGCCTCAAGACAAAATCACCTCTGTTGCAGGAAAAGTCGCCTAAGGCCCATACGAAATCACCGCGAGGAAATCTCAGGCGCGCTCGGCCTCATTTCTCCCGATAGCCCATCTGGGCGAGCAAAGCACGAATGCGTTCGGCATTGGGCGAATTCGGATCCAAGCGAAGATATGTCCGCCAGGCCTCAACGGCTCGTGTGACCTCCCCCGTTTGCGCGTAGAGCTTCCCCAGGTAAAGGTAAGCCAGAGCCCGCTCCAAACCTTCTGATGTCGTCCCCCGCACAAGGTGCTTCTCCGCCTCCGCGAGCTGATCGGTCTCCAGCAAGGCGATCCCCAGATGAACATGAGCGGCCACCCAGTTCGGACTCTGTTGCACAACGTGGCGAAGAGGCGAGAGGGCTTCCTGGTGGCGACCGAGATAGTTCAGGCAAACCCCCAGGTTCAAGAGCGGATGCAGAGCTTCGGGGTCTTTCTCCAGGGCTTGCCGGAGCACGCGCTCGGCTTCCGCATAAGCTTTCTTCCCCATGTGCAGGACAGCTAGCTCATTGTAGGCTTCGACGAAATTCGCATCTCGCTCGATCGCCTGGCGCAACTTTCCCTCGGCCTGAGCCCAATTCCCTTTCTCGATCTCCCGCAGAGCCTCCTGGTAGAGCTTGAGCGCTCCCTTCTCCGGCACATGCTTCAGACGCGAGACCGAGACGACCTCAGGACGCGGCTTCTCTTTTCTCTCCAGCGGAAGCAAATGAACCGGCAAGTACCCGCGCGGTTGCGCATAAAAGGTCACCGTCGTTGTCGCATAGCGGCGTCCGTCCCCTTCGACAGTAAGAGTGTACGTCCGCAGAGGAGCGAGCCCCCGTAAGATGAATCGCCCTTGTCCATCCGTGAAGAAGAATTCCACATCGCGCCGCGGATCATCTCCCTTCACCGCCAAACGGACGACTTCGTGAATGGGGTCGCCCGTCGGCAAGAAGACCTGTCCCTGCATGCTCACCTGAGCCCATACCGCGGTGGAGCCGATCCCAAAGCTGACAAGGAGAAAAACCCATCTGCGCCGATCGGTCTTCATGGGGGGAATTTTACTATGCCACTCCCCCCGAGAACAACCAGATCGGGCCTCTCCAAAACAAGGCTTCCAAAAATTTGGAAGAAAGCTTCCGAAAATTTGGAAATCGGCCCGACCGGCGTGAAAGAGGCTTCTTTGATAAGCTCTTGATCAAATTGGCTTTATCTTTTTCCCGAGACTTCGGCACGTGACTTGCTTTCTATACCGCGTGGTTCGCACCAGAGCAGCAACTTCATGAGGAGGGAAACCATGACGAAAAGAGGCATGCTTTCACTTCTGCTCTCCTTGCTCCTTTTGGGAGTCCCTGTGGTGAGAGCGCAGACGGCGACGGGGACGATCACAGGGATCGTCACCGATGCTACAGGAGCTGTTGTCGCGGGAGCGACCGTTACGATCCGTGAGGTGAAGACCAACCTCACCTATACGATCACGACGGACGCGACGGGTCTGTACCGGCTCACGAATCTCCCGCGCGGCTTTTACGAGGTGAAGGTCGAGCAGACGGGCTTCAAGACGTCCATTGTGAGCAATATCGAGCTGACCGTCAATGAGATCAAGCGCGTGGACGTGACGCTGGAGGTGGGCCAGATCGCGGAAACAGTCACGGTCACCGGAGAGCTTCCCCTGATCAATACCGAAGAGGGACGGCTCTCGGGGCTTGTGGATAAGCGGCGGATTGTGGATCTGCCTCTGGTCACGCGCGATTTCACCCAATTGGCCCTCTTGCAGCCGGGGGTCGTTGCGGGAGGTGTCGGCAGCAACACGGGGGGATTTTCCATCGGTGGGGTCCGGAGCCGGGGAACGAACTTCCTCGTGGATGGGATCGAGAATAACGATCCTGTCGTTGCGGGATTCACGCAGATCACCGTGCCTCTGGACAGCGTGGAAGAGTTCCGCCTTATCCGGAACACCTTCGGAGCCGAGTTCGGCCGGCTCTCTGGGGGTGTCCTGAGTATTGTCACCAAGTCCGGGACCAATGAGTTCCACGGGACGCTCTGGGAATTCCATCGGAATCGCTCGCTGCGGGCGCGGGACTTCTTCGAGCGGGAGAAGCCGCCCTTCGTCCGCAACCAGTTTGGTTTCGATGTGAACGGTCCTATCCTGAAGGACAAGCTCTTCGCGTATGGCGCCTACGAAGTCACGACGCTGCGCTCCTCGACGACGCAACGGGCGCGCTTTTTCACGGCCGATGCCATCCGAGCGGCGACCGGACCGATCGCTCGCGACTTGCTCCAGAGGTTCCCGCGTCCTCCGGCTACGGAGAACCCGCGCTTTGTCACTGTGGGGAACCAGCAAATTCCTGTTTCGGCTGAGACGGTGATCACGCGCCCAAGTAGCTCCGATACCCACGCTTTCGTCATCCGCACGGACCATCAAGGCTTTGAGGGTCGGAACCGGATCAGTGCGCGCTACATCTTCAACCAAACGAATAACCTGGCTCCTCTGGCTTCGAACTCGCTGCTCACGGAGTTCTTCGGGCTGGACACAAGCTTCCGGAGCCAGAACTTCGGGCTGACAAACACGACGACGATTCGTCCCCACCTCATCAATGAGCTAAAGCTCGGCTTCACACGCGACGCCTTCGATTGGCGACCTCGGAATCCCGCAGTCCCGACGATCACGATCGCCACGGGAGTGAATGGCTTCGGAGCGAATACGAATATGCCCCAGAACCGCTTCCCGATCGTCTTCCAACTAGATGAGGGACTTTCGATCGTCACGGGGCCTCATGCGGTGAAGATGGGCTTCCAATACCGTTTCATCAAGCGCGTGCGGACCTTCAATGCCCTTTACCGCGGGTTCTATAACTTTGCCAACGAAGAGGCCTTTCTGGCCGATCAGCCTCTCACCTATCAGGTGCGCATTGACCTGACGACGGGCGATCGAGCCGATGGCTACCGCATCTACTCGCGCCACGAGCTGATGGGCTTTCTGCAAGACGATTGGAAGGTGCGCCCGAATCTCACGCTCAATTTTGGCGTGCGGTATGAGAACTTCCGCCCGCCCAAGGAGCTGACTAATCGGATCGCGCAGGTGTTGATCCCCTCGGGAGCGACGATCTATGACATCTTCTCGACGCTGCAGCCGCGGCCGACGAAGTTCTTCTACCATTCGGATGACAACAACTTCGCGCCGCGCTTTGGATTCTCCTGGAGTCCCCGGGGGCCGCGGTGGCTCACCGGCGGCGAAGGGAAGATGGCCATTCGCGGCAGCTACGGCATCTTCTACGAGCGGCTGTTCCAAAACATTGACGAGAATATCCAGTTCAATCCGCCTTTCGGGGCCACGCTGACCTTCGACACGCGAGCTCGTCAGACGTTCGTGTACTCAATCCCCTCCTGGGTCCCGCCGGGACTCAAAGGAGCGGCTCCGCCGCGCGGGACGGCGCTCAATCCGGTGTTCGATCCGAATCTGCGCACTTCCTACGTGCAGAGCTGGTTCTTCGGGATCCAGCGCGAGTTGCCGGGTGAGTTCTCCTTTGAGATCAATTATCAGGGGACACGGGGCGTCAAGCTCCCGCTCAACCTGAATATCAATCGGTTCGACGGCGACTTGCTGGACGGCGTCCTGGATCGCGTGAACTCCCAGTGGGGGGCCGTTGGACTCGCCGGCAATCGCGTCAATTCGATCTACCATGCCATGCAAGTTGAAGTGAAGCGGCGCTTCAGCCGGGGCTTCACGATGCAGGCGGCCTGGACCGTCTCGAAGATGCTGGACGAGGACTCGGACTATTTCGCCTCGGACGGCATCGTTTCGGTCACTAGCATCAAGCGCGAACGCGGACTCTCGCGATTCCACACGCCGCAACGGCTCGTCGTGAACGCCATTTGGGATATGCCTTTCTTCCGAGGCCGCGGCGGAGCGCTCGAGCACATCCTGGGCGGATGGACGATCTCAGGGATCGCGACCTTCCAGAGCGGACGTCCGTTCAACGTCTTCTCCGGCGCTCCTTATCCGCGCGGAGACTTCAACGCCGATGGGGTGAATAACGACCGTCCCAACATCAAGACGGATAAGGAGGGGGCGATCCTCAAGCGAAGCCCGGCCGATGGAATCCTCGATCCCAATGCCTTCGATACGAATTTCCGGGGCATTGGGAATCTCGGGCGGAACGTCTTCCTCGGTCCGGGATTTGCGAACTTCGACTTCGCCGTCTACAAGAACTTCCGCCTCGCAGTGCTCGGTGAGCAGGGCCGGCTCCAGTTCCGCGCCGAGATATTCAACCTGCCTAACCATACGAATTTCGATCTGCCGACGGGCAATCTCGCGAACACGCTCTTTGGCAAATCGAATGCGACCTTCGATTCGCGCCGCTTCCAACTGGCGCTGAAGCTCTACTTCTGAAGACCGCTGGGGACTCCCTGCGGGGAGTCCCCGTGCGATCATCCGACCTTCCTTAATGCGACCGAATCGCCGTCGTCACCAGGATGAAGTTCCCGAAGGGAACCTGCGGGGGCGGAAAAAGGCTCTTGTCTTTCCCTCCGGATTGCGAGAGACTAAAAACGCCACAAAGAGGGGGCGTTTATGTCGGATTCTTGGAGCCGACGGAAACCGTGCGCTTTATCCTCGCCTTTCGTCTCCCGTCTGGAGGAGACGATTGAAGCCCCGCGATCTCCCGCGGGGTTTCCTCACTTATCCTCTTCAGGAGGTGATCCGATGAAGAAAATCCTTCGCTTCTGGCCTTTGATCCTGAGCTTTGTGATTCTGACGCTTGTCGGAAGCTCCCGGGCGAGCGCACAGACGCAGGCGACCGGAACGATTGAGGGCATCGTCCGGGACGAGCGCGGCGCGGTGATCGCCGGAGCCAAAGTGAGCGCGCGTCATGTGGGGACAAACGCCATGCGCGAGGTCACGACGGATACCTCCGGTCGCTACCGGATCGTCTTCCTGCCTCCGGGTCCATATGAAGTGACGGCCGAAATGCCCGGCTTCGCGACCGTGACGCAATCGGGAATCACCGTGCTTGTCGGGGGAACGGCGACCGTAGATCTCACGCTGAAAGTCGCTCCGGTAGCTGAGACCGTCACCGTCACGGCCGAAGCCCCCATTGTCGAACCCGAACGCACCGAGTTCACTTCTGTTGTCACCGAATCGGCTGTTCACAATCTGCCCATCAACGGGCGACGTTGGGAGAACTTCGTCCTGCTCACTCCGGGGGTGAATCCGGATGGGACGTTCGGGCTCGTGAGCTATCGCGGAGTCTCCGGACTCTACAACAACAACACCGTAGACGGAGCGGACAACAATCAAGCCTTCTTCTCCGAAGCGCGCGGGCGCACGCGCGTCGTCTATACGACGAGCCTCTCCTCGATCAAGGAGTTCCAGGTCGGACTGAGCAACTTCTCCGCCGAATTCGGGCGCGCGGCCGGAGGGACTGTCAATGCCGTGACGCGCTCGGGGACCAATGAATTCCACGGCGAGGCATTCTATTTCCTGCGCGACGATGCCCTCTCGGCGCGCGAGCCGTTTCAGCCGCTGGAGCCCGAGGAGCGACGGCAGCAATTCGGGTTCTCGCTCGGTGGCCCCTTCATCAAGGACAAGCTCTTCTACTTTGGGACCTACGATCAGCAGGTGCGGAACTTCCCCTACTTTGTGACGCCCTCCAGCGCGACTTTTCTCACTTCCCCCTGCACGGCGCCCGGATGCGCCGCGACGATCCAGTTCTTCCAATCGCTTCAGCGCTTCGTCCCGCGGAAGGCTCACAATAATATCGCCTTTTACAAGATTGACTGGGTGATCTCGCCGCGTCATACCTTCACCGGGCAGTACAACTGGCACCGGTGGCGCTCGCCCAATGGGATTCGCACGGCGCCGATTCAATTCGCCGCCGAATCGGACAACGGCTTCGATGGGGTGAAGACGGACTTCCTGCTCTTCCGCCTCTCCTCGGCTCTGAGCAGCACCCTGGCTCACGAAGTGCGTTTTCAATACGGGCGAGATTTCGAATTCCAGCGTCCCAATGCGCCGGGCCCGAGCACGACGGTCTCCGGAGGGATCAGCTTCGGCATGCCTAACTTCCTCCCCCGACCGGCCTTCCCCAATGAGAAGCGCTTCCAGTGGGTGGATAATATCTCTCTCATTCGCGGGCGGCATAACGTGAAGGCGGGTCTGGACATCAACTACGTGCGCGACCTGATGATCAATCTCTTCCAGGGAGGTGGTGTCTACAGCTACGCCAGCTTGAATGCGATCGCACAGGACTGCCCCAAAGGGGCTGTCGGCTGCGTCCCCCTGGACGATGGACCGCGCACGCGACGACATTACAGCTCCTATGTGCAAGCGTTCGATCTGCGGGGTCTCACGGGCGATCAGGCCGGACGCGTCTTCTTCACCACGACGGATTACAACTTCTACGTTCAGGATCGGTACCGAGCGCATCCGCATCTGACGCTGGACTTCGGCCTGCGATACGAGTTCCAGAAGTTCCCTCAGCCGCCGGTGGGGAATCCTGCCTTTCCGCAGACGGAGCGATTCAATCAGGACACGAACAACCTCGGGCCTCGCCTGGGGATCTCCTGGGACATCGGTGGCCGTCATACATTGGTCCTGCGCGCGGGCTATGGGCTCTACTATGGCCGAACGACAAACAGCGCGATCGCCAATGCCCTGACCAACAACGGGAAGATCCTCGCTTCCTTCTTCTTCACCCCGACGACGCCGGGAGCGCCCCAGTATCCGGACGTCCTCACCGCACCACCGACAGGGCCAGGGGTGGCACCGGATATTCAATTCTTCTCGTCGGACTACGTGCGGCCGCTCGTACACATGGCGCAACTGTCGCTCGAACGGGAGATCGTGCGCGATCTGAGCGTCTCGGCCTCCTACCTCTTCAGCCGGGGGCAGCGTCTGCCTTCGTTCCGCGATCTCAATCTCAATCCCCCTCGCGAGCGCGTCGTCTACATCCTCCCGGACGGCACGGTCACTCCCCCCTTCCCCTTCTTCACGGGCCCGCGTCCGGTGGCTGGCGTGGGGCGCATTATCATCAGCGAGAGCGTGGTGAATTCGAGCTACAATGCCTTCGTCCTGCAGGTGACGCAGCGGATGCGACACGGTGTGCAGTTCAACGCGAACCTCACGATCGCCAAAGCGATTGATGACGGACAGACATCGCAGACGTTCTTCGGAGGGAATCAGCTCTTCAACACCTTCGATCGCCGAAGCGAGCGCGCGCTCTCGAACTTCGACATCCGCAAGCGATTTGTCGCGAGCTTCGTCTGGGAGCCTCGCTGGCAAGGCCTCGTCCACCGAACCGCTCGCGCTGTGTTCAACGGCTGGCGCCTGAGCGGCATCATCACGGCGTCCGATGGCGTGCCGCTCACCGGCTTTATCTCCGGGAGCCTCTCGGCAGCCACCGGAGCGACCGTGACGGCGAGCCCCAACGGCAGCGGCGGCTCCTCGCGCACGCCCTTCCTCGCTCGCAATAGCTTCCGCGGGACAGGGTTCGCCAATGTGGATTTCCGCATCGCGCGCGACATCAAGGTGACCGAAAGGACGCGATTCGAGATCATCTGGGAGGCTTTCAACCTCTTCAATCGCGTCAACCTCACGAGCTTCTCGACCCTCCAGTACCGCATCGCCTCCTCGAGCGTGGATCCAACCGGCCTGCGCCAGGTCCGGCTGACAAGCGATCCCGGCTTCCTCCAGGCGCGCGCTGCGAGCACGACCCTCTGGGGACCTCGGGAGTTTCAGTTCGCGATCAAGTTCCACTGGTGAGACTGAAGAGGGGGGACGATGACGTCCCCCCTTTCTGCCCGAGATACGTCAGGAACGACACCCAGTCCGGCACAAACGCTTTCGCGATCCTTCCAGAATTTCGGATGAAATTTCCAGAAATTTGGAAGTCGGGAGAAGGCATGGGAAAAGGAAGTCATTGCGCCCTTTGGACTTAACGGAATGGAGAAGCGTGGCACGAAATTTGCTTCTCCTTGAGACGGACAGGGCCGATATGGAAATCTCAATCAAGGAGGAACAGCGATGAGACAGCGCGAAAGGACCTGGAGAGTGTGGTTCTCCGCATGTCTGATCCTCGGGGCAGCTTTTCTGCCCTATGTGACAAGCCCGATCATGGCCCAGACGACGACCGGCGGCTTACGCGGCGTGGTCATGGATGTGACCGGAGCCGTCGTGCCGGGCGCTTCGGTCGTCGCGAGGAATACGGCCACGGGCATCGAGTACCGGACCACCGCGACGGGCGAAGGGGTCTACACGATCTCTCGTATTCCGCCGGGCACGTATACGCTGAAGGTCGAGGCCCAGGGGTTCAAAGCGGCGGAAGTGACCGGTATAGAAGTCGGCGTGGGGAAAGAGACGGTCGTGGACGTGCGGCTTGAACCCGGAGCGATCACCGAGGTCGTGACGGTGACCGGCGGAGGCGAGGTGCTCATCGAGAAGGATACAGCCCAGATCTCGGCCACGATCCAATCGCGCAAGATCCAGGACCTGCCGATCAATGTCGCCGGGGGAGGGCTGGATCGCGTGGTCCTGCTGCTTCCGGGCGCTCGGACCGGATTCGGGAATGTGAACGGCAATGGGGTGACCCTCTCGGTCAATGGGAATCGCGCGCGCTCGAACAACTTCACCATTGACGGCGTGGACAACAATGACCTCTCGATCGGCGGACCCAACTATTTCGTTCAAAACCCCGATCTGGTTCAGGAATACCAGGTGATCACCAATAACTTCTCGGCCGAGTATGGACGAAACCAGGGGGCCATCGTCAACATCGTGAGCAAGTCCGGGACGAACGAGTTCCACGGGACCGTGGCCTGGTACCACAGGGATCGCAAGCTCTTCGACTCACTGACGAACCTGGAGAAGCGGGCCGGCCAGAAGGATCCCTTGCCCGACCTGGTCAATGTGTTCGACTACACGATCGGAGGGCCTATTGTGAAGAACAAGGCCTTCTTCTTCCACGCGGGCCACTTCATCCGGAACCCGCAGATCGCCGATCTGCGGACGACAGCTCTGGCTCCGACTCCCGAAGGCATTCAGATGCTCAAGAGCGCCTTCCCGAACAATCCGGCTGTTCAATATTATGCCGATTTCTCGGCGTTCGCCCTGCCGATCGGGAACCCCACGATTCGCCCGGATGTGCCGACCTCTACGGTCACCATCGGAAACGTGACCGTTCCGATGGCGGCGGTGCGTCGCACGGTTCCCCTCTCGAACAGGCTGGATGAGTTCAATGTGCGCGGCGATGTTCATCCGAGCGAGAAGGATCGCATCTGGGGACGGTACTTCATTCAAGATCGGCCGGGGAAGGACTTCCTGGTGGACGTTCGGGGATGGACGGGCGACATTCCGTTCCGGACGCAGCAAGCCGGCGGAGGATGGACGCGGAACATCACCTCTCGTTCGATCAATGAATTCCGCTTCAATTTCTCCCGCCTCTTTGTGATCTTCGGTGGTGGAGGAAGCGGGGGGAAAGGGAACATCCCTCACCCGGACAACATTGACAAAGCCCTCGCCTTTCTGAACCCGACTTTCCGAGCGGCCAATGGGGCTCCGCTCCTCACGGTCGGGCCGGCGACGAACCTGCCTCAGGGGCGAACGGTCGAGTCATTCCAGTTCAACGACAATTTCGCCCTCACCGTAGGGCGGCATCAGATGAAGATGGGAATTGACATCCGTCGGCTGCGCAATGCTGTGCCTTTCCTTCCCAACGTCAACGGAGCGTTCACGTTCTCGACAGCCCAACGGCTGGCCGATAACAATCCCAACTTCCTGACTGTCGCTTTGGGCCCGGCGACACTCAAGTATACGGAGACCGATCAATTCTACTACTTCCAGGATGATTGGCGCATCCGTCCGAACTTCACGCTGAATTTGGGGATCCGGTACGAGAACACGGGGCAGCCGATGAATCTACTCAACGAGATCTCGACGGCACGGGAACAGAATCCGCAGCAAGCTTTCTGGCGACAGAACCTGCCGCTGGCCGCTCGCGTCGTACCGCGCGTTCCAACGGACAACAACAACTGGGCGCCGCGACTGGGCTTCGTCTACACGCCGCGCTGGGGTCGGTGGCTCTTCGGCGAGGAGAAGACGGTCATTCGCGGCGGCTATGGGATCGCCTACGATCCGGCGTTTTACAACCTGATGCTCAACATCTCGACCTCGTCCCCGCTGGTCTTCCTGACCTCGGTGCCGAACTTTGCGGTCCCCGATCCCGTGCCGACCGGTGACAAGGTGCGCGATGCCGCTGTTCGAGCCGGGGTCATCCGGTTCAACACGTTCGATCCGCGGTTCTTCGCGCGCACGACCCCGGCTCTGGATTTCCGACAGCCTTACGTCCAGCAGTGGTCGCTCGGCATTCAACGCGAGCTGTTCCGCGAGAATGTGCTTGAGATCCGCTACGTCGGAAACCACCAGGTGGGTCAGTTCCAGACGATTAACGCCAACCCCTTCATCGGCTCGCTCGTTCAGGGATTCGGACCGGTTCGATACGTGGATCCGGCGACCAACGAGGTCAAGACCCTGACGTTCCCGGGATTCCCACAGCTGATGCCCCAGGGCGTGACGCCCCTGACGTGCGCGGATGATCCGGCGACAGCAGATAACGAAGCGATCTGCAACGGGCGCCTGTTCTTCTCCGGTGTGGAGCGCATGCGCATCAATGGTGTCTCGGCGACCCACAACGGACTGCAGGTGCGCTTCGATGGGCGGCTCAAGCAGCAGTGGACTCTCGGGATCAGCTACACCTGGAGCCACACGATTGACAATTCGAGCGAGGTCTTCAACTTCAACACGGGGAATTCGGTGACCGTCGCGCAAAATCCGCTCAATATCACGCGCGCCGAGCGCGGGAATTCCGGATTCGACGTGCGCCACATCTTCGTCGCGCACTGGATCTGGGACGTCCCCTTCCGGCGCGATCAGCGAGGGGTCCTGGGGCGGATTCTCGGAGGCTGGCAATTCAACGGGATCCTGCGCATTCAGGGCGGGCAGTGGTTCACGCCCGTGCAGCAGGCGCTCATCAGCCCGTATGAAGATCAGCCTTTCGTGCAATCCTTCATCGGACGTTCCCACTTGCGTCCCTTCAGTGGGAATCCAGCGGCTCCTCTGGATCGCGTCGCAATTACGGACGTGGATGCCTGCGTCTTCTACCGGCTCTCGATCTGCGGGGTCAGTGGAGGCGTCCCCATCCTTCGGTCCAGTCCAACAGGCTTCTGGCTCCTGAACGATCTGAACCGAGGGCAGTTCACCCCTGTGACGCCCAATGACGTGCGGTTCATCGTCAATGGGCCCGGAGCGGCTCAGCGGTTCGGAACGCCCTTTGGGAACGTCGGACGCAATACGTTCCAGGGGGATCGGTTCGAAGGCCTGGACCTGAGCTTCTTCAAGAACACCCGCATCACCGAGCGCGTCTCGATCCAGTACCGCCTGAGTCTCTTCAACGCGCTCAATCACCCCTTCTTCGGGATTCCCAACAGCATCTTCGTGGAACAGGCGGGACGCACGTTCTTCAACTTCCAGGAGAATGATGGCGGTCGCCGCACGATCGAGATGGCGCTGAAGATCATCTTCTGATTCTGAGGCGACGTCCTCGCGAAAGGGGGGCCACATCGGCCCCCTTTTTCGTTTGTCATCCCACGGGGATCAGAACGCGGCGATGACTTCCCGAGCGACCTGTGTCAGTTGGTCCGCTGCAAAGGCTGAGAAACCCACCCAGGGCGGAGGATAGATGCCGACAAGCAAGACCATCACGGCGGCCACCACAAGGGCTGTCTTCATCAGAGGGGTCAGGGCAAGAGGCGTCGTCTCCACAAGCGGCCCCATAAACATCGCCTTGATAAACCGCGCGTAGTAGTAGAGCGAGATGGCCGTATTGATCACGGCGATGACGGCCAGAGTGGCGAGCCACCGATTGCCCGTCTCAATGAGTCCTGCGAAGAGAAAATACTTGCCCAGGAATCCGGCCGTCGGAGGAATGCCCGCCAAACTGATCAAAAAGATCGTCATCAGGGCGGCCATCAGAGGATTCGTGTGGATGAGCCCGTTGAAATCCTCCACGCGATCTCCGGCGATCCCCTCGCGCCGCAGAGCAATGATCACCCCCCAGGCCCCGAGGTTCATGAAGATGTAGACGAAGAGGTAGATGATGAGGCCGATATAGCCGGTTCGATTCCCCGCCACCAGGCCCAGGAGCAAAAAACCGGCATGCGAGATCGAGGAGTAAGCCATGAGCCTTTTGGCGTTGGCCTGGGTGATGGCCGCCAGATTCCCCCAGGTCATCGTCAGAGCAGAGACGGCTCCGATTAGGGCCATCCATCCCAAATCTCCCAGGCTGGTCGTGCCGCGCAGATGCGGCAATCCGGAGATGAAGATGCGAGCGAAGATGGCGAAGGCCGCCGCCTTCGAGCCCACGGACATGAAGGCCGTGACCGAGCTGGGAGCCCCTTCGTAGGCATCGGGCGCCCACATGTGAAAGGGTACGGCGGCGACTTTGAAGAAGAGTCCGGCGACGACAAAGATCATGGCCAGAATGGCGAGAAAACTCGGCGTCTGCTGCTCCGAGAGCGCCAGGGCGATCTTCTGAAGGTTCGTCTCTCCGGTGACGCCGTAAAGCAGAGAGAGGCCATAGAGGAAGATGCCCGAGGAGAAGATGCCGAGCAGAAAATACTTCATCGCTCCTTCGTTCGACTTCCGATCCCCTTTGAAGTACGCCACCAGGATGTAGATCGAGAGAGCGGCCAGCTCGAAGCTGATGAAGATCAGAAGCAGGTCCACGCCCGAAGCCATGAGCATCATCCCGATGGTCGCAAAGAGGATGAGGGCATAATACTCTCCTCGCTGCTCGCGCTCGACGTCCAGGAATCGGATCGAGAGGGCGATGGCCAGAGCCGCCGTCACCAGGAATATCACCTTGAAGACGAAGGCGAAGGGGTCTACGGCGTACATCTCATAAAATCCCACCGCTTCGTGTCCGCGCAGCATGAAGTACATTTGCAAGAGCGCGACCGCGCTCGCGCCGATTCCGCCCAGGGCCAGATAGGCCGCCCATCGCCGCTCGGCTGGCCTCCATCCGAATTCCAGAATGAGGATCAGACAGGCGAAGAGCGCGAGCACGATCTCCGGCATGAGAAGCGTCACGGCCTGATCGAGCAACCACCGCCAATCGAGTCCTTGCAGGAGAAGGCCTTTCATTGTCCCTCTCTCCTCGCTTCTTCTCCAGATGCGTGCGGTGAGCGGACGCGCGCTGAAGCGGGAGACTCTTCCGAACGCTCCGCTCGCTCCAGCCGACCCCTTGCATATCCGGGTCGAACCTGTTCCACGACGACGGCCACCGGCTTCTCGAAGTAGCTCAGGAAGGGCTTCGGATAGATACCGATCCAGAAGGCCAGGATGACGAGCGGCAGAAAGTACGCCCACTCTCGCGGAAAGAGATCGGGCAGATGCCGATTATCCTCCCTCACCTCCCCGTACATCGTGCGCTGGTAGAGCCAGAGCATATATCCGGCGCCGAGGACAATTCCGGTCGCCGCCGCCGCCGCCCAGAGCCGGTTCTCTTCGAAGACGCCGCGCAAGATGAGAAACTCCCCGATGAAGCCGTTGAGCATCGGCAGGCCGATCGAAGACATCGTCATGATCATGAAGACGGCCGCAAACCCCGGCATGACATGGCTCAATCCCCTGTAGTCGGCGATCAAGCGCGTGTGATGCCGTTCGTAAACGACGCCGACGATCAGAAAGAGAGCGCTTGTCGAAATCCCGTGATTGATCATCTGGAGGACAGCTCCGTTGAGACTGCTCGGATTGAAGGCGAAGATGCCGAGCATGATCATCCCCATATGGCTGATCGAGGAGTAGGCGACGAGCCGCTTCCAATCCTTCTGCGCCATGGCGACCAGAGCGCCGTAGACGATCCCCATGATGGCGAGGAAGGCCATCACCTGGACGACGCGCGGATCGCGGCTCGCATCAGGCAGGATGGGGAGATTGAACCGAACGAAGCCATAGGTCCCCAGCTTGAGCAAGATGCCGGCCAGAATGACCGAACCGGCCGTCGGCGCCTCCGTGTGCGCATCCGGAAGCCACGTGTGGAAGGGAAACATCGGGACCTTGATGGCGAAACTCAGGAAGAACCCGGCGAAAAGCCAGAGCTGCAGGGAGAGGGGGATGATCGGCTCTCCGCCCACGCGCGCCGTGCCCAGCGCCTGCATCGCCATGATGTTAAACGTCCCCTTGCCCTGCGCCCCCTGCTGCACGGCGGCCTCGATCATGCGGTACATCGCCTCGTTCTCGCCCGAGATGAACTGCGCCGCTTGCAGGACAGCCCGCTGCAGCTCGGGCTGCTTCATATAGTCGGGGAAGATGAAATAGAGCTTCAAAATGGCAAGCAGCATGACGACCGAGCCGAAGAGCGTGTAGATGAAGAACTTGATCGCCGCGTAGAGCCGATTCTCGCTCCCCCATACGCCGATCAAAAAGTACATGGGCACCAGCATCACTTCCCAGAAGACGTAAAAGAGGAACATGTCCATCGAGACGAAGACCCCCAGGATCCCCGTCTGCAGAAGGAGCAAGACGACGTAGTACTCCTTCACGCGTTCCCGGATGAACCCCCACGAGCACGCGATGGCGATCACGCCGATGAGCGTCGTCAGCAGCGTGAGGACGACCGAGATGCCATCCACGCCGAGTTGATAGCGCGCGCCGATTTGCGGGATCCACTCCAGATCCTCGATGAACTGAATTCCCCCGAGCCGCCGATCATACGTGAGCAGAAGGAGCGAGGGGAGAAAGCTCAGAATCGCCCACACATTGGCGAAGAGGCGGATCGCCTGCTTCCTCTCGCGGTGGAAGAAGAAGATGAGAATGAGAGCGCCCAAAGCAGGCAACCAGGTGATGAGCGAGAGCAGATGATAGTGAGCCAAACGGTCCGGAGTCATGTCCCTCCCTCTACCACGATAAGATGAGATAGAGCGCCGTCAGCAAAAAGAGGCCCGTCGTGATGACGAGCGCATAGTTCTGTGCGAATCCCGTCTGGGCCAGGCGGAAGAGGGTCGAGAAGAACCGCATCATCCTCGCCAGAGCGTTCACAAGAAAGTCCACCACATAGAGATCGAACCAGCCGGAGAGCTTACTCCAGAAGACGGTCATCCAGGCCGAGCCGTTCACCCCCCCATCCACCCCGCGCAGGTCCACGCGCCAGAAGAGGCGACTGGCGCCGAGCGTGATTCCGCGGACGAAGACCCCTTCGTACAACTCATCCACCCAGTATTTGTTCGCGCTCGCGACATAGAGTGGGCGGATCGCCCGGACGAGCGCCTCCAGCCGATCGCGCCGCCGGAGATAGAGGTGCGCGCACCAGGCCATGACTCCAGCGGCCAGCGCGATCGAAGCGAGCATGAGCAGGTACTCGATCGCATGGGGCTCCGATGCCCCCGCGCTCGCGTGCGCTCCCTCGGCACGATGCCAGATCACCGGCTCCAGCCACTTCTCGAAACGATTCTCCCCCCCGAGCGCTTTCGGCCATCCGATCCAGCCACTGGCCAGAGCGCCCACAGCCAAGATGATCAGCGGGAGCGTCATGACGCGCGGCGATTCTTTCACCTCGTGAACGGCATGGGCTTCGTGCCCATGAGACGCCCCATGACCTCCGGCGACAACAAAGCGCGGCTCGCCCCAGAAGGTCAAAGCGACAAGCCGCGTCATGTAGAAGGCCGTCATGCCCGCTCCGAGAAATCCCAGCGCCCAGAGCCATCGCCCGCCCGGAATGACTTCGGTCGAGAACGTGCGCCAGAGGATCTCATCCTTGCTGAAGAAGCCGGAGAAGAGGGGGATCCCACAGATCGCCAACCATCCGGCCAAGAATGTCCGATACGTGATCGGCATGAAGCGAGAGAGCCCTCCCATGCGCCGCATGTCCATCTCATGATGAAGCGCGATGATGACCGATCCGGCGCCCAGAAAGAGAAGGGCCTTGAAGAACGCATGCGTGTAGAGGTGAAAGATCCCGGCGGCGAAGGCGCCCACTCCGCAGGCCAGGAACATGTACCCGAGCTGCGAGATCGTCGAATAGGCGAGCACCTTCTTGATGTCCGTCTGCGTGAACCCCATCGAGGCCGCCCAGAGAGCCGTGAGCACGCCCACCAGGGCCACGACGAACATCATCGTCGGCGATTTCTGAAAGATCACATTCGTGCGCGTGACCATATAGACGCCCGCCGTCACCATCGTCGCCGCATGGATGAGCGCCGAGACGGGCGTCGGACCAGCCATCGCGTCCGGCAGCCACACGTAGAGCGGCAGTTGAGCGCTCTTGCCCGTCGCGCCAACAAAGAGCCCGAGCGCGATCCAGGAGGCCAGGCCCCACATCCCGAACTGTTCCTGCGGGAGATAGGCGTCGCTTCGGGCCAGCTCCATCACTTCCACGAACTGCAGCGTCCCGAACAGCGAGAAGATGGCGAACAGGGCCAGCAGGAATCCGAAATCCCCCACGCGATTCACAAGAAACGCCTTCTTGCTCGCATAGGCCGCGTAGTCCCAGTGGAAGTAATACCCGATGAGCAAGTACGAACAGAGGCCGACGCCTTCCCAGCCGACGAACATCATGAGGAAATTGGAGGCCATCACGAGCACGAGCATCATGAACATGAACAGATTCATCTGCGCGAAGAAGCGGTAGAACCCGCGATCGCCCCGCATGTATCCGATCGAGAAGACGTGGATCCAGAAGCCGACAAACGTGACGACCAGCAGCATCACGGCCGAGAGCTGATCGAGCTGATACGACCACTCGATGCGCAGGGGCACGACCCGGCCCGCTTCCGGTCCCCAGATCACCCGCGCGTCTCCGCCCAGCACCCAGGTGAACGCATGCGGGAAGCCTCCCGCCTCGCTCGAAAGATAGGGACGCCCGTGCGTCGGCCAGTACGCGGTCGCAAATTCATAGACGGCACCGATCGAGAGCACCAGAGAGAGCAGGACCGATCCGCAGGCGATCCAGGAGACCGTTCGTTCCGAGAGTTTCAAGGGACGCCCGAGAAGACCCAGGATGATCGCGCTCGCCAGAGGGAGCGCCGGGATCAACCAGATGAGGTCCAGAAACATAGTCACCACTTCAGCAGATTGATCTCATCAATAGCCACCGTCTGACGATTGCGGTAGAGCGCGATGAGAATGCCCAGGCCGATGACGGCCTCGGCCGCCGCCACGACGATGATGAAGATCGTGAAGATATGCCCCATGTTTTCGGTGATCTTCCCCATCGCCTGCCAGTAGCGCGTGAAGGCGATGAAGTTCAGATTGGCCGCATTCAGGATGAGTTCGATGGACATGAAGATGATGAGGATGTTCCGACGGGAGAGGACCCCGAGGACTCCGATCGCGAAGAGCATGAAACTGAGCACGAGGAAATCCACGATCCCCTTGGACGCCGTGAACCCCTCCACGAATCGGCTCGCCCAGGAAACCGTTTCCTGCAAAGCCCATGCGTTCATCCGGATCCCCCTTTCAATCGAAGGTCTCTTCCTGACGGCGCGTGCGCGCCAGGATCACCGACCCAATGATGGCCACAAGCAGCAGCAGCGAGGCGATCTCAAAGGGCAGAGCCGCGCGCGTGTAGAGCGCCGTCCCCACCCGCTGCGTGTCCTCCGCCAGCGTCCGCGCCGTCTCCTCGGGGGGCGGAGCGGCGGCGTGCAGCAGAAGATTGGCCTCGCGCCGCAGGGCGATGATCATGGCGACGGTCATCACGCCGACGAGGATCCAGGCGACGACCTCCTGCCGCGTGAAAAGACGCGTCGCTTCGGTGATCTCCTCGCGCACGTTCACGAGCATGATGACGAAGATGAAAAGGACGACGACTCCCCCCACGTAGATGAGGATCTGCGCTCCCGCCACGAACTCGGCATGAAGCAGCAGAAACAGTCCGGCAACGCCAACGAGCGTGCCCATGAGATAGAGCGCTGCGTGCACCGCCGAGCGCGCGCGAATGAGTGAGACGGACATGATGAGCACAAGAAAAGCCAGCAGGTAGTAGAAGAGAACCTGCGCTCCTTTCAACTCCATGTCCGCATCCTCCGCTCAGCGCGTATAGATCGGCTGCTCGATCCCTTTCTCCAGCATCTCCCAGGACCAGACGAAATCCTTCCGCCGATAAATGGCCAGCTCGAACTCCTGCGTCAGCTCAATGGCATAAGTGGGGCAGACGTCCTGGCAATGGCCGCAGAACATGCAGCGCGAGGTATCGTACGTGTAATCCACGAGGACGCGCTTTTTCTTGGTCTTCCCCTCGTGATCCACATATTCCCGCACGGCTTCGACGACCGTGATGAGATCCTCCGGGCATGCGACAGCGCAGAGATTACATGCGATACAGAGGCTCTCGCCCGTCTCCGGATCCAGATTCAGGCGCGGGGCCCCGCGGAAGCGCTCCGCGACCTTCGGACGGACCAGCGGATACTGCTCCGTATAGCAATGCTTCGGCGCCTGGTACCGGAAGGTGACCCAAAGCCCTTTGATGAGATCCAGCAGCAGGAATCGCGAGAGAATCTGTTTCCAATTTCGCTTCGGTTCAGCCATGCCTGTTCCTCCCGAGAGGCCGGCTCCCGACCGACCTCACACTTCGGCGAAGACTTCTTCCTCCCCGCGCTCGGGGAGACGAATCTGCCGCTGCACGCGCAGATTGAAGTCCGCCGAGCGACGATTGATCACCGCCAGCACGATCCACGTCGTCGGAACGCCCAGGAAAAGCGCAGCGGCGATGAGAAAGAGCTTTCCCCAAGGCCACAGACTCACCAGGCGCTCGCCGATCTCCGTGCGCACGGTCTCGACCAGGCCCAGATGCCCAGCCAGAACGAGCACGATGCCCGTCACCAGGATATTCGCCAGTCCCGCCGGGATGAGCCATTTCCACCCGAGGCTCATGAGCTGATCATATCGGTAGCGAGGGAACGTCCACCGGAACCAGATGAAACAGTAGACGATGGCGAACACCTTGAGAGCGAAAACGAGCACAGCCAGAAGCGCGTAGAGCCGCGTGCCCGGTTCGGCCAGCCGCGTCATTCCGGGAAAATGCCACCCGCCCAGAAAGACCGTCGTGGCGATGGCGGCCGAGATGACGATGTTCGTGTATTCGGCCACAAAATACAGGGCCCAGCGAAAACCGCTATACTCGGTGTGGTATCCGGCGACAATCTCGGATTCGGCCTCCGGCAGATCGAACGGCGCGCGATTGGTCTCGGCCAGCCCTCCGACGAGGAAGATGAGGAAGGCAACCGGTTGATAGAAGACATACCAGATGCGATCGTTCATCTGCGCCTCAATCAGGCCGACCATCGAGAGCGTCTTGGAGAACATGAGGGGACCCACAAGCGCCAGCGCGATGGCGACTTCGTAGCTGACCATCTGCGCTGACGAGCGCAAGGCACCAAGGAGCGGATACTTGCTGTTAGACGCCCACCCACCGAGGATGATCCCCAGAACTCCCACCGAGGAAACAGCCAGGATGAAGAGCAAGCCAATGTTGATATCGGTGATCGTTGCCCGTCCCGGTCCGAACGGGATCACGGCGAGAACGACAAGCGAGGCGACCACGGAGATCATCGGAGCGAGCACGAAGATCGAACGCTCGGCGCGCGCCGGGATGATGTCCTCTTTCGAGATGAGCTTGAGGGCATCGGCCAGGGGTTGCAAAAGACCATACGGTCCGACGCGCATCGGCCCGAGCCGCGCTTGAATGAAGGCGCTGATCTTGCGCTCCGCATAGACGAGATAGGCCGCCACGGTGAGGATCACAAAGAGGACGATCACGATCGTGGGCAACCGCCGAAGAATGTACTCGGAGACGATCGGATCGCTGGCTATGGTCCAGAGGAATTCCATGCTATCGGTCCACCTCCCCGAGCACAATGTCAATCGAGCCGATCAAAGCAACCACGTCTGCGACCAGATGCCCAATGGCCATCTTCTTGAGAGCCTGCAGATTGATGAGCGAGGGGGGACGAATGCGCAAGCGCTCGGGAAATGACGTCCCGTTGCTCACCAGGTAAATGCCCAACTCCCCTTTGGGCGATTCGATGGAGTGGTAGACCTCTCCCACCGGGGGACGGATGATCTTGGGGACCTTCCCCAGGACAGGTCCCGGATGGAGCTTCTTCAACCGATCCAGGCACTGCAGGATGATCAAGCGGCTCTGGCGCATCTCCTCCATGCGCACGAGATAGCGATCGTAGGTGTCGCCGTTCTCGCCGATGGGGATATCGAACTCGACCTGATCGTAGATCTCATAGGGGAAGGCCTTGCGAATATCCCACTTGACGCCGGAAGCGCGAAGCACGGGACCGGTGACGCCCAGATCCTTCGCCTCCTCGGCCGTGAGGATGCCAATGCCAACGGTGCGCTGCAGCCAGATGCGATTCTCGTTGAGAATCGTCTCGTACTCTTTGAGCCGCTCCGGAAAGATGCGACAGAACGCGCGCACCTGTTCCTCAAAACCGTCGTAGATGTCATATTGCAGGCCACCGATGCGAAAGGCGTTGGCCGTCAGGCGCGCGCCGAAGTAGTTCTCGAAGATCTTCAGGATCTCCTCCCGCTCGCGGAACGCATAGAGGAAAATGGTGACCGCCCCAATGTCCATGGCGTGCGTGCCCAGCCAGAGCAGATGGCTCGCGATCCGCTGCAGCTCCGTCAGGATGACGCGAATGTAGCGCGCTTTCTCCGGAACCTCAATGCCCGCGATCTTCTCGACCGTCTCCACGTAGCAGAGGTCGTTGGAGACGGCGGCCACATAATCGAGCCGATCGAAATAGGGCTCAATATGGACGTAGGTGCGATTCTCGCAGATCTTCTCCACCCCGCGATGCAGATACCCGATATCGCAATCCAGATCAATGACGGTCTCCCCATCCAGCTTCAGGATCACCCGCAGCACGCCGTGTGTCGAGGGATGCTGCGGTCCCATGTTGAGGACCATCTCGCGCGCGGCGAGCAATCGTTCTCGCGTGATGGCGATCTCCGGCTTATGCATTATTCGAATCTCCCGCTGTACTCGGTCCCCTCGCGGAACTCGATCATGCGCAGATGCTTCTCGCACCAGCGATTGTACCGAAATTCCAGGGGATAATCCTTCCGCAGAGGATGCCCCTCCCAGTCCTCGGGCAGAAGCAACCGCCGCAGATCGGGATGCCCCTCGAAGCGCACGCCGACCAGATCATAGGCTTCCCGCTCCATCCAATTCGCCGCGCTCCAGACGGAGACGACACTCGGACAGGCCTCCCCTTCGGCCAGGTTCACCTTCAAGCGCCATCGCACGTTCCGAGGGAAGGAGTAGAGGTGGTAGATCACCTGGAAGGGCTTCTCGGCCTCCGGGATATGCCGCGCCGTGAGATCGGTCAGAAAATCAAACTGCGCCTCCTCATCGTCGCGCAGGAAGCGACAGACCTCGACGATATGTTCTCGCGCGATCGTGAGCGTCGGCAGGCCGAGAATCTCCACGGCTTCAAGGACAGCCGTGGGAAACCGCATCCGTAATCTGTTGAGAACCGGGTCATCGCCCATCTCCACAATAGGAACCGAAGGAGGCGCTTTTGCCACAGAAGCCCCCCGAGGCGCTGGTTTGTCCTTTCTCTCCTCCATACGGCGTTGCGTCCGTGCGCGGTGACCTCGTCGAGATAGCACGACTTTTTAACATAGGTGCCCCTGTTTGTCAACGCAGGGACGAGAATGATTTCGGCCCGCGCGCTGAATTCCCATTGACCTGGCCCCGAAATCCCCTCATAATGAAAGAGATGCTTGAGCGCGAGAAGCTTCTCGAATGGGCGAAGACGGAACTCCCGAAGTTGCTCAGGGAGGACGAGGAATTCCGCACCCTCTTCCTCGCCACGCTCATTCAATATCTGCCGACCCGCGAGGAGTTCCACGCGATCCTGAAGCGACTTGAGGGTATTGAGGCGGAACTGGTTTTGCTCCGTACGGAACTGGTCGAGTTGCGCCGGGACTTCGGGGCGCGCATCGAGCGGCTGGAAGAGGAGCAAGTCGCACTGCGCCACGAGCTGGTCGAGCTGCGCCGGGACTTCGGGACACGTATCGAACGGCTGGAGGCGGAATTGGTCGAGCTGCGCCGGGACTTTCATGTCATGCAGCAGACGATTGCCGGACAACAGGAGGCCATTCAGGCCCTGCAGCGAACGGTCGCCGGACAACAGGAGGCCATTCAAGCTTTGCAGCAGACGATTGCCGG
>CAZTMT010000023.1:0-26972 GCA_964615335.1 uncultured Clostridia bacterium
CCCCCGAGCCACACATCGCACGAAGTGCGCCGGAGCGACCTCGATCATCTCGACGTCTCCTTCCCGGCAGGTCGGGCGCACTTCCGGACACCGATCGGCGAAGGGACATCCGGGAGGCAGGTTCAGCAGATTCGGCACCGTCCCCTCGATCGTCTCCAGACGACGTCGTCCCTCCTCTACAGCAGCCAAACGCGGCACGCACCGCAGAAGACCACGCGTATACGGATGCTGGGGATTGTGGAAGATCTCGCGCACGGGCGCCTGCTCGACCACGCGTCCCGCGTACATGATGGCCACTTCGTCGGCCGTCTGCGCGATGACGCCCAGATCGTGCGTGATCAGGAGCATGGCCAGATGAAATTCCTCGCGCAAGCGAGCGAGCAGATCCAGGATCTCGGCCTGGATCGTGACATCCAGAGCCGTGGTCGGCTCATCGGCGATCACCAGAGCGGGCTGACAGACAAGCGCCATGGCGATGAGCACCCGCTGACGTAAGCCCCCGGACAGCTCATGCGGGTACTGGCGCGCGCGCCGCTCGGGATCGGGGATCGCGACGGCGCGCATCATCTGGATGGCGCGCTCGAAGGCTTCGCGGCGGGAGACGCGCTCATGCGCCAGCACAGCCTCGGCGATCTGAAACCCCACCGTGAGGACGGGATTGAGAGCCGACATCGGATCCTGGAAGATCATCGCCATACGCGCGCCCCGAATCGCGCGCATCTCTTCTTCGGTGAGCTCCAGCAGATTCCGCCCCTCAAATCGAATCTCTCCCCCGACGATGCGCCCCGGAGGCGGCACCAGCCGCAGAAGCGAAAGCGCCGTGACCGATTTCCCGCATCCGGATTCGCCGACCAATCCGAGCACGCGCCCCCGGGAGATCGCGAAGCTCACCCCATCCACCGCCTTCACGACACCTCGGTCGGTGAAAAAATACGTGCGCAAATCCGCCACTTCCAGAAGGGCGCGATCGCGATCTCCTCTGCTCTGGACGGGTTCGCTCGCTCTGGCTTCCGGCATCACACCGTGTTCAGTGAATCCACAAGCTCCCGCACGCGCCGCTCGATCTCATCCCGAACGCGGCGGAAGGCTTCGATGGATTGCCCTTTAGGATCCGGGATATCCCAGGACAGGCGAACGCGCGCCGGAACCGCAGGGCATTCATCGCCACATCCCATCGTGACGACGACATCCCACAGCACATCGGGAAGATCCTGCAGGCCTTTGGGCGCATGCCCGGAGAGGTCGAGTCCGCGCTCGCGCATGACTTCGCGCGCCAGAGGATGAACATCCTCCCCCGGACGCGATCCGGCACTGTAGGCCCGCACGCGCTCCCCCCCAAGAGAGCGCGCCCACGCCTCGGCCATCTGACTCCGGCAGGCATTCTCCACACATACAAACAGAATGTTCTTCATAGGCAGCGAGTATACACGGCGCGAGAATAGGGGACAAGAGAGCTCCTCTCGAACGCACTGACGATCCGATCCCGACCCACCCGCGAAGCGAGCAACGGGCGCTCGGGAGCTTCTTCCCCTGGAGAGAGAAATCTCCTTTCCTCTCCCGTGGCCTTGAGTTAAACTCTATCCGCCCCAGTCGGGGATTCAACAGGAGACGAAGGAGGGGGAGACGAGTATGATGGAACATGAGCGACCGCAATCGGCCGCGGGTTCAGAGCAGGAACATCCTCCCCTGAACCCACTTCGCCGCGTCGTGGGCATGATCCTCTCTCCGGGGGAGATCTTCGCCGATATTAACCGGCATCCGACATGGGCATTCATCCTGATCCTCGCGGTCGTCCTCTCCTCGGCGTCCGTCTTCCTCATGCAGCGTCGCGTTCCGAATCTGGAGCAGCGCTATGGAGAGCTAATCCGGCAGAAGATCGAAGAGACCTTGGAGAAACAAGGAGCCGCTCGACCTCCCGAGGAAGCCCTGACGCGACAAGTCGAGATGCAGAAGCGCATCTTCCGCTTCCTCCCTCTTTTTCCTATCGCGGTCGTCCCGCTGGCGGCTCTCTTTCTAGCAGGAGTTTTCTTCCTGGGGCTTCTTCTGCTACAGGCGGGAGCCAGCTTCAAAAAGACCTTCTCCGTCGTGAGCTGGTCCTACGGAGTGACATCGAGTCTGGGCGCGCTGCTGAGCATTCTGGTCCTCTTCCTGCGAGATCCCGAGCTGATTGATCCGACCAGCTCCGAAGGATGGGTGGCCACCAGCGTGGGAACGATGCTCGGACTCTCGCCCGAGAAGGTACATCCGGCACTCTTCGCCCTTCTGACCTCGCTCGATGTCTTCACGATCTGGTTCCTCATCCTGATCACGATCGGATTCTCGGCGATCTCGCACAAGCTCTCGCGCACGAAATCGGCCATTCTCGTCTTCGCGCTCTGGGGCGTTTGGGTTGCGGGGAAGATGGCCTGGTACACGTTCATGGCCTAGCGGCACAAGGGGAGCCATTTTCTATAGAGACGAGGGAGCGCCCCTGCGACCGGCTCAGGGAGCTGCCTCAGCGCACGGCCAGACCGCCCATGAAGTGGAGGGTGGACGGTCCCGTAGACAATTTGAGAGAACAAATCTCCGAGTGTCCCTAGGATCACCCGGATCGTGGACCTTTCATCCCAATCCAGCTCTCGCTGTATATATCCGAGCGCGAACGCGCTGAAGACGAAAATACCGAGGAGCAGAAGAAGGAGGAATTCGCGTCTCTCGTGAGTCTTCTCGCGATCGGACATGAGTCTCTGCACGCAAGGCTTCTCATTCGTCCAGCCTTCTCAGGCCGCCGTACGTTTGAATCGTCTCCCGGATCATGCGGAGGCAGTGCGAGAAGCGTTCCCTCAGCTCTCGGCTGCCGAAGCGCAAGATGGCCCATCCGGCGCTGGACAGAGCATTATTCCGCTCCCGATCCTGTTCGAGAATCGCGGGATCGCAATGCCAGAGATCACCATCGCACTCGACATCGAGATTCGCTCGAACGCAGAAGAGGGCGAAATCCAAGCAGTACCATCTCCTCTTGATCCAAACGAAGAACTGGCGCTCGCCCTCGATCCCCTGTCGTTTGAGTCCCTCGTAGAGCTTATCTTCAAGCGGGCTCTCGTGAAAAAGGTCGTTGATCTCCTCTGCCCGCTGGAACTTCTCCCATGTCGTCGGGATGAAGACGAGGCGTCGCCCGCGCCGACTCACGATCGGGCGATCCCGGCAGCGCATCTCCCCAAGCTCCAGCTTGTAGTAATCCAGCTCGGCGCGTGGATGGTCCGGCTCATCGGGAAGCAACTCGCGACGCTTCAGGATCGAACGCCCGACGATCGGGGCGTAATACTGAATTCGCCACCGCTGCTCGCCAAAGGCTTTCGTCTGGTAGAAGGCGAGCCACTGGGCCTCTCCCACGTTCTTGGGCGCGCTTCGGACCGGGATGCGATACCACCTCTGGACGCGGGCGATCTCCAGATCGCGCCGGGTATTCACGAGGGCGACTAGGACATCTCGCTTCTCCGTCCACTCTCTTCCCATAGACGGCGCTATTTTATCACGATGGGGGCGCCGGAGGCGACACCTTCATTTTTGACAAGGTTTTGACAAAAGGGGCTCCGGTCCCCTATGGTTTGAGGCGAACGCGCGGGATTAACTCATAACTCAGGAGGCGATCGATGAGAAGATGGAGTCAGGCACTCGCATGGGCCTTCATCGGATGGATGGTGGCGATAGGAACACCGGCGCTGGCTCAACGATCGCAGCGGGGGATGACCTTTATGGATGTTCTGGAGCTGCGCGAGGTCGGCGATCCGGCGCTCTCCCCGGACGGGAAGTGGTTGCTCTACACGCTGCAGACGCTTCACTGGAAAGAAGGACGACGATTCCGCGATCTCTTCCTCGTCTCGACCGAGGGCGGCCCCTCGCGCCAGATGACCTTCACCCCGAATAAAGATGAGCGCGATCCGGCCTGGTCGCGCGATGGAACGTTTTTCGCCTTCCTTTCGGATCGCGAGGGCTCGCCGCAGATTTACTTCATGCGTCCCGATGGGGGAGAGGCGCGTCGCGTGACTGATCACAAAGACGGCGTCGAACGCTTCGCCTTCAGCCGCGATGGCCGCTGGCTCGCCTTCACGGCCGGCCGCGAGGGCGAGCGCCAGCTCTGGCTCCTGCCGGCGCGCTTCGATGCCGAAAAGCCTATCCCTCTGACCCGACACGAGACCGGAGTCCTGCAGTGGGCCTGGAGCCCCGATAGCCGACGCCTCTATTTCAGCTCGCCCGATGCGGTGGACAAACTCGATCGAGAGCGACGAGAGAAGAAGTTCGACGTCCGCATTGTGGATCCGCCGAGGCCCCCGGTGCACCTCTGGTCTGTGGATGTGGAGACCAAGGCCGTCGAGCGATGGACATCGGGGGCGTCCTACAGCGTCGCTTCTTTCATCCTCTCCAAAGACCATCGCTTTCTCGCTTTTCGAGGCGCCTCGACATCCCGTTACGCGACGGGCGCAGAGGCCGAGCTGTATCTGCTCGATCTCACGACGCGGGCTGTCGCACAGCTCACGCGCAACACGGTGAGCGAGGGAGCGATGCGTTTCTCCCCCGACAGCGCCTGGCTGGCCTTCGCCGCGCCGGACGATTTCACCTACATGCGCAACATGCGCATCTACCTCGCGCCGACGCGCGGAGGAACAGTGCGAAAGCTGGAGACGGACTTTGACGGAGACGTCACGCCCGGCTTCTGGAGCCCCGATGCGCGGGCCATCTACTTTACGGAGGGCGTGGGAGTCAACGCGCATCTTTTCGCCATCTCCACAGAGACGGGGCGCGTCACGCAGCTCACGCACGAGACGGGAGTGCTCTCGGCCTTTTTCGACGAAGATACGGGACGGCTTCTTCTGACCTTCACGGACCCGAAAAATCCCCCCGATTTCTACATCACGACGCTGGAGAAGGTCGGCCAGAGGTCCCAATGGGTTCGCCTGACGAAAGCGAATCCCCAGATCGAGGAGATCGCGCTCGGAGAATACGAGACCATCCGATGGAAGAGCACCGATGGCCAGATCGTCGAGGGGATTCTGGTGAAACCCCTCGGGTACGAACCGGGGCGTCGGTATCCCTTGATCGTCCAACTACACGGAGGTCCGGCCGCTGCCTACATGAACTCGTTCTCGGGAAGCTACGGCACGTACGTACATGTCTTCGCGGCCCATGGCTATGCGGTTTTCCAGCCCAACTATCGGGGATCATCGAACTACGGCGAACGCTTCAAGATGCAGATCGCCGGGAACTATTTCAAGCAGGGATTTGAGGACATCATGACCGGCATAGACGAACTGATCGCGCGGGGCATTGCCGATCCGGAGAAACTCGGCCTGATGGGATGGAGCGCGGGCGGCCACTTCTCCAACTGGGCGCTCGTTTCAACCGATCGGTTCAAAGCGATCTCCACAGGAGCAGGTGCGGTGAACTGGATCTCCATGTACGCTCAGACGGACGTACAGGTCCCCCGCGAATTCTACTTCCGAGGACGGCCCTACGAGAATTGGGATCACTATGTCGAGGTCTCACCCATTCGCTATATCACGCGCGCGAAGACGCCAACGCTCATCCACGTGGGCGAGAACGATCCGCGCGTGCCGCGCCCGCAGAGCGAGGAGTTGCACATGGCCTTGAAGAAGCTCGGCGTGCCGACCGAGTTCATCATCTATCCGAATATGCCGCACGGTCTGACGAATCCGCGGTACCAACTGGTGAAGATGGTCGCCGAGTTCCAATGGTTCGAGAAGTGGATCAAGGGGAAGGAGCCGTGGCTCGATTGGAAGCTCCTGCTGGACACGCTTCGTGAAGAGGAGGCGAAAGAGCCCGCTTCAGGGCGATGATTTGTCTATCGCGTGGAGGCAGGACCCGAGGGGCATCATCTTCCGGACACGCGGGAGCCTTTGAGCCTCCGGGCGATCATCTCTCCGGCGCGCTGCGCTTCGGCCGGCGGCATCCGCTTCTCGAAGAGGGGAAACAGCACGCGTTCTTCCTTTCGGATGTGATCGTGCAAGAGCGCGCCGAAAGCGCGAAGCGTCTCCTCCACAGAGGGGGAATCCGTCACATGGCGAAGCTCCGCAACCCATGTGCGGAAACGTTCGTGCTCCTCCCTTAACTCCTGGATGAGCGCAAGGCGCCCGAGAGCTGCCTCCATGAGGGGGAAGAGCCCTTCCTCTTCGGCGGCGAAGTGCGGCACAAGCTCCTCCTCAAAGAAGGAGACGACGGCGCGCACCAGCGACCGCAGGGCGGTCTCATCGCGGGAGGCGCTCGAAAGCTCGCGTCTCAGGCAAAGACTCAGAACCAGTCCATGATGGTGCCCATGCGATAAAGGGATCAAACTCTCATGACGTCGCGCCATACCGGTGCCATTCCTCCTTGCGCTAATGGACTGTTGAGCGCGCTCGGGCAGCCATGAAAAGAGCTAGAGTCGAGCGCCCCAGCTGAAAAGAGCTTTGAGCTGGGCGACCTCCTGAACTCCTCGTCTCGCGGCCATTTCTGCGACATGACAGGCCAGCCGAAGGACCTGCTGGCCCTCGCCATCCACCAGGCGGTGGATCAATCCGAGGCGCAGAGCCTCGGCGGCCGAGATGGATTCGGCCGTGAGGAACAGCTGAAGAGCGGCCGCGCGCCCGATCGCGCGGGGCAAGCGCGCGGTCCCTCCCCATCCCGTGAGAAGCCCTCGTCGCGCTCCCGGATGAGAGAACACAGAGCGGCGCGTGGCATAGCGGAGATCGCACGCGAGCGCCAGATCCAATCCTCCGCCCAGGCAGTATCCATCAATGGCCGCGATGACGAGCGGGCGCGCGCGTTCGAGACGGCCAAACAGGAGCTGCCCTCGCCGAGAGAAAGCGAAGGCCTCTCCCGGCGTCAGGCGGTGCACCTGCCGAAGGTCCGCCCCCACGGCGAAGCCTTTCCCCAGGGCTCCTGTGAGAATGAGGGCCGACACATCTTCCCGCCGCTCGGCTTCCCCCACGACGATTTCCAATTCCGCGAGCATCTCCGTGCTGAGCGTATTCACGGATTCCGACGAAGATGCCTCCGCGCGATCCAGAACGATCACCCAGTACCCCACATGTTCCTCCACGCGAAGATGTGCGAAATCGCTCCCCATGAGACGAACGCGCGAGGGCTCAGAGGCTCCCTTTTCCAAAGATCCGTCTGCGAAGCCCAGAAGCCCTCGCCGGATCGCAGACCGATCGCTCACTGCAACGAGGACAGAGGGCGTCCTTCGGCATCGAGGACCTCGACCTCCCCATATTGGGCCAGCACCTCGCGAACTCGCTGCGCATCGCCAACGGCGACGATTTGAAGACGCGCCAGATCGAGATACTTCCGCGCGACGCGCTGTACATCGCTGGCCGTAATCGCGGAGACTTTCTGCGGATATGTGTCCCAGTAGTCCGGCGGCAGACCGTAGATCTTCTGAGTGATGACGTTCTGCAACAGCTCCTGCGGGCGCTCCAGGGAAAGGGCGAAGCGACCGATGAGCGCGCGCTTGGCGTTCTCCAGCTCCTCCGCCGAAACCTCTTCCTCGCGCAGGCGCTGCAACTCCCGGAGGAATTCGCGCATGGCTCCTTCGGTGACTTCCGTTCGCACGGCAGCTCCGGCCTCCCACGTTCCCCGGAACGTCGAGCCCGTGAAGGAGCTATAGGCTCCGTAGGTATAGCCCTTCTCCTCGCGCAGGTTCAGGAAGAGACGCGAGGCCGGTCCTTCCCCGAGAATGCGATTGGCGACAAGCAGAGCGAAGTAATCCGGATCCGTACGCGTGATGCCGAGCGTCCCCAATTGCAAAACAGTCTGCACGGAGCCCGGTCTGTGGATGAGGTGAATCTTCCGCGTCGAGGTCTCAGCAACAGGAGGAACGGCTGGCCGAGGGACAGAGGCCGGCTCCCAATCGCCGAAGAACCGCTCGATCCGCGGTCGAAGCTCCGAAAGCGTGAGATCGCCGACGACAGCCAGCAGGGCATTGTTCGGCCGATAATGTGCCGCGTGGAACCGAGCGAGCGCTTCCGAAGTGAGCTTCTGAATGGACTCCACGGGCGGGACCACCCATCCGGCCGGATGATCTCCGTAGATCACGCGCTGGAACCGCTCTCGCGCGAGAAAGTCCGGCTGGGACCGCAGGAGCTGGAGCTGAGCGAGCGTCCGCGCCTTGTAGCGCTCGACCTCCTCGGGAGGGAACGCGGGATGGCGAATGACATCGGCGAACAGCTCAAGGACATCGTCCAGATTCTCAACGAGCCCGGACACACTCACGACGCTGGTGAGCGAAGACAGCCCGCTTGTGGCCGTGAGCGTCGCCCCGAGCGAATCCAACCGTTCAGCGATCTCCCGGCTGGTGCGCTTCTTGGTCCCCTCGCGCAAAAGCGCTGCCGTGAACTGCGCCAGTCCGCGATGCTCGGGAGGATCGGCCAGCCCGCCGCTCCGGATGACCATCTGCATGGAGAACGTGGGCACACGATGGTCCTCCAGAAGAAGGATCTCCAGCCCGTTCTTCAATTTCATCTCGCGAGGCCGAGGCAAGCGCACCCGCAGGATCTCTCGATTGACCGGCGCTCTCCCCTTGAGGACAGCTCCTTTGAGGGATTGGCCGGTCGGAGGGGGTATCTGGGGTCCTGTCGGCACCTGCGCTCTCACCCCAGAGAGCGAGAGCGCCAAAGCCACTCCCAGCACAAGCGACGTCTCTCTCGTTCTGGTCCGCATTGTCCTCACCTCCTGATGGCGAGATCTTCCGCCGAGGATCGCCCGGATCCCACAGAGCGGGAAACGGGCGACGCCGCCCGAGGCACAGTCCAGACGACCACACGACGCTGGAGACGCAAATAGCGCTGCGCCACTCGCTGGACATCTTCTTTGGTGACGGCCATGAGCCGATCGAGTCGCGTGTTGATCTGATTCGGATCATTGTAGTAGACGGCGTACTGGCCCAGCAGAATCGCCCGCGAGAGCGAGCTGCTGAGAGTTGTGAGGAAAGCCCGGCGGGCCGTGTTCTTCGCCTTCTCCAGCTCCCAATCGGCGATGGGCTCGCGCTGCACCCGCTCGATCTCCTCGACGATCGCCGCCTCAACGTCTTCGACCTTCTTCCCCGGTCGCACAGTCGCTGTGATCAAGAAAGCTCCCGGTCCTCGCATCTCGCTCGTGAATCCTGTGACGCTGGTCACCAGCTCCTTCTCCCGGACAAGCTTCTGATAGAGCCGCGAGCTTTGTCCTCCGGAGAGGACGTTCCCGAGCACCTGCAGGGCGAAGAAATCCGGATCATTCCCCGGCACTGTCTTAAACGCGATGTCCACCCGCGGCACGCGCGCCAGCGGATCCTCGACGACGGCCCGCCGTTCGCTCGTCGGCTCGGGTTCGGTCACGTCCACAGGCGGAGGATCGGGTTGTCGCGGGATGCCCTCGAAATACTTTCGGATCTTGGCCAGTGCCTCTTCCGTTTTGAAATCCCCGACGAGCGTGAGCACAGCGTTATTGGGCGCATAGTAGATGCGGAAGAACTCGCGGACGTCTTCCAGAGTCGCCGCATTGAGATCGTCCATCGAACCGATGACCGAATGCTTGTAGGCGAAATTGTCGTAGAGAAGCTCCTGCAGTTTCTCTTGGCTCCGACCGTAGGGCTGATTGTCCAGGCCGAGCCGACGCTCCTCCTGAACGACCTGTCGTTGATTGTCAAGATTCTCCTGACTGACGTCGAGACTTCGCATCCGATCGGCCTCCAGAAAGAGCACGAGGTCCAGTTGATTGGCCGGCACCGTCTGAAAGTAGTTCGTGCGCTCTTCATTTGTGGTCCCATTCATCGTCCCGCCGTTATTGAAGATCAGGACGAAATGCTCGCCTTTGCCGACGTTCTCCGAGCCCTGAAACATCATGTGCTCGAAAAGATGCGCGAATCCCGTGCGCCCGGGCCGTTCGTTTCGCGATCCCACGTTGTAGGTGACGCAGAGCGAGACGACCGGGGCGCTGTGATCTTCGACCAGGATCACGCGCAGGCCGTTCTTCAGGCGGACATCCGTGAAGGCGACTCTGATAGCCTTGGGCGCTTGGGCTCGGGCCGTCAGGGCGAGCGTGAAAATCATCGCGAAGAGCCACAACGTTTTTCGGCCTCTCATTCTCGCTCCCTCCTTTCTCGAGGCGAGGGGCCTCGATACCACGATGCCTTTTGCCCCCCTTGCTCGTAGCCAAGCATAGTAACGTCAGCTCGCATCGGCAAGTTCCCCCCAAGTGGGCTCGTGATATAATCGGTTCTGTCTGAGGAGGAGCCTATGCGCGAGATCACCTGGCAAGACCTGGAGCGGGCGCATCAGGAGCTGCCCCCCATTATCCGGCGAACACCTCTTCTTCAGAGCGAGGACCTCTCAGCGAGGCTGGGTCATCCCATCTGGCTGAAGTGCGAAAACCTTCAGATCACCGGGAGTTATAAGGCCCGAGCGGCTTTCACGCTCCTGAATCGCCTGGATGCGGAGCACAGGCAGCGTGGAGTCGCCCTCACCTCGTCCGGGAACTTCGCCACCGCATTCGCCTACATGGGCCGACGGCTCGGCGTCCCGACCGTCCTGGTGATGATGCGCCGGACATCTCCCTTCAAAGCCGAACGGACCAAGCGTTATGGCGGAGAGATCGTCTGGTGCGAGGACCGCTTCGAGGCGCGGCTGGAAACACTTCGGAAGCTCGAGGCCGAGCGCGGTTTGGTGGCCATCAACCATATGGAAGATCCTCGGGTCGTCCTCGGACACGGGACGATCGGCGTGGAGATCCTGCAGCAACTTCCCGACGTGCGAACCCTCCTTGTGCCCATCAGTACGGGCGGATTGATCGCCGGCGTCGCCCTGGCCCTGAAAGAGAGGAATCCGCGCGCATCGGTCATCGGCGTTCAACCGGAGGGGTCGAACGCGACCTATCTCTCCTTCCGCGAGGGGAGGATCGTCACGATCCCCGAGACGCGCACGATCTGCGATGCCCTGACCGCGACGCGCCCGGGGCAGCTCATGTTCTCGCTCATTCAGCGCTACGTGGACGATATCGTCCTGGTCACCGATGAAGAGGTGCGAGAAGCTGTCGCGTGGCTTGCGCGCGAGGAGAAACTGGTCGTCGAGCCTTCGGGAGCCGTCGGCCTGGCCGCCCTTCGTGCGGGGAAGGTGATTCCTTCGGGCCCTACGGTCGCTCTCCTGAGCGGAGGCAATATCGCGCCGGCGCAGTTGGCCGAGATCATGACAGCATCTGCGGGAGCGTGAAGGAAGGTCGAACCTGGTGCGAGGACGCGCCCTGGGCCTCCCGTATCACCGTTTCCCGAGATGAGCGATCTCGGCGAAGTAGTGGACGAACATTCGGATCCCGCCCGAAGCTTGCCCCCAGTCGTAATTCTCGTTGGGCGCGTGATAGCCATGTTCGGGAAGACTCAGTCCGAGGAAGATGATCGGCACGCGCAAGTATTCCCGCATGGTCACGACGGCGCCGATGGAGCCCCCCTCGCGCGTGAAGGCCGGCTCCCGACCGAAGGCGAACTTCATGGCACGGCGCGCCGCATCCGCGTACGGACCGGTGAAGGGTCCCAAATACGGGCGCAGCGTCCCGGCTCTCCGGATCACGACATCGGGATTCCTGGAGGCGATGAACTCGCTCACCAGGCGAAAGACCTTCTCCGCATCCTGATCGGGGACCAAACGGATGCTGATCTTGGCCTCAGCGCGCGGCGGGATGATCGTCTTGATGCCGGGCCCACGATACCCCCCGACGATCCCGTGCACCTCGAAGGTCGGCTCGGCCATGATCCCTTTGACGACGCGCACGGGATCGGTCGTGCGCAGCGATCGCAATCCATGCGTCCGCATGAATCGGCGCACGTCGAATCCGGAGGCGAGATAGTTCTGCAGCTCTTTTCGCGTCACCTTCCGCACGTCGTCGTAAAATCCCGGGATCTTCACGCGTCCGGTTCGAGCATCGTAGCACTGGCTGATGAGCTGACACAGCTCGCCGATCGGGTTGCGCGCCGGGCCGCCCGTGACTCCCGAATGGACATCCTGCGTGCCCGTCTCCAGCGTGAGCGTCAATCCGAGCAATCCCCGCAATCCGTAGGGTACTGTCGGTCTGTTCCGCGCGATCCAGATCGTATCGGAGACCAGGACCGAGTCCGTCTTCAGCTCCTTGCGCTTCGCCTTCAGGAAATGCGCGAAGTTCGGACTCCCGATCTCCTCCTCCAGCTCCCAGATGAAATGAATGTTGAGCGGCACGCCGTTCTCCACGGCATAGCGAGCGGCCAGAAACGCTGTCAGGGCCGGCCCCTTATCATCGGTCGTCCCTCGCCCGAAATAGCGGCCATCGTCGCGAACGAAGGTGAACGGAGGCGTGCGCCATTCTTCCGGATCGGCTGGCTGAACGTCCAGATGATTGTAGATGGTCACGGTGGGATTCTTCGCATCCGTCACCAGGCGCCCGAAGACGACGGGATGTCCCGGAGTCGGCACGATCTCGACCTGAGCGCCCGCGTCGCGAAGATACCCGGCCGCCAGGCGTGCTCCGCGCGCGATGTCCTCTTTGCGCTCGGGCTCGACGCTGACGGTCGGCGTTTGAACAAGCGCGGCCAATTTCTCTTCGAATTCCGGTCGCACCTGACGAATATAGGCTTCCAGTCCCCGGAAGAGAGCCGATCGTCTGTCCATATTCACCTCCTCCGAATTCAGGCCGACGAGCACTCGGGCTCATTCCGGCTCAGATGTCTCCGGAAGAACTCGTCCAGAGGGGCCAGCTCTTCCGGCGAGTGAACGACGCGCCCTTCCATGCCGCCATCCACGAAGATCGCCTGCCCGGAGATGAAACGCGCGCACTTCTCCGAGCAGAGGAAGACGACCAGAGGAGCGATATCTTCCGGTCGCGGGACTTCCCAGGCGATGGCGCGCGTTTGAAAAGAGCGCTTGAGGAGAGCAGGCTCAATCCCTTCCATCATGCCCGTCAAGGTCCATCCCGGCCCGACGATATTCACAGCGGCATAGGGGGCGAGCTTCACCAGCTCGTTTTTGAGCGAGAGCATGAAGGCGTGCAGGGCCGATTTCGCGGCCGCGTAGGCGGCGTTGTAGGCTTCCCCGAATTTCGCCGCCGTCGAGGAGATGATGACGATGCGACCGCTCTTTTGCCGCTGCACGATGGGGAGGAACTCGCGCACGCAGTAGAAAACCGAGCGGGCATTGACGCGAAACTCGAAGTCCCACTGCTCGGTCGTCAGCTCGTGGATGGCGATCCCCTCATGGGGCGAGGCTCCGGCATTGGCGATGAGCAGATCCAGTCGCCCTCGCCAGCGAACGGCTTCAGCGAAGAGTCGCCGCACCTCCTCCTCATCGGTGAGATCGGCACTGAGCGCGAGACTCTCGCGCGGAAGCTCCCGCTGCAGCGCCCGGGCGCGATCCCGCCCTTTGTGGTAGTGAATGATCACGTGCGCGCCCTCGTCGGCCAGAAGGCGCACGATCGCCCGTCCGATCCCTCCGGATCCTCCCGTGACGAGCGCGACCTTATCGGCTAACCCAAGATCCATACTCCCCCTTTCTCCGAGCGCTCTCCCTCACCGGGGAACGAAGGCGCTCCGGGCATGTCGGCATTTCATCCGCTCACGCGCGTTTCATTCACACGTAGGTCAACCAGTCGCCCGGTGCCTCTTTGCGTCCGGTCACGATCTGGAAGAATTCCTCCTGCAACCGCCGGGTGATCGGACCGCGCTGACCGGTGCCGATCGGAATGCGGTCAATGGAACGCACGGGTGTGATCTCGGCGGCCGTTCCCGCGAAGAAGACCTCGTCAGCGATGTAGAGCATCTCGCGCGGGATCGGGACTTCGCGCGCCTCGATGCCCAGCATCTGGCAGAGCCGGAGCACCGTATCGCGCGTGATCCCGGGCAAGATGGAGGAACTGAGCGGAGGCGTTAAGACCTTCCCCTCCAGAACCAGGAAGATATTCTGCCCGCTCCCCTCGCTCACGTTCCCATGGATGTCCAGAGCGATCCCCTCGGCAAACCCATTCACCAGGGCTTCCATTTTGATCAGTTGCGAATTCATGTAATTGGCAGCCACCTTCGCCAGAGCGGGCAGAGTATTGGGAGCGATCCGCACCCAGGTCGAGACGCAGGCATCCACGCCTTGCTCCAGAGCCTCCTCGCCCAGATACTTCCCCCACACCCAGCATGCGATATACGTCTCAATGGGACAGGGGAAGGGATTGACGCCGAAGGCGCCGTAGCCGCGAAAGACAAGCGGACGAATGTAGCACTCCGGGACTTCATTTCGCCGCACCAGCTCGCGGCACGCCTGCACGAGGTCTTCCAGCGAATAGGGGACGTCCATCCGATAGATCCGACAGGAGCGCAGCAAGCGCTCCAGATGCTCCCGCAGGCGAAAGATCGCCGGGCCACGGGGCGTCGCGTAGCACCGAATGCCCTCGAAGACAACCGAGGCGTAATTGAGCCCATGGGCCATGACATGAATCTTGGCTTCGTCCCACGGGATGAACTGCCCGTTATGCCAGATATATTTGGTCAGCCGTTGCTCCATATTCCCCTCGGACACGAGATCTCCTCCGGATCGTACCGGCCCGATCCGGGGAGAAGGCACAACATAGTCCCCCGACGAACATCATGCGCCTCAGAAACGTTCCCGATGCCTCCGGGGAGGTCGGGGCGATGTCTCGCTCACTCGGAGAGATCGCCCAGACTCTCCTCACGCGTGGGCTCCTCGGCCACGGTGATGCCGATGTCCTTGAGCAACTCCTGGCGCTCTTCCTCCGAAGGCAAGGCCACTTCGGCTTCCTCAGCGATGCGATCCACAGGGATGCGGATGTTCCGATAGTACTTCATTCCCGTTCCGGCGGGGATGAGACGCCCGACGATGACGTTCTCCTTGAGCCCGCGCAAGTAGTCAATGCGTCCGCTGACGGCCGCTTCGGTGAGAACGCGCGTCGTCTCCTGGAACGAGGCGGCGCTGATGAAGCTGTCGGTCGAGAGGCTCGCCTTCGTGATGCCCAGCAACAGGGGCTCGGCCTGAGCCGGTCGGCCTCCCATCTTGATGACGCGCTCGTTCTCCTCCTGGAAGTGGAAGCGATCCACCTGCTCTTCGAGCACGAACTCCGTATCTCCCGGATCCTTGATCCTCACCCATCTGAGCATCTGCCGGACGATGACCTCGATATGCTTGTCGTTGATGGTGACCCCTTGCTGTCGGTAGACCTCCTGGATCTCGTTGACGAGATATTTTTGAGCGGCCTCCACGCCCAGGATGGCCAGGATATCGTGCGGGTTCAGGGGGCCATCAACGAGGGGGTCTCCGGCCTGCACGTAATCGCCGTCCTGCACGTTCAGGTGCACGCCACGCGGGATCGAGTACTCGCGCACCTCGCCGTCATCGCCGATGACCTGAACCTTCTGCACGCCGCGCTGGATGCCGAGCACCTTGACGCGCCCGGAGATCTCGGTCATGACAGCGGTCTCGCGGGGACGCCGTGCCTCGAACAACTCGACGACGCGAGGCAGACCCCCGACGATGTCCTTGGCCTTGGCCGTCTGCCGCGGGATCTTGGCGATGACATCGCCCGGAGCGACGCGCACGCCCTCGGCCTCCTGAACGGACTTGTCCTGCCAATCCTCACGCCGTTCCTCGCGCTTGCGCCGACGCCACTCGTCGAAATCGTTCACCAGGATGATGGCTCGCAGCGGCAGGTGCTGCACCTTGATCAGGCGCCCTTCGTCATCGCGAATCTCGATGCGCGGCTGCAGCTTCTCATCGAGCGATTCGATGACGAAGCGATAGGCCAAGCCGGTGACCTTATCCACCTCCTCGCGGAAGGTCACGTTCTCGATGAGGTCGCGGAAGTGAACCGTCCCCTCCACGTCCGAGAGGATGGAGAAGGTGTAGGGATCCCACTCGACCAGGCGCTGATCGGGTTCCACCATCTCTCCATCGGTGACGCGCAAGACGGCTCCGTAGGTGACCGGGTAAGTCTCGATCTCGCGTCCGCGCGCATCCACGATGGCGATGTAGCCGTTGCGGTTCATGGCGATCAGCTCGCCCCGGCGGTTCCGGATCGTCCGGAGGTTGACGAACTTGACCCGCCCGGCGCGGCGCGCTTCGTGCGAGGACTGCTCCTTGATGGCACCGGCCGTCCCGCCGATGTGGAACGTGCGCATGGTCAACTGTGTGCCCGGCTCCCCGATGGACTGCGCGGCCAGAATCCCCACGGCTTCGCCGATCTCGACCATCCGCCCGGTGGCCAGATTCCGCCCGTAGCAGAGGACGCAGACGCCCCGTCGCGATTCGCAGGTGAGGACGGAGCGGATCTTCACCCGCTCGATCCCGGCATTCTGAATCTCATTGGCCAGGTCCTCGGTGATCTCCTGATTGGCTCGAACCAGAACGCTTCCATCAATCGGATCCAGGACATCCTCCAAAGCGACGCGCCCGATGATCCGCTCGCGCAACGGCTCGACGATCTCTCCGGCGTGGATGATGGCTTCGGCCCAAATGCCCTTGACCGTCCCGCAATCGTATTCGGTCACGATGACATCCTGGGCCACATCCACCAGGCGCCGCGTCAGATACCCGGAGTCGGCTGTCTTGAGCGCCGTATCGGCCAGACCCTTGCGCGCTCCGTGCGTCGAGATGAAGTACTGCAGCACGTTCAACCCTTCGCGGAAGTTGGCCAGAATCGGGGTCTCGATGATCTCACCCGTCGGCTTGTTCATTAAGCCGCGCATGCCGGCCAACTGTCGGATCTGCTGCTTGGATCCCCGCGCGCCCGAATCGGCCATGACGATGAGCGGATTGGGCACGCCCGTCTCCCGCTCTCGCTGCTCCATGGCCTTGAACATCTCATCGGCCACTTTCTCGGCGACGTTCGACCAGATCTCGATCACTCGATTGTAGCGCTCGCCCGAGGTGATGACCCCTTCCTTCACCTGCTTCTCGACAGCAAGAACCTCTCGCTGCGCCTGTCGGATGAGCTCCTGCTTGGTCTCCGGCACCACGAGATCATCAATGCAGAGGGAGGTACCCGACTTGGTCGCATAGTAGAAGCCCAGGTCCTTCAAGTTATCCAGCAGAGTGATCGTCTTGGCGTGTCCGAGCCGCAGGAAGCAATAGCGCACAAGCGACTGCAATCCGTTCTTCTTCATCAACCCGTTGATGAAGGGCATGCCCTCGGGCAGGTGCTCGTTGAAGATGACGCGCCCGACGGTCGTATCAATGAGCTGCCCCTGCACCTCCAGGACCGGGGCGTTGACGACGTCTTGCGGATCGCGCTGCGCTTCCAGATCAATCAGCCGCCCTTCGTAGCGGAGCTTGATGGGCGTCTGCGTCTCGACTAGGCCGGCCTCAAGCGCCAGCAAGACCTCCTCCATCGAGGCGAAGCGCATGCCTTCGCCTCGGGCTCCGGGCTTGCGGCGGGTCAGGTAATAGAGCCCCAGCACGATGTCCTGCGTGGGCACAGCGATCGGCTGACCGCTGGCCGGCGAGAGGATATTATGGCTGGAGAGCATGAGCACGGAGGCTTCCACCTGCGCCTCCGGTGACAGAGGCACATGCACGGCCATCTGATCTCCGTCGAAATCGGCATTGAAGGCCGTGCACACCAGCGGGTGAATCTTGATGGCTTTCCCCTCGACCAGGATCGGCTCGAACGCCTGAATGCCCAAGCGGTGAAGCGTCGGGGCACGATTGAGCAACACGGGATGTTCGCGGATCACCTCTTCCAGGACATCCCAGACGACCGGGTCTTGCTTCTCGACCAGTTCCTTGGCCTGCTTGACCGTCGCGGCGTATCCCTTCTTCTGCAGCAGGTGATAGATGAAGGGCTTGAACAGCTCCAGAGCCATCTGCTTGGGCAATCCGCATTGATGGAGCTTCAATTCCGGACCGATGACGATGACCGAACGCCCGCTATAGTCCACGCGCTTACCGAGCAGATTCTGCCGGAAGCGTCCTTGCTTCCCCTTGAGGGAATCGGCGAGCGATTTGAGGGGCCGATTGTTCGCCCCCTTGATGACGCGTCCGCGCCGCCCGTTATCCAGAAGCGCATCCACGGCCTCCTGCAGCATGCGCTTCTCGTTGCGCACAATCACTTCGGGAGCCCGCAGCTCCAGGAGCTTGATCAACCGGCTATTCCGATTGATCACGCGGCGATACAGCTCGTTCAAGTCCGACGTGGCGAAGCGCCCTCCATCCAGTGGCACCAGCGGGCGCAACTCCGGAGGGATGACGGGCAGGACCTCCAGGATCATCCATTCGGGCCGATTCCCCGACTTGCGGAAAGAATCCACGACCTTCAGACGCTTGGCATATTTGAGCCGCTTCTGCTGCGAGGGATCCGTCTTCATCTTCTCACGCAGCTCGGCCGCCAGGGCCTCCAGATCCACCTGCTGCAGCAGGATGCGGATGGCCTCGGCTCCCATGCGCGCGACTTCCGGCCCGAACTTCCCCGGGAACTCCTGCAGAAGACGCCGATACTGCTCCTCGCTGAGCAGCTCCTTGTAGCGGATGGGCAGACCGAGCCGCTCCAGCTCCTCATCGGGCTTGATGACGATGTAGGATTCGTAGTAGAGCACTTTCTCCAGGTCGCGGAGGCTCAGATCCAAAAGCTGGCCCATACGCGAGGGCAAGCTCTTGAAGAACCAGATGTGCGAACAGGGAGCGGCCAGCTCGATATGTCCCATGCGCTCGCGCCGCACGCGGCTCAAGGTGACCTCGACGCCGCACTTGTCGCAGATGACCCCTCGATATTTGGCGCGCTTGTATTTGCCGCAGAGACATTCGTAATCGCTCACCGGACCGAAAATGCGCGCGCAGAAGAGGCCATCCCGCTCCGGCTTGTGCGTGCGATAGTTGATCGTCTCGGGCTTGGTCACCTCCCCGTGCGACCAGGAGCGAATCTTCTCCGGAGAAGCCAACCCGATGCGAATAGCTTCGAAATCCAGCGTCGTCGGTTCTCGTTCCAGGAAGCGCTTCGGAAACATAGGCCCACTCCTTTCCGGAAGCTCCGAGGGCTCCCGACTACTCCTGTTCCTCCTCTCTGCCGATCAACTCCACATCCAGGCAGAGTCCTTGCAGCTCGCGCATGAGGACGCTGAAGGACTCCGGCACGCCCGGCTCGAAGTCGTAGTTCCCGTTGACGATCCCTTCGTAGATGCGGGACCGTCCGGCCACATCGTCGGACTTCGCCGTGAGCAGCTCCTGAAGCGTGTACGCAGCCCCATAGGCCTCCAGAGCCCACACCTCCATCTCGCCAAAGCGCTGACCGCCAAACTGCGCCTTCCCCCCAAGCGGCTGCTGCGTGATGAGCGAATAGGGGCCGATCGAGCGCGCGTGAATCTTGTCGTCCACAAGGTGCAAGAGCTTCATCATGTAGATATAGCCGACGGTCACCGGCTCATCGAAGGGCTCTCCGGTCATCCCATCGTAGAGGATCGTCTTGCCTATGACATTCACCATCGGCGGGAGGCCCTGCTCGCGCAAGCGCGCTTCGGCCTGCCGCAGCAGATCCTTGATCTGTTCCTCCCGTGCTCCATCGAAGACCGGAGAGGAGAAGTGCAATCCGAGCACTTTCCCGGCCCATCCCAGATGCGTCTCCAGAAGCTGTCCGACGTTCATGCGCGAGGGCACGCCCAGGGGGTTGAGGACGATCTCCACCGGAGTCCCGTCGGGGAGGAAAGGCATATCTTCCTCGGGGACGATCTTGGCGATGACCCCTTTGTTGCCGTGCCGCCCGGCCATTTTATCGCCGACCGAGAGCTTCCGCTTCATGGCGATGTAGACCTTGACGAGCTTGATGACGCCCGCCTGCAGCTCATCGCCGCGCCGGAGCTTCTCGATCTTCTCCTGATAGAACTGCTTGAGCACGGCGATCTGCCGCTCGGTGCGCGCCTCCAGATCCCGCACTTCGGCCATGATATCGGCCCGCTCCAGTTGGATCTTCCGCAGCGCCGTGTAATCGAGCGACTCCAGGAAGTCGCGCGTAAGGCGCGTCCCTTTGGTCGCGAGCTTCTTGCGGCTGACCACCAGATCGGCAGCCAGGCGCTTCCCTTCCAGCAGCTCCCGGAGCCGTTTGTCCCGCTCCTCCTCCAAAATGCGCACCTCATCCTGCAGATCGCGCCGCAGCCGCTCTTCTTGCGCCTGCTCGATGGCCAAGCTGCGCGCGTCTTTGGGCACTCCTCGCCGCGTGAAGACCTTCACGTCAATGACCGTCCCTTCGATTCCCGGAGGGCACTTGAGCGAGGCATCGCGCACATCGGAGGCCTTCTCGCCGAAGATCGCCCGCAGCAGCTTCTCCTCCGGCGTCAGTTGTCCTTCGCCTTTGGGCGTCACCTTCCCGACCAGGATCGAACCCGGTCGGACATAGGCTCCGATGCGAATGATCCCGCTTTCGTCCAGATCGCGGAGCATGTACTCGGGGACATTCGGGATGTCGCGCGTGATCTCCTCGGGACCGAGCTTGGTCTCGCGCGCCTCGATCTCCAGCTCCTCGATGTGGATCGAGGTGTAGGCATCCTCCTTGACGAGCTTCTCCGAGATCACGATGGCGTCCTCGAAGTTATATCCCCGCCAGGGCATGAAGGCGACCAGCACATTGCGTCCCAGAGCCAGCTCCCCACGATCCGTGCACGGACCATCAGCGATCACCTCTCCGCGGCGAACCCGCTGTCCCACCCGCACGATCGGTCTCTGATTGATGCAGGTGTTCTGATTGGAGCGCTGGAACTTGACCAGCGGATAGATGTCCGCCGTCACCTCGCGCGAGAGGACGTCCCCTCCCGAGCCCATATCGGCGCGAATGATGATGCGCTCCGAATCCACATAATCCACGACGCCATCGCGCTTGGCAACGACCACGGCTCCGGAATCCTTCGCCACGGCGGCCTCCATGCCCGTCCCCACAATGGGCGCCTCCGGACGAAGCAAGGGCACCGCCTGCCGCTGCATATTCGATCCCATGAGCGCGCGATTGGCATCATCGTGCTCCAGGAAGGGGATGAGCGACGCCGCGACCGAGACCACCTGCTTGGGCGAGATATCAATGAACTGCACTTCGTCACGGCTCACAGTGACGAACTCCCCACCACGCCGCGCGATCACGCGCTCGGGGATGATGTAGCCCTTCTCATCCAGCTCCACGTTGGCCTGCGCGATAACGTAGCGCGCCTCCTCCCACGCCGTGAGGTAGAACGGGTAGGGCTCATATCCGGCCGGCATCTTCCCCTCGGCCTGCAACTGCCGATTCACGCGATCCACCTTCTCCTTGGGCAGATGCTCCCCGAGGCGAAACGGACTCTGGCCGGGATTGGTGATCCGCACGTAGTCCACCACGCGCCCGTTCTCCACCTTACGATAGGGAGCCTCGATGAAGCCGAACTCATTGACGCGCGCGTAGCAGGCCAGACTGGAGATCAATCCGATATTGGGCCCTTCGGGCGTCTCGATCGGACAGATGCGCCCGTAGTGCGTCGGATGCACGTCGCGCACTTCGAATCCGGCCCGCTCGCGCGAAAGGCCCCCCGGCCCCAGAGCCGAGAGCCGCCGCTTGTGCGTGATCTCGGCCAGAGGATTGGTCTGATCCATGAACTGCGAGAGCTGACTGGACCCGAAGAACTCCTTGAGCGCCGCCATCACCGGTTTCGGATTGATGAGGTCGCGCGGCATGGCCGTCTGCAACTCCGCGTGCACGGACATCTTCTCCTTGATCGCGCGCTCCATGCGGACCAGACCGACCCGGAACTGATTCTCCAACAACTCTCCGACCGGACGCACGCGCCGATTCCCCAGATGATCCCGATCGTCCACCTCCCCGATGTCCTTGCGGAGCCGGAAGAGATAGCGCACGACATCGAAGAAGTCCTGCGGCGAGAGCGTCAGCTCGTCCAGCCGATGGCGCTCCGGATACCCCATCTTGATGTTGAATTTCAAGCGTCCGACGCGCGAGAAGTCGAACTTCCGGGGATCGAAGAACATGCCCTCAAAAAGCCGCCACGACGAAAGGATCGTTGGCGGATCCCCGGGCCGCATCTTCCGGTAAATCTCCAGAAGCGCTTCGGCCGGCGTGCGCGTCGGATCCTTGCGCAGCGTCTGACTGAGAGTCGCTCCGATGTCATCCCGCTCGGGGAAGAAGAGATCGAATTCGGTGACGCCGCTGCTCAGCACAGACGAGAGCGCCTGCCGCGTAGCGGGCGTATTGGCCTCCGCCAGGACCTCTCCGGACGCATCCACCACATCGGAGATGAAGTACGCCTCCTCCAGATCGCTCAGCGAGATCTCCACCTCCTTCACCTTCGCGGCCAGCAGATGGCGATAGAGCGCCGTCGTGATCTTCCGCCCCGCCCGAACGAGCACCTCCCCCGTGCGCGGATGCAGGACATCCTGAACGGGCCGGGGCTCGAAGAGTTTCAAGACGGCCTGTTCCGGATGCGCCTCCTCTCTCAGCCTCCAATAGAGCTTCCCCTCGCGCACGACGAAGCTCTCCCACTGATAGAACTGGCGGAGCAACTCCTCGTCGGTGAAGCGCGCGTTCACAATGGTGCTTTTGAGCAGCTCCTCGTCCTCGCGCAGAGCGGTGAGATCATGCTTCAGCGGCAGCCCGAGCGCGCGCAAGAAGGTCGTCCCGACGATCTTCCGCTTCTTATCAATGCGCACATAGAGGATGCTCTTGGCGTCGTATTCGAACTCGACCCAGGCGCCCCGGTTGGGGATGATCTTGCCCAAATAGGAATGGACCGTCGGCTTCTCGAAGTAGACCCCGGGGCTGCGATGCAGTTGCGAGACGATGACCCGCTCGGTCCCGTTGACGATGAACGTCCCGTTCTCGGTCATCAGGGGGATCTCGCCGAAATAGACCTCCTCCTCCTTGATGTCGCGCACCTGCCGACGGCCCGTCGCCTCATCCACGTCGAAGATCGTCAGACGGAACTTCACCTTCATCGGGACGGCATAGGTCATGCCCCGCTCCCGGCACTCCTCGACATCGTACTTCAACTTGAGCCCCACCGGTTCCCCGCAGTGAGAGCAGAGGTTGACCACATTGGGATTGAGCGTCCCGCACTGCTGACAGAGGATGTCATCGGCCGAAAAAGGATTCAACCGAATGAGCGCGCGGCACTGACGACAATGGGAGCGCAGATGCTGCAGCCCCTCCATCTGGCCGCATTTGCACCGCCACGTCCCGATGGTGTACTCCACGAAGTCCAGTTGCGCTGTCCCCCGATAGTCGGTGACCGGGAAGACCGAAAGGAAGACGGCCTGCAGACCGGTCGTCGGATCCCGTTCTTCGGGCAATCGGTCCATCTGCATGAACCGATCGTAGGACTGACGTTGCAGCTCGATGAGATTCGGGATCGCGACCACGGTCTTGATCCGCGAAAAATCAACTCGTTGGCGTGGTCCCCCCCATGGCGTGGACATAGTTCCCCTCCCTCTACAGGCCGATCAGAAAAACTCCAGGGCCCCCAAAGGAGCCTCCTCCCAAAGAGACCTCACCTTGCGCGCTCGATCGGTCCGAGCGCACCGGTCCATTCTCGCGAACATCATCGGCAAGGATCCACTGGGCTCCGATCAATGGAATCCACCCAGGCGACGACCTCCACGGCCGGGAAACCCGCCGAGGCGGGATTCCCCATCAGAGGTCCCTCATGGCTCACCCCGAAGTCACTTGATCTCCACCTTGGCGCCCGCTTCTTCGAGCTTCTTCTTAACGGCCTCGGCCTCTTCCTTGGAGACGCCCTCCTTGATAGGCTTGGGCGCTCCCTCGACCAGATCCTTGGCCTCCTTCAATCCGAGACTGGTCAGCTCACGAACGACTTTGATCACATTGATCTTCTTGGCCGGATCGACCGAGGCGAGGATGACGTCGAACTCCGTCTTCTCCTCAACGGCCGGTGCGGCGGCCGCTGCCGGAGCCCCCGCGGCCACCGGCGCGGCGACCACAGCAGCCGCCGAGACGCCAAACTTCTCCTCCATCATCTTGACCAGCTCCGAAGCCTCCAAAAGAGTCAATCCGGCGATTTGCTCGACAAGGGCCTGCAATTTCTCGCTCACGTCTCTGTCCTCCCTGTTGCCTGAAAGAATTCGACCCGACCGGTCAGGAACCGGCCTGCTGCTTTTGATCTCGAATCTGGCCGAGCACGGCCACGAGATTTCGTGTTACGCCCTGGATCGCCCCCATCACCTGACGCGTCGGCGCCTGAATGAGGAGCATGATCTGCCTCATCAACTCCGTCCGCGAGGGCAAGGCCGCGATGGCCGGGATCTCCGCGGCCGGAACCACCGTCCCCTCGACCAGCGCCGCTTTGAACTGGACCTGCGCATTCTCTTTGGCGAACTCCGCCAATGCGCGAACCAGCGCCACCGGGTCATCCTGGCTGAAGGCGATAGCCGTCATCCCCCGAAAATGCTCGCTCAGGCGTTCGACCGGCGTTCCCCGGGCCGCCAGCCGAGCCAGCGTGTTCTTCACAACACGCAGCCGCGCATTGGCCTGTTGCAGCCGGCGCCGCAACTCCCAGTCCTTGGCCACCGTCAACCCCTGCATGTTCAGCAAGACAACGGTCGGCGCCTCGCGAAAGGTTCGGGCTAATCCCTCGACTTCTGCCTGCCGTTGCTTCCGTGTCTTCATCGCCTCACCCTCTCCCGCAGATCCTCCTCACGGCCATCGGCTCGCTTCGAGCTTCAGCCCCGGACTCATAGTCGAAGAGATCGTGATCCCCTTGATGTACTTCCCCTTGGCCGATGCCGGACGCGCGTGCACGACCGCTTCGATCAGAGCCTGAGCGTTCTCGACCAGCTTCGGCGTTTCAAATGAGAGCTTGCCGATGGCGGCATGTACGACACCGGTCTTGTCCACGCGGAACTCGATCCGTCCGGCCTTGACCTCGCGCACGGCTGTTTTCACATCGAAGGTGACGGTCCCCGCCTTCGGATTGGGCATCAATCCGCGTGGCCCCAGGATCTTTCCCAGAGGCCCCACCAGGCGCATCATATCAGGCGTCGCGATGAGGGCATCGAATTCGAGCCATCCGCCCCTGATTTTCTCCACCAGATCCTCGCTCCCCACGATGTCGGCTCCCGCTTCTTCGGCTTCCTTCACCTTCTCCCCGGCCGCGATCACCGCCACGCGCTTGCTTTTGCCCAGACCATGAGGCAGGACGACCGTCCCGCGGACCATCTGATCGGCCTTTCGCGGATCCACATTGAGCTGGATGGCCAGCTCGACCGTCTCATCAAACCGCGCGAAGGCGATGCGCTTGAGCACCTCGATGGCCTCTTGCAGATCGTATGTCCGGGTGCGATCAATCTGCGCCAGCGCAGCCGCGTACTTCTTCCCCCCCATCGGCCTCCTCCCCTACTGCTCCACGATCTCCAGCCCCATATTCCGGGCCGTCCCCATGATGATGCGCATCGCCGCCTCAAGCGACGTCGTGTTCAGATCCGGCAGCTTCGTCCGCGCGATCTCCTCGATCTGCTTCATCGTCACCCGTCCGACCTTCTGCCGATTCGGCTGCGGCGACCCTTTCTCGATCCCCGCTGCCTTCTTCAGGAGATCGGCTGCCGGTGGCGTCTTCGTCACGAAGGTGAACGAACGATCCGAATAGACGGTCACGACCACGGGGATGTTCACCTCACCCATGTTCGCCGTCCGCGCGTTGAACTGTTTGCAGAATTCCATGAGATTGATCCCATGCGGGCCCAGAGACGTCCCCACCGGAGGAGCCGGCGTCGCGCGCCCCGCCGGGATCTGTAACTTCACTTGTGCGACGACTTTCTTGGCCATATCACTCTTCTTCGGCGAAGGTCACTTTCTCGACCTGCAGAAAATTCAACTCCACCGGCGTCGAACGCCCGAAGATCGTCACCATCACCTTGAGCGTATTCTTGTCGGGATTGACCTCATCCACCTTCCCCATGAATCCCGTGAACGGCCCATCCATGATCTTGACCATCTCGCCAGGGACGAACACGTGCTTGGGCTTCGGCTTATCCGCCGTGAGCGCGACATGATGAATGATCTCCTGAACCTCCTCCTCGGTCAGCGGCGTCGGATGCTGCCCGCCGACGAACCCCGTCACCTTGGGCGTATAGCGCACGACCTGCCAGGCCTTCTCGGAGATCTCCCCCCGCTCGTTCGTCTCGATCTGCACGAGCACGTATCCGGGGAAGATCATGCGCTCGGACTCCACACGACGCCCGCTCCGAAACTCCACGACCTTTTCGGTCGGCACGAGCACGTCGGTGATCTCCTTCTCCATACCGAAGGCCCGGATGCGATTCTTCAGGCTCTCGCACACCTTGTGCTCCTGCCCGGAATAGGTATGGATGATGAACCACCGCCTTGGCATCGTCTATTGCGCCGCCATGTATTCGAACAGTTTATTGACGAGGTGTCCGAGAACCCAATTGGTGCCGTAAAGGAAGAATCCGAAGAAGAAGACGACGATGAGGACGACGACCGTTTGCGTATAGACCTCTTTCCAGGTGGGCCAGGAGACCTTCCCCAGCTCCATCTTCACATCGGCGTAGAAGGCGCGCGCCGCGCGCACCTTGGCGACAGTCCACGAGCCCGCGCGCAACGGCAGCTCGACGATCCCTCGGAGCCCTCGGGCGATCCCGCTCGGCTCGCCGACCAGAGGCTTTTTGCTGATCTGCTCAGCGACCTTTGCCATATCGGCCTCGTGCGGACGTGGCAGGGGTAGCAGGATTCGAACCTGCCCTTGCGGTTTTGGAGACCGCCGTGCTATCCGCTGACACCATACCCCTGCCGAACATGGCGACTACTTCGTCTCCCGATGAAGCGTGTGCCGCCGACAGACGCGGCAGAATTTCCGGAACTCCAATCGCTTGCTCGTCTTTTTCTTATTCTTCGTCGTCGAGTAATTTCGCGCCTTGCACTCGGAACACTGCAAGGTGACGATATCGCGCGGCATGGCCTCCTCTCATTCGAGGATTTCGGTGACGGTTCCGGCGCCGACCGTCCGTCCTCCCTCT
>CAZTMT010000024.1:0-24346 GCA_964615335.1 uncultured Clostridia bacterium
TGATCCCTTGCCGACGAGCCCAGTCGGAGAGCTTCATGGCTGAGATGGATGATAAGAAAAATGGCAGCTGCTGTCAGCCCTCGCGGGGATCTCCCGTGGAGAGCCATCCGATGTCATCCCCCAGCTCCTCTCTCTCGCGGCTGCCGATTCGCCAACTGTACAAAACGCATGCGCAGTTGAGTGAGCGCCCCATCGAATAACTCCTCTTCCTCGTGCGAGAGATTACCCCGCGTCTTCTCGCGCAGCGCGCCCAGCCAGTCAATCATCTGCTTAGCCGCCGATAGATCGACGACCTTCTTCCCCAAAGCCGGATGCTCCACCATCCCGAGATTGACCTCTGCCGAGGAGATGAGATTCACCAACAGCTCCATGAAAAGCGGCGACGTCTCGACCGAAGGCCTCGAAGGGGCCGATTCGGAGACCGCTGAAGCCGCTGGGGCGCTCGCCTGCTCCTGCTGCAGAACCTCCGCTCGCAACGTCCCATCCGGATTAAAGAGCCGACGATCCGTCACCTTGAACGTGACCTCACCCTCCTTGTTGCTCATGCGCCCTCACTCCTCATCCGGAAGTCTTTGAGGTGAAATCCTATCACTCTCTGTCCCTCTGGAGCAAGACGCGCCCTCCTTCTGTCTTCGCCGGGAGCGAAGCCTCATCACCGCGGACGAGGCGAAAGCATCAGGAGACGACTCCCGTAGCAGCTGCTTCGAAAACACTCCAGGCGTAAGCTCATCCTGAGGCAACACTCTTTCTTCAAAGGCACTCCGGCAAGGCGATCGAGAATAGCCTGGGATGTGAACCCCTTTGGGAGAACGATATCCCTTCCGCAAAAAGCCCACGGAGCGAGCAACAGAAAAGAGCCTGGAGCGTGAGCCCTTATGCGGAACGACTCCTCTCCGCAAAAAGCTCCCGAAGGGAGCGACAGAAAAGAGCCTGGGGCGCGAGCTCCATCGTCAGAACGACACATTTCCGCATAGAGCCCCCGAAGGGGGCGACACACCAGGATGCCCCCCAACCGGTCTGGTTCCCACACGCCAGGTCACAACATCGGGAGATGCACAAACGGCGTCCTTCGATTCGTCGGGCTTCTGACCCGGTGTGTCGCCCGCTCGCGCGGGCTCAGGGATAATTGGGGACTCCGTTTCCTGGGGTTCCGCTCGTGCTCCACCCCGGGCTATTTTCTGTCGCCCTCTCCGAGGGCTCTCTGTGGAACGGGGTTCGGTCTCAAAATGGGTTCCGCCGTCGTTTCACCCCGGGCTATTCTCTGTCGCCTGCTGCGGCAGGCTCTCTGCGGAATGAGGTTCTGTCTCAAATGGGTTCCGCTCGCGCTTCACCCTGTCCTGGGGCTTCGCTTCGCTTCACTCTGGGCTATTCTCTGTCGCTCTCTTCGAGGGCTTTTGAGGAACGCGGTTCGATCTCGTCCGGGGTTCCACGGGGGGCGTCACCCTGAGTTATGGCGCTCTTTCTGGGCCAGCCGCCGGAGTCGCTCGACGGCCAGCCTGACGGCTCCCAGGGCCGCCGCATATATTCCCTCTTCTCCCTCGGGAATGATAAGGGGCACCTTGAGCCTCTCCTCCAGGCATTGCTTCATGAAAGGCACACGGGTGAATCCTCCGGTGAGCACGTACTGGGGCTCTCCGCGCAGCCTTTTTGCGAGGGCCGCTGCTCGCTCCGCCAGAGCCAGGAGAGCGCCGGCGCAGATGTCTTCGGGACTGCGCCCTGAGACAAGATGATTGATGACTTCGGACTCGGCAAATACGGCGCACACGCTCGAAATCACCGCCGGATCCCGCGCAGCTTCGGCCAGTTTCGGGATATCGGCCGGAGTGTACCCCATGTACCGGACCGTCTTCTCCAGGAAGGCACCGCTTCCCGCAGCACACTTATCGTTCAGGCGGAAGGCGTGCACTCGTCCCCCCTCGCCGATCCGAATGACCTTCACGTTCTGGCCGCCGATGTCCAGGATCGTGCGGGCTTGCGGATAGAGGAGATGAACGATCCAGGCCTGGGCTGTCAGATCCGTCACCGTCAGATCGCGGAAAGGGACTAGGTGCCGTCCGTAGCCGGTAGAGACGACATATCCTACCTCGCTTCGCTCGATGCCGGCCGCCTTCAGGGCCTCCTGCAATCCTCGCTCCGCAGCTCGGGCGAAGTGGAAGCCGGTCGCTGTGATCGCGCGAGCGAGGATATTTCCATTGCGGCCGAGGACGACCTTGGTGTACGAAGCTCCGGCATCAATTCCCGCGATCAGCATCGCTTGTCCTCTCCAACGTGGGGACACAGAGCGAGTCCGACAGAGCATCCAGGGCGAATAAGGCGGCGCCCAGCGCCCCGCAGAAATGCGACTCCTCGCTGACGTTCACGGGCACTCCGGCCATCTCCTGAATCAAAGCCACCATGGCCGCATTGCGCGCCACGCCGCCGGTGAAGGTCAGCTCCGGCTCGATGCCCACGCGTCGAAGAAGAGACAGACTTCGAGAAGCGATGGCCACGTGGACTCCCAGCAGAATATCCTCCAGTTTGCGCCCGCGAGCCAACCAGCCCAGAATCTCGGACTCCGCAAAAACGGTGCACGTCGTGGTGATGGTCACCGGGTTTCGAGCCGTGAGCGCCAGAGATCCCAGCTCTCCCAATGGGATGTCCAACGCCGCTGAGGCAGCTCCCAGGAAGCGCCCCGTGCCCGCCGAGCATTTGTCGTTCATGCAAAAGTCCAGCACCTCTCCCTGCGGCCCCACACGAATGGCTTTCGTATCCTGGCCGCCCATATCGAGCACGGTACGCGTGCCCGGAAAGAGGAACACGGCTCCTCGGGCATGGCAGGAGATCTCGGTCACCTGCCGATCGCCGAACTCAATGCGAAACCGCCCATAGCCCGTACCCACCGTGCAGGCCACAGCCGCTTCAGGCAAACCGGCTTCTTTCAGAGCCTGATGAAAAGCCTGGCGCGCGGCTTCGTTCAACTTCGCTCCCGTATCCACCAGGGCCCTGCCCAGGATACGCCGTTTGCCATCGAGGATCACGGCCTTCGTTTGCGTAGAGCCCACGTCCACTCCGGCGACGAACAGGTTCTCCGGCATGGCGTGATCACCCCCTCGGAACGGCCTTCTGACGGGATAAAGCCTCGAAGAAGGCATCAATCCGATTCTTCATCTGCGCATCCGCCCACAGGCGGGGATCCACGAGATCTGACTGGATGAAAAGCCCGGGCACGTCACATCGAGTCCGCATCCATTCGCGCACATCGGGCAAGCCCGTGGATGTTGTGCGACACGATTTGACCCCGTGGAAGCAGATGCCGTCCACGTGCCAGCGGCGCACGACCTGCTCCAGCCACTCCTGCGGGTAAAACATACTGCCCGTCCATCCGAATCGGGCCGACAGCACCATCTGTTCGGCGAAACTCTCCAAGGGGCGCGTGAGATCGTAAGCGAAGTCCGGCCGGAAGCCTCCTCCGGCGAACACCATGTAACTGCTGTGCACGAAGACTCCGCCCCATTCGGTGAAGAGATCGCTGAACCGCCGCCAGTGGGTGTAACACGCCGTCCCCACCAGCACCAGGCGAAAGCGCTCTTCGGACACAGCCCCGATCCCTCGCTGCACCCGTTCCTCCATCTCTTGAAGTGCCCCCTGGAAGTACTGCGTCCCTTCGGGCCGGCCTCGATACACATTAGCGATGCCCTGATAATTGACCCCCTCCAGGATCGCGTTGAAAGGAGCGGGCCGATTCTGATTGGTCTCGCACACGGCGTGATAGAGCTGGGCCATGCGGTTGACTTCGGCCAGGACCTCGCGGAAGCGATCCAGGTCAAACCTCCGACCGCTGATCTGCTCGCACAAGGCGATGAGTTCCCGCACCTGCCCTTCGACATACCGACAGTCGTTGGCGAACTCCTCAGACCTCACGTCCACAGGTCCTCTCCCTCTCCAGCCCGGCACATCCATGACGAAGACGGGGCACCGATACAGCCGCTCCCAAATTTCGGACCATTTGATGTAGGTGTTACACAGGTTCGAGGTCACCACGAGCGATGGGCGAGGGACTTTGCCGTTAGGGTGCTCGCCCTGCTGCATCTGCACGCCCACATCGGCTTTCACGTACGCGCAAATGTCCGGAGAATAACCTTCCTCCTCGGCTCGCTGGATGTAGGAGAGAGACCGGCCCCGTATGGCCGTCTGAAGCGCTGTGATCTCGGGGAAGTTGAGGACGAAATCGAAGACCCTCAACACCTCCGCCATGGAGCCCATGACGAACACGTAAGCGACAGGCTTCTGCTCACGGGCGGCTTCGTGCATTTCTTGCCACCACAACTCCATCAGGCGTTTCCCCTCTTTTCTGGAGAAGTCTTGAAAAGCAGGTGCTGGAGCGCTCATCGGCGATGCCTCCTCATGAGGTGAAGAAAAGAAGCGACTCCGCGAAGGTTTCCACCTCCATCCCCAACTGCTCGAACACTGTCATACCTTCTTCGAACTCCAAGACCAGGTGGGGGATTCCGGCTTCCTCCAGGGCCTGCACATATGCGGTTTGCTCATCCAGGCCGGGCTCACACATTTTGGCTGCAGCCACAAGGGCGGCTTCGGCTTTCGCCTCGCGAATCTGCCGGATCAGCATCTCCGGAGCGGGCCGGCGGGGATCTCGCCGAACGGGGCTGTAGCTGCTCGCATTCAGATACGCCCGAGCGAGCTGGCGCCAAGGGTCGCCGTCCAGAGGAACGTCTTCGGTCACCCATCGCAACCCGATGAGCAAATCGTCATCCACAATGTAACAGGCGTTCTGAATCACCGCGAGCATGTCCAGAGGCGGCTGCTCGCAGAAGCCTCCGACAAAGATGACGCGGAGGCGATCGTGAGGCTTGACCTGCCGGTGGGGAAGCTGCGCGAGCACGCGTCGCAAAAGAGCATTATGCTCTTCTCGCGGCATGAGTCCGGCCGAGCGCACCAGAAGATAGGCCTCGACGGCGGATAAGAGCCAGGGGGTCTCCCGCTTGATGCGGTAGATCTCTCGCAAGAGCCGACGGTTTTCGTTGAAAAGAGCGATGCTGGCTCGCAGGTCGTCTTCTCGGATCCGCCGGCCCGTCTCCTCTTCGAGAATCCGACCGAGGCGGCGATACTCGCCCACCAGATAATCCAGGGCATGCGGGGAGGCGGCGTTCTGAGGATAATAGAGGGTCTCCACCCGAAGATGCGGGAAATTGCGCGCCCAAACCCCGCAGCTATGACGAGCGGCATCGCAGATGTTGGGGATGATCAAGACCGAGAGGAAATTCAGATGCCCCGAGAGGGCCAGCTCCAGAGAGGACCGCACGACAGAACACACGAAGGCCGCGATGCGGGCATCGGCCTGGCGCACGGAGAGGTAGGAACCGGCGCCTGCTACCTTCACCGGGAGCATCCCGGCCGCATGAGCGATCTCCTCCGGAAAGTAGACCTGGAAATGGCCGAGCACCCGACCCTCCGGGTTCTCCTGCTTCCACCGGCGCACGGTGGGGTACGAGACATCCTCCACCACGCGGCGCAGTTCCTCGAAGATCCGCTCAAGCTCCTCCATAGGTCGGGTTCATCCAACCATCGTCAGACCGCCGTTGACGCTGATCACCTGCCCGGTGATGTAGCGGGCGGCCTCCGAGGCGAGAAAGAGGACGGCCGGAGCGATCTCCTCCGGCTGTCCCACGCGCTTCATGGGGATAGAATTGACGACAGCCGAGAGGATTTTGCGCGCGAATTCGTCCTGGCCGATCTCCTCCAAAAGGGGCGTCTCGGTCAGTCCCGGACACACGACGTTGACGCGAATCCCATCGCGGGCGTGCTCGCGCGCCAACGTCTTGGAGAAAGCGATGACCGCCGCTTTCGCCCCCGCATAGATCGCCTCTCCGAACGAGCCGACGCGCGCAGCATCCGAACTCACGTTCACGACACATCCTTGCCGACGTTCGACCATATGAGGCAAGACGGCATAGCAGGTGTGAATCACGCCCCGATAGTTGATGGCGATGATGCGCTCCCACAACTCCGGTGTCGTCCGCAGGAACGGGACCAGACGATCCCATCCGGCATTGTTCACGAGCACATCAATCTTCCCGAAGTGGCGAAGGGCTTGCTGACAACCTTCGCGCACCGAGTCCCAGGAGGTTACATCCATGGGCACGGCCAGAACTGCGCGTCCTGTTGCCTGCCGGATGTCCTGGGCGGTCGCCTCGGCTTCCGCCTCCCGGATGTCGGCCAGAGCCACATCGGCTCCGGCCTCGGCGAAGGCGCGCACAATAGCCCGGCCGATCCCCCGCGCCCCTCCGGTGACCAAAACTGTGCGACCTGTGAAATCCCATTCATTCATACATGCCTCCCGGAAAAAACGTCATGTGTTCAGACTGCTACGGCGTCTTCCTTTTTCGTGGTGTCCTCCAGCTTGAAAACGCGAAGAGCATTCTCTCGCAAGAGCTTTCGCTTCACCTCGGGCTTCAACCCCAGCTCCTCCACCTGTCGGAGATTTTCCTTCCACGGGAGACCATTGGTCCCCCACAAGCACCGATCCTGACCCAAGCGGCTGTTGATGAACTGCACAAGCGCCGGGGGAAGATACTTCGGCATCCACGCATCAATCCCCAGCCAGACGTTCTCCCACTTGTAGCAGACCGAGATCAGCTCTTCGACCCACGGCCATCCCGTGTGCGCCCCGATGATGCGCAACTCCGGGAAATCGCAGGCGATGCGGTCCAGATAAATAGGTCGCCCGCAATCGCTCGGCATCGCCTCCAGCACATGTCCAACCTGCAGCGAGACGGGGATGTCCAACTCGACGCACTTGGCGTAAAGCGGATACATCTTTCGGTCGTGCAGGGGGATGTCGAACCCATAGATGTGAACGTACACCCCCTTGAACCCGTACTCCCGGACGGCCCGCTCGATCTCGCGCAAGCTCTCCGTGATGCGGTACGGGTTATAGCCGGCCAGGCCCACGAATCGGTCCGGATACCGTTGCGTGTAGGCCAGGACCTCCTCAAGCTGCGTGTCCATGTACATCCACTTGCGCCAGTAGGACCACATCTTGCACTGCGCGATGAAGACCTTCTCGACGCCCGCTTCATCCATCTGCCGGATCATCTCCTCGATGGAATCGTAAGCCGGCAGACCGCCGATAGCCCGCTCCATGCGACAGACAAGCTCCCCCTCTTTGGCGCGAGTCCACCGCTCGATGAACTCCCGAGTCGCCACGTAGTACATGATATCAATGGCCTTCACATCCTGATCCATTTCTCCCTCCTTCAACTCAGATCTCCGCGCGCCGCGAGACGCTCACAGGGCTTTCTCCAGCTCGATGAGGGGACCACGATCGAATCCCATCGCCGTGAAGAAAGAGAGCATCTCCCCGTCCGACCATCCGACCATCGTGCGCACGCTCTGCAGACCGCGCGCGCGGAAATACTCCAGAGCTTCGGCCAGGAGCCGCCGTCCGATCCCGCGCCGCCGATACTCCGGGTCCACCATGAGGACGGTGATCCATCCTGTCGGGGGGAGGCGGAACTCCCAGCTCCGAATCTCTCCGATCACCACGCCGAGGATCCGCCCTTCGCTCTCGGCCACGCGCGCCAGCTCCGCCCCTACTTTCCGCCTCCAGAACTCCGGCTTCGCGTCGCCGGTCACTTTGGCATCCAGAGCGATGACGGCGTCCACATCGTCGGCGCGCAGAGGGCGAACGATCACCGCCGTTCGTTTCGTTCCGCTTCGTCCCATGGCGTTTTTATTTTTTGCAATCGGCGTGCCCGACGCGCTCGTTCCTCAGAGGAGCTCGGTGCGACACAAGCTCAAACCTTGCTGATTCAGGACTTATCCTCCCCGGCCATGGCCGGCCGGATGAGTCGCGAAGAGGCCCCCGTGTGCCCGATCGGACACCGGATCTCTGCAAGCGAATCGCACAACGGGAAGAAACTCCCTAAACAGAAACGCATTATGCCGTGACGGAAGTGGCACGACGTCCTGACCCGGTGGCGACACATGTGGCACGCCAGGAGAGATCGCCCCCTCAAGGCTCGTTCCACGATCCAGAGAAGCGGTTTTATCGTGAGACAAAACTGCGTTCCTCAAAAAACCTGACACAGCAGGCGACAGAAAATAACCTGGGGTGAAGCGACAGGATAGAGCGGAGCCTGAGCAGAACCCATTTTGAGACCGAACCCTGTTCCACAAAGAGCCTGCCGCAGCAGGCGACAGAGAATAGCCTGGGGTGGAGCGAAGCGGAACCCCATGTGAGACCAAACCTCATTCCGCAGAGAGCCTGCGAAGCAAGCGACAGAGAATAGCCTGGGGTGAAGCGACAGCGGAACCCCAGGAAACGGGATCCCCAATTATTCATCTCCGAGCCCGCCTGCGGCGGGCGGCACACCGGGTCAGAAGCCGAATGAATCGAAGGACGACGTTCGCACGTCCCCCGATGTGATGGCCTGGCGTTCATGAACGCTGGGTGACACCCCGATGTGTCGCCCCCTTCGGGGGCTTGTGGGGAAATTTTGGGCTCGCGGTTTCCTAGGGCTCACGCCCTAGGCTATTTTCTGCCGCCCCCTTCGGGGGCTCATTGCGGAAAGATGTCGTTCTCCAATCGCCCACTCTGTGGGCTTCTTGCGGAAAGGCGTTGTTCTCACAATTGGGCTCACGCTCCAGGCTATTCTCTGTCGCCTGTCAGAGGCCGATCCTCTTCAGACAGCTCGTGCGGCGGAATAATGTTCGGCGTCAATCTGGCGGAAATTGCCCGATGGTCTTTCGCACGGCGACTGATGTTGGGCGCGAGCCGGTGTTCGAAGAACTGGGCTCTGCGCACCCGAGGGGCTGTCTCAATGCTCCGAACCTGTGCGGCTGTCACTCCCCCGCAGCAGGCCATGCTTTCTCAACTTTCGATAGAGCGTGCGCAGACCGATCCCGAGCGAACGGGCGGCCGTGCGCAAATCCGGGGCCTCGCGCACGGCTTCGGCCAAAAGCTGCGCCTCGAAGCATTCGACCTTCCGACGCAGCGTCGCATCCCGCAACAGCTCGGGTCGAGGACAGCGAGCCCGCAGATACTCCGGCAGATGGTCCGGCGTCACCTCCTCGCCCTCACAGCGGGCCAGCGCATGCGCGATCACGTTGCGCAGCTCCCGCACGTTCCCCGGCCAAGAATAGCAGAGGAGCAACTCCCACGCCGACGGCGCGAGCCGCACGGAGACACCTGCCTGGTTCAGGAAATGGCGCACAAGCGCGGGGATGTCCTGCCGGCGCTCTCGAAGAGGGGGGATCACATAGACGAAGATTGAGAGCCGGTAATAGAGATCGCGGCGGAATTCGCTGCGCTCGACCTTCTGCCGGATATCGGCATTGGTGGCGGCGATGAAGCGCACATCAATCGGGCGCGCGCGCGAGCTGCCCAGAGGACGCACCTGCTTCGTCTCCAGCACATGAAGCAACTTCGCCTGCGCATCCCAGGGGATCTCGACGATCTCGTCCAGAAAGACCGTTCCTCCGTTGGCCTCCTCCAGAAGCCCCTGTCGCCGATGTGCCGCTCCCGTGAAGGCTCCTTTCTCGTATCCGAATAGCTCGCTCTCCAGAAGATGCGCGGGGATGGCGGCGCAATTGATCGAGAGGAAGGGACGCGTCCGGCGACGCGAGCGTTCGTGGATATACCGGGCGAGAACCTCTTTGCCGACTCCCGTCTCTCCCAGAATGAGTACGGCCTCGGAGCTGCGCGCAGCCGTTTCGGCATCGCGGAAGATCCGTTCTAACGATCCGATGACGACATCCATGCCCTGCCCCCCGCTTCGGGAGCGATTGTATCCCGCTCCGAGGACGGGGGCAAGACGGCTCCCCCCACCGGCGAGACCCCGACGGAAGCGCTCATCGGCGGGCCGCAGCGCGTTCCTGGCCTTCGGTGACGATGAGACGTCCGGCCATCGCCAGGTGCTCCGGAGAACACCAGACCGTGCAGTAGAAGGGGAACGTGCCCGTGCGATCCGGCGTGAACTCCACGATATGCACCTCGCCGGGTTTGATCTCCGCGATGCCGATGCCGAAATCCGGAAGCGCGAATCCGTGCGAGACCGTCTCGACGTTGCGGATCCTCAGGCGCACGGGCCGCCCCTTCTGCAGGTGGATCTCGCTCGGCTGCCAGTTTCCGTTACTTGGCTGAATGGCCAGAAGCTCAATGACCTCGCGTCCGGCCGCTTGATGGCGATCATACCAGAGAGCCGCCAGAATCGTCCCGATGGTCGCCAGCAGGGCCAGAACTACGGCCACGGCTTCCTGTCTTCGCATCGCCCCTCCTCCCTGCCAAAACTCATCCGACGAAAAGCCACATCAGGCCCAGCGTCATCAGGCCCAAAAAGCCGAGAGTCGGAAGCGCGCCTCGAAGCGCCGCCTCCGGGCGCGCGAATGTCTGACGCGCGATCTTGAGCGCGACGTCCAGCGAGAAGAGCAAGCCCACGAGCAGCGAGACGATCATCAGATAGGGCATGACTCCCGTGAGCACAGGCGTCCACGGGAAGTGCGCTGTCCCCAACAGATCCCATCCCCACGCGAACGGATCCGAGAGAACGTGCAACAGATAACTCCCGTTGGGCAGGATGATGCCGAAACTGAAAGCCACCCAGGCGGCCAATCCCAGAGGCACCGTCGCGTAGGAGAAATTCACGTAGACCTTCTTGAGCGGAACGGCCTCACCGGCGGCTCGCCGCGCCATCCACGCGAAGAGCAGAAAGATGGCGGGCAGAACGACAAGATTCCAACTCGCATGCAGCCCGATGAAGGTGAGATACCCGGAGAGCGTCGCCGCGTTCGCCCAATCTTTGAGCGTCCCCCAGGGCCCCTGAAACGTCACGAAGAAGACGATGGCGGTACCCAGCATGATGAGGGCCTTATAGGCTTCGTCCAAACCGCGCTTCTCGTCCACCAGAAGATCCACGGCCGGAGGGCGCAGGTTCACCGCCATGTTATCGTACTCGCACGTCTTCAGACATTCGAAGCACATGCCGCAGTAGGTGTTCCTCCGAAAGGCATAGGGCAGAAGCAGCCAGGGGCAGCCATATCCCCGCTCGTTGCCCACGACGCACCCTTTCGTCTTGTGTCGGGTGCAAATCTCCGGGTCTTTGACGCGTACCTCCGTGAGCGCGAAGTTCGAATAGAGACCCTGGAAGCCGCTCACCGGACAGACGTACAGACAGAACGTCCGCGCGCGATAGATGAGCGAGAGCGCGACCGAGAGCGCGATGATCGCCGCCAGAAGCACAAACGTCGCCGCCGGACGCACGGTGAAAAAGCCCGAGGCGAACGTCGTCGCCAGAAAGAGGAAGTTCAGGAGCCACATGTTCGAGAGCGCCCGAGGCCACCTCTTGTTCAAGCCGAAGTAGAGGTTTCGCCCCCGGGCATACCGCACGCCGAACAGGCGCAGCCGCTGGAGCCACTCCCCGAAAACAGGAAGCGGACACATCGTGCACCAGAAGCGCGAGAGCACGGGCACGAGCACCGTCATCAGGAGCACCCACCAGAGAATCCATACGATCATGATGCCGAAGTTGTAGTTCCCCGGAGAGGTCAAACCGCCGAAGAATCCGGCCATGAGGATGACCGTGAAGAGGAAGACGTTGAAGAGAATGAGCGCGAGAGGAATCCAGCGGCTTTTGAGCAGGCGTCGAACCCAGGGGAATTGCGTCAGCTCAAAGCGCCAGGTCTCCGGAATGAGTCCCAGAATATATCCGTCGCGCATATGCTCCTCTCCTCCTCAGGATTCCGGCTCGGCGAGCTGCTGGAGGAAGAACGCCTCATGCTCCGCCTCGATCTCGGACAGCTCGCGGAAGAGCGCGCGCAGGGTCGCGTCCGGAATGCGCTCGGCCAACTCCGCATAAAACGCGCGAGCGCGACGCTCAGATTCTCGTCCCACCTCGAACGCCTGACGCCGCCGCGCGCGGTCGTAGATCAGGGCCTCGCCATCTTCGAAGACCGGTGCCTCGATGATCTCTCGAATATCGGCGTCCGTCAGCTCGGGAGTCGCCTCGCCATAGCGCTCACGATAAATCTGGGCCAGACGCCGACCATGTTCGCGCTCATGCTCGGCCAGCTCCCGGAACGTGCGCGCGATCTCCGGCTCATACCACTCGAACATCGTCGCGTAGTTCTCGTAGATCTGGGCATTGCGCTCTTCGACCCTCACGGCGACCTGCAGGATCTCCTGCGGAGAAAGCTCCGCGAGCGAACGCTTCGTCATCTTCTCCCTCCTTTCATCGCGCTTCCCCAGAGCGCGGCGATCCCACAAAGGCGAGAACGCCTCCGAAAAGAGCCAGCAACAAGCCGGTCGCCCCCCAGAACCGGTAATCCGGCTCAACCTTGAGGTATCCGATCATGTAGGGATGAAAGGCCCCGCAGGTGACCGAGCAACGGAAGGCGAACTTCCCCACCTTGTCGGCCACAAAGCGCACGACGCCCGCCTGACCGGGAAGCGCGCTCGTCTGCAGCTCGTAGCCATCCAGATAAAGCCCGTGATGCACGTCCTCGCTCAGAAGGCGAAGGGTGACGACATCCCCCCGACGCACGCGCACGATGTTGGGCATATACTGGAACCGTCGCGCCGTGATGGTGATCATCTTCTCCTCACCCCGAGCGGGCCAGAGGGTCAGCGCGATCGAAGCGAGGAAGAGAATCCCCCCTCCCAGCAGAAGAATCCAGCCGATGCGTTTCACCCCCTTCATGAGCCACCTCCTCGTATCGCGTGACATTTCTCTCTCAAAGGCTCCCGAGCGGCTCACTTCCCCGCAGCTCCCTCCGGAGCCCCGGTTGGCCAAAGGCGCAATCGAACCCATTCGGTGATGGACTTGCGCGCGCCGCGATCCCCTTGGGAGCCATCCCATACGGCGAAGGCAGCCGCGCGCGCTCCCCCGATAGGCCATGCGGCCTCCTCACCGGCATCCCGCACGGCCAGGGGGCGCGTGAGGATCACCGTCCACATCCCTTCCTTCCAGAAGCCTCGCCCCTGGACGCGTTGATGCGCCCGTGGAGTGAGCGTACCCACTCCACGCGCGATGAGGTCTTCGACAGCCGAACTCACCCGCTCGCGGGCGATGGGGAAGACCTCGCGCTCCTCAAACGGATAATACCGATCCACATACGCGCGTTCGGGCTGAGGAGCCTTCCCCCACACTTCGGCGTCCCGCGCGGCCTTCCACATCCAGATGTTCGCCCCTTCGAGAAACCCCATCATGATCGTATTCGGCTGCGGATTCTCGACAAGCGGAAGCATGAGGGCGCAGGCGTCGGAGAAGGCATTCTGCGCCTGCTTCCGATCCTCGGTCGCATCCGGCCAGCGAAGGCGAACAAAAATGCGTTCGCCGTTGTGGAAGGCGCTCACGGTGATCTCAGGCACGCTCGCCTTTCCCCAAGGGATCGCCGTCACCTGGGGCGCGAGCCGAAAAGTTCGACTCGGAACCCGCTGCCAGATCGGATCGAAAGCCCCGCGCTCGCTCAGCTCAATGGTGTGGTCCAGATAAGGGACATCGAGCGTCTCCGCCGGCTGAGCCGCTACGGGCGGAAAACGACGATACCGAAAGAGCGCATAGTACGAGCCGACCAGAAAGAGGCCTGTCACAAGCACGATGAGACCCGCGATGATGAGCTTCTTCATCCCTCATCCCTCCCCTCAGAGATCTCCCCCCCGGCCCGCCTCCGGAGGATCGCCCCCAGGCTCGGCTTCCTCGACAAGCCCGGAGAGATCTTCCGGGAAACAATCGAGGCGCGGCTCAAACGGGCAGTGGAAGGCGCCGACATCCTCCTCGGGTTCTGGCCTCTCGGCGAAGGCGTCCCGCGCAGGGGTGACGCCAAGCTGCGCGCATTCGCTCCGAAGGAATTGCGCGAGGGCTGCGACCATGTGCTCGTAGAACGTCCCGCTGGGAAGCCCCACATCGCGAGCGCGCCGGCCGATAGCCTGCGCCAGAACAGGGACCCACGCGGCGAGATGATCCCGCAGGAAGGCGCGCTCGGCTTCTCGCGTGACAGCCCACCGCGCGGGCGACTCCGGAGAATCCGCCGCACGAGCCCACAACTCCTTCATGACCAGGACATGCATGAACTCCAGCTCCACGCTCAGATGATCCGGGCGCTCCTGCTGCACCTGCAGCCCGAAGGCGCGATAGAATCCGTTGAGGTCGGCCAGATTCTCGACCCGCTGAAACTCATGTCGGCTGCGATACTCGGACTCGTAGAGCCAAACGCCCCCCTCTCTCGGGAAGAGCATGTCGTAGAGGCGGGCCAGCTCCGAGGCCTCGCTCCGAAACCTTCCCGAGCGAAAATAGGCGGCCAGCTCGGAGCCCTCTCCCAGAGCCGCCGCGAGAACCTCCGGCAACTTCGGATCGCTGAAAAAGACGGCGATCTCCGAAGAGGGGTACAGGAAGGCTATCGAGAAGATCTTGTACATCATCCCCCGCCACGGCCGGTCGCGCTCCTCTGCGATCGAGGGCGTGCCGGGAAGATCACGTGATGCTGAAGCGATAGACCTGTCGTTGTTCATCATAGAAAGGCCGAATGTGAATGGGTTCTTTGATCGGGACCTTCACCAGCTCCACGCCCTGCTCGTTGTACCCGTAGGCGAAGCCGCCCACGACCTTGAAGCGATGGATGATGAAGGGCGTGCTCCCAAAGAGCATGAGCAGGCCGATCAACGTCTGATCTCCTTCTTGAGCCGCCTTCAGATACGTCCGCGCGGCCTCCTCCGCGCGCGGCCCAAAGAGCATCGTCGTGAAGCTCGTTGGGACATGGACCGGAGGGATGTAGTAGACGTTCGGCTCGGTCCCAAACTGAGGATAAAGCGGCAAGGCGATCCGACGGATGTGCACCAGATAATCAATGGGATTATCCTCCCGCGCGCGCTCGGGAGGATTCACAAATCCCATCAACCGAATCTTTCCGATGCAGGTGACGACGCACTCGGGTTGCAGTCCCTGCTCCACCTTCGGGTAACAGCCGATGCACTTCTGCGTCTTGCCGACAAACGCGTTAAACATCACCTTCTTGTAGGGGCAGGCGCGGATGCACTCCTGATATCCCCGACAGCGGATCTGATCCACCAGGACGATCCCATCCTCCGGCCGCTTGTAAATGGCCTGGCGGGGACAGCCGGCCAGACACGCTGGATAGGTGCAGTGATTGCAGATGCGCTGCAGGTAGAACATCCACGGCTCATGCGGGATGCGGATGTACTGTCCCGGCGCGATGGGCTCGCTCACCTCATCCTCGCCGATGTTCGGATACGACCAATCCTCTGCGTCCGGTGCGACGCCCAGAGCGACCTCTCCCGGAGGCGCCGCTTCGAAGATCGTCTTCCCCCGGTAGACCTCACCCTCCCACTCCTGTGGCCCGAGCTTCTCCAGCAGCCGCACATCCCAGCCCAGCGGATAAAACCCCCAGGGCTTGGTCTCGACATTGTTCCAGAACATGAACTCCTGTCCCCGACCGGAGGTCCAGGCGTTCTTGCAGGCGATCGTACAGGTCTGGCAGGCGATGCATTTGTTCGTGTCGAAGACCGCGGCAAATTGCCGTCGCGGCCGCGGTGCCTCGTAGGGATAGAGCATCTGGCGCTTCAGTTGCCAATTGTAGACGTAAGCCATCGCTTCGCCTCCTCAGCGCCCTCTCCGGAGGGCGCGCTGCCTCCTATTTCCTTCTCACAAACTCGCCTTTCAGAAACCGCTTCATCGCGTCGCTCTCATAAGTCGGGCGTAGGCCCAATCGAGCCGGTCGCCAGAGACGCTCCTTCTCCGGACCGCCATCTTCGGCTTTCGTGATCTTGACGAACGACTCCTTGGGCGCGCCCACCGTGCAGTGGATATCGGGAGCAAAACCTTTGCCGAGTGTCTGTCCGAAGACGTCCTTGCGCACAAGACTATCGCTCATCAACGTCGGACGGAGCCACGCGCGCGTCGCCGATTGATGGCTCCCATAGCGGAACATCGCCTGATATCCCGTGCGCGGATTGCGCGCCAGATGATCGGGATTCTTCTCGTGCCCCTCGACCGAACCGTATGTCGCCGCGTACATGTGGAACCACGAGCGGGCGATGCGGGGCGGAATTCCCGGATAATAGCGCGCCCGGAGCATGCAGCGCGAGAGTTTGTACTCCGGAGTCCCTCGCTTCCATCCCCGATAGGGGCGATCTTCCGGATCTCCATCAATCCACACGTAATCGCCATCTTCGATGCCGAGCGCCTTGGCGTCTTCGGGATGAATATCCACGTAGCCCTCGCCCACCCAGGGCTTGCGCTGATCGCGCCGATAGGGATCGCCGAATGGACCGAACCAGAGGGCCATGAGGTCCGTGTCCACCGGCGTCGTATGCACTCCGTGCCGATACTTGGGCGTGAGATAGACATGCGTGAAGCCTTGCCGCACAAGCGGATGACGACTCCGGACCACCTCCTCGACCGTGCGCACGACATTGCGCACCTGGCGGACCTCGACCGAGAGATCCTCGCGCGAGACTCCATACCCTTCGGGAGGCGTCGGACGAATCGCCGGATGCGGGCGATTGGAGACGATCACGTTGGGCTCGTGCACCGTCCCATCCACCGGCTCGCGATAGACGGGAATCGCCTCCCCGTGTTCGAGAAACTCCGGCTCGGGCCGGTAAAATTCCAGACGCCCCGTCTTGGTGTACCACGGCCGACTCTCGCGCGTGTGCTCCCAGCCCATGATCTTCGGATACGTGCGCGTGAGGATCAGCGCCGGAACGCCCTCTTTGGCCTTCGCCTCCAACTCCTCGATCCGATAGCCGCGTGTCGTCGTGCTCGCATCCAGAATGCGCTGCAGATAAACTTCGACCTTGCCCTCCCGCACGAACTTCCAGTAGTCGGCGAACCGCCGGTCTCCGGTGAGTTCAGCGAGCTTCTCGCCGATCCCGGCACAGACCTCAATATCCGAGCGGGTATTGTGCAGGCGGGGCAAAGGAGTGCGCGGGAAGACCTGCAGGAAGGGATTGGTCACCGAAGCCGTGATGTCCGGATACCTGAACTCCGCCCACGAATCCACCGGGAAGACAATGTCGGCGTACTCGCAGGAGGCCGTCCACCACCAGTCCTGCACGATAATCATCTCCACCTTCGGGAGCGTGTTCACCACAACGTCGTAATGCCACTTGATGTTGCCCAGAATCGAATTCGAGTTCGCGAACCACATCACTTTCGTCGGCGTCGGCAGATGCGTCTTTCCGGTGAAGAGCTTCTTCCCGATGCGCAGCGGACGATCGCCGTAGTTGAAGTAATGCGCCGACTCCATCTTGTAGTAGCTTTTGACCCGCGCCGGCTTCTGCGGATCCAGCTCGATATCGAACGGATTCTCGGCGATGAACTGCGGATTGCCGTTGAACAGAGCCGAGCGATAATTCCCCGCGTAGGAGCCGATGTTACCGCCGTGGACGCCCACGTTGCGCGTGAGGGCGCACAGCAGGAAGATGGCCCGATCCTTCAGGTCGTTGTTGAAGAAATGATTCGGCCCCATGCCGACGGCCACAAGCACGCTTCCCCGCAAGCGCGCGAACTCGCGCGCCAGATGAAGGATCGCCTCCCGGGGCGCCCAGGTGAGTCGGGAGACCGCATCGGGATCGAAACTCTCCAGAACATACTGCTTGATGAGATCGAAGACCGGACGCACCCGGACGCGCTGACCATCCACGAGCGTGACCTCGAACTCCCCCTCCAGGGCCGGATCCACTCCCTTCTTCCGGAAATGCTCGCCCACGTCATCGCGCGTGAGGACGACAGGTCGGCCCGTCTTCACATCCCACACGGTGAAATCGCCCCATTCGGCGCGCAACTCCTCGGAGATGTACTGAGTGTCCTGCCGCACCGGCGGAGGCGGAGTCTGTCCCGCTTTGAGCACCTTCGTGAAGTTGTGAAGCGCAGCCGGCCGATAGTTCGGGATGATGTCGGAGGCCTTCAGATGCTCCAGCGTATCCATCCGCACCAGAAGCGGCAGATCGGTGAAGCTCTTGACGAATTCCTCATCGTAGAGCTTCTCCGCGATGAGGACATGCACCAATCCGAGAGCGAGCGCCGCATCCGTGCCGGGACGAATGATGAGAATCTCATCCGCCTTCGAGCACGTCGAGGAGTACTCGACCGAGATCGCGACGACCTTGGTCCCCTTGAGCCGCGCCTCGGTGAGCCAGTGAGCGTCGGGCATTTTGGTCGAAATCCAATTCATCCCCCAGCAGACGACCATCCGAGCGTTCTCGGCGTCGCACAGATCGAACTCCACCGTCTGTTGGCCGGTGACCATGGGATGTCCGGGCGGCAGGTCCGTATGCCAGGAGTAGCTATCCCAGCCGCGTCCGCCGAGCGCCTGCTCGGGTCCCACCCCGCGCAACCGGGCATCCAGCAGCGCCATCGCATTGGCCAGACGATACAGCGCCATGATGCGCAGAGTGCCCAGAAGCGGCATCCCCCCTCGGAACTTCAGCACCTGCGTCCCGGCGCCCTTCATCGCTTCGATCATCGCTTCGTCATACCCTTGCGCGCGCAGCCGACGAGCGCCGCGTTCGCCTGTGTAGGTCTGAGCGATGTTCACAAGCGCGCGGGCGGCCAGCTCCAGCGCTTCGTCCCAGGAGACCTGAACCCACTCGTCCCGACCGCGCTGGAAGAGTTCCTGAGGCGGACGCCCTGAAGCATCGCGCGGAAGGCCCAGCTCGACCCACTTCTTGAACCCGCGCCGTACCATCGGCTGGGCGCACCGCCGCGGCCCGTAGATGCGCCGCAAGAGAGCCAGCCCCTTGTTGCAGCACCGCGGGTCCCAGCGCGCCGAAGCCGCATTCCCGTAAAGGTCCTTCGCCTGACCGTATCCGAAGCTCGGCCCCAAGCGCACGATGACGTTGTTCTTCACATAAGCCCGGAGCAGACAGTTGTGCGTATCGTTGGGGGCGCAGAGGAAATGGAACGTGTGGTCATAGCGATAGATGTCCCGATACAGCTTCTCCCAATCCCGATCGGGATAGTACTGGAACGGATCGCGAATCGTCTCGCTGAAGCGCAGAAGCGAGAGGCTTGGCCGACATGCGGCTCCGGCCGCTGCCAGAGCCGAGAGCGTCAGAAAGGCGCGTCGCGTGACTTTCGAGTCGCTTCCGGCCTTCCGGGAATCATCCCTCTTCTGTGACTCGCTCGGCATGAACTCCCGTTCGGTCATCTCTTTTCTCCCCCTTGATCAAAATCGCCAGCTCAGCATCGTGTAGGCCCAGGTCATGGGGGCTCCCGGTGTGGCTTCTTTCAAGAATCCCCCCGGCCAGATGTGGGCCAGCCCAGCGGCCAATGAAAGGGTCTGGCTCAGAGTCACGCGGAAGTCCAGATCCAGCTCCTGCCCAATGTGCCCCGAGCGCGCTCCAGCAGGGATGCGTGCGATCGGCACCCCACCTGCCCCATAGAGGGCATCGCGCTTCTGAACGAGCCAGAACGAATGGTAGTCCAGTTGCCCCCGAACCCGCCGGCTCAGTTCCAGCCCCATCCCCACACGCAAATTGTGCATGTTCCGCCATCCCACCTGATCGGCGATCCCATACTTGTCGTGATTGGTGGGGAAAAGCTGATCGAAGGTCTGCTGCCGCCCATCTTGAGGATCGCGATCGCCCGAAGCCCGGTTGTATTCCACAAGAAGGTGCGGACTCACCTGCCCTCGCCACCTGTGTCCGAGCCGAAGATGAAGGGCCCAGGCCCGCACGGCATCACCGGCCCAATCCCCCCGCTGCCCCGCAAGCTCCATCCCATACTGCAGACCCCCGACCACAGAGCCCACCCAGCGCGTGCCCCAGGTGAAGACGTCGGCATCCCCCACCTGCCCCCTCTCGCTCCGAACCCGAGGCCGCGTGCGCCAGAGCACATAGCCCTCCACTGTCCCCTGCGGGACCAGGTTCTGAAACGAGCCGTAGAGGCCATGCAGATTCGCTCCCTCCTCGTGCCGGTTGAAGGCTCCATCCCGAATGACCACCACCGAGGAGACAAACAGATCCACCCGCATCTGGGGCCGCGCATAGAAGAGACGGAGGGCATCGAACGTGCGAGCCGTATTGCCCCAGTTGAACGCCCCAATGAGGCGCTCCTCCCCAAAGACCAGCTCCTGCCGTCCCAGCCGCACCCCCCAACCCTGCCTCCGGCGGTCGAAAAACTCCACATAGGCTTGCCGCAGATCCAACGTGTCCTCAAAAAGCGGAGGATCCGGATCGGCTCTCAATCCCATAGCCTGCGCATCCTGCCCCTCCAGAAAAACGCGAAACCACCCCGCGGGACGCCCCTCGACACCGACCCGCACGCGCGTTAGCAAGAAACCATCCTGCTCCCCTCTAACAAATCCTTCCGCTCTGCGCCCCTCCCACCGCATCCGAACCTCCCCACGAACAACAAGCCGCTTCTCCGACGGAGGCTTACCAGTCTCACCCGGCGAAGGAGATGTCGCGCTCTCTGAGCCACCCCCCTGCTGCGCCCAACTCAGAAGCGCTCCCAGCATCACACCGAGAGCCGCTCGCATCATGTGCCTGATCCCACAGGTTTTCATCTTCCTCTCTCCAGAGCCCGAACGCGAAGGCCTTAATCCACAGCTTCGATTCCTTGTGTTTGGATGGCTCCGCCACATCCTAACGCTGCACACGGTGAGGTAGGCAAAAACTGTTCAGACGCTGAGACGTCATGCCTTAAGCACAAGCCCAGGTGTCCCAGGAGGTTGCAACCTGGCCCGTTGCAAAATGCAACCTCATGCGGAGCAGGCGCGGATGTGGGGGAGATAGCCCACCGATCAGCGGCAGGGCGCATCCACTTTCCGATACAGAGTCTGCGCGGGCGGCACTCGAATGGTTGCCGGCAGAAACATCTATGAGCCAGGAAGCGAATCCCCCTTGCTCTTTTCGTTTGCATCCGGGATCGGCGGATGCCGCTGCGTCTTCCGCCAGAAGGTGGAACAGCTCGGGCTGCGCAGTTCGGCACAGCGCGAGCTTCCCAAGCGCGGCCAATAGAGTTCGCCGATGATCTCCAGGGGGAGTTCAGGGCGTGGTTCCGTGAGGGCCTCAGATCATAGGTCATCCTCGTCAAAGCCATCGTTGCAGGTGTCGTGACAGAACCGACAATCGTAGAAGTAGCAGTCGGTGTCTCTTCCATAACAATGAACGACCTCTTCCCTCCCTCTCTGCCACCGTGAGGGCATCACCACCACCTCAACATCGTGATCCCGGAACCGGCAGTACAGAGCCTTGATGCGAAAGTCCGGCGATTCTTCACCCGTCATGCTCTCCGCCGCCTCCAGGAAGAGAAGAAGACGAAACCGAAGCAGGCTACGGCGACACCGCCCAAAAGGAGCATGATCCCCTGTCTTGCCGTCAATAGTGGTCGCGGACGGGGAGATCCGATTTCCAGAACTAACCAGGGCGTGACAGCCTTTTGCCCATCACGGTCACCGGCGCCTCCATCCCATACAGCGAAGGCGATAGGAAACCGCCCGCCAACTCTCAATTGCACATCTTCGGGGTCAGGTGTGCGCAGCGCCCGTCGAAAGACAACGTGCCACATGCCGCTCTCCCAGATCCCTCTGCCCTCGACATTCTGCGCATCAGAGGATTGCGAAGTGAGCGTGGACAGCCCCGTCGCGTTCATGTCCTCAACGGGAGACATCCGCTTCGTCCACGAGAGCGGATTGCCCACAGCTCGTCCCGTCAGGAAGAGCGTATCGTCCATCTTGGTCTTGACCGGCAAGCCCGCGCCCTCTTTGCGGAACGGATAGAGATCCACCACCATATTCGGATAGGCGGTCTCGATATCTCGCTGTCTCGCGATCTCCACCTGCCAGTCGGCCTTCCAGTGCCAGATGTTGACCGGCATATCATGTGCTCCCATCCCGAAGAAGGGCTTTTTCGCCTCCGGATCCACGAGGGGGAACTGGACGGCCACAGCATCCCGAAACTCCTGAGACCTCAAAAAGGCATTGTGCGTGAGCGGGTCTTCCCACTCCACCAGGATGGCGATCTGTTTGTCATTGTAAAGTGCTCGCGCCTGAAGCCGTTCAATGCCGCCCTCGCGCATCCATAAAGACCTCACGGCCACTTCGATCGGCTTCGCTTTCTGCCAGGCCGGATCCAGCGGATCGAGAGGAAGCTCGCCCTCATGCCGCGCGGCGATGAGCACGTGTCCACTGGCCCTTGGCGTTGGCCTTCCGGAACCCAGTGACAGGACGTAATACGCCAGCGCCCACGCCTCCTTCTCGCTCACATTGCCCTGGAAGGAGGGCATAGGCGTTCCATCCATCCCGGTCAAGAAGGTCCGGACGATATCCTGAGGTGTTCCCCCTCCCTTGAACCGTCCGGGTACGGTGAAGTCATACGGACGAATCGGCATACCCCACCGGTCCGTCAATCCCTGGGCAGCGGGCCCATCCCCCTTGCCGCTCTCTCCGTGACATCTCACACATCCCTGTCGGCGATAGATCTCCTTCCCCAAAGCCACAAGCTCGGGCGTCTCCGGCGGCGGGGGGCTGAGAGTAATGGGTTGGGCGGGCGGGCTCTCCTTCCACCAGTTGGAGAAGGTCTTGAGGAAGTAGACGAGCGCCCACCTTTCATTCTCGCTCAACTCATCTTTCCAAGGGGGCATCGCTGTACCCGCCATCCCCTCGCTGATCGTGCGAAACAAATCCTCGTCGGTCGGAAGGGAGCCGCTCGGTGTGGAGCGAATTTTGAAAATCGGCTGGGTGAAGTCACGGGGTCTCGGGTAAAGCAGGTAAGCGGCTTCGCCCCGGCCGTCTCCCTTCTCCCCATGGCAGATGGCACACTTGTCTTGATAGAGCCGCTGCCCCAACGCCAGTAACTCCTTCGTGGGCTCGGGCTTTGAGGAGTGCTGCGGGGGCTGTGCTGCGGCGATATTCAACAGAACCATCAGGCTCATGATCACTTGTCTTTTCATCGGTTCCTCCTCCTGTGGAAGCTTATCCGAGCGCCGTCGAAAATGGGCATGTGAGGAGATTCGACTCCAGATCGTCGGGAACCGGTCGCACGTCGGTTTCCGCCCACGCTTTTGCTTGAACACAAAGGGCGCGCATATCGTGCTCGATCCAGGCGAGCGTCACAAAAGCCAGCGCTCCGTAGAAGCTCTCTCCTGCCTTTTTGCGCAGCAGTCGGCAGAAGGCGGGGGCCCATCGCCCGAGATGCTCTTGCAAAAACCGCCGCTGCGCCTCGCGAACTATCGCTACTTTCTCCGCCTCATGCCCGTGCTCTACCGCATAAGCTTCCTTGAAGCACAGGAAGCCCATGAATTCCAGCTCCACAGCGATGTGGTCAACCCGTTCGACGCCGTCGCGGACCTCCATCCCGAAAGCGCGGTAGAAAGCGGCGATGTCCGCCAGCTCTTGCGCCTGCATGAAGACGTGGGCGCTGCCGTAGTGCGTCTGGTAGGGCGGGCAGTCTTGGGGGATGATGTGCCCGAAGACAGTCGCGTATTCGGATTGCCATCTCTCAAAGCCAAAGCCTTCGGTCTGCTTCCGCAAGGCATTGACGGCCTGACCCAGGGTGGGCTCACCCAGCACGGCGACGGCCGCTTCCAGCGTCGCCACGAACTCACCGCTTTCGATCGCCGCCGCTGTCATCTGGTCGGGATACAAAAACGCGACGGCGAGCAGGCGATAGACGACGCTCCGGGCCTGTGCTCGCACCATCGTCTCTTCGTTCGGAGTCATGAGCTATTCCTCCCGGCTAAATGGAGTTGAGATGCTGTGCCGGACGGCTATAGATCGGCTCCTGCACCCTCATCCGCACGATCTCCTCGCCTTCTTTGCCGTAGCCGATGATGACGTCGTCGTACATCGCCCACGGCTTGCCGTTAATGGTCGTTTCATAAATCTTGGGGCCCTGCTGGATTTCGTAGCGGAAGATGATGCGCGGGGTGGTGCGGAAAAGCTGCAGCACCGCTAAAAGCTCGCGCGACGGCGCCGTGTATCTCTCAATGGCCTCGTCCACGCCCGGCCCGAACATCTGCCGTAAATAGGGTCGGGGCACCCAGCGGGGCGGGATGTAGTAGATGTTCGGCCCGGTGCCAAACTGCGGGTACAGCGGAAGCGCCACCTTCTCGACCTTGACGAGATAGTAGATGGGATTATAGCGCTCTTCCGCCCAATCGCCCGTCTTGGGATCAAGACGAACAAGCCCCTGAAGCCGAATCTTGCCCACGCACGCGGCCATACAGCGCGCTTCCATCGGCGCCCCTTTCGTCAACGGGTCCTTCCCTTCGACGCGCGGATAGCAGGCGACACACTTTTCCGTCACTCGGGTCGTGCTGCGGAACATGGGCTTTTTGTAAGGACACGCCTCAACGCATTTTTTGTAGCCACGACAACGCTCTTGGTCAAT
>CAZTMT010000025.1:0-20668 GCA_964615335.1 uncultured Clostridia bacterium
GTCCGGCTTCTGACCCGGTGTGCCGCCCGCTGGCGCGGGCTCGGGGATAATTGGGAGCTCCGTGTCCTGGGGTTCCGCTTGCGCTTCACCCCAGGCTATTTTCTGTCGCCCTCTTCGAGGGCTCTCTGCGGAACAGGGTTTGGTCTTCAAATGGGTTTCGCTTGCGTTTCACCCTGTCCCGGGGGTTCCACTGCCGCTTCACCCTGGGCTATCGCCTGTCGCCCTCTGCGGGGGCTCCCGATGGGTCTCGCTACCGCTTCACCCCCCGGGAAGGCCCTCCGCAAGGAAAATTTTTCGACCTGGGGGCGAATTTCCTCTTGACAAACAAAGGCACTCCGTATAATATAGGCAGCGGTTAGCTTCTCACCTCTTCTGTAAGGAGGATGGCTATGAGAAAATGGATGGCAGGGATGGGGCTTGGACTTGCGCCCCTTATGTCGCTTGGCCTGGGAGTGATGCCGCAGGTGTTTTTCCTCGTCGCATTGCTTCTAGGCGGCGGAAACCTCGCAGCCGGTCCGGCGACGATCTTCACGCTCATGGCGGGTCTGGCGGCATTTGGCGCCAGCTTTTTTGCTGCTGCACTGTGAGGTTTCCGAAAAGGGTCTTCGTCACTATGATGGAATCTCCGTGCGAGAACACTTTGAGTAAAGGAGGATGGCTATGAAGAAGCTTTCGGTTATGAGCCTGGCGGTGCTGTCCGCTCTGGGATTTTCGGTTGCCACGGTGTTGCCGTACACGCTGGCCATCGGCTTTCTGATCGAAGGGCTGGGGGTGACGGTCATCACCAAGCTCATCTCGGCGATCATCGCCGTGGCGATCTTTGTGTTCGCAGTTCCTATCAATCCCCTCATCGCGTGAGCGGAAGGGGAGAGGCGCGACGGAGCTTTTGCGCGGCTCTTTCGCGCTGACACAGCGCAAAAGGATCTCGAAGAAAGGAGGCTTCGTATGAAGAAACTCGTCGCTTTGAGTTATATGGTTGGGTTGCCTGTCGGACTGGGTCTTGTGAACGCTCTCCCGGGAATTGTAGCATTGCTGCTTTTCAGCACGGTTCCTCCTGGAGTCCTTCAGAGTTCCAATTTGCTGGGTCTGGGGATCACTGGTGCGCTTTTCGGTTACTTCTCGGGCTTTTTCCCGGCGGCCGGAGGCATCTCCAACTTCATCCTGGGGTTGTAGGCGGCTGAACGGGGAGAAGGCCGACGAAGAGGGAGAACGAACAAGAGGGCTTCACGGGGGGGGGCGGTTGGGAGGTTTGTGTCGCACACTCCCGGCACGGGGAGGGTGAGGCGCACCGAAATACTGCCCCGCCCCATAAAAGGAGAGTGATTGCGCAAGGTCTGTGATGGGCTTCGTGAGTGCCGCCTTCACGGAAGTGTGAGTATGACTCCAAAATAAGGAGGTCAGAGGGGGATTATGCTCGATTGGCTCGTGCTGCTTTTGATCGTTTTCTTCGCTTTGGTTGGTTTCGTATAGTCAGTTCGTCCGGTCACGCCTGCTGACAGCCGGCGTTAGGGCGAAAAGCGGGCGGGCGTCACCGAGTGGTCAAAGAGAAGGCCTGGCGGTAAAGGCCCTTGTTGACCTCAGGTTGTAGCGCCTGTTGCAGCAGGATGACGGGAAGACTCCGGTCTGCGGGCGCCCGGTCAAGGTGCGATCGGTGCCGGTGGAGGAAGTAACCGGAATAGAGGTTTTTGCAAGTCGCAGGGCGGAATCGAAGAAGTGGCCGGTTATTGTGATGATGACCGGCCACAAATTTTTCAGTCAGGAACATACGCAAGAGGGGAGAACGGCCACAACCGTAGAGAGCCCTCGAAGAGGGCGACAGAAAATAGCCTGGGGTGGAGCGGCAGCGGAACCCCAGGAAACGAGGTCCCCAATTATCCCCGAGCCCGCGCCAGCGGGCGGCACATCGGGTCAAAAGCCTGACGAATCGAAGGACGCCGTTTGTGCATCTCCCGATGTTGTGACCTGGCGTGTGGGAACTAGACCCGCTGGGTGGCCGTCCGATGTGTCGCCCCCTTCGGAGGCTCGTGGGGAAATTTTGGACCTCGCGGTTCCCTAGGGCTGACGCCCTAGGCTATTTTCTGCCGCCCACTTCGTGGGCTCTATGTGGAATGTTTTATTCTCCAAATGGGCTCGCGCCCTAGGCTATTTTCTGTCGCTCCCTTCGGGAGCTTTTTGTGGAAAATGTGTCGTTCCGCAAATGGGGCTCGCGCCCCAGGCGATTTTCTGTCGCCCACGGTGTGGGCTTTTTGCGGAAGAGATGTCGCTTCCCAAGGAGGCTTACGCTCTGGCACGTGACCGCAGCGATTAGAGAAGTTTTGAGAGGATGACTCTTCGATTCGGCAATTGCTCTTGAAAGATCAATCTCCCGAAGTCCTTGTCGTTTGTGAGGGTCACCCGTTCTTCTCGATGGGCCCAGGCGCATACCTCGGAATCCTCGATCCCCGGGCGGTTTTCTCGGGCGGAAGCCATGTCATATCCGGGGATCGTCGGGGTCATCTGGCGGCGCTACGGAGGAAGACCAGGAAGATTCCCAGCAAGGCTCCGATTTGTCCGGCCCAGAAGATGAACATCCAGCGGAAGAGATGGGTGTGCATGGCCGACATCTCCTGTCGGACGCGAGCGAACTCCTGCGCCATCTCCTGTCGGACGCGGGCGAACTCCTGTGTCATCTCCTGTCGGACCTTCGCGCTCTCCTCCACAATCCGGCGCTCGAACCGATCTTCCAGACTCACAAACCGGGCCTCGATCCTGGCCACCTCTTCGGTGATTCGGGCATCGAGCTTGGCCACTTCTTCGCTGATGCGAGCATCGAGCTTGGCGGCCACTTCGCTGATGCGAGCATCCAGCTTGGACGCCTCTTCGCTGAGGCGGCGTTCGAACTTCTGCTCCGAGAGCGTCAGCACATCCCCTGTGGCCTGACGATCCGCCTCGTTGATGAGCTGCACCAGGGCCTCGGCTCCGTCCTCGCCCAGCTTCTCCCGCAGCACCTTCGGCACGGTGATCAGCGGCATCGCTGCTCTCCTTCTCGAAAGCAGTTTTACTGTAGCACCTGGCCCCCCCTTCGGGCAAGGACCAATTCTCACATGCCGGAGCTGGCTTGTCTTAGCAAAAGAGGCCGGGGAGCTTATGGTGAGGCGCCCGTGTCCGGATATTGTTTTCCAATGGGCTCATCCTTCGGGTCATTTCGCGCATGCAGGTTTGTGCGGCGGGTCAGGTGTTCATCGCTTTTGGGGAGCATCGGGTTAAAGGTCGTAATCGGGGGTTCGATTTTCGATCGGCTTTTGCGTATAATTGCCCTTCTTTGACTTCAGAACGGGGAGGTGCGGATGAAGATCGGATTGCCGGAAGGGCTGGAGTTTGTCGCTGAACGGGCAGGGATTGAGGAGTATCGTCTTTGCAATGGGATGAAGGTTCTGGTTTCGGAGCAGCGGGCGGCGCCGGTTGTGGCCTTCATGGTCCTCTATCATGTGGGGTCGCGCAATGAAGCGGTGGGGTATACGGGGGCGACGCATCTTCTGGAGCACATGCTGTTTAAGGGGACGCCGACGTTCAATGCGCAGCGGGGGACGGCCATTGCGCGCGTGTTGCATCGGGTGGGGGCGGTTTTCAATGCGACGACCTGGTTCGATCGGACGAACTATTTCGCGGCGGTCCCTCGGGAGTATCTGGAGCTGGTGATGCGGATTGAGGCGGATCGGATGCGCCACGCTTTGATTCGGGATGAGGATCGGGAGCAGGAGCGCATCGTCGTGCGCAACGAGCTGGAGCGCGGGGAGAACGATCCGCTCAACGTCCTGGAGATTCATACGTGGGCGACGGCTTTTCGGGAGCATCCGTATCATCATCCGACCATTGGGTGGCGGAGCGATGTGGAGAACGTTTCGACCGAGAGGTTGCGGGAGTTCTACGACACCTTCTATTGGCCCAACAATGCGACGGCGATTCTGGTGGGGGATTTCGATCGGGAGGCGGCTTTTCAATGGCTCCGGCGGTATTTCGGGGCGATCCCTCCGTCTCCGCATCCGATTCCGGAGGTGTACACGGTGGAGCCTCCGCAGGAGGGGGAGCGCCGATTTGTCATTCGGCGAGCGGGGGAAGTGGGGGCTCTGATGCTGGGCTATCACATTCCGGAGGCGCGGCATCCGGACATCTATCCGCTGGCGGTGCTGGCGCGCCTTTTGGCCGGAGGGGTAACGACGCGCCTGTATCAGAGGCTTGTAGATGGGGAGCTGGCCATCCAGGTGCGGGCGGCGGCGTCGCATCTTCGGGATCCGGGCCTTTTTGAGATCACGGCGGTCGTGCGCCCGGGGGTCGAGCATGGGGTTGTCGAGCGGGCGATTCGCGAGGAGATCGCGCGGTTGCAGGATCAGCCGGTGAGCGCCGCCGAATTGGAGCGGGCCAAAAATAAGATTGCCGCCGAGACGTTCTACGCGCGCGATGGGGCGTTGCATTTTGCGTTCGCGCTGGGGGAGGCCGAAGCGAGCGCCGACTGGCGCTGGTTCATCGAGTATGTCCCCAACGTGCGGCGGGTCACGGCCTCTGACGTGCAGCGCGTCGCGCAGACCTATTTGTACGAGGACAATCTCACCGTAGGCTGGTTCGTCCCGAAGTCAAGCCCCAGTGGTTCGAGCGCCGCGTGCGGGATGGGACCAGGACCGCGTCCGGCGGCCTTCAATTCCGGGTCGGCGGGGCCCTGGGGGGAGTCGGGGGAAGTGCCCTTTGTGGTCAGCCGGAGGGCCGAAAGCGTCCTGGGGCGCTCCTTCGCCGAGCGCGTCGTGCAGAAGGATTTATCCAACGGGATTCGCGTCCTCGTGCTGGAGAATCAGGCCAATCCCACGGTGGAGATTCGCGGAGCGCTCTTTGCCGGTCGCATCTTCGAGCCGAGGGAGCAGCCCGAGCTGGCGGCCGTGACGGCTTCCCTGCTCATGCGGGGGACCGAGAGGCGGAACAAGCTGGAAATCGCGGCCGCGCTTGAGGACGTGGGGGCCGAAATGCACATCGGGGCGAATCGGTTTCTGGTCACTCTCAGCGCGACCGGACTCAGTCAGGATGCCGAGCGGCTGCTGGGGATTCTGGCCGAGGTCCTGCGAGAGCCAGCCTTTCCGCGCGAGGAGCTGGAGCGGCTCCGGCAGCAGCTCATCGGGCAGATTCGGCGCAGCCAGGAGAGTACGAGCGTGCGCGCGCTGGAGCGCTTCTCGCAACTGGTCTACGATCGGTCCAGTCCGTTCTACGAACTCTCGGCGGCCGAGCGCGTAGCGAGCTTGGAGGGAATGACGGTCGAGCAGGTGCAGCAGTTTTACCGGGCGCACTACGATCCGCGCTCTCTGATTCTGGTCGTCGTGGGGGATGTGCGGGCGCCAGCAGTTCTGGAGTTCATCGAGCGGGAGTTTGGAGTGTGGCGCCCGGCGGTCACTCGGTTCGAAGATCCGCGTCGCGCGTGGGCGCAGCGACCGAGAGCGTCGCTTCCGGACGCTCCGCTGCGGGACATCGTCTACATGCCCGAGAAGGCGAACGTAGATATTGTGATGGGGCATGCCGGTCGGCTGCGACGAACGGACCCCGAATATCTGGCGGCGGTGATCGGCAATGCGGCGCTTGGGTATTCGACGCTTTCCTCTCGCCTGGGGGTGCGCGTGCGCGATCAGGAAGGGCTCACCTATGGGATCATCTCGCGCTTTTTCGAGCCGAGCTTCCTGGACGGACCCTGGGGGGTGAGCGTGACGGTCAATCCGGGGAACGTGGAGCGCGCGCTCGCAGTGACAGAGCAGGTACTGGCGCAGTATGTGGCCGAGGGGATTACGCCCGAGGAGCTGGAGGATGAGAAGTCGGCCTTTGTCGGTTCTTTCCTTGTGGGTTTGGGGACTAACGGGGGGATCGCGTCGCAATTGCTCATGGCGGAGGTCTATGGTTTCGGGCCGGCGTATTTGGATCAGCTTCCCGAGCAGGTGCGCGCGCTCACCCAGGAAGAGGTCAACGCGGCCATTCGCGCCTACGTGCATCCGGAGCGGCTCATCACGGTGATCGCCGGAGAGTATGGCGCGTGAGGGGAGAAGGTCACGTAACCGCCCGATCTGAGCCCGACGTACTAGGGTTTGGGAACCGGGATGGCACAAGCCAGGTTGTATAGGGCGTGGCAGACGCGGTGCGCAATTCGGCAAATGAGCTTGTGCCCGACGACGAGGAGCTGGTCGAGCGGAGTCTGGCGGGCGATGCGGATGCCTTTGAGATGCTGGTCAAACGATATGGTCGAGCCGTTTACAATCTGGCGGGGCGATTCTTTCGACAGCCGGAGATGCGGGAAGACATCGCGCAGGAGACCTTCCTGAAGGCCTATCAGGCCCTGCACACCTATCGGCGAGGTGCCTCTTTCGAACGGTGGCTGATGAAAATCGCCCTGAATGCATGTTATGATGAATTGCGGCGGGTGAAGCGGCGGCGGGAGTTCAGCCTGGCGGATCTGACCGAAGATGAACGGACTTGGCTGGAGGACGCGCTGGCCAAGCCCGCTTTTGAGCTTTTCGAGCAGCGAGAGCGGAGGGCGGAAGCGGCGGCTCTGGCCGAGAAGTTGCTCGCCAGTCTTCGGCCCGAAGATCGGATGGTCATGCTGCTCTATGAGCGCGATGGGCTTTCGACGGCGGAGATCGGTCAGCTCATGGGCTGGTCACGCTCGAAGGTGAAGATTCGGCTCTTTCGAGCGCGTCGCGCTCTGGATCGGCGGTTGCGTCAGATGATGCGCCGAGTGAAGGGGGATCGGCCCGGAGAGGGCATGCGAGGGGAGAGATGACCTGCCGGGATATTCGCCAACACATAGAGCGATGGGCGCGCGGCGACGGACTGCCGGAGCCGGTGCGGGAAGCGCTGGGGGCGCATCTGGTGTCCTGTGCCTCCTGCGCTGAGAGGGTGCGGATTGTGGCCCTTCGGTCGGCTTTGTTGCGCGCTATGGCGGTGGAAGAAGCCGATCCGGCTCCGGCCTTCTATGCGCGGGTGAGCGCGCGCGTGCGCGAGCAATCAGCCGGACGGATCTTCTCCTTCTGGGAAACCGTGCGGGCCTTCTCGGCGACCGTCGTCATGGTGGCTGTGATCCTGCTGCTCGTGCTGGTCGGAGCGAACGTCTACATCCATCAGCGCCTTCCGGCTGAGCGCCGAGATTTTGTCTCGGCGTTGATGGAGCGCAACCTCTCGGAGTCCGAACGCGTGGTCTTCGCCGGAGAGGGAGAGTTGAGTCCGGAAGGAGTGTTGAGCGCTCTGGTGCTCGAACCCCGGGAGTCGCGATGATTCGAAACAGCTCGTGGCGAGCGCGCCTGACGGTCCTGGGAGTCTTCGCTCTTGGAGTCGCTCTGGGGGCGCTGGCCATGGACCTCTATCAGCAAAGCGTGCAGAGGCGCGCTCCTCTTGGAGCCCCTCCGCGCGGGGAGAGCGCGCGCGAGCGGCATTTGCGCTACTTGGTCCGAGAGCTGAATCTGGATGAGAAGCAGACCGAACAGGTGCGGCAGATTCTGGAGGAGACGCGACGCGAATTCCTGCAACTGCGCAACGAGATGCGCCCGCGATTTGAGGAGATCCGGCGTCGCTCGCACGAGCGACTGCGCGCTGTTTTGAGGCCGGAGCAACAGGCGAAATTCGAGGAGTTGATCCGACGCGAGGAGCAGGAGCATCGTCGAGAGAAAGACCGATGATCCTCAGGCTCCTGACAGGGAGTGGCGTATGAACGAGAAGCTGAAGGCCGTTTTGAAAAGAAAGCGCCTCTGGATTTCTCTGGGGGCTCTGCTGATTGTGGTCGGAGGAATTCTCTGGCTGACGGTCTTTCGACCGCGGGCGGAGGCGAGCGAGTTCCTCACGGCGCCCATTGATCGGGGTCCGGTCCGCAATGTGGTGAATGCGACGGGCACGGTTCAGGCCGTGGTGACGGTGCAGGTGGGGAGTCAGGTGTCCGGGCAGATTCAGGCCCTCTATGCAGACTTCAATTCCGTTGTGAAGCGGGGGCAGCTTCTGGCCAAGATTGATCCGCGCAACTTCGAGGCGCAGCTTTTGAATGCCGAGGCGAATCTGGCGGCGGCCGAAGCGCGCGTGCGGACGGTCGAGGCGGAGCTGAACACGCAGCGGGCGAACCTGGCGGCGGCTCAGGCGAATCTGGAAGCCGCGCGCGTGGCCATGGAGAACGCGCAACTGGTCTTGCGTCGCTACACGGAGTTGCTGCAGAACGGCGTCCTCTCGCAGAACGAGTACGATACGGCCAAGGCCAATGCCGATTCGGCGCGCGCCCGGTACAATCAGGCGCAGGCGGCTGTGGAGCAAGTGCGAGCGCAGATTCGCGCGACCGAAGCGCAACTGGAGCAAGCTCGGGCGCAGGTCGAGCAAGCGCGGGCCGAGGTCAACCGCGCGCGCGTCAATCTGGAGTACACGAACATCTACTCCCCGGTGGATGGCGTCGTCATCTCGCGGAACGTGGATGTCGGACAGACGGTCGCGGCGAGCCTGCAAGCGCCCACGCTCTTTGTCATCGCCAACGATCTGACCAAGATGCAGGTGCATGCGAACGTGGATGAAGCGGACATCGGGAAGATCTCTGAAGCCGTGGACGTGCGCTTCACCGTGGATGCCTATCCCAACGACGTGTTCATCGGGCGGATTCAGGAGATCCGGCTCAATCCCCAGACGGTGCAGAATGTGGTGACCTACAGCGTGATCATCGCCGTGGACAATCCCGATTTGAAGCTCAAGCCGGGGATGACGGCCAATATCACAATCACCGTGGAAGAGCGGGAGAATGTCCTGCGCGTGCCCAATGCGGCTCTTCGGTATTTGCCGCCGGGGGTCACGCGGGAGCGGGTGATGGAGTTGCTGCGGCAAGGGCAGCCGTCCGAACCACTTTCGGCGCGCTCGGAGCCGGCCTCGGGATCCCGGCCGCCCTCGGTGCCCAGAGGAGAAGCCCAGAGGAGGCCGAGCACGTCGGGTCCGTCCGGCAGATCGGCCGAGGGCGTGGGCCTTTCTCCGGAAGCGGCCGATTTGGTTCGCCGGCTGCGCGATCCCAATCTGGCGCCCGAAGAGCGGCAGGCGCTTCTTCAGAAGCTGCGCGCTTTGCCGGAGACTGAGCGGCAGAAGATTCGCGAGAGTTTCCAGCGGTTTCGCTCCGAAGCCAGCGGGCCTTCGGGAGCTGAGTCGCGGAGGCCGCGGGATTCGGCTCCCACGGTGACACTGGCTCCGGGGCAGATGTGGGATCCGGCCGAGAAGCTGCGCTTCCCGGCGCCGCGCGAGCGCCAGCGTACTCGTCCGGCGATCGTCTGGGTGCTCAATGCGCAGAAGAAGCCCGAGCCGCGCCGCCTGTGGCTGGGGATCACCGATGGGGTGTACACGGAGATCGTGTCGGGAGAGCTGAAGGAGGGGGATCAGGTCATCGTGGGCGACACGTCGCAAGTGGCCTCGCAGCCCCAGGGCGGCACGCCGTCGCCTTTCGGTCGGCCCGTGGGCTTTGGGCCTCCGCGTCGAGCAGCCGGCCGATAGGCGTGGACTTCTCGGGGAGGGGAAGGAGCCTTGGTCGAGACCAAAGACATCTGGCATCGAAGGGAGGACGAAAGCAGCCTGCATCTGCCCCCGTATGCGCCGAACCAGGTCATTCGCCTGGAACGCGTGCATAAGATTTACAACACGGGGGAGGTCGAGGTGCATGCACTGCGCGGGGTTTCGCTCGTCGTCGAGCGGGGGGAGTTTGTCGCCCTCATGGGGCCTTCCGGATCGGGGAAGTCCACGCTGATGAACATCCTCGGGTGTTTGGACCGACCGACGCGGGGGCGATATTTCCTGGAGGGAGTGGATGTCTCGACGCTCTCTCGGGATGCTCTGGCCGAGATTCGGAATCGGCGCATCGGATTTGTCTTTCAAGCCTTCAATTTGGTCCCGCGCACGTCGGCTCTGGAGAACGTGGAGCTGCCACTTCTGTATGCGGGCGTGCCGGCCCGCGAGCGCCTGCGGCGCGCCCGCGAAGCGCTCATGGCCGTCGGATTGGCCGATAAGGAGAAGAGCCTCCCGAGTCAGCTCTCCGGGGGACAGCAGCAGCGCGTGGCCATCGCCCGCGCGCTCGTGAATAATCCTTCGATCATTCTGGCCGATGAGCCGACGGGGAATCTCGATAGCCGAACGTCGGTTGAGGTGATGGAGATCTTTCAGCGCCTCAACCGGGAGCGGAACCTGACGATTCTCATCGTGACGCATGAGCAGGACATCGCGCAGTATGCTCGGCGTATCATCCTCCTTCGCGACGGACGCATCCGGCACGATGTGCCGGTCGCCGAGCCGCGCGATGCACAGGAGATCCTGAAGAGCTTGCCTCCGGAAGAGGAGGAGGGGGAAGAGGAGTATGACATTGTGGGCCATTCTGAAAGTGGCATTTCGGGCGTTGGGACGAAATAAACTGCGCTCGACGCTCACGATGCTGGGCATCATCATCGGCGTGGGCGCCGTCATCGCGATGGTCTCCATCGGCCAGGGGGCTCAGGCCATGGTTAAGGATCAGATTCAGAGCATGGGGACCAATGTCATGTTCGTCTGGGCGGGAAGCCGGATGTGGGGGGGCGTGCGTTTGGGAGCGGGAGCGGCCGCGACGCTCACGGCCGAGGATGCTGTGGCGATCGAGCGCGAGATCCCTCTGGTCGCAGCGGCTTCTCCCATCGTGCGGGCTTCGGCGCAGGTCGTCTTCGGGAACCAGAATTGGTTCACGTCCATTCAGGGGACCAATGAGAAGTTCCCCAAGATTCGGAATTGGCCCGTGCAGGAAGGGGAATTCTTCAACGAAGGAGATGTCCGCGCGGCGGCCCGCGTCGTCGTGCTCGGGAAGACGGTCGTGGACAATCTCTTTCAGGGCGTGAATCCCATCGGTCAGATCATTCGCGTGCGGAATCTGCCCTTTCGCGTCATCGGTGTCCTGGCGCCCAAGGGGCAATCGGTCATGGGGCAAGATCAGGACGATATCATCGTGATGCCCTATACGACGGTGCAGCGAAAGCTGCTCGGGCAGCAGATTCTCTCGGTCAACTCCATCATGATCTCCTTTGTCACGCCGACGGCGGCCACCGTTGGAGAGCAACGTGTGGCCGAGCTGTTGCGGCAGCGGCATCGGACGCCTCCGGGTCAGGACGATTTCATGGTGCGCAATATGACCGAGATCGCCGAGGCGGCCGAGCAGACCAATCGCGTGATGACGTTGCTTTTGGGGAGCATCGCGGCCGTCTCCTTGATTGTCGGAGGCATCGGAATCATGAACATCATGCTCGTCTCGGTGACCGAGCGCACGCGCGAGATCGGCATTCGCATGGCCGTGGGGGCGCGTCCGGGCCATATTCGCATACAGTTTCTCACGGAGTCGGTCGTCCTCTGTCTCCTCGGCGGTCTGGTGGGTTTGCTTCTGGGTGTGGGCCTGTCGGTCGGAATCTCTCGCGTGCTCGGCTGGCCGACGCTCGTCTCTCCGCTCTCGATGATCATCTCCTTCAGCTTCGCGGCGGCTGTCGGCATCTTCTTCGGCTATTATCCGGCCCATAAAGCCGCTTCGCTAGATCCCATCGAGGCCTTGCGCTACGAGTGAGGGAGGAGGCCAGTCCCCATGCGCGCGGTCGTGCAACGGGTCGCCTCAGCGCGCGTGCGCGTCGCGGGTCGTACGGTGGGGGAGATCGGGCCGGGGCTGTTGGTCCTGCTGGGCGTCGGTCGGGAGGATAGGGAGGCCGATGCCGAGTATCTGGCGGAGAAGATCGTTCACCTGCGCATCTTCGAGGACGATCAGGGAAAGATGAACCGCTCCCTTCTGGAGGTCGGAGGGGAGATCCTCGTGGTCTCGCAATTCACCCTCTATGGAGATTGTCGGCGCGGCCGACGTCCTTCCTACTCCGAAGCCGCTCCGCCCGAGCAGGCGCGCGCCCTCTACCAGTATTTCGTCACCAGGATGGGCGCCTATGGACTGCGCGTGCAGACTGGCGTCTTCCAGGAGATGATGGACGTCGAGCTGGTGAACCGCGGGCCCGTCACGCTGCTTCTGGACAGCCGCAAGCAGTTTTAGCGCTCTCGTGCGCTCACTCTTTCTCCGGACGATGATGCGCGCGCGAGAAATGCTCGTGCACGATCTTCCACTGCCCATCCTCCTGGTGAAAGACGTGCGTCCCGCGCCCCTGAATCTCCCGCCGATGTTCTCCGTCCTGGAGCGTGACGGTCCAGTAGAAGCTCACAATCGCCGTATCGCCCAGAGGCTGAACGAGAGGCTCCGAAATCTGGTAATGAACCACTTCGGCCTGTTTCAAGTAGTATTCGAACGTCTCGCGCAGGGCTTCCCATCCGCTCAGCCGTTCGTGTCGGGTCGAAGAAAAGCCCACGACATGCGGGGAGAAACTGGCGAGCGCGGCCGCGATGTCGCGCCGATTGAAAGCGGCCACTTGTTCTTCTTCCAGGCGGAGGAGTTCGCGTTCGAGGTCGCTCATCATCTCCCTCCTCTGTGATCTTTCGTCCTGCGATGGTTGTAGCACAGAGAGGAGCAATGTTGTCGCGCTCTTTATCTGAAGGGAGCAGTCGTGATAGACTTTGCGCTCTGTCGGGCCGGCCAGGAAACGTGCTCGGTCGGGGAGTCATCTAACTGGGCTCGAAGGATGCACTCAGAAGGAGGGAGAGATGTCGCGAAAGACGCTCGATGAGCTGCTTTTAGGGAAATCGCTGGGGAATGAACCTCCCGGAGGAGAAACCCCCTCAGGGGGGCGGGGACGCTTCTCCCTGCCCGTGATGATCGGAGGGCTGCTGGTTCTCGGTGTCCTGGTCTTCGTGCTCTATCTGCTATATGATCTCAGGGTCACGGCGCGTCAGTTGCGCGCGGAGCTGCAGCAGACCAAGCAGGACATGCAGGTTGCGTTCAAGCGGCTCGACCTGGAAGATGCGCGCTACGCGGATCTGAAGGCGCAGCTTGAAGTCACCAGTGAGCACATTGGGATCACCGGGAAGGAATTGCAGAGGGCTCGGGCGTTGGCGGCTCAGATCAAGCAGGAGCAGGAGCGAAGAGTTGCTGAGCTGCAGTCTCAACTAGCGCGCAAGGCGGAAGCGGCCGAGCTGTCGGCCCTGCAGCAGGAACACGCTCAGAAGATCGGCGCGATCACCGGAGAGATCACGACGGTCAAGGGAGAGACCGCCGCCACGCGCGCCGAGGTGGAGCGCACCAAGCAGGAGATCGGAAGCATTCGGCTCACGCTGAGCGAATACGGGACGCTCATTGCGCGCAATCGCGAGGAGCTGGCCGAGTTGCGCCGCCGGGGCGAGCGGGAGTACTTCGAATTCGACATCACCAAGAAGGGCGGATGGCAGCAGATCGCCGACGTGCGGATTCGGCTGACCAAAACCGATGTCAAGAAGCAGAAGTTCAACATCCTCCTGTACGCCGGCGATCGGCAACTGGAACGCAAGGATAATCTCATCAACACGCCCATACAGTTTCGCGCCGAGCGCGGAGCGGCGCCCTATGAGCTGGTCGTCAACGAGGTGAAGCAGGATCGTATCATCGGGTATCTCGCCATCCCCAAGGATCGGGCGGCCAGCTTGCATCCGGCCATCACGCGCTGATCTGGAGGAGGGCTGCCGAGAGTTCCCACAGGACCCTCGAAGAGGCGGACAATAGCTTGGAGCGTAAGCGCGCTGGAGAATGGCTCTTTTCTGCAAAAAGACCCACCCGCGTGGGCGGCAGACCATGGCCTGGGGTGTCAGCACTGAGCCCGCCTGCGGCGGCCGGCTCTTTTTTGTCTGTATGTCCGGGTGAGGCATTCACTTCGAGGGGAAATATTCGGACCAGCGGCGGTCCACGCGGCGTACGATCTCCGGGTCCATCTCCAGAGGACGGGGGTATCCTTCTTTCCATGTCGCATCAATGGCCAGGCGTCCTCGATACGTCGGGCGGACACCGTGCAGATGCATTTCTTCGAAGAGCAAATCGCGTGCCGGATCGAACCGCGTGAAGATCCCCCACAACAGGTTCTCTTCATCGTCCAGGCGCACATCGGGGCTGACGGCCACAAGCATTTTGACCGGGCCCAGAGCCGGAGCGCGCACAAGCTCTTCAAGGATGGCGCGCGCTTGGCGCTCCACGGTGATGACGAGCATCCCTCCCTCCAGCAGGCGGAAGCCCAGGATCCGCCGGTCCAGAGTTCGGGGATCAGGGACATCGGTGGGAGGAGGCTGATCCTCGCAACGCGGTCCCGTCGCATCGAGGATGAGTTTACCCCCCTCGTGCGGGACAAACGATGTGAAGTCGAGCGTATCCAGAGGGGCTGTGGGAAGAAGGAGCAGCCCCCGTTGGGGATCGAAGCGAAACCACACTTCGCGCAGAAGAGCGCGGAAGCTGCGGCAGTTCACATCCTCTCGGACCAGGATCATGACCTTCGTCAGTGCCAACTGCCCGAGTCCCAAAAGGGCGAAGGCCGTCTTGAGCGCTTCTCGCGGATGACGCTCGCGCAGGGAGACGCCCAGCAAATTGTGAAATCCCGCTTCTGGAAAGGCCCAGAGATCGATGACGTTGGGATTGAGAAGACGCACAAGCGGACCGATCATTTCGGTCGCGGCGATGCCCAGATACTTGTCCTCTTGAGGAGGCTTGCCGACAACAGCGGCTGGATAGATGGCCTTTCGACGGCGCGTGATCTGCCGAATGTGGAAGACGGGAAATTCGGCGGCTTCCGAATAGTGGCCGAAGTGATCGCCAAACGGTCCTTCCATCTGGCGCTCGAACGGTGGGACGATGCCTTCCAGGATGAACTCCGCGTGAGCCGGGACCAGAAGGGGGATCGTGCGGGCCGGGACCATCGGGACAGGACGCCCGCGCAGCCATCCCGTGAAGGCGATCTCATCTATGTCTTCGGGCAACGGCAGGATGGACGCGATCAGGAGCGCGGGATCACCACCGAGGATCACTGCGGTGGGCAGAGGTCGTCCCTGGCGTTCGGCCTCATCGTAATGCGCGCGTCCGCCCTTGAGGCTCTGCCAATGCATGCCCGTCCGATCCGGTCCGAAGACGTGCAGCCGATACAGGCCCAGATTGCGCCGATGCATCCGGGGATGTTCGGTGAGCACCAGGCCGAAGGTGATGAAGCGTCCGCCATCATGAGGCCAGCATTTCAGAATCGGGAGGCGTTCGAGGCAAGGCTCCTCGATGACCTCGTGCACGGGCGCTCGTCGAACCCGTCGCGGCCTGCTCCGGAACGCGCGCCAAAGCAGGGCGCGAGAGCGCCAGAGACCGCGCAGCGTCGGAGGATTCAAGGCTTCCAGGCCGCGCAGAAGCTCCTCACCGATCTCAGCCGGATGTCGCCCGAGCGCCCACTCTACGCGCTCAGCCGTGCCGAAGAGGTTGATGACAAGGGGAAAGGACGACCCTCGAGGACGCTCGAACAGAAGCGCTGGCCCTTGCTCGCGCACGACGCGACAGACGATCTCGGTGATCTCCAAAACGGGATCAACCTCCACGCGAATGCGCGCGAGCTGTCCCCGCTGCTCCAGGAAAGTGAGAAAGGCCGAGAGGTCCGCGAACGCGCGTCCTTTCGCATTTCGATCGCTGCGCGAAAGCATCGCTCGTGTAACTCTACACGAGCCAGTTCGCCGTGAAAAGGGCGCGCCGGATGCGGGACGACCGGGCGGCGAGAGCCTGAGGTGAAGCGGCAGCGGAACCCATTGGAGACCGAACCTCATTCCACAAAGAGCCTGCCGCATCAGGCGACAGAAAATAGCCTGGGGTGGAGCGAAGCGGAACCCCAGGAAACGAGGTCCCCAATTATCCCCGAGCCCGCGCCAGCGGGCGGCACATCGGGTCAGAAACCGAACGAACCGAAGGACGCCATTCGTGTATCCTCCGATGTCGCGACCTGGCGTTCATGAACCAGACCCGCTGGGTGGCCGTCCGAGGTGTCGCCCCCTTCGGAGGCTCGTGAGGAAAATTTTGGACCTCGCGGTTTCCTAGGGCTGACGCCCTAGGCTATTTTCTGCCGCCCACTCGCGCGGGCTCTCTACGGAAAAGTGTTGTTCCACAATTGGGCTCGCGCCCCAGGCTCTTTTCTGTCGCTCCCTTCGGGATCTTTTTGTGGAAGGGCGTCGTTCCACAAATGGGGCTCGCGCCCTGGGCTTTCTCTTGTCGCCCACTTCCGTGGGCTCTTGGGGAAGGGGGTTGTTCTCACAAATGCCGCCCCAGGCTATTCTCCGTCGCCCGCCAGAGGCGGACTCTTTGTGGGGGTGGGATTTTTCCTCTTTACGGCGCTTGGCGTTTGGCCTAGACTAGGGCGCGTGTTGAGCAGAGATGCGCTGAAGCGAGGAGGTTGAAACTATGGAACGGCTGAGGCGAGTTGGGTCGGTGTGTGTTGTTGGGATTCTCATCCTGTTGAATTCGCTCTGGGGATCTTCTCTTCGGGGTCATCCGGTGCGAACTCAGACTCTTCCAGAGACGATCACTCTGGAGGGGAAGAAGGCGTACATCATCGTTCTGAGGGAACCTCCGCTGGTTCGGTATGAAGGAGGGATTCGGGGTCTGGCGGCGACCAGTTTGCGCGTGGCGCCGCAGAATCGGCGGGAGGGGAAACTGGACCTTCGCTCTTCGGCTTCGGTGAACTATCTGAGCTATCTCGAAGCACGGCAGGAGGTCTTCACTCAGAAGCTTCGTCGCCTGGTCCCTGAGGCGAAATGGGAGTATCGGTATCAGATCATCTTGAATGGTCTGGCGGCCTTGATCCCCGAGGAGCGGGTGGCGGAAGTCGCCCGCTGGCCCGAGGTCGCATATCTGGCGGCGATTCGTCAGAATCGGTTGTTTTTGGAGCCCGGGGCGAGTCCCGTTCGGCCCCTGGATGTGAGCAATCCGCTCATGGGGGCCCCGGCTCTGTGGGAGGCCGTCGGGGGACCGGAGAATGCGGGGCGCGGCCTGAAGATCGGCATCATTGACAGTGGGGTGGATTTCAGCAATCCCATGTTTCATGACCCGACGCTCGTACCGCCCCCTGGATTCCCGAAAGGGGATCTCACGCTGGCTAACAGCAAGGTCATTGTGGCCAAGGTGATCCCTTCGCTTCAGGACCTCAACAACAAGAACCTCAATCCGGGGCATTTCACGGCTCAGGATCTGGTCGGGCATGGGACGCATGTGGCGGCGGCCGCGGCGGGGAATTTCGTGGATTTGCGGGAGACGCCGGGTGCGCGTCCGGTCACCCTGAGTGGTGTCGCTCCGAAGGCCTTCATCGGGAGCTATCGGGTCTTCGCGCCCACGGCGGCGACGGACAATGTCGTCAAAGCCATCGAGGAAGCTGTCGCCGATGGGATGGACGTCATCAACATCAGCTTCGGGAGCATCTCGCTGGGGCCGTCGGAGGAGCCGGATCCGCAAGTGGAAGCGGTTGAGAATGCCGTCGCCGCGGGCGTCGTCGTGTGCGTGGCCGCGGGGAATTTCGGACCCGATCGGGCGACGATCTCCTCACCGGGGACAGCGCCCAGTGCCATCACCGTCGGGGCGGTGACCAATGCGCACGATGGGTTCACGCCGGGGCAGTTGCGCGTCGTGCAGGTGACCTCGCCCGAGCCGCCGGCCCCTGGAGTGCGGATCGTGGGCGTGCGGGCTAATCGGTTTCCGGAATCGCTCACGGCATCACTTGTGGATGCGGACCTACTGGATAATGGACGCTTGGACGGGGGGGGATACGGATGCACGACGCTGCCGTCGGCGCTCGTTCGAGGGCGCGCGCTTCTGGTGCAGCGCGGGAATTGTTTGATCCTCAGCAAAGCCTTCAATGCGTGGCTGAGCGGCGCTGTGGCGCTCCTGATCTACAACAATCAAGAGGCGGGCGATGTGCTGGATGTGATCCCGCTGGCCGGGCAATTTCTGCCGACGCTCTTTCTGCCGCGTTCCAGCGGTCTGGCCTTGAAGAACCTCGTGGCGACGAACGCGACCAACGGCAAGGAGACCATTATCACGCTGACGCCGGCGAGCGAGCCGCTGGTTTTCGAGCGGCAGCCTCATGTTCTGCTGGATCAAAGCTCGCGGGGACCGACGCCGACGCGCCTGCTTTTGATCAAGCCCGATGTAGTGACGATCGGAGGGGGCAGTTACGGGCCGGCTCAGGATGACGATCCGCGCGGGGAGAATCGGTTCCCGAGTCCGGATCCGGGATCGTTGCAGCCGACGCTCTATGATCCGAGCGGCTATGTCTTCACCTCGGGCACAAGCTTCGCGGCGCCGCGCGTGGCGGGGGCGGCGGCACTGCTGCGGCAGCTTCATCCGGAGTGGTCGCCTGCGGAGATCAAAGCCGCTCTCATGACGACGGCGGCGCGCCCGACAGGTCCGAACGAAGTCGGGCTGGCGCGCATTATGGAGCGCGGCTCGGGACTTGTGGATCTGGAGGCAGCGCGGCGCGTGCTCGCGCTGGTGAATCCGCCCAGCCACAGCTTCGGATCGGTCGTGGTCGGAACTCCCACGACGCTCATTCGGGAGTTCACGATCACCAATCGTTCTCAAATGGCCGCCGTCTATACCCTTCAAGCTTCGCTCTCGCCGCCGGCTCCAGCGTTCCTGAAGGTGGAGGTCTCGCCCGAACAGCTCACGGTGCCGGCCGGAGGCACGGGCACATTCACCCTGAAGGTGACTCTGGATGCCAGCTCGATCACAAGCCGAGTTGATAGCGAAGGGTTCGTGCTCGTCTCCGACGGGGAGGTGACGACGCCGCGGCCTCTCTACATCCCCTTCTGGATCCGGACGGCTCCGCGATGATCGGCGGCGCGCCGGGACGGTACACTAAGGCGCTATGAGCAGCAAGCACAGGACGAATCGGGCATCTCCACGGGGAAAATGGAGAGCTGATCGCCTGCGTGTCGGTGCGGCTCTTTTTCTGCTGCTTGGGCTTTTGACCGGGACTTCAGGACTCCCGGCGCGCCCGATGCCGCAGCCCTTTGAGATCGAAAGAGGACGAGAGCCGAGTCGCCTCCCCCCCCGCGCGGGCGATCAGTCGTCTTGTCGAGCCTCAGCCGTTCGATGTCGAGCATTATGAGCTGGAGATCACCCTTTTCCCGGAAGCGCGCTGGATCGAAGGGCGGGTGACGCTTCGGGGGCGCGCACGGGCTCCGCTTGAAGAGGTGCGCCTGGATCTTGTGAGCGCGCTTGTGGTCGCGCGCGTCCTCCGAGAAGGTGTACCGATTCCCTTCGTTCGTGAAGGAGACCGCGTGCGCGTCCCGATGTCGCTCTCCCCGGATGAGAACTTTCTCCTCACGATCGAATACGGCGGGCGACCGGTGATCGTCGGGCGGCTTCCGAGCGGGATGTTCTTCACCGAGCATGCCGGATTCCCCGTCGTCGCCACGCTCAGCCAGCCCGATGGGGCGCCGGCCTGGTGGCCGTGCGTGGATGATCCCGCCGACAAAGCGACCGCCGACATCGCGGTCACGGTTCCTCCGGGCTATGTCGTCGCCTCAAACGGCGTGTTGGAGGAGGTGCGCCTTCATCCTGATGGATGGCGCACCTATGTCTGGCGGGAGCGGTATCCGATCACGACGTATCTCATTTCGATCGCCGCGACGAACTTCGTCCAGTTCTCCGATGTCTACCGGGCGCGCGATGGCCGGATGATGCCCCTGCTCTACTACGTCTATCCGGAGCATCTGGAACGGGCGCAGCGGGCCTTTTCGGTGGTGCCGGATGTCCTGCGCCTGTTCGCCGAGTGGTTCGGCGAGTATCCTTTCCTGGACGAGAAGTACGGCATGGCCGAGTTCCCCTGGAGCGGCGCCATGGAACATCAGACGATGACGAGCATGGGCGCCTCCGTTCTCACCAACACGGACATCATCGTGCACGAAGCCGCTCACCAGTGGTGGGGGAACATGGTCACCCTTCGCACCTGGCATGACATCTGGTTGCATGAAGGCTTCGCGACATACAGCGAAATCCTCTTTCGGGAGAAGAGGGAGGGAGCCGATTCGAGCCAGCTCCTCAAACGACGGGATGATGGGATAGCCTCGGGACGCTTGCGCGGGACCGTCTACGCCGAGGATGCAACGGATCCGTTCGATGACATCCCAGCCATTTATACGAAGGGGGCGTGGGTCCTGCACATGCTTCGCTATGTCCTGGGGGATGAGCGCTTCTTCGCGGCCCTTCGGGAGTACGGGAGACGGTTCGCCTACGCGAATGCGAGCACCGAGGATCTCATGGGCGTCTTCTCGGAATTTTATGGGGAGTCGCTCGAATGGTTCTTCGAACAATGGGTCTACGCTCCGATGCGCCCGATTTACACCTTCACCTGGTCGGTCGAGCCGGAGGGAGGGGGGTATCGGCTGCGCCTCCGGCTGCAGCAAAAACAAGCGCATGAGATCAAGCGCCGCGATCCGACTCTTCCTCCCATCTACATCATGCCCGTCGAATTCACACTGCAGTATGCCGATGGGACATCGGAGGTCAAGCGCGTGTGGAATCGCGCGCGCCAAGAGGAGTTCGTCTTCTGGCTGACTCGTCCTCCGACGAGCGTGATCCTGGACGCGCGCGGATGGATCCTGAAGGAGGTTTGGGAGGGAAGCTGAATTTTTGGAAATCCCGGCGCGCTGAGACACAAGCCATAAAGAGCCTGCGCCCGGCGGGCGGCAGAAAAGAGCCTGGGGCGCGAGCCCATTTGGAGAATGAGACATTCCGCATAGAGCCCACGAA
>CAZTMT010000026.1:0-20633 GCA_964615335.1 uncultured Clostridia bacterium
GCCCGCGCCAGCGGGCGGCACATCGGGTCAGAAACCGAACGAACCGAAGGACGCCGTTTGTGCATCTCCCGATGTTGTGACCTGGCGTGTGTGAACCAGACCCGCTGGGTGGCCGTCCGATGTGTCGCCCCCTTCGGAGGCTCGTGGGGAAATTTTGGACCTCGCGGTTCCCTAGGGCTTACGCCCTAGGTTATTCTCTGTCGCCCCCTTCGGGGGCTTTCTGTGGAAAGATGTCGTTCCGTAAAAGGGCTGACGCCCCAGGCTATTTTCTGTCGCCCACGGCGTGGGCTCTATGCGGAAAATGTGTCGTTCCCAAAATTGGCTCGCGCCCCGGGCGATTCTCTATCGTTCACTTCGTGGGCTCTATGTGGAAAGGCGTCGTTCCCCCAAAGAAGCTCATGCTCCAGGCTACTCTCTGTCACCCGCCCATGCAAGTTCTTTGCAAAAGGAGCCAGGATCATTCAGAGGCTCCACGCGACTTCCCCAAAGTTCAGGGGTCGGCTCTTGCCTTGCTCAGGATCTACGGGGAAGATCGCCGCCCTGAATGTCTGAATGCCTGACCAGAAGATCGCTCCTACCCCAGAGCTTCGTCTACGGGGACCTGAAAGCCGGAGAGGAGGGCAGATGAGGCCGTCTGACCGGGTCCGAACTTCCCAAGCAGCGAATATACCCCCTCTTGAAGATAATAGACTTCGATCGAACGCTCTTCAGGATCCACGATCCAGTACTCCCCAACTCCCGCCCGGGCGTATTCGACGAACTTCTCGATCCGGTCGGTTTTCTTCGTACCCGGAGAGATCACCTCCATGATCAAATCAGGAACCCCACAGACCTGTTCCCCGATTCGGTCGGCATGCTCTTTCGCCACGAAAAAAATATCCGGTTCTCGGATCTTCCCCGCCCAGAGTCTGACCGGCAATGGGGCGAGCCGCACGATTCCCAGGTCTCGCTCCCGGACGAAGCGATACAGGCGAAAAGCCAGCTCCATGACAGCCGCTTGATGTCTGTTCGTCGGATGCGGCGGCACGATCAATCTCCCTTCGGAAAGCTCCGCATACCGGTTTGTCTCAGGAAGGGCGAAATAATCCTCCTCCGTCCACTGACCTTGAGGCGGATAGAACTGCGCGACTTCCAGGGTTCGTCTTTGCCGTCTCTTAGCTCCCATTTTCCCCCCGGCGCTCATCCGTATGGCGACACGGCTAGATTTAGTCGATCCTCAGCCAAAATGCAAATGAGGGTTCCTCCAGTTCAAAGAGATGAGACCTCCGAGAGAAAGAGCATCCGGAAGACGCCCCCTCTCTTTCGCGCGATGAGGTCGCCGTGAGACAGAAGGCGTCCGCTCCCCGTTGAGCATACAAGGACCTGGAGCGGCTCTCTCATCCTCCGGAGAAGCGCGCCGGATTCACCGGGCGATCATCCCGACGCACCTCATAATGAACGTGAGGACCTGTGGAGCGCCCGGTACTCCCGGCGTGACCGACAATATGGCCGCGCGGGACGAATTGTCCGACCCGCACGGTGATACGGGAGAGATGTCCGTAGAATGTCGTGATCCCCTGGCCATGATCCAGGATCACGAGCTTCCCATACCCTCCTCGATACGCGGCGAAGACGACGGTTCCATCGGCTGTCGCTCGCACGGGCTCTCCATATCGCGCTTCCAGATCTACGCCCGAATGGAATTCGTACCCCTCTCCGAAAGGATCTCGTCGGATGCCGAACCGATCGTTCAGAAATCCGGAGACCGGCCATCCGCGCGGCGTCGTCGCGCGGCGCACGCGCTCGCGTTCCAGATGGGCGCGCAGCGTCTTCAACGTCGCCTCGACGCGCGCGATCTCCTCGGCGAAGAATTGCAGATCATGCGGCCCTCCTTTTCCTTTCGAGGAGGCCGAGGGGGCCGATCCCAGATCTTCCTCGCTCAACTCGATCCCGATCTCCTGAGCGGTCTGCCGCACCTGATCGGCCTCAGCTTCCAACGAGGCCAGGCGGGACTGCAAGACCTTCAACCGGGTGAGATACTCCTGCTTGAGCACTTCGTTCTCCTTCTGCACGCGCGCATATTGCATGAGCAGAGCCGCCCGCCGGATGACCCAGACGCCCATCGTACTGAGAAGGCCCAGCAGGATCAGGGCGACCAGGAGAGCGCCATAAACATGCGTATGATGAACGACGATCTTATAAAAGCGCGAACTCGCGGCCGGCGCGATAATCAGCGTATAAAAAGCGTTCTCCCTGCGCATATGAAGACCTCCTTTCCTCCCTTTTTTTCATGCCCCCGCTGCGCGAGTGTGGTCGGATGGGGCTAGGATAGCACGATCGAAGACCGAGGACAAGAGGATTTTTCGCGCGGATGAGGGCAGCTACTCCTGCAGCTCCCGGATGATCTCGCGCGCGATCTCGCGCGCGCGCTCGATCTCTTCTGGGGGAAGCGAGATGGCGGCGACGGCGGCGTGCCCCCCTCCGCCATATCGCTCGCAAATCTTGGCGAGATTATGCCGGCGCGGCCGCGGAGCCCACGGGTTCGACCCCACGGAGACCTTCGCGCGCACCGAGGAGAGGCTCACGCCGACACTATAGGTCGCCTCGGGACAGAGATAGTAGGGGATGAACTTGTTGTATCCTTCGAGCCCCTGAGGGCTCAGGTCGAAATAGGCGACGCCCCGCTCGCAGTGCAGGACGCGACGAATCGCTTCGATCGTCTCCCGATGCCACTCGGCCAGCGGCTCCAGGCGCTCGGCCACATCGGGCTCCCGCACGACGTCCGACAAGGACTTCTCCTGCAGAGCGCGGATGAGATGCTCCGAGAGATGACCATCGCGATTGGTCTCGACCAGAAGCATCACCTTCATGGCCGGCTCGGTCAGATCAATGGCCGCCTGCGGATTCGGATACTGAGCCCCGTCAATGATGTCCGCCCAGCGGATCAGCTCCTGCAAGGGCGTGGGATCGAAGCCGAAACGCGCCGCCGTGATGTCGGCGACCAGCTTGGTGCACGATTTGTAGGTCGGATCGAGGAATTTCCGCCCGCTTCGATCCCGACGAAAATGCGCCTCATCCTCCGGCGAGAGGAAGGCGCTATCGTGATGATCGAACCACCAGGTCAGCCGCTCCGACGAGCTGTATTTGAAATCCACGATCGCATTCTCGTCTCCATCAAAGAGCCCTTCCTCGAAGACCGGACCGGCGCGATGCATCAACCCCGCATAAGCGAATTCCACACGTGGATTGACGCGCTCGCGATAGAAGCGCGAGAAGACGACCGCCGAAGCGATCCCATCGAAGCACCGATCGTGAAAGAGCACCTTCACCTTCATAGACCTATTCGAAGCGAAAAATCATACAGGGAAATCCCGTCCCGCGCAAAAGTCTCACGCCGGAACGGGGACCCACAGAAGCGCCCGTCGGAGAATGCGAATCCCGTGCGGATGAAGGCCTACTTCATAAGGCTCGCACTCGCGCGCGCGCTCCAGGGATTGCTCGAGCACAGCGCGCACGCGCGCGCAGGCCGTCTCGTAGAGGCGCTCCAACTCCTGAGCCAGAAGTCGCAGCTCTTCGGGAACCCCTCCCTCCTCCTCGGCAGAGACCTCCTCCACCTCTCCCGCTCCCTCGCGAGCCCGCAGAGCGCTCCCCATCGGATGATCCAGGATGACACGGTTCAACCGAGCCTCCGCACGCGAGATCATGCGCCGCCGGTGGACCTCTAGTCCCAGGCGCAGCTCATCGGGTACATCCTTGGGGAGAGGATGTTGCCGGAGCTGCTCCAACTGCATCTGAAATTCGCGCAGCAGCTCTCGGAGAAGAGGATGAAGCTGCGCCCGCGCTTCTTCCAGGGCGCGCTCCAGGAATTCTTCCCGACTCTCGCTCCTTCGGGAATAGAGTCGCAGACTCGGATTATAGTACAGGGGCAACCGCTCGGATCGCACCAGATGCGCCAGCAGATCATTCTCGATCTCCGCCAGGCGTTCCTCGGTGAGGCTCACCGGCTCATCGTACGGATGGATCCCGGGTTGAGGGGTCGTGCGCATCTGCTCCGCCGTGAGAAGCTCCACGGCCGGAGCGCTCCAATCGGCCGCCGCTTCGTCGCGCGGAAGCCAGGTCGTATACCGCCGATCCTCCGAGTGAACGATCCCCGCCCGAGGATCTCGAAATTCGAGAAAGCACTCGAAGAGCAGCGCCGGACGATAGCGCCACACGATGGCCGGATCGGCCTGAAGCGATTCCTCAAGGCCCACCCACAGCTCCACAAGACCCGCGGATGTCTTCGCCTTCTCCTGCGCACTCATACGTCCTCGACGATGCGCTGGACAGCCACTCGCGGCTCGACCGCGAGCGATCGGAACGCGCTCACGCGCACAAGCCCCGGTTTCGAGCGAGGAATTTTACTCACGAATCGGCGCTCTGTATAGTTCACGACGACCTTGTGAGAGCCTCGCGCGTGACTGAAAAAGGCCGCCAGCTCGGCCGCCTCCCGGAGCGTCCGAGGGGGAACGGGCTGTCCCTTCGCTCGCCGAATGATGACATGCGAGCCCGGATAATCGGCCGCATGCAACCAGATGTCTTGCGGCGCCGCCAGCCGAAACGTGAGCCGTTCGTTGTCCTCGGCGCTCTTTCCGACCAAAATATCCCATCCGTCCGACGAACGAAAATGATACACTCCCGGAAGGCGCGCCCGCTTCGGCTTCTTCGAGGCCGCAACGACAGGGCGCTCTCCGGAAGGACTCCGAGGGGGGGAGAGACCCAGCTCGCAAACGAGCGATTCCAGCTCCTGAAGCGTCTCGGCTCCTTCCGCGCGCGCCTTCGCCCGAAGAAGCCGTTCCACCTCCTCAGCGAGAGCCGCCCGCCGCTCGGCGATCACCTGAACTCCATGCCGGGCTTTGCGATATCGCCGGAAATATTCCGAAGCGGCATCTTGAGGCGTCGCCGCCGACGTCGGAATCTCGATCGTACGCTGCGCGGGATCGTAGTAATCGGTCACAAGGAAGCCGGATTCGGTGCGCGCAGCTCGCGACGCGTGGGCCAGTAGAAGCTCCCCCCATCGCCGCCACTGCTCCGGATCACCGAGAGCCCGCAGATCGGATTCCAGACGCTCCTCAAGCCGCTTCCGCTTCTCGATCTGCTCCTCCAGATGTCGGAGCACAGTCGCCTTCATCTGGCGAAAGCGTTCGATGCGACGCTGCAGGTCGTAGTAGACCTCGGCCGCGCGAGAGAACGAAGCCAGTCGCGTGGCGCTCCACCCCTTCGCCTGCACAAGAGGAATCACCGAGAAGATCACATCCTGCGACGATGCGCGCGCCGGAACGATCTGTTCCAGCGGGACGCGAGAATAAAGGATCGGCTCACGAGAACGATGAAGGAGATCCTCCAGGACGCTTTGAAAGGCGGCATAGGCGCTGTCCAGATCAAGACGTTCGGGTGATGAGCTCATCTCGTGCCAACGCGCTTCGACTTCCGCGGCGTAAAGAGTCCCAAATCCCTCGAGCGCTCGGGCGAGACTCTCAGCGAGGGTCCGACCACGGCGTGCGATCTCCCGAAACGTCTCGCGATCGAGCGTCGTCGGATCCCACTTCTCCGACGGAGTCGGAGCCGTATAGACCTCGCCCGGCACGCGCGGCTCGCCCTCGCGCGCTCGGAGGCGCTCCCGCACGCGCCCCTGAGCATCCAGAAGGAAGAGATTCGCCGAACGTCCGAACAGCTCGGCGACCAAAATGCTCTCGCGCAGAGCAGGGTCTTCGGCGTCTTCGGGAAGCTCCGCCGAGTCTTCATCCCCCTCGCTCTCCTCGGGTGCAATCGAGATGCCCTCGGGCCTCCGAAAGAGGAATCGCACGATCCGATCATATCGCAGCATCTCGATCGCGCTCAGGCGAGCGCCGCGCAAGTACTTCCGCGCCAGAAGAAGAAAAGGAGTGGGCGACGCCTCCTCCGACTTCACTCGCTCGACCAGATGCACGCGAGGCCATCGCGGCTCAACCGACAGAAGCAGCCACTTCCCCCCAGAATGCCGCGCCGACCGGGAGAGTTTCAAAGCGAGCGCTTCCGAACCCGCGAGCCGAACCTTCTCCACGCGCGCGCCCAGAATCAGCTCGCGCAATTCCTCTACGATCCGAAATAACGTAAACCCTTCCATCGCTTCCTTCAGAATCGGCGCCCTGGGAAAACCTCCCTCGAAGAGTCAGGGCTGAGCGAACGAGTTCACAGGCCAACAGGCCGCTTCTCGCTCTCTCACCGGGAAGCCTGAGGGCTTCCCTCTCCCCCGAATCTCACAAGTCAATGTGCGGGCGATGCGCTCCATGGCTTTCGCCATTCCCGAATGAGCCTCGCTCGAAAGCCCATCAACGGAATAAAAATCTACCACACCCGACAATCAGCGCAAGCGATAAGGCGTCCCTTAAAGATTCGGAGAACGCGCCTCAGAGAGCCAGCTGAATTCGATCCGCTCGCCCCCCGCACTCGGACATATCTCACGCCCGCGAAAAGAAAGGGGCTTGACAGACAGACAGTATAATTTGGGTCGTCTCAAGAGAAGCGAACGCCCTGACACGGGAGGGCAGAAGATGACAAGACACGGAGCCCGAAAGGATCTCCGAAGACCCTCTCCTGCAAGCCCGTTGGGGTGTTCCCTTCCGACCTCTCCCCGAAGGAGGAGACTCTCTATGACGGCCCCCAAAATGGTGACAATTGTTGTGCTCGGTTTTGTCGGATCGTCCTGGCTTCCCCTGGGACGATCTGCGCTTCTTCCTCCTTCCGCGCCTCGCGGAAGCCAGGGAGGCTTCCCTCAACAGCCCACCCGGAGATGTCCTTCTGGGCCCCGAAGCCTCCCGGCAGGCTAGAGCCCTGATGCGCGATCGACGCATGAGCCGGGGACAGCGGTTTTTCTCCCGCAAAGGGTTTCGCCTGATGCTGGAAGAGGCTGTCGTCATCTTGGGTCCTCGCGGTGAGCGTTTCGTCTTTGTCCCCTTCACGGACGGAACGAGCGAGCGCGAGGCCTATCTGCTCTATGCCTTCCGAGGGAGACCGACGAAGGTGATCGCGTTCACGCTCTCTCTGAATTCACAGGTCTCAAGGGGGAGATTTGGCCCCGATGCGCGCGGAGGACGACACGATCTGCCCGCTTCGCTCTCTCGCATGTCCTTCTTGCCGACGAAGGCCTACCCTATAGCCGCTCAAGACCTGTTCTCCGTTGACGAAGTGTACGTGATTTGCGATTATGGGGAGTGCGAAGGAATGAGTCAGATCATCTATCTGGACGAAGGAGGGTATCTCGCCGAGGACGAGATGACGACCGAAGGACTGAGGGAGTGGGTGAATTGCGTGAGGGCATGGTGTCCCGCAGCAGTGATCGCCTGCATCCGCAGAGCAGCATTAGCCTTTCTGAAGTGCACCGCTCTATCCTGCGCAGGGGTGGTGGTGGGATGCACTCTGCAGGAGCTTTGGCAGTGAGGGAGGGAGCTATGAGGAAGGATTGGGCTTTCCGTGTTGCAGCTATCATCGCCCTTTCGCTGTCCGTGCCACTTGGGCGAATCATACCGGAGGTCGTTGCGGCATGGTTGGGTTTTTTCCTCTTTTCTTTCCTCTATTGGGCACCTTCCTTTAAGTGGAAGGGAGAGGCTTACGGCTCAAGGCATGTGATAGGGAGCCTGATAAGGGCCACCCTCGGCGCAGCTTGTGTGGTTGGAGCCCGTGCCCTTCTGGAAAAGCTGTGGCCTTAGTCGGTGTCACAGAGACATCTTGCTGAGGACGAGATGACGACTCAAGGATTAAAGCGGTGGGCGGCGTGTACAGCAGGGGCATGCACTGCTGCAGCAATTGGATGCATCTTCTCCGGCCCTGGTTATCTTAAGTGCCTAGTTGGATGGTGCGGTGGAGGGGCCGCTGGCTGTGCTGTCATAGAAATAATTTTGTGAGATGCCCTTTCCGAGTTCCAAGAGGAAGTCATGGGACACTGTCTGAGCCATTTCCTCAAGTTCGTCCTTCCGGCTGGTATTGTCTTCGGTCTGGCCTTGGGGCTTCTTCCCCAGATCATGCCCCGTCTCCCCGCTGCATGGATCGCTTTCTTCCTGTTTGCCATGCTCATGTTCCCCTCCCTGCGAGAACAACGAGCGCGAGCTAGGAAGACCTATAGCTTCAAACGACATATAGTGGTCAGTCTCATAAGCAGCGCATCTGGAACAGGAATCTATATCCTTCTTCAAAGGCTTTGGCCTTAGTTGGTGTCACAGAAATATCCCGCCGAGGACGAGATGACGACCGAAGGACTGAAACGGCAACCTCAGGTGCATTGCACTGAACTGTGCACTGGCCGGCGGATGTGTCTTTACAGGTCCTGCAGTTCTCAAGTGCGTAGCCGCTGTATGCAGTGGGGCGGCCATCTACTGTACTCTTAGAGAGTTCTTTCCCTCCTGGTGAGGAGGACTGAGGCGATGGCATGGGTTCGGCGAAAGATCTATTGGATTAACCTGGCCGGGAGTATTGCCGTCGCGGCTTTGGTGAGCCGGTGGCTTGAACCGATCGCTTCCCCTCCTCTGGCCTATCCCGTCCTGTGGGGCCTCATCTTCTGGATGACGGCCTATCCCTTTTTCCGAAAACTCGTTCACGCGGCGGGGGGACGCTACACGTTCATCCGGCACGTGGCGGGTGCTGTGGTGGGAGTGACCCTCAGTATCCTCGTTTGGTATGTGCTTTCGTGAGCGGCACCGACTCGCTCTGCCTGCGGCGGCGGGTACATCGGGCTCTTTCAGCTCTGCTTCTGTCGCGCGCGCGGATGGGCGGGCGCGGCGATTCGGATACGCTCTTGGGCGAATGAGCGGCGGCTCAAGGAACGGAGTCGTAGTCCCAAGCCCCCTACTGCGCGCGTGTATTGGCTAGTCCTTCACCGCCGTCGCGCCGGGCGATAGAGCCAGGGCGCATGGATCTCCTGACTCTCATAGACGGACTCATCCACGCGCAGGACGATGATCCCGGCCAGCAGATCCGCAAAGGTTCGGCGCTCGCGATTCAGAAGCGCCCAGAAGAACCCGAAAAAGACCGGAAGTACTCCGAGCACCTGTCCGAGTATATGCCGCACAGCTTGTCCCGCGGAAGGCAGGTCCATCGTTCGCGCGTTGAGAGCCAGCAATCCCACGGCGGCCATCCCGACCGTCCGCCCGGCCCCACTCAGCATGATCGTCTCGTAGAGGATGCCGATGAGAAGCACGACCCCTGCGAGCGCGATCTGCACCGGACGCCGAGAGAAATCCCCATAGACGATTTCGACCAGCGCGACAAACGGGATCGAGCTGAACGCGATCACCCCGACGTCCAGCAATCCGGCAACCATTCGGCGCACAAGAGGTGCCGAAGCGATCTGTTCTCGAGTTCCTTCCCATTGGAGCTCAGCGGCCCGCTCCTGCCCGTGGCGGATGAGGTCCTCCTTCGCTTCTCCCTGAAAGAGATCGAACGCTTCGATTTCTTCCGGTAAGAGATCTTCTTGCCAGAAGGGCTGCGTCCGGGAGACATCCTCGGCCGGGAGATCTCCCCTTGAGATCGAAGGCTTCTCCTGACGAGGAGAGGAGCGTGACTCGCGCTCGGCCGGAGCAGAATGCGCGTCTGGGGTGAGACTCCCGATTTCCTCAGAGACTCGCTTCGGCGCTTCCGCTTGCTCCACACCCGAGCGGAGCCCGCCGCGGGTCGTTTCCGCTGTGGCCCCTCGCCTCTGTGCCGGCTCCGATGTCACTGGACGCTCCGGGGAGGGAGCCGGTGTTGTACCTTGAGATTCTTTCTTCTCCGGCGAAGGATTGGCCCTCATCGCCTCCGCGCCCCGCCGTTCCCGAATGGCGCGCACGCGCTCTCGAAGCTGCTCCTTCCACTCCGGGGGTCCGGAGCGCTCCTGAGAAGGCTCCGCGGCATTGTCCGAAGGATCTGGCACGGCTGGGTGAGGACGTCCGCCCGGCACGCGCGTTCCCGGAAAGGGGATCACGACCGAGCCCGCACTCTGAGTCTCGCTGCGTCCATCCGCCCGCACGCCCGCCTGCCGTGGAGCTTGCGCCAGAGAGCCACTGTCCGAAGAGAGCCGCATTCCACAGTACCGACACGTCGCCTGAGCTGCCGATTGAACGAAACCGCATCTTGGACATCTCATACTGTCTCATCCCTGCTCGAGCCAGAGTCGGACATTGAAAGTGTCGGCTAGCATAGTAGCAGAATTTCCCCGTCCAGGCAATCACATTTTTCGAGAGGCTCGCGACGAACCGGTCCGGACGCGCGCGCCGAGCCCTCTCACCTGTGGGATCGGGGCGAGGCGCTGCGCCCGGAGGGAGCTTTCCCTTCCAGCTCATCAGCCAGTCGCGCGGCATCGTAGAGCTTGCGCAGAGCTTCGATGATCGCCGCGCTGTGAACGGCCACGGCCCGATTCGTCTCCTCGATGTAGACGAAGTTCCCGACCAGGCTCTCGATATTCCCGTCGAAGATGAGGCCGACCAACTCCCCCTGGCGGTTGATCACGGGCGAGCCGGAATTCCCTCCGACGACGTCGCATGTGCTCACGAAGTTGAGCGGCGTCGCGAGATCGAGCCGGCCCTTTCGCGCCCACAGTCGAGGGGGGAGGTGGTAGGGCGGTTTCTGATCGAAACCATAGGCGCGATCGAAGAGCCCGTAGAAGGTCGTCTTCGGCGGCGCCTGCGTCCCGTTCATGGGATAGCCGCGCACTGTTCCATAGGAGAGGCGCAGGGTGAAGGTCGCATCCGGGTAAGCCGACTTCCCGAAGACAGCGAAGCGCGCGCGACCGATCTTCTCCCCGGCTGCCGCTCTGACGCTCGCGACATTCTCCTCGAACCAGCGTTGCATCTGGCGCAGGATCGGATCCACGCGCCGCACCCATTGAATCAGGGGATCGGCCGAAGAGGCGACCGCTTCTTCACCCCCTTCGAGCAAGGACTTTCGAAAGGCTGGGTCCACAAGGCGCGTCCCGCGCACAAGCTCTCGCGCGACGACCTCCGGCGGACGCCCTCCCAGAGCCGCCTCGATGAAGGGATCGTTCGAGCCTAACTCCTGCTGCGATTCCTGCAAGCTCGCGGCGAGCAGCACTTCCTCCAGATCCGGATAGATCGGCGCCGGCGAAAGCAGGCGAAAGCGTACATCTTCCAGTTGCGCTTCATGGAATCCATCAAGCCGTTCCGCATCCGGCTTTTTCACCTCAACGACATAGCGCACCAGTGTCAGGGCGTGCTCGACCAGCTCGGAGAAGCTGCGCCGGAGCGAACGATAAAGCAGCGGGACGGCCTGCTCGCGATAGCGCGCTTCGGCAGCGGCGATCTCCTCCCATGCCCCACCGTATTCCGCCTGCCACTCGGGACGGCTCGCCAGACGCGCGCGCAGCTCTTGCTCCTCCTGCTGTTTTCTCGCCATGAGCGCCGGATCGCGCAGGCCGTTCCATTCCCCCACGTAGGCCTTCAGAGCATTCTCCAGGCTGAAGATCAACTCGGCCGCCCGTCGCGCGGGCTCCTCCCCTTGAGCAGCATACTGGCGCAATACCTGCAGCCGATGGCGCAAGGTCCGGATCGTGCGCGGATACGTGACGTCACGCAGCGTCTCCAACTGCGCGACCGTCAGAAGACGACTGGTCCGCCCCGGATGCCCGGAGACGAAGACCAGCTCCCCTTCGGCCGCCCCCCTTGAGTTCCACTTCAAATAGTGCTCCGAGCGGATCGGTCTGCCGTTCTCATAGACGCGAAAGAGGGCGAAGTCCAGACAATACCGGGGATACGTGAAGTTATCGGGATCACCGCCGAAGAAGGCAATCTGCTGCTCCGGAGCGAAGACCAGGCGTACGTCGGTATGGCGCTTGTAGCGGTAGAGCCAGTATTCGGCTCCGTGATAGAGCGTCACGACTTCGGAATGCAGGCCGGTCGCTTCGCGACTCTCCCGCTCGATGCGCGCGATCTCTGCGCGTCGAGCTTCGAAGGCCTCGCGCGGGCTCATGCCCGGTCGCACAGCCGCATGCACTCGCGCCGTCACGTCCTGCATCTCAACGAGCACGTCCAGCGCGAGATCCGGACACTTCAGCTCCTCGGCCGGCGTGCGCGCGTAAAATCCCTCGCGCACGTAGTCCTTCTGCGGAGTGGATATCTTCTGCAACTGCGTGAGCGCGACATGATGGTTTGTGAGAACCAAGCCGTTGGGGCTCACGAACGAGCCCGATCCTCCATCGCTGAAGCGCACGCTGGAGAGCCGAATATGATCGAGCCACTCCCGCGTCGGGGTGAACCCGTAGCGTTCCCGCAGTTGCTGCAGAGGGGGATTATCGAACGTCCACATCCCCTCGTCCGCGACAGCGGACCCCCCCCTCACGATACCCCCGACGAGGACTACAAGAAGAATCCTCCAAAGGGCAGACTTCCACATGGATCTCATCGTCATCCTCCTTGAGGCCGGGAGTCGACACCCGTTGACAGGAAGCGTTTTCATCTCCGGCTCCCAAACTTAGCAGCATGCTCCCACCCGAGTCAACACGAGGCCTTCGAGCGAGAGATCTCCTGGAGCGCGCAGCCAATCCCGCAAAACTGAGCGCCACCGAAAGCCCGCACAGCAGACGACAGAAAATAGTCCGGGGCGCAAGCCCATCTGCAGAACGACCCCTTTCCGCAAAAAGCTCCCGAAGGGGGCGACAGAGAATAGCCCGGGGCGTAAGCCCTAGGGAACCGCGAGGTCCAAAATTTTCTCAAGAGCCCCCGGAGGGGGCGACACCTCGGACGGCCACCCAACGGGTCTGGTTCACACACGCCAGGTCACGACATCGGGGGATACACGAATGGCCTCCTTCAATTCGTCGGGCTCCTGACCCGATGTGCCGCCCGCTGGCGCGGGCTCGGGGATAATTGGGGACCTCGTTTCCTGGGGTTCCGCTGCCGCTCCACCCCAGGCTATTTTCTGTCGCCCTCTTCGAGGGCTCTTTGTGGAATGAGGTTTGATCTCAAAATGGGGTTCCGCTTGCGCTCCACCCCAGGCTATTTTCTGTCGCTTGCGGCAGCAGGCTCTCTGTGGAATGAAATGCGGAGCCTATCTCACAACTATGCTTGCGATAGGCCCTCCTCTACACCAGACGCTAGCTGAAGCCGTAAGGAGGTGAAAAATAACCTCTAGGCATCGGTCCCCGGCTTCCCTGAGGATGATAAACCATTGTCTCAAGGAGCGAACCGCTCTAATTAAGCCACTCGGTTCAGACACCCCTTAAAGAAAGAAGGGCCGCCGCAGTGAGCGGCCCCTCGCCTCACCCGAGAGCTTACGGACAAGGACCGCCACCGGCTGCTGGATTGGATGCAGCACGGAATGGCGTTACGTCGACTTGTCCAGCAGCAGCTCCACATGCTGGCAATACACCTAGACCCGTCCCCGGGCAACCAGTCCCACTAGGCCCACTCGGCGCTCCCCAAAAGTTGTTCTCCGCATTGAGGGTGTAAGTACCAGCACCAAAATTCAAGCCGACCGGTGCGCCGCCGCAAATGGTAGAGCCCGCCGTGATATTATTGTCGTTAACGCTTGGTGGAGGAGGAGGTGTACTTGCTGGGAATCCCGATGGATCTGCATTCACGCCAATGCAGTTGTCCCTGAGCACATTCGCTTGGACCTGGGCCCCCTGTGAGGCCGCAAAGGCAATTCCATTGCCAGGGAGAAGGGGATTAAAAATCGAAGAAGTATCTGAAAAGTTACAGATCGTATTCCGCCGAACGATAGCTCCACGAGCGCCGATCGTCGTAGGAATCGTGCTATCTGGAGCGAGAGCTATCCCGGCCGTAGCAGCTGCTGCTGAGCCACCACCTGAAATCCTATTTCTCTCGACGAGGACAGTGCTCCCTGCCGGAATGCCGGTCAGACCGATCCCGACTCCAGGAGATCCCGTGGCCTGTGAAATGGAGATCACGTTAAAGCGGATCCGCGCGTTGACAGTATTCGTGTCGTCTCCAACAAGAGCGATTCCCACGCTACTGATCGTTCCTGTGATCACATTCTTCTCAATAACGATCGGTCCCCCTGCGGCTGTCCCACTTCTCACGACGATGCCCGTAAAAGGCGTCGTGGGTGTTACCCCCTGGAATCGGCACGCCGAGATCGTCAGAGGCTGCGGACTTCCCAAGCCTCCGCCCCCGATCGCTTGAATCCCCGTAGTGTTTGCCGGGACGAGGAAACGCAAGCGTACGATTCGCACCAGTCCCCCACGCTGCCGCGCATCGAGCATGCAGTTGACGCCACCGCCCCAGTTGGGATCGCACGTCCCTGGAGCTTGCTGCCGGATCGTCGCAGGCCATCCTGTTGATCCGATGATCAAACCGGACCAACCGGACGGAATGATCACCGGCCCCGGCTCGGTGATGGTCCCCACAACCAGGAGCGAATCGCCGGGCTGGAGTGCCGGATCGGCGAAAGCTTGTGTGAGATTCGGGTAACTCTTCCGCAAGCGAGCATTGAGCACACGCCCCCCACTTTGGGTCCACACAGCATGGGGGGCAGTGAGAATCACGATCGCAAAGAGGAGAATAAGTCGCTTCACCTTTCCGTGTACTCTTGGTACTCTTGGCATGGCATTTCCTCCTGAGCTAAGGAATTCGGCGTATGGGAAGAGAAAGGCCGCGACTCGCTACAAGAGCGTACAACCTGTCTCCCCACACGCGGCATCACCGCTTTTCCTCAACCGGGGTAATTGCATGCTATAACGAAAGATGCTCGTTGTCAATCCCTCTTTCTTGGCGGGTGTCGCCGACGGCTTCGGGCATTAGTGAGGAAAGGCCACGTTTGGCTCGCCGAAGGAATCTGCAGGGGCTTGGAACTTTGTTTTCCCCACGGCATGGAGATGCATTGGCATGGGTCGCTGTGCTTCTTTGTCCAATGTTCCCTCTGCGGTAAAATGCCTATCGGAATGCGCCGTGCGATCTTCGGGATCGGAGTGACCGTGCGCGACCTTGGGGATCGCGAAGCTCTTCCAGGCGGAGCAGGGCGATGAGTGGAGGGCAAGGCGCCAATCCTACAGAGTTACCTGTGGCCCCACCCCCGGTGGAGGAAGCACCGGGGCGCGTCGCCCGCTCGGCGGGCGTCGTGAGCCTGGCCGTCATGGGCAGCCGCGTACTTGGGCTTGTCCGCGAACAGGTCTTCGCAGCCTTTTTCGGCGTCAGCATGTATTCGGATGCCTTCATCGCGGCCTTTCGCATTCCGAACCTGCTGCGCGATCTTTTCGCCGAGGGAGCGTTGAGCGCCGCTTTCGTCTCGACCTTCTCGCAATGGCTTGTCACGCGTGGCGAACGCGCGGCCTGGCGACTGGCGAATCTCGTCCTCAACGGCCTCATCCTTGTGCTTACCGCCGTGACGATCCTGGGCATCCTGCTGGCCCCCGGGATCGTCGGCCTTATCGCCCGAGGATTTGAAGCCGTCCCGGGAAAGATGGCCCTCACCATTGAGATGACGCGCATCATGTTTCCTTTCATCCTGCTGGTCGCGATGGCGGCCGTTGCGATGGGGATTCTCAACAGCAAGGACCGCTTCGGCGTTCCCGCTTCCGCCTCCACGTTCTTCAACATCGGTTCGATCGTCGGCGGATTGGCGCTTGCGTATCTTTTGGATCCGAACTTTGGGCCTCGCGCCATCGTGGGATGGGCCATCGGGACGCTCATCGGAGGCGCGCTGCAATTTCTGATTCAGGTCCCCTCGCTTCGCCGCGTGGGCTTTCGGTACGAACCCTGCGTGAGCTTTCGCGATCCGGGCGTGCGTCAGATTCTCGCGCTCATGGGGCCGGCCATCATCGGCGCAGCTGCCGTTCAGATCAACGTCTTCGTGAACACGAACTTCGCGTCGTATCTGGGCGATGGGCCGGTCTCCTGGCTGAACTACGCCTTTCGCCTCATGCAATTCCCCATTGGCGTCTTCGGTGTCGCCCTCGGCATGGCGACTCTGCCCGCCATCTCGCGCGCTGCCGCGCGAAAGGATCTCGCGGAATTCCGACGCACGCTCGTCGCCTCCCTGGGTCTGGTCTTCTTCCTCTGCATCCCCGCCGCCTGTGGGCTGGCCGTTCTTGGAGAGCCGATCATTCGCTTGATCTACGAACGGGGCCGATTCACAAGTTTTGACACCGAACAGACGGCTGCTGCTTTGGCCTTCTATGCCCTTGGGCTGGCCGGATATGCGGCGATCAAAGTGCTCGCTCCGGCCTTCTATGCGCTCCACGATGCTCGCACGCCGATGCGCATCAGCCTCATCTCGATTGCGACCAACTACACGTTCAACTACGTGCTCGTGCGCGAGCTGGGATTCGGCCATCGTGGGCTGGCGCTCTCGACCTCTCTGGTCGCGCTCTTCAACTTCTTCGCCCTTCTTGAACTCATGCGTCGTAGGATTGGTCACCTGGAGGGGAAGCGCCTGCTCGGCTCGTTCGGGAAGATTGCGCTCGCTGCCGGTGTGATGTCGCTTGTCTGCTACGCGAGCTTTCGAGAGCTAGAGGATCGCCTGGGGCGGACCGGACTTCTGGCGCATGCCCTCACGGCTCTGGGCCCCACCGGGATTGGGCTGGGCGTCTTCCTGATTCTCTGTCGCGCGCTTCGCGTCGAGGAGCTGGAGGTGATGCGCGCCGCCCTTCGTCGTCTTTGGGATCAAAGGCGCGCGCGCTCCTGAAGAGGCTCTACAGTTTGTCACACTCGGCGAGCACGCTCCAGATGGCTTCGTTCCACCCGATGGGTCCCACGCCCTGGGTGATGCGGGCGTGCGGCACACGCCGGAGCGCGACGGGATCGGGCTCTCCACCGGGTCGGCGCACAAGGAAAGGAAGAGCGACGGCGCGCAGCATGGGGATGTCGTTCTCACTGTCTCCGATCCCGACGGTGAGGATCGGCCCGAACCGGCGTCGCAAGATCTCATCCAGTGTGCGCACGGCGCGTCCCTTGTCCGTCCTCCCCGTGAGATGGAAATACCGCCCGCCGCGCAGGAGGCGAAGGCCATGCTTGGCGACGATCGCTTCGATTCGGTCCAGGGACGTTGGGTCTTCGCCCATCACGCGGAACGGCTCATCGTACTCTCGCTGCTTGGCTCGTCGGGCCTGATCCAGACTCAGACCGCACTCGCGCGCGATCTCCTCAGGCGTGAGATCGCTCCACCCCACAAGAGGGACTCCTGCGCGTCGTTTGAGATCAGCCAGACAGGCGAGCAGGTGTGCATAGGGCGTTCCGAGAGAAAGGCGCATCCACGCGCCACAGGGTTCTGCTTCGGGCGCGACGGCCGCGAACTCCTCGCGCGAGAGGTAGACTGCTCCTCCGTTCTCGACGACAAAAGGAGCATGGAGCCCCAGCTCCTCAAGGAGCGGCTCCATTTCCGCGCGCGTCTTACTCGAACAGAGGACGAGCAGGAGGCGCCGACGGCGGATCTCCTGAAGCGCCGGACGCGCCGCGTCCCACGCATACGTCTGCGCATCCAGCAGCGTCCCATCCAGGTCCGTGTAGATGACAAGCTGACGCCCTGGCGCGCTCTTGCTCACGCATTATCCTCCCGAACGACTTCCAGAAGCTCCTCGAAGAAGTCCGGCAGCGCCGCCGTCACCCGATTCCAATTCGGAATCAGAGGCACGCCGAGCGGATCCTCCATGAAGGCTTCCGCCGCCCAATGCAGCGCGCGGGCGAACGCCTCGACGGCGACCTCCTCCTCATGCCGATCGAAGAAGAGACCGTTGATCAGCGCATCGGCGTGATAGCGGGAGATCATGTCTTCGGCTGTGCGAATGTAGGTGGAGCGCAACGTGCGGAAGACGCCCGAGGTGAAGACGACTCCTTCGGCCGAGAGCGTGCGAAAGAGCGTCTTGGCGATGTCCACGGCCATCTTCATCAGCCCGCGCGTGGGATCTTCCGGAGAGAGTGCTTGATGCTTGTGCTCGTAGGTCTCGCACAGCTCCACCTGGCAGATGCGCCGAACGGCGCGATTCCGATAGATCTCAGCGAGCACGCCGATCTCCAACCCCCAATCGCCCGGGATGCGATTGATGCGCGCCAGATCGGCGAGCATCGCGAACTCCCCGGCCAGGGGGTATCGAAAGCTGTCCAGGAACTCCAGAAACGGCAGCGGGCCGACGATCCGACGCAGCGAACGAACCAGGGGGATGACGAAAAGGCGCGTCACGCGCCCGTGCAGGCGATCGGTGACCCGCGCGTAATATCCCTTGCAAAACTCGAAATCAATGTTGGGGTTGGCGACCGGATAGCACAGCCGGGCCAGCAGCTCGCGCGTGTAGGTGAGAATATCGCAATCGTGCAGAGCGATGACATCGCTCCGACCGCTGGCGAGGACATAGCCATAGGCCATCCAGCAGGAGCGCCCCTTGCCGTCCTCGCCGACCGGCAATCCGTTTTCGCGCAGCTTTTCGTAAAGGCACTGCAGGCGCGGTCCATTGTTCCAGATGAATGTCACCTCCTGCGGCATCCCGGCCATCATCTGCCGCGCCCGGGCATACTGTTCGGGTGTCGCGCGGCTCAAGGTGACGACGATCTGCCGGAGATAGGGCACCTCGCGCAGCTCCTCGATAATACGCGGCATGGCCGGTCCCTCGAACTCGCTGTAGAGAGCCGGCAAAACAAGCGCGATCGGCCTCTGTTCGGAATACGCGACCAGCTCGCGCTCGAGCCGCTCCACCCCTCCCGGTACGAGCCGATGCAGCGTCGTGACAAGACCCGTCTGATGAAAATCAGCCATCGCTTCCCTCCTCTTTGACAGGCCGGAGGACTCCACCACATCACCGAAGTGCCCTGTGGCCCCTTTTCTCCTTCCTCCGATGCGGGGGCGAATGCTCTTGGGCGACTCCTTCCCCCGCCGGCTCCTCCAGCCGCTGCGCGCTCTCTGTTGTCGAAGCCGCTCGCTGTTTTCTGTTTTTCCAGATCAAGAGGGCAATGCCTCCGTAAAAGGCGATCACCAGGATCAAGACGACGATTACTTCCATGCTGATGCCCCTCCTTCTCACGTCCTTCGCCTCCTCTGAGGCGAAGGAAGACACCTCACTTCCACAGGGAGGAATCTCACCCAGGAGCTGTCACACGCGATTCGGAGGGGCGCGCTTGATGGGGAGGCCGTGAGCACCAGACTGAAGGAGATTTCCTTCCCCCTCTTCTTCGCCCGCTCTCTCTGCAGAGGGCAGAGGGGAAGAAAAGCTCGCTCGCGAAGGGAGAACGACCAGGTGACTGCGCGCGTGCTTCCCCGATCGAACGCTTCTCAGGATGGACCGACCCGAGGGCCTGGTCGAAGAAGAAGATGAAGGCGTTCCGGATGTCGTCCCTGACGAGCTACAGAGCCAGACGTGCTCCCCCGCTCTTTCCGTACGCGCGGAGGCGGCACCGGTGAACGTCGGCACAAGCCACGCGCACAGGGACAGTATCAGCAGGAGGATCGCCAGGCTCCCTCTGCATGTGCGAATCCTCAGCAGGGCAAACGGCCATCGCACGACATCGGTGTGTATCACCACGCCGAAGTATAGGGACGCGGCGATGACCTGTCAAGCACGTCCCGGTCGCTCCTCCCACGAAGCGCCAGGGCATAAAGCGACTGCATCGCGCGTCATCTCACAAGAGGAGCAGGATCTTTCCCAACACCACTCTCGGCTTCGCTCTATTTCGGACCTGTGGGCGGACGGGCGAAGGAGGAATCTTTCCGAGAAATGTCGGTCTTCGCTCAGCCGGACCAGGGCTCCCATCCTCGTCCCGCATGCCCGAAGCGAAAGACCGATGGGTGCAAGGCCTCGGCCAAAATTTCCAGCGATTCGACCAGGCGCGGTCCCGGCCGATTGAAGAACTGGTTCCCGTCAGCGAGAATGACGCGTCCCTGAGCGACGGCTCTCAATGTCGGCCACTCGGGTCGGCGCACAAGAAGCGACATCTCGCGGCGCGTTCGCGCGATATCCAGTCCACAGGGAGCGATGAAGAGCACGTCGGGATCCTGGACCAGCACGTCTTCCCAGCGCAGCGTGGGCGAGTGCCGTCCGGCTTCGCCGAAGAGGTTCACGCCTCCGGCCATCTCAACCAGTTCGGGCATCCAGTTCCCCCCGGCCATGAGAGGCTCGATCCATTCGATGTAAGCGACTGTCGGTTTGGGCGCCAGCGCGCGCGCTCGCATCGCGATGGCCTGCATGCGCTCTCGCAGCGCGGCGATAAGGGCCTCTCCGCGCTCGGGGACGCCGAGAGCCCGCGCGACGCGCCGAATGTCCTCCCAGACGTCGGCCAGCGCATTGGGCTCCAGCGAGACGATCTGCACCGGGCGATCGAGCCATGCCCTGACGGCTTCCTCTACATCCCGCAGGCTGACCGCGCACACGGCGCAATGCGACTGCGTCACGATCACATCCGGCTGCAAGGCGCGCAATTGCTCTTCGCGCACGCGATAGACCGAGAGTCCGTCGCGCACGAGCGCCCGGACGCGCGCATCAATCTCATAGCTCCATCCCTCGACGGGGAACTTCGGCTCCGTGCACACGGGCAACTGTCGCACCGATTCCGGATAATCGCATTCATGCGACCGCCCGACCAGATGCTCCTGGAATCCGAGCGCGCAGACGATCTCCGTCGCACTGGCGATCAACGAGACGATGCGCGGCATACCGTTCTGTGACTCATCGTCGTTTATTTCACCGCGCAGGGTGAAGCTAAACGACC
>CAZTMT010000027.1:0-15521 GCA_964615335.1 uncultured Clostridia bacterium
TCACCTTGAATGAAGGCGCATTGATGAAGATCTCAGAGCCATCGGAGAGACGGGTGAGGGCAAGATGGTGACACATCAGTATAAATTGACATTTGGGACAAACGAAATCTCTGGCAGCACAATTCCAGTACGTATTACTAAACGATCTCTCAGACCCAAGAAGAATATTCCCGAAAGCCTGATTTAGAAACGTTGCGTTGCTCCTGCTAGTCTGTAGTGTGTTTGCGCAAAAAATGCATGAAAAAGAAGCGCCTCCCCTGCTGGGTTGAAGTATTTTACCTTCTCCTAAAATGAATTCAATCCGTTCTTTAATTGAGCGTTCAGTTTGATTAGCATAGTACGCTTCTTTCCAGCCATAGACTAAACTTTTTCCCTTTTGGGATTTGGGGGACAACTCATCCCATTTTGAGAATATGGCATCAGCGCTCTTGCTTACAGATAAAGCTACAGTGCCATCATCTGCCATAAAATTTTTGACCTCCTCATTAGCAGCTTCGAGCACTCTTAACAAGCCAATCACCCCCGCGTTATACAACCAGTTTGAGGGATAGAGTGTAATGCTACTCATGGGCGGTCTCCTCTTGAGATGATGATTGGCTCTGCTGGCTGCCCATGCGCACAAGCTCCAGCATACCGAAGCCTTGGCTGCGGCGCACGCCAAGACCAACTTGGTAGATTAAGTTAAGCACTTCTGGGTTGCCCCGTAGCTCAAAAATACCGACGAACCCCTGCATATCCATGTTGTAGTGGCGCACCACCTTGCGCCGAAAGTCGATTGGCCGAAACTCAATAGAGACGTCCCGCATATCCAAGAAAGCGCGACAGATCTCCTGCACCGAGAAAGCTAGACCCTCATCAAACCCTTCATCTTCAGGGAGGAGATACCAGTTTGGCTCGCCTTTTGTATTTACGAGCACCGGAGCCAATGTTTTGAACGCGGCCGTGTCTTGAGCGATCGTGATCTTTGGCTTCAAAAACAAGTGCTCCAGTTCTGCTCTGTTTTCAAAGATCGGGAACTGGCGAAGCTGCAAGAGACCGTTGTAGACAGAGGCGCAGAGTTCATGACACGAGGTGGAAAAATTGAGTATCGCCTTAGATCCCACCTCGAAGTGATCGCCCTCGCGCCCCGCAAGACCTGGGAAGAAGACGGAAAAAGTGAACGGCTTGAGCGTATGCAAACGGGAATAGTAACGGGCAAAGCATGCCGGGCTTGCCTGCTTAATGGCTTCCTTCAGCAGGGAAGCGAATCCCCGGCGGTACTCAAGAGCCAGCCGCGTCCCTGTCAGCCTGTATGAGATTTCCAAGCGCATGGCTTTTCCTCGACCTAAATAGAAGCAGGTGTTATCTCTGCTGCCCGCGCCAGCTCGCGATGTATGCGCGCAACGCGCTCGACCTGGCCCTTGGCTGGGAACCGCTCGTAGAAGCCATCGGCACGGAAGTTACGGCGCAGCGCTGCCCAAGGCTCAAGCTTGTTTTCCCACCTCAGGACGCGACCATCCTCAGGCTCGGCATCCTCTCGTGCCAGATCGGCGCAGACGCGTATCATAGCTTTAAGGGTGACCGGCCGGGTGATCATGTAGTTAGGATTGCCCCAGGCTTCTCCCCACACCCGCTTGGCAGCCAACAGGAAATCGCGCACAATGGCGTAATACCTTTTGTGGTGTTTACCAGATCGCTCGATCTCGGGCCATACGCTGCGCACCCATCGGTGTAGCTCGTTAAACAGCTCAGCCTGTAGGATCCACTTCTCCTGGCGGCTACGACCGCCGGGGCGGTTGATCTTGTAGCGGAGCGGACTATCGGACTCTTCGTACAACATCAGCGTGATGCGGGCTGCAAATTTCTTCTCATCTGTTGCCTGCCACCATGAAACCCGTTCGTAAAGCTCTATGAGATGGCTCTTGTTGATGCGGGTCGGTGTAGCATTGATGATCACGAACATCTCGGCAGCGAAGTCCTCGCTTCGGCCATCGAAGATCACGCACGGCACGTAGATGGTAAGGGCGTCTTCTGGGTGCTCGCGCCGGTAGAACTCCAGAGCAGCCAACCGGTGTTGACCGTCAATGATCAGATATTTGCCCTGCGGCTCCTCAAGGTCACCTACGGTCTCGTATCGGTCGAGCGGTTCAAAGCGCAGGCTCTCGGCGGTAAACAGCAATATAGTACCAGGTATAAGGGGCTGTTCGCCGGCCGTCTCATAGAAGTTTTTGATATCGCGGATTTTGCGGCGCGCAAGCTGGCGCTGGAAGGCGCGATCCGACCGCTCGATGCGGGCGATAAACTGAGCGATCTCATCGCCTTCGCGAACCTGTTCGGGCTCAATCTGCTCGCCCTCGCCGTAATACCGGCTGATGAACCTGACTTTAGCGAGCAAGTCCTCCGCCTGGTAAGCCACAAAATAGAAGACGCCATCCTTCTGTCTTATCTGTGTCGCAAGCATATCATCCCTCCGATCTAACGTTTTCGTCGCGGACGACCGTCCACACCATCCCAAACCCTTGGGCGTTGCGTTCGCCAAATCCCACCCCGTAGCCGACGCGCAGAAGCTCAGCCGGCCCCTCGGCCTGAAACGTCATCATCCAGCCGCGAACCTGAACACTATGGATAGTCAACCGCTCTGTAACCACATTCACTTGTCTCCTGCACCGGCGATGCGACAGAGCACTTTGTGCATGGGGTTGGTCCGTACAAGTTCGAACCTCCGGTGTTGCGGTGTGCTGGATCCCGTCTCGCCGCTAATAGGCACGCTCGCGTGCACTTGGGCGTCCGCTCAGCCGCTGGCTTCACCCTCGCATCGCCGCATGGCGCGCACCTATAATTTTAGGCGTTCGCGATGTTTTGTCAACGGCTTCTTTGCGCCTGAAGACTCAGGCTTTCCCCACAGAGGGCCAGACTCAGAGGAAGACGTCAAGAGGATCATCCGGCGGAGATCGCGCCGCACAACTCGAGGAAGTTCCGGAGCAGGAGCTTGCCCGCTCGCCCCGTCATGATGGATTCGGGATGAAACTGCACGCCCTCGCACAAGAACTCGCGATGTCGCACTCCCATGATCAATCCATCCGAGGACGTCGCTGAGATCTCCAGGCACGAGGGAACCGACTCGCGTTCCACAACGAGCGAATGGTAGCGCGTGGCCGGGAAGGGATTCGGGAGATCGCGGAAGATCGTGCGACCGTCATGAACGATCATGCTCGTCTTCCCGTGCATGAGTACGGGCGCGCGCACGATGCGTCCGCCGAAGGCCTGTCCAATGGCCTGATGTCCCAGACAGACGCCGAGAATGGGAATGCGTCCGGCCAGCGTGCGGATCACATCCAGCGTGACGCCGGCCTCATCCGGAGTTCCCGGTCCCGGCGAGATGACGATCGCTTGAGGCGCGCGCGCGGCGATCTCCTCCACGCGGAGATGATCGTTCCGAAAGACCTCGACTTCGGCTCCCAGCTCGGCCAGATACTGCACGAGATTGAACGTGAACGAATCGTAATTATCAATGACCAGGATCATCGCTCCTCCGGCTTCTCCGCTTCCACGCGGACGACGCGAAATCGGCGAATGGGGATTTTCGTGACCGGCGCCTTCTGGGAATCGGTCTCCAGCTTCTCGAACTTCTCCAGCACATCGAGGCCTTCGACGACACGCCCGAAGGCCGTGTATTTCCCGTCCAGATTGGGCGCGCGGCCCAGGCAGATGAAGAAGATGGCGCTCGCGGAATGGGGGGCATCCGGCTTCATCGGGAGCATGCCGACGACTCCACGATCGAACTCGACTTTCCCGATCTCGGCCGGGAGGAACTCGCCCGACCATCCCCGCCCCCACAGGGACCGATCCTCTCCTCGGGTCAGAGGATCCCCGCCCAGAAGCAAGTATCCGGGATAGATGCGATGGAACGTCGTCCCATCGTAAAAGCCACTGCCTGCCAGGGAAAGGAAATGTCGCGCATGGCGCGGGGCGATCTCGGGCCACAGGGCGATCGTGATATTTCCCAGCTCGCTCTCCAGAACGACGCGATATTTCTTCACCTCCTCGACGCGCGCCCAGGGTGAAGGGCGGATCGTCACCGAGCGGATCACGATGCGTTCCCGAGGAATCCCATCGGCATCAGTCGGCACGGCGGCGATCTTCTCGACGACGTCCATTCCCTGGACGACACGACCGAAAGCAGTGAACTTTCGATCGAGCTGTCCTTGATCGGTGACGCAGATGAAGAACTGCGAGCCCGCACTGTCGGGTTGTCCCGGGCGCAAGACGGCTCCGACAACACCTCGCGTGAAGGGATGATCGTTGAACTCCGGAGGCAATCGGTCCAACCCTCCCCGTCCCAACGCTTCGCGCGGCGTGCGGGGATTGCGGCTCAGAGGATCTCCCCCCTGGATCAAACTTTTCGGAAGGATGCGGTGAAAGGTCGTTCCGTCGTAAAATCCCTGCCGCGCCAGGCTGACGAAATACGCCACGTGTCGGGGCGCATCCTGAGCGAAGAATTCGATCGCGATCTGGCCGAAGTCCGTCTCAAGGATAGCTCGCAGATCCTTCAACTCCTCGACATTGACCTGCGCCGGAGGAGGCGGAGCCTCCCCCGGCGGACGTCTCTGCGAGAGAGCCGGACCAGAAAGCACCGCGGCCAGGGAAGCGACGAGGATCACACGGCAAATCCTCATGGCATTCCTCCTCAGAGCTCCTGGCGCGCCATCTCGATGGCGCGAATCACCGAGCGGGCTTTGTTCATCGTCTCCTCGTATTCCCGTTCGGGAACGGAATCGGCGACGATTCCGGCACCGGCTTGAACGTAGGCGCGTCCATCCCGGATCATCGCCGTGCGGATGACGATGCAGGAATCGAGATTCCCCGAATAATCCACGTAGAACACGGTCCCGGCGTAGATTCCTCTCTGCGTCGGCTCCAATTCGTCAATGATCTCCATGGCGCGAATCTTCGGTGCGCCGGTGACCGTCCCGGCCGGGAAACAGGCGGCGAGGACATCGAACCGATCTTTATCCGGCCGGCGTCGTCCCCGGATCGTCGAGACCAGGTGCATGACGTGCGAATAGCGCTCGACGACCATCAGGTCGGTGACCTCCACCGAGCCATATGCGGCGACGCGCCCGACATCGTTACGCCCGAGATCCACAAGCATGACGTGCTCGGCCCGCTCCTTCTCATCCGCCAACAGATCGGCTTCCAGCGCGCGGTCCTCCGCGTCGGTCGCTCCTCGCGGGCGCGTCCCGGCGATCGGGCGATAAGTGATCTCGTCTCCTTGCAGTCGCACGAGCATTTCCGGCGATGCGCCCACCAGATGCATCCCGTCCAGCTCCATGTAGAACATGTAGGGAGAGGGATTGATCATGCGCAGGGCCCGATAGACCTGAAACGGATCCAGATCGGCAATGTCCACCTCCAGCCGCTGGGAGAGAACGATCTGGAAGGCATCTCCGCGGGCGATATACTCCTTGGCCCGCCGCACTCGATCCTGGAACTCCTCCGGTGTCAGATTCGAGCGGATGGAGAGCGGCCGTGCAGGCGCGCTCGTTCGGGGTATCGCCACGGACCGTTCGAGCAGATCCTGCAGAGCCTCGATCTCCGCGAGGGCGCGTTCGTACTTCTCCTTGAGCCGATGTTCGCGCCCGCCGGTGAAGACGTTGGCGATCAGATGAACCTGATGACGCGCGTGATCGAAGGCCAGAAGCGTCGAGTAGAACATCATCTGCGCCAGATCCAGAGACAGATCGCACCGGGCGCGTCGGGGGATCCGCTCGAACCACCGGACGGCATCATAGGCCATGTATCCGACAGCTCCCGCCGTGAACGGAGGGAGTCCGGGTCGCGTCACCGGATGATAGGAGGCCGTCAGCTCGCGAAGGAGATCCAGAAAGGGCTCCCCGCGTTCGACTCGTTCTTCTGCCGTCTCGATGACACAGCTTCTTTCCTGCGCGCGGACGACCGTATGCGGGTTCGCACCGATGAAGGAGTAGCGGGCGATCTTCTCCCCCCCTTCGACCGATTCCAAGAGGAAAGGAAATCGCGCTCCCGCGCGGATTCGCAGAAACGCCGAGACCGGCGTCAGCAGATCGGCGGCGATGACCTTGGTCACCGGAATGATATTGCCCTCCCGCGCCAGCTCGCGCACCTCTGAGAACGTCGGGCGAATCGCTCCCATGGATCACCTCGACGGCAAAACGCGACTCTCGCTCGCCCGCCCGGTGCGACTCCTCAACTCGAAGAGGATGTCTCGCGGACTCAGCTCCCGATCGGCCATCAGGACGAGCAAGTGATAGAAGAGATCGGCGATCTTGCTGCTCAACTCCTTCTTGGACCCCGCCTTGGCCGCGATCGCCATATCCACGACCTGCTCCCCCACGCGCCGCAGGATCGTATCCACGCCGCTGCTGAGCAAGAGGGCTGTGTAGGACTTCTCCGGACGCTCGCGATTGCGCTCCTGGATGAAGGCGAACAACTCGCTGAGCAGAATCCCCATCTCCAGCGATGCGGGACCGACGACCGAGACCTCCTCCCTCTTCTCCTCCAGATCTGCCAGCTCCCGGAAGAAGCATGTCTCCTCGCCGGTGCGGCAGGCCGGCCCCCGGGGATCCACTTTCACGATCAAGGCATCGCCATCGCAATCCACAAGGACGTCCACGACGCGTTGCGCGTTCCCTTCGGCTCCGACCTCACGCTGAATGCGCTTGTGCGCCACATTCCAGGTATGCGTCTCTCCCGTTCGGAGGGTGAGCGCCAGCGCTTCCGCGTTCATGTAGGCGAGCATGAGAATGCGTCCGGTCTCGTGATCCTGGACGATGGCCGGGATCAAACCGCGCTCGTCGAAGCGTAATCCCTGGATCACCATGGCTCTCATGGCCTCGATCGCGCCGCTCCTTACGAAATCTCTCGGAAATCTACGCTACGGGGACGGACACTGTCAACGGGCCGATCTCGAATCTTCGTGGCTCAGCGGGATGCTGCGCCAAGTGCCCGAGGCCCCCTTCTCTCTGAGGGGACGAGAGAGGCATCCCTCCGCAGAAGACATGAAGGGGAAAGAATTCGTGGTGCACCCGGCAGGATTCGAACCTGCGACCTTCGGATTCGTAGTCCGACGCTCTATCCACCTGAGCTACGGGTGCACACGGCTTTTTCCAACAGAGAGCAAAGATACCATCCCGGCCTTATTTTGTCCAGAAGGGCCATCCCGGGAAAGCCAAGCCCCACGGCTCCGAAACGCGCAGGGGAACACCGGCCTGTTTGAAGACCCAAAGGGATCGGGCGAGGATTCGCCCCCGCGAAGGAGAAATTGGGGAAGCGCTCCCTATAACCGGGAGGAGACACGCGACGTCCTCCAGGAGGTCACTCGCCCATCTCACGCTTCATCCGCCGGCGGAGCCGCTTGCGGGCCAGAGCTTCTTTGAGGCGTCGCCTTTCGCCAGGCTTGAGATAGAAGGAATGCTTCTTGATCTCCTTGATGATATCCTCCTGTTGCACCTTGCGCTTGAAGCGCCGCAGTGCGCTTTCGATAGACTCTCCCTCATTGACGATGATCAGAGCCACTCGTCTCTCTCCCTCCTTTGAAGATTCGCACAAAGGGAGTTTATACCAATCTCACTCGGATTCTGTCAAGGAAGCCCACAGGGAGCGCCCGAACATCCGGCGCGAACGGCAGCGGAAGAGGAACGTCTTCCCCGCCCCGCGCAAGAGCCCTCAGTCGCTTCGAGGTCCATGACGCGGTCCCGCCGCTTGGAGGCTGGATCGCTTCCCGGCGCACCGGAAGATGTGCAGGACCTCTCTATTGACAAAGCGGCTTGGCTCCCTCTACTCTGAATGCCCCATGAACGCGTATCTGAGCGTCGTTGTGATTTATCTCGTCTTTCTGACCGGGGTCAGCCTGTACGCGTCGCGGCTGGTCAAGACGGAAGCGGACTTCATGGTCGCCGGACGGAAATTGAGTGCTCCCGTACTGATCGGCACCCTTTTGGCGACATGGATCGGTTCGGGTTCGATCATCGCCAGCGCCGGACTGGCGTATCGCGAGGGTTTCGCCGCCCTCTGGTTCGATGCCGGCGTCTGGGTGGCACTCATCGTGATTTATTTCATTGCCGGGCGGGCGCGAAAACTCGAACAGTTGACCGTTCCCGATATTCTCGAACTGCGCTACAACGCCTGGGCGCGTCTCCTGGGAACGCTGGTCACGATCATCGCGTACACGGTGATCGCGTCGTATCAATTTCGCGCCGGCGGCTTGGTCTTGAACGTCGTCACAGGGCTGGATGCGCGAACGGGCACCTTTCTGACATTCCTCTTTGTGACAGCGTTCACGGCGCTGGCGGGCCTTGTCTCGATCGCCTACACCGATATTTTCAATGGCCTTCTCATGCTCGGGGGGATCTTCTTCGCCTATCCTTTCCTCATCAATCGAGCCGGTGGATGGGAGGGCGTGCGCGCGCGACTGGCCGAACACTTCGGGGAAGCTGTCGCCGCAGAGCGTTTGAGTCTCATGGGACGTTTCACCGTAGCGGAGGCGCTCTCGTACGCGCTTCCGACGCTGCTTCTGATGTTGGGTTTGGCCAACATGTACCAACGTTTCTTCTCGGCGCGCGATGCGCGCACGGCCCGTCGAGCCGTCGTCGGATGGATCTTCGGGACCGTCCTCATCGAGACGATGATCGTCGTCCTCGCGATCATCGGATCAAGTCTTTTCCCCGAACTCGGGTCGGGTCGCAGCGAACAGGTGCTTCTTTACACGGCGCGGGAAGGACTTCCCCTAGTGGCCGGCTGTGTCTTGCTCTCGGCCGCTGTTGCGATCATCGTCTCCACGGGCGATAGCTTCCTTCTGGTTCCGGCGACGAACATCGTTCGAGATATCTATCAGAGATTTCTGAACCCGCAAGCGACGGAGCGGCATCTGCTCCTTCTGTCTCGTTTGGTTGTCATCGCGCTCGGGACGATCGGCTACGTCCTCATTCAATTCTTCGAGACGGTGCTGCGGGCGGCTCTTTTCTCCTACACGATGTACGGCGTGGGAATCACGCCGGCCTTGCTCGCCTGCTTTCTCTGGAAGCGCGCGACGACGACCGGAGGAATAGTCTCGATCCTCGGGGGGATGCTCACGACGCTCATCTGGCACTTCGCCGGCCTTTCTGGGAAGACGGGGATCGAGACGATCTACCCGGCTCTCGGGGTTTCTCTGCTGGGCCTGATTGTCGGAAGCCTTCTGACCCCTCCGGAGGAGAAATGGAGACCCTTCTTCCAGTGAGAAGGGACACGAAGGAGAGGATCCCTCACAGGATTACGGCGAGGTGATCGTCCGGACAAGTGCTCCATCGCGTGCGCTCCAGAGACGGATCGTGCGATCCGAACTGCTGGAAGCCAGCAATTCCCCATCGGGGGAGAAAGCCAGATCGAGCACGCTGCCCTCATGAGCCGAGATCGTCTGCACGAGCGCTCCATCCGAGAGGCGCCAGATTCGAATCGTGCGGTCTTCCCCGGCTGAGACGAGCGTGGTCCCATCCGGAGAGAAGGCGAGCGCATTCACAGCTCCCGCATGGCCCGTGAGCGTCATCAAGAGCGTTCGCTCTGACCGCTTCCAGACCTTGATCAGCCGATCCGCTCCGGCGGAAGCCAGCCACTCTCCATCCGGAGAGAGCGCGAGCGCGTGGATGCGATCCTCATGAGCCGTCAGGACGTGGAGCGCGCGTCCTTCGGGAAATTGCCAGAAGCGAATCGTGCCATCGAATCCGGCTGAAATCAGCTCGCTCTCATCCGGAGTCAGAACGAGGGCTTCGACCCGATTCCGATGCCCGCGCAGGATACGAAGTGCGGGATTCTGACCGACGCGCCAGATGCGAATATCGCGATCCGTGCTCGCCGAAGCCATCAACGTCTCATCGGCCGTGAAGACGATCGCGTTGATCCCCATCTGGTGCCCGATTTGAACACTGAAAAGCTGCCCATCGGCGACGCGATGGATCTGGAAATTCTCATCCAAACTCCCGGAGGCGAGCAACTCTCCCGAGGGAGAGAACGTCACGAAAACAGACGGACCGATATGTCCTGTGAAGGCTCGCACGAAAGCTCCATCGGTGACGCGGAAGAGCAAAGCCCAGCCGTACTCCCCCGTCGTGGCGAGGAACTGACCATCGGGCGAGAACGCGAGGCTCCGACCCGTGATGATCGGCCGCACAGACGGCGCGGTCCGAGCGACAGCTTCCTCCGGCCTCAGAGAGATCGTCCCCTCAGGCAGCGCGATCAAAAGCGCCACGCCGATGATCCTCAGGCATGCGGCATATCGGCCCATGTTCACCTCCTGCTCCGAGTTACGCGATGAGTGCACGAGCTTACGCGGTCAGGCGCGCGGTGTCAACAGGCTCCAGTGCCCGAACGAAAAGCTTCCGGCAGAGGCTGAGAGGGACCGACTCCGGAAGGAACGGTTCGCGTCCCCCCCCACGTCAGGTCCGGCTGGCCTCCCACAGCAGACCGCCCAGCGGAAGCCCCGCAGGTGCGATCTTCTCTCAGAAGCCTCCAGAAGGTCCGGCGACAGACGACCGGCCGGGGCCGTAGAGGATGCGACCCGGGCGAGCCCCCGTGTGTTGCCCTTCAGAGATGACCGGCACTCCATTGACGAGCACGTAACGAACCCCTTCGGCATACTGGTGAGGATTCTCGAAGGTCGCACGGTCCACGATCTGCTCCGGATCGAAGATCACGAGATCGGCGGCCATTCCCGGTCGAATCACCCCTCGATCCCAGAATCCGAAGACTTGAGCTGGGAGGCTCGTCATCTTCCGAATGGCTTCCTCCAGAGAGAGGAGCCGCTGCTCTCGCACGTAGCGGCCCAGGACGCGCGCATTGTTCCCATAGCCGCGCGGGTGAGGAACGCCTTGCCCCGGTTCCAGGACGCCCGCATCGGAAGCGATCATCGTGAACGGTTGCCCCAAGATGTACTGGACGTCGCGCTCGTGCATCTTGTGATAGACCATTTGCACGCGCGTTTCGCTGGCCAGAAACATCTCGATGATCTGCTCGGCTTGATCCCGAGCGCGCGATGTGCGACGGACCGCCCGGGTGATCTCGGCGATGTTCTTGCCGTTGAAGCTCGGATCGGGGCGATACTGAGCGACGTAGGCGTAGGAATAGTCCTTGAATCCTTGCTCGCGGAGGCTGCGGAGCATCTCCTGCACGATGCGCTCGCGCAGCTTGGGATCGCGGAGACGTTCGACGGCTTTCTGACGGCCTCCGTCATGGACCCAGCTTGGAAGAAGCGTCTCCAGTCCGGTGCTGGAAGCCGGATAGACGTACTGATCCACGGTCACCGAGAGGCCGCGCTCGCGCGCCTGGCGCACGAGTTGAACGGTCTGACGGCTCTCCCCCCAGAGCTTTTTACTGGAGACCTTGAAGTGAGAGATTTGAACGGGCACACCAGCGCGCTCGCCGATCTGCAGGGCTTCCCGGATCGCCTCCAGAACTCCATTGCCTTCGTCGCGAATGTGGCTCGCATAGATGCCCCCATAGCGGGCGACGACGCGGGCCAGCTCGACGATCTCCTCGGTCTCGGCGTAGGTGCCGGGGATATAGATGAGGCCGGTGGAGAGGCCAACGGCCCCTTCTTTCATCGCCTGCTCGACAAGGCCTTTCATGCGTTCCAGCTCTTCCGGCGTGGGCCGACGCGCTTCTTCTCCCATCACGGCCCGGCGGACGGAATTATGCCCGACCAGGGTCGCGACGTTGATCGAGAGGCCCTGTTCGGCCAAACGCCGAAGGGTCTCTCCCACAGGCAACCAGGAGCCCCCGCAGTTGCCGGTGACGACAGTCGTCACTCCCATGCGCAAGAAGTTCTCGGCTGTCGGTCGGCGCAGAATCCCTCCCTCGATATGGGTATGCACATCAATGAAGCCGGGAGCGACGACAAGACCACGCGCCTCGATGACGCGCGCCGCTTCCTCCGGGCGAATTCGTCCCAGAGCTACAATGCGCCCGTCGCGAATCCCGATATCGGCGACAAACCACGGATTCCCCGTCCCATCCACAATCCGTCCATTCGTGATTACAAGGTCATACGTGGGAGCTGTGGCCCATACGGCCGGCCAGAGCAGAAGCACACTGATCCATCGAATGATCCATTTCGGCGCTCGCATGATCTCCCTCCCCATAGCGGTTTTGGCAGAAAAATATACGCGCGCTCTCCGGCTCTTGTCACGCCGGAGCGAGGAGGAGTATCCCGGAGCGAGCACGGATCGCGTCAGCGGGAAGCGCGTCTCCTTTCCCGTGGGGTGCTTCTCCCTCTCAGTCTCTCTTCAAGATACGCTCGGAGAGCGACGGCGCTATTGTGTTCCGAATCGCGCGCACTATAAAGCAACGTGATCGTCCCTCGGCGCGCCGCATCAAGAAGAGGTTTCCAGGCCTCCGGATTTCCGTCCAGCTCGGCGAAGTACCGCCGCCGAAACTCCTCCCACCTCTTCGGATCATGTCCGAACCATCGGCGCAAAGCATCGCTCGGAGCGACATCTTTCACCCATCGGTTGATCCGAAGCGCCTCTTTCTTCATCCCCCGAGGCCAGAGGCGCTCGACGAGAAAACGGTCTCCATCGCCCGGCTCCGGTGGATCGTAGACGCGTTTCAGGCGGATCATACGTGCGAACTCCCGGCAAAGTCCCCGCCGAGCCTTCGACCCGACGGGATGCCTTCCGTGAGGGGATTCTCGCGTAGCGCCCGGCTACGCCGGCCACTCCGAGACGCCTCATTCCGGACATTGGGCTTCCGCGAAGCGCACCCAGGAGAGGATGTGTTCCGCTGAAGGAAGCGGCTGTCCATCCGCCGCCTGGACAACGAGGCAGATCTCTCCATAGCGATCGGCGACGTAGAGGGCGGCTCGCATCCTCCCCTCTTCGGTGACAGCGCCATATTTTCGGTGGACGACTCCGCACGGGTCCCACAGAACCGGGAAAGGAAGGGCACGGGAGAGTTCCTCAGCGCGCTCGAACGGACCGCAAGCGATAAGGAGGATCTCCGCCTCCTCGCTTCGAAACGCGGCATAATGCTCGGCCAGAGAAGAGATCAGGCGGACAAGTGAGGCCTCCCATGAATCTCCCGTGAAGAGGAGAACGAGGTTCCGGCGTCCTCGATAATCGGATATCCGAACCCTTTCCCCTGTCGTGGAGGCCAGCGTGAAGTCTGGCAGTCCTTCTCTCAATGACGGACGCACGCTTGTCATCGCACCTTCTCCTCACGAATCCAAGAAGCACGGGGATTTTCGCTCACGACGTCAAAGAAGTGATCCCACACCAGAAGATCGCACTTCCCCTTCCACCTCATGTGACCGCGCTTGTTGAACTCTCAAGTATGGCACCTCTTACGGTGGGATTCAACAAAGCCCGAGCGGGCGTGGCCTGTGAAGATATGAGGCCTCCTTCGAAGGAGGGAGGAAAAGGAGATCGTCTTCTCGCGAACGTTCTCCTCGAAATTTCCCCTCGTCGCCAAATAGAGTCCCATTCCCGAAGGGAGACTCCACGTATGTACGCAGCGGCGGCCAAAGTCATCCGCGGGGAGTAAGCCGAGAAGTGCGCCCTCGCCGTAGCTTTCTCCGGGAGTCTTCCTCCTGTTCCCGCAGAGTCCTTCGCTTGTCCGGCTCTCGGGGATTCTCTACCATTTCCCCTATGCGATGGGAGCGACAGAGTGGCCTTTTGCTTCACATCACCTCGCTTCCGGGGGGGTGCGGGATTGGGGATTTGGGGGAAGCGGCCTATGAGTTCGTGGATTTCCTGGCCGAGACCGGACAGCGTATCTGGGCGATCCTGCCCCTGGGCCCAACAGGATATGGGAACTCGCCCTACGAGAGTTTCTCCGCCTTCGCGGGTAATCCTTTGTTGATCAGTCTGGAGAAGCTCGTCGAAGCGGGACTCTTATCGCCCGCCGATCTGGAAGGCGCGGACTTCCCTGAGGAGACAGTGGACTACGAGCGCGTGATCCCTTTCAAGATGACGCGCTTGCGGAGGTCTTTCGAACTGTTCCGGCAACGAGCATCGGATCACGAGCGAGAAGCTTTTGAGACGTTCTGCCAGCAGAACTCCTGGTGGCTTGAGGATTACGCGCTTTTTATGGCCGTCAAAGTGGCGCATCAGGGAGCCGCATGGACGCACTGGGAACCGGAGATCGCTCGTTGCGAGCCGAGGGCACGAGCCCGATGGCAAGAGGAGCTGGCCGAAGAAATCGCGATGCACAAATACTGGCAGTCCCTGTTCTTCCGCCAGTGGGCGGCACTCCGCGCCTATGTCCACAAGCGGGGGATCCGGATCATGGGGGATGTGCCCATGTACGTTGCTCACGACAGTGCCGACGTGTGGGCTCATCGAGAGCTTTTTCAGCTTGATGCAGAGGGAAATCCCACCGTCGTCGCCGGCGTGCCCCCGGATTATTTCAGCGAGACCGGACAGCTTTGGGGAACGCCGATCTACCGATGGGATGTCCTGGCGCAGTCCGGATACTCCTGGTGGATCGAGCGCCTGCGGTGGACACTGCGGTGGACGGATATGATCCGGCTCGATCACTTTCGGGGATTCGAGGCGTACTGGGAGATTCCGGCCACCGAGAAGACGGCTGTGCGCGGCCGATGGGTGAAAGGACCAGGAGCGGCTTTCTTCGAAGCGATGGAACGAGCTCTGGGAGAACTTCCCATCATCGCGGAGAATCTCGGCGTGATCACCCCAGAGGTTGAAAACCTGCGGAAGCGCTTCGGATTCCCCGGCATGGCTGTCCTCCAATTCGCCTTCGGAGGCGATCCGCGCACATCCCCCTTCCTCCCGCATAACCACGAGCGGGATCTGGTTGTCTATACCGGCACGCATGATAACAACACCATTGTCGGATGGTGGACGGAAGAGGAGAGCACGCTCGCACCCGAGCACGCTCGACGCGAGCGAGAATTCGCGCGGAAGTACCTCGATTTGGACCATCGCCCCGTACATTGGGCCTTCATCCGCGCTGCACTCGCTTCGGTCGCCGACCTGGCCATCATTCCTCTGCAAGACGTGCTTGGACTGGGCAGCGAAGCGAGAATGAATCGTCCGGGCCGCCCGACGGGGAACTGGCGTTGGCGCTTCCGGCGCCACATGTTAACGCGCGAAATCCGCGAGCAGTTGAGTGAGCTGACCTGGCTCTACGGCCGTTTTCCAGAGAAAGGGTGAAAAAAAGAGGCGCACTCTATTGTTCGCGCCAAGGCCTCCTGGTAAAATGGTGACGTATGATAGAAGAAGAGAAGCTGATCGAGTGGGTTAAGGAGAAGCTCCCGGAGCTTGTGCGCACCGACGAAGCGTTCCGCACGATGCTGCTCGGGGTCCTGGTTCAATATCTTCCGACACGCGAGGAGTTCACCGAGATTTTAAAACGCCTGGAACGAATCGAGCGTGAACTGGCTCGCCTGAGAAAAGAACAAAGCGCTCTGCGCAAGGATTTCCGCGCGATGCAGCAGGCGCTCCTCGAGCAAGGGCAGGCTATCCGGGAGTTGCAGCAGGTCGTGGCCGAGCAGGGGCGGGCGATTGCCGAGCAAG
>CAZTMT010000028.1:0-15255 GCA_964615335.1 uncultured Clostridia bacterium
GGTGAAACTGCTGTCATAACGATACTGGTCGCGATAGACCTTCTCCCAGTCGCGGTCAGGATAAGAGTCCAAGGGATTGCCGACTTCCACAGTAGGCCGGAGCGTGCGCAGTCTGAACTCCTGCCAGGCCAGCACGCCCGCCCCGGCGGCGGCAGCCGCTCCACCGCTGAGGATGAGGAAATCACGCCGATTCCACTTCATCGCCTATTCCTCCTTGGGGAATGTGAAACTCACCCTGTGCCCTCGCTGAGCGCAGCGAATAAAACTCCGCGCACCGTTCACAGAGGCCGTGCTCCGACCGCCAGTCCGGAAAGTCTTGCCGAACGAGCGCGGCGACTTCGTGTGGGACCTCCGTCGCCCACGCGTAGGTGGGGAACCGACACAGAGGGCATATCCCGCCGGCCCCCGCGCCACCGTCTCCCGCTTCCTTCGCCAGCCGCAACAGCTCGGCATGAATCGGCTGGTCGGTATTCCACAATCGTTCAAACACGTCCCGTCGCTTCCCCTCCTCCCAGAGGGTGAACAACCGATCGAACTCGTCCCATCGCTGCTCCTTGGTCGCCACCGTACCTCTACCCTGCCGCGTCAGACGCCCATCTATCGTGATATCCCAGAGCACTCGGTAGCGCTCGCGGACGATATTTTCCTGAGCGGGCGTATCCGCCAGCCGCGCCTGGAAGCGATAGCCGAAGGCCTCATCCAGCAGGTCCGAAGCGTGCATCAGCTCGTGGCGCAGCCAACATTCCCATAGCGTTCCCTCGAAGAGTCGTTTTGGACACACTTTGACCAGGACAACGTGGGGCGCACTTCCGGCGTCCTCCTCCAGATCGGTCGTGCGGCGCACCACATCCGCCCCTTCTTCATGCCTGCTGAGCGTCTTGAGGAAGAGAACCTCACTCGCCCGCTCCGCAATAATGGGGAACTCGCTCAGTACTTCTCGCACCACCTGGTCAAAACCCCACGCGACAAACATACGCTGGTGCAGGTCAGCGAACCGGTGCTCACGCTCAGTCGGGGACGCTTCTTCATAAATACTGTGGGCGAGCTGATGGTAGCGGTTGAAGAGACGGAAGTCCCCAGCACGCACATCCGCATCCATCTTCGCCAGGATGACGTCCTCAACGAGCGTCGCTTCGTAGCTGACCCGCGCGCGTGTTTCCTCTCCACCGCGCGCTCTCACCAGATCATTCAGAAACAGAAATTCTCGTCGCGTCCTGCGCCTCATGGAGGACCGCCTTCTCCTTTGTAAACCGTCAGGGGCTTCCCCGTCGACCGCATGGCGATCAGCTTCTCCGCAAGTGCCCGTTGCTCATCCGCCTCAAGCCTCTCTGCTAGAAGGGAGAGTCCATCGCAGTTGGCCGCGTGCAGGAAGAAACCGGAGAGTTCGCCCCGAGCACGCCCTCTGTCCGCATCGGTCAGAGTAGGCTGGCTCAAAATGTCACGCAGGGTGCGGATGATAGTCGCAGCGCTCGCATGCTCAACGATTAACTCCTGGATGCGGTGCTCGCCCAGGAAGCGGGCGAGCGTCGGGTAAAGGTGCTTCTCCTCAAACTCCATGTGCGGACCAGCCATCTGATCCAGCTCATCCACCAGTGCCCGCGCTTTGGACACATCACCTCGATCCAAGGCCTCCTGAAGAGCCAGCAGATGACTGACGACCGCTCGATGGTCGCGGCGGAACTCTTCAATCAGGTCCGGTATCCCTATCTCCGTTATCTCCATGCGACCTGTCTCCTCTCAACCCCTGAACATTCTTTGCAAATCGTGTGCCCATGCGTTCGAAACCCCTTTGAATCGGGAAGATGCTGAAGCACAAGGTCTTAAACGCGAGCCGGGATATTCCGGAGAGGTTGCAACTCACCCACACGCGTTGCATTATGCAACGCGGATCGTCGGGGCTGGAAAGTCCATTTGCGTCTGGGATCGCCTGACGGGTTAAGCCTCTTCCCAGGGTCGGCGGATGCCGTAGCGTTTCATCTTCCGCCAGAGGGTGGAGCGGTCCATGCCGAGCAGCTCGGCGCAGCGGGTGATCTTCCAGTCACACGCCTCCAGGGCGGTGCGCAACCGATGGGGTTCGCTTGTGATCTCCTGAGGGATAGCCAACTCGGGACTCGGTTCCGTGATGTTCGGGGGGAGATCGGAAGCATGAATCACCGAGCTCTGACAGACGATGGCGGCATACTCCAGAGCATTCTTCAACTCGCGCACGTTCCCGGGCCAGCGATACCGCATCAGGGCGCGCAGGGCATCATGTCCAAGGCGCAAATCGCGACCGGTGGATCGTCGCAGCATCTCCAGAAAATGCTCGGCCAGAAGCGGCACGTCTTCCATTCGTTCGCGCAGGGGCGGCAGAAAGATGGGCACGACACTGAGTCGGAAGAAGAGGTCCTCACGGAAGCGGTGCGCGGCAACAGCCGCGCGCAGATCCTGATTGGTCGCCGCGATGATCCGAACTCGCACGCGCCGCGTGCGGGGATCGCCCAGGCGCTCGAACTCTCCCGTCTCCAGGACGCGCAGCAGCTTCGCCTGAACACTCGGCCCCAGGTCTCCCACTTCGTCCAGAAAGAGCGTTCCCCCGTGGGCCAACTCGATGCGCCCCGGCTTGTCGGAGACGGCATCGGTGAAGGCCCCACGCACATGCCCGAACAGCTCGTCCTCGACCAGGGCTTCGGGTAAGGCCGCGCAGTTGACTTTGATCAGCGGTCCCTCCGAGCAGGGACTGAAGCCGTGGATGGTTTCGGCGACCAGCTCTTTGCCCGTCCCCGTCTCTCCCTGAATGAGAACGGCGGCCGTCGAATCCTTGAGCAGTTCAATGAGCCGATAGACCTGCTGCATCACGCGGCTTTTGCCGACCAGGCGGCCGAAGCGTTCGGTCTCGCGCAACCGGCGTTCCAGTTGGCGCACCTCGGTCACATCGCGCAGGATACGGAGAGCGCCGGTGATAGCCCCTTTGGCATCCCGCAAAGCCACCGTGTGCACGCGCACAATGCGCGACTGCCCTTCTCGGGTTCGAATCGTCGTCTCGAACTCTTCGCACGGGCGTCCGGTCGTGAAAAGCCACGTCACATCGCAATCCTCCCGGCAGTACCGCCCCTGGCAGACTTCGAAGCAGCGAGATTTGAGGGCCTCCTCCTTCGGATATCCCGTGATGCGGGCCGCCGCTTCGTTGAAACCCACGATCCAGAAGTCCCGATCAATAACCATCACGCCATCCTCCATCGCATCGAGGATGGCCTGGAACTCACTGGATTTGCGCCGATCGAACATCCCGCTTCCCTCCCCGAGGACCGAAGGATATTCTACGGCGGGCAGCAGGCCGGGAGCAAGATGAGCCGATCCCCCGCTCGTTCAGGCGGAACGAAAAGCCAGCGCGGCGAAGATCAAAAAGAAGAGCGCATGGGCGATCTCCCACAGGCCCACGCGCTTCAAGTTCACCCGTTCCTCGGGCTTCGCCACATACCAGAGGGCCCGTCCCAGAGCTGGAGCGAACGCGACAAGAAGCACAATCTCCACCCGTTGCGCGAAGAGAAAGAGCAGGAGCGCAACCAGCAGAAACACGTGATAGAACGCGCACTGACGCCGCGCGCGGTCCCGTTGTGCCGCCTCCCGCCCATGCGCGGCCAGGACGCGCCACTTGACATAAAAGACGCTGCTCGCGAAATAGAGCGCGCTGAATCCCCAGAGCCACAGCGCCGTGTCATCCCACATTCGGCTTCCGACATAATGCGCGGCCGGTGCTGCCATCGTGAGGCCGAGAATAGCCAGGATCTCCCCGCGCACCGTGCGGTCCTCATGCCGCACAGCCTGCTCGGCGTTGAGGAAAAGCAAGAGGATCGCCCCCGCGGCCAGAGGGATCACTCCCCACAGCCGATAGATGAGAAGCAGCGGCGCGCCGAAGACCAGAGCCAGGGACATGTAGAGAAGCAGGAACCGGCGAGCCTCCCGCTCCGGACGCCCGCGACGGCGCGCGCGCCACCACGCGAGCGCCGACTCCCGGGCGATGAAGAGGAAGGTCGCCGCTAAACCCAGCCACAGCAGGGGCCACCCTCCCGGGCGAGCCGTCAACGCCCCCACTCCAAACGGGACGTACAGCATCGCCCAGGCCCCATGCTCCTTGGGCAGTTTCAACCGTCCCCGAAGTCCCCTTCTCCCCATACGGATTACGCCGACACAGCCCACGTGCGCTCCAGCTCACCGACGAGCGCTTCGTAGTGCTGGTGCGTTCCAACGCCCAGCTCGGCTTCTTCGCGCTCGAAAGCCTGAACGAGCGCCGCCTTTGCCGAATCTTCCAGGACGCTCTCGGCGATCTGAAACAGCACGTGATCCTCTTTGTAGATGTGCTGTGCGAGCATGCCCAGATACTCCCGAGCTGCGCTCACAAAACGAGCCGTGGCCTCCGATTCTCCCCGCGCATAAGCCGAAGCGGCAGTCTCCATCTCGCGCACCAGACGGCGCCCCAGCTCGTGCTCGTGGAGCATGACGCCGATCGGTCCCCCCTGGCGGGGAATGCCACGCTCTTCGAGCGCCGGGAAGAGATGCTTCTCCTCCTTGCCGTGATGGCACCGATCAGCGAACGTGCGAATGAATTCCACAAGCTGCGCCGGGACGTCCGCGGGAACGGACTCGCCCTTTGCGAGCCGCTCGCACACGCCGCCAAGCGCCCGAAGCGCTCGCTCGATGATGCGATGTTCATGGGTGAGAATCTCAATAGGTCCGGGCATAGAACACGTCCTCCCTCACGCTTTAGAATTGTACTCTCCCGCACGGAGAGTGTGCGCCTTTGACGATTCCTCACAGATCCGGAGCAGCTCGCGCCGTTCCTCCACAGTCGTGACGCGATCCAGCGCCGGATAGAGGATATTGCGCTCGCGCAGATCGTGATGCTCGACCAGATGCTTGAACATCGTCTGCTCGTCCAAAAGTCCGATGAGGCGTCGCCGCAGATCGGGCGGATGCGATTCCAGCTCGGTCAGGGTCGCCTGGAACCGCTGCAGAAACTCGCGCATCTTCCGATGCTCGCCCAGAAAAAGCTCCTGCGGTCCGCCCGGGATCGTCCCTGCGCGCGCGTAGATGGGCAGAAGCACCTCCTCTTCGGGAAGCATATGAGCCAGCAGTGCGCGCTCGTACTGCTGAAGTCTTTCGCGCGCTCGCGCGATGTCCTGCTCCAGAAGGGCTTCTTGATGCGCGAGGAACAACTCGTTCAACTCCTCGTGCACGCGAACCAGAAGCAGAAAACTCGGCTCGGGCTCTTCCGCTCCTGCGGAGCGAGTCACGATCTCTTCCGGAGACGACATGGTGTTCCCTCCTATACGGAGAACATCTCGGGAGAATCCGACGAGGAAGCGCTTGCGGGCGAGCCCGCCTCGATGGCCGCGCGCACCTCGGCGAGCAGCTTCTGTAGATCCACTCCCTCGCGCCGACACGCCTGCTCCAACGTCACGGCGCGCGCCATCGTGCGCCGCAAGACGGGATTGCGTAACAGGACGAAGCCATGTCGCAGGAAGACATCGAGCGTCTGCGGGTACCGTTCGAGCACGTCGGCGACCCGAGTCTCAGGCGTCACCACAAGCGGCTCGGAAGTCGAATGGGCCACTTCCTGGCGTTCCCACCGCGCGCCCACGCGCATGTTTCGGACCAGCTCGATCCCCCAGAGGGCCAGTCCCACGACCTCGAGGAATCCGGAGACGCACATGAGCGCGAAGGCCTCCGGCGCGAAATCCGCCGCGATCTCCGTCGTGATGCGCAAGAGATTGCCGCCGTTCAGAAGCACGAAGGTCGGCCAGAGTGCCGGAGCGCGCCGCACGTCCACACCGGAGAGCGTGGGCACGACTTTGCTCGAGACACCGACGATCATCATCACGATGAAGCCGACTGTCAGGGCATGACGATAGGCCCCGAAAAAGGCGTGCGAGAAAGGCACCGCTGCTCCCGTGAGCGGTTGATAGATGAGCAGGTTGTACACGGGCACAAAAGCCAGCATCCCCATAGCCACGATGAACCAGAGGTACGCTGCGCGGATGAACTTCACCCCGCGATCCCGCTCGCTCTCGGGCACAGGCCCGAAGAGGCGATACTGGCGCGGCGTGCCCAGAGCGATGACCAGAAGAAGCAGCGCCGCGACCTCCTGTCCGATCAGCCATCGAGAGCCCTGCCCGAGCATCCCCAGAAGAAACGTGAGGACCGAGAGCGCGATCGCCCCATTGCTCCCCCACAGGAGGAAGCGCTGCCAGGTCCGCGTCGGCTCGCGAAATCCGTAAGCGTGCGGCAGGAACCGGAGCGAGACGCCCAGGATCATGACGACGGCGATCCCCAGAAGCTGGATGTCCCGATACGGGATGTTGAAGGTCGCCACGCGGAAGAGAAACTCCTCGCGCGTGCGCGCGGTCTCAAAGAGCCAGAAGATGACAGGATTGAAAGCCGCCGCGAGCAGAAACCAAAACAGGGCCGAGGCGACAAATCCATCATAGGGTTCGGGCTTGCGGGCCTGTTCGAAAGTCCGCCAGATCACCCGGGCGAAGAGTCCCACGGCCAGAAGCTGCATCGCTCCGGCCACAAGACCCAGAGCGAGAAACGGTCCACGCGGAGCCAGAAGATGCGCCACCGCCTGTACTCCGATCCCCACGGCCATGAGCGGGAGCGTCGCCCAGGCGAGCGTCGGATGGCACAGGCTCACATGTTTGAATCGCGGGAAGGCCTGATACGCGAACCCCATGATGAAGAAGCCGACCACGCCGAAGACCATCGCATGCCCGTGCGCGAGAATCCACGAATAATCCACACGGGCGAAGCTGCGGTGCGTTCCCATGAGCCAGAGATTCACAGCTCCCCACAGGCAGCCGAGCGTGAAGAGCATTCCCAGTCCGGCCAGAAAGAAGGGCCGATAGATCACGTCCGCGCGCGTCGGCTGATAAGCGATCGGCTCGGCAGAAGGCGCGCGCGTGGCCGCCGCATTCAACTCGTCGAGCAGCCGATCGAGCGGCACCCCGTGAAGCCGCGCGAACCAGGCCACCGTCTCGCGCGGTCCTTCGGGCCCTCCGCAGCCGCGCAGCCCGTAGCGATCGAGCACAGCTCGCGTGGCCGGAAATCTCCGAATCACTTCGGGAAGAACCATCTCCGCCGTGATCGGCCTCTCTCTCATCGGACATCCTCCTTTCACCCGCAGCATGAATGCGTGCGGGACTCCGCGCTTCCCGAAGGCTTCTCCCCCTGCCTTCGCTCTCCCAGCCATTGATCGTCCATCATGGGCAGCGCCACGCTTCGGCTGAGATCCCGAAGATCCCCTCTCACCGAGCTTCCCCCCAGGACCGTCGCCAACTTATGACGCAGATAAAGAACGCTGCCCACAAGGATCCCTACCAGGATGAGCCCGACAATCACTCCGATCGTCAGCATCTTCCTCCTCCTTCGTTCCAGAATTTCCGTCCCTGACCTCCGCACCATACCATAGGCGACATTCGGGCGAAGCGCTGTGACTTCAGTCACAGTCTTCGCACCTGGGCGAACTCCTCGGGGACCGGGATGCCCAAAACGGGCGCTGTCCGCGCCAGGCGATACGTCCGCAGCGCCGCCAGCAGAAGCGGGACGACGCCGCCCAGGATGAAGATGAGATCGGCCGGCAGACGCAGCCATTCGATCCGGCGCATGATCGGCTGATTGAGGAATTCCAGACTGCGGGCGTGCGCATATCCGTTTCGCAAGACATCCAGAAGCTGGAGCACGCCTCCGGGGAAGAGATTGAGCACAACCATCAGGGCGAGTCCCACATTCAACCCCCAAAACGACACGCGCACCAGAGGTTCGACCGAAGCCCACTGTTCATCGTTGAGCACCTGGCGAAAGGCGAAGACCATGAGCGCGACAGCCAGCATGCCGAAGACTCCCATCATCGCCGCATGCCCGTGATTGGGCGTCAGCAACGTCCCCGCCTGGAAGTAGCTCACAATCGGCAGATTGATGAGGAATCCGAAGATGCCCGCCCCGACGAAATTCCAGAACCCGACAGCCATCAGGAAATAGAAGGTCCACCGGTGCGGGACCGAAACCGGCCGCCCGCAGAGATCGCACTGCTGGCGCGTGAGTTTGATGAAATCCCAGGCGTCCAGCGTCAGCAGCGTCAGCGGAATGACCTCCATCGCCGAGAATGTCGCCCCCAGCGCCATCGTGATGTGCGATTGGCCGGTCCAATACCAGTGATGCCCCGTCCCCACAATCCCACTGCCCAGGTAGAGAAGAGCATCCAGGTAGACGACGCGCGCCGCTGTCGTGTGGGAGACAAGTCCCAGCCGGTAGAAGATCGCCGCGACCATCACCGTGACGAACAGCTCGAAGAAGCCTTCAACCCAGAGGTGAATGATCCAGAAACGCCACGTGTCCACGACCGAATAATGGCTGCGACTGTGAAAGAACATGGCCGGCAGATAGAAGAGCGGAATGGCCACGGCCGCATAGAGAAAGAGCGCGAGAATCTCCCGCCGCTCCGGATCCTGTCGCGCCGGAGCCAGAGTCCGAAAGAGCAACAGGAGCCACCCCAGAAGTCCCACCGCCAGAAGAATCTGCCACGCGCGTCCGAGATCCAGATATTCCCATCCCTGATGCCCGAGCCAGAACCAGAGCTGTCCCAGCATCTGGCGAATCCCCATCAGCTCGCCCAGCAAGCTCCCCAGGACGACCAAAACGAGCGCTCCGAAAAGCAGGCGAACCCCCAGGGCATGATGGCGCGGTTCCCGCCCGCTCAGAGCGGGAGCCAAAAAGAGGCCTCCCGCGATATAAGCCGTCGCCACCCAGAAAATGGCCAACTGCAGATGCCACGTGCGCAAGATGTGGCTCGGGAACCAACGCGAGAGATCCACGCCATAGAAGCTCACAGGATCAGCGCGATAATGCGCGACCGCTCCTCCGACCAGAACCTGCACGAGGAAAAGGGCCGCGACGGCGACAAAATAGATGAGCGTAGCGCGCTGGCCCGCCGTCGCCTGACCCGGGATGAGTTGCGGATGGGCGTGCTCCTGACGCCCTTTCCAGCCCAGATAATCGAACTTTCCAAAAGCGAACAGAACGGCAGCTAATCCGCCCAGCAGAGCGATCAGACTGAGCGCGCTCCAGAGCACGGCCTCGCTTGTGGGAGTGTTCCCCACGCGCGGGTCGTACGGGAAGTTGTTCGTGTACGAATAGGTCCGACCGAGACGCGGCACCACCGACGCCCACGCCGTCCAGGCGAAGAAGGCCGTCAGACGACGCAGTTCCTCCGGATCGCGAATGTAGGCGGCCGGCAAGCCAAGGTTCTTCGCCGGATGCGCGACATAGTCGGACCACTTCTGAATTTGCTTTCTGTAGGAGATCACCTCCGGCTCGGTGAAGATGAGGACGCGACGCAGCGGATCGTAGCGGTTCTGTTTCAACCACCGCGGCACCTCGGCCCAAACGGCATTCCGCTCCGATTCGGTCAGGTCCGAGAGATCACGCGCGAAGCGCTGACGCGCGATCCAGGCCGCTGTGTCCTCACCCAGCGTCCGCAGATATTCGGCCGAGAAGTCCGGCCCCAGATACGCCCCATGCCCCCAAATCGTCCCGTTCTCCATCAAGCCGTATTTCAGGAAGACCTCCTGTCCTCCCAAGATGTCCTCGCGCGTGAAGACGATGCGGCCCGCCTCATCCACGACCTGCTCGGGGATTGGCGGAGCATCCCGATACACGCGCGCCGCCAACAGGATCAAGACCGTGAATCCCCCGATGAGAACGAGGATGACGGCATGCCGCCACCAGGGAGAAAGACGTGCCTCAACCATAGGCCTTTCACCTCCTTTCTATAGCCTCAGTATCACAGGGCTCAGTTTAAACCCCACTTCCAGGCCCTGGCTATGACTTAGATCACAGAGCCGCGCGACCAGCTACAGGGGGCTCGTAGTGCAGGAGCGAGGATGCCCCTTCAACTGAGCGCATGATATAATCAGCGCGTGAGCAAGTCAGAAGGAGGGCGTGAGCGCATGCGGATGCGAGTTCTCGGAAGCGGGATTTTGGTGGGAATTTTCGTTCTTGGAGCACCGGGAAGTCCCGCGTCTTTTCGTCAGAAGAGGCCGGCCCCTGCGCCCGCTCCTGGCGCGATGACGATTGAATCGCTGCTCCCTCAGGACGTCCTGGCCGCCATTTTCATTCGCGATCTCGTCGCTTTTCGAAGCGGCATTCGCGAGAGCCCCTTCGCCCAGGCAGTCGCCGGAACGCCTCTTTTCATCGGGCGGTATCTTCGGGAGGTGGGAGACCGACTGGACCCCTCAAGCCTCACTTTCTGGGGACCCGATGCCCGATATGCCGTGGTCGTGCCGGAGCCTTCCGATCCCCCCCGCCCGGTTGTCCTGGTGGAGACAAGTTCCCCCCAGATGGCGACGCGCGCCTTCGAGCGCGTGCGCGCTTCTCTGGCCCGTTTGGGTTCGGTGCGCTCTGTTGAGGGAAAGTCGGTCTCCCTCGTGCAAGTGAGCCTATCGTCCCCGGGAGATTCCCTGAGCGCCACTCAGATGGGCCGCGTCTTGCTTCTGGGCCCGACTTCTGCCCTTGAGCGCCTCATCGAATCCCGGGGACCGACGCTTGCTGAACTCCCGAGCTTTCGCCAAGCACGGGAGCAGTGCGCGCCCGCTCCGACCTTCGCCTTCGTCAATCTGGAACGGCTCATACCGGAGGCCTTCCACCGGTTGGCTTCCTCATCCGGAGGCTCAATCCCACTGCTTGTCCCGGCCCTTCAGCTTCTCGGCCTGCCGGCCTTCAAGGCCCTCGGTCTTTCGCTTTCCTTCGAAAAAGGCATCGCTCGGGAAGAGTACTGTGTGATCGTAGATCGGGGACAGAGCGCCGTCATCGCGGCTGTGACGGATCTGCCGGCCATCGAATTCACCACGACGCAAGCCATCGCCGAGGATGCAGCCCTGCTCATCATCGGAGGGCTCGATTTCGATCGGCTTTATGAGGCGCTCTTGCGGACGTTCGCTCCGCTCATCACAGCTCAACTGGGAGTCCCCTCGCCGGAATCGGCAATTGCCCTGTTGGAAGGGCAGCTCGGGTTTCGTCTTAAGGACGAGCTTTTGGCCTCGTTGGGGCGGGAAATTGGGGCGTTCTGGCATCCGCTGCCCGATCGAGCGGAGCGCGTTCTGCTGCTCTCGGTGCGACAGCCCGAGCGGTTACGGGCCATTCTGGAGAAAGCCGCGGCGCGACAATCTGCCCGTCCGACGACGTACAAGGAGCACACGCTCTACCCCTTGACGGAAGACCTGTCGGTCGTCGTCACCGGATCGGAGGCCATCCTCGCTCGAACCGAATATGCGATAAAACTCCTCGATGCGCGGGAGCAGGGTCGAACTCTCATGCGGAATTCCGACTTCGCCCGGTGGATATCGCAAAGACCTCCACAGGGGGCGCTGGCTCTCTATGCAACAAGTGCGGCCTTGCGCCTGCCGGGATTGCGCCCGCTTCTGGCGGGCGCTCGCTCGGATGAGGCGCCGCCTCTTCCCCTGGTGCTCTTTTCGGGTTTCGGTATGCGCGAGCCGTGGGGGATACGCGTGACGCTCACCTCGACCTTGAGTCCCCTTGTTTTGGGAGACGCCTGGCTCGCCGCTCGGTCCAATGCTCCCGAGCGCTCCCTGCTGGGCGCGCTTGCGCGCCTCATCCGCCTGATCGCCGAAGACGTCCGGTGAACGATGACGCGCCGCCACAGCAGACGGCATCCGTGGGGTCAGAGAATCTGCGCGCTTCTTATTGGGGGACTTGCGCTCGGGGTGGGATGCCAGCGGCAGGAGGAACCCCACACTCTGATTGTGGCCGTCGAAGCGCCCCCGCTCACCTTTGATCCCCGCGGTCCCACCAACGCCGTGACGGCGCGCATTCAGCAACTGCTCTTCAACACGCTCACGCAGAAGAACGAACGCTTCGAGATCATCCCGGAGCTGGCCGAAGCGTGGGAGATCTCGGACGACTTCACCGTCTACACCTTCCGCCTCCGTCGCGGAGTGAAATTCCACAATGGTCGGGAACTCACGGCCCGCGACGTCGCCTATACGTTCAACACGCTCATCGCCCCGACCTTCGATTCTCCCAAGCGAGCAGCCCTGAGCAAACTTCAGCGCGTCGAGCCGGTGGATGCGCACACGGTCGTCTTCCGATGTCGCGAGCCGTATCGGGGGCTGCTGGTGGACCTGATTGCTATCGGAATCATCCCGGAAGGCACAGGCGAGACAGCAGCCCAGCAGCCGATCGGGACCGGTCCTTTCCGCTTCGAGCGATATGTCGAGAATCAGCAGGTGGATCTGGTCGCCTTCCCCGAATACTTCCAGGGAGCGCCGCGCGTGCAACGGCTTCGGGTGAAGATCGTGCGCGATCCGACGACACTCGCTCTTGAGCTGCTCGGAGGGACGGTTCATCTGGCCCTCAACGCGCAAGTGTCTCCTGATTTCGTTGCCGAGCAACAGGCGAAGGGGCCGCTGCGGGTCATCGTCTCCGAAGGCGCTGCCCTCGAATACCTGGGTCTGAACACGACCGATCCCCTCCTCCGAGATCGGCGGGTGCGACAGGCCCTGGCCTATGGCACCGACCGGGAGGCGATCATTCGGAATCTTTTGCGCGGACAAGCGCGCGCCGCGCACAGCGTTCTCCCTCCCACGCACTGGGCCTATCACGAGGCCGCGACGTCTTACCCCTATGATCCGGCGCGCGCCCGGCGACTTCTGGATGAAGCCGGATATCGCGATCCCGACGGCGATGGGCCGCAACCGCGCTTCCGCCTCACGCTGAAAACCTCTTCGGCCGAACACGCGCGCAAGATCGCCACGGCCCTTCAGGAACAATGGCGCGCTCTCGGCATTGAGCTGCACATCCAGTCCTTCGAGTTCCAGACATTCCTCAACGACATCAACCGGGGGAATTTTCAGGTCTTCTTCCTCCGCCAGATCGGAGCCAATCAGTTCCCCGACATCTTCAAAGCCGCTTTCGGATCCCGCTCGATCCCCGGCGATCCGACGATCCCGGAATCGGAGCGCACGGGCTTTCTGAACCGCGCGCGATATCGAAATCCACAACTGGATGCCCTGATCGCGCAGGCCGAAACCGCGCGCGATCGCGCTCGCGCCCTCGCTCTGTACGCCCGCATTCAGGAGATTCTGGCTGAAGACGTGCCCTGGATCTATCTCTGGTATCCCGCGAACGTCGCCCTGCTCAATCCCCGCGTGCGCGTTCCCACGATCCCGGCCTCCGGAGATTTTCAATTCCTCAAAGACGTGGAGATGCCTTAAAATGAACGTCTCGGACCGAGCGCCCGCGGGCCTTCGAAGAGATGAGAACAAGCCAGATCACGGAGGGAAGAATGGGACAGCAAAAGGTCCAGATGCCGGAGCGCAAGGCGCGCTTTGAGACCCCATCGCACATTGAACTTCGGGCCGTCTATCGCCCGAGCGATCTCGCTCGATTCGATCCGGAGCGAGATCTGGGCGAGCCGGGAAGCTATCCCTTCACGCGCGGCATCTACCCGAACATGTATCGGGGACGCCTCTGGACGATGCGCCAATATGCCGGATATGCGACGGCGCGCGAATCGAATCGCCGGTATCGGTATCTCCTCGAACAGGGACAAACGGGACTGAGCGTCGCTTTTGATCTCCCCACGCAGATGGGCATGGATTCGGATCATCCTCTGGCCCAGGGCGAAGTCGGAAAGGTCGGCGTCGCCATTGACACGCTCGCCGATATGGAGGCGCTCTTTGAGGGCATTCCTCTGGATCGCATCTCGACCTCGATGACGATCAATGCGACGGCACCTATTCTGCTGGCCATGTATCTGGTCGTCGCCCGAAAGCAAGGGGTCGCGTGGGATCGGGTGGACGGCACGGTGCAGAACGACATCCTGAAGGAATACATTGCGCGAGGGACGTACATTTATCCGCCGGGACCGAGCCTGCGGCTGTGCACGGACATCTTCGAGTTCTGCTCGCGCTTCGTCCCCAAATGGAACGTCATCTCTATCTCCGGCTATCACATTCGCGAGGCCGGAGCGACAGCCGTGCAGGAGCTGGCCTTCACCTTCGGCAACGCGTTGACCTACGTGCAAGCCGCCTTGGATCGGGGCCTCGCGGTGGATGACTTCGCTCCCCGCCTCAGCTTCTTCTTCAACGTGCATAACCACTTTCTGGAAGAAGTAGCGAAGTTCCGGGCCGCGCGCCGCATCTGGGCGCGCCTGATGAAAGAGCGCTTCCACGCGCAAGACCCGCGCTCGATGATGCTGCGCTTTCATGCCCAGACGGCTGGTTCGACGCTCACGGCGCAGCAGCCCGATGTCAACGTGATCCGCGTCGCGCTTCAGGCGCTGGCCGCCGTGCTCGGCGGGGCGCAATCGCTCCACTGCAACGCGCGCGACGAAGCCCTCTCGCTGCCCACAGAAGAATCGGCCTTGCTGGCCCTGCGCACCCAGCAGGTCATCGCGTACGAATCGGGCGTCGCCGATACGGTGGATCCGCTCGGAGGATCCTATGCCATCGAAAGCCTGACCGAGGAGATCGAACGCCGGGTCTTCGAGTACCTGCAGCGCATCGAGGCCCTGGGAGGGATGCTCCGCGCCATCGAGATCGGATGGGTGCAGAAAGAGATCCACGAGGCCGCCTACCAGTACCAGCGCGCCGTGGAATCCGGCGAGCAGATCATCGTCGGCGTGAACCGATTCGTCCTTCCGGAAGAGCGTCCCATCCCCGTGCTGCGCATTGACCCGGAAATCGAGCGAGCCCAGATCGCATCCCTGCAGAAGGTCAAAGCGGAGCGAGATGCGACGGCTGTGCGCACGGCACTGGCTGAGCTGGAGGAGGCGGCGCGCTCCCGCGAGAACCTCATGCCCTTCATCATCCGCGCCGTCGAAGTCTACGCGACCCTGGGAGAGATCAGCGATACCCTGCGCCGCGTCTTCGGAGAATACCGCGAACTGGTCTCTTGGTGAGCTTCCTTGACGGAGCGCGCGCCGCCTCGTTAGAATGGCCCCTGTCAGAGACGGGCCGGAGTGGCGGAATTGGCAGACGCGCCAGACTCAAAATCTGGTGGCCGTTCGGACGGCCGTGTCGGTTCGACTCCGACCTCCGGCACCAACCCTTTTTTGCGAGCGACCGAAAAGAGCCCCAAGCCCATCCGATCCACAGAAAGCCCCCGGAGGAGGCGACAGAGAATAGCCCGGGGCGCGAGCCTATTTGGAGAACGACACATTTTTCGCATCGAGCCCGCGCAAGCAGACGACAGAAAATGGCC
>CAZTMT010000029.1:0-9045 GCA_964615335.1 uncultured Clostridia bacterium
ATTGAAACCTTTATACTCAACCGCCGCAAACCATCTCTCCTCGCTTGTGCTAATCGAACCACGGTGGGATTGAAACGGTGCGTTCGGGCGCGCACGTGGACATTAAAGACATGTGCTAATCGAACCACGGTGGGATTGAAATTTCTCTGGGGTGGCGTTATGAGAGGAGCCGAGAAGTCGGTCTTCGGGCTCATCGAATCACGGGAGGATTGAGACTACTTGCCCCAATAGAGCTTGTCGCGCAGGACCTGGAAGTAGTTCTTGTTCTCCGGCGAGATGAGATCAAAGGTCTTTGTGCTCTTGCGCACGATGACTTCGTCTTCGACCTGCAGGGCAAAGCCGACCTGCCCGTCCAGTGTGAGTGTGACCTCCTCGCGCGGCGTGCGCACGGCGAGCTTGACCTCCGATTCATCGGAGATGACCAGCGGACGATTCGTCAGCATGTGCGGACAGATCGGTGTGATCACAATGGCAGCGACAGCGGGATGCACAATTGGCCCTCCGGCCGAGAGAGAGTAAGCCGTCGAACCGGTCGGGGTGGAGACGATGAGGCCATCGGCGCGAAAGGTCGTCACGGGCGCTCCATCAATCCAGCATTCGATCTGAATGATCCGCGCCAGAGCGCTCTTGTTCACGACGGCATCGTTGAGGACCGAATAGGCGGCCACGCACTGACCCGCCCGATGCACGAAGGCATCCAGCATCAGGCGCGAGTCAACGAGCGCTTCTCCGCTCAGAATGCGTTCCAGCTCCGGAAACAGCTCATCCAGCGTGAACTCGGTCAGATAGCCGAGCCCGCCGAAATTGACCCCGAGAACGGGGATCTTCCGGCCTGCGATCAGGCGCGCCGCAGCGAGCATGGTCCCATCTCCGCCAAGCACAAGGAGCAGATCAATGGCTTCGGGCAAGTCCTCGCGCGGGAGGACCGTGACGCGACATCCGGGGGCCATCTCCAGGACGATGGGTTCGGCCAGCAACTCAATCCCCCGCTCGTCGAAAAAGCGCGCGAGCTGCTGGATGACCGGCCCCGCCTCCCGAATCTTCGGCTTGATCAGCAGGCCCACACGCTGAATACGGAGCTTTCGGCGTTCGAGCATACTCAGGAGAATTATCGGCTAAGCCCTCGACTTTTTCAATTTCCACCCCCTGCTCCGGAAGAAGGTCCTGGCCTGCGTCCTTGCGATATCGTACAATCGTCTGCGATGCTGAATCGCACAAGGAGCGAAGGGAGGATCTCTTCTCCCACAGAGCGCTCCCCGAGCGAGAGGCTCACAGAGGTGGCTGCTCTGCTGCGTCGGCTCCGGCATGTCGCTTCTCTGGGGGAGCGGATGCGGCGAATCGCTCGCCTCCTTCGCGGTCGCCCCTACGTTGTGAATCCCCTTGGAGGGGGACCGGACCAACCGGAGGCGCTCACCCTTGAGCTTGCCGGATTCGATTGCGTCACGTACGTGGAGACGGTGCTCGCGCTGGCTCTGGCCGGATCGGCGCGCGAGGTCACTGACCTGCTGCGACGGATTCGCTACAGGGAGGGACGTCTGGACTGGCGCGCGCGCCACCACTACATGATCGAGTGGATTCGCGAGAACGTCCGACAGGGGTTGATCCGCAATCTCACGCGCGGCCCCGGGACGCGCCTCCTCACGCGACACGTGGACGTCGTGCCCGGTCTTCGCCCCCGAACGCTGCGCTTCCGGTGCTTCCCCAAAAAAGCGCTGTCGCGGGTGAGAGAGCGCATCCGCGACGGAGACCTCATTTTCTTCGTCTCCACAAGACCGCGGCTCGACATCTTTCACGTCGGCCTCCTCTTCGTTGAGAGCGAGTCGGCGCGCGCAGAAGGTCAGACGCCACGTCCGCGTCTTATCCTCTCTCACGCTTCGCGGCGTCAGGGCTGCGTCCTGGAGCAAGATCTCGAGGAGTTCCTGAAGGAGAACCGAATGTCGGGCTTTCTGCTGGTTCGTCCTCAAGCGCGGGAAGGGAACGCCATGCTGTCCCGAGATCGCCTGAAGAGCTCTGCTCCGACACCCTCTGCGCGCGCATCCACGCAAGCCCCAGGCCCGCGAGAAAGACGACATGACTCAGGAGGACATAAGCGAGAAATCGCGGACGGCGGAAGGCGGCGCTCACGGACGGACGCCTCCCTCGGGTGATCTCGCGCCAGAACTCCGGATGGCGGCGCAGCAAAAGACCATACCCCTGACCATGCCAGAACTTGCGGCGTAGCAGATCTCGAAGCCGGGTCGGATAGACGTGATAGACGAAGATACCAGGAAGAAAAACGACGGGAATTCCAGCCCGGAAGAGACGATAGCCCAACTCGATATCTTCGGCGGCCACCAGATGCGGATCGAATCCGCCCACGGACCGCATCGCTTCGGTGCGCGCCAGGAGGCCCATCCCGTTCAATCCGCACACGCGCGACTCGGTGATATATCGGCCTGTGGCCCATCGGTCAATCTCGGCCTCATATCGCGCCAGGGCGGAGTCGCTGGGAGCCGGTGCGAAATCCAGTTGGACGAAGGCCGCCGAGCGATCCCGCGCGTCCAGCGCTCGCTCCAGGCGCACGAAGTAATCCGGCGGAAGAAACGTATCCGAATCCAGGAAATGTACCCACTCGGTGGTGACGGCGCGGAGTCCGGCGTTGCGCAATTCCGCCAGCGTTCGCGCCTGCGGAAAGAAGGCCGTGCGGATCGGGATGGGGAAGGCTTCCGAGAGCGCCCGAAGCCGACGATCGAGATCCGCAAGATCGCGGCTGATGATGAGAACTTCGGTCGGATAGAAAGAACTCCGGGAGGCCTCGGCGATCGTTCTGAGGAGACGGAGAAGCGCTTCCTCTCGCCCCTGGTGAACGGGGATCACAACGGTTACGCCGGGCGATCGCCGGACTGAAGCCTCGTCACAGGTCATGGATCACGCGGCGAGAGATCGCTTCCCCCCCCGAGTTCGGCGCGCGCCGCTATCGAAAGGCCTCCTTGTTCACGACAAAAGGCATGGCGGCCGGATCCCCGCCGTAATTCCCCTCGAGCACATCAATGAGGGCCTGGACCGTTCGTCCCGCCATGCCCCGATCCGGATCGGGCGAAAGGCGAGTGATCCTCCCTCCGCTGGCGAAGTGATGGAAGAGCCGAAGCCGATCTTCCAGCTCCGGATCGCGCAAGGGGGAATCCGGAGGCAGAGGCTCTCGCTCGAAAACATCCAGAGCCGCGCCCGCAATCACCCCCTCCTTGAGCGCGCGATAGAGAGCCTGTTCGTCCACGACCGGCCCGCGCGAGGTGTTGATCAAGTAGGCCGTCGGCTTCATCTTCCGCAGCGTCTCCTCATTGATCAGATGGTAAGTGGGCGTCGGGCTCTCGCCGGGACGCAGAAGCGGGACGTGCAGGCTCACGTAATCCCCCTGACTCAAAGCCTCCTCGAAGCTCACATAGCGAATTGTCCGACGCTCCGGAGTGAAGCCCAGCTCGTAGCGGAGATCCATCTCGCGCTGGATCTTGGCCACGAACTCCTCATCCTGCACGAGCGGATCGTAGCAGAGGATATTCATGTCCAGACCAACGCACTTTTTGATGAACGCCTTCCCGATCCGTCCCGTGCCGATGACCGAGACCGTCTTCCCCGTGACCTCATCGCCCAGAAAGGGGAGATAGGGATGCCACGCCCCCCATCGGTTCTCGCGCACGAGCTTTTCGCTCGGCCAGAGCTTGCGAGAGACGCACCCCAGGATGAAGAGAGCGAATTCCGCCGTCGCTTCGTTCAGGACATCGGGAGTGTGAGTGAACGGGATCTTGAATTCGTTGGCCGCCGCGCGATCAATGTTGTCGAAGCCGACAGCACACTGAGCGACGACCTTGAGCGTGCCGCGCCCGGCCGCCAGCACTTCGCGATCAATCGGATCGCGCAGAGTCGTGATGAGTCCGTCTATGCCCGAGCGCACCTTTTCGAGGATGAGGCTTTTCGGCGGAGGATCGGGATGCGGATAGACCTCGACCTCATAGCCTCGCTCGCGCAGGCGATCCAGAGCCTGCTGACCGATGTCGCAGGTCGCGAAGACGCGAAAACGTTTCGAGGCGGTCATATGGGCATCTCCCCGGCGAATCTCTTCCGTCTCACTTGCGAAACGACGAGATGAGAGACCACAGAATCGTCGCGATCAGGCTCAGCAGCAAACTTGTGACCAGCGGGAAGTAGAATCGAACGTTCTCCCGCTCGATGCGAATATCTCCGGGCAGCCGCCCGAGCGGAATCTGCGGGAAACGCTCCAGCAGCACCAGCAGCAGACCGAAAGCCATGAAAACAAGCCCGACCACGATAAAGATGCGGCCCAGACTGCTTCCTCCGAGCATCTCCCCTCACCTCACGATCTCCAGGGCATTGAAGAAGTAGGCGATCTCGAAGGCCGCCGTCTCCGGACCGTCCGATCCGTGAACCGCATTGCGTTCGATCGTCGTCCCGAACTGGCGGCGGATCGTCCCTTCGGCTGCTCGGGCCGGATCCGTGGCCCCCATGACTTCGCGCCAGCGAGCGATCGCCGATTCCCCTTCCAGGAGCAGGACGACGCACGGGCCACTGGACATGAACGCCGTGAGGCTTTCGAAAAATGGCTTGCCGCGATGCACGGCGTAAAAGCCTTCGGCTTGCGCTCGCGTCAGATGCACCATCTTCAGGCCGCGAATGCGAAAGTTCTCCTGCTCGATTCGTCGAAGGATCTCTCCGATGAGTCCGCGCTCAACGGCATCCGGTTTGATGATAGCCAGTGTCCGTTCGAGCATGTGCTCCTCCCTCCTCACGAACTGAACCTTTCAACCCCGTCCCAAGACGCGGGCGACCGTCGCCCCGATCTCCGCCGGATTGCGGACGACATGAACCCCGACCTCTTCCAGCGCTCGCATCTTCTCGGCCGCTGTCCCTCGCCCTCCCGAGATGATCGCGCCGGCATGACCCATGCGTCGTCCCGGAGGAGCTGTCTGACCGGCGACGAACCCAATGACGGGCTTTCTCATGTGCTGGCGCACGAACTCGGCGGCCTCCTCCTCAGCCGTCCCGCCGATCTCTCCGATGAGGACGACAGCTTCGGTCTGCGGATCCTGCTCGAAGAGGCGCAACACCTCCACGAAGCTCGTCCCCACGATCGGATCTCCTCCGATGCCGATGCACGTGGATTGCCCGAGCCCATGCTGCGTGATCTGCCATACGGCTTCATAGGTGAGCGTGCCGCTGCGCGAGACAACCCCCACACTCCCCGGGCGGTGAATGTGTCCGGGCATGATCCCTACTTTGCATTTCCCCGGAGAGATGACTCCCGGACAATTGGGCCCGATGAGCCGCGCCGGTCTCTCCCTCAAAAAGGCCATGACCTTCACCATGTCCAGGGCCGGAATCCCCTCGGTGATGCATACGATCAGAGCGATTCCGGCATCGGCGGCCTCCATGATGGCATCGGCGGCAAAAGCCGCCGGGACGTAGATCACGCTCGTATTGGCTCCGGTCTCCCGCACCGCCTTCTCGACCGTATCGAAGACGGGCACGCCTTCATGAATGCTCCCCCCCTTTCCCGGAGTGACACCGGCGACGATCTTCGTCCCGTAGGCCTTCATCTGCTGCGTGTGAAACGTCCCCTCGCGACCGGTGATCCCCTGCACGACGACGCGCGTGTTTTCGTCAACCAGTATGCTCAAGGCTCCACACCCCCTGCGTCACATTTCTCCCGATGAGGGACGGCAATATACCACAATCCCCGCGTTGAAGACAAAGCGGATCCTGGTCCCGGCGCGCGAGCGTCAAAGGACCGTGAGAGATCCCAAAGAGATGCGCGCCGCGCACGGGAGGGGATTGATCTTGCCTCAGAAATTCCGCTATTCTGAGGGGCGAATATGAGAGGACGAGGTCGCCATATGAGATGCGCTGTTTTTGTGATCGTCGGACTCGCTCTGGGGCTCGTCTCCGGTCTTCCGAGAACGGACGCCGTTGGGGATCCCATCGGCGTCGCGGCCCAGAATCGGAATCCTTACGACAAGTTCCGCCAGGCGAGCTACAGCAACGAGGGCCTCTATCCGGAACAGGAGGAAATTCGCCTCGGACAGGAGCTGCACCGGCAACTGGAGAAGGAGCAGAAGATCGTGCGCGACCGGCTGCTGGCCGATTACGTGCAGCGCCTCGGAGAGCAGCTCGCGCGCGTCTCCAAGCGCCCGGATCTCGCGTATCACTTCTTCGTCATCGAAGATCCGACGGTGAATGCGTTCGCGCTGCCGGGAGGGTACGTGTACATCCACACGGGTCTGCTGGCGACCGTGGAGCGGGAGAGCGAGCTGGCCTCGGTAATCGGGCATGAGATCGGGCACATCGTCGCGCGACACGGGCTCAAAAATCTCAAGCGCGCGCAGAAGTATCAGTTCCTCGTTGGTCTTCTGAACCTCGGCATCGAAGCGATCGGAGGCGAAAGCACGGCGGCCCGCATCGGGCAGGAGGTCTCGCAACTTCTTGCGACAGGTATTTTGACGAAACATTCGCGCGATGCCGAGCGCGAAGCCGACTTCCTCGGCCTGCATACGATGTACCGCGCCGGATACGATCCGCGCGGGATGATCTCGATGTTCGAGAAGCTCGGACAGATCGCGCGCCGTCAGCCCGATCTGCTCGGCTCCGTTTTCCGCACGCATCCGCCGGCCTCCGAACGCATCCGAAACACGCAGGCGGAGATCACGGATCACCTCTCCGTGGATCCTCGCCTTCGGGAGGATACACCGGCGTTCCGCACGATGAAGCAACGGCTGAGAGAGTTGGGATTCCAGAGGGAATCAACCTCATCCCGACGAACGCGACTCCGATGAGGGCCTCACCGTGAGCGGAGAACGGACGCGCGCTCTCTCCTCTCGCGCTGCTCCCTCGCACGCATGGCGGAGCCTGGATCGAGCGATCGAAGCGACGCTCGTCCTGCTGCTCTTCGGGCTCCCCTTTGCGCTCGGCGCCGTAGAGGCCTGGGGATATGGCGCGATGGAAGTGGGCGTCGCGGGACTGACGCTCCTTTTCCTCGCGAGGGGATGGTCGCGAGGCCACTTGTTCTGGATGGCATCATCGGCGAATCTCCTGTTGCTGCTTCTTCTGCTGCTGCCGCTCTTTCAGGCGCTTCCCCTCCCCCCGGCGGTTCTCGCTCGGCTTTCCCCGCGCGCGGCCGAGATCGCTCTTTCGGGAGAGAGCGCGTGGGTTCCCCTGGCTCTGAACGGGACGCTCCTTCGCGAAGAGGCCTTGAAATGGATCGCCTATGGAGTCGCGTTCTTCATCGTGACCAACTGGCTCCATGACCCGCGGCGCGTGAAGCGATTTTTCGTCTATTTCGTCCTGGTCGGTGTGAGCCTCACGCTCTTCGCCCTGATCCAGCTCGCCTTCTGGAACGGCAAGCTCTTCTGGCGGATCGAGACCTTATCGGCTTTCCCTTTCGGCCCATATGTGAACCACAACCACTTCGCCGGGTTCATCGAGCTGGCTCTGGGGGCGACGCTCGGACTTCTTCTGGCTGACACTCAGCCGGTCCTCAGCGGACGCATCCGCTTGCGCGACTATTCGGGAGCGCGCGCGCTGTGGCTTCTGGGCTTGGGCGCGCTTTTGCTCATCGGCCTTTTGCTCTCGCGTTCGCGAGGAGGGGTCGTGAGCGTTCTCGGCGCGAGCGCCATTCTTCCGCTGCTTCTCAAACGCTCGGACTCGCGACGGGCTCTCCTGATGATCCTGCTCCTTCTGGCCGCTTTGGTGGCGGGCGTTCTGGCTTTCGGTTCGGGAGCTGTTCTGGGAAGTTATCAATTCGCGGGCGATCCTTCGGTGCATTACCGGCTCCACACCTGGCGCGATACGCTCGCTCTTGTTCGCGACTATGCGCTTCTGGGCTGTGGCCTGGGGAACTTCGCCGAGGTCTTTCCGGCCTATAAGTCGGGATTCGCCGGCTTCTTCACCGTCCATCCGGAGAACGATTATCTGCAGGCGCTCGCGGAGCTGGGGATCGTGGGATTCGGAGTTCTGATGGCGCTCCTTCTGATCCTGGGGCGTCGCCTCCTCAGCCTCTGGCATGAGCGGCGCAACGAAGAGGTGCGCGGTCTGGCGGCCGGGGGGCTCTTCGGCCTCATAGCGTTTTTGCTCCACGGGCTTTACGATTTCAACTTCCACATCCCGGCCAACGCTTTCGCCTTCGCCCTGCTCGCGGCGACGACGCAGGCGGCTCTTGTGCTCCATGTGCGCTCAAACGGTGAGATCGCTCTGCTGGGGCGGACGCGGCGATGGACGCGCGAGCGCGCTCGCCGCCTTTTCCCGAGCGCTCTGGTGCTGCTGTCTCTGGGAGCATTCGGCTACGCGACCGTGGCCCTTCGCGCGGCGATCCACCATCAGGAGTTTCTCGCCTGGTTCCGAACCTTTCACCGGCAGCCTCCTGAAGAGGCGTTGCGCGCCGCGGATTCTCTTCTCCCCGGCTACGAACCGGAAATGCGCCATTGGCGCGCCCGCCAGCTCTTCGATTACGGGCGCCTCCCGGATCGCTCGCGACTTGAGCGATATGCCCTCTTTGAGCGCGCCGAGGAGCTGGCCCGCGAAGCTGTGCTCGGACGTCCGGCGCGCGGTCGCTACTGGGCCCTCTGGGCGCGGACGCTGGCCGAACTGGGCGAGCGGGAGCAGGCTCTTCGCGCTTTCGAGAGAGCCCTGCAACTTGATCCCTTGAACGCAGAGACTTACTACGACCTGGGACGCTATGCGGTCTTCCTCGGCGATCGGGATCTCGCACTGCGCGCCTTCTCCCGCGCCCGACAGTTGAACCCACGCCTGGACCTGCGGCAGACGCTCGATCTGCTGAGCCGCGTGACCGAAGACGAACATCTGCTGCGGCGCGCACTGGTCCGCGCAGAGGAGGAAGCGATCTTCACCGCGTGGCGTGAGGAACGTCGCGCTCGTTCGGAGAGGGATCGCCCCTGAGCGGCAGGAGAACCCGGTCGCCCTCCGAAATGAGCCCACGGAGTGGGCGGCAGAAAATAGCCTGGGGCGTCAGCCCTTTTACGGAACGACATCTTTCCACAGAAA
>CAZTMT010000030.1:0-6962 GCA_964615335.1 uncultured Clostridia bacterium
GAGAGCTTCATGGCTGAAATGGATGATAAGAAAAATGGCAGCTGCTGGCAACCCCTGGGCGCGCAAGGGGCGAAGAAGAATCCCACGATGTGATCTCACGCCGAGGCGGCGCGCGCCTTCAGGCCGATGATCTGCTGGCGGAGGGCTCTTCCGACGCGCTCGATGAGCAGTTCGGCCTCGCGGCGGCGATAGGCCTGCAGGCTCGGGCGCCCCGCCTGATTCTCCAGAATCCACTCGCGGGCGAACGTCCCGTTTTGAATCTCGGCGAGAATCCGGCGCATCTCCGCCTTCACCTGTTCGTTGATGATTCGCGGCCCTCGCGTATAATCCCCATATTCGGCCGTGTCGCTGATGGAATATCGCATGTAGGAGAGCCCTCCCTCGTAGATCAGGTCCACGATCAGCTTCAGCTCATGCAGGCACTCGAAATAGGCGACCTCCGGCTGATACCCCGCCTCTACGAGCGTCTCAAACCCCGCTTTGATCAGGGCCGTCACTCCTCCGCAGAGCACAGCCTGTTCTCCGAACAGATCGCTCTCGGTCTCCTCCTGAAACGTCGTCTCGATCACTCCGGCGCGCGTCGCTCCGATGCCTTTGGCGTAGGCCAGAGCTGTCTCCTTGGCTTGCCCCGAAGCGTTCTGATGGACGGCCAGAAGCGCCGGCACCCCCTGCCCTTCCACGAACAACTCTCGGAGCCGATGTCCCGGCCCTTTGGGCGCCACCATCGAGACATCCACGTTCGGAGGAGGTATGATCTGATGGTAATGGATATTGAACCCGTGCGCGAACATGAGCGTTTTGCCCGGTCGCAATGTCGGCGCGATCGCCCGCTCATACACTTCCCGCTGCACCGGATCGGGCACGAGCAACATGAGGATGTCCCCCCGCTCGGCGGCCTCCTCCACGGGCAGAACGGTGAGTCCCTCGGCCTCCGCTTTGGCCCATGAGCGACTCCCGCGGTACAAACCGACGATCACCTTCTGCCCGCTATCCCGCAGATTCAGAGCATGCGCGTGTCCCTGACTCCCATAGCCGAGAATAGCAATCGTCTTTCCCGAAATCCATCGCAGATCGGCATCTTGCTCGTAATAGATCGTCGCCATCGTCTCTTCCTCCCGGATGAGGTCTCACGAGCCCCGCGCCATGGCCACTTTCCCCGAACGCACCAGTTCCAGAATCCCGTACTTCTCGAAGACTCGGAGGAAGGCCTCCAGCTTCTCCTCGTCTCCGGTCAGCTCCAGCGTGTAGGATTGTGGGGAGACGTCCACGACGCGGGCTCGGAAAATCTCAGCCTCTTTGAGAAGCTCCAGCTTCTGCCCCGGCTCATGTCGGACTTTGACGAGCAACAACTCTCGCTCGACAGCCTCCCGCTCGTGCACAGCCTTCACCGTGACGACATCCACGAGGCGATCCAGGAGCTTGAGGAGCTTCTCCAGAGCGGCATCCTCCAGGTCCACGACAATCGTCATGTGCGAGAGCGTCGGGTCTTCGGTTCGCGCGACCGTCAGGCTCTCGATATTGATTCCGCGCGCGCTGAAGAGTCCGACGACGCGAGCCAGCGCCCCCGGCCTGTTCTCCACCGTCAGTACCAGCGTCCGAATCATCTCACGCAATGGACTCCTTGCTGTCGGCGAGCCGCCGCACGGCGTGCGGCCCCACGATCATCTCTCGGATCGAAGCTCCCGGCGGGACCATCGGATAGACGTTCTCGCAGGCCGCCACATGCACGTCGAAGAGAACGGGATCCTCCGAGAGCAATTCTCGCTCCAGAAGATCCGCCAGCTCTCCGGGGCGGCGCACCGTATATCCGCGCAGTCCGTAGGCCTCGGCGATCTTCGCGTAGTCAGGCGAGACGCGCAGGTCGCTGGCCGCATAGCGCCCGTTGTAGAAGATCTCCTGCCACTGTCGCACCATCCCCAGGTAGAAGTTGTTGATGATGATGATCTTCACGGGAATCCGATGCTCGGCCACCACGGCCAGCTCCTGCATCGTCATCTGAAAACTCCCATCCCCGCAGATGGCCACAATAGGCCGATCCCGACGCGCGAACCAGGCTCCGATGGCCGCCGGCAATCCGAAGCCCATCGCCCCTAACCCTCCCGATGTGATCCACGTCCGCGGATGCTTGAACCGATAATACTGCGCGGCCCACATCTGATGCTGCCCCACGTCGGTCGTCACGATCGCTTCTCCATCGGTCAGGCGCGAGAGTTCCTCGATCACCCACTGCGGCTTGATCACCCGCTCGTCGAACTCGTAGGAGAACGGATACATCCGTTTCCACTCAGCGATCTGCTCGAGCCAGATCCGGCGCTTCCGCTCCCACTCCGCCGTCCGATGTCGGGCCACAAGCTCCTCCAGGTCCGCATTCAACACCGAGAGGACGCACTTCACGTCCCCGACGATGGGGATGTCCACCCGCACATTCTTATTGATCTCGGCCGGATCAATGTCAATATGCACCTTGCGCGCCGCGGGGGCGAACTCGGAGATTTTCCCCGTCACCCGATCATCGAATCGCACGCCGATGGCCAGGAGCAGATCGCAATGGCTGATAGCCGTGTTCGCGTACCAGCTCCCATGCATGCCGAGCATTCCGAGCGAGAGCGGATGCTCCGCGGGGAAGCCTCCCAAGCCCATGAGCGTCATGGCCACCGGAATGCGTCCCTGCTCGGCGAGCCATCGCAATTCGGCTGCCCCTTCGGAAGCGATCACTCCTCCTCCGGCATAGATCACCGGGCGCTCCGCCTCGACAATCGCCTGCGCCGCCTGTCGAATCGCCTCGCGATTCCCTTCCCGAACCGGCCGATACCCGCGCAACTGCACCGTATCGGGATAGGTGAATTCGCACTCGCTCAGTTGAATGTCTTTGGGCAGATCCACCAGAACCGGCCCGGGCCGCCCCGTTCGCGCGATGTAAAATGCCTCCCGGATCGTGCGGGCTAAATCTTCCGTCCGCAAAACGAGATAGTTGTGTTTCGTGCAGGGCCGCGTGATCCCCACGACATCGGCTTCTTGAAAGGCATCGGTCCCAATCAGCGTCGAGGGCACCTGCCCGGTGAAGACGACCATCGGGACCGAATCCATGAACGCGCTCGCGATTCCGGTCACCAGATTCGTCGCTCCCGGCCCCGAAGTCGCCATCGCCACTCCCACGCGCCCCGAAGCCCGCGCATATCCATCGGCTGCATGCGCGGCGGCCTGCTCATGCCTCATGAGTATATGTTGAATCTCCGCATCGTACAGCCGATCGTAAATGGGCAGAATGGCCCCTCCGGGATGGCCGAAGACGACCTGTACCCCCTCCCGCCGCAAACATTCGACGAAGATCTCCGTCCCCGCCATTCTCGCCATATTCCTTCTCCTTCCGACTCTCGCTCTCTTGTTGAGAGATAGGGATAGTGTAGCGACCCTCGGGCCATTTGTAAAATTGATTCTTTTTTTGCCAAAATCGCCATTTTTTATAACCCTTTTTCGCGCGCGAGAGCGCGCATTCGAAGCCTCGCCGGCACCTCGCGCGCTCCGAGGCCGGTTTGCTACACTTGTGCCGACGCTAGAACGTGAGGATTGGGACATGCGCATCGCAATCGGAGCGGATCACGCGGGCTTCGAGCTGAAGCAAGTGCTGGTAGCCTACTTGCGCGAGCTGGGTCATCAGGTCGAAGATCTCGGGACCGAGAGCTTCGAGCCCGTAGACTACCCCGACTATGCCGAAGCCGTCGCGCGCGCGATCCGGCAGGGACGCGCCGAACGAGGCATCCTCATCTGCGGCAGTGGCGTGGGAGCTTCTGTGGCCGCGAACAAAGTACCGGGCATTCGCGCCGGCCTCTGCCATGATACGTACTCGGCCCATCAGGGCGTCGAACATGATGACATCAACGTGCTCGTTCTCGGAGCGCGTGTTATCGGTTCGGAATTGGCCAAGGAGATCGTGCGCGCTTTCGTCAGCGCCCATTTCAGCGGCGAGGAGCGCCACCGGCGGCGTCTGGAGAAGCTCCACCAGCTCGAAGCGCGCTTCCTGAAGACCGAATGCCCCGAGCGCGCTCTATGACGTACCGGACGGTGATCTCGGCCGAAGCGCTCGCCCCTTATCTGGATGACCCCAACTGGGCCATCGTAGACTGCCGCTTCGCTCTGGAAGATCCCGAGCGAGGCCAACACGAATACGAGCAGGGGCATATCCCCGGGGCCGTCTACGCGCATCTGGAACGTGACCTGAGCGGTCCGATCGTTCCGGGGAAGACCGGGCGTCATCCCCTCCCTTCTGTGGAACATCTTGTCGAACGCTTCAGCCGATGGGGAATTGATGCGACAGTCCAGGTCGTCGCCTATGACGACAGCGGCGGCACGATGGCGGCGCGGCTCTGGTGGCTGTTGCGATGGCTCGGACATGAGGCTGTCGCTGTGCTGGACGGCGGATGGTCCAGGTGGCGCGCTCAGGGACGCCCGTTCCGTCAGGGGCACGAAGAACGTCCTCCCCGGCGCTTCGTCTCCCGTCTCCGCCCGGAACTTGTAGCGAGCGCTGAAGACGTTCTGGCGGCCCTGCGCGATCCGCGCGTGCGTCTGGTAGATTCCCGAACGCGCGAGCGATACTGCGGGGAACAAGAGCCGATTGATCCGGTGGCCGGACACATCCCCGGAGCGATCTGTGCACCCTATTTGGAGAACCTGGATGCGCGCGGTCATTTCCGCTCGACCGCCGAGCTGCGCGCGCGCTTTGAGCAGATTCTCGGCGACGTCCCGGCCGCTCGCGCCATCTTCTACTGCGGATCCGGCGTGACGGCAGCGCATAATCTCCTGGCCCTGGCGCATGCCGGTCTGGGCGACGCTCGGCTCTATGCCGGCTCCTGGAGCGAATGGATCACAGACCCTACTCGCCCTATCGAACGGTGCGACGGCGTCTGAAAGGACGCACGGACTCTCGGCGACCCAAGAAGCGTTTGCACGAAAAGCGAGTCGCGCGCTAAACTCACACATCACTTTCGAAGACCGGTGAGACGATGAAAAAAGCATGGATCCTCACCCTGGTGCTTGGGCTCGCGATCGCGCGGCCCGCTATCTCTCGACAAGCTCCTCCGACATCTCTCAGCCCGGAAGATCGAGCCTGGGTCGAAAAGACGCTCCGAGAGATGACACTGGAGGAGAAGATCGGGCAGATGCTTGTCCCGGCGATGTCTCCCGTCTTCATGAACCGGGAGAGCGATGAGTTCCGCACGATCGAGCGTCACATTGTGGAGTTTCACGTCGGGGGGTATCATGCCTTCGGAGGGGATCCCGTCGCGTTGGCTGCTCTGCTGAATCGCATGCAGCGGCTGGCGAAGGTTCCTCTTTTGATCACGGCCGATCTGGAAGGGGGACCGGGATACCAGTTCCGCGGAGCGACGCGCCTGCCGCGCGCCATGGCCCTTGGAGCGACCGGGAGCGACGAGCTGGCCTATCGCGCCGGCCAGATCACGGCGATCGAGGGACGCGCTCTGGGCATTCACGTGAATTTCTATCCCGTGCTGGATGTCAACAACAACCCGCGAAATCCCATCATCAACATTCGGTCCTTCGGCGAAGACGTCGCTCTGGTCTCGCGTCTGGGTCAGGCGTACATTCGCGGAGCGCAAGAGAATGGGCAGTTGGCGACGGCCAAGCACTTCCCCGGGCACGGAGACACGAGTCAGGATTCGCATCTGGAGCTGCCCGTCATTGCAGTGGACCGCGAGCGCCTGGATCGGATCGAATTGCCCCCCTTTCGCGCGGCCATTCAGGCGGGCGTCGCGGCGATCATGACGGCTCACATCGCCCTCCCCCAGCTCGAACCCGAAAAGGGCGTGCCCGCGACGCTTTCGCCGACCATTCTCACCGGGCTGCTTCGAACGGAGCTGGGCTTTAACGGGCTGATCTTCACCGATGCCATGCAGATGCGCGGAGTCGCCGATCATTTCACTCCGGAAGAAGCGACCGTGCGCGCTGTTCGAGCCGGAGCCGACGTGATCCTCTTCCCCGTGGACGTCGAGAAATCTTTCACGGCCCTTCGAGATGCCGTGCAAAAAGGCGACATCCCGCTGGCGCGTATCGAAGCCTCCGTGCGCCGCCTGCTGGAGGCGAAGGCCCGACTCGGCCTTCACCGAAACCGATACGTGGACCTGGATCGGATCGAGACCCTCGTGGGCAACCGAGAGCATCAGCAATGGGCGCGTACGATGATCGAACGGGCGCTCACTCTGGTTCGCGACGAGCGGCGCCTTCTCCCTCTGACGCTGGATGCGACCCAACGCGTTCTCCTGCTCACGCTTCTGGATGCGCGCGACGGATGGCGGGAGGGGGTTCCCGGAAGCGCCTTCCGCGCGGAGCTTCTCCGGCGCCATCCCCAGGTCGTCGAAGTGACTCTGGATGGAACCAGCTCGCGTGAGACGATCGAGGTCGTCAAGAAGCTGGCGAGCCTGTGCGATGTCATCCTGGTCAATGGATTCATCCGCGTGGCGGCATACAAAGGTTCGATTGATCTGAGCGAGGAATTGCTGGATCTGCTGCGGTTCCTCTCGCGCTCCGAGAAGCCGCTGGTCTTCACGCTCTTCGGGAGCCCCTACGCGCTCACCTTCGTGCCTGAGCTGCCGACCGGCATTCTGACATACGAATACTACCCGGAGGCCGAGCGCGCCGCCGTACGGGCGATCCTCGGAGAGATTCCCTTCACCGGACGACTCCCCATCAGCCTGCCGGGGATGTACCCGATCGGGCACGGCCTCACGACAACAGCGCGCGCGGCCCCGACGCGATAAGAAGGAGGACCCGATGCGCATCGGATTCATCGGATTGGGGACGATGGGCCGTCCCATGGCGGCCAATCTCCTGCGGGCAGGATTCCCGGTGACGGTTCACAATCGCACCCCGAGCAAGGGGCGCCCTCTCCTGGAAATGGGGGTTGCCAGCAGCTGCCATTTTTCTTATCATCCATTTCAGCCATGAAGCTC
>CAZTMT010000031.1:0-4313 GCA_964615335.1 uncultured Clostridia bacterium
ACTGCGGGGGCTTTGCCTGCTGTAGCTCAGACTCCTGCCACGCGTGTACCTAGTTCTGCTTCCTTCTCCGTTGATCGGGTGCTCCAGATAATCCCGATGCTCAGCTACAGGGCAGCAGAGGCCCTCGCGCTCAAGCACGCAGTGCCGTCCATCCGCGGGAAACGGCTGGGTCCTCTAGACAAGAGGGTTGGCCCGTCCAGGTACCGGACGGAACTGGACAACCCCGTCGGGACGGCCGCCGCGTTTTCCGAGAACGAGCCCAGCGTGGCTGCCAATCCGGCCGACGGCTCTCTGGTTGTTGTGTTTGCGCACAACATTCCCGCGCCCGAATGCCGGGCGTGGTTCAGCGTTGATGCCGGCGAGACGTTTCGGTCATGGTTCTACGTCGACCTGCCGCTGACCAGTACCGGGGACCTTTGCTCGGACCCTGTCGTGCGCTTTTCGCCGGACGGCAAGGTCGTATACTACGCTTACATGTCCATTGACTTGGACACTGACACGTCCGATGTCGTCGTCTGCACGGCCCCAGGTGAAGCGCCGTGGAACGTGTGCAGCACGCCGGCAGTCCCGCTGCCGTCCCTCGGGCAGTTAATTGACAAGGAATGGTTGGATGTGCACACGTTCAATGCGACCGCGGGCGGTGAAGCAGTGGTCTACGTGTCGGCCACAGAATTCACGACCGCAGATGCCTGCAACATTATCTTCAACCGCTCGCGTGACTACGGCGTCACGTGGGACCTCGGCCCTGGCATCTACCTGGCCAATTCCAGCGCCTGCAGCCCTGTGCTCTCAGGGTCACGGCCCGTAGGGGCGCCGGACGGTAACGTGCTGGTGTGCTGGTACAACTCGGAGGCCGACGGCTGGCTGACCGGCGTGTTTGACGTCCGCTGCCGACGTAGCGCAAACTATGGAAGTACCTGGGATGCTGAGGTGGCGGCACTGAACAATCGTGCCTACGAGTTGCCGTACTGGCTGTGCCCCTCCGGTTCGTTGCACCGATGGTGGGGCGCCATGTTCCCGGCGATTGCCATAGACCATCTGGGGCGGGCGCACCTGGCGGTAACCTATGATCCCACCGCGGGCGCCAGCAACACTGAGTGCGGCAACGTCCTGTACCGTCGCAGCCTGGCGCCCCCGTACAGCCTGTGGGGGACACCGGTCGTCGTTGGCTCCGACGATCTTGGGCGCGCCCAGGGCTATGCGACCGTCGTGGCGCAGCGTACCGAGGCTGCACTGCCCCGTATATACGTCGCGTACAATGGGCACAAGAGCACGGCAGCGGCCGGCCCCAATGGCATGTACGATATCTTTTACCGCCGTTCGATTGACGGGGGCGCGACGTTCGGCGCCCGTATCCGGGCCACTGACGTTAGTTCCCGCAGCGACTTTAGCTTCATCGGCGACTATATCGATTCGTCTACGACGCCGCGGCTCTACCATATCGCGTGGACAGACCGGGCAGACAAGTTCTCGCAGTTTGACGGCGAGGACGATGTCTACCATGACCGGTTCCCGTAGTATTCCCGCCAACCCGAGAAGCCCGGCCCTCTCCACCCGGGGAGGGCCGGGCTTTCGGGAACTGCCGGGCGGGCGGTTACGTCGGGATAGGTGGCATGATGCACCTGGTGGGGTTCTGGCGGCCATTCCGCAGGTCTTTACCGCTGGTCGTTCCTGTGCTGGGGGCTCTTGCCGGCCTGCTCGTTCAAGGATCAGGAGGCTTCGCGCAACTTCAGCCCCCCGCAGATGAATGCGTTTTGTCGGCAGCCCTGCCCGGGACGGAGGCGCGGCTCGAGGTCCGGCCGGAGGTCGCACAAGCCCGAAGTCCGCTCACTTATTGCCTGTACATCGGCGAGGGTCTGCGGCAGGTGGGAGTTACGGTCCGCGCCGTCCTCCACCTGCCGCCCGGCGCAACCGAGGCGAGCGGGCGTGCAGCAGGCTACATATGCGGTGTGCGGGATAGCCAACCTGACCGATTCCAATCGGAGCCTCATCCCGAAGTGGAGTGCGTCAGCGCGGTGTCCGGAGTGCCCCCCGGGGTGCTGCGAGTGACAGCTACTTCACCGGCTGCCCCTGGTGCCTGGCGGGTTTGCGTGGAGGTGGATGTCAGGAGGGCAAGCCGCGTCACATGTACGCGCACAACCGTCATCGCCAGGTGATCGGCCCCGAAGGATGCGGTGGAGCGGATTGCTCGTTGTACGGTCACCGGTTACGGCGGCGGGGCGAGGACAACGGTTTCCAGCCTGACCTGCGCCGCTGGCTGCATCATTTCGCGCCAGCGGACTGTAAACGAAGCCGTGATCCCTGGAGTGACGTCCACCGACCTCACTTGGCGCTCAGCCGCCGTCGGAGATTTGCCGTCGACGGTGATGCGTGCCCGCGCAAGCTTGAGTGGGAAGCGGGCGGCGTCAGCAATCCACACGCAGATAGTATGAGATCCTGCCGGACCGCCTGGAATCGTCACCACGCCGACCTTGATTCGCATCCGGGCCAGCGGCTCGTACTCTTCAGGGGGAACGATGGCGAGCACAGTATGTAGTGACTCGTTTTGCGGCCGGTCCGCGTAATCCTGAATGCGCAGGCGCACCCAAATCGGCGGTGGCGTCGTGGGGAGCTTCAGAAGAAAGTCACGCAGGTCTTGGGCGGATAACGTGCCGGGCAGGGTTTTCGCGACCGAGGCCAGTTCACGGCCGTCGATGCCGAACCCCGTGGCCTGAACCCGGACGTTCTCGAGGTCTCGACTGGACGTGTTGATGAGCTCGCCAGCGATCACGAGTTCTGCACCTTCGATCGAGAATCCCCAACTCGCAATTTCGACACTTGAGCCAGGCGCCGGAAAGACCGCCGGTTGACGAACCTGCTGGGTGGCCGGAGGGGGCGGGCATTGTCCGTCGGGCGACGCGGGCGGTATCGAGATGGGTCCAGCGGTTAGCGTGGACAGCCAAGCTGCGGCACTGCGTGCGTACTCGGTGCCGGGGACCAGGTTCTGTACACGCCGGAAGAAGTCGCGGGCTCTCGCCGTGTCGCCCGTCCGGAGGTACGCGAGGCCGAGAAAGAGCAGGGCGGCGGGGTTGCGGAGGTCGAGGGTGGCCGCCCTCTGCAACGCCCGCACCGCGTCCTGGAGGCGGTTGAGGTGGTAGTAGGTGGCGCCCAGCCAGGTCCAGGCGGGCGAGTCCTCAGGGCTCGCGGCGGCGGCCGCTTCGAACAGCGGGAGGGCCTGCAGATACCGGCCCTCCATGTACAGGCTCACGGCGTCCGGAGGCACGGCCCGGCCGAGGGCGCCCGCCGGAGATGTCAGCAGGCCGCCTGCGACTACCAGGACAGCGGCAACGCGGCGGAGGGGAGCGCCGAGATGTCGGGCGAGCTCGCGGGATGCCCGGAGTGTCCAGTTTCGGAAGGGTGTGCACACATCATGCATGGAAGATCTGGTCATGGTCTCCCCTCCAGGCCACGCCCCAGAACATCTCGGCGGGTGGCCACCCGTTGGTGCGGTAGCCCAAGTGCGGTCGGCGGTGGTTGTAGAACTCGAGATACCGATCCAAGGCCGCCTGCAGGAACCGCACGTGGGTGAAGAACCGACGGCGAAACTCCACACGCCACAGCCGGCTCGGGATGGTCCCCTGCAGGCGCTCCACGAACCCGTTGGTCCACGCGTGCCGGGGCCGGGTGCGGGTGTGGCGGATCCCCAGGGCGGCAGTGGCCTGATCGAACGCCCCCCGGTCCTCGCTGCCCTGGTCGGTGAGCACCCGGCGGATCGGCCACCCCGCCGCCCGGTAGGCCGGAAGCACCCGGGTCGTCAGGAACCGCGCCGCCTGTGCCGAGAACTCCGTGGCGACCTCGGCGATGGCGTACGAACAGGCGGCGTCGCAGGCGGTGTACTGCCAGACCTTGCCCACCCCCTACTAGCTTCCCGATGTAGAACGTGTCCAGGCAGACCACCTCCACGCTCAGGGTGGGGGGTCGACCGCGGTGTGGTCCGGGGCGCTTGGGGTACAGCCCATCGGGCCCGTAGGCCAGGTAGCGCCGTCGCCAGCGGTAGAACAGGGTGCGGGAGACCCCGAACTCCCGGCAGGCCTGGCTGACGTTCCCCAGGGCGTGCGCACGGGCTATCACTCGCAGGCGGAACGCGTGTACACTGGCTTCGAGGGTCATAGGCGGTCCTCCCCGTCTCCCCATGCCGGGGGACTATCCAACGGGAAGGATACGTCATATGACCCTCCCTTGCTGTAAACACCAAACTGAAACAGTTCAGCCCGGAGATGAGGGTCTGATTATATGCAAGCGCTGCGCCCCCCGACAGCGAAGGTCTTTCGAGG
>CAZTMT010000032.1:0-2857 GCA_964615335.1 uncultured Clostridia bacterium
CGAGATATCTATTTCGCGAAATATAACTATGACCCTGCAAAAGGTATCAGTTTGAACGTCCCTGTGGACTATGTTGATGCTGCGATTATTTGACTCCAAGATCATCTCATATACATGTCCAGAGCTTTCCGCTACGATACGCGTTGGTTCATTCAGGACATGCGCTTTCGCTGGGTCCTTCACGTGACACTTTCTGGGTTCATGTCGGGCTTATGACGGAGGAAGAATTTGCGGAGTTGAAGACCAACGGCATCAAGGTCAACTATTACGTCGTCTGTCCGAGGAAGCTGTGGCTCTATGCTCATGACATACGCATGGAGTCGACGAGCGAGCGCGTGGCCTTGGGGCGGCTGCTGCATGAGCGGGCCTATCGTGATGAGCCGCGTCGCGAACTGCTCATTGATGATCTCATCAAAGTGGACTTGATCCAGGGACAGGGTCGGGTGCTCGAGATCAAATACTCTCGCCGGATGAAGGAAGCGGCCCGTTTGCAAGTCCTCTACTATCTCTACTATCTCAAACGGCTGGGAGCGACCGGTCTGACCGGCGAGTTGCGGTTCCCCAAAGAACGCCGGCGCGAGCCGATCGAGCTGACTGAAGAGTCCGAGCGAGAAGTTGAACTCGCCTTGCGTGAGATTCGACAGATCGAGCGGCTGCCGATTCCGCCTCATGTCGAATTCATGCCGATCTGCCGACAGTGCGCCTATTGTGAGTTATGCTGGGGATGACAGAAGAACCGCGCGGGTATTAGCTCTCGCCGAGCATCTATTGAGGGATGAGAGTATGGCACGCACGTATTATATTTTCACAAGCGGCCGGTTGCACCGCAAGGGGAATACACTCTACCTGGAGAGGAGCGAGGAGGTCGCGACAGCCGGTGACCAAGAACCGGCTCCCGAGTCCGAGATGATAGGGCAGAGCGTACATGCCGAAAATGACGCCGAAGCGCTGTCGGAGGCGATGACCTTGAAAGAGGATGAAACGTCAGAGCTCTCCGAGGCGACGGCTGATTCTATGGCTGAGCCTGCCAGCGCTGAGGCATCGGCCGCTCAAGCTCCGGAGCGCCCGCGGGCGATCCCCGTCGAAGATGTCGAGCAGCTCTTTCTGTTCGGCGAGGTCGCGCTGAACACGAAGCTCCTCAACTTCCTCGCGCAAAAGGGCATTCCGCTGCACGTCTTTAACTACTATGGTTTTTACAGCGGCACCTACTACCCGCGCGAGAGCAACGTCTCAGGGTACCTTCTGATCCGGCAGGTCGAACATTACCTCAGGGAATCGGACAGGGTGGAGCTGGCGAAGGAAATCGTGAGAGGGGCCGTGCACAATCTGCGCCGTAACGTGCTGTACTATCGCAATCGGGGCAAGAGCGTGGATGCGGCTCTGGACGTGATGGAACGGGAAGCCCAACAGATCGAGCGAGCCGATTCTGTTGCGGCTCTGATGGGAGCTGAAGGGCGTGTTCGAGAGGCCTATTATCGCGCGTTCAATGAGATTCTGGATTTGGAAACTCCGTTCCTGCGCCGCGTGAAGCGTCCGCCGGATAATCTGGTGAACGCTTTGCTGAGTTTCGGCAATTCGCTCCTTTATGCGACTGTGCTCGCGCAGATCTATCGCACGCCTCTCAATCCCACGATCAGCTATTTGCATGAACCGGGAACGCGCCGCTTCTCTCTGGCTCTGGATCTCGCTGAGATCTTCAAGCCCCTCATCGTGGACAAGATGATCTTCAAGCTCATCAACAAACAAATGGTCGGCGACGAGGATCTGATGGAGGAAGTGGGCTTCGCCTATTTGAAAGAGCGGGCTCGGAAAATCGTCGTTCAGGAGTTCGAGCAGAGGTTGCAAGCGACGGTGAAACATCGGCGCATGGGACGGAACGTCTCCTATCGAGGATTCATTCGGTTGGAATGCTATAAGCTCGTGCGTCACCTGATCGGTTCGGAGCGCTATCACGCCTTGCGCGCCTGGTGGTGAAGCCGGCGGAGGCGGCGGGGCTCCACCGGAGCGGAGATTCCGCAATCATCTGCGGGGGAGGCCAACGATGTACGTCATCCTCGTGTACGATATCGAGCAAGACCGGGTTGCGAAAGTCTGTCAGTTTTTGCGCCGGTACTTAAATTGGGTGCAGAATTCCGCTTTCGAAGGGGAATTAAGTGAAGCCCAATTAGAGCGGGTGCGATTGGGTTTGCGCGATCTTCTCGACGAAGGGAAGGATTCCGTCTATATCTATATCCTGCGCGATGCCAAGTGGGTTCGCAAAGAGATCTTGGGGCAAGAGAAAGGACGTACGGAGAATATCCTGTGAGCGTGTGCCAGAGAATAGAGTGCGAGAGCGCGTGCGGACATTGGAGGGGGTGACTGCGAGCGCTTCGCGAGCGACGCCGTGAACGTACCGCTCTTCCTAGGTTCCGAAGGGCCGTGCTTTGGGGGGGGCGAATTCTCTTGGCCCCGAGACCCGATCGGGTGGTGGCGAGAGTGCTGCCGAGCGTATCTTTCCCGCGCGATCTTTCGCCATGGAGGGGAGAGGCTCACATCGTAGCTGAGGCAATGGCGCGCTTGCGCGTGTTTGGGCTTGAGTGCTGGAGAAGCTCGCCTCATCGTTGAGGCCATCATCTGAGGTGCGATCGGAGATAGGAAAAGTCAGGGGGCTTATGGCCGGCAGGTACCCATCGGCGAAACGTTCGGTCCGGCTGGGCAAGGTTGATCCGGGAGGCTTAGGGTCAAAGGAAAGGGATGCCAGGAGCACCAAGTCGAATCCCATCGGCCCAACCGACTTGAGGTCGAATAAAAGGGATGCCTCTCTCGGTGCGGGTTCATAACGGGAGCGGGACCAAATCCCCTGGTCATCTGCCGTCGT